>CAVQOT010000011.1:0-1207450 GCA_963714495.1 uncultured Actinomycetota bacterium | reverse complement strand
TTTTGAGTGAATTTTTGCGGATTGGTATTTAACAAAAAAGGGAACCTCCCGACGATTGCTTCGTGACTAAACAAGGCAATGAGCAAGGAGGCTCCCGATGGATCTTGTAGCTTCGTTTACGGTTTTACTTCATTCAGTTGGTTTTGTCATGACCGATCCTTCGTTTCGATCTTGGCAGACTTTGGTCACCGGCTGGGTGTTCGCGCGGCGGAGAACGGTGACCCGTCTGATCATTGCGGCGGACGCTTTGGAGAAAAAACATTTTTCGTCATACCACCGATTCTTCTCGCAAGCGAGTTGGTCACGAGATGATCTTGGTCTGGCGATTTTTGACTTGGTGGAGAAAGTTCTTCCGGCAACCATCCTGTTGAGTGTCGATGACACGTTGGCCAAAAAGCGGGGTCTGAAAATGTTTGGCACGGGCATGCATGGATCCGCTGCTTTCGAATCCGCGGGTACAAGGTGACCAACTGGGCACATTGCTGGGTGGTGTTGAGCGTGATTGTTGAGTTTCCACTTTGGCCGAGGGAAATATTCTCGCTGCCCATTTTGTTCCGTTTGTACTTGAACAAAAAGAGCTCACAGAAGCTCAAGCGAAAGCATCGGACGAAGCCTGAGTTGACGCTCCAAATGCTGAAGCTGCTTTGTAAGCACCGAGAAAACCGACATTTCCACTTAATTGGCGACTCGGCATACGGCGGCAAAAGTGTGCTGGCTGAATTGCCATCCAACTGTGATCTGACCAGCCGAGCCGTTCTCAATGCGCGGCTCTACGATGCGCCCCTGCCCAAAACGGGCAAGGAAAAACGTGGACGCAAGCGGAAGCGTGGCGAGAAACTTCCCACTCCCGCCGGAAATGCTCGATGCGCCAGTTGCCGGCGAATTGAATTGTCGATTTACGGGTTCGAACCCGAACCGACCAGAATGGCGACTGCGATCGCAAGAATGTTCGCGGTTCCGAAACTGGAACTGCGCATCGTTGCCGTCGAAGCAACCAAGGGCGGACGGGGGCGTGAAGCTTTCTATTCGACGGTGGTCGATGCGACTGCAGAACAAGTAGCCTCTCACTTGGTACTCCATGAGGTGGTCGATTGAAGTCACTTTCCATGACAGCAAACAGCATCTCGGATTCGAAGATCCACAAGGTTGGAGCCAACAGGCAGTTGAGCAAACCGCGCCGATGGCGATGTTGTTGTATTCGTTGATCGTCTATTGGTACGCAACCCAAGGTCACAAGAAAGCAAACCTACAGATTTTCCCCTGGTATACAAGAAAGACAAACGTGTCGTTTGCCGACATGCTGGCCCTCCTAAAAAGCTTGAGCATTAAACAGCGAATTTCTAAACTTGGCTTGAAAGGTACCGGAGCCAGAAAAACAGTAAAACTATTGCAAAACATGACTGCCATGGCAGCATAAAAATCTGCAAAACTCGAACTTAGGAGCCACTCAAAAATAACTTCCGAAACTCAAAGGAAAAAAAGTTTGGTTCAACAGGAGGCAACAGAGATAACTGAGTTTCTTCGTGTTTCTCCGTTTTCTTTGTGAGGGCATTACCATGCATTCTTTGTTTTCAAAAGCCTCTGGATTGACGCACGATGTTACCGGATCAGCAATTGAAGTTCACAAGGACAAAGGACAAAGGACAAAGGGCCAGGCCTGCTAGAGTCGATTTATGAAGGGTGTCTGACAACGGAACTCGGACTGCGCGGTTACACGACCAAGAATCAGGACAACGTAACGGTTCGGTACAAGCAATTTTGCTGAGATTACCCGCTTCGTACGACCTGTTGGTAGAGGGTGGTCTGTTTGTCGAGGTCAAAGCAACCGAATCCGTGCATCCCATCCATCAAGCGCAACGGTTAAGCTACATGAAGCTGCTCGACATTCCCTGCGGCTGGTCATCAATTTTAACGAACAAAAACTAACGGATGGTTTGTCACGGCTGATATTGCCTGGTGCCAATCTCGAATGATTCGCTCAAAACAAGGAGACTGAGTGAACCGAGTCAATTATCCGTTTGCTCAGTTATCTCCTGTTCAAAACAAACGACAAGGACCAGGAAGTTATTCTTGACTCAACCCTTAGCATGACTTGGGCGGCAGGTTGCGATGGGGTACTGTTCGCGACGTACCGCTATTGGGAAAGTTGAAATCCGGATTCCGAGATGCGAAAGTTAACCTCCTGCTTGTCGGGTCGGACAACGATAATGAAATACTCGTCGTCTCTCTTTTCCGGAATGCGGGCATGGCCTTCGACGATCGTGTCGACAATCTTAAAGGGTTCTTCTTGCACGAGAAAACAGGCGGCAGGCTCCGTCCACCAGCCCTGGAAATTGTCGATCGGCTCGTAATATTTGCAGAATGAACGGTTGACCGCAGGGCCGGGAAGCCAATGGGTCGTGCATTCAAAACTGCCGACCGGTCTTGATTTCAAAAAGGCGATAGCTTTCGCGTTCCTGGCGGGGTCCTGGATCAGTTGATGCAACAGTTTTTCAGCGATCGAGAGGCTGGAATGCTGATTTTCGCTTTCCTCAAGTAGACGGCTTAGTTCAGCCAACTCTGTCCTTAGTCGAACGTTTTCCACGACCAGCTTCGCCTGCTTCAAACGGTTCTGATACTGGATGACCGGAATTCCGGTCATCAGTGTTAAGAACACGAACACAGAAATCAGCTGGAAAAGCGAAAATCGATACCCCTTGCTCGGTGCGGGTTCACCATCGGCCATCATGCAAGTCGCTTATTGATTTTGATTTCATTCTTGATTGTCAATCATTTCCAACACTCCCATTCCTGAAGTGTCCTGCCAGGTATTGTTGGAAGAGTCATTCCACTTCGTCGCCGATTGGCGACGACCGGAACCCGAATCGTTGTTCACTTGGACGTCAAAACCAATTTTCTTACCGGCTGCAGTATCCAGTTTGATGCGGGCTTCAACAATGTAGCCATCATCGGTGCGCCTGACCGCTGCCTGATAGTTGTCGAGATTGCTGGTTGGGCCGCAACTGTGTTTGCCGTCGGCAGACGTGCGATATTGGGCGTCATCCTTGTCGTAATACGCACTTCGCCCCAGGTTGCCATTCATAAAAAACTCAACGGAATCCTGCTCATAGTCTTCGCTGCCAGTCGTGTGGATTTTCGAGTCCTTGACAATGGCCAGGCAGTACAGATATTCCTCGTCCCAAAGGCATTTGACAGAGGCAGTTGAGGGTGCTTCATCCTCGTCCAGGACATCCAGTTCCTCGACCGATCGGGACGTCAACAATCGAGGTGCATTTTTCCAGGTATCATCCACCTCGCCGTCAATCGTTGGCGTGCCTTTCAGGGCCTGGATGAAACGAGTTTCACTGCCCTCCGAGTTCTCGAATCCGGATATTGCGCCATTGAACTTTGAACGGGCCTTCGTCTTTATTTACGCTGTGAACCTGAAGTCCAATGAATCCGCTAAGTGACTCTTCCGCGGGAGTTTCGAGGTCCTCGACCATGGTTCCATTGATCCACGTTTGTATACGTTTCCCATCCGCAACCACTCGGTATTGGTTCCAGTCGTCGTTTTTGAAGACATTTTTTTGCGTCCGAGTCGGACTGATCCAGTTTCGTCCGGTACCCTCGGAGTAGAGATAGCCCGATTCGCCAGGGTCTGATTCGATTTCAACCTGCGGACCATGAACACGACCGTTTTGGAAACCCGGTTTGCTGAGCGAACGGATTTGAACGCCCGAGTTCAGACCGGGATCGACCTTCACTTCGAATCTCAAGTCGAAATCGCCATACTCGTTGTCCGTGCAAAGAAATGAATTCGGACTACCCACCGCAGTTCTTCCCAGAATCGTACCGTCTACAACCTCATACGTTGCTGTTCCGTTCTCTGTTCCCATCCCATGAGTGTTTGGCCATCAAAAAGTGCTACAAAGCCCTCTTCGACATCATCGATTAACGCCAGTTCGGTTGCGCCTGGTAACCTGCGGAACGGCAATTCGATCCTGAGACGGCAAGACGTTCGATAACCCAATGACCAACGCAATCGCCGATACAATGACGAATGAAATTTTCATAAAAATATCCCCTGTGTGAAAAACCGCGGCTTCATTATACGGTAAATCTGCCGGTCGTTGACTCGGGTTAACCGATGGAAAGTCAATGAGAATCCGTGTTGCTATCGCTTTGATCCAGCAACCAATCCCTGACTCGCGTTGAGCGACTTGCGAAAGCGTAGTGACGCGGTGAAAATGAAGAAGTCCAGGCGATGTGAGTCGTGTCCATTGGCGGTTTGCCGGCCCCTGCGGCGGGAGCAATGGGTCGGGCGGGTCTAAGGAAACAGAAAAAACGCTTCTAGTTCGTATGGTAAAACCCCGCAAATTCGTTGGCTCCATCAAATCGCACGACACCGGTTCAACAGCAGAAACCGACCGCGAATCGGGCGACGAAATCGCGCCTCGCCAAGTATTGGATACGATTCTCCGGGTGACGACGCCGGAGAACATTTCTTTTCAGTATCAGATTGCCGGGCCGTTTCGAAGATCGTTGGCATACCTGCTGGACATCATCGTATCGATCTTCGGATTTATTTTGCTTGCGATTGCTATCAACCTGTTGTTTGCCGGGTCTTCATCCCTTTGGCGACCGCGATGGGTTTGGGGTCTTTTGCTGAAGCGTTCATGGGTGTGCTGGGTGGATTGTCTTTAGTCAGCTACTTCGTTGTGTACTGGTTTTACGAGCCTGGATGGAAACCTATTTTAACGGACAAACGCTGGGAAAACGCTGGACCCGAATGCGCGTGTTGTCTACAAACGGCCATTCGATCGACGGGGTTCAGGCTACCTTGAGGAACTTTTTTCGTCTGTTGGACATTGCTCCCGTGGTTTCGTTTACAGCCCTTCTGCAGTTGGAGGAACCCGTTGGCGGAGGAATTCCGACTTGTCTGTTTGGCTTGATCATGATGACGATCAGCAAAAAGTATCAGCGAGTCGGAGATCTCGTGACCGGTACCATTGTCGTCCATGAGTCGACTCGCCAGGAGCCGGATCTTGCCGTCTTCACTGACACGCGAGTGCCGGGACTGGCGGGGTTGATCCCACCCGGATTTAGCCCGACACCCAGCATGGCGACCGCGGTAGCGGATTATGTCGACCAGCGTCGATTCCTGCCCTATCCACGAGCTGCAGAAATTGCCGGACATCTCGCGGGGCCACTCCTCAAGAAATTAGACTTGTTGCCTGATACGGATCACGATTTGTTTATTTGCGCGCTTTACCACAAAACGTTTATCGCTTCCCAAGCCTCGGACGACGACGAGGGACTACAGGCGCCAGGTGGCCGACCGCTACCGGCCGAATTTTCGGACACGCCAACCGCAACCCTTGCCGAACAGGAATCATCATGAGAGTTGCTGAGCTGATTGAAAAACGACAACCGTTCTGGCGCGAGTTGGAGAAGTTGTGCAATGAGATTTCAAGTCGAAAAAGCGGGACGGATCCGGAAGCCGTTTTACGGTTCGCAACACTATATCGTGCCGCCTGCGCTGACCTGGCCCTCGCGGCAATCCGTATCGACTTCGACCCAACACGGTGGACTATCTACATCGCCTGGTTGCCAAAGCACATAACCAGATGTATCGCAGCCGCAAATTTCAGTGGCAAACCTGGTACAAGCGGATCTTCGAGGACACGCCAAAGCTGATTTTCAACGATCCCTGTGTGCACATTGTCACGTTGCTGTTTTGGGGGCTGTTCCTGATTTCCGCTTATCTTGCCTATGAAAACACGGTGTGGCCTGGATTTGCGGAAGACGTCGTGGGTGAGCAAAACCTGGAGATGTACACGGAGATGTACGCAAATTTTGGGGACCGGGGAGTCGGCACCAACTCGGCGATGATGGGGTTTTATGTCTTAACAATGCCGGGATCGGCCTCAGCTGTTTTGTGATGATGCTGTTCGTATTGCCGGGCATGATCACGCTGACGTTCAACGCGGTGCAACTGGGGGACCCGTGTTCGGGTACACGTTTCGTCCGGAGCTTGGTGATGCCAGTATCAATTTCAAGAACTTCGTGACGGCCCATGGTCCTGTTGAATTGACTGCGATTGTGCTTTCGGCGGGTGCCGGTTTGAAAATCGGTTTGAGCTGGTTGCGAACGGGAGGCCTGCGTCGCACCGATTCGTTGATCAAAACAGCCAGGGGAAGCACTGCCGATTGTCATGTGCGCGGTGGTGCTATTCTGTTTCGCGGCATTGATTGAGGGTTTTATCTCGCCGACCTCCGAAAAGTTTCTGCCCTGGTGGGTTAAGGGGATGGTGGCCGTCTTTACCAGTTGTCTGTTAATGGTCTATTTCGTGGTCCTGGGATATCCGCGCGGTGACGAACCGTCGGACCTTCTTGGAGTTTTCCAATGAAGCTTGACCATACTTTTATCGCGATTCGCGAACGTGGAATTCTCGAAATTTGTGATCTGGCGTTGCAGGTCATTCGCGATCATTTCAAACCTCTTGTCCTTTTGCTGATTTTTGGAGCTTTGCCTTGGATTGTTGCTGATTGGCTGATCACAGGATGGCTGGTCACGGATATTTTTCGATTCGATTATGGCCCGACCTATTACTGGATGACCTTTCTATCGGTTGTCAGCCAGCACAGGTCGGTACGACATTCATTACTTACTATCTTGGTCAGGCAATGTTTGTTGGCCGACCCGGTATCAGGCAGACGATTCGAGGCACGTTTCGTGTATCGCCTTACTTTTTCTGGATCCATGGTATTGTGCGATTGGTGGTGCCGATTTTGTTTCTAGGATGGTTGACGCGGTACGCTGACGAAGATGTTCTGTTTGGACTGAGTCTGTTTGTGCTTCCTCTCTTGGTGGCGATCACCATGCTGGTTCGAGGGCTACGGCCATTTGTCTCCGAGATGTTGCTGCTCGAGAAAACGCCAATCTCCGTTACCGAGCCCGGAAAAGTGAATTTCAAGCGGCGATCGCAATCGCTGCATGCTGCGGCCAGTTCCGATTTGTTCGGTCGGGCGTTGGTAACCAGCCTGTTTTTGATTCCGATGACTTTCGCTTTTTTTGCGATGTACGTGACGATCGGACCCCTACATTGAACCTGCAAGCCAATTCGGAGATCTCACTTTTCGCCTATTATTGGATTGCGGCCCTGTGGATGTCGGCGGCGTTTGCAGCAGTTGTGGCGTTTCTCTCTTACGTCGATATTCGTATTCGGCAGGAAGGCTGGTCTGTTGAATTGAAGATGCGGGCCGAGGGGCAGAGAGTTCTGGGGCGATCGAATGAAGGACGGAGCGGGAGAAGGTTGAAACGAGTGTCGAAAATTATCTTTAAGTCTGGTGGTTGGGGAATCGCGTACACCATCATCGGGGGCGACGGCGATCTCGTTCTGTCTTGGCTGGTCTCAATGTCCGACAGCCGTGGGACAAGTTGTGGACGAGGTGGCCAAGGAGTCGTTGTCCAAACGCAGTTTTCCCTGGTACGACGCGTCCCGTGATGAAGTTCGATCAGTGGAGTTGCCGCAACGTCGCGGTGCCAAATCAATAGATCGGGACCAGGTCCCAATGGGAATCGACAAGCAACAGCCAACCCGGCCCAATGTCGGCGGTGGCTCCGGGTACGGTTTGAGCATGGTCGCGTGGGTCGTTGTCGCTCTGTTAATCGCGTTGCTGTTCGGCGAGTTGTTATGGGCATTTTTTCGAATCGAGTCACGATCACGTACACAGCGTGATGTCATGTTGTCTCAACGCAGCCTGGCAGAAAGCATCAAACAGCTGCCGTTCCAAATGAAACACGAAACCGAGGACTTGCGACAATTGGCCCAGCAGGCCTATGCTGCAAGCGATTTCCGTCAGGCGATCATCTATCTTTTCAGTCACGTGTTGATCACCCTGGATCAAAACGGGTTAATCCGATTGCGAAAAGGCAAAACGAACCGTCAATACTTGCGTGAACTTCGTCCGTATCGGTCTCTTTCGGATTTCTACCAACAAATCATGGTACCGTTTGAGGCGACTTTTTTTGGCGACCATATCGTTTCGCAAGCGGATTTTGAATCCTGCTGGAATCAACTTGACGGTTTCCAAAATCGCGTGAATCAAACCTCCCAGGTCGTACCATGAAGCATCACGCGCATCAAAAACTCCACTTGCCGCCCGTTCGATCCTTGCTCCCATGTTCCGCCACGCGAGGGTGGTTTTATGCGCCTCATGCTGCTGACGGTGCTTGTCGGTTGCGGTCGACGACAGACTGGTGACCGAGTACGGAAAGGTTGTCGGTGACCAAGGTGGCACCAGCGTTAACGGTACCAGCGTGTTATTTGAAATGCTTCGCGAAAACGGATTTCGAGTCAAACGGTATCGGAAAATCTCTCCGCGACTGAATCGTTACAACACCATTGTCTGGTTTCCCAATGACCAGGACTGCCCATCATCGGAAGCGACCGACGCGCTCGAAAACTGGTTGACCGAAGGCTACTTGAGGACACTGATTTACGTTGGCCGAGACTACGATGCGGAAGTCGATCTTTATCAACATCTGTTGGAGGACGGCGGTCAGGACAGTGAGGGGATTTATCGTCTGCTGGCGGAGGCTCGCCTCAAGCAAGACCAGCGACGGCGCCGCAGGTTGGACGGTGATGAAGACCGGCAAAAGTGCGACTGGTTTGAGCTAAGCCCACTTTTGCGTCGTAAAGCAATCAAGATGTCCGGGCCCTGGGCGGAAAACGTCAATGGCCAATCCGCCAATATCGAGTTGTCCACTTGGCTTCGTCCGTCCCCGCAAGTTCTGGAAGATCCAGAGCGAGTTGTCTCGACATTGTTGGCGGCCGACGAACAGGATTTTGCCTATTCCATCGAGAATCGAGACGATACCGGAAAGATCATTGTTATTAGCAACGGTTCGTTTTTACTTAACTTTGGCCTGGTGAATCACGCTAATCGGCGAATTGCCAACGAACTGATCGAGCAATGCCGTGATTACCCGACTGTCGTATTTCTGGAGAGCGGACCAAACGGGATCACTGTATCCGACAAAGATTCGCTCAACCACAATTCCTGGGCCTGGATTGCTCAGCCACCACTGCGATACATTGTTCCCATTTCCTGCTGTGCGGAGTACTGTTCTGTTTTGTGTTCTTTCCGATTTTTGGTCGACCGCGAGAGATTGGGAATGGTTCCAATGCCTCTTTTCGGAGCCACATTGCCGCGATGGGAAAACTGTTGCAACGGACCGAGCAATCCCAACAAGCCATGGATAACATCCAACACTATAAACAGAACGTATCGCGGGATCCGAATCAATCAAAGCAGACCTGAGTGTCCGCAGTCGTGGCGCGAAACCGTGCCCTCGTCCTAATTCTCAAATCCGAAACTCAGCAACTCAATTGATATGAACGACGAAGTCAGCATGCCCGGTGGCGCCGAACCGTTACCGGAAAAAATCGGATCGAAATGCGCCCATTGCAAGATTCGACTCAAAGTCGCTGCGTCGCTTGCCGGCCAAGACGCAAAATGCCCAAACTGTAACCAGGTCTCACCTGTGCCGCCCCCCATGAGCGATGGCCTACCCGAACCGATTATTGAAGCCGCTTTACCAACCAGCCCGTTTGACAAAGAGGATGACCAATCGCAATCGTCCGATAGGGTCGGAGCGGAAACCGAAACGCGGAAACTTTATCGCAGAATCTCCGAAGAGATCGCCAAAATTTTTGTCGGACAGGATGAGTTGGTCCAGGGAGCGTTGGTTGCTCTTTTTTCTGGCGGTCACGTACTGATCGAAAGTGTTCCCGGTTTGGGAAAAACACTGTTTGTCCGCACCCTTGGGAAAATCATGGGCTGCAAGTTCGGTCGAATTCAGTTCACTGCCGATTTGATGCCCTCGGACATTACGGGGGCACCGATTTTTAATATGAAGACCCAGGAGTTTGACTTCGCCCCGGCCCGGTGTTTACGCAGCTGTTGTTGGCCGATGAAATCAATCGCTCGCCGGCCAAAACCCATGCGGCATTGCTGGAAATCATGCAAGAAAAGCACGTGACCGTGGATGGTGTGACGCACGAACTGGTGTTGCCGTTCCTGGTCGTTGCGACACAGAACCCAATTGAGTCCGAGGGAACCTATAATTTGCCGGAGGCGCAATTAGACCGATTCATGTTCAAGTTGGTTGCGGATTACCCGACTGCCGAACAGGAGGCAGAGATCCTGTTGATGCATAGCGGGCAACAGGATGTCGAGGATCAACTTAATCATGAGGTCCAGCAGGTTACCAATCCTGAACAGATCGTTTCGATTACACATGCGAATGCAAATGTCCGTGTTGACCCGCTGTTGGTCGATTACATCAACCGGATCGTACGTTTGACTCGCCAATGGCCCCAGTTTTACATGGGGGCGTCACCGCGCGGGGAATTGGATTGATGCAAGGTGCCAGAACCCTGGCAGCATTTTACGGTCGAGACTACGCCGTGCCTGACGACGTCGTTCAAATTGCATTGCCCGCCCTCCGACATCGAGTCATGTTAACTGCCGAAGCCGAAGTCGAAGGTCAGACCGTCGATCAGTTGTTATCCGAGTTGATTCGTACCGTTGAAGTACCGCGGCTGCGAACCGAACAGACATCCTGAAATTTCTCAACGGAACCAATCGTTGTCCAACGCTATCCCTTTTGTTTTTGACTTCCTCGTTAATCGGCCAGTCATTTTGCTGCTGTTGATGGCACTGCCGCTGTTCGTATTTGCCCGCGTATGGAACATCTACCCTAGTCGACGTCTGTTGTTTTGTTCGACCGTTCCCGCGCTTTTGTCGATCGTGATGATTCTGGCACCGGCCGTCGGCTGGTATGTATTGGCGTTGGATGGGCTCCTGGTGACGGTCGGGTTTCTTGATCTTTTAACGGTGGTTCCCGAACGACGCTTTGATGCGACGCGAGATATCCCGGGAACGGCTTCGCTGATTAAGTCCCAATCCGCCGAGATCGAGTTGACGAATAACTCAAAATGGGGATGTCGAGCGACCGTGCGGGATGATTTTCCCAGCACGTTTCAAGTTACTCCGGATCAAGTGGAATTGAATATCAGTGGCCGCAGCCGAACCTTGTTCCGGTATCAGTTCGTTTGCCTGGAACGTGGCAGACAGCTGTTTCGCTGTATCCACCTGCGAGTAATCAGTCGATTGGGTTTGTGGAATGGTTTTTTCAAGTTGCCCTGTGAATCGGTAGTCAATGTCTATCCTGACATGAAACAGATCACTGAATTTGATTTGCTTGCCAAAACCAATCGACTGAGTCTAATGGGACTCCGGCGAACCAGGAAGATCGGCCAGGACAATGAGTTTGAAAGGCTGCGAGACTACACTCAAGACGACAACTTCAAGCATATCGATTGGCGGACCACGGCGCGTCGAAGAAAGCTGACCGTAAAAGACTTTCAATCGAATCAGAGTCAGCGGATTATTTTTCTCGTGGACTGCGGCCGGATGATGACCGGCCTGTCCGGCGATATCAGCTTGCTGGACCATTCGCTCAATGCGATGTTAATGATGAGTTATGTGGCCCTCCGACAAGGAGACTCGGTCGGCTTGATCAGCTTTAGCGACGCAATACACAATTACACACCGGCGCGTGCGGGCGTGAATCACATCAATCGACTTCTGAATGCGTCCTTTGATCAGCGGCCGGCTTACGTCGAATCACGGTACGACGAGGCATTCCTCTATCTTCGCAGCCATTGCAGAAAACGGTCGCTCGTCGTGTTGGTGACCAACGTGATCGATGAGATCAATGCACACCAGATTCGCCAATACTTGGGCTCACTGACGGGACGACACTTGCCGCTGGCCGTCCTGTTGCGGGACCGGGGAATGTTTTCGGCAGTGGATGAAGTTCGAACCGCCGATCCGACGACGATTTATCGAGCGCTGCGGCGGTGGACGTTTTGAGTTGGCGGCACCAGGTGATCACGGACCTCAAACATCAGGGCGTCCTGCGCTTGACGTGTTTCCCGAGCAACTGACTTCTTCCCTGGTCAACGAGTATCTGGAAATCAAAGCTCGGCATTTGCTGTAGGCGACCGAATGCCGGCATTCCATGCGGTCGATCGCAGTCGGCTGACGGAACTCCAAAATGAAAGACCTGGAATCGGTAATCGGTCCACGCCTCTGGGCGATTGCCGGTTCGGATCAAGATTTATTGCGCATACGATTGCCAAAGTTCGATTGCCGGCACGAATTGATCTGCTCGAACAAGTTCCAAGACCTGTCGGACACATTCCTCTTGCTCGGCGTTGATTGGAAGTAACAGATCTCGGGCGGGCAAATCACTCGCGATTTCCGCGGCGAGGGATTCCACAAGCAACGGGATTCCAGCCCCCGTTTTGGCGGACGTTTGCAGGCAGATGGCCGCCAGGTTGGGAGGTTCAAATTCAGCTTCCAGGGCATCCCGCTTGTTGAAGATTGCCAACGAGGCACCCGATTCTTCCAGCAATTCATGATCTTCGCGCGTCCAGTTCCCGGTCGCATCAAAAACGGCCACGACCAGGTCTGCCGATCGAATTTCCTCACGGGATAACCTCACGCCGATCGCTTCGATAGGATTTTCGGCATTCCGCAATCCTGCTGTGTCTTTCAGTTCAATCGGCCATCCTTCCACCGCAGTTGTCTGGGTTACCACGTCGCGCGTGGTTCCGGGTTGGGCATGCACGATCGCTCGATTGAAGCCGACAATGGCATTCATCAGGCTGCTTTTGCCAACGTTCGGTTTTCCACACACGACCACGGACCAGGGGCGCGTCAAATGGATGCCAAAATTCGCCCCCTGAATCATCTGGGGCAGTTCCAGCAACAGCGTTTCTTTTTGATGGGTCTGTAACAGGTCGGTGCATCGTTTTACCAGCCTGTCAGCAATCGAATACTGATGCAGTAGCAGCAGCGCTGACCTTTCCGTCGTCGCTTGAGAAATCGCCGTCGCGATCTGTGCCTTCCATCCGGATTGATGAACTGCAATTGCCAACTCTGTCGGATGAAGAGCACGAAAACCGTATTTCTCTAGCGAACCCATGATGCTGGCGGGCGCGGCGTTTCCTCCATGGCAGTGGATTTCAAATGCCTGGCTTGATTTTCGGATCAGGATGACGTCTTCCGCGGTCGGTTTCCAGTGACCGTACAGCAGTCGCTGGTTTGGCCTAGCGGAGACTGAATCACCAGACGGTGTTACAAAAAGATTATCGATCGTCTCAGTGGCCGAAGCACCTTGGAACCAGATAACGGCTACCGCGCCACGTCCGGACGGTGTGAGCATGGCGCAAACATCTTCGTCCACCCGCGGGCGATTGCAGTTGAAAGGTTGGGGTTCGCCACAATTTTTCATCGCTCGGCCGACTGATTGATGAATTCCCGGCCGAGCGTTCGCGCGCCTGCAATACGAGGTCGGGAACCCAGTGCCATGACGCGGGTAGCCAATTCGAGATTCCCTGGACTCCGCCTCCCGTTATGTACACTGCCACCGGACCTGGATGAAAGTTGGAACTGTGTGCTGCGACAGCCGACTTCAAGGTCTGGATTTGAGATTGATAAACTCCCAACAAGATCGCGGTCTCGGTCGATTTTCCCAGAAATCCTGACTCGTTGGAGAAAATTGAGGAACAGTCGCTACCGTTGACATTGGTCAAATCGGGAAGGGCGTCCGTATTGGCGGCCAAAGCCGCCAGGCTGGCTTGTGTACCCGGGAATATAATCCCACCTTGAAACACGTTCTGGTCATCGACCAGATCAACAGTGACGGCAGTTCCCGAGTCGATAATGACCACCGGCCCGCCGTTATTGAGATGGATCGCGTGGCAGGCTGCTGTCAAACGATCCACACCGACTTTTTCAGGGAACTCCACGTTGATTTTCAAACCCATGTCGGCCGCTGACAAAACACGCCACGAGTCGTGCGGTCGATATTTCGCGATCCAGTCAACCAACCGCTTCAGCAGTTGCCGATTGACGCTGGAGATCGACCACAGTGCCGGTTCAGGGGAAGCGTCCATTTTGGACAGATCCGATACGATGGTTCCATCTTTCTGAAGAATCTCTTCGACGCACAAGCGATCCGGCTCTGCGGCGGGTTCGGCAGCAACCTTGATGGAACTGTTTCCGATATCTCACGGTCGACCGCCTGCTTCAGGCGGTCGCCGACGGCTCCACCTGGCTGCTCTTCAAAGGGACCGGCGTTCGCTGCTGAGACTCTCGCGCGGTGCCAGGCGAGTCACGACCTACGCTGACCGACCTTTCATCGGGGCATCGAGGACGCGCTGGGCGACTGCACCGGGAACCAGACCTGACAGCCACTGCGCTGCCGCCTTCTCAGGCGAGTAGCCGCTCGCGGACGAGTTACGGTAGGAAGGTGACTCGGGCGCTGTGCCTCAAGCACGGGCGTCTCGAATGGCACGTTGTTCCATTGTTTGCCCACGAAGCAGGCGTTGATCGAGGCGTTGGCGACCTTGCGTTGGAGCACCTCGCAAGCCCCATTCGGCACCACCTCGACCAGGCCGTCGCATCCGAACTGGACGACCGGCGCGCCCACCTAGCGTTCGACGTCCCGTGGACCCACATCACTCACAAGACGCAACCAGCCAGGAGCGCACACCATGACGACGACGCAGCCCATCGCCAACTGGACGGTCGACCGCCTCGACGACCTCTCGGGCAAGCAGTACCTGATCACAGGCGGCAACTCCGGAATCGGATACGAAACCGCAACCCATCTCCGGCGGGCCCGGGCCGATGTGTTCATCGCCGCGCGCTCCGCCACCAAAGGAGCGGACGCAGCAGCACGGCTGAAGCAGATCCCGGGCGACGGCGCCGTACACCTCATCGAGCTCGACCTCGCCAGTGTCGAGTCGATCCACCGGGCGAACGACTCGCTTCGCACCCACACCGATGGCCTGGACGGCGTGATCAACAATGCGGGAATCATGCAGACCCCGCAGCTGCAGACCGCTGACGGGTTCGAGCTGCAGTTCGGCACCAACCATCTCGGTCACTTCCTGCTGAACCACCTCACGTTCGACCTGGTCGCCGCCCGGTCGGGTCGGATTGTGCCGGTCAGCTCGATCGCGCATCGTTCGGCTCCGGGTATCAACTTCGAGGACCCGATGTTCACCAGCGACTACTCGCCGATGAAGGCGTACGCGCAGAGCAAGCTCGCGAACCTCATGTACGGCCTGGAGCTTGCCCGTCGGCTCGAAGCAGCCGGATCCACGGTGATCGCGGCGAGCGCGCACCCCGGCTATTCGGCAACGAACCTGCAGAGCACAGGGCCGACCGGGATCTTCAAGATGATCTACAAGGTCACCAACAAGCTGATGGCGCAGTCGCCGACTGCAGGCGCGCTCCCCGAAGTCCTCGCCGTCGCCGGCAACGAGGCGAGGAACGGTGCGTACTACGGACCAACCAAGTTCGGCGACAGCCGTGGGCCGGTCGGGGAGAGCCGCATCTCAGACGCCGCTCGAGACCGAGAGGCCGCAGCTCGGCTCTGGGCGCTCAGCGAGGACTTGCTCGGCAGGACCTGGAACCTCAGCGGCGTCCGATGAGCTCGACCTCCTCGGCCCGCATCGAGTTCCCCGGTTCCAACGGCGCATCACTGGCCGGCCGCCTGGACCTGCCCGAGGCGAACCCCCGGGCGTATGCGCTCTTCGCGCACTGCTTCACGTGCACCAAGGACGTTCTCGCAGCGTCGCGGATCGCGGAGGCGCTGACCGGCTTCGGTGTCGCCGTCCTGCGCTTCGACTTCACCGGCCTCGGCGACTCGGGGGGAGATTTCGCCAACACCGACTTCACCTCCAATGTCGGTGACCTGGTCAGTGCCGCCGACTACCTCCGCCAACGCCACCGGGCGCCGACGATCCTGGTCGGGCACTCACTGGGTGGCGCCGCCGTCCTCGCCGCTGCCGAGCAGGTGCCGGAGACCCGCGCGGTCGCCACCATCGGTGCCCCTGCGGACACCGAACACCTGCTGCACCTGCTTGGTGAGAGCCGGGCGGAGATCGAGCAGCGAGGCGAGGCCGAGGTCTGCCTGGCATCGCGGCCGTTCCGGATCCGCAAGGAGTTTCTCGATGATGTGACCAGCCAGCCCCAGTCCGAGCGGATCCAGCGGCTCGGCGTCCCCTTGCTGGTGATGCACTCGCCGATCGACGACACGGTCGGGGTCGAGAACGCGCGTGAGATCTTCGACGCCGCCCGCCACCCGAAGTCCTTCGTCTCCCTCGACGGCGCCGACCACCTGCTCACCCGGGCCGCCGACGCCCGCTTCGCCGCCTCCGTGCTGTCGGCCTGGGCCAGCAGATACCTCGAAGACACCTCACCTTCCTCACCGTCTGCCCCCTTCGCGAGCACGGCCGCCTCGGAGGCTGAGGAGGGCGCGGTCGTCGTGTCCGAGAACGGACGCGGCCCCTACGGGCAGCTCATCACTGCCGGTCGCCACGAGCTCAGCGCCGACGAGCCGACACCGATCGGGCACGACACCGGCCCGTCGCCGTACGACCTTCTGCTCGCCGGTCTCGGAGCCTGCACCTCGATGACGCTGAGGATGTACGCCGCGCGCAAGGAATGGCCCCTGGAGCACGTTAGCGTCTCGTTGAAGCACTCCCGGATCCACGCCAAGGACTGCGCGGACTGTGACACCGAGTCCGGCCAGCTGGATCGCATCGAGCGGGTGATCCGGCTGACGGGTGACCTCGACCCCGAACAGCGCCAGCGGCTGCACGAGATCGCCGACCGTTGCCCGGTGCACCGGACCCTGCACTCCGAGGTCGACGTGCGCACGACCATGGCGACCGAGTAGGCGACCGCCGCGACGGGTTGCACATCGCGAAGGAGGGTTACCGCGGCCTGAGGGGCCGAGCGTCGACGGCATCCGGCGCGCCGCCCCGGCGCGCGACCTCGGCCCGCGCCCGGTCGATGCCGCCGTGCTCGAGCGCTGCGACATGCGACTCCCCCGCCCAGACGAGACGTCGTCCGCGGCGCACCCGCACGCGCATGCTCGCCCCGAGATGCTCGATGGCCCCGGGCACGTTGCGTTGCTCCGCAGGGAGCGGCACCGGCAGCACGTGAGCGTCGCCGAGGTCGCCGTACCCCTTGATGTCGACCCGCCACCGGGCGCTGCGACCCCGCAGCAACCAGCGCTCATCGGTGACCTCGGCGTGCACGGGTGAGACGACCGGATCACCGAGACGGAGGAGACGCCCACCGGGCAGGAGCACGACCACGGCGGTGACCGTGGTGCGCAGCGGTCCGGCGGTCACCTCTCCTCCGGCGAACGCGACGCAGACCGATGGGTCGGCGAATCCCTGGGCCTGGCCCCACCACCACGAGTCAGGGAAGCCGCCCTTTCCCCAGTTCTTCTCCGCATAGACGGCCCACCCGTCCAGGTCCCAGGTCTCCTCGCCGACGACTGCCTGGCCGGTAGCGGCCCCACCGAGCAGCCACGGGTGCCAGTACTGGTTCAGCGCCGGCACCGCCTGGAAGACGCTGGAGCCGCCGAGTCCACGCCGCGGCCACGGCACCGGTTTCGTGATCTGCACGTCCAGCCTCCCGTCCGGACCGACGTCGACCCGAAGCCGGTCGGTCGTGCCCTGGAAGGCGTCCCCGGCGAAGGCGCCGAGACCCGTCGTCGAGGCCTCGGCCACCGGGTGGGCCACCGTCCTCAGGAAGCCGTTCGGGTGACTCGCCAGCCCGAGCGTGGCCCAGTGGCCGTCGGGGCCGCGGTTCACTCCATTGAGCGCGATCAGCGCGCGGCCGGTGGCGGGGTCGGTGAACCGCCAGAAGTAGCCCTCCATGGCCACATCGTGGGCAGGCAGCAGGTCACCGAACGGCCGGTTCGCGCCGCTGGCCCGGTACGCCCGGCGTACCGCTGAGATCACCGTGGACGCCATCGGGCCAGTATGCCCAGCCGCTTGCCGCGGCTGGGGCACGGCTGGCTATCCTCGTCGGAAGTGCCATCGCGGCGGGTCGCCGTACGACGAGGCGGTCCTTCGCGCCATGCCGAGATCGGGAGGACGCATGCTCCGCAACCGCACATCACGTTCGATCCACCAGGACGTCACGACGATCCGTCAGGCTGGTCGCCATCGGTGGGATCGTCGCAGTGGCCTCCCTGGCGCTGGTGCCCGTCGCCAACGCGCAACCGAGACACGCCCCGTGCGCCGACTTCTCGATCGAGCTTCCTGGGGCGACGGGCGCTGAGGGCATCGCCGCCGGGAAGGGGCACCACGTTCTACGCCGGAGACCTCGGCAACGGCGACATCTTCCGAGGAGATCTCCGCACGAAGAAGGCCGAGCTCTTCATCGACGCGCCGGACGGCCGTAGACGCGCGGTGGGCATGAAGTACGACCGTCGCACCGGCCTTCTCTTCGTCGCCGGCGGTCCCTCCGGTCAGGCCTACGTCTACGACACTCGGACGAGAGAGCCAGTGGCCGCGATCGACCTGGCGGCTGGCTTCATCAACGACGTTGCGCTCACTCGCGCCGGGGCCTGGTTCACCAACTCGCAAGCCGGCGAGCTCTATCTGGTCCCGTTCACGCGCCGAGGCAAGCTTGGCGAGCCTCGCACGCTGACGCTCTCCGGTCCCGCGGCCGGGACCCCCGGCGGCTTCAACCTCAACGGCATCACCTCCCTGAAGGGCGGTCGGGTCCTGCTGGTGGCCCATTCGGCTGACGCGACGCTCTACACCGTCGACCCACGCTCCGGTGAGAGTGCCGCGACCGGGCTGGACCTCCCCAATGTCGACGGCATCCTCGCCGAGGGACGGCGTGTGTGGGCGGTGCAGAACCGGCTGAACCAGATCAGCGTGATCCGGCTCGACCGTCGTCTGAACGGCGGCAAGGTCACCGACGTCGTCACCAGTCCGCTGTTCCAGGTCCCGACCACGGTTGCGCGGTTCGGGCACCGGCTCGCGGCAGCCAATGCGAAGTTCGGCCTGCCGGACGTGGACTCCTACGACGTGGCGGTGGTCCGTGGGTGACCCCTCGGGCCCGCGCACGTCGCGCGAGCGGATGCTCGCGGGCGAACCGCGACGCAGTGGAGAAGGCGACGCCGAGCTGTCCGCCCTGTTCCTCAAGGCACGAGAGCTGGTCGCGGCGTACAACCAGGCCCCCGCCACCGACGGGGACCTGCTTCGCAGAATCCTCACCGACCTCCTCGGGTCGGTCGGCGAGGGAGTCGAGATCCGCCAGCCGCTCGCCGTCGACTTCGGAGCACACATCTCCATCGGCGCCCGGAGCTTCGCGAACTCCGGGCTGACCGCCCTCGATGTCGCTCGGATCACGATCGGCGAGGACGTCCAGCTGGGGCCCAACGTCCAGTTGCTGACCGCGACCCATCCGCTGGACGCCCAGGCCCGTCGCGAAGGGTGGGAGACCGGGCTGCCGATCACCATCGGCGACGGCGCCTGGCTCGGCGGCGGCGTGATCGTCGTGCCCGGTGTCTCGATCGGCGAGAACACCGTCGTCGGTGCTGGAGCGGTCGTCACCAAGGACCTCCCGGCGGGCGTGCTCGCCGTGGGGAACCCGGCCCGAGTGATCCGGAACCTCTGAGCTCACGTCGTTGCGGCGACGTCCGTAGAGTGACTCTGCCCATGACTGTTCCTGGAACCCGTCTGCTGCTCGTCGTCGACGCGCCCTCCCTGCTGCACCGCAACCACCATGCGCGCGCCGACACGGGGCTGCGCGATGCCGGCGGTCGGCCGGCCTGGGCGCTGCACGGGATGCTGCGGCAGATCCTGGAGGTGATCGACCAGTTCGCTCCGGACGCTGTGGTCTTCGGGCTGGACGATCGAACGGCGTCGGTGCGCGCCGCGACCTACCCCGCGTACAAGGCTGGGCGCGCGGAGAAGGACCCCACCCTGGTCGACCAGCTGGAGCGCGCCAGCGCTCTGCTCGACGCGCTCGGCCTGCGGACCGTCACCCCGCCGGGGCTGGAGGCCGACGACGTCAGCGCCTCCGCGGCCGCCTGGGCCGAGAGCCGGGGATGGGACTGCGTGATCGTCACCTCGGACCGCGATTCCTTCGCCCACATCAGTGAGCGGACTCAGGTGCTCCGCCTGATCAGTGGCGGGATCAACGCCTCACCCCTGCTCAACCCGGCCCGGCTGCGCGTCCTGTATGGCATCGCAGCCGAGCACTACCTGGAGTACGCCGCCCTGCGTGGGGACGTCAGCGACAACCTGCCTGGCGTGCCGGGGATCGGTGAGAAGACGGCGCCGGTGTTGCTCGCGCAGATGGGCTCGATGCAAGCGGTCTGGGCCGACATCGACCACTGCGCCGGGGCGACCCTGGTCGCGACCCTCGACTCCTACGCTGAGGAGGAAGGGCTTCGGCGTATCGGCACCGGGTTGCTGAAGCGGCTGGCGGACCCGGCCGCGCGAGATCGCTTCGAGTTCAACATGTCCATCATGTCCGGGCGCACCGACCTCGACCTCGGCCTCACCCCCGACGTCCCCGGCACGCCGGGGCTGCTCCCCCTCGACCCAGACCGGGTCGCTCGGGTTGTGGGCCACCTCGGCGTAGCCACGACCACCGAACTAGCGCTACGGGTCCTCACCGAGACACCGGCATCGGAGCACCCATAGCTCGAGAGGCACCGACGTCTGGTCAGCCTCACCAGGTGCTGACACGACCTGGCCACGGTGCTTGTGGTCTCCTCATCCCACGCGGTCTCCCTCCGTCTTTACCCGATCTTGAGATACCCCAGGGGGCGTCCTTCATGTTCGGGCGGCACCATGAGAAGTGTTCGAGACACAGTGTTCGTGACCATGTTGATCGAACCATGGTGATCCAGACCGGACACTCGGAGAACCAAAGGACGGGAGTCAAGTGATGATGGGCTACGGATGGGGAATGGGCGCCGGCGGATGGATCGCGATGACGATCTTCTGGGTTGCCTTGATCGTCCTGGTGGTGTGGGTGGTCACCCGCACCATTCCGACAGCGGCGGCCGCAGTGACAAGAGCCCCTGGCGGGAGACCCCGGAGCAGATGTTGGACCGCCGGTTCGCCGCCGGGGAGATCGACGAAGCGACGTACCAGAAGATGCGCGAGACGTTACGCACGTCCCGCTCGTCCGGTCCGTCAGAGGGGTGAGAGCAACCATGACACGCTGGAAGACCACGTGGACCGGTCTGTGGGTCCCCATCGTCGCACTCGTCGCGCTGCTCGCCTCGGGCACCTGGCTGGTGACCCAACGGTCCGACTTCCACGATCCCTGGGCCGGCTGGGGAAACAGCACCAGCGGCCCCCGGACTGGTGGAGGTTGGGGGATCGGCTCCGGCGGGGGTGACGGGATGATGGGCGGATCCGGCTACGGGTGGCTACCCGGCAACGGTGAACCGGTGGTGGACCTCGCCCAGGCGAGGGACCGCGCCAGTGAATATGCCACGACACTCGAGTCCGACCTCCAGGTCGGTGAGGTGATGAAGTTCAGCAACCAGTACTACGCCGAGCTGCAGGAGCCCGACGGCACCTTGGCCACCGAGGTGCTCGTCGACCCGGCCAGTGGCGCAGTGCAGCTGGAGTTCGGACCGGCGCGGATGTGGAACACCAGGTTCGGGATGATGAACGGTGGGTACGGCACCAGGAGTGAGGTCACCGCCAGTGAGGCTCAAGGGATCGCCAACGAGTGGTTGGCTGACCGCCGCGATGGACTGACCGCCGACTCGGCTGAGGCGTTCCCCGGCTACTACACCCTGCACACGCTGCGGGGCGACAAGATCGAGGGCATGCTCTCGGTCAACAGCACCACCGGCGATGTGTGGTACCACTCCTGGCACGGCGACTTCCAAGAAATGTCGGAGGCCTCGTGACCCCACCCGTGGTGGCCGCGAGCTCGAGCCCACAGCCGCCCTCGACAAGGAGTGACGATGACCGACGTGAGTAGCACGGGGCCACCCAGCGGATCGCGTTGAGGAGTGGTGGGCGACACCAGCACGTGGACGAGCAGTGGCAACGCAGCATCCCGGCCGCGTCTGCGGCGCGTGTCAGGACCGCGACGTCGACGAAGAGCGTGATCGCGATGACCACGCTGCGCCTCATCTCGAAGGTGCTCCCCCGGGCCGGCACAGCTCGCCGCCGGATCAGGCGTCCGGCGCGATGATGTGACAGATCTGGGTGTCGGTGCAGTCCGCGGGACCGCCGGACCCGCTAATGCAGGTCCGGCAGTTTCCGATGTCCTGAGACATCACAAAGTCGGGCTGACAGGATTTGAACCTGCGACCCCTTGACCCCCAGTCAAGTGCGCTACCAAGCTGCGCTACAGCCCGATGCCCGCCAGGCGGGCCTGGCGAGCGGTGTGAACCCTACCGCAGGCGGCAGGTCGCATCGAAAACGGGGCGGCCATCGAGCAGGCCGTCCCAGGCGACCTGGCGGCGCGACAACTTTTCGGCCGAGCCATGCGTCCCACCCGGGGTCCAACCAACGGAGGGAAGTCCTGTCATGCCACGCCGTGTCCCGCTCATCCTCGTCACCCTGCCCCTGGTCACCGCGCTGATCGGCCTCGGGCCGGCAGCAGCCACCAGCGACCAGTCATTGCCCCGGGCGGCCCCTCCCAGCACTGTCAAGGTGAAGCTCGGCACCCTGCCGCGGGGCGGCCACGCCAAGACGCCGTACCTCATCGGGCGTGACCTGCACCTGGCGGACGGTCGGGTGCGGCGCCTGCCGTTCAGCAAGGCCGCCGCCGCCGACCTGGTGCTGGCAGGGCGAACCCGCTCCGGCTGGGTGATCGGGGCCAGGCCGAGCCCGGGCTACGACTTCATCCTCGTGCGTGGGAAGCGCAAGACCTTCATCCACCGCCCCCAGTCCGACGACAGCACCGACGAATACCGGCTGAATCGCGCGGGCACTCGCTTGCTCGTCAGCTACCGCGACCGCGGCGACTCGAGCACCCTGTTCGTGCACAAGCTCGACGGCACCCGGGTCGGTTTGGCGAGGCTCAACGTGGCCGCCGACCTGTTGGACTTCGCCGACGGCCGGGCCTTCCTGGCTTCGGGCACCAGGACGCGGCGCTGGCGGCCGGGGGTCGGCTTCACGACGGTCGTGGCGCAGCCCAGTGCGTCCGCGGACGCGCCGCGTGACCTGCTGTTCGTCTGGGACCCCGACCGGCAGGGCTTCGGGCCGACGGCGCTGAGCGCGCCGGCCACGCCGGCGTGGGCGGCGTCCTTCCAGCCGACCGAGGTCTCTCCCGACGCGACCAAGGTCGTCGGCTACCAGGTGAAGGCGGGCCAGCCGACGGATCGCATCGACGTACGCCGCATGAGTGACGGCACGCGGATCGCGAGCTTCGACCCGGGCCACTCACAGACGCTGCGCTGGGAGGACGACAGCCACCTGCTGTGGACGGACTACCGCAGGGCGTCCGGGGTCGGGCAGCACGCCCTGGTGCGCTGCTCGCTGACGGGTGGCTGCCAGCGGATCACCGACTACGTGAAGCGCAACCAGTTCAGCTTCCCCAGTCCGTGAGGGGATGCGGCCGCTGGCTCAGCGCTTGCGCTTCTCCCGCGGCCGCTGCTGCAGCACGATCGGAGTGCCCACGAAGCCGAACTCCTCCCGCAGCCGGCGCTCGATGAAGCGTTCGTACGCCGCATCGAGCTTGCCGCTCGTGAACAGGATGAACATCGGCGGCGCCGTGGTCGCCTGGGTGCCGAACAGGATCTTGGGCTGCTTGCCGCTGCGCACCGGGTGCGGGTGCTCGGCCACCAGGCGACCGAGGAAGGCATTCAGGGCGCCGGTCGTCACCCGGGTCTCCCACCCCTCGAGCGCCCGGTCGATCGCCGGCACCAGACGGTCGACGTGCCAGCCGGTGCGCGCGGTGAGGTTGATCCGGGGCGCCCACTGGACCTGCACCAGGTCGCGCTCGATCTCGCGATCGAGGTAGTAGCGCCGCTCCTCATCGACCAGGTCCCACTTGTTGAACGCGATCACCAGCGCCCGTCCGGCTTCGCGGACGGTCTGGATGATGCGCACGTCCTGCTCGGAGATCGAGTCGCCCCCGTCGACCAGCAGGACGACCACCTCGGCGCGGTCGATCGCGGTCGCGGTGCGCAGCGAGGCGTAGTACTCCTGGCCTGAGGCCTCCTTGACCCGCTTGCGGATGCCGGCGGTGTCGATGAAGCGCCAGGTGCGTCCGCCCAGCTCGATCAGCTCGTCAACGGGGTCGACGGTGGTCCCGGCGACGCTGTCGACGACGACGCGCTCCTCCCCCGCCAACCGGTTGAGCAGCGAGGACTTGCCGACGTTGGGCTTGCCGACCAACGCCACCCTGCGCGGACCGCGGGCCTCGGGCTCGCGCTCGGGAGGAGGCTCGGGCAGGGCGGCCAGGCAGGCGTCGAGCAGGTCGCCCGACCCGCGACCGTGCAGCGCCGAGATCGGCTGCGGCTCCCCCAGTCCGAGGTTCCACAGCCCGTGGACCTCGGCCTCGGTGCGGGCGTCGTCGGCCTTGTTGGCGGCCAGCACGACCGGCTTGCCGGACCGGCGAAGCACCTTCACCACGGCCTCGTCGGCGTCGGTGATCCCGACCGTGGCGTCGACCACGAACAGCACGGCGTCGGCCAGGGTCACCGCGATCTCCGCCTGGGCGGCGATCCGCTCCGCCAACCCTCGGGCATCGGGGTCCCAGCCGCCGGTGTCCACGACAGTGAACGCCCGGCCGTTCCACAGCGCGTCATAGGAGACCCGGTCGCGGGTCACACCCGGACGGTCCTCGACGACGGCTTCGCGGCGGCCGATGATCCGGTTGACCAGGGTGGACTTGCCGACATTGGGCCGGCCGACGACGGCCAGGATGGGCACCGGCCCGTCCTCGGCCTGCGGGGCGTAGTCCTCGGCGGCTTCGTCACTCATCGTCGGCCTCCACGGTCTCGGCCAGCGCGACCACCTGGTCGACCACCTCGGCCAGGGAGTACGCCGTGGTGTCGAGGTGTACGGCACCATCGGCCTGCACCAGTGGCGACGCGGCCCGGGTGGAGTCGATCGCGTCCCTGCTGAGCAGGGACTCCTGGGTCGCGGCCACATCGGCGGCACCGGCTTCCAGGGCCCGTCGGGCGGCGCGCGCGGTGGGGTCGGCGGTGAGGTAGACCTTCACCGGTGCGTCCGGGAGCACCACGGAGCCGATGTCACGACCCTCCACCACGATGCCGCCGCTCGCGGCCGCTGCCCGCTGCATGCTCGACAGTCGGGCACGCACCTCGGGCACGGCACTGACCGGGCTGACGGCGGCGTTGACGTCGTCCCGGCGGATCTCCTCGGAGACGTCGACGCCGTCCACGGTGATCGTGGGGGCCAGCGGGTCGGTCCCGGACTCGATCCTCGGGTCGGCCGCCCGGGCAGCCACGGCCGCGGCGTCGGTGACGTCGACGCCGTGCTGCAGCATCCACCAGGTGACCGCGCGGTACATCGCGCCGGTGTCGAGATAGCGCAGGCCCAACCGCGACGCCACGCCGCGGGCGGTGCTCGACTTGCCCGATCCCGAGGGGCCGTCGAGGGCGATCACGAGGGTCGACGTCGCCCGCGGACTCGCTGATGCGGGCGCGTCGCTGCTCACGGGGAACCTCTCGAGGATGGGGGCCGGACCGACCGGCATACGTAGCGCCCCAGCCTACCGGTGGACGACCCAGCCTCTCGATTCGAGAGAGGTCTGCAACTGGTCGGCGCTGACCTCGTGGACGACCAGCTCCAACAGTCCCGTCTCACGGCCGGGGTCGTGGTCGATCCGGACGTCCTCGATGTTGACCCCGCTCTGCCCGGCGTCGGTGAACAGCCGCGCCAGCTCGCCCGGGTGGTCGGGCACGGAGACGAACACCGTGGCCGTCGGCGTGGGGGCTCCCCCGTGCTTGCCCGGGATCGCCCGAGCACCGGCCACACCCCGTGACAGCAGGCGCTCGAGCGAGTCGGCGGAACCACCACTGACCGCGGCCATGAGCGCGTCCAGCTCGGTGCGCAGCTCGCCGAGCATCGCGAGCACCGCATCGGCGTTGCCGGAGAGGATCTGCTGCCACAGCGCGGGGTCGCTGCCGGCGATCCGGGTCACGTCGCGCACTCCCTGCCCGGACAGGGCCAGGTGCTCCGGGGGAGCCTCTGCCAGCTGGCCGGCCATCAGCACCGAGAGCAGGTGCGGGAGATGGGAGATCCGCGCGACGGCCCGGTCGTGTTCCTCGGGAGTCATCCGCACGGGTACGCCGCCGCACCGCCTCGCCAGCTCCTCCACCAGGGCCGAGGCGTCCGGGGCGGAGCCCTCGTGTGGCGTCAGCGCCCAGGGCCGGCCGTCGAACAGCGCCTCGCTGGCGGCCAGTGGTCCGGAACGCTCGCTGCCGGCCATCGGGTGCGAGCCGACGTAGCGGGTCAGGTCACCCGGTGTCACCTCGGCGGCCACCGCGGCCAACGGCCCGGACTTGATGCTGCCGACATCGGTGACCACCGCATCGGTCGTCAGCAGCGCGGCGACCACCGCTGAGGCCACGTGGTCGGGCGGCACGGCCACGACCACCAGCTGCGGGGCATCGCCTTCGCGAACCCGCCGCCCAGCACCCATGCCGGAGGCGGTGCGCAGATGCTCCGAGGAGACGTCGTCGAGCAGCGTGTCGAGTCCGGCGCGCCGGCAGGCCAGGGCCACCGAGGTGCCGAGCAGCCCGGCGCCGACCACGAGCACGGGACCGGCAAGACCCGCGGTCACCTCGGGTCCTCGGGGGCGGCCTCGTCGGGCACTGCCTCGTCGGGAACGGCCTCGTCGGGCACGGAGTGCACGCGGGTGAGGTCCTTGCGTAGCGCCGCCGCGCCGTGCAGGTAGCAGTGGGTCACGTCGGCACGGGGAAGGTCGGTCTCGATGTGCGCGAGCATCCGCACGATCCGGGGCATGGAGCCGTCGATCTCGAGCTCGCGGGCGCACAGGAGCGGCACGTCGCCGAAGCCGAGGCGGCGCGCGGCGTACGCCGGGAACTCGGCGACCAGGTCGGACGTGGCGGTGAAGATCACGGAGATGAAGTCGTCGACGGACAGCCCGTTGGAGCTGATCACGTCGGTCACCATCTCGGCGACCCGCTCGAGCATGTGGTCGCGGGTGTCCTCGTCGAGCTGGGTCGCGCCCCGCACCGCACGCACGGCCACGATCTTTGCCTCCTCGCTTCACCGGTCGTCACGGGCCAGCGCCCGCCAGAGGACACACCCTAGTGGCGCGCGCCACTAGACCGGCGCCTCGCTCAGAGCTCGACCGTGTCCAACAGGGCGCCCAGCTCGTCGGCGCTCAGCTCGCGCAGCGCGCCGGGCTTGAGTCCGCTCAGCCGCACCGGACCGAGCTGGGTGCGGGTGAGCCGGCGTACGGGATGGCCGACGTGGTCGAGCAGCCGGCGCACGATCCGGTTGCGGCCCTCGTGGATGACCACCTCCACGATCGACCGCCCGGTCGCGCCGCCCTCGCCGGTGCTGACAAGCCGCGCCCCGGTCACGGCCACCGGGCCGTCGTCGAGGGTGACGCCGTCGCGCAGCTGCTGGAGGGTCGCCTTGGTCACGGCCCCGTCGACCTCGGCGACATAGGTCTTGTCCACTTCGTACGACGGGTGGGCGAGCCGGTGCGCGAAGTCGCCGTCGTTGGTGAGCAGGATCAACCCGGATGTGTCGGTGTCGAGCCGGCCGACGTGGAAGAGCCGCTCCGGACGGTCGGCCACGTAGTCGGTGAGCGTGGGCCGGCCCTCCGGGTCAGACATCGTCGACACCACGCCGCGCGGCTTGTTGAGCGCCAGGTAGACGTGCGGCGAGACCGGTGGCAGCCGGCGTCCCTGCACGCGGATCACCGCGACCCGTGGGTCGACCTTGGTTCCGAGCCGGGTGACCACCTCGCCGTCGACCTCGACCTGACCGTCGAGCATCAGCTCCTCGCACTTGCGGCGCGACGCCACCCCGGACTGGGCGAGCAGCTTCTGCAGCCGGACCAGTCCGTCGTCGGGCTCGTCCGCGGGAGGGACCTCGGTCACGCCTCACCCTGGGCGGCCGGCTCGGGCTCCGGGTCGCTGGCCGCAGCCGGCTCGGTCGCCTCGGTGACTCCGACCAGGGCGCCCAGCTCGTCCTCGAGGTCGTCCATCTCGGGGAGGTACGGCGCCAGTTCGGGCAGATCTTCGAGCGACTGGATCCCGATCCGCTCCAGGAAGTAGATGCTCGTGCGGTAGAGCGTGGCTCCGTGCTCACCGTCGTGGCCGGACTCCTCCACCAGCCCCCGAGTCAGCAGCGTGCGCATCACACCGTCGACGTTGACGCCGCGGATCGCCGACACCCTGGCCCGCGACACCGGCTGCTTGTAGGCCACGACGGCCAGCGTCTCGAGCGCGGCCTGGGTGAGCCGCGCCTGCTGCCCGTCGAGCACGAAGCCCTCCACCACGGAGGCGTACTCCTCGCGGGTGTAGTAGCGCCAGCCACCCGCGACGTGCCGCAGCTCGAAGCCGCGCCCCTGGTCGGCGTACTCCTCGGCCAGGTCCTGCAGGGCCTGCTGCACCTCGGCGACGGGGTAGCCCACCGCAGAGGCGAGGACGACCTGGTCCAGCGGCTGGTCCGCGACCATCAGGACCGCCTCCAGCGACGGCCGCAACTCCGCCATCGGCACGGCCAGGGTCTCCCCCTCAGCCGACTGCTCGGTCATGGTGTCTCCTCGTCGTCGGGCGCCGCGTCATCAGCCGCCGGCTCCTCGTCGGCCGGCCGGTCGAACTCGTCGTCGATCTCCACGGCGCCCTCGTCGGCGCCGGTCCAGCGCACCGTCAGCTCCCCCAGCGGGCTCACCTGGTCGAACCCGACGGCACCCTCCCGGAACAGCTCCAGGAGCGCCAGGAACCTGGCCACCGTCGTCAGCGTGTCGGGCGAGTCACCGCACAGCGCCCGGAACGTCATGGTGCCGGCGCGTCGCAACCGCTCCACCACCAGCGCCGCCTGTTCGCGGACGCTCACCCGGGGAGCGTGGATGTGTCCCAGCGCCAGCTCCGGCACCGGCTTGGGCTCCATCGCCCTGGCCGCGAGCGCCGCGAACTGGTCCAGGCCGATCCCGATCAGCACCTCCGGCAGCAGCGTGGCGAAACGCTCCTCCAGCCCGACAGAACGCGGGTGGCGCTTGGTCTCCTCGACCAGCCGACGGGAGAGGACCCCGGCGACCTGCTTGAACGCCTTGTACTGCAGCAACCGCGCGAACAGCAGGTCGCGCGCCTCGAGCAGGGCGAGATCCTCCTCGTCCTCGACGTCCCCCTGCGGCAGCAACCGCGCCGCCTTGAGGTCGAGCAAGGTGGCTGCGACCAGCAGGAAGGACGTCGTCTCCTCCAGATCCCAGACCGGGCCGCCGGCCTTCACGAAGGCGATGAACTCATCAGTGACCGTCGACAGCGACACCTCGGTGATGTCGAGCTTGTGCTTGGCGATCAGGCTGAGCAACAGGTCGAACGGACCCTCGAAGTTGTCCAGGCGCACCGCGAACGCCGGAACCTCCGGCGGCGCGTCGGAGGAGGAACGATCGGCCTGTGCGGCGCCGAGGCCGGCCTCGGCCAGCGCGCTCATTCCTCGGTCAGCCGCCTCACCAGCGCCGACTCCTCACCCGCAGCCTCGAACTGCGCCAGCACCAGCGCCAGCGCCTCGCGCACCAACCGGCCGCGGTCCACCGCCAGGCCGTGCTCCGCACGCAGTCGCAGCCTGGTCTGCTCCAGGTGGATCAGCTCCGCGGAGGTGACGTAGACCGTCATCTTCTCGTCGTGGCGGACCCGCCCGCTGGGGCGCGGCCGCTCGTCCTTCTGCTCATCGGGCGCGTCCGGAACCGCGCGCACCCGGGTCGTCGTCGGAGCGGCCTCGGCCGCTGAAGGATCGGTGGGGCGGAAGAGATCGTCCGCCGTCGGCATGCTCACCCGTCGCGCCAACGCTCGAGCACCTCCTTGGCCAGCTGGCGGTAGGCGCCGGCGCCGGTCGAGTCGCCGGCGTACGTCGTGATCGGCTCGCCGGCGACGGTCGAGTCGGAGAACTTCACCGTGCGGCGGATGACGGTGTGGAACACCTGGTCGCCCCACGCCTCGACCAGCCGAGCCATGACCTCACGACCGTGCAGGGTGCGTCCGTCGAACATGGTGCCGAGGATGCCGTCGATCTCGAGCTTCGGGTTGAGCCGCTCGCGCACCTTGTCGATGGTGGTCTTCAGCAGCGCTACCCCGCGTAGCGCGAAGTACTCGCACTCCAGCGGCACGATCACGCCGTCGGAGGCGGTGAGGGCGTTGACCGTCAACAGCCCCAGCGAGGGCTGGCAGTCGATCAGCACCACGTCGTAGTTGTCCAGCACCGGCGCGAGCACGCGGGACAGCGTCTGCTCGCGGGCGACCTCGTGGACGAGCTGGACCTCCGCGGCGGAGAGGTCGATGTTGGACGGCAGCAGATCCATGCCCGGCACGCCGGAGGGCACGATCACCTCGTCGATGCTGACCTCGCGGTCCATCAACAGGTTGTAGATCGTGTACTCCATCTCGTGCGGGTTCAGACCCAGCCCGACCGAGAGCGAGCCCTGCGGGTCGAAGTCGACCAGCAGCACCTTGCGGCCGTACTCCGCAAGCGAGGCGCCCAGGTTGATCGTGGTCGTGGTCTTGCCGACCCCGCCCTTCTGGTTGCAGAGCGCCACCACGCGGGCCCGCGCGCTCTCCGCGACCGGCCCCGGCTCGGGGATCACCGGCATCGGGCGACCGGTCGCGCCCAGGACCACGTCGGCAGGCACCTCGACAGGCGCCTCGGCCACCGGCTCCACCAGTGGGGCCGGGTCGGCCGTGGACAGGTCGGCACGAGCGCCCGGGAACGGGACGGTGTAGTTCACCACGGTGTCGCCTCCTGGGGAAGGGGGAGGGATCGGCGGGACCAGAGGTGGCATCTCGGGGGCACTGCTGCCCTGTGGGCCGGGGGGTCCCCCGAACCGATTGCCACCGCTCATCGGCACTCCTTGTTGACGGTCCGGGAGGGGTTTGGCCTCCGCGCCTTTGTCGACTCGGCGACATCTGTGCCGGTCCTCGTCAGGCTAAGTCGGCGCCGGAGCCTGGAACAAGCCGAACCGCGGATACCCCCAGGACTTTGTGAAATCTGTTGAGAACATGTGGACGGCGTCACGGCGCCCGTGCACAGGCATGCTCGGGGTTGTGCAGAACCTGTGGAGGAGTTTTCACAGGCTCGATCCTCCGGAAGACGGAGGGTCACGTGCGCGGGTAGATGATGACCTCGGTGGCCTTCACGACGAACACGACCTTGGCGCCGGGGGCCAGACCGAGCTCTGCGACCGACCTCGGGGTCACGTCGGCGCTCAGTCCGCCGGCCCGGACCCGGAGATGCCCGGCCTGCGGCTCGACCGCCGTCACCGTCACCTGAAGCGCGTTGCGAGGGCTGCCCCCGGGCGCGTGGAGGAACACCGACACGGCCGCCGGGGGGAACACGGCCACCACCGAGGCCCCGGGGTCCGGTGCCTGCTCCGCCGGCTCGCCGACGACCCGCAGTCCGGCGTCGGTCACCAGCGCACCGTCGTCCCATCGCCCGGCCAGCAGGTTGAGCCCCGCGATCTCCGCGGCGAACCGGCTGCGCGGTTGGGTGAGCACATCGGCGGTAGGGCCCTGCTCCGCGACCTGGCCGTCCTCGATGACGACCACCCGATCGGCTAGCAACAGCGCGTCGAGCACGTCGTGGGTGACCACGACGGCCGTCCGGTCGGCGAGGACTCGCCGCAGGGTCTGGCGCAGCGGCGGCCGGACGGCCACGTCCAGTGCCGCCATCGGCTCGTCCAGCAACAACACGCGGGGCTCGGCGGCCAGCGCCCGGGCCAGCGCAACGCGCTGCGCCTGCCCTCCGGAGAGCTGTCCGGGCCGCCGCGACGCGAGGTCGGACAGCTCCAGGGTGCTCAGCCACCGGTCGGCGGTCGCCCGCGCCTCGGCCCTGGGCGTACGCCGGCTGCGGGGCGCGAACGCGACGTTCTCGGCGACGCTGAGGTGCGGGAACAACAGTGGTTCCTGGGCCAGCATGCCCACCCTCCGGTCGTACGCCGGCACCCACACCTCCCGACCGTCGCCGCAACGCGTCAGCTCCCGGCCGTCCAACAGCACCGTCCCTCGGTCGGGACGCAGCAGCCCGGCCACGACATCGAGCAGCGTCGACTTCCCGGCGCCGTTCGGCCCCAGGATCGCCACGGTCTCGCCCGCGTCGACCGTGAGCCGCAGGTCGACTCCTCGGGCCTCGACGACGGCCTCCACCTGCAGGGTCATCGGCTGCCGCTCGGTCGCGCGAGCCCGATCACCAGCACCGCGACCACGACCAGCACGAGGGACAGCGCCACCGCCCCGGGCGCATCGGACTCGCGCCGCAGGTAGATCTCGAGCGGGAGCGTGCGGGTGCGCCCCTGGAGGCTGCCGGCGAAGGTGATCGTGGCGCCGAACTCCCCGAGGCTGCGAGCGAAGGCCAGCACCGCGCCGGACCCCAGCCCGGGCAGCACGAGCGGCAGCGTCACCCGTCGCAACACCGTGGTGGGACGCGCGCCCAACGACGCGGCGACGGCGTCGTAGCGGTCACCCGCGGTGCGCAGTGCTCCCTCCAGGCTGACCACGAGGAACGGCATCGCGACGAACGTCTGCGCCAGCACCACGGCGACCGTCGAGAAGGCCACCTGCAGGCCGAGCACCTCGAGGGAGTGTCCGAGCAGCCCTCGTCGGCCGAACGTGTAGAGCAGAGCGATGCCGCCCACGACCGGGGGCAGGACGAGCGGGAGCAGGACCAGCGCGCGCACCACACCGAGCAGTCGGAACGACGACCGCGCCAGCACCACGGCCATCGGCACGCCGAACACCACGCACAGGGTGGTGCTGGCCGCCGAGGTCCGCAGGCTGAGCCAGAGCGCCTCCTGCGACGCCTGGGAGGTCACCAACTCGCCGAAGCGACCCCACGGGGTCCGCAGCACGACCGCGACGAGCGGAAGGAGGACGAACCCGGCAGCCAGCGCTGCGGGCACGAGGATCCACCGCGGAACGCCGAGCCGGGCCCGGGGATCGGTGGCAGTCACCTGGCCGCCCTCATCGCGGAGCCGGCGCGAACCCGGCTCCGCGCAGCACCCGCTGGCCCTGCTGCGAGAGCACCAGGTCGACGAACTCCTGGGCCAGCAGGGTCTGGCCGCTGTCGGGCAGCGTCGCGATCGGATAGACGTTGATCGCCGACCTCGCCTCCGGCACCGCGATCCCCAGCACCGCGTCGCCGGCTTCGAGCACGTCGGTGACGTAGACCAGGCCCGCGTCGGCCTCGCCCGCGGTCACCTTGCCGAGCACGTCGGTGACCTTCTGCTCCTCGCTGTCGGGGGTGAGCCTCACCCGGGCCAGCGCGGCCAGACGGGCGGTCGCCGCACCGCAGGGGACCTCCGGGGCGCACACGACCAGGGTGACCTCGGGTCGCTGCAGATCAGCGAACGACGTGATCCCCGCAGGGTTATCGGCGGGCACCACGATCTCCAGCGTGTTGCTGGCGAACAGGACCGGGTCCGAGGCTGCGAGGCCGTCACCGGTCAGCTTGTCCATGTTCGCCTGGTCGGCCGAGGCGAACACGTCCGCGGGAGCCCCCTCCTGGAGCTGGGCGACCAGGTCCGAGGACCCGGCGAAGTTGAAGTCGACCGCCACCCCTTCGTGGCCGGCCTCGAAGTCCTCGCCCAGCTGCTCGAAGGTCGACGTCAGCGACGACGCGGCGTACACGGTCAAGGTCGCCCCGCCCGAGCCGCCTCCCGAGGACCCTCCAGACCCCGCCGTGCACCCTGCCACGGCCAGGACGACGACCGCCGCGGCGGCGGCGACAGGGGCGAGGGTGCGGTTCATGCCTCGCCCCTGCTGGTTTCGACGATCACGTTGGTGGACTTGATCACGGCCACCGCCACCGAGCCGCGCTCGATGCCGAGGTCGCGCACCGCCTCGCTACTCATCAAGGAGACGACCCGGAACGGACCGCACTGCAGCTCGACCTGGGCCATCACCTGATCGGCGCGAACCTCGGTGACCAGGCCCACGAACCGGTTGCGCGCCGAGCTGGCCACCCCTCCTGGAACAGCCGGGGGGTCGGCCTGGTCGCGGGCCACCAGGGCCAGCTCGTAGCCGTCGACCACCTTGCGCCCCGCCTCGTCCAGGTCGGCCGACAACAGACCCCGGTCGATCCACCGGCGCACGGTGTCGTCGCTGACCCCGAGGTAGGTGGCAGCGTCACGTATCCTCAGTTGCGGCATAAAGCGATCATAAGCCTCGCAAGTGCGGACGCAAGCCTGAGAGATGGACGCAGAATCTTCAGGCGGCCGGCGTGATCCGCAACAGCTGGTCGTCCACGCCGTTGGAGGTGGTGACGTAGAGCGCACCATCGGGGCCGACCCGGGCGGCCCGCAGCCGGCCGAAGGGACCGTCGGTCTCGCTCGGGATCTCGACCTCGGAGACCGCACCGGCGCGGTCCAGCCGCAGCACCAACAACTTGGCGCCCTTCAACGCGGTCACCACCAGGGCGCCGTCCAGACTCCCCCACTGCTCGCCGTCCAGGAAGGCCGCCGCACAGATCGCCTGGGTGGTGCTGCCCGACTGCCACACCGCGGGTACGGCGTCGGGGAAACGCTGGAGGTCGGTCATCGGCACGCTCTCGTCGTACCCCCCAACGGTGCCGCCCTGAGACGGATCCCACCCGTAGTTGGCGCCGGGCTCGATCAGATTCACCTCGTCGTTCTTGTCGGGTCCGTGCTCGGCGGTGAAGATCTGCCCGGTCTCAGGCCGGACGGCGAGCCCCTGCACGTTGCGGTGCCCGTAGCTCAGCACCAGCCGCTCCTGTGGGTCGGCGGCCTCCGCGAACGGGTTGTCGGGCAGCGGGCGTCCGGTGTCGAGGTCGGCCCGCAGCACCTTGCCACCGAGCACGGTCAGGTCCTGGGGGATCGATCCGACAGCCGTGTCGCCGGTGCCGACGAGCAGCTCGCCCTCGGGCCCGATCGTGGGGCGGCAGCCGGAGTGCCGGCCACCCGCCGCGACCGGGAGCCCGGTCACCAGCTCGCGGACCCGCTCGGCCGAGGCGCCGTCCGCGCTGAGCCGCCAGGTGACCAGCCGGATGTCGACGGGGACGCCGCCCTCCTGATGGTCCAGGCAGGTCGTGAACAGCCGGGATTCGGCGAAGTCGGGGTGCACCACCATCCCGAGCAGCCCACCCTCCCCCTCCGCGTAGACGTCGGAGAGTCCGGCGCGGACCCGGCTCACTGCCGCTCCGGCGCGGGCCGAGGAGAGCAACGTGAGGCGGCCCGGACGCTCGCTGACCAGCACCTCTCCATCCGGCAGGAAGCCGACGTCCCAGCCGTGCTCCAGCTCGTCGGTCACCACTTCGACCTCGAGCCCCGGCGCCTTCCCGCTCGGCGGGGGCGAGACCGTCGGGCCGCCACTGCTCGGGGCGGCCACCGGCACCTCACCGGTGCCCGAGCCGGCGTCGTCGGCGGTGCAGGAGGCGAGCGCGGCGACCAGGGCCACCACCAGGGCCACCACCAGGGCCATGGCCCGCGTCGGCCCGGTCAGGGCCCGACCGCTGTGCTCCTGTGACATGCCCACCTCCCCGTCCCCGTCAGGAATGGGGCGACCCTAGCCGAGTCGGTGAAAGTCGGTGGCCAGCAGCACGGCCTCGCCGACCTCGTCGCTGGCGTCCAGGTCGAGCTCGGCGTCGATGACCCAGTCCCGGTCCCCTTCCGGGTCGAGGACGGTCTGGCGCACCCTCCGGATCCGGACGCTCAGGTCGGCATCACCACCGGGCGGGGGCGCAAGCTCCTCCTCCCCCAGCGAGAAGTACGTCGGCCCGCGGGCGTCCGAGTCGGTCCCGATCCGGTCGTGCTCGGCGTAGTAGGCCTCCAGAGCGCGGTCCCAGGCCGCGTGCGTCATCGTGACCTTGCGTGCCGGGTCGGGCCACCCGGCGGCCTCGGCCTCGACCCTGGCCAGCCCGTCCAGGTCGTCGCGCGCACACAGCAGCACGCGCCCGAACATCGCGTTGCGGACCATCACGGCGAAGGCACGCTGCGCAGACAGCGGGCGCGGCGGCGGGGCGCCCGCAGTCTGTCCGGGCCCCTGATCGGGATGGGTGAGCGCCTCCCACTCGTCCAGCAACGAGGAGTCGGTCTGCCGCACGGTCTCGCCCAGCCAGTCGATGATCTCGTCGACCGCCTCGGTGCGATGGTCCGCGGGAACGGTCTGGCGCAGCGTGCGGTAGGCGTCGCTGAGATAGCGCAGCACCAGGCCCTCGGAGCGCGCGAGCGAGTACCGCCCGACGAAATCGGTGAACCCCATCCCCTGCTCCCACATCTCCCGCACCACCGACTTGGGGTTGAGGGCGTCCTCACGCAGCCACGGGTGCGTCTGGCGATACAGCTCGTAGGCCGCCTCGAGCAGCTCCGCGAGGGGGCGGGGCCAGCTGACCTCCTCCAGCCTCGCCATCCGCTCGTCGTACTCCACGCCGTCGGCCTTCATCTCCGCCACCGCCTCGCCGCGGGCGGCGTACTGCTGGGCGAACAGGACCTGCCGCGGCGCCTCCAAGACCGCCTCGACCACCGACACCACGTCGAGGGCGTACTCCGGTGACTCCGGATCGAGCAGGTCCAGTGCCGCCAGGGCGAAGTGCGCCAGCGGCTGGTTGAGGGCGAACTCGTCCGGCAGCTCGACGGTGAGGACGTAGCGGCGTCCGAACACGTCCGGCTCGTCGAGGCGGACCACGACGCCCGAGCGGACCAGGCTGCGCATCAGGCGTACGGCGCGGCGCGCGAGGCGCAGCTGCTGGCGGCGCTGCTCGTGGTTGTCGGTGAGCAGCCGCCGCAGCACCGGGAAGGCGTCCTCCTCCCGCGCGAGCACGTTGATGAGCATCGCGTTGTCGACCTTCATCCGTGACGGCAGCGGCTCGGGCGTGCCGCCGACCAGCTTGTCGAAGGTCTGCTCGGTCCACACGACCGCCCCTTCGGGCGGCCGCTTCAACTGCGCCTTGCTGCGCTTCTTGGGGTTGGCGGCGTTCTTGGCGTCCGCCTTCGCCTTGGCCTTCTCGTTGTCGATGACGTGCTCGGGCGCCTGCACCACGACGTAGCCCGCGGTGTCGAAGCCCGCGCGGCCGGCCCGCCCCGCGATCTGCAGGAACTCCCTCGCCCGGAGGATCCGTTGCCGGGTGCCGTCGTACTTCGCCAGCGCCGTGAACAGGACCGTGCGGATCGGCACGTTGATCCCGACGCCGAGGGTGTCGGTCCCGCAGATCACCCGCAGCAGCCCGGCCTGGGCGAGCGTCTCGACCAGGCGGCGGTACTTCGGGAGCATGCCGGCGTGGTGAACGCCGATGCCCGAGCGCACCAGGGACCCCAGGGTCCGGCCGAAGCCGGCGCTGAAACGGAAGCCTGCGATCAGGCGAGCCCGCTCCTCGCGTCGCTCACGCGGCTCCTTGCCGAACGCGCCACGCCGGTGCAGGGAGGTGGCGTGCTCCACAGCGGCGGCCTGGGTGAAGTGCACGACGTACACCGGTCCTTGCCCGGTGGTGACCAGCTCCTCGAGCGTCTCGTCCAAGGACTCGATGGACCAGCTGAAGCTCAACGGGACCGGCCGGGGAGCGTCGGTCAGGCTGGTGACCTCGCGTCCGGTACGCCGCCCCAGGTCGACCGCCAGGTCTGTCACGTCGCCGAGGGTGGCCGACATCAGGAGGTACTGCGCGTCCACGAGCTCCAGCAGCGGGACCTGCCATGCCCACCCGCGATCCGGCTCTGCGTAGAAGTGGAACTCGTCCATCACGACCAGGCCGGCATCGGCCGCGCGGCCCTCGCGGAGCGCGATGTTGGCCAGCACCTCGGCGGTGCACGCGATGATCGGCGCCTCGGAGTTCACCGACGCGTCGCCGGTGAGCATCCCGACCCGGTCCGCGCCGAAGACGGCACAGAGCGAGAAGAACTTCTCACTGACCAGGGCCTTGATCGGCGCCGTGTAGAAGCTGCGCCGACCGTCGGCGAGGGCCGCGTAGTGCGCCGCGATCGCCACCAGCGACTTGCCCGAGCCGGTGGGCGTGCCCAGCACCACGTGATCGCCGGACACCAGCGCCAGGACGGCCTCGTCCTGATGCGGGTAGAGGGTGAGCCCCTGGGCGTCCGCCCAGGCGGTGAACGCGTCGTACAGCTCGTCCGGTGAGGCCCCGGGCCGCGGAGCGGGCAGGCGGTGCGAGTCCATCAGCGCGCCCGCGGGTGCGCGGTGGCGAACACCTCACGCAGGTTGTCCACCGTCACCAGCGTGTAGACCTGCGTGGTCGTCACTGACGCGTGACCCAACAGCTCCTGCACCACCCGGACGTCGGCGCCGCCGTCGATCAGGTGGGTGGCGAAGGAGTGCCGCAGCGTGTGCGGGGAGACATCGCGGGTGACCCCCGCTCGCTCGGCGGCCTTTACCAGCACCGTCCACGCCGACTGGCGCGACAGCCGACCGCCGCGGGCGTTCAGGAACAGACCGGGCGTGCCACGGCCGGCTGCCACCAACTCGGGTCTGGCCCGGGTGAGGTACGCCGTGACCGCCTCCCGTGCGAAGGAGCCCACCGGGACGATCCGCTCCTTCCCGCCCTTGCCGCGCAGCAGCACCGTCCCGTCGACGAGGTCGACGTCGTCGACGTCGAGACCCACCGCCTCCGAGATCCGCGCCCCGGTGCCGTAGAGCAGCTCGAGCAGGGCCCGGTCGCGCATCGCCAGGACCGTCCCGGGGCTGCCGGCCGCCTCCAGGATGGACTCCACCTCCGAGAGCGGCAGCGCCTTCGGCAGCCGCTTGGCCGGCGTCGGCGGCTTGACCGCGGCCGCCGGATCGTGACCGGCGAGCCCGTCGGCCACCGCGAACCTGTGGAACCCCCGCACCGCCACCACCGTGCGCGCGGCCGAGGTGGCGCTGAGTGCCGGATGCTCGGTGTCACCCTCGCGCAGCCGAGCCAGGAAGGCCATCACGGTCTGCTCCGAGACGTCGTCCAACTCCGCCACGCCGGCGTTGTCCAGGAACTCGAGATAGCGACGCAGATCGCGCCGGTACGACGACAGCGTGTTGGCCGCCAGCCCGCGCTCCACCGACAGGTGGTCGAGGTAGGTGCGGATCGCGCGTGCGAGGCCGTCCATCGCCACCGGAGAGTCGTCGTCCCTCAGGCCAGCACAGACTCGACCGACACGGCCTCGATGCCCACGGCCTCACCGACGGGTGAGTTCGTGACCCGGCCGGCATGGGTGTTGACGCCGTGAGCGAGCGACGCGTCCTCGCGACAGGCCCGCTGCCAGCCCTTGTCGGCCAGCGCCACGGTGTAGGGAAGCGTGGCGTTGGTGAGGGCGTACGTCGAGGTGTTGGGCACCGCGCCCGGCATGTTGGCCACGCAGTAGAAGATCGAGTTGTGCACCGCGAAGGTCGGGTCGGCGTGCGTCGTCGGGTGGGTGTCCTCGAAGCAGCCGCCCTGGTCCACGGCGATGTCGACCAGCACCGAGCCCGGCTTCATCTGGGCGACCAGGTCGTTGCTGATCAGCTTCGGCGCCTTGGCCCCGGGGATCAGCACCGCACCGATCACCATGTCGGCCTCCATGACCTGCTGCTGGATGGCCAGCTTGGAGGACGCCAGGCCGTGCACCCGATTGTCGTAGCGCCAGAAGGACATCCGCAGCTTGTCCAGGTCGGTGTCGAGCAGCGTGACGTCGGCACCCATGCCGAGGGCGATGTTGGCGGCGTTCTGCCCCGAGACCCCGGCGCCGATGATGACCACCTTGGCGTTGGCCACGCCGCCGACGCCGCCCATGAGGACTCCGCGCCCGCCCTGGGCCCGGAGCAGCGCATGTGCCCCCACCTGGGGCGCCAGGCAGCCGGCCACCTCGGACATGGGGTAGAGCAGCGGCAGTCCGCCCGAGGGCAGCTGCACCGTCTCATAGGCGATGCCGGTGACCTTCGTGGCGATCAGCTGCTCGGTGAGCCGCTGATCGGCGGCAAGGTGAAGGTAGGTGAACAGGGTCAGCCCGTCGCGCAGCCGGTGGTACTCCTCGGCGACCGGCTCCTTGACCTTCACCACCATGTCGGCAGTGCCCCAGACCTCGTCGGCGTCGTCGAGGAGGGTGGCGCCCGCCGCGACGTACTCGTCGTCGGGGATCTGCGACCCGAGCCCGGCACCCTGCTGCACGACCACCTCGTGACCGTGGGCCACCAGCTCGTGGACCCCGATCGGGGTCATCGCCACGCGGTACTCGTGGTTCTTCACCTCGGTGGGAACGCCGACCTTCACTGCTCTCCTCCTGACCTCGGCACCACGATGCCCGCGGCGCGGTCACAACCTACTCCCCGGGCTCGGTCCTCAGCCCAGTGCCTGGAAGCAGCCCGCGGGCCCGGGCGAGCAGCACCGCCTGGACGACCGGGCCGTCCGCGACCCGTCCGTCCAGGACGGCGTCGTAGAGCTCGGTGAACGGCGCCCAGAAGACCGTCATCGCCGCCTCCTCGTGCTCGAGGACGAAGGCACCTCGTCCCACCTCGGTCAGACCGCGAGCCAGGAACAGGTGCTGGATCTCCGAGGAGATCCCCGGAGTGGGGTACGTCGCTGCCAGCTCGTGCCACTCGGACGCGTCCAGCCCGGCCTCCTCGCGCAGCTCACGGACCGCCACCTGCACGGGGTCCTCTCCGGGCACGTCCAGCAACCCAGCCGGGAGCTCGATGAAGGCCCGCCCGGCCGCGTGGCGGTACTGCTGGAGGCACAGCACCCGGTCGTCGTCGTCCACGGCCAGCACGACCACCGCCCCCGGATGCTCCAGCACCAGCCGGCCGAACGCGTCGCCGCCGTGCGGGGCACGCACCTGGTCCAGCCGCAGGGCCATCACCCAGCCGTCGCGGTGCAGGTCCTGCGAGCCCTCCACCGGCCACTGCTCGGCACGGTCCCCGAACACGCTCTGGACGCGCCGGTCGGTCACCCGGCGCCCTTCACAGGGCCGCGTTCACAGCGCGTCGTCCTCGTCGCGGCGCCGGAGCCCGGACTCGTCGATCGGGAACCGCAGCTCCTTCTGCCGGTCGATCGCGGCACCGATCAACCCGGAGAACAACGGGTGCGGGCGCGTCGGCCGAGAACGCAGCTCGGGGTGGGCCTGGGTGGCCACGTAGTAAGGATGCACCTCCCGCGGCAGCTCGACGTACTCCACCAGACCGAGGTCGGGGTTGGTGCCGGAGAACACCAGCCCGGCCGCCTCGAGCTGGTCGCGGTAGGCGTTGTTGACCTCGTAGCGGTGCCGGTGCCGCTCGTGCACCAGCGCCTCCCCGTAGGCCTGGCGCACCACGCTGCCCGGCACCAGCTCGGCGGGGTAGAGCCCCAGCCGCATGGTGCCGCCGAGGTCGCCGGCCCCGTGGACGAAGGCCTTCTGCTCGTCCATGGTGGCGATCACCGGCTCGGGGCAGTCGGCGTCGAACTCGGTCGACGCGGCCTTCTCCAGGCCGGCGACGGACCGGGCGAACTCGATCACCATGCACTGCAGGCCCAGGCACAGGCCGAGGGTCGGGACGGTATGGGTGCGCGCATAGGTGAGCGCGCCCAGCTTGCCCTCGATGCCGCGGATGCCGAACCCGCCGGGGACGCAGATCGCGTCGACGTCCTCGAGGTGGCGCCGGGCGCCTTCGGGCGTCTCGCACTCGTCGGACGGGACCCACCGCAGGTGCACCTTCGCCTCGTGGGCGAAACCGCCGGCGCGCAGCGCCTCGACCACGGAGAGATAGGCGTCCGGCAGGTCGACGTACTTGCCGACCAGCGCGACCGTCACCTCCTCCTTGGGGTGGTGCACCCGGCGCAGCAGGTCGTCCCAGACGGTCCAGTCGACGTCCCGGAAGGGCAGCCCGAGGCGACGGACGAGGTAGGCGTCCAGGCCCTCGCGATGCAGCACCTTGGGGATGTCGTAGATCGACGGGGCGTCGGCGGCGGTGACCACCGCCTCCTCGTCGACGTCGCACATCAAGGAGATCTTGCGCTTGATGCTCTGGGGCAGTTCGCGGTCGGCGCGGCAGACGATCGCGTCGGGCTGGATGCCGATCGAGCGCAGGGCGGCCACCGAGTGCTGGGTCGGCTTGGTCTTGAGCTCCCGCGACGGTCCGATCCACGGGACCAGCGAGACGTGCAGGAAGAAGCAGTTGTCCCGGCCGAGGTCGTGACGCACCTGACGGGCGGCCTCCAGGAAGGGCAGCGACTCGATGTCACCGACGGTGCCGCCGATCTCGGTGATCACGACGTCGAAGGGCCTGCCACCCTCGACGGGCTGTGCCATGGCCCGGATGCGGTCCTTGATCTCGTTGGTGATGTGCGGGATCACCTGCACCGTGTCGCCGAGGTAGTCGCCCCGCCGCTCCTTGGCGATCACCGAGGAGTAGACCTGCCCGGTGGTGACGTTCGCGATCTGGTTGAGATCGGTGTCCAGGAAGCGCTCGTAGTGACCGATGTCCAGGTCGGTCTCGGCGCCGTCGTTGGTGATGAAGACCTCGCCGTGCTGGAACGGGTTCATCGTCCCTGGATCGACGTTGAGATAGGGGTCGAGCTTCTGCATCGTGACCCGGAGCCCACGCGCTTTCAGCAGGCTCCCGAGGCTGGAGGCGGTGAGCCCCTTGCCCAGTGAGGAGGCGACGCCTCCGGTGACGAACACATGTTTGGTGGGGGGCGCGACCTTCACGGGCCTCAAGCCTACCCGAGGGGTACGGCGCCGTCGGCGCCGGACGCTCCGAAGGACCCACCCTTGGTGGCCGGCCACTGCGCGAGGGCGAGCACGGCGGTGACCTGTCCTGCGGCCCGGTCGACCCCGTCGACCGTCGCCAGGCTGCCCGCGACCGGGGACTCCCGTAGCCTGCTGAGCCGCCCGTCGACGCCGTCACCGGCGTCTGCGGTGACCGCCACGGCGACCGCCTGTCGGGCCAACCCGGTCAACAGTCCTTCGTAGATCGCGTCGTCGACCGGGTCGGAGTCCGCGCCGAGCAGCACCAGGACGTCGGGTGCGCGCGTGGTCGGCTGGTCGGTCCCCTGGAGCAGATCGGCTCCCTCGAACGTCTGCAGCACCGAGGCCGCCTGCGGTCCGAGGACAGCCGACTTGCCGGTCTGCGTGGTGGCGACGGCCAGCCCCAACAGCTCCCCGGCTCGTTCGTAGGTGGTCGCGTCGACGGTCAGGCTCGCGCCGGCCGGCTTGTCGCGCAGCTGGGTCAGCAGCTGGCTGCCGAGGGTGTCGACGAGGGCCCGCTCCCCTGGGCTGACGAAGGACTCGGTCACGGTGTAGCGGCCGGAGACGGTGCCTCCCGCCGCGACCACCTGGTCGGAGACGGCCGCGATCGTCGCGTCGGCCACACCGGGGAAGACGACCAGCGCCACCGGTCGCTGCTTGAGCGCGCCGGCGTAGAGGCGGGGAGCGCCCGACACCACCACATCATCGGCGAAGCCGGCCGCGGAGCGGGCGGCCGCTGTCGCGGCCCGATCCGCCGGTGAGGGCGATGCAGCGGCCTGCTCGGCACGGCCGAGCTCGGACAGCGGGCCGCCACCGAGCGCGATGCCGGCGGCGAGAGCCAGGAACACCGCCACCAGGGAGACGACATGGAAACGCACAGGGATCACGGGAGCAGACCTCGCAGCTGATGGAAGGTGTCGCGCAGGACGGGGAGCGCCGTCTGGAGCCAGTCGTGGCCGAGGGGCGTCACCGACACTGCAGCAGCGACGGCCACCAGCCCGGCGAGCACGACCCCGGCCAGGTGTCGGGGGCGGACCTGGCCGGCGTACAGCTGCGGGACGGCGGCGGCCGGCACCAGGCGATGGCCGACCTTGAGCCGGGTGAGGTAGCTGCTCGCCGCGCCGGGACGCCGGCGGTCCAGCAGCTCCTCGAGGCCGGCGCTGAGCCCCACCGAGACGATCAGCGAGGCCCCGGCGGCATCGGCCAGGAGCAGCGCGGCGTCCTCGGCTGGGGTGCCGGTCTCCAAGCGCAGGGGGCGGACCCCCCGGCGCTCGAGGTGGTCGAGGGAGGACCGGCCGGCCCCTCGCTCAACACAGGCGACGACGTCGCGGGCTGCCTTGAGCACCTTCGAGGACGGACCGTCGGGGTCGCTCGGCCCAGCGGGGAGCACTACGACGTCGGGCTGGTGACCGGCCTCGCGCAGGGCGTCGCCGGTTGCTCCGACCCCCACGACGACGGGGCGTTGCTCTCGCAGGAAGGGGCGCAGGCGACGAAGCTGCGCGCGCAGGTCCGGCCCCGCGGCAACCACCACGACGGGGCGACCGGCCACCCGGGTTCGCAGCTCCGGCAGGCCCAGGCCGTGCAGGAGCAGAGCCTGCTCACGTCGCAGGAAGGCACTGCTGTTGGCGACGAAGCTCTCCAACTGCGAGGACATTCCCGCCCGCGCATCGTCGGCGTCGGCGGACACGGACTCCTGGTCCACCACCCGCCCCGTCGCGAGCAGCAGCTCGCCGTCGTAGAGCATCCCGTCGAGGAGCCGCACCGAGCGACCGTCGCGCACCGCGGAGAAGCCGTCGGGACCGAGCGCGTCGACCATGGGGATGTCGGCCTCGATCAGGATCTGAGGTCCGAGGTTGGGGAAGCGGCCGGAGGTCATGGGTTGCGCGTTGAGGACCGCGGCCACCCCGGCGTCGATCAAGGCGACCGCGGTGCCGCGGTCGAGATCGGCGTGGTCGAGCAGCGCGATGTCGCCCGGCTTGAGGCGGCTCAGCAGCGCGGGGGTGCGGCGGTCGGCGCGGACGACGCCGACGAGCCCGGGCACCGGTGCGGCCGGAGGCGTGCGGAGGGGAAGTCTCATGACCGACTCATGGTGTCACCGGCCACCGGGCCGGGTGCGCACCTCGGCTCTGTCCGCGCGTCGCATCGCCACGACGACATCGAGGCAGACGGTCAGCCGCCGCGGGCCGCCTCGAGCAGCTCTCGGGCATGGGCGATCCCGCTGTCGGACTCCTCGACTCCGGCCAGCATCCGCGAGAGCTCACGCACTCGCGCCTCGTCGTCGAGAACCGTCAGCCCCGAGGTGGTCACCGAGCCGTCGGTCTCCTTCTCCACCACCACGTGGCGGTCGGCGTACGCCGCGACCTGGGGTAGGTGGGTGACCACGAGCACCTGCGCCCGGCGCGCGAGCTGGGCGAGCCGTCGGCCGACCTCGATCGCAGCGCGGCCGCCGACTCCGGCGTCCACCTCGTCGAAGACGAAGATCGGGACCGGGCTGGTCTCGGCCAGCGCCACCTCGAGCGCGAGCATCACCCGCGACAGCTCACCGCCGGAGGCGCCCTTGGCCAGCGGTCGCGGATCGCTGCCGGTGTTGGCGGCGAGCAGGAGCTCGACCTCGTCGACACCCGAGGACCCGACCCGCAGCCACCGCGTGCCGACCAGCAACGGGCCACCGCGCTGCGCCTCGGCAGGGATCTGTTCCTGCTGGCCGACCTCCACGGCAAGCCGTGCGTGCGGCATCGCCAGCAGCGCCAGCTCCGCGGTCACCTGCTCAGCCAGCCGCGTCGCAGCCTCGGCGCGAGCCGCACTGACCCGGCCGGCCACCTCACCCAGCTCCGCGCGCAGCCGGGCTCGCTCGGCGCGCAGCTCCTCGACCCGCTCGTCGGTCCCGTCCAGATCCTGCAGCCGCCCCGCCGACTCGGCCGCCCAGGTGAGCACCTCGTCGAGGCTCTGGCCGTACTTCCGGGTCAGCCCGGTCAGTGCGGCGCGGCGCTCGGAGACCGTGGCCAGCCGGGTCGGGTCGGACTCCAAGCCGGAGGCGTACGACGAGACGTCGGCTGCCAGGTCGGACAACAGGTAGGTCAGCTCCCCCAGCCGGTCCGCCAGCTTGCCGGCCTCGACGTCGTACTCCCGGACGCCCTCGAGCAGCGTGCGAGCCGCGGACGCGGTGGTCAGCGCGTCGGGCGCCCCGTCGTCGCTCGAGAGCGCCTCGCGCGTCTGGAGCGCGGCGGTGCGCAACGTGTCGGCGTACCCCAGGCGGGCCTCCTCCGCGGCGAGCTCCCCGTCCTCCCCCGGCCGGGGTGCGACGGCCTCGATCTCGCTGAGCCCGAAGCGCAGCAGGTCGGCCTCGCGGGCACGCTCCTGAACGGAGGCGGTTACCTCGACCAGCTCCCGCTCGGTCTCCGCCAGCTGGACGAACAGGTCGCGGAAGCGCCCCAGCGCCTGCTGGTGCGCCTCGCCGGCGAACCGGTCGAGCGCCTCTCGCTGAGCCTTCGGGGCCAGCAGCCGATGCTGATCGGACTGGCCGTGAACGGCCACGAGCGGCTCCGCGACCGACGCCAGCGTCGACACGGGCACACTCGCCCCGCCGACGAACGCCCGGGAGCGACCCTCGGCCGAGATCGACCGCGCCAGGACCACCCGCTCGTCGTCGGCCTCTCCCCCGCACGCATCGACCGCGGCCAGGAAGCCCGGCAGCGTCTCCGCGCTCACGACTCCCTCCACCCGGGCCGACCGCGCCCCCGAGCGCACCGCGCCGCTGTCGGCTCGACCGCCCAACAGCAACCCGAGGGCGGTCACCACCATGGTCTTGCCCGCGCCCGTCTCCCCGGTGATCACCGTGAGTCCGGGGCCGAGCTCGAGCAAGGAGCTCTCGATCACTCCCAGTGAGCCGATCCGGATCTCCTCAAGCATCGGGCTCCGCCTGGCCGGGCTCCCCTTGTCGGCGGAGCTCCGCTGCGCCGCGCCACCCCTCGACGCGGAGCCCGAACTTGGCCACCAGCCGATCGGTGAACGGACGCTGGTGCAGCCGCACCAGACGGACCGGCTGCTCGGCGCGGCGCACCTCGACGTGGGCGCCCGCCGGCAGGTCGACCATGCGCCGCCCGTCGCACCACAGCACCCCCGGTGAGTCGCCGGTGTAGCCGCCGCTCGCCTCGAGCACCTCCACCACCAGCGTCGAGTCGGGGTTGACCACCATCGGTCGCGCGAAGAGCGCGTGCGCGCTCAACGGCACCATCAGCAGCGCCTCGACGTTGGGCCAGACCACGGGCCCGCCCGCAGAGAAGTTGTAGGCCGTCGAGCCGGTCGGCGTCGCACACACGACTCCGTCGCAACCCCAGCGGGACAGCGGCCGGCCGTCGATGCCGACGACCACCTCCAGCATCCGCTGACGCGCGGCCTTCTCGACGCTGGCCTCGTTCAGCGCGAAGGTGCGGGCCAGCTGCCGGCCACCGTGGGTGACCAGCACGTCCAGGGTGAGCCGGTCCTCGGCGGTGTAGGCCCGACGCACGACCGCATCGATGGTGGCCTCGGCATGCTCGGGCTCGGCCTCGGCCAGAAACCCCACATGGCCCAGGTTGACCCCCAGCAGCGGGGTGGCGCTGCGGCGCGTCAGCTCGGCGGCACGCAGGATGGTGCCGTCGCCGCCGAGCACGATCGCCAGCTCGCAGCCCTGGCCGGCGTCATCGAGGGAGTCGCTGACCTCCACGGAGCCGGCGCCGATGCCGACCGACTCCTCGGCGATGCCGGCATCGAAGCCCAGGTCGGGGGCATCTTCGGCCGGCAGCCGCACGATCAGGCCGTGTCCCTCCAGGGACTTCACGAACACCCGGGCCAGGTCGCGGACCTCGGGACGGCCGAGGTGCGCCACCAGGAGCACGCGGCGGGCGTCCGTGCCGGCGGACTGGGTCGAGGTCACTGCTCCACCTTCTCACCCGGGACCCCCGGTGCGGCGGTGCGCTCCACCTCACCGTGGATGTCGGCATCCCCGACGCTGGCCGGCTCGCAACGGAACCACACGAAGTACTCGATGTTGCCCGACGGACCCGGCAGCGGACTGGTGGTGACGGCCCGCGCTCCCCAGCCACGGCGACCGGCCGCCGCCACCACGGCCGAGACTGCCTCGGCGCGCAGGCCGGGTTCCCAGACGACACCGCCCCGCCCCACGCGATCCTTGCCGACCTCGAACTGGGGTTTCACCATCAGCGTCCAGTCACCCCCCGGGCGCGTCACCCGGACGAACGCGTCGAGCACCAGGTCCAGTGAGATGAACGACAGATCGGCCACGACCAGGTCGACGGTCCCTCCGATCGCGTCCACGTCGAGGCCACGCACGTTCGTCCGGTCGATCACCCGCACGCGCGGGTCGCTCTGGAGCGACCACGCCAGCTGGCCGTAGCCCACGTCGACGGCGACCACCTCACTCGCGCCGGCCCGCAGCAGGACGTCGGTGAAGCCGCCGGTGGAGGCCCCGGCGTCCAGGCAGCGTCGTCCCGCCACGTCGAGGCCCAGCGGGCCGAGAACCGACAGCGCACCGGCCAGCTTGTGGCCGCCGCGCGACACGTAGTCGGGGCGGTCCGGATCGGTGGAGACCACGAGCGCCACGTCGGTCGTCACGGCGGTGGCCGGCTTGGTGGCCACCGCGCCGGCGACCTTGACCCGGCCGGCGGCCACAAGCTCGCTCGCATGCTCGCGCGAGCGCGCCAGCCCGCGGCGGACCAGCTCGGCGTCCAGCCGGAGGCGACGCGGGGGCACTCTGCCTCAGCCGTCCACGCCGCCGTCGTCGGCGACGTCCACGGCCTCGTCCCCGACATCGTCCCCGACGTCGTCCCCAACGTCGTCCAGGGCGCGCCGCAGCTCGTCGTGCGCCTGCTCGAACACGGACACGTGGGCCTCGGCCGGCTGGCCTTCCACGGCGTCGAGCGAGTCCAGGACGCGATCAACACGGTCGTTGCCGGTCCGCAACGGCGCCCCGTGAACGAGGTCGTGATCGAGGTCCAGATCACGCGCCTGCTCGGGGGCCTCGAGCCGTTCCGCTCCGTCGTGGTTCGACTGTTCGCTCATGCCAGTGAGACTAACCGCCACGCGCATGGTCACGGCGACGGCGGCGTGACGTGGTCGAGCCCTGCTGTCCGATCGGTGGCGTCGAGGTGCTCCCACGCGGCCGTCGCGGTGGCGCGCCACCAGTCATCGACCGTGCCGGCGCCGCTGACGCGCAGTGCGCCCTCGGCCACCTCGGCCTCCCACCCGCCGCAGTGAACCCGGCCGTCTGCGGACTCAGGCGCGGGATGGGCCGACATCAGCCCGGCGAGGTCGGCGGCGAGGTACGTCGGGCGCAGGTCCGGCGGTGCCGCCACCAGCTGAGCCAGGTCGGTCACGCCGGTCATCACCAGCAGGGAGTCCATCCCGGCTCGGTGGGCACCCTCGATATCGGTGTCCAACCGGTCGCCCACCATCAACGGACGCTCGCCGCCCACGCGGCGTACGGCCTCATCGAGAAGCGGCCGCGCCGGCTTGCCGGCCACCTCGGGCTCGACCTCCGCGAACTGCGACAACATGCGCACCATCACGCCGTGCCCGGGCGCGACGCCGAAGGAGGTGGGGATGGTCAGGTCGGTGTTGGTCGCCACCCAGGGCAGACCGTCGCGGATCAGGACTGCGGTGCGCATCACGTCGCGCCAGACGACGTCGGGCCCGTAGCCGGTGGTCACCGCGACGACGCGGTCGTCCTCGGGTTTGGTCACCGGCACCAGCGCCTCCTCGACGAGGGCCCGCGCCAGGCCCTCGGCCCCGAGCATCAGCACCTTGCTCTCGGGTGCGAACCGGGCCGCCAGCATCCGCGCCGCGGCCTGGCTCGAGGTGACCACCTGGCCCGGGGTCGCGGAGACCCCCAGCCGCACCAGGTTCCCCGCCACCTTCTCCGGGGTGCGCGAGGCGTTGTTGGTCACGAACGCGATCCGCTGCCCGGCCTGGGCAGCCGCGTCGATCGCCTCGGGTGCACCCGGCACCGCGTGCCCGCTGATATAGACGACGCCGTCAAGGTCCAGCAGCGCCAGATCGTAGGCCTGGGCCAGCGGGGATGATGACGCGACGAGCATGCCGACTCCTTGAGGATTTGGTCTGGGCGTTTCCGCGTGGGCCTACGATGCAACCGATGGACGAGCCCGCCGTCGTGACGCCGCCGCACCTCGGCCGGCCGTTGCGCCTCCACCCGTTTCGCGGGCTGACGCTCACGCCACGTTGGATCGGCGGTCCGGGCACCGGCCGGACCTTCGCCCGACCCTATCGCGACGTGTCCCGCCGCCTCCGGCGCTGGGAGCGATCGGGCAGGGTCGCCGGCGACCGGGAACCGGGGCTGTATCTCCACGAGTACACCGTGGGCGAGACGACGGTCCGCGGGATCGTGGGCGCGATGGACCTGACCCGACGCTCCGAGTCGCTCTCAGAGCGAGCGGTCCTGCCCCACGAGGGCGTGCATCGTGAGCAGGTCGACGACCTCGCCGACAGGATGGGCGAGATGGCGCTCAACCCGGCGCCGATCCTGCTGGTCCACCGGGGCCCCCCGCGAATCCGGGCCCTGCTCGGCGATGTCGCCGAGGCGGCACCCACCCGCGCGTTCCTGGACCAGGCAGGGACACGTCATCAGCTGTGGTCGATCCGCGATCTGGCAGCCCACAGGGTGATCGCCGAAGAACTGGCGGGCGCCTGCCCGGTGATCGCGGACGGGCACCATCGGTACGCGGCGTACCTGCGCCTGCAGCAGCAGCATCCGGGCACCGCCTGGGACCGCGGACTCACCATGCTGGTCGACCAGGACGACACCCCGCTCCGGCTGGGGGCCGTCCACCGGGTCGTTCCCCGAACCAGTGTGGAGGAGATCCGGGCGCTCGCGGACGGCCTCCCCGGGACGCAGTGGCACGAGCTTCCAGACGCTGCGGCCGGTCGCGCGGCCATCGCCGCGAGCGACGGGCAGGTGTCTCCGGTCGTGGTGAGCGACGGCAAGGACCTGTGGGCCGCCTGGACTCTGCCTCACCCTCCCGGTGCCGCCACGGTGGAGGTGCTCCACGGCGCCGTGGAATCGCGGCTGCCACAGCGTCGCCGGGTGCGCTATGAGCACTCCTTTGCCGCCGCTATCGGCACCGCGCGCAAGACCTCCGGGATCGCGTTGCTGCTTCCCACCCCGACGTTCGACCTGGTGAGCGACGTCGTCAACCACGACCGGCTGCTCCCGGAGAAGGCGACCTCCTTCCAGCCGAAACCGGCCGTTGGTGTGCTCATGCGCTCGCTGCACGACGAATGAGCCGCGCTCGGGTCACCTCCACCTCGACCCGCGACACCGCGCCGGCCCCGGTGCGGAAGAAGCGCCGCCGCACGGCACCGCGGACCTGCACGAGGTCGCCCTCGCGCCAGGTGCGCACCGACCGGCGGACCCTCGCGGTCCACGCCGCACAGTCCAACGCGTCCACGAGGCCGCCGCGTGATCCGGGCCGCGTCCTGGGGGGTCTCGGGACCACCACCCGAAAGGTCCACAGCTGGTCGCCGCTGGGAAGCACCCGTTCCTCGGGTGCCTGCGAGAGCCGCCCCACCAGCGTGACCTCGTTGACGCACTCATCCTCGAGCACCTGCATGCCCCTCACCTCCGACGACGAGAATGCCGGCTCCCAGGCCGTCGTGATCGGCATCGCCGTCCACCTGGGGACAAGCCTTCGGGTCATGACGCCTGTGAAGGCAGAGTGGCACAGCCGCCAGCGAGAAGGCACCGACCACAGGGTCCGAAATGTGGCAGAGAGGCCACCGGTTTGTGGTGGCCTCTCTGTGAAGGGTGTTCGGCGGCGTCCTACTCTCCCACAGCCTCTCGGTTGCAGTACCATCGGCGCTGGCAGGCTTAACTTCCGGGTTCGGTATGGGACCGGGTGTTTCCCTGTCGCTATGGCCGCCGTAACTCTATTCCACTGTTGTCCCCTGTCCACACGGGCCCCGTTTTGTTGGGGGTGGTGTGGGGGGTTTGTGGTTTCAGTATTGCATAGTGGACGCGGTCTTTGCGTGTTGTTTGTTGGGCTTGTGTTGTTGGTGTGTGTGACAAGCCCTCGGCCTATTAGTACCGGTCGGCTGGGCATTGCTGCTGTACACCTCCGGCCTATCAACCCCATGTTCTGTGGGGGGCCTTACCCCATTTCTGGGTGGGAAACCTTATCTTGAAATGTGCTTCCCGCTTAGATGCATTCAGCGGTTATCACGTCCGAACGTAGCTAACCAGCGGTGCCCCTGGCGGGACAACTGGCACACCAGAGGTTCGTCCATCCCGGTCCTCTCGTACTAGGGACAGCTTTTCTCAAGTTTCCTGCGCGCGCGGCGGATAGGGACCGAACTGTCTCACGACGTTCTAAACCCAGCTCGCGTGCCGCTTTAATGGGCGAACAGCCCAACCCTTGGGACCTACTCCAGCCCCAGGATGCGACGAGCCGACATCGAGGTGCCAAACCATCCCGTCGATATGGACTCTTGGGGAAGATCAGCCTGTTATCCCCGGGGTACCTTTTATCCGTTGAGCGACCACGCTTCCACTTGCCGTGGCCGGATCACTAGTTCCGACTTTCGTCCCTGCTCGACATGTCTGTCTCACAGTCAAGCTCCCTTGTGCACTTACACTCGTCACCTGATTGCCAACCAGGCTGAGGGAACCTTTGAGCGCCTCCGTTACGTTTTAGGAGGCAACCGCCCCAGTTAAACTACCCATCAGGCACTGTCCCTGATCCAGATAATGGACCTAGGTTAGATATCTAGGACGACCAGAGTGGTATTTCAACGTTGACTCCACAACCACTGGCGTGGCTGTTTCATAGTCTCCCACCTATCCTACACAAGCCGAACCAAACACCAATACCAAACTATAGTAAAGGTCCCGGGGTCTTTCCGTCCTGCCGCGCGTAACGAGCATCTTTACTCGTAGTGCAATTTCGCCGAGTCCATGGTTGAGACAGCGCCCAAGTCGTTACTCCATTCGTGCAGGTCGGAACTTACCCGACAAGGAATTTCGCTACCTTAGGATGGTTATAGTTACCACCGCCGTTTACTGGGGCTTAAATTCTCCGCTTCGACACACAAGGTGCCTAACAGGTCCTCTTAACCTTCCAGCACCGGGCAGGAGTCAGTCCGTATACATCGTCTTACGACTTAGCACGGACCTGTGTTTTTAGTAAACAGTCGCTTGGGCCTGGTCTCTGCGACCGTCACCGCTTCACACCGCAAGGGTGTTCACGGATCGGGTCCCCCTTCTCCCGAAGTTACGGGGGTATTTTGCCGAGTTCCTTAACCATGGTTTGCTCGATCGCCTTGGTATTCTCTACCTGATCACCTGAGTCGGTTTGGGGTACGGGCGGCGCATAGCTCGCTAGAGGTTTTTCTTGACAGCATAGGATTACCCACTTCACCAGAATTGGCTCGGCATCAGATCTCACACATCCCATTGAAGGGAGCGGCCCGGATTTGCCTGGGCCACGTGCTACATCCTTACCCGTGGACTACCATCGCCACGGTTGGGCTACCTTCCTGCGTCACCCCATCGCTTGACTACTAGCCGTTCGGGTCCCACGCTCCCCCACAAGCCCCACACCCTCAAAGAGAGTGTGAGTTACCTCGTGGCTTCGGGTGGTTAGCATCACGGACCTCGTCATGGTCGCTACTTTGCCGGTACGGGAATATCAACCCGTTGTCCATCGACTACGCCTGTCGGCCTCGCCTTAGGTCCCGACTTACCCAGGGCAGATTAGCTTGACCCTGGAACCCTTGATCATTCGGCGGAAGAGTTTCTCACTCTTCATTCGCTACTCATGCCTGCATTCTCACTCGTGTCGCCTCCACCACTAGATCACTCTGTGACTTCAATGGCGACACGACGCTCCCCTACCCACCCACACACCTGAACCAACCAGACAAGCTGGCGGCTTAGTATACGTATGAATGCCATAGCTTCGGCGGATGACTTGAGCCCCGCTACATTGTCGGCGCGGAATCACTTGACCAGTGAGCTATTACGCACTCTTTCAAGGATGGCTGCTTCCAAGCCAACCTCCTGGTTGTCACTGCGACTCCACATCCTTTTCCACTTAGTCACCGCTTAGGGGCCTTAGCTGATGGTCTGGGCTGTTTCCCTCTCGACTACGAAGCTTATCCCCCGCAGTCTCACTGCTGCGCTCTCACTTACCGGCATTCGGAGTTTGGCTAACGTCAGTAACCTGGTCGGGCCCCTCAGCTATCCAGTGCTCTACCTCCGGCAAGAAACACGCAACGCTGCACCTAAATGCATTTCGGGGAGAACCAGCTATCACGGAGTTTGATTGGCCTTTCACCCCTATCCACAGGTCATCCCCTCAGTTTTCAACCTAAGTGGGTTCGGTCCTCCACGCGGTCTTACCCGCGCTTCAACCTGCCCATGGATAGATCACTCCGCTTCGGGTCTTGATCGTGCTACTCGCCACTTACGTGACATGCGCCCTATTCGGACTCGCTTTCGCTACGGCTTCCCCACACGGGTTAACCTCGCAACACAACGCAAACTCGCAGGCTCATTCTTCAAAAGGCACGCCGTCACCCAGCCTCAAAGGCAAGGCTCCGACGGATTGTAGGCACACGGTTTCAGGTACTATTTCACTCCCCGCCAGGGGTACTTTTCACCTTTCCCTCACGGTACTTGTCCGCTATCGGTCATCAAGGAGTATTTAGGCTTAACGGGTGGTCCCGCCAGATTCACACAGAATTTCAGGAGTTCCGTGTTACTTGGGAACACAATCACGCAGCCACAGACTTACACGTACGGGGCTCTCACCCTCTACGGCACCGCTTTCCAACGGACTTTCGCTTCACCTATGGTTTCTTACTGCGCACCTGCACGGCAGTACAGATAAAATCATCTCCCACAACCCCTGGACCGCAACGCCTGCCGGCTATCACACGACCCAGGTTTGGCCTCATCCGATTTCGCTCGCCACTACTCTCGGAATCACTATTGTTTTCTCTTCCTGTCGGTACTGAGATGTTTCACTTCCCGACGTTCCCTCCCAACACCCTATATATTCAGGTGCAGGTGACTGGACATGACTCCAGCCGGGTTTCCCCATTCGGACACCCCCGGATCACAGCTCGGTTGCCAACTCCCCAGGGCTTATCGCAGGCTCCAACGTCCTTCATCGGCTCTTGATGCCAAGGCATCCACCATGTGCCCTTCATAGCTTGTCACCAAACAAACACAACTCAACAAATCAACAAACTACAAAGATGCTCGCGTCCACTATACAAAACTCAAACAACAAACCCACAAGCCCCACAACCAGCACTCAAGCCAGCCCCAGAACCCCAGGCAACCAAGACACCAAACCCCCCACACCCCACCCAACACGGGCAGAACATAGGGGACCTGATCCCTCAGGACCCAACAGTGCGCAACCCCCACCCCAACCCCCCACCACACGGGCAGGAGAGAGACAGGAACGTCGATGATTCCACTAGGCAAGCAACCCACCCCCCGCACCACAGACGGGCACGACAGGGGCAGACCGACCACCAACCAGCCACCCCACCCCCCAACGGAGGACGAGACAACCCAGCTGATGCCAGATGAATTGCTCCTTAGAAAGGAGGTGATCCAGCCGCACCTTCCGGTACGGCTACCTTGTTACGACTTCGTCCCAATCGCCAGCCCCACCTTCGACGGCTCCCTCCACAAGGGTTGGGCCACCGGCTTCGGGTGTTGCCGACTTTCGTGACGTGACGGGCGGTGTGTACAAGGCCCGGGAACGTATTCACCGCAGCGTTGCTGATCTGCGATTACTAGCGACTCCGACTTCATGGGGTCGAGTTGCAGACCCCAATCCGAACTGAGACCGGCTTTTAGGGATTCGCTCCGCCTTACAGCATCGCAGCCCTCTGTACCGGCCATTGTAGCATGCGTGAAGCCCTGGACATAAGGGGCATGATGACTTGACGTCATCCCCACCTTCCTCCGAGTTGACCCCGGCAGTCTCGCATGAGTCCCCACCACCCCGAAGGGCGTGCTGGCAACATGCGACAAGGGTTGCGCTCGTTGCGGGACTTAACCCAACATCTCACGACACGAGCTGACGACAGCCATGCACCACCTGTATAGGACCCTTACGGACCCCCCATCTCTGGAGGATTTCCCTATATGTCAAACCCAGGTAAGGTTCTTCGCGTTGCATCGAATTAATCCGCATGCTCCGCCGCTTGTGCGGGCCCCCGTCAATTCCTTTGAGTTTTAGCCTTGCGGCCGTACTCCCCAGGCGGGGCGCTTAATGCGTTAGCTACGGCACGGAACCCGTGGAATGGATCCCACACCTAGCGCCCAACGTTTACGGTGTGGACTACCAGGGTATCTAATCCTGTTCGCTCCCCACACTTTCGCTCCTCAGCGTCAGAACATGCCCAGAGAACCGCCTTCGCCACCGGTGTTCCTCCTGATATCTGCGCATTTCACCGCTACACCAGGAATTCCGTTCTCCCCTGCATGCCTCTAGTCTGCCCGTATCGAAAGCAAGCACCGAGTTAAGCCCGGTGTTTTCACTCCCGACGCGACAAACCGCCTACGAGCCCTTTACGCCCAATAATTCCGGACAACGCTCGCACCCTACGTATTACCGCGGCTGCTGGCACGTAGTTGGCCGGTGCTTCTTCTCCGACTACCGTCACCCCCACCAAAAAGCAGAGACTTCGTCATCGGTGAAAGAGGTTTACAACCCGAAGGCCGTCATCCCTCACGCGGCGTTGCTGGATCAGGCTTCCGCCCATTGTCCAATATTCCCCACTGCTGCCTCCCGTAGGAGTCTGGGCCGTGTCTCAGTCCCAGTGTGGCCGGTCACCCTCTCAGGCCGGCTACCCGTCAAAGCCATGGTAGGCCACTACCCCACCATCAAGCTGATAGGCCGCGAGCACATCCCACACCGCAAAAGCTTTCCACCGCACCCCATGCAGGACACGGTCATATCCGGTATTAATTTCGGTTTCCCGAAGCTATCCCGAAGTGTAGGGCAGATTACTCACGTGTTACTCACCCGTTCGCCGCTCGAGTACCCCCGAAAGGGCCTTTCCGCTCGACTTGCATGTGTTAAGCACGCCGCCAGCGTTCGTCCTGAGCCAGGATCAAACTCTCCAAAGAAAACCCAATCCCAACAACAAAACAAAACTGACCAAAAATCAGTCCGAATCATTGCTGCAAAAACCAACCAACCCCAACCCACCCAAAAAGGCAGACAAAGATTGACAGGGCAAACAAATCAATTCATCGACTATCACACACTGTTGAGTTCTCAAAGATCAGGCCCAACCGCGCGAGTCCTCTCGAAACCGTCACGGGGGCAACCTAGGAAAACTTACCGGGTGGCCGGGGGCCAGTCAACTCGGCAGCGTGTGCCTGCCGTCACGCTGCGGCAGCGGCCGTGCCGGTCGGTACGCCGACACGGTCGGGTCGCCCGTCAGCCAGAACCGCCACGGCCGGTCCGCGGCGTCCCGGAGACCCACCCGGGGTCCGGTGGAGACCATGGACGACGGCAGCGCCTCAGCGCCTGCCCCCAAGAGCACCGGCCCGAGACTCAGGTCTGCACCGCCGTGTTCAGGCCCGATGCCGAGGGCCACGCACAGCCGCGCCGGCCCGCGCGCCAGATCGCGGTCCCGAGCACCCGGCCGCCGGCTCCGCGCCACCGAGCGGCCCGCCACCACCTCACCCGCGCGCAGTAGGACCGCCCCGGCGCGCCCCTCGGGCCCGCACACCACGTTGGCGCAGTGATGCATCCCGTAGGTGAAGTACACGTAGAGGCGCCCGGGCGGACCGAACATCACGTCGTTGCGGGCGGTGCGGCCGCGATACGCGTGTGAGCCCGGGTCGTCGGCGCCGGCGTACGCCTCGACCTCGGTCAGCCGGACCGCGACGTCGCCCAGCCGCAGCACCGCTCCCAGCAGCGCCGGAGCGACCTCGACCGGTGAGCCTGCGAGCAGCGCCGACAGCTCAGCCGAGCCGCGCACCGTGCTCCCGCAGCCGGCTCCGCAGCTCGGCCAGCTGCTCGGTCACCCGCTCGGGTGCCGTCCCGCCCCGACCGGTCCGAGCCGACACCGAGCCATGGACCGTCAGCACCGACCGCACCTCGGGCCGCAGCCGCGGCGACAACGCGGCCAGCTCCTGGTCGGGGAGCTCATGCAGCTCGATGCCGAGCTCCTCGCAGCGGCGTACGCAGGCGCCGGCGACCTCGTGCGCCACCCGGAACGGCACGCCGTCGCGCACCAGCCAGTCGGCCACATCGGTGGCCAGGGAGAAGCCCTGCGGCGCGAGCTCGGCCATCCGTGCGGTGTCGAACTCGATCGTGGCGATCATGCCGGTGAGCGCCGGCAGCACGACCGCGAGCGTGTCCACCGAGTCGAACACCGGCTCCTTGTCCTCCTGGAGGTCGCGGTTGTAGGCCAGCGGCAACCCCTTCAGCGTCGTCAGCACCGCGGTCAGGTTGCCGACCAGCCGGCCGGACTTCCCCCTGGCCAGCTCGGCGATGTCGGGGTTCTTCTTCTGCGGCATGATGCTCGACCCCGTCGACCACGAGTCGTGCAACCGCACGAACCCGAACTCCCGCGTCGACCACATCACCAGCTCCTCCGACAGCCGGCTGAGGTCGACGCCGACCATCGCGGCCACGAAGGCGAGCTCGGCCACGAAGTCCCGGGCAGCGGTGCCGTCGATCGAGTTGGCGACGGACCCGGCGAAGCCGAGCTCGTGGGCCACCAGCTCGGGATCCAGGCCCAGGCTGGACCCGGCGAGCGCGCCGGCGCCGTACGGCGACTCCGAGGCGGTGCGCTCGTGCCACTGCGCCAGCCGGTCGAGGTCACGCACGAGCGGCCAGGCGTGGGCGAGCAGGTGATGCGACAGCAGCACCGGCTGGGCGTGCTGGAGGTGGGTACGACCAGGCATCACCGCGTCCAGGTGCGCCTCGGCCTGGTCGGCCAGCGCGGCTGCGAGCCCGGCGACCAAACGCCCGATCACCAGCCGCACGATCGAGCAGGTAGCTCCGCAACAGGGTGGCGATCTGGTCGTTGCGAGAGCGCCCGGCCCGTAGCCGTCCGCCCACCTCGGGGCCGACCTCCTCGAGCAGCAGGCGCTCCAGCGCGCCGTGCACGTCCTCGTCGGACGGGTCCGGCAGCAGATCTCCCGAGCTGATCCGCAGCGCCAGCGCGTCCAGCCCTCGGTGCAGCTCCGCTTCGTCATCGGGAGTGAGGTAGCCGGCAGCCGCGAGCGCCTTCGCATGCGCGTGGGAGCCGGCCAGGTCGTAGAGCGCCAGCCGCCAGTCGAAGTGGGTCGAACGGGACAGCGCCTCCAGCTCGGGGCTCGGACCGCTCGTGAACCGGCCGCCCCAGAGGGCCCCGGCGTTGGTGCCACCCGGGCCGCCGGGATCTGCGCTGGTCACGTGGCTCCTCCGTCGGCGAGGCTGACGAACCGGTCGGCCAGGGCTGCTCCACCGCCGGGGCTCCGGGCGATGACCAGGACGGTGTCGTCGCCGGCGATGGTACCGAGCACGTCGGGCAGGTCCGCCTTGTCGAAGGCCGAGGCCAGGAACTGCGCCGCGCCGGGCGGGGTCCGCAGCACGACCAGGTTGGCGCTGGCCTCGGCGCTGACGAGCAGCTCGGCGCACAGGCGGCTGAGTCGCTGGGCAGCCGCCGCGGTCTCCCGCGGTGCGGCCGGCGACCGGTCGCCGCCCTCCCCCGGAACGGCGTACACGAGCGGGCCCGAAGCCGAGCGCACCTTGACCGCGTCGAGCTCGACCAGGTCGCGCGACAGGGTCGCCTGGGTGACCTGGAGGCCGTGCTCCGCGAGCAGCTCGGCCAGCTCGGTCTGCGAGCGGACCTCGTGGCCGGTGACCATCTCGACGATCCGCTGCTGCCGGGCGTTCTTGGTGTGCGGGCTCTGGCTCTCGCTCACGAGGTCTCCTGCCGCAGCAGCCAGGTCAGGACGGCCTTCTGCGCGTGGCGCCGGTTCTCGGCCTCGTCCCAGACCACGCTCTGCGGCCCGTCCAGGACGTCGGCGGCGATCTCCTTCCCGCGGTACGCCGGCAGGCAGTGCAGCACGATGGCCTCCGGCGCGGCCAGGGCCATCAGGTCCGCGGTGACCTGGTAGCCGGCGAACGCCGCGAGCCGGCCCTCAGCCTCGGTCTCCTTGCCCATCGACACCCAGGTGTCGGTCACCACGACGTCGGCGCCTGCGGCTGCCTCACGCGGGTCGCGCACCAGCGCGGCCGAGCCCCCGGTGCCGGCCGCGATCGCCGCCGCCCGGTCGACCATGTCGGCCGAGGGCTCGTGGCTCTCGGGCGAGCTGATCCGCACGTGCATCCCCGCCGTCGCGCCCGCGACCAGCCAGGAGTTGCCCATGTTGCAGGCGCCGTCGCCGACGAAGGCCACCGTCAGCCCCGCCAGCCGTCCCCGGTGCTCCTGCACCGTCAGCAGGTCGGCCAGCAGCTGGCAGGGGTGGAACTCGTCGGTCAGCGCGTTGACCACCGGCACGCCGGAGTGCTCGGCCATCAGCTCGAGGTCCGACTGCGCGAAGGTGCGCCACACGATCACCGACGCCTGCCGCCCGAGCACCCGCGCGACGTCCTCGACCGACTCGCGCACCCCGATGCCGGCCAGCGAGCCCTCGACCAGCATCGGGTGACCGCCGAGCTCGGCGATGCCGGCGGCGAAGGACGCCTGGGTGCGCAGCGTCGGCTTGTCGTAGATCGTGGCGACGGTCATCGGGCCGGCGAGCGGCTTGGCGGCGTACGGCGTCTGCTTGAGCTCCGCAGCCAGCGCCAGGACCTCGGCCTGCTCGGCCGAGGTGAGGTCGTCGTCGGCGAGGAAGTGCCTGGTCATGAGGTCTCCAAGGGGTGGGGGTCGGCCGCGTCGAGGATGTCAGCCCAGGCATCCCCGAAGGCACGCAGGTCCGCCTCCGTGATCGTCAGCGCCGGGGCGAACCGCAACCGGGCAGGGCCGGTGTTGTTCAGCAGGAAGCCTGCGGACTGGCCCGCGGCGACCACCGCTGGCGCGTTGTCGTGCCCCAGCTGCGCGCCCACGAAGAGGCCGGCGCCCTCGACGGTGTCGACCGCGGCCGGTGCCCCGACCACGGAGACGAGCTGCCGGCCCCGGCTGACGGCCGCGTCGAGCAGCCCCTCGGTCTCGATCACGTCCAGGACCGCGTGCGCCGCGGCGCACGCGACCGGGTTGCCACCGAACGTGGTGCCGTGGTGACCCGGCTCGAGCAGGGTGGCGGCGTCTCCGAGGCCCAGGCAGGCCCCGATCGGGATGCCGCCGCCGAGCCCCTTGGCGAGGGTGACGATGTCCGCCCGGACGGGCTCGGTGAGGACAGGGTTCTGATGGGCGAACCAGGTGCCGGTCCGGCCGATGCCGGTCTGCACCTCGTCCAGCCAGAGCAGCGCCCCGTGCTCGTCGGCGACCCGGCGGGCGGCTGCGAGGTAGCCACGCGGAGGGATGACCACGCCGGCTTCGCCCTGGACCGGCTCGAGCACGATCGCGGCGGTCTCGGAGGTGACGGCGGCGGCCAGCGACTCCGCGTCGCCGTACGGCACGAAGGTGACGTGACCGGGCAGCGGCTCGAACGGAGTGCGGTAGGCCTCCTTGGCCGTCAGCGCGAGCGCCCCCATGGTGCGTCCGTGGAAGGCTCCCTCGGTCGCGACCAGGTGGGTGCGTCCGGTGCGGCGGGTCAGCTTGAGCGCCGCCTCGTTGGCCTCGGTGCCGGAGTTGGTGAAGAAGACGCGACCGGGCCGCGCGTCGCCGGACCGGTCATCGACCTCCGAGAGCAGCCCCAGCAGTCGCTCGGCGAGGGTGATCTGCGGCTCGGAGGCGAAGAAGTTCGACACGTGCCCGAGCGTCGCCAGCTGCCGGGTCACCGCCTCGACCAGCGCCGGGTGGCCGTGCCCGAGAGCGTTGACGGCGATCCCGCCGAACAGGTCGAGGTACTCCTTCCCGTCGGTGTCCCACACGCGCGGGCCGCTCCCCCGCGTCAGCACCAGCCTCGGCGGACCGAAGGTGTTCATCAGGGCGCCGGCGTAGCGCTCCTGCCACTCGTAGGTCGTCATGCGGGGCTCTGCGCCTTCCGGATCTTGGTGGCGACGCCGGGTAGCACCTGGGTGCCGACGCCCTCGTCGGTGAAGATCTCCAGGAGTACGGCGTGCCGCTCGCGGCCGTCGACCACCGTGGCCCTCGGCACCCCTTCCCGCACGGCCTGCAGGCAGGCTGCCATCTTCGGCACCATGCCGCTGGCCAGGCTCGGCATCAGCTCGGCCAGGGACTCCGGGCTGATCTCCTTGATCACGTCGTCGCTGGCCGGCCAGTCGCGGTAGAGGCCCTCGACGTCGGTGAGCACCAGCAGCTTCGCGGCGCCGAGAGCCACCGCGAGCGCCGCGGCAGCGGTGTCGGCGTTGACGTTGTGCACCTGTCCGTTGATGTCGGGAGCGACGCTGGAGACGACCGGGATCCGGCCGGCGTCGATCAGGTCGCGCACGGCCTCGGGGCGCACCTGCGCCACCTCACCCACCAGGCCGAGGTCGACCTCCTCGCCGTCGACGATGGTGTTCGTCGCCTTGGCGGTGAACAGGCCGGCGTCCTCGCCGGAGAGGCCCACGGCCAGCGGGCCGTGCTGGTTGATCAGCCCGACCAGCTCCCGCTGCACCTGACCGACCAGGACCATCCGGACCACGTCCATCGCCTCGGGTGTGGTCACGCGCAGCCCACCGCGGAACTCCGACTTGATGCCCAGCCGGGTGAGCATCTCGGATATCTGGGGGCCGCCGCCGTGCACCACGACGGGCTTGAACCCCGCGAACCGCAGGAAGGCGATGTCCTCGGCGAACGCCTGCTTGAGGGAGTCGTCGGTCATGGCGTTGCCGCCGTACTTCACGACGATGACCTGGTCGTGGTAGGCGATCAGCCACGGCAGCGCCTCGGCGAGGGTGGCCGCCTTGTGCGGGTCGGGTGTCTTCATGCTCTCGGGTCCTAGGTGCTGTAGGCGCTGTTCTCGTGGACGTAGGCGTGCGTGAGGTCGTTGGTCCACACCGTCGCTCGCTCCGAGCCCGCCTTGAGGTCGATCGTCACGCTCACCTCGCGGCCGGCGAGATCGATGCCGGAGGGGTCCTCGGCGGGGGTCGAGCGGCGGCACACCCACACGCCGTTCATGGCGACGTCGAGGTCCGCCGGGTCGAAGGCCGCCTGCGTGGTGCCCGCGCTGGCGAGCACTCGCCCCCAGTTGGGGTCCCGGCCGAAGACCGCAGCCTTGAACAGGTTGGACCGGGCGACGCTGCGGGCGACCTCGACGGCATCGTCCTCGGTGGCGGCGTTGAGCACCGTGATCGCGATGTCGTGGTCCGCCCCCTCGGCATCACGCAGCAGCTGCATGGCGAGGTCGGTGCAGGCCTGGGTGAGCGCCTCGGCGAAGTCCGTCGGGCTCGGCGTGATCCCGCTGGCACCGCTGGCGAGCACCGTGACGGTGTCGTTGGTGGACATGCAGCCGTCGGAGTCGAGCCGGTCGAAGCTGACCCGCGTGGCGGCCCGCAGCGCGTGGTCGAGCTCGGCGGCCTCGACCACCGCATCCGTGGTCAGCACGACGAGCATGGTGGCCAGCTGTGGAGCCAGCATGCCGGCGCCCTTGGCCATCCCCCCGATCGACCAGCCGGCGCCCTCGACGAGTGTCTGCTTGGGCACGGTGTCGGTGGTCATGATCGCGCTCGCGGCGTCGGGTCCGCCGCCGGGAGCGAGGGCGGCGTACGCCGCGTCGACACCGGCCAGCACCTGGGCCCGGTCGTTCGCGAGCCCGATCAGCCCGGTCGAGCACACGACCACGTCGATGGCTCCGATGCCGAGGTGTCCGGCAACCCGCTCGGCGACCGCATGCGTGGTCTGGAAGCCCTCCGGACCGGTGTAGCAGTTGGCGCCACCGGAGTTGAGGAACACCGCCCGCACCACGCCGTCCTTGACCACCTCCTGGCTCCAGAGCACGGGGTTGGCCAAGCAACGGTTGCTGGTGAACACCGAGGCCGAGTCGAAGCGCGGGCCCTGGTTGACGATCAGGGCGATGTCCGGCTTGCCCGAGGCCTTGAGGCCGGCCGTGGCGCCGGCGGCGGTGAAACCCTGGGGGGAGGTGACGGTCATGGGGCGACTCCCACGGTGGACAGCCCGGTGGTCTCGGGGAGCCCGAGCGCGAGGTTGAGGCACTGGACGGCGGCACCGGCGGTGCCCTTGGCGAGGTTGTCCACGGCTGCGATGACCACCAGCCGGCCGGCGGCCTCGTCGACCGCCACCTGCAGATGGACGGCGTTGGACCCGGACACCGCCTTGGTCTGCGGCCACTGGCCCGGTGGCAGGAGGTGGACGAACGGCTCGTCGGCGTACGCCGTTGCGTACGCCTGCCGGATCTGCTCGTACGCCGCCGCGGCGGGCACGCCCTGCACCAGCGGGGCCGAGCAGGTGGCGAGGATGCCGCGGGGCATCGGGACCAGCACCGGGGTGAAGCTGACGGTCACGCTCTCCCCCGCCGCTGCCGAGAGGTTCTGCACCATCTCGGGGGTGTGCCGGTGGGTGCCGCCGACGCCGTACGCGGACACGTTGCCCATCACCTCGCTGCCCAGCAGGTGCGCCTTGGCCGCCTTGCCGGCGCCTGAGGTGCCGCTCGCGGCGACGACCACCACGTCCGGCTCGACCAGGCCCGCGGCGAGGGCCGGCACCATCGCCAGCGTGGCGGCGGTCGGGTAGCACCCCGGCACCGCGATCCGCTTCGCCCCGCGCAGCTGCTCGCGCTGCCCGGGCAGCTCGGGGAGCCCGTAGGGCCAGGTGCCGGCATGGGCGCCGCCGTAGAACCTCTCCCAGGCCGCCGGGTCGGCCAACCGGAAGTCAGCGCCGCAGTCGATGACCACCGTGTCCTCGCCCAGCTCCTCGGCCAACGGGCCGGACGCCCCGTGCGGCAGCGCCAGCACGACGACATCGTGCCCCGCCAGGTGCTCGGCGTCCGTCGGATCCAGGACCCGATCGGCCAAGGGGCCCAGGTGCGGCTGCAGCCCGCCGAGCGGCTGTCCCGCGTTGCTCGCCGCCGTCAGCGCGCCGATCCGGGCATCCGGATGTCCCAGCAGCAGCCGCAGCGCCTCGCCGCCGGCGTACCCGCTGGCACCGGCGACCGCGACGGAGAAGGACGACATCTGCATGACTATACAGCACCCTGCATGTTCAAGCAGCACGAGACGGCGCTTGTGGTTGCACGAGACGGCGCCCCCGGTCGCACGAGTCGGCGCTCCGGGTTGCCCGAGACGGCACCTCTTTTGTCGCGCGCCGGTGGGGTCTACGTTCGGAGCATGGACTCTCTCGACGCCCCTGACTACCTCAGGCACCTCCGGTCCGAGTCGTCTCGGTTCCGCGAGGTGCTGGCCACCTGTGCCCCCGAGGTGCAGGTCCCCGGATGCCCCGCGTGGCGGGCCTCGGACCTGCTCTGGCACCTCGGCGAGGTGCAGCACTTCTGGGCCTGGGTCATCACCCACCGCCCGGCTTCGCCACGCGACGGGTACGCCGACCCCGAGCGCCCCGCGTCCTACGACGAGCTGCTCGCAGCGTTCGACGCCCACCACGCCTCGCTCGTCGAGGCGCTCGAGAGCGCCGACCCTGCGGACAAGGCGTGGTCGTGGTCGGACGAGCAGACCGTCGGCTTCACGTTCCGCCGCCAGGCCCACGAGGCGCTCATCCACCGGGTCGACGCCGAGCAGGCCGCCGGCTCGGTCACGCCCCTCGACCCGACGCTCGCCGCCGACGGCGTCCGAGAGTGCCTCGAGGTGATGTACGGCGGGTGCCCCCCGTGGGGCGAGTTCTCACCCCTCTCGCACTACGTGCGCGTCGACCTCACCGACACCGGGGACACGATCTGGGTGCAGCTCGGCCGGTTTCACGGCACCGACCCCGACGGGGTCGACCACCACGAGGACGACATCCGCGTCGTCACCGATCCCGGCGTGGCGGCGGATGCCGTCGTGGCGGGCCCCGCCGCGACGGTCGACGCCCGACTCTGGCGACGCGGTGACGGCGACGAGATCAACGTGTCGGGCGACAAGGCGATCGCCGACCACTTCCGCAGCGCGATCCACCACCCGCTCGACTAGGCCGCCTGACGGCGCCGATGGACCAGACCGCCCTGCTCAGGCGGCGACGCGGGCGTCGAGAGCATGCCTGCGGACTACGCCCAGCATCCACACCAGGAGGTCGTCCTCGGGCACCCGGCCGAGGCGGGCCCGGCGCCAGATCTCCACGTAGGCACCGTGGGTCGCCAGCGCCGCAGCCTCCTCGTCCTGCGTTGCGCATCGCGCGATGGCAAAGCTCACCGACGCGGTGCGGTCGAAGAGCGCTGCGAACGCACTCTCGTTGCCCCGCGCCGAAGACGCCAACAGCGCGGCCAACAGCTCGTCGGGCACGCTGCGGTCGTGGCCGGTCCGAGCCAAGGCGGCGCTCACGAGGGCGCCTTCCCGCGGGGAGGCTGGGTGCGCTGACGGCCCAGCTCGCCACCGATCCGGCCGCCGTACGGCCGGCCGTGGTCGGCATACTCCTCGCGCATGAAGGCCAGGACATGATCGCCGAGCTCCACCCGGGCAGCGGTCCGCAGCAGCGCCCGTCCGGTCGGCCTGCCGTGCACCTTGGCCGGCCCCGCTGCCACCAGCACGAACTCGTCATCGTCGCTGTGCACGACCTCGGCATGGTGCGGCAGCAGGCCTGCGAGGACGATGTCGCAGCTCGGGTCGCTCCCGATCGTGGTGACGGCACGCTGAAGCCAGAACACCGGCTCTTCGGGCACCCAGATCCCGTCCCCGGGCACCATCACCAGTCGTGGCAGCCCGCCTCGGTGCGGATCGTGCGTGGTCGTCACCCGGCGCACCGGACGCCGCAGGAAGGTCGGCGCCAACGGGTACAGCGTCGTGGGTGGGCGCAGGTCGGCGGTCGGCAGCACCGGCTCCGCCGCCGAAGCACGGCCTCGGGCGGAGGCCAGCAACCCTCGGACGTGGCCAACCCGCAGGTTCCGCGACCGGGTCACCGGACGCTGCCACCAGGGACCGCGAACCGCCCCGAGGGACAGCAGCCGGCGGCCGCCCTCAGCTTCGATGTGAAGCCGCATCCCGTGCCGGGCGAGCTCGTCTGCGACCTGGCGGACGGTGCCGGCGTCGCCGGCACCGGCGAACGCCTCCGGACGATCCAGCGTCAACACCAGGTCCCCGGACTCGTCGCGCAGGTGCCCGCGCACGATGGTGCCCTCCGTCAGCTCGACCTCGACGACCAGGTCTGCGCGGACATCGAGCCGGACGCCGGGCATGTCAGTCCTCGACCGAGCTGTCGTGGGTGGAGATCTGCAGGGTCCCGTCGAACTTCCAGGTCGCCCGCGGAGCCTGCGGGCCGGTGTCGCGGGGCACCTGGACCGCCATGTCGATGAACCGGTAGTTGATCGCGGCCCGTCGCCCGGTGAGGAATGACCACATCTCCCGGCCCAGGTCGGTCCAGTCGACGACCTGCCGGTTGTCCGTCTCGGTCTGGCTCATGACAGTGCCTTCTTTCTTGAGCTGAGTGTTACCTAAACAGATTGTTTAGGTTATTGTTCAAGTATGACCACAGTTCCTGTCGCAACGCAAGCCCCCGCAGTCGACGAACCGACGGCGCTGCTGACCATCGGCGAGCTCGGCCACCGCACCGGCCTGACCCCCGAGGTGTTGAGGACGTGGGAGTCCCGGCACGGATTCCCGGCACCGATCCGCCTGCCCAGCGGTCACCGGCGCTACCGGGAGGACGACGTCAGTGCGGTCTCGCGGGTGCTGCGCCTGCGTGACGCAGGCGTGCGTCTCGAGCAGGCCATCGCCAGGGTTCTGCAGGACGACGAGACGGTGACGGCAGGGTCGGTGTACGCCGCGCTGCGTCATCGCCACCCGCGGCTGGCGTCCTACACCCTGTCCAAGCGCACTCTGCTGGCGCTGTCCTGGGCGATCGAGGACGAGAGCGTCGCGTTGGCCAGCCGGCCGCTGCTCGTCGGCGCCTTCCAGGCCGGCAAGTTCTTCCGGCGCTCGGCTGACCGATGGCGCGAGCTGGCCCGGGTGGCCGACTCCGCCTATGTCTTCGCGGACTTCCCCGCCACCGACGACTCGGTGGTCCCTGCGGTCGTGGCCCTGCCCGCCGACTCACCGCTGCTCCGCGAGTGGATCGTGCTGTGCGACGGGATTGGGCTGACCGCGGTCCTGGTGGCCTGGGAGATCCCCGGCCAGGACGACACCGCAGACTTCGACCGGCTCTACGAGGCCGTCTGGTCGTTGGAGCCTGACGTGGTGAGGGACGCCTCGCGCACCGCGCTGGCCATCGCCACCGAATCGGGCTCGGCCCGGGCCGCGGTGAGTCTGGCCGAGCTGGCCGGCGCCCCCTTGCCCGCCGCGACCAGCCAGCAGGTGGCCACAGGGGTCTTCAACCGGATGGTGGCCTACACCGACGGCACCGTGTTGCGCAGCCGGAGGGCCGGCTGAGCCGGGCCCCGGCTCAGCCCCGCTGCACCGCTCCGCACCGCTGCGCGGCGACCGCGACCGCGGCGTCGCGGGCGGCCGAGGTCTCCTCCACGGTGAGGGTCCGGTCCGAGGCCCGGAACCGCAGCCGGAAGGCCAGTGACTTCTTGCCCGCACCCGCCTGGTCGCCCTCGTAGACGTCGAACAGCCGCACCGACTCGACCAGCTCACCGGCTCCGTCGCGCAGGGCCTGCTCCAGCTCGGCGGCCGGAACCGACTCGTCCACCACGAGTGCCACGTCCTCGCGCGCCACGGGGTAGGAGGAGAAGGACGGCGCCGGCACCACCTCGACGGCAAGCCGTAGGAGGACGTCCAGGTCGATCTCCGCGGCCACCGCACGCACCGGCACGCCGTACGCCGTGCACACCTTCGGGTGCAGCTCGCCGGCATGCCCGACCACGAGGTCGCCGACGGCGAACTCGGCGCACCGTCCGGGGTGCCAGGGCGCCCGGGACGCCGCCCGGACGACCGGCTCCACGCCGAGCGCGGCGCAGACCGCGCCGACCGCGGCGACGGCGTCCTGCCAGCCCGCGACACGACCCTCGCCCCACCAGCCCGAACGCCCCCGTTCCCCTGAGGCCACCAGGGCGAGGTGCAGCGGCTGCGCCGGCAGCGCCTTGTCCAGGTCGTCGAACTCGCCCTCGGTGGGCCGACGATCGACCGGCAGGATCGCGGCCGGGCCGGCACCGTGCGGGAGGGTCACCGTCGCAGTCTCGAACAGCGCCACGTCGGTGAGGCCTCGCCCGGCGTTGCGGGCGACGGCCTTGAGCAGCCCGGGGAGGAGCGTGGTCGTCATCGACGGCTCCTCGCTGGACAGGGGGTTGGCCAGCGTGAGCACGGTACGCCGCTCGTCGGCGGGGTCCAGCCCGAGCCGGTCGAGCTCGCCGGTGCCGACGAACGGGAAGCTGATCACCTCGACGTACCCGGCACCGGCCATGGTCCGGCCGACCCGGCGCCGCAGTCGCTGTGCGCGGGTCAGGCCGGTGCCCGACGGGGCGGGGGGCAGCACGGAGGGGATCTGGTCGTAGCCGACGATCCGGGCGACCTCCTCGACCAGGTCGAACGGGTCGTGGAGGTCCGGCCGCCACGGCGGAACCGACGCGGCCAGGCTCGGCCCGTCCAGGTCGACCTCGCAGCCGACGGCGCGCAGGTTGGCCACGGCCGTGTCGGCGGAGATCTCCATCCCGGTGATCCGGGCCGGGAGCCCGCTGTCGATGCTGATCGTGCGTGCCGTCGGCGCCTGGCCGACCTTGGTGACGCCGGGGTCGGCGGTGCCGCCGCCGTAGGCGACCAGCAGCTCCACGACCCGATCGGCCGCGGCCTCGGGAATGGTCGGGTCGACCCCGCGCTCATTGCGCTTGCCGGCCTCCGAGGTCAGCTTGTGACGGCGGCCGGTGCGGAACATCGAGACCGGGTCCCAGGAGGCGACCTCGACCAGCACGCTGGTCGTCGACTCCGACATCTCCGTGGTGGCCCCGCCCATGACGCCGCCGAGGCCGATCGGCCCGGAGTCGTCGCAGACGACCAGATCCTCTGCCGACAACACCCGCTCGGCGGCATCGAGGGTGACGAGACGTTCCCCCTCCTCCGCCCGGCGCACCCGGATCGGGCCGGCCAGCGTGTCGGCGTCGTAGCCATGGATCGGATGGCCCAGCTCGAGCATGACGTAGTTGGTGATGTCGACCGCCAACGAGATCGGCCGCATCCCCGCAAGCTGGATGCGGCGCGCCATCCAGTCCGGCGTCGGCGCGGCCGCGTCGACGCCGGTGACCAAGCGGGCCACGAAGACCGGACAGCCCGCCGGGTCGTCGACCACGATCGGATAGCCGCCTTCATTGGGCGCCGGCACCTCGCGCAGTGCCGGATCGCGGAACTCGCCGTCGGTGCAGGCCAGCGCGGCCTCGCGTGCAACGCCGCGCAGCGACAGTGCGTAGGCCCGGTCCGGGTTGATCTCGAACTCGATCACCTCGTCGCGCAGCGGGAGTACGCCGAAGGCGTCGTCACCGGGCTCCCCTGCATCGGCTGCCAGCACGATGATCCCGTCATGCTCCTCGCCCAGGCCGAGCTCACGGGCGGAGCAGATCATGCCGGCCGAGACGTGGCCGTAGGTCTTGCGCGCGGAGATCTCGAACCCGCCGGGCAGCACCCCGCCGGGCAGGATCACCACAACGAGGTCGCCGACGGCGAAGTTGTGGGCACCGCAGACGATGCCTTGAGGCTCGCCGGTGCCGTTGGCGTCGGCGACGTCGACCTGACACCAGCGGATCGTCTTGCCGTTGGACTGGGGCTCGTCGACGAACTCCAGCACTCGGCCGAGCACGAGCGGTCCGGTGAGGTCGTGCCCGGGCCGCTCCAGCGCCTCGAGCTTCAATCCGAGCGCGGTCAGCCGGTGAGCCAGCTCGTCGGTGCCGAGATCGGCCGGGAGGTCGACGTACTCCTTGATCCAGGAGACCGGGGCGCGCATCAGATCTCCGTCCCGAACGCCGCGGAGAACCGCACGTCGCCCTCGAAGACGTCGCGAAGGTCGGTGATGCCGTGGCGGAACATCAACGTGCGATCGATGCCCATGCCGAACGCGAAACCGGTGTAGCGCTCGGGGTCCACCCCGCAGGCGACCAGCACCCGCGGGTTCACGACGCCACAGCCGCCCCATTCGATCCAACCCTCGCCGCGGCAGGTGCGGCACTCCTCGACGGCACCGTCGCTGCCTCGGCAGACGAAGCAGCGCAGATCGACCTCGGCCGACGGCTCGGTGAACGGGAAGTACGACGGCCGGAACCGCGTGTCGATCCCGTCGCCGAACATCGCCGTGGCGAAGTGGTCGAGGGTGCCCTTGAGATGGGCCATGGTGATGCCCTCGTCGACCACGAGACCCTCGACCTGGTGGAACATCGGGCTGTGCGTGGCGTCGTACTCGTCGGTCCGGAAGACCCGCCCGGGACATACGACGTAGATCGGCGGGGTGCGGGTGAGCATGGTGCGCGCCTGCACCGGCGAGGTGTGCGTGCGCAGCACCACGTGGTGGTCCGCCGGCTCCGCCCAGAACGTGTCCTGCATGGTCCGCGCGGGGTGATCGGCGCCGAGGTTGAGAGCGTCGAAGTTGAGCCATTCGGCTTCGACGATCGGGCCCTCCGCGACCTCCCAGCCCATCGCGACGAACACGTCGGCGATCAGCTCGGAGCCGGTGGTGATCGGGTGGCGTGACCCCCGTGGCGCACGGTCGACCGGGAGCGTGACGTCCACGGTCTCCTCGATCAGCATCCGCTCCTCGTGCTCGGCTTCCAGGACAGCGGTGCGCGCCGCGAGCGCCTGGTTGAGTGCGCCCCGCGCCTGGCCGACCCGCTGGCCGGCCTCCTTGCGCGCCTGCGGTGGTAGGGCACCGATCTCGCGGTTGGCGAGCGCCAGCGGGGAGCGGTCGCCGGCGTGGGCGAGCCTGACCTCCTTGAGTGCGTCCAGGTCGGCAGCGGCCTCGATCGCGGCCAGGGCGGCCTCGCGCATCGCCTCGACCTGGTCGGCGCGCAGCGGGGTGACCTCGACCGGGTCGTAGTCGGTGTTGGGGCCGGACATGGCTCCCTCTTCTGGCGGCGGCTGGGGACCCGCTGAGTCTAGGGGCGTGGGTGACCCCGGTGACGTGAGGGCCGCACGGTTCCCGGCACGAGCCCTGGGCAAGGAGGCGCTCGCTTGTTAGCGTCGCTGTGATGCCCGGCCGACCAGCCGGGCATCACGGAGCCTCGAGCAGACCTTCCGCTCGGGGCCGGATCGGGACGGCAAGAGGAGACACATGTTCAGTCACCACAGGGCTCGACGACCACTCATCCCCACCATGTCCGCGGCGCTGGCTGCTGGGGCGCTGGTCGCCTCGGCACTCGCCCTGGCCGGGCCGGCACAGGCCGGGTCGGCGGCCTGCGACAACCGGGTCAACAACACCCACGCCAAGCTGCTCCAATGCGTGACCCTGGAGGGGGTCCGCGAGCACCAGGCGCAACTGCAGGCGATCGCCGACGCCAACAACGGCACCCGCGTGAGCGGCAGCCCCGGCTTCGACCAGAGCGCTGACTACGCCGAGCAGGTGTTCCGCGACGCGGGCTACCACGTCACCAGCCAGGTGTTCACGTTCCAGACCTTCATCGAGCTCTCCCCCACGGTGCTGCAGCAGGTCGCGCCGGCGCCGGGACCGATCGAGACGCGCGTGATGTCCTACTCCGGCAGCGGAGACGTCACCGCCAGCGTCAGCACCGTCACCGCGATCACCGGCTGCGACCCAGCCGACTTCGCCGGCTTCCCCGCGGGCAACATCGCGCTGATCAGCCGGGGCGCGTGCTCCTTCGCCCTGAAGGCGACCAACGCAGCAGCAGCCGGAGCATCCGGCGTCGTCATCTACAACAACATCCCAGGCCCCCTCAACGGCACCCTGAGCTCCACGTTCACCCTCGACATCCCGGTGACCGCGGTGACCCAGACGGTCGGTCAGCAGTTGGCGGCGACGCCAGGGCTGGTGCTGCGCCTCAAGGCGGACACCTTCCGCGGCCAGGCCAGCACCCGCAACATCCTCGCCGAGTCGCGCTGGGGCAATGCGGACAACGTGGTGATGGCCGGTGCCCACCTCGACTCGGTCAACGCCGGTCCCGGCATCAACGACAACGGCTCCGGCTCCGCCGCGATTCTCGAGACGGCCCAGCAGATGGCGAAGGTCAAGCCTCGCAACAAGGTTCGCTTCGCACTGTGGGGTGCCGAGGAGTCGGGCCTGGTCGGGTCGACGTACTACGTGAACAACCTCCCGGTCGCCGACCGCGAGCGGATCGCGTTGTACCTCAACTTCGACATGGTCGGCTCGCCCAACCACGTGTTCTTCGTCTACGACGGCGACGACAGCGACGCCACGGGCAACCCGGCCGGTCCGGTGGGTTCTGCCCAGATCGAGAAGACCTTCGAGGCGTTCTACAGTGACCGCGGCATCCCGTTCAAGGGCACCGACTTCAGCGGCCGCTCCGACTACGGCCCGTTCATCGCCATGGGGATCCCCGCAGGTGGCCTGTTCACCGGGGCCGAGGGCATCAAGACCGTCGACGAGGCGGCGATCTGGGGCGGCACGGCAGGGACGGCGTACGACCCCTGCTACCACCAGGCGTGCGACACCTACGCCAACAACAACGACGAGGCGCTGGACGTCAACTCCGACGCCATCGCCTTCGCCGTGCTCCAGTACGCCATGAACACCTCCGACATCAACGGGGTCCGGGGCAAGGGCAACTTCCCGCCCCGGTCGGGCACGGTGAGTGCGCCCAGCCTCAGCCAGCAGGGTGGGTTCCACGACCACGACCCGGTTACCGAGTAACGACACGGGCCTCGCGGTGAGGGTGCGGATCCTCGCGCACCCTCACCGTGGGCTCCCGGGGCACGACGTCGTCGCCCACGGCGGGTCGACCTCGTTGCGGGCGCCGAGGCTGCCGGTGAACTGACCGTCGAACGGTCGGGCACGCGCGCTCCCGAGGTTCCACGAGAGCCAGTCCCTGGTCTCGCCGGTGTCGGCGCTCAAGCAGGCACGGGCGGCCGGGTCACGAGCGAGCACCGGGGTGGCGTCGTCCGACAGATCAGACAGGTAGTACCAGTCGGCCTTGCCGGTCTCGGCGTACCGCTCGAGGTTGTGCCGCGCGATCCAGGCGTCCGGGTTGGCCAGCGCCAGCCCCAGGATCGCGGCGGCACCGGTCAGCAGCGCGGCCCGCGGCAGCCAGGCCCCGGACAGCCGCAGACCTGCGATCAGCACCAGCAGCACCAGGAGCCCGAGCCACCCCTCGAACACGTCGACCAGCAGCCGCAGCCGGGTGAAGCCGTAGGCCTGCTGGTAGAGGTGCATCCGGTAGAGCGCCGAGGCCACGACGACCAGCGTCAGCGCGCACAGCGCCCCCAGCGCGCCGCGCAGCCAGAGGCGGTCCGCGGCGGTCGCCCGTGGGGCCTTCCGGCTCGCGACCGCCACGACTCCGAGCGTCAGGAGCGTCGCCACGGTGAGCTGGCCGAAGCCCTGGTGGACGTACTCCGCGTAGGTCAGGCCGGTGGTGCGCTGGAGATAGCCGTGGCCGCCGAAGATCGCGGCCGCCTGCGCCAGCAGGAAGACCACGAAGACCGCGTTCACCAGCAGCATCGGCGCCAGCCACTCGAAGCGATGCGCGACGGGACGAGCCGGCCGCGGGTTCCGCGACTCCACCCGCGGCGGGTTCAACGCGAGGTACGCCGCCGCGAGCACCACGCCGCCGACCCCGACGGCCAGGAACGCCCGCGCCACGAAGGAGTCGGGCGTCCAGTTCGGCAGCAGCGCATCGACCCACTGGGCGAACAGCGCGTCCGCGGAGGCGAACAGGAGTCCGAACACCAGCAGTCCGAGCAACGACCAGGCCACCGTGCGCACCAACGCCGGCGTGTTCCCGGAGCCGGCGAGTCCACGACCGCTGCGTCCCAGCCAGGGCAGCCCCCGGAGCCCGGCCAGCGGCCACGCGAGCCCCGACAGCACGAAGCCCGGCAGGCTGCTCCCGCGACAGGCTCCCACCACCATCGTCGTCGCGCCGGCAAGCACCGACAGCATCACGATCCAGTCGGCGTCGCGCAGCAGCAGGATCGAGGTGAGCAGGGCGCTCAACGCGGCGCAGGCGATGGTGAACGGGTCGCTCTTGTGACGCGCGGCCACGGCCACGACCACCCCGGCCGCAGCCAGGACCAGGAAGAGTCCGATGCCCGGCGGCCGGAAGGGGAGGACCACCGCAGCCAGGACCCCGACCCCCAGCGACGCCAGCAGCAGGTCACGGCGCGGCGCGAGGTCCTGCTCCGGCCAGAAGCCGCCGAACAGCGCCGCCATCCCGCTCACGGGAACCAGGGCCGGCGCTGCGGAGCCGGGCGGCGGCGCTTCCGGGACCGGCAGCGGTGCGGGCGGGGGCGGTGGGGATGCAGTGGGTGCGGGCATCGGGGCCTCCTCGGCAGGGTCGGTCGGTGGGCTGGCGGGGACCTGTAGGACCACGCGGGCTCCGGGTTGACCCGGATCGGGGTCGGCGAAACGCAGGGTGCCGCCGTGCTGCTCTGCCACCGAGCGGGCGATCGCCAGCCCCAGGCCGGTGCCGCCTCCGGTGGGGTCGAGGGTGCCGAAGCGCTCGAACATGCGCTCGCGGTGCTCCGGGGGTACGCCGGGGCCTCCGTCACGCACCTCCAGCGACCAGCCGCCCGCCGTTCGGCCGGCCACGATGGCGACGACAGCGCCGCGCGGACTGTGCCGCAGGGCGTTGTCGACCAGGTTGGTCACCAGCCGCCCGAGCCGGTCCTCGTCGCCGCGCACCACCAGGTCCGGCGGTTCGATCTCGACGACCACATCGGCGGCCCGACCCGCCAGCGCGACGTCGGCGACCGCCCGTCGTACCAGTGCCGCGAGCGGCAGCGCGGCCACCCGCAGGCCGGTCTGGCCGGCGTCGGCGCGGGAGAGGTCCAGCAGGTCGCGCACCAGCTGGCCGAGGCGGCGAGTCTGGTCGAGCAGCTCGCTCACGACCTCGGGGGTGGCCGTCTCGACGCCGTCTGCGAGGTTCTCCAACCGGGCACCGAGGGCGGTCAGTGGAGTGCGCAGCTCGTGGGAGACCATCGCGACCAGGTCACGCCGCTCGCGGTCCACGGCCGCCAGGTCGTGCGCCATCGTGTTGAAGGCCGTGGCGAGCCGCCCCACCTCGTCCCGCGCGTCGGCGTCGACGCGCACGTCGTAGTCGCCGCGCGCCATCTGCTGCGCTGCCTCGGTCATCTGCCGCAGCGGCGACGTCATCCCGGTGGCCAGCAGCTGGGTCACGCCGAGGGCCAGGCCCACGGTCACCGGGATCGCCAGCCACCAGGCCACTCCCCCGGCCTCGGCCACCGTGCCGAGCACCGCGGCCACCAGCACACTGGCCGCGACCAGCATCCCGAGCTTGACCTTGATCGACCCGCCCGGAGCGAGGTCGAGCGGCCCGGTCGGCGGCCCGCTCACCGCGACTCCAACGCGTAGCCGACCCCATGGGCGGTGCGCACCCGCTCGGGCCCGATCTTGGCCCGCAGCGCCTTCACGTGGCTGTCGACCGTGCGGGTGCCGGAGGCGCCCGGCCAGTCCCAGACCTCGCTCAGCAGCTGCTCTCGGGTCAGCACCTGCCCGGGTACGGCGGCCAGGCAGGCCACGAGGTCGAACTCCGTGGGTGTCAGGTGCACGTGCTCCCCTGCGACCGTGCAGCGCCGACTCCCGGTGTCCACGACCAGGTCCCCGACGGTCAACACCGCCGGCGATCGTCCGGCCAGCTCGACCGCCCGCTCGACGCGACGCAGCAGCGCCGCCACCCGAGCGACCAGCTCACGCATGCCGAACGGCTTGGTGAGGTAGTCGTCCGCGCCGACTGCGAGCCCGGTGAGGACGTCGCTCTCGTCGTCGCGAGCGGTGAGCATCAGCACCGGCACCGGCCGCTGGGCCTGCACCCGGCGGCATACCTCGAATCCGTCGAAGCCAGGGAGCATCAGGTCCAGCACCACGACGTCCGGCCGCACCTCTCGGAACGACGCGACCGCACCGGGGCCGTCGTACGCCTGAGTGACGGCGTACCCCTCGGCCTGGAGACGGCGGCTGACGGTGTCGTTGATGATGGGGTCGTCCTCGACGACCAGGACTGCACGCCGCAGCGGTGCTGGGTTCACCGCGGAAGGGCTCATGGCCAGCAGCCTAGGTTCGGGCCGCGTCAGATCCGGCGCGCGAACCGTGAAGGGTTTGTGCAGATCCTCGCCGGATCAGTCATGCCCCTCGGGCCAGGACACCTGGATCCGAGCACCTCCCGTAGGCGAGTCCCCGATGGCGACGTGACCCCCGTGCGCCTTGGCGAGCCCGTTGACGATGTACATCCCGAGGCCGGAGCCGCCGCGGGCGCCGTCGGTCCAGAACTTCGTGAACACCCGACGGCGGATCTCCGGAGCGATTCCCTCTCCCTGGTCGTCCACCGTGATCAGCACCCCCGTGACATCGGACGGCGGCGGACCGTCGCCGGCTGCCAGCGGCTCCAGGGTCACCGTGACGGCTCCCTCACCGTGCCGGACGGCGTTCTCGATCAGGTTCGTGACCACCTGGGTGAACTTGTCAGGATCCGCCTGGATCTCCGGCAGCTGCGTCGGGGGCGTGAACTCGATCGACCGCGCGGTCCCGGCCTGCACCATGTCGACCACCCGCTGCACCAGGACGACCGCGTCCGCGGGCCGCGGGTAGAGCGAGAGGCGGCCGGTGTCGATCCTGGCCACGTCCAGCAGCTCCGCGATCAAGCGGCTCAGCCGGTCGGCGTCGGCGTTGACGGTGGTGAGCATCAGCTTCTTCTGCTCATCGTTGAGCTTGTCCCACCGGTTGAGCAGCGCCTGCACGAAGCCCTTGACCCCGGTCAGCGGAGAGCGCAGCTCGTGGGCAACCGTGGCCACCAGATCCGAGCGTTCCCGGTCCAGGCGAGCGCGCCCTCGGCCGGACCTCAGGCTGACGCCGACGTGCGTCACGGGGCCGCGCGGGGCGTCGCGATGCAGGGTGGCGGCGACCAGCACCTCCTCACCGTTGAGCAGCAGCCACGACTGCTCGGGGATGCCGGTGCGGCTGCGCAGCCCGTCGTACGGCGCCGAGCAGGTCACCCAGTCGCGGCCCTCGGAGTCCAACAGCCGGAGCACCTCCGCGAGCGGGCGGCCGACCCCGTCGTCCAGGTTGAGCATGCTCGCGGCGACCCTGTTGAGGGCCACCACCCGGCCCTGGGCATCGGCGACGACCGCACCGTCGGGCAACGCGTCGAGCAGCGCGCCGGGATCCACTTGGTTCACCGGCTCACCCTACTGACGGCTCGGCCCGGTGGCGGCTCACCGCGCCTGGGCGCGGGCGCTGGCATAGAGGCAGACGGCTGCGGCGGTGGCCAGGTTGAGGCTCTCCGCCGCGCCGAGGATGGGGATCCGCACGCGGTGGTCGGCGAGCTCGGCCAGCTCCGGCGGCAGGCCCCAGGCCTCGTTCCCGAACAGCCACGCCGTGTGGCCGGCGAGCAGGTCGTCGGCCGCGAACAGGTCGACCTCTCCCCCGCCATCGGCGGCCAGCACGGTGAGTCCTTGTGCCTGGAGCGTCGCGATCGCCTCGGCGGGGTCGGGCTCGACCGCCAACGGCAGATGGAACAGAGAGCCGGCCGTCGCACGCACGGTCTTGGGGTTGTAGGCGTCCACCGAGTGGCCCGCCAGCACCACCGCATCCGCGCCGGCAGCGTCCGCACAGCGGATCACGGTGCCGGCGTTCCCCGGGTCTCGTACGTCGGCGCACACGACGACCAGCCGGGCCTCGGACCCGACGACGTGGGCGAGCGGGCGATCCACGGGACGGCACACCGCCACCAGACCCTGCGGGCTGGCCGCGTCGGCCAGCGAGGCCATCGCATCGTCGGCCAGCAGCGTCCAGCGTGGGGCGCGCTGGCGGAGGTGGTCGTACTCCTGGGTCGCGGAGACCGTGGCGAACACCTCGACCACGCAGCCCGGCACACCGAGCGCCTCGGTGACCGCGTGTCGCCCCTCGGCCAGGAACGACCGCTGCTCGACCCGAGACGCGCGACGCGCGAGCTTGCGGGCCTGCTTGACCCGGTCGTTCCCCTTGGCCAGGGGTGTCGAACCGGGGTCGGCCCCGAAGCTGCCCACGTCAGAACCTCGTCACGTCAGCGATGCGGTGTCGGTGTCGGTCGTTCAGGACGCCACGGGGGCGTTGACGTCCTCAGGCAGGGCGGCGCGGGCGGCCTCGACCAGTGCGGCGAACGCAGCCTGGTCGTTGACCGCGAGGTCCGCGAGGATCTTGCGGTCGACCTCGATCCCGGCCAGGTTGAGCCCCTGGATGAAGCGGTTGTAGGTCAGGCCGTGCGCGCGAGCCGCCGCGTTGATCCGCTGGATCCACAGGCGACGGAAGTTGCCCTTGTTCTTGCGGCGGTCGTTGTAGCTGTAGACCAGCGAGTGGGTGACCTGCTCCTTGGCCTTGCGGTAGAGCCGCGAGCGCTGGCCGCGGTAGCCGCTGGCGCGCTCGAGGGTGGTACGACGCTTCTTATGGGCGTTCACTGCCCGCTTGACGCGTGCCATGGTGTTGCTCCTTGTTCTCTGAGTCTGGGGAGATCAGCTGATGTTCGAAGGCCGGGCTCGGCCTGCGCGGGCTCAGAGCCCCAGCAGCTTCTTGGCGCGCTTGACGTCGGCCTTGGCGACCTCGGTGGTGCCGGACAGCCGGCGAGTGACCTTGGACGGCTTGCTCTCCAGGTTGTGGCGCAGGCCCGCCTTCTGGCGACGGATCTTGCCGGTCCCGGTGACTCGGAAGCGCTTGCTGGCACCCGAGTGGGGCTTGTTCTTCGGCATCTCTACTTCGCTTTCTCGTTCGTTTCAGTTCGCGGTCTTCGGGCGCCGCTTGGCGCGACCTCGATCGAGTCGTGACTTCGTCACGCCTCGATCTCAGGATCAAGGTTCTCGGAGCGGCCGCGCTCCTTCTTCTGCGCGGCCGGGTGTGCGGCGTTGGCCTCGGTGCGTTCGGCGCGCTCCTCGGCCTCGGCGGCGGCGCGTTCGGCCGCCCGCTCGGCCTTCTCGGCCTGGAGCTCGAGCTTGGCCTCGGCCTTCTTCCGGTGCGGGCCGAGCACCATGATCATGTTGCGGCCGTCCTGCTTGGGGGTGGACTCCACGAAGCCCAGCTCGGTGACGTCCTCGGCCAGCCGCTGCAGCAGCCGGAAGCCCAGCTCGGGGCGGTGCTGCTCACGACCGCGGAACATGATCGTGATCTTCACCTTGTCGCCCGCGCGCAGGAACCGGACGACGTGGCCCTTCTTGGTCTCGTAGTCGTGCTGGTCGATCTTGGGACGAAGCTTCATCTCCTTGATGATCACGTTCGTCTGGTTGCGCCGTGCCTCACGGGCCTTCTGGGCGTTCTCGTACTTGAACTTCCCGTAGTCCATGAGCTTGCACACCGGCGGGCGTGCAGTCGGGGCAACCTCGACCAGGTCGAGATCGGCCTCCTGGGCGAGCTTGAGGGCCTCGTGCGTCGGCACGATGCCGACGGTCTCGCCGTTGGGTCCGACGAGCCGGACCTCGGGAACCCGGATCCGGTCGTTGATACGCAGCTCAGTGCTGATGTGTCCTCCTGGTCAGAGCGCTTCCGAAGGCCTCCCTCGCGCCCAGCCCCTCACCGGGGCCGGAGACGACGAAGGCCTCCGCTTCTGTCTCAGCGGAGGCCAGCCACGACGCATGCTGTCGCACACGTCCGGAGCACCCAGGTGCGGCTCGCGCCGCCCGGAGGGCGATCCGGGACCGGACCCGACGACCTGTGCGCTCCTGAGTGCGGGGCGCGGCGGCCGATGCGGGTGGGAGACGGGTCTCCGCTTTCGGTAGATCGGCGACCTCGCCCACGGGTGTGGACAGCAGCCATCGATCGGTCAACGCCCGATGCTAGCGGATGACCGCAGCGGCGCTCCAATCGAGGCGTCACCGTCGGTATGGGAGGCTGGGGGCGTGGGACTCGCCTACGTCAACCCTGCCACCTGGGCGCTGGCCCTGTCGATGGCGATCCTGGCCGGTGCCTGGACGTTCTTCGCGGTGCGCCAGCGGCGTACCCCCTCGGCGATCCAGGGCGCAGGCCTGGTGCTGCTGCCCTTCGGACTGCTCCTGACCGGCACCCTGACCCTGGTGCTCCGGATCCTCGACGCGGTGGCGCTGTGGGCCACCCGCCTGGTGTTCAGCCCCTCGGTCTGGTTGGGCGCCGGCCTGGTGATCGTCGCCCTCGGCCTGATCACCGGCGGCCGCGCCCTGGGCCGGCGCCGAGGCGGGGAGCCGCGTCGACGGCGTACGCCCTCCGCACCGAAGCAGGTCGGCGGGGCTCCTGCCGCCCCCGCCCCGCAGGCTTCGGCCGATCCGGACCTCGACGAGATCGAGGCTCTTCTCCGCAAACGCGGAATCAGCTAGCCGGACAAGGTCCCCCGTCGATGACACAGGAGTTCGTCGAGCGCAACCGGCTCTGGGCGCGGCTCGCGGCGGCCGTCCGCGACACCTCGGCACCCATGTCGCCGCCGATCTGCGTGGTCGACCTGGACGCCTTCGACGCCAACGCCACCGACCTGGTCCGACGGGCGGCCGGCACGCCGATCCGGGTGGTCTCGACCTCGCTGCGGGTGCCGGGGCTCGTGCGCCGGGCCTTGGCGATCGACGGGTTCTCCGGCGTCCTGGCGTCCTCGCTGGCGGAGGCGCTGTGGCTCCACGATGAGCACGTCGCTGAAGACCTCGTCGTGGCCTATCCGTCCGTCGACCGGGCCGCGCTGCGCGCGCTGGTGACCTCGCCGTCGGCGGCCGCCGCGGTCACGCTCATGGTCGACTCGACCGCGCACCTCGACGTCGTCGACTCCGTGCGGCACTCCAAGGCGGTGCCGGTGCGGGTCGCGCTGGACGTGGACGCCGGGCTGCGGATGGGGCCACAGCACGTCGGACCCAAGCGCTCGCCGCTCTACGACGCGCGCGATGTCGTCACCCTGGCCCGTGCGGTCCTCGCGAGGCCGGGGTTCCGGCTCGTCGGGGTGATGACGTACGAGGGCCAGGTCGCCGGCGTACCCGATGAGGTTCCGCACCGGCGCGCACGCAGCGCCGTCGTCCGCCGGCTCAAGTCGGCGTCGCTGGCCCAGCTGGAGGTACGCCGCCGCGAGGTCGCGGAGGCGCTGGGCACGGCGCTGCGCGACGCCGTCCAGCTGGAGTTCTGGAACGCCGGCGGCTCCGGCTCGGTCGCGGAGGCCGCCGCCGACCCGGTGGTGACCGAGGTGTCAGCCGGATCGGGGCTGCTGGGCCCGGCGCTGTTCGACCACTACCAGTCATTCGCCCCCCGCCCCGCGGCGTTCTTCGGAGTCCCGGTCACGCGGAGGCCCTCGCCTCAGGTGGCGACGGTGCACGGGGGCGGGCTGGTGGCCTCCGGACCGGCCGGGGCCGATCGGCTGCCCGTCCCGTGGGCGCCCCCGGGACTGCATCTGACGTCGCTGGAGGGAGCCGGCGAGGTGCAGACCCCGCTCACGGGCCATCCGGCGGCCCTCCTGCGGGTGGGCGACCTCGTGTGGTTCCGCCACGCCAAGGCCGGGGAGCTGTTCGAGCACACCAACCAGGTGCACCTCCTGCGTGGTTCGGCCTTCGACGAGTCGGTGGCGACCTATCGTGGGCTCGGACATGTCTTCTGACCGACCGGCCCTCGACGAGGCTGTCCGCCTCGTCCTGGAGCACGCGCTCGATGCGGCACCCACGCTCGGCGAGTCCCGACTCGTGTGCGTCGACGGTCCCGCCGGATCGGGCAAGACCACCCTCGCCGACGCCCTCCTGGCCGCGGGCGGACGGCAGGTCCCCTCGGTGTCACTGCTGCACATGGACGATCTCTACGAGGGCTGGCAAGGCCTCGGCGACGTCGGGGCTCGGGTGCGGGACGACATCGTCGTGCCGCTGAGCCACGGCGAGCCTGGCCACTACCGGCGCTGGGACTGGTCCGCGGGCGCGTGGGCGGAGGAGCACCTCGTCGACCCGGTGTCGCTGCTGCTGATCGAGGGCGTGGGGGCGGGGGCGGGTCAGTATGCCGACGCGATCACCACGCTGGTCTGGGTCGAGGCCCCGGGCGACCTGCGGCTTGCCCGCGGGGTCGAGCGAGACGGCGAGGGAATGCGGGCGCGATGGGAGGCATGGCAGGTCTCCGAGGAGGACCTGTTCGAGCGGCAGGCCACGAGGAGCCGGGCCGACGTTATCGTCGACGGCACCGGCGCCACGCCGCCTCGGCTGGGCTGACTCCCCGCCCGTGTGCCCAGTTCGACCGTGAGTTCAGGGCGTGCAGGTCCCGGCAGCCTTGCGCAGCGCCTCGAGGGTGGCGGTGAGGGCGGCGATCTCGTCGTCGAGCGCTCGCAGGGCTTCCTCGTCAGCGGACAGCGCCTTGGCCGCGGCGTCGTGCTCCAGCTGTGCCTGGTGCAGATCCAGCAGGGCTGAGCCCTCGGCGTTCATCGCCGCAAGCAGGGCGGGCGCGGTCTTGGCCGACCGGTCCACCGAGGCCCGGGTGACGGTGACCGGGTGCCGGATGATCGCTCCATGGCCGTTGTCGAAGAGGACGTCCTCCAACCCCAGCTCCTTGACGTACGCCGCCTCGGCGGCGGCCCGCCGGGCGACCGCGACGTCCGCGTCGGACTGGGCGCGCGCCAAGAGCTGGGTCAGCACCCACACCTGGCCCTGTTCCGCGGCGACGGTCACCGAGCCGGCGGCGTACTCCTGCCGGTCGGCGGCTAGCCTCTCCTGGACAGCCCTAGTCTGGCCCTCGACGTCCGAGCACGGCTCGGGAGTCTCGGGCCCATCCCGGCCGGGACCGATCGGCTCCTTCGGCGGAGTCGGGTCTGTGGGGTCCGTGGGGCCCTTGCCGGCCCAGCCCCACAGGTCGCACGTGGCCTGCACGACGGTGACCTCTCCGTAGAACGGATCGTTGATGGTCGAGACGCGGTCGTCGCCCCACTTCTCGCAGACCAGGTCGTCGCGCGCCTGGGCGGGAGAACCGCCGATGAGGGTGCCAGCGGCGGCCAGCAGGAGGGACAGGGCCACGATGCGGGAGCGTGTCTTCACGGCGACCAGGAGCCGCAGTCCGACCAGGAGATACGGCATCGCCTATCCCTCTGTCCGAGGTGAACCACCGGGAGCCGGTTTCGTGATCTGATCGTGACCTGGCGGGCTGTGGAGAAAGGGCCTCTGGCCTGCGGGAATGTCGGTGCTGCCTGGTTGGCTGAGGGTATGTCGATCGCAGCCGTTCACCGTTCCCGTTCCGGGGTCTCCGGACGCGGTCTTGGCGGCTGCGCGGGGGCATCAGCGGGCGGTGTTGTCGGGTGAGGCGGGGCTGCTTTCCGCGGCGGTGGAGTGGGCGGCGCTCCATGAGCCGACCGATCTCGGGGATGCGGCGTCGTGGTGGCTGGCCGGAGAGGCGATCCCGCTCGCCGGCGACGGCACGCCGGAGGTCGCCGCCTGGGCGGTGGCGGAGTTCGCGGCCGCGGTCGGGTTGACCACCGACTCCGGACGGCGGTTGATCGGACACGCGTTGGAGCTGGCGTGGCGGCTCCCGACCCTGTGGGAGCAGGTGCAGGAGGGTCGGGTGCCGGCGTGGCGGGCGCGGCGGGTCGCCGACGCCACCATGAGCCTGAACCGGGTGGCGGCGGGGTTCGTGGACCGGCAGGTCGCCGCCGTCGCCGGGAAAATCTCACTGCCGCAGCTGGACCGGCTGGTCACCGAGGCCAAGGTCCGGCACGAGGCCGCAGAGCGGCCGGACCCCTCCGACCCGTGCCCGACCGGCCCGGAGACTCGTCGGGTGGACGTGCGCACCGACCAGGTCACCTTCGACGGCACGGTCCCGGTGATCGGGGAGCTCGACCTCGCCGACGCCCTGCACCTCGACCAGGCGCTCGCCGCCGGTGCCGAGCAGCTCCGGATCGCCGGCTCGGCCGACACGTTGGACGCCCGGCGTGCGGTCGCACTGGGTGAGATGTCGCGGGCGCAGCTCGCCCTGACCTTCTGTCCAGCCGACGGCACCGCCGTCACCTCGGGGCGGCCGGTCCGGCCGATCACCCTCTTCCTCCACCTCAGCGAGGCTGCCCTGGCCGGGGCCAGTCCGGTCGGACGGTGTGAGAACACCGCCACCCCGATCAACGCCGAGACCATCCGGGCCTGGTGCGGCCACCCCGACACCAAGATCACGGTGCGCCCGATCCTCGACCTGGCCGAGCATGTCCGGGTCGATCAGTACGAGATCCCCGACCGCCTCACGCGCCCAGATCGATCACCGCGACGGCGGCTGCGTGTTCCCGTGGTGCACCCGACCAGCCCGCGCGTGCGACCACGACCACCGCGTGCCCTACGACCCCGGCGATCAGACCAGCGACCCGGCCCGCGGCCCGACCTGCTCCTGCAACCTCGCACCGCTGTGCCGACATCACCACCGGTTGAAGACCCACACCCCGTGGCGCTACCGATCACCCCAATCAGGCACCTACCTCTGGACCAGCCCCCACGGCTACGCCTTCCTCCGCAACCACGAAGGCACCACCGATGTCACCCCACCCGACGCGGTGACCACGTCGGGCTGCCCGCCCGACCAGTGACCACCCCGCCCCGCACCCCGTCAGGCATCCCCTGGCCGGGCACCGGCACGTCCTCACACCATCCAGTGGGGCTCGTAGTCCGGGTCGGTGAGCCCCGGGCGGTCGAACCCCCAGTCCGCAATGTGCGAGGTCGTCTCACCTGAGTCGGCCAGGTCGGCGAGGATCCGCCCGAACGTGGGGGCGAACTTGAAGCCATGGGCGGCGCCGAGGCCGACCACGACGTTCGGGTGTCCGGGGACCGTGTCGATGAGGAAGTCCCGGTCCGGAGTCAGGGTGTACTGACAGCGCAGCGAGCGCACCGGCGGACCCGAGCCAGGCAGCATCCGAGCCAGGTGGGCGGCCAGTCGGCTCTCCATCTCCGGGTCGGCGTCAAAGGTGCGGGACTCGGGATCGACGACCGGCCCGCCGCAGTCCTGGGCGGCCTTGACGGTCGCCTCGCCGTACGCCGGGAAGCCGTAGTAGCAGGGCTCGTCCATCCAGATCCACAAGGGCAGCGAGCCCGGCGAGTGGGCCGCGAGGTCGTCCGGTGCGAAGTAGGTCACCTGCTCGAGGGTCACCGTCAGCGGCAACGACACCCCCAGCCCCGCGAGTACGTCGTTGCTCCAGGCGTCGGCGCAGACGACCACGGCCCGGCAGTGGTACGACGTGTCCCCCACGACGATCTCCAGGCCGTCGGCGCCCCGCTCACGCAGTCGGGTCACCGGGGACTCGTCCCGCAGCAGCGCTCCGTGCGAGACCGCCCGCCGCTGCATCGCCGCCGTCCCCCGTCCGGCCGGCACGATGGCTCCCCGCGACTGGAACAGGCCCACGGTGCCGTCGGGCAGCGAGAACTGCGGCCACCGCGCCCGCAGGGCGGCCACGTCCAGCAGCTCGTGCTCGATGTCCTCAGCGACCAGGCTGTCGACGTAGTCCATCAACGAGATCACCCCGCCGGGAGGGAACAGGTCCAGCCCGCCGACCACGGTCACCAACGGCTCCTGGGCGTCGGCCTCCAGCGCGGCCCAGTCGTCGTACGCCTCGCGGGTGAGCCGGACATAGGCAGGCGTGTGGTAGCTGTGCCGCAGGATGCGGCTGGTGTCGTGGCTGGCGCCGCGGGTGTGGCCGAGCTGGAACCGCTCGAGTCCGATCACGGAGTGGCCGCGTCGCGCCAGCTGGTACGCCGCCGCGGAGCCGAGGGCCCCGAGCCCGATGACGGCGTACTCGTAGGACTCAGCCATCCGACCGGCCAGGCTCGCCGGACTCGCCGGACAGCCGCGGCAGGAGCCACCGCCGGATGTCGGCCGAGTCGTCCTCCATCGGTGCGAACCACCCGTGGGTGTAGGCCCGTGAGGACATCCCGCGCTGCACCGACTCGCAGATCGCCCAGTCCTGCCGGTTGACCAGGTCCCATAGGTCCGCGGCGTCCGAGGGGTCGAACGCCGGGTCCGCGACCGCATCCGGGGCGAACAGCAGCACGCAGTCGATCCTGGTCCGGTCCACGGCCTGCGGCTGGAGCACGAACGCTGCGACATGGTCGGCCGAGCAGGAGAGCATCAGGTTGGGGTAGACCAGCTCCCCCTTGTGATGGGTGCGCTCCGTCTCGTCCAGCCCGGGCAACGGCGCCCGGGTGGTGGTGCCGGTCATGGTGAACGTCCACGCCCCCTCGCGGTGGGGCACCCCGCGCTCCCAGTCGATGCCGACGCCGCCGCCCGCGAACGACGGGACCAGCCGGCACAGCTCGGGGTGCACGGGCCCGCAGTGGTAGCACTCGTTGTAGTTCTCCGCGAGCACCTTCCAGTTGGCGCGCACGTCGTAGGACATCACCCGGCCGGTGACCAGCCCGGCGAGGTCGTAGTGGGCGAGGGTCCGGCCGGCGCGGAGCAGGCTGGTCGTGCCAGCGAGGCCGCGCCCCGGTGCCGGGTCGGCGAGGTGGACGAAGACGAAGCCGCCCCACTGGCCCACGCCGACCGGATGCAGCGCGAAGTCACCGTCCTCGGTCTCACCGGGCTCGGTGTGCGGAGCCCTGAGCAGGCGGCCGTCCAGGGCGTAGGTCCACGAGTGGTAGGGACAGCGCAGGGCGGCCGCGGCGCAGGTGACCGGCTCTGCTCCGGCCTCGGCGGGGAACAGCTGCGAGCCACGGTGCCGGCACACGTTGTACGCCGCATGCAGGGCCCGGTCGCCGTCGGAGGTCAGGATCACCGACTCACCCAGGACGTCGACGACCGCGACGCGCTCCGGCGCGGCCAGGCCGAGGTCGTCCCGGCGGCCGACGCAGGTCCACTCGCCGACCAGCACCGACTCGCGTTCGGCCTCCCACGCCGCCGGGTCGACATACAGCTCGCGCGGCAGCGCCGCCTGCAGGCTCACGGCGCCTCCGCGGCACCCACCCGGGCCGCTACGAGGTGGCAGGCCACGTGATGGCCGTCCAGGTCGGGCGGGAGCACCGGCAGCGGGGAGCCGCTGCAGGCCTCGGACACGCCGGCCTCCTCGGCGACGCCGTCGGCCAGCGCCGGACACCGCGGGTGGAACCGGCATCCGTCAGGGATCCGGGTCGGGTCGGGGATCTCGCCGGTGAGCACCACCGGCTCCAGCTCCTCGATCTCCGGCACCACCGACAGCAGTGCCTTCGTGTAGGGATGCTGTGGATCGGCGAGCACCTGCTCGGTCGGCCCCGACTCGACGACCCGACCGAGGTACATCACCGCGATCCGGTCGGCGATGTTCCAGGCCAGCCCGAGGTCGTGGGTCACGACCAGCACCCCCAGCCCCATCTCCCGACGCAGGGTGAGGAGCAGCGCGAGGATCTCGCCACGGATCGACGCATCCAGGCTGGAGACGGGCTCGTCGGCGATCAGCAGCTCCGGCCGCAGCGCCAAGGCACCCGCGATCAGCACCCGCTGGCGCTGTCCGCCGGACAGCTCGTGCGGATAGCGCAGGAACAACGACTCCGGCGGCCGTAGCCCGGCCGACGCGAGCGCGTGAGCGACGAGCTCGATCTCGGTGCGTCCCTCGGGGTCGCTGTCGACCAAGCGGTGCAGCCGCAGACCCTCGGCCACGGAGTCGTAGACGGTGTGCCGGGGGTTCAGCGCCGACGAGGCGTCCTGGAGCACCATCTGCACCCGGCGGCGCAGCGCCTTGAGCCCGCCGGCTGAGTAGTCAAGCGGCGCGCCCGCCCAGCGCACCTCTCCGGCCGCCGGCCGCTCGAGCCCGATCAGGGTGCGGGCCAGTGTGGTCTTGCCCGACCCGGACTCCCCGACCAGGGCCACGCACTCCCCTGGCTCGACGCGGAGGTTGACCCCGTCGAGGGCTCGCGCGACCGCGCCGGACCGGGCCCGGAACTCCACCGCCACCCCGCTCGCCTCCAGCATCGGGCGCTCGTCCTGCTCGCTCATGGCTCCCCCACCCGCCAGCAGGCGACCATTCGGCCGTCACCCTGCTCGGTGAGCGGCGGCACCTCGATCGTGCAGGCGTCGACGGCCCGCGGGCACCGGGGGGCGAAGGAGCATCCGGGGGGCAGCGCACCGGGGTCCGGCGGGTCGCCCGGTAGCCCGGCCGGCGCGAACCTGGCCGCCGGATCCCCCACCTTCGGGAAGGCGGCCGACAGCGCGCCGGTGTAGGGGTGCAGCGGAGTGTCGAACACCTGGTCAGCGGCACCGGACTCCACCACCCGGCCGGCGTACATCACCACGATCCGGTCACACAGCCCGGCGAGCACCGAGAGGTCGTGGCTGATGATCAGCATGCCCACGCCGAGGTCGCGCACCAGCCCGGACAGGACGTCCAGCACCTGGGCCTGCACCATCACGTCCAGGGCGGTGGTCGGCTCGTCGGCCACGATCAGCGACGGCCGGCAGGCCAGCGCCATCGCGATCATGATCCGCTGCTTCTGGCCGCCCGACAGCTGATGCGGGTACGCCGACGCACGCTCGCGTGGCAGCCCGACCTGCTCCAACAGGTCGCCCACCCTGGTGGCGACCTCGGGCGCGGGCACGTCCGGCTCGTGGGTGGTGATCGCCTCCGCGATCTGCCGACCGATCCGTTGCACCGGATTCAAGGAGTGCAGCGCGCCCTGGAAGACGATCGAGGCCCCGGCCCATCGCAGGGCTCGCAGGTCGCCCCAGCGCATGGTGAGCACGTCGGCACCGTCGACGAGCACCTCGCCACTCACCTGGGCCGACGTCGGTTGCAGGCGCAGGATGGTGCTGGCCAGCGTGGACTTGCCGCAGCCGGACTCTCCCGCGAGCCCGACGATCTCCCCGCGGGCCACCTCGAGGTTCACCTGCCGCACCGCCGGCACGTCGCGGTCGTGGGCGCGGTAGGTCAGCGAGAGGTTGCGGACCTCCAGGAGGGTGCTCATCGGCGCGCCTTCAGTCGGGGGTTCACGACGTCCTCGAGCGCCTGACCGATCAGGGTGAAGGACAGCACCACCACGATCACGCACAGGCCGGGCGGCACGAAGAACCACCAGGAGCCGGTGGTGATCGCGCCCACGCTGTAGGCCCGGTCGAGCATCGTGCCCCACGAGACGCGCGTCGGGTCGCCGAGCCCGAGGAAGCTGAGCGTGGTCTCGGTGAGGATCGCGATCGCCACCGTCAGCGTGGTGTTGGCGAACACCATCGGCATCACGTTGGGCAGGATGTGCTTCCCGATCTGATGGGTCCGGCCGGCACCGAGGACCCGGGCCCGTTCGAGATAGGGCCGCTCCTTGATCGACAGCGTCTGGCTGCGGATCAAGAGGGCCGTGGCCGGCCACGAGGTGATCCCGATGACCAGGATGATGTTGAACAACGAGCGGCCGAGCACGGTGGCCAGCACGATCGCCAGCGGCAGGAACGGGATCACCAGGAACCATTCGGTGATCCGGAACAGCAGCGCTCCGCCCCAGCCCTCGAAGTAGCCGGCCAACAGCCCCACCGTGGTCCCGATGACCATCGAGATGATGGTGGCGGTCAGACCCACCAGCAGTGAGACGCGTGCTCCCCAGATCAAGAGCGTCACCACCGGACGGCCGCTGTCGTCGGTGCCGAGCCAGTACGTCGACGACGGGCGCTCGAGCACTCCCCCGGGTGCCCTGGTCAGGGAGAGGCCGGTGCTGTCCGCCAGCAGCGGGGCGGCCAGGGCGACCACGGCGACGAACAGCAGGATGCCCAGCCCGATCAGCCCGGCGCGGTGGGTGCGGAACTCCGCCCACCCGCGCCGCAAGGTCTCCGCGCGGCGGCGCCAGGTCAGCTGGCGCGCGGAGAGGACCGCGGGCGTGGTCGCGCTCATACCCGCACCCGGGGGTCGAGCAGCCCGTAGAGCAGGTTGGCCACCAGGTTGGCGAGGATCACGCCGGCCGAGGCGACCAGGAACGTGCCCTGCAGCAACCACAGGTCGGGTCCCCGCAGCCCCTCGACGGCGAGCAGCCCGAGCCCGGGGATGGAGAACACGGTCTCCACGGTGATCGCCCCAGCCACGACGAAGCCCAGATTCAGCGCGATCAGGGTGGTGGTGGGGAGAAGCGCGTTGCGGGCCGCGTGCCGGTTGCGCACCTGGAGGTCACGAAGCCCCTTGGCCCGCGCGGTCGTGAGGTAGTCCTCCCCCAGCTCGTCGAGCAGGGAGGACCGCATGATCAGGGAGTAGTCCGCGAGGTAGGCCAGGGTCAGCGTGATCACCGGCAGCGTGAGGTGCCACAGCGTGTCGAAGACGGCCGGGTTGGCCGAGTCGGTATGCAGCCCGCCGGTCGGGAAGAGGTCCGGCAGCGGGCCGACGCCCGAGGCCAGCAAGGCGATCAGCACCATGCCCAGCCACCACTCGGGCATCGAGTAGAGCACCAGCGAGGTCCAGGTCGTCGACTTGTCGAAGAAGCTGCCGCGCTTCCACGCCTGGTTCATCCCGAGCCACACGCCCAGGAGCGTCGCCAGCACCGTCGACGTTCCGACCAGGAGGAGGGTCGGCCAGATCCGGTCCACGATCAGCTGGGAGACCGGAGCCCGGCCGGTCAGGGCCAGGCCCATGTCACCGTGCGCCAGGTTGCTGAGGTAGGTCACGAACTGTCGTGGCAGGTCCTGGTCGAGACCGTAGGTCCGGTTGAACTCCGCGATCGCCTCCGGCGTGTTCAGCCGCCCCCTGCCCAGCGTGCGCGCCGGATCTCCGGGCAGCACCCGGAACAGGAAGAAGTTGAGCACCACGACGAAGCCGAGGCTGGCCAACGAGCCAGCGGCCTTGCCCAGGACATAGCGCCCGTAGCTGCGGCGTCCCCCTTCCCGGCGCTCCGGCGCCCCCGCCAGGAGGACGCTCGGCGCGTCGGGCGCCGCAAGGGTGCTCACTCGCGATCTCCGGTACTGGACCGACGACGCGCCATCACGAATCCGACCGCGGCCAACGCCGCCACAGCAGCCACGCCGAGTCCGGCCAACAGCCCGGTCGACGGTCCCGAGTCCGCAACCGCCGCGGACGCCTGCGACACGCCTGACTCACCCCCACAGTCACCTGCGTCGGCGGCCGGACGCATGTTCAGGTAGTTGTAGACGCCGTACTGAATGATGTAGATGCCACCCGGATCCGGCTGCGGCCGGAGGCAGGCGAACCTGTCACTGCGGAACGCCTCGCCGATCGTGTTGTACACCGTCACCAGGTAGGGCGAGTCCTCGAACACGATCTGCTGCATCTGCTTGACCTGCTCGATACGCGCGGCGTCGTCGGTCTCGGCGTGCTGCTGGTCGTAGAGCGCGTCGTACCCCTTGTCGCAGTACCACGAGTCCGACCAGTTCCCGAGCTGGCCGCAGGTCAGGTAGGACAGCATCGAGTCAGGGTCCGGCTCGACGTACCAGCCCCACTCGAAGACGTCGAAGTCGCCATCGAGGATGACCTCGGTCAGCTTCCCCTCCTCGACGGACCTCACCTTGGAGTCGATGCCCAGCTCGGCCAGCCACTCCGAGAAGAAGGTCAGCACCTTCAGGGACGTCTCGGAATCGGCTCGCGCCATCAACCTCAGGCTCCCGATCGGCTTCCCGTCGGGGGTCTGCCGCTTGCCGTCGGCTCCCAACCGATAGCCGGCGTCGTCGAGCAGCTGGCCGGCCTTGTCGAGGTCGAACGTGAACGCCTGGTCGGCCGGCGGTTCCCATTTCCAGTTGGAGTACGCCGGCGGCACAATCGTGTCGCCGGGCTTGCCGGCGCCGTAGTACGCCTTCTCGATGATCGTGTCGTTGTCCACGGCGTAGCCGAGGGCATGCCGGAACTTCTGGTCCTGAAGCACCGGGTTGCCGTCGCCGATCGGCTTGCCGGTCTTGGTGTCCACGGCACCGGTGTTGAACGCGATCTCATCGAAGCCGGGTGAGTCGCCGTTGATCGCGGTGATCCCCGGCTCCCCCTGGAGCGCCTGCACCTGCAGCGCGTTGAGGTTCTCGGCGAAGTCGATCTCGCCCTGCTTCAGCGCGGCGATCATCGGGTCGATGGCCTTGTAGACCTTGAACACCACCTGGTCGAGGTGAGGCGTGCCCTGCCAGTAGTCCGGGTTGACCTCGAAGCGGTACTCCGGGCCGAGGGCGGTCCCCGACACGAGCCGGAACGGCCCGGACCCCACGACCGGCGCGTCGCCGGGCTCGTTGGCGAAGGTCTTGACCTGCTTCTCGGAGACGTCCTTCCAGATGTGCTCAGGAACGATCGGGATCGGCAGCAGCGGCAGCACGGCGTTCGGCTTCTTCAGCTGCAACACCACGGTGGTGTCGTCGGGAGCCGTGATCGTGTCGGTGCCGATCAGATAGGAGCCCCAGGTCGCGGCTTCCGGTCCGCCATCGAGGATCCGGTTGTAGGTGAAGGCGATGTCCGCGGCCGTGAGGTGTTCCCCGTCGGACCAGTCGACGTCGTCGCGGATGGTGAACGTCCAGGTAAGGCCGTCGTCGGACGTCTCCCACTGGGTCGCGAGCGCCGGCTGCGGGGACATGTCCTCCATCGAGTAGCTGATCATGTAGTCGTAGGTCAGCGCCCACATCTCGAACGACGGCGCCTCGATGCCGAGGAACGGGTTGAACGAGTCGACCTCGTTGTTCAACCCGACGGTGAAGACCACGGGGTCCTCGGCGGCTGCCGGCGTCCCGAGCGAGAGCGCCGGGGCCAGGGCCGCCAGCAGCAGGGCCGCTGCCGTAGCGATTCGGGCACGAGTACGTTGTCGCCCGTGACCGATGCTCCGACGACCGAACCCGGCCGGCCCCCGCAGGCGCGCCAGGACCCGTTCAGCCACACCGAGCACGGCGTGCCGCGCCCGGACCCGTTCCACTGGATGCGCGACGCCGACCACCCCGAGGTCCTCGCGCACTTGGGCGCCGAGCGCGCCTTCTTCGACTCGTCTTGCGCTCATCTTCACTCCCTGGTCTCGACCCTGAGGGCCGAAATGCACTCGCGGTTGGCTCCCACCGAAGTTTCTCCGACGTGGCGTCGTTGTCGCTTTTCCTACTACACGATTCATCCGGCGGGAAGTGGCTACGCCCAACTGTTACGAGAAATCCGTATGCCGGACGCCGCTCGAACCACGGATCCTGAAGATCCGAGCGCCCGCGACGACGAAAACCGCACCGAGGTGGTGCTGGACCAGAATCTGCTGGCGACCGGCTCCGACTACCTCGATCTCGGGGTCTGCGACGTCAGTCCGGACGAGGATCGGCTGGCCTACTCGGTCGATCTGGCCGGCGAGGAGGTCTTCGAGCTGCGCTTCCGAGATCTGGTCACCGGCGACGACCTGAGCGAGGTGGTCCCCCGCACGTACTACAGCGGCGCCTGGAGCGCGGACTCGCAGTGGTACTTCTACACCGTCCATGACCAGGCCTACCGGCCGTACCAGGTCTGGCGGCATCGGGTCGGGACCCCCGTCGTCGACGACGTGCTGGTGATCGAGGATCCGGACGAGCGGTTCGAGGTGCAGGTGCGCGGGACACGATCCGGCGGCCTGGTGCTGATCTGGAGCGAGAGCAACACCACCTCGGAGTGCTGGGCTGTGGACGCCCACGATGTCTCCCGCGGGCCGTGGTCGGTGGGCGGTCGCCGGGCGGGTGTCCGCTACCACGCCGAGCACCGACGGCTCTCCGACGCCTCCGCTGACCTCCTGGTCGTCACCAATGAGCGAGCCGTCGAGTTCCGGCTGATGCGCGCGCCGGTGCCTGAGGGCGCGGACCAGGACGCGACGAGCTGGGTCGAGGTCCGCCCCGAGCACCCGGCAGACCGGGTGGAGCGGGTGGATGCGTTCGCGGAGGGCGTCGTGCTCAGCCTTCGCACGGGCGGGGAGCGCGTCCTGCGGTTGCTCGCCCACGACGACCTCGCCGGACCGGGACGCGACGTGCGCTCGAGGTTCCCCGGCGGGGAGGCCTTCCTGTTCCGCACTCCGCTGTACGACGCCCCCGCCGTCGGCGTGCTGGACGAGGCCTACACCGAGCCCGCCGTGTGGTCGGAGGTCTCCTGGTCCACCGGGGCCCGCGTGGACGTCCATCACGAGGAGGCACCGGGCCACGACCCGTCGGCGTACCTCACCGAGCGGCGTACCTTTCCCTCCGCCGACGGGACGCCGGTGCCCGCCACCATCGTCCGGCACCGCGACACTCCGCTCGACGGCAGCGCCCCGGCCCTCGTCTACGGCTACGGCTCCTACGAGGCCGTCTTCGAACCCGCGTGGGATCCCGCCCTGCCGAGCTTCCTGGACCGAGGCGCAGTGTTCTGCTTCGCGCACCTGCGCGGCGGCGGCGAGCTGGGCCGCGGGTGGTATCTCGACGGCAAGCTGGAGCACAAGCAGCACACCTTCGACGACCAGATCGCGGTCGCCGACGGGCTGGCGCGAGACGGCCTGGTGGACCCCGACCGGATCGCGACCCGCGGGCTGAGCGCCGGCGGGCTGCTCCAGGGGGCGGTCCTCGGGCAACGGCCCGACCGGTGGCGGGCGGTGGTCGCGGAGGTGCCGTTCGTGGACGTGGTGACCACCATGTTCGACGAGACGACACCGCTGACGATCATCGAGCGCGAGGAGTGGGGCGACCCGCGGGTCCGCGCGGAGTTCGACTGGATGCTCGCCTACTCGCCGTATGAGAACCTGCCGCCGGCAGGGAGCCGGCCCGATCTGCTGGTCACCGGCGCCGTGCACGACCCACGGGTGATGGTCCGGGAGCCGGCGAAATGGGTGGCGGCGCTACGCGCGAGCGATCCGGAGTGGTCGCCGCGCTGCCTGTTCCGCTGCGAGACCGGAGCCGGCTCCCACGTGGGCCCGTCGGGCCGGTTCGGGCACCTGGACTACGAGGCGGAGATCTACGCCTGGCTGCTGGACCGGCTCGGCCTTCCCCACGAAACGGCGCTTGTGGTCGCACGAGACGGCGCTCCCGCACCCGCGAAACGGCAGGAATGGTCGTGACCGGGCTCGCGGACGAGGTCTTGCGGGTCGCCCGCGACCTGATCCGGATCGACACCACCAACGGCAACGAGACCGAGGCGGCGGAGTACCTGCGCGACTATCTGGCCGGGGCCGACGTCGAGGTGGAGCTGGTGGCGAAGGACGCCTCCCGCGCCAACCTGGTCGCCCGGCTGCCGGGCTCGGGCGACGCGCCCTCACTGGCGTTCGTCGGCCACCTCGACGTGGTGCCGGCCGACCCGCGCGACTGGCGGCATCCGCCCTTCGACGCCGTCGTCGAGGACGGCTGGCTTTTCGGCCGGGGAGCGGTCGACATGAAGAACGAGGTGGCGGCCCGCTGCGTGGCCGTGGCCGAGCTCGCCCGCTCCGGCTTCCGTCCGCGCGGTGATCTGTGGCTCCTGATGGTCGCCGACGAGGAGGACGGCGAGGCCGATGTCGGGATGCGGTGGCTGCTCGAAGGACGACCTGACCTCCGGCCCGACCTCGCCGTCAACGAGGGAGGTGGCCAGCGGCTGGAGCTCGTCGACGGACGGGTCCTGATCACGTTGTCGGTAGGCGAGAAGGGCACCCAGCCGGTGCGGGTCACCGCGCTCGGCGAGGCCGGGCACGCATCCATGCCGACCCTGGGAGCCAACGCCGTGCCCCTCCTCGGTGAGCTGCTGCGGAGGATCGGGGTTGGGCTGGCCACCCCTGAGCGCTCCCCGCTGCTCGACGAGGTGCTGGGCACGCTGCTGGGGACCGGGCCGGCTTCGCTGCCCGAGTCGGTGGCAGAGGGCTTGCGGCTCACGGAGCCCTTGCACCCCAGCTTCGCCCATGCACTGCCTCCGCTGGCAGGGACCACGATGGCACCCACGATGCTCACCGGCTCGGCGGCTCGCAACGTGATGCCGGCCCGCGCCTCGGTCGACCTGGACTGCCGGATCCTGCCCGGCACCCTGCCGGAGTCGGTCCTGCGACTCCGTGCGGGCCCGGCTCGGCGACGACCTGGTCGAGGGCATGGACTACGAGCTGACGCTGCCCGAGGAGATCGTGCCGGGCAGCGCCTCGCCTTCGGGCGGGGCGGTCCCGGCGGCCATCGCCGCGTGGCTGGCGGAGACCGAGCCGGGCGTCGAGGTGCTGCCGGTGCTGTGCCCGGGCTACACCGACTCGTCGTTCCTGCGGGCGGCCGGGGGCACGGCGGCGTACGGCTTCAGTCCGTTCCGCGCCACCCCGACCGAGGTCCTCGACGCCGGCTATCACAACGCGGACGAACGGGTGCACGTCGACGACCTCCTGCTGTCGGTGCAGTTCCACGTCGATCTGGCCCGGCGCCTCCTCGACCCGTCGTGAATTGTCGGCCGACCCGTCGTGAGTTGTCGGCGTTCTGGTCGATACTGGGCACATGGCGTACGACGAATCGGTGGCCGACCGGCTGCGAGGTCATCTTGAAGGACAGCCCGGCCTGAGCGAGAAGAAGATGTTCGGTGGCCTCGCTTTCCTGGTCAGCGGCCACATGGCGGTCGCGGCCGTCAGCCAGGGTGGGCTGTTGCTGCGCTGCGACCCCGCCGAGACCGACACGCTGGTCGGCGAACCTGGCGTCGAGCGGTTCGAGATGCGCGGCAAGAAGATGAACGGTTGGCTGGCGATCGACCCATCGGCCATCGAGACCGAGCCGGCGCTGGAGCGCTGGATCGCGGTGGGTGTCGACTACGCAGAGTCCCTGCCTCCCAAGTAGGGCACGGTGTCAGCCCGGCAGGAAGCTGAAGCGCACCTCGCGTACGTCGTTGTCGACGTTCAGGTCGACCAGACAGATCGACTGCCAGGTGCCGAGCGCGAGCTGACCGGCCAGCACCGGGATCGTGGCGTACGGCGCCACCAGCGCCGGCATCACGTGCGACCGGCCGTGTCCCCGGCTACCGTGCCGGTGCCGCCAGCGCTCGTCGGCGGGCAGCAGCTCACGCAGCGCGGCGAGCAGGTCGTCATCGCTGCCGGCGCCGGTCTCCAGGATCGCGATGCCGGCCGTGGCATGCGGGACGAACACGTGCAGCAGCCCGTCGCCCCTGCCCGCGGCGTACTCCCCGGCCTGACGGGTCAGATCGACGACGACCTCACGATCACCGGTGTGCACGGTCAGCGTCTCGGAGTCCACGCCCCCATCGTGCCAACCTCGGCCGGGTCGTCGGTGTCCAGGTGCAGGTCGGGCACCAGCTGCCGCAGCCGGGCCAGCGCCTCGCGCGCCTGGGATTTCACGGTGCCGACCGCGATCCCGAGCAGTTCGGCGGTCTCCCGCTCGGTCAGGTCCTCGTAGTAGCGCAGCACGATCACCGCGCGCTGCCGCGGCGCCAGCCCGGCCAGCGCTCGCTCGAGGGCGACCGCGCGGCTGCCGTCGGCATCGCTGGTCCCGCGGTCGGGTGGCTCGTCGGTGAGTACCTCGCGGCCACGGTGTCGGCGCCATCGCGAGATCGAGTCGTTCACCATGATCCGACGCAGGTAGCCGTCGGGGTTGGACTCGATCCGCTTCCAGGCGGGCACGGCCTTCATCAGCGTGGTTTGAACGAGGTCCTCGGCGTCCTGACGGTTGCTCGTCAGCAGGTACGCCGTCCGCAGGAGCGTGGCGTAGCGCGCACCGACGTACTCCTCGAAGGACTCAGGCGCGGACACGACGCCGCCTCCACCAGATGAGGCCCGCTGCGACGGCGAACACCGCACCCGCGATGATTCCCGCACGGGCGCCGGCGCCCATCGGCCAGTCCGGCTCCACCGCCCGCACCGTGGGCGTCGACCACGCGGCCGTGGCGACTTGGACGCCGTCGCCGTACTGCCGGGCGGGAAGTGACATGAGTAACGTCTCGTCGCCGGTGGCGATGTCCACCGAGAAGGCGCCGCCATCCTTGATCGCATAGCGACGGACGATCACGTGCTGCTGGTCCCGCCACCCGAGCACCTCGTGCGCTCTGACGTCCGGCACGGGCTCGGTGATCACTCGACCACGGCTGTCAACGGACCCGAGCTCTCCCACGAGCAGGCGTCGCGCCACACCGTCGTAGTTCACTGGGTTCGGGTCGAAGATCATCGCCAGTCGGCGGCCTCCTGGACCGACCGTGGGCTCCGCTTCGGCCGCGCGGTCGAGCTTGAAACGGGCCTCGATGCCGTCCGGGCCGACCAGGGCATGGCGAGCTCCGTTGTCGGCCACGAACCACCCAAGGCTCGGCGTCGCGGACACGAAGTCGAGATAGCTCTTGGAGTCGACCTCGGTGTTCCATTTGCTGGTGCGGGCGTCCCACGTGGCCTGCCCGACCGACTGGGAGCCCCACGACGTGGGGGAGACACCGCCCGCCTCAAAGGCGCCGTAGTTGAACCGGATCACGTCTCCGGCCCAGGCGAATGTCCCGGCGGCAACACCGTGAGGAGTGGAGATCGGCAGTCGCGACACGTTCCCGGTGGCGGTGTCGTAGACGGCCACGCCGCCGGTCGGGTCGCCGCCCTTGGTCATCAGCAACGGTTCGTCGGTGGTGTCTCCAGTGATCCAGTAGGCGATGTAGCGGCCATCGGAACTCAGCGCCAGCTCTTGGCCCTCGTCGAACCAGCCGTGATCGCCCACGTAGTCCGGCAGGTCCAGGAACCGATAGCTCCCGTCCGCCGCGACCGCTGCCACCCCATTGGCCGACGATGGCCGCCACAAGCCGTCCCAACGCTTTCGCTCCGCACCGACCAAGGCGACATAGGGGCCGCCCGGTCCGACATCGTCGGTCCCGGCGAGCCAAGGGCTCGGCGTGAAGATCCGGTCCGGGAGGACGAGCTCACTGGGCGGCGTCGTGACCGGGCCGGGCTCACCGTCAACGGCCAACTGTGTCCACAGCACACCACCACCCACGCCGGCCACGGCTGCCAGGACCGCAAGCGCTGCGGCGCTTGCGGCGGCCCGGCGTACCTGTCGCCGGCGACCACGGCGCCACAGGTCGTTTCCCGGTACGCCGCTCGGCGCGCGCTCGGCAACCTCCCCAAGGCGCTCGCGCAGGTCGGTGGTCACGATTGATCTCCCTCGTTCAAGGCATTCTCACCCGGTCAGACGCCGCAGCGCCCGCCAGGGAGGGGTCGAGACCTGACAAAAGGCGCCGCCTCGTGCGACCCGCAGCGCCGTCTCGTGCGACCCGCAGCGCCGTCTCGTGCGACCCGCAGCGCCGTCTCGTGCGACCCGCAGCGCCGTCTCGTGCAGCAACGGCCGCCGGGCGTGCCCGGCGGCCGTTGCTGGTGCGATGTCAGCGTCGCGCGAGTGCTCCTGGGGGGATGGCCCGCGCGCGACGGGTCACCGCAGGACGGGGAACTTGCTGACCAGGCCGGTCTTGGCCCAGGCCCTTCCTGCACCCCAGGTGTCGCCGGCCAGCGTCAGGGCCAGCACCAGGACGCTGATGGCGCCGAGAAGGTGGTCGTCCAGCACCGGGTGGTTCTCCGGAGGCAGCGCCACGGTCCACATCATCACGTACATGACCGCGCCCGCGACACCGGCGAATCGCATGCCGATGCCGAAGGTCAGAGCGATCCCGATGCCGAGCAGACCGAGCATGAACAGCCAGTTCACCCAGGCGTCGCCGGCGAGGCTGTTGTAGAAGTCCTTGAACGGGCCCTTGGCGCCGAACTGGAGGAAGCCCATCGTCGGGTTGCCCTCGTTGATCCAGGCGGCGGGTCCGAACCTGTCGACGGTCTCGACGCCTGCCTCGTCGATCGTCCGTCCGGTGGCGAAACCGAGGGCGAGAAGCTTGTCGAAGAAGGCCCACAGGAACGTGAGGCCGAACGCGATACGCATCACGGCCAAGGCCTTGCGGGCTGTGGCATGGGTGACGATCTCGTCTTGGGTCTTGACGTGGTTCGTCGTGGTCGGGGTGGCGGTCTGGGCGTTCATGGTTCCCTCCATGTTGTCTGCCGGGTCTCCGGCTGGTTGACAACTCAACCATCTCGCCCGGCGCGGCCTCGGCACCAGCGTTTGACTCGCTCATCACACGTGACGTCTGGGACACTCCGGAACGACTGCTTGTGACCCCGTTCACAAGACGCGGCGATACTCGGGCTACCCGGCGAACGAGCGCAGCAACAACACCAGCGCCGACGTCGCACAGACGACCAGGATGGCCCGGCGAACCGCGGCCACCGGCAGCCGGGCGCGCAGCCCTGCCGCCAGGAGGAACCCGGCCACCAGCGCCGGCGTCAGTGCCACCGCCAGCACCAGGAAGTGCCAGTGCAGCTGGCCGGCCAGGCCCAGCCCGACCAGGGACAGCGCCGAGCCGATCACGAAGTACGCCGCCAGCGTGGGGCGTACGACGGACGGCGCACGATGCTGGTAGAGCAGGGCCAGCGGGGGGCCTCCGATCGAGGTGGCCGTGCCGCTCACCCCCGAGGCGAAGCCCGCCACGGGAAGCGTCACCCGGTTGACGGGCAGCTCGACGGTGCGTGCCGTCAATGCCACCGTGGCCAGGACCATCACCGCGACCGCGAACCCGATCTCGCGTGGGGTCAGCACCGCCACCACCCAGACGCCCACTGCCGTGCCGAGGACTCGGCCGGGCAGCGCCCAGGCCAGGCCGCCCCAGTCCACTCCCCGCGGCTCGGAGAGCAAGGTGGTGCCTGCCATGGCCAGAGCCAGCCACAGCAGGAGCTCGGGCACCAGCTCAGGAGCCACCAGCGCCGCCACGGGCGCGGCCACCAGCCCCAGACCCAGGCCGATCGTGCCCTGGATGGCCGCCCCGAGAACCAGCGCCACCGCCAACACCACGACCACGCTCGTCGACAGCCCCAGCACCTGGTCTCCTCCGGTGACCGAGGCCGCCCGCGGCCTCAGCCTCGAAGCAGGGTCCGCAGGACGTACTGCATGATCCCGCCGTTGCGGTAGTAGCCGGCCTCACCCGGGGTGTCGATGCGCACCACGGCGTCGAAGTCGACAGCGCCGGCGCTCACTCGCACCGTCCGCGGCGTCTCGCCGTCGTTGAGCGCGGTGACCCCGGAGATCGAGAACGTCTCCTCACCGGTCAACCCGAGGGTCTCGGCAGTCTCCCCCGCTGGGAACTGCAGCGGCAGGACTCCCATGCCGATCAGGTTCGACCGGTGGATCCGCTCGTAGGACTCAGCGACGACCGCCTTCACCCCCAGCAGCGCGGTGCCCTTCGCGGCCCAGTCTCGAGAGGACCCGGAGCCGTACTCCTTGCCCGCGAGCACGACCAGGGGAGTCCCGGCAGCCACATAGCTCACCGAGGCGTCGTAGACGCTGCTGACCGGCCCGTCGGGCTGGGTGAAGTCGCGGGTGAAGCCGCCCTCGGTGCCCGGAGCGAGCTGGTTGCGCAGCCGGATGTTGGCGAAGGTGCCGCGGATCATGACCTCGTGGTTCCCGCGCCGGGAGCCGTAGGAGTTGAAGTCCCGCGGCTCGACACCGTGCTCGGTGAGATAGCGACCAGCGGGCGAGTCGCGCTTGATCGCGCCCGCCGGGCTGATGTGGTCCGTGGTGACCGAGTCGCCGAGCTTGAGCAGCACCCGCGCGCCCTTGATGTCGGTGACCGGCTCGGGCGACTCGGGCATCCCGTCGAAGTACGGCGGCTTGCGGACGTACGTCGACCCCTCGTCCCACGCGAACGTGTTGCCCTCTGGAGTCGGCAGCGACCGCCATTGCTCGTCGCCTGCGAACACGTCGGCGTAGTCGTCGGTGAACATCTCGGAGGTGATCGCCTCGCCGATCACCCGCTCGATCTCGTCCGGCGAGGGCCAGATGTCACGCAGGAAGACGTCGTTGCCGTCGGGGTCCTGTCCGAGCGGGTCGTTCAGCAGGTCGACGGTCATGGACCCGGCGAGCGCATACGCCACCACCAGCGGCGGGGAGGCCAGGTAGTTCATCTTGATGTCGGGGTTGATCCGGCCCTCGAAGTTGCGGTTGCCGGACAGCACCGACACCACGGCGAGGTCAGCCTCCTGCACCGCCGCGGAGACCTCGGGGATCAGCGGGCCGGAGTTGCCGATGCAGGTGGTGCAGCCGTAGCCGACCAGGTTGAAGCCCAGCTTGTCGAGGTAGGCGGTCAGGCCGGCCCGCTCGTAGTAGTCCGAGACGACCTTGGACCCAGGGGCGAGCGTCGTCTTCACCCACGGCTTGCGCTGCAGACCCTTCTCGACGGCGTTCTTCGCCAGTAGCGCGGCGCCGATCATCACCGACGGGTTGGAGGTGTTGGTGCACGAGGTGATCGCCGCAATCGTCACGGCGCCGTTGGCCAGCTCGAAGGAGGCACCGTCGGCCAGCGTGACCGGCACGGTCGCGGTGGGATCCGGAGCATAGGTCGGCAGCTCCGAGGCGAACGCCGTCGCCGCGTCGGAGAGCGAGACCCGGTCCTGCGGCCGCTTCGGGCCGGCCAGCGAGGGCACCACGGAGGCCAGGTCGAGCTCGAGCCGCTCGGAGTAGCGCGGCTCCACGTAGTCGGGGGCAAGCGGGTCGTGCCACAACCCCTGCACTTTGGCGTAGGCCTCGACCAGGGCGAGCTGCTCCTCGGGGCGCCCGGTCAGGCGCAGGTAGCTCACGGTCTGCTCGTCGATCGGGAAGACCGCGATGGTCGACCCGAACTCCGGGCTCATGTTGCCGATCGTCGCCCGGTTGGCCAGCGGCAGCGCCGTCACGCCCTCGCCGTAGAACTCCACGAACTTCCCGACCACGCCATGGTGGCGCAGGATCTCGGTGATCGTCAGCACCAGGTCGGTCGCGGTCGATCCCTCGGGCAGCGCACCGGACAGCTTGAAGCCGACGACCCGCGGGATCAGCATCGACACCGGCTGGCCCAGCATGGCCGCCTCTGCCTCGATGCCGCCCACGCCCCAGCCGACGACACCGATGCCGTTGACCATGGTGGTGTGGGAGTCGGTGCCGACGCAGGTGTCCGGATAGGCGATGACCGTGCCGTCGCCGCTGTCGCGGGTGAAGACCACGCGGGCGAGGTGCTCGATGTTGACCTGGTGAACGATGCCGGTGCCGGGCGGGACGACCTTGAAGTCGTCGAAGGCGCCTTGTCCCCAGCGCAGGAACTGGTAGCGCTCGCGGTTGCGTTCGTACTCGATCTCGACGTTGCGCTGGAACGCCCCCGGGGTGCCGAAGACATCGGCGATCACCGAGTGGTCGATGACCATCTCGGCAGGAGCCAGTGGGTTGATCTTCGACGGATCACCGCCGAGGTCCGCCATCGCCTCGCGCATCGTCGCCAGGTCGACCACGCACGGCACCCCGGTGAAGTCCTGCATGATCACGCGCGCCGGCGTGAACTGGATCTCCTTGTCGGGCTGGGCCGTCTCGTCCCACCCGGCCAAGGCCCGGATGTCGTCGGCGGTGATGTCGGCCCCGTCCTCGGTGCGGAGCAGGTTCTCCAGCAGGACCTTCAGCGAGAACGGCAGCGAGGAGACATCGAGCCCCTCCCCCGCCACGGCCGAGAGCCGGTAGATCTGGTACGACGTGTCGCCGACCTCCAGCGTGGTCTTGGCCCCGAAGCTGTCCTGACTGGTCATCGGTCACATCTCCTCGTCGTGTCGCCCTCGTTCGCCCTATCTTGCCGTCGCCGTAGGGAGAACCGGAAGGGTGGCTAGATCTCTTGATATCAAGATACACGACATCGAGCAAACGTGTCCGACCGCCCACGACGGGGTGCAGTCAGCCGGAGACCGGCTCCAGCAACGCAACGCACTCCACGTGATGGGTCATCGGGGACAGGTAAGTGGCACTGAGCGTGAGTGCGATCGTATGCGACTGGCTGTCCACATCGGACGAAACTAGCCTCTGACCTGCGACGATGCCGCTGTTTCGCCTTGACATCGTCAGAACGCCTTTGCGGGAGGTTGCGAATCAAACCGAGCCCAATCCGAGCCCTCAGGTCATCGGGCGCCGAGGGTCGCAAACGACAGCATCTTCAGATCTCCCCCGAGCGCGGGCCTCGAAGTACCGATCCATCACCGCCGACGGGATTCGGCCGCGGACGGAGACGACGATGTCGTTCGCGAACGCCCAACGACGTACGTCAACGGGCGCGGGCGGCGCTGGCGCGAGCGCAGGCGCCGCTTCGAGGGCTCGGACGGCGAGGTCGCCGATCATCTCCTCCGAGTGACGACCGCAGCAAGATTGTCCAGGGAGGAGCCTGCCGACCACGGCGCCTGATCAGCCTGCCGACCACGGCGGCCCACCCCGAGCCAACCTCATCGCGCTCTTCACCGCGACCGCAACCGGACGCCATCGGCGTGCCCGGCGACTACCCCCCGCTCTTCACCGCTCTTGACTCGCCGCGCGAAAGCCAACCGAGTTCCAGCGCCGCTACAGATCCCTGATCGCCGAAGGCTGGGCGGCGCACCCACCGCCACCTCCTACCGGCAGGCAAGGCCGACCCAAGCTCGGTGTCGCAGGATCCCTGGTCCGCCGCCTAGACATCTACCAAGACGACGTCACCAGGTTCGCCACCGACTTCTGCGTCCCCTTCGACAACAACCAGGCCGAACGCGACATCAGAATGATCCGGCTCCAAGAGAAGATCTCCACCGGATGGAGAGCCGAACACGGCATCGACTCGTTCCTCGCTGTCCGGTCCTACCTCTCCACCGCCCGCAGACACCGCCGCAACGGCCTCGACGTACTCCGCGACTTCTTCACCGGAACACCCTGGCTACCGGCACCCACCTGGACAGTCACTGGTGACTCCGAAATTCGTGTGGTTGCGAGCTGACAGGAGCCCGCGGCAGGTCCGCCACGCATGGGCGGCGGACCTGCCGTGGCCGCTGGTGTGCCGGCTGAGCTCTCAGCGTCGGCGCAGTGCGATACCGAGCCAGGTGAACCAGACGATGAGTCCGAGCCCGAAGACCGACGTGGCGACCTCGGACGCGACCGGGATGACCGTCGCCATTCCGACAGCCCCGAGGCCGAGCGCGAGCCCGCCCAAGCTGGCCGAGAGAGCACGGGTCCGCAGGGCGGCGAGTCCGACCACGACCGCCCAGAGGGCGCCGATGACCTCGATGCCACCGCCGAGTGCGTTCTGAACCACGCTGGTTGACACCCAGGTGTTCAGAGCGAGGTCCGGGTTCTCGGCGTAGAGGGTCACAGCAGCCTGCTGCCCGACGAGGGCGATGCTCCCGCTGGCGACGAGCATTCCAGACCAGATCAGTCCGAGGACCGTGGAGAATCGGCTGAGCGCCGGAGCCGCGGCCAGTCGTTGACCGGCTCCGAGCGAGACCAGCGCCATCGCGACCCCACCGAGGAGGTAGAGGACGAAGTACCAGCCGGCCAGCTCGGCGTGGTGGTCCCGGAGGAAGCTGAGTGAGCCGGCGGGGTCCTCGACGGGCGAGGCGTATCCGCGAGGGAGGAGGTAGGCGACCATGACGAGGAAGCCCACGACGTAGGTGCCGGCAACGACCTGCGCGGCGGTGCCGCCGGCGCGGATCAGGGCGGGCGACGTTCGGGGTGAGGAGGTGGGGGGAGGGACCGGAGCCTGTCCGGTCGTGGCGGCGGTGTCGAGTGCGGAGGTAGCGGTGTGTCGTCTCATGCATCGATCCTCAGCGAACTGGCGCACCGCCACATCGGAGCCAGGGCCGCAGCCGTCTCGTCCCTGAGGCCGGACCAAACGGACCGAAAGTTCGATCCGGTCACTGGCGTCGGTGGCTTAGGGTGAGGTGATGGGCGGAGGTGCGCTGCGCGCGCTCTGGGACGAACCGCGGGCGATCGCTCCCGCGGGGTCAGCCTGGTGGGACCGCGCCCTGGTCGCGGGATTGATCCCGGTCACCGTGCTCGAGGTTGGGCTTCGCGAGGACATGGTGTGGCCGCTCTGGCACGCGGGTTGGTCACTGGTCTGTGTGGCCACGCTCCTGTGGCGACCCCAACACCCTCTCGCGATGCTCGTCGTGGCCTACGGCGCACAGACCGTCGCCGGCGTCGTCCCCGCGCTCGCCGGGGAGCCTCACAGCGTCCTCGATGTCACCGCTGTCGTCCTGCTGCTGGCCTACTCATTGGGCCGCTGGGCCAGCGGGCGCGGGGTGGTCATCGGCAGCTGCTACCTGCTGGTGCTCCACCTGACGCGTGAGCCCCTGTACGACTCCAGCGGCTCCTCGATGGCGCTCGGCGTCGGGGCGCTGATGCTGCCGGTCGCTGTCGGCGCGCTGATGCGGTTCTGGGCCAGGTCCCAGGTGCGAACCCGCGACGAGATCCGGGCCCGCGAGCGTGAACAGCTGGCCCGCGACCTTCACGACACCGTCGCCCACCACGTCTCCGGCATCCTGATGCACGCCCGGGCCGCCAAGGTTCGTGCCCGCGTCGACCCCGGCGCCGCCGCCGAGGCGATCGACGGGGTGGAGGAAGCCGCCGCACGCACCCTGGAAGACATGCGCGCGATGGTGGCCCTGCTGCGCCACGACGAGCAGACCGGCAACGGGGGCCGAAGTCCTACCTACGGCGTAGCCGACATACCGCGGCTCGCCCGCGACCAGGACCCCGGCCCTCGGGTCGTCGTCCAGACCTCTGGTGACCTCGACCGGCTGCCGGCACCGGTGGAGTCGGCGTTGTTCCGAGCCGCCCAGGAGGCGGTGACCAACGCGGGGCGTCACGCCCAGGACCCCACGGTGGTGTCAGTCGACCTCGACAGGGATGGGCCCACTGTGCGGCTGCGGGTGCACGACGACGGGCGACCGGCGACCTCGGGGCGCACGCGACGAGCGAGCCCGTCCTATGGCCTGGTCGGCATGCGAGAACGTCTGGCGTTGCTGGGCGGCGACGTTCGCGCCGGTCCCGATCCCGAGGGCGGCTGGACTGTCGAGGCAACGGTCCCGGTCGCCACGGTGGACGCCGAGGCCGGCTCGTGACGGCGCCGGTGCGGGTCCTGATCGCAGACGACCAGGACATGGTTCGCGTAGGCCTTGCCACGATCCTCGACGCCGAACCGACGATCGACGTGGTCGGACAGGCGCGCGACGGACTCGAGGCTGTCCAGCAAGTGCGGTCGCTGCGTCCTGACGTCTGCCTCTTCGACATTCGGATGCCGAACCTCGACGGGATCGAGGCCACCCGACAGGTCGCCGGGCCGCAAGTCGAAGACCCGGTTCCCGTCATCGTGATCACGACCTTCGACCAAGACGAGTACGTCTACGACGCGCTGCGGGCCGGCGCCCGCGGTTTTCTCCTCAAGGACGCCGACCCTGACCTCCTGGCCCGCGCCGTTCGATCCGCCGCGACGGGCGAGGCCCTGATCGCGCCAGCCGTCACGGCTCGGCTCCTGGCGACCTTCGCCTCGTCCCGAGGCGATGCGGTGGCGAAGCCCGTCGAGCCGTTGACTCCCCGGGAGGAGGCTGTGCTCGATCTGGTCGCGGCCGGCCGGACCAACACCGAGATCGCCGAGGAGCTCTACCTCTCGCTCAGCACCGTCAAATCCCACATCAGCGCACTCATGACCAAGCTCTCGGCGCGCAACCGCGTCGAGATCGTGATCTGGGCCTACGAGAGCGGCCGAGTCGACGCTCGAGGGCACCCCTGAGCCACTCCTACTGGTAGTGCGTCGAGGTGCCGCCAGGCGGAGGTGACGTGAACGACCCTCGACCGCGACCACCCACCTGCCGCTTCCCGAATGACAACCTCACTGGGCACCGGTTTCTCCGAGCACACATGGCCTGGCGCCTCGGATCCCCACTTGTCGAACCTCCAGCGGGACAGCCGCTGGCCAGCCCGCCTGCCGGCGTCCGGGCGTCCCACAAGACCCGCCCGGTGACGTGCACCGGTGACGGAGCCCTATCCGGACGATCTGCCGCCGGCTGTCGGGTGGCGTCAGGGTGAGGGCCCCTACTTTGACGACCAGTCACCGGTCGACCGATCTCGCCAACTTGCCCCGCTGGCGGGCATCAATCTTCGCTGCAACTCGACAACGAAGGCCTCCGGCATGACTACAACTCCCCCGCCGTGATGAGCCGATCGAGCGAGATCTGGGCGTCCGGGATCTCGATCAGCAGCGCCCGGTCCTTCCCGACCGCGGTGACCATGGCGCGCAGCCGCTGGCGGTCCTTCTTCGTGAGCTCTTGGTTCCGGAGGTCGCGGGCTGTGAGCAACCCAGCGAGGACGACGAAGTCGCGCCTGTGCCGACCGAGGCCAGGGTCGCCCGCGTTGCTGAGCGCTGCCGCCTTACCGACCAACGCGCCGACGAGGTTGGGCCGGCGTACGGATCCTTCGCGACCCGCGACCGACACCCGGACGGTCTCGCTGCGCTGCAGCGCTTGAGGCCCACCTGCCGTCGGCAGTGTCGGGCTGCCGGTGACACCCGAACGCCTGCTCGCGCGCTCGCCGATCCCGTCCGGCAGGAGTACGTCGATCGAGGCCTCGCCACGAACCCAGCGATGTTGGAGACCCTCCGCCGAGATGCCTGCTGATCTGGACCCGAGGTCGGTCAGCGTCTCGGTAAAGGTGGTAAGCATCGTTGGGTCGGCCCGTACGTCGATGACCGTGTCGGCGTCGTTCGTCGGTCGCACCGGGAACTGTCCGCGTTCGGCGCAGTGCAAGTGGACGACCTGGCCGCCGATCAGTGTCCAGCCTTCGGGGAGCCGCTCGTGAAGGTCGAGGAGCCCGATCCACGATGCGGTCTGCTCGGGCGGCATGGGCGGCAGGACGATCATCGCTCGCCTGCCTTCCACTCGATGGCCAGCTCGTGCAGCAGCTCGGCTGCCCTAACCTCCTCCCTCGGCCCGCGATGCTCGGCGAGGTCCGCCGCGAGCCGAAGACGTGAGTCCGGATACGGGTGCTGCGCATCTGGGAGGACGTGCAGTACGACGTTCGCATCCCTGTCAGCCGCGACCAACTGGTAATCCCTCACGACCCCATCCACATCCGATTCGCCGAGGTATCCCTCGACGTCGGGCGAGGCGATGCCGCTCGCCCCCAGGTCGACGAGCATGGCCCAGCGGTCATCTGCCCTGAGATCGACAAGATCGGCCGGCGCCGCGCGGAGCACTCGACGCTGGGCCCGGTTGCGGAACACCGACCGGAGCGACACCACAAGCTGCCTGACGACTTCCTCATCGGCGGCGGGCTCCGCGGCCGGCTCGAGCAAACGCTTCAACTGCATCCGCGCCCGCGCCGACACCGCAGGCCCGCTGACACCCACCCGGTCACGGTCGTCCTCGGACGCCGCGATGACCGCCCACGCAGAGCGTGCCGAATAGGGACGGCCGGCCTTGCTGCGCTCCTGGACATGCAGGAGGGAACGCTCATCGACCACCCACTGGGACCCGATCCGCTCAGCGGACAGCGAGCCGTCCGCGATGCGCTGGTGGATCCGGGGCACGCTGACGCCCAGCCGCTCCGCGGCCTGTGCGACGCTGACTGCTCCCATGCGCACAATCCTATAAGAGCTTCAAGGATTGTGGAAGACCGTCCGGGATTACAAAGCGAGCCCAAAGTGAGCCTGATGGCCCTTTCTCGGGGCCCGTACTCACGAGCCCCGATCACGTCACCGCAGGCCAGAGTCGCCTTTCACAAGATGCGCAACACACTCCACGTGGTGCGTCAGAGGTGACTGATGCCGCCGGAGAGGGTGAACCCGCTCATGCCGACGGTGGAGACGGTCGGCGTGGTGGTGGCCAGGCCGAACTCGTGCGTCGCCCGGTCGACCGCGCTCGCCAGGGACCCGCCGCCGATGGCGACGCCGCGCCGCTCCGGGTCGACCCGGACGTGGTCGATCGGGCGCAGGTCGATCACCAGCCCGTCCTCGACCGAGCCGAACCCAGGGCCGTGGCCGCCGGCCCGCATGGCCAGCGGCAGCCCTTCCGAGGACGCGAGGCGGATGCCCGCGGCGACGTCGGCCGCGTCGGTGCAGCGAACCACGGCCCGTGGGCGGCTCTCGAAGCAGTGGTTGTCCAGCGCCCGTACGGCGTCGTATCGCGGGTTGTCGGGGCCGACCACCTCGCCGTGGAAGTGGGGGCCCAGTGCGGTGGTGAGGGTGTCGGTGGAGATGGTCATGCGGCCAACCTGCCGTGGCGAGTCCCTCTCCCGCATCGGGAGGAACCCTCACCTGGTGGAGCGCATCTCGCGGCCGTGCCGGACGACGTACGCCGCCGCCTCGGCGCGGTTGCGCAGGCCGAGCTTGAACAGCACGTTGCGCACATGCCGCTCGACGGTCTTGACCGACAGGAACAGCCGGTCGGCGAGCTCGCGGTTGGTCAGCCCCTCGCCGAGCAGGTCGAGCACCTCGCGCTCGCGCTGGGTGAGCTCGCCGAGGCCCGCCGGCCCGCCGCGTGGCGCGGTCACGCCCAGGTCGCGGAGGCGGGCCGCCGCCGCGTCTGCGTCGCGGGCCGCGCCGAGGTCCTCGAAGGTCCCCAGCGCGGAGCGGGCCTCGGCGATCGCGTCGTCGTCGGTCAGCAAGCTGGCCAGGGCGAGCCGGGCGCGGCCCGCCCACAGCGGCAGTCGCAGCCGGGTGAACAGGCTGAGCGCGCGCTCCAGCGTCTCGACCTCGCCGCGCAGGCGACCGGCGGCGGCCAGGGCGCGGGCCTGCAACTGCTCGCAGTCCGTCGATGTGGCGAGCTCGCGCAGGCGTGCCACCGCGGCCTCGGCCTCGGGGCCCGTCCCGGCCGCGGCGAGCACCTCCCAGCACCGCCTGCTCCAGCGGGCCGCTCAGCCCGGGGCGGTAGGGGTCGGCACGACCTCCCGTCTCGTCTGTCAGCTCGTGCGCCCGGCGCAAGGCGAGGCGACGGGCACTGACGAGATCACCCCGGGCAGCGGCGAGTGTGGCGAGTACGCCGACGCACGAAGGGTGCTCCTCCCGGCACTCCCACTCTCCGGCGTTGAACAGGATCGCGCCGCGGTAGGTGCGACAGGTCGTATCAAGGTGCTGGTTGCCGAAGCGCTGCTCGAAGGCGTCGGCGGCGTGGATCCACTGCAGGGCGTGCGCGAGCTCGGCGGTCTGGGCGCAGCTGGTGACGAGGTTGCAGCTGGCGTACACGACGGTGTGGGGTCGCCGGGCCTCGCCGGCCAGGGCGGCAGCCATCGCCTCGTCGAGCAGTGTCGTGCCCTCCTCCCGGCGCCCCTGCTGGACCAGGGCGGCCCCCAGCTGGCTGAGGGCGCACAGCTCCAGGTCGGCGTCGCCGTACCGGCCGGCGGCCTCGCGCGCCTCGGTCGCCCACCGCTCGGCGGCGACCGCGTCGGCGCTGTCATGGGCGCGCAACAGCGCCACCCAGCCGGCCAGCGGCGCCAGCCCAGCCTCCTCGACCATGCGCGCGGCCCGGGCCAGCCAGCCCCGTGCGACCGCGGTCCGGCCCAGGCTCGCGCGGTAGGTGAGGTAGAGCCCGACGGCGCCCATCGCCGCGTTCGGCAGGTTGTCGCGGTGGCGGAAGGCGGCATACGCGCGCTCGTGGTGCTGCACCGAGGCCTGGGTCTCACCCACCCACCAGAGCACGTCGGCGAGCCCCGCGTGCGCCTCTGCGGTCGGCTCCCGCGCGAGCGCGTCCTCAAAGGCGGCCCTTGCGCCGGCCCACTGTCCGGCCGCCAGGGCCGCGCTCCCCGTTGCCAGCAGGTCGTCGGGGTCGGCTGCCGCCACCCCCTAGGGTGCGCGGACCGCCGACTCGTCGTCGACTCACGGCGCACTGTGCGAACGCGTCAACTGGGCTTGTGGCAGACCACCCGAATGGGCCGAGTGGCTCCTTCCTCGATGTTGCGCACCGAGTTCCGGGCTTTGGTGATAGCTGACGGGCCGATCAACACATGCAACCCCAGCGGCGGCAAGGCGCCACTGTCAGCCAGCGACAGCATCGCGCGGTACGCCGCCAGGTAGTCCTGTCCCGTGTCCGTCACGGCGATGTCGACGAAGCCAGCATCCTGGAGGAACTCCCGCGTCTTCTCGGGGGTGACGAGGTACTCCCCGGAACCGTCCTCAGACCAAGGAACCGGGTGGTGCAACTCCCGACCCGGCCCTCGACCGTGCTCGGTCAGCGCGAGAAAACCCCCGGGCCGAAGCACCCGGAATGCCGACGCGAAGAACGCGGGCCGGTCGGGCACGTTCATCGTGACGTGCTGGGCGTAGCCGCCGTCGAAGGTCTCGTCGTCGTACGGCAGCGCCTGTGCGTCGCCGACTCGGAGTTCCACCCGGTCGTCCAGGCCCAGCAGACCAGTGAGCCGCTGCCCCGCCTCGACGAACGGCCCGGTCAGATCGATGCCGCTGATGCGGCACCCGAAGCGCTGTGCGAAGTAGCGTGCCGGGCCTCCGAGGCCGCAGCCGACGTCGAGCAGGTGGCTGTCTGGTGCCACTGGTGGCAGGGCATCGCCCAGTTCCACGGTGGCGGCGAACCCGCGGGCGTGGTAGTGGTCAACAGGGGCGAGGTCCTCCACCGTCAGGGCCGCCAAGTCCTTCTCAGCCGCCTTGAGCGCGGCGAGGATGCGTGGGTAGACGTCGCCCTGAGCCCAATGGTCGGCGATCGTGGCGCTCATTGTGGTTCTCCTCTTCAACGGTGGCCGTGAGTCGACGGCCGATCATGGATGCACTCCTGAGCGGCGTCCCCGATGGTCGGTCAGCTCGATGTCGACCCGGCCTTCGTGCCGAACGTCTCTCGTGGAGACCGAGTGGCGCGACCCAGCGGGCACCGCCCCGACCGCGACCACTGTGGCGAACACCGCGCCGGCGAACACGAAGGTCGCGGCTGCTGGTGCTGCTCCAGCGATACCGAGCAGGGTAAGCAGCGGTGCTGCGCAGCAGATTGCGCAGGCGGCGCCTGCTGTGCCATAGAGGTGGCGATTCTTGACAGCGAACCTCACGGGATCTCCCGATACCGTCGCGCAGCGATCTGCCCGAAGAGCATAGGGCAGCAATTGGACTCTGCGCAACGAACCAGATCGTCACACCCGGCATCACGCGCGGCGATGAGACTGGCCCGGATCGCCTGAAGGTCTGCGATCTTCCGCTCCACCTCGGCCAGCTTGGCCTCACTTCTAGCCTGCAGCCCGCCCTGGGCGCGGTCGTGGCGATCGCGTCCGGCGTCAAGGAGCGCGACGACCTCCTCCAAGGTGAGCCCGAGGTTCTGGGCAGCCTTAAACACCCGCAGCGTCGTCACCGTCGTCTCGGGGTAGAGACGATGCCCGCCAGGACTGCGGTCGGGTTGACTGAGAATGCCGCGCCGCCCGTAGTAGCGCAGCGTCTCGACGTTGATCCCGACAGCCTCGGCAACCTGCCCGGCGCGGAGCACGCCGCTCATGACCCGGTGCCAACGCGAGATGTCGCGCGCGCGGTCAAGGCCGCGAGCACGTCTTGATGCTCGGGCGCGGTGCCGATGTCGAGAGCGACCGTGCCGTCGTCGATGGACAGGTGGAAATCGAAGAACGAGCAGCAGCCGGTCTCGTCCACCGCCAGGGCCGCCGCGCGAGCGGCGACTCGCGGTCGGCCGCAGGTCGAGCCGAGTCCTCGTCGCTGACTCCGGCACACGGCCACGACGTCGCCTGCGAAGAGCTCATCGAACTCCCTGCGACGCACTGGCTGCGCGACTGTCGGAAGCGTGCACGCCGTCGGGACCCAGTTGTCGTCGGCCATCAGGTCGGCCATCTCTTCGGTCACGCTTCGACGGTAAGCCCGGACCCCGGTACGGGATGCAACTTCACCACGCCTACGGCTACCAAGAGGCCGGCGGGCGACAAGCCACTATGGTCCATGCACCCACCGCACGAAGGCCATGGGGCACGCGAGACCAGGGACGTGTTGTGGACGTACCACTCCGCCGAGCTCTTTCAGCTGCTCGTGCTCCAGCGCGCTGGTCGCCGCGTCGTTACGGCAACTCGGCCGGCAGCTCACGGGCGCACTTCTACCGTCTGATCCAGCCTTAGTCCCTGCGTCACACCGCATAGGACGCGGCAGCGAGCCGAAGAGGGCGCCGTAGGTGCTCACCCCTTCACGAGATGCGCAACGCACTCCACATGGGAAGTCATCGGGAAGACGCCCATGACCCTGAGCGTAGGTGCGATTCTTTGCGGCTGGCTGCGCTCATGAGGCCAAAGTGGTCGCTGACCTGCGGCGATGCCGATTGAGACGACTGAGGGCTTCGGCACGCCCTTGCGGGTGGTTGCGAATCAAAGCGAGCCCAATCCGAGCCCTCCTGCCAACAGACCCTGACGTTCACAGACGACTGCAGCCAACTGCCCTGGCACCGTCGGGCGCCGGTCCCCCTCTGCGACCCATCGCGATTCGAGAGCGCCCAGAGCGCGCCATCGATGACGGCCGCTCCGAGGTGCGCAAGCAACAGCAAGGGCGCAGTGGTCTCCCGAGGCTGAGTGGTGCGCTCAACCCTGTCGCGGGATGCGCAACGCCCCCGACGCCGTTCTGGCGGAGTCGGGGGCGTTGGGCCGCGAGCCGGGGGAGCTCAGCGGCGACGTCGATGCGACGAGACGGGGTCGGTGTCGTCGCACCAGACGGACTGGGGGCTGTCAGGCGGCCCGGTGGGTGAGGATCTGGCCGCGGATCCGGTGCAGGCGCGGCATCAGGCCGTAGATGACGATCGGGACCGCGACGGTCGCGAGGATGAAGGTCCGTAGCACCGGGTTCAGGTCGACCAGGCGAGGACCGATCGTGAGGTTGAGCACGGTGAGGGTCGGGAAGACCGCGACCCAGATCATGACCGCGAGCTGGTGCTTGCTGGGCGGCCCGGCCGTGCCCTTGGCGGGGGCGGCGGGGGCGGTGGCGGTGCCGGGGTGGGCGTTGGTTGACATGGTAGTGCTCCTTCTTGCGGGTTTCCTGTGTGGTTGGGGGCGTGCTCGGTAGGCGGTTCGTGCGGGTGGTGTGGCCGGTCGGGGTGTGATGCGACCGGGTGAGGGCTAGACGGGCATCCCGAGTCGAAAGTTGGTGACGGCGAGGGGGAGGTCCTCGTCGACGAGGCTGTTGTTGATGGCGATGGCAGCCGCTGACCCTTCGCCGGCGGCGGTGATGACCTGGGCGCGGGGGTTGGTGGCGTTCCCTGCGGCCCAGACGCCGGGGACGCTGGTGGCGCCGGTGGGGTCGACCTGGACCCAGCCGGTGTCTCGGACGGTGCATCCGAGGTCGACGAGGAGGTTGTCGTTGGGGACGAACTGGGGGCGGACGAACAGGGCCGTGCGGGGCACAACGCGGCCGCCGCCGATGACGACGCCGGTGAGGTGGTCGTCCTCGACGGCAAGGCTGACGACGGGTTCGTCGACGATGCCGATGGCGCGGGCTACGAGCTGTTCGCGCTGGGATGCGGTGAGGATGGCGCCGTTGGCGAAGAAGACGACGTCGTCGGACCACTGCCGGATGATGTGCGCGTGGGCCAGTGACTCGGCGGTCGTGGCGGGGTCACCGGCGAGGATGCCGATGGGCTGGTCGGCGACCTCGTACCCGTGGCAGTACGGGCAGTGGAGAAGGTCTCGCCCCCACCGTTCGCGGGCACCGGGAACGTCGGGGATCTCGTCGTGAAGGCCGGTGGTCACCAGGAGGGCGCGCGCCTCTACGACTGTGCCGTCGGTGAGGGTGACCTGGAACCGACGCCGGGCCGAAGTCCAGCGCGCCGCGGTGTCGCAAGGTGCGATCGCGGTAGTTGTGCCGGCGACGAGCTTGACGCCATAACCGGTGACCTCGGCGCGACCGCGGGCGAGGAGCTCCGAGGGCGGGAGCCCGTCGGATCCGAGGAACCCCTGCATGTGGGCGGCGGGTGCGTTGCGGGGCTGGCCGGCGTCGATGACGGCGACGCGGCGGCGGGCACGGCCGAGAACCAGGGCAGCGGAGAGTCCGGCTGGGCCGCCGCCGACGATGACGACGTCGTAGCGCTCCGCGGCAACGCCGGTGGGCTCATCGGCGGCCATAAGGTTCATGGGGCTCTGGGTCTCATTCGTGCTCATGACACGAGAGTGACGCGTCATGACGGTGTCGACAACGGTTGTTGCTGTTTCTGGGAACGGAGCGTTGAATCCCAGCATGAGCGAACGCGGAAGCATGGCCGGCCAGGACGGCGTGGCGGGCGGGAATGGGCGCATCTCGGCGGCCCTGGACCTGGTGGGGTCTCGGCTGCGGAGGGTGCGAGAGCAGCGTGGACTGACGTTGACTGAGGCGGCCGCGTTGACTGGCATGTCGAAGTCCACGCTGTCCCGGCTGGAGACCGGGCAACGCAGACCGAGCCTGGAACTTCTGCTCCCCCTTGCGCAGACCTATCGGATCCCGTTGGACGATCTGGTCGGGGCTCCGGAGGTCGGTGACCCACGGATCCGGTTGAAGCCGAAGCGGGTCAACGGCAGGACGGTGCTCCCCCTGACGCGTCCGGGTGGCATACAGGCATGGAAGATCGTCATCCCAACTGCCCAGTCAGACCCCGCGCCTCGCACTCATGACGGGTTCGAGTGGCTCTACGTCCTCTCGGGCCGGATGCGACTCGTCATGGGCGACCAGGATGTCGTCCTGGGCACCGGTGAGGCAGCCGAGTTCGACACCCTGATTCCGCACTGGTTCGGCAGCACCGGCGAAGGACCCGCCGAGGTGCTCAGCATCTTCGGTCGCGCCGGAGAGCGGATGCACACGCGTGCACAGCCGGGGACCTCCGAGCCGGCGCACTGATGGCCGACCCGCTGATCGAGACGAAACTTCTCCTACCCAAGCCGCGTCGCGAGGTCGTGCTACGCCCTCGGCTGTCCGATCTGCTTCTTCGGGGCTCGCATGGCCCGGTCACGCTGGTCTCTGCCCCCGCGGGGTTCGGCAAGACGACCCTCCTGACCTCCTGGTTCGCGACCGCTCCGTCCAACCAAGACGACGACCATCGCGTTGCCTGGGTGTCCCTGGATGAGCGGGACCGCGAGGCCACGTCGTTCTGGACCTACGTTTTCCTGGCCCTCGACCGAGCCGTTCCCGGTTCTGGTGCCGCGGCGCTCACTCTTCTCCAGTCTGGGCACGCGCCGGTCGAGACCGCACTCGCCGGCGTGGTGAACGAGCTGAGCGTGCACTCCGGTGAGGTCACCCTCGTCCTGGACGACTACCACCTCGCGGACGGTGTCGATGTCGCAGCCGGGATGACGTTCCTCCTCGACCACCTGCCGCCGCAGCTTCACCTTGTGATCGGGACCCGGGCCGATCCGGCGCTGCCAATCTCGCGACTGCGAGCGCGCGGGGAGCTCAATGAGATCCGCGCTGACGACCTTCGATTCACCGGTGAGGAGGTGTCCAGCTACCTCAACGACCTCAACGACCTTGACCTCACCACCGCCGACCTCGCAGCCCTCGAGATCCGCACAGAGGGGTGGGTCGCCGCCCTCCAACTGGCGGCCCTCTCGCTGCGCGACCGGGCTGACCGCACCAGCTTCATCGCCGGATTCGCGGGCGTCGACCGATTCGTAGTCGACTACCTCGCCGACGAGGTCCTCAGTCGACAGCCCGACGACGTACGCCGCTTCCTACTCGACACCTCGATCCTCGATCAGCTCACCGGACCGCTGTGCGACGCACTCAGCCCCCAGCCAGAGCGCGTCGGCGCCCAGAGCGGCCGGGCGATGCTTGAGGCCCTGGAGAGGGCGAACCTGTTCCTCGTCCCGCTCGACGGTCACCGGGGCTGGTACCGCTACCACCACCTCTTCGGAGACGTCTTGCACGCCCACCTGCTCGACGAGCGGCCAGACGACGTCCGATACCTGCATCGTCAAGCTGCCGGCTGGTACGCCGAGGCAGGACAAACCGAGGCCGCGATCCGGCACGCCCTGGCCGGCGGAGACATCGTGCGGGCAGGCGACCTCATCGAGCTGAACTTCCGGGCGCTGGGTCGTGAGCGGCGCGAGGACCTCATCCGTCGATGGGCCCACGAACTGCCCGACGACGCCGTCCGCAACCGCCCCGTGCTCGCGATCGCACTCATCGGCGGACTCATGGCCAGCAACGAGTTCACGGGCGTTGACCGACGCCTCGATCGTGTCGAGCAGCTCTTGGCAAGGCCAGCCACGGAGCTGGTGGTGACGGACCGCGACGAGCTACCCCGCCTGCCGGCAACCGTCACGATGTATCGGGCCGCGCTCGCGCTCATCGACGGCGACCCTGCCGGTGCCATCGCGCAGGCAGGGCAGGCGATCGAGACCGCAGCACCCGGTGACGACTTGATCATCGGCGCCGCCGCAACGCTCTCCGGTCTGGCGTCGTGGAGCACCGGAGACATTGCCGCGGCTCACGCCAGCTACACCACCTCGATCCCGGCCCTGACCCGCGCCGGACACATCGCGGACGTGCTGGGCTGTTCGATCGCGAAAGCCGACATGGAGCTCAGGCTGGGCCGTCTACGTGAAGCGGAACGCACCTTCAGCCAAGCGCTGGAGCTGGCGCAGGCCAACGCGCCAGCCGGCTCGAGTGTCATGCGGGGCACTGCTGACATGCTCGTCGGGCTCAGCCGGGTGGCCTGGTACCACAACGACCTCACCGCCATGGCCACGTACCTACGCCGCTCCGACGAGCTCGGGGAGGCCGCATCGCTGCCGCAGAACGCCTACCGGTGGAGAGTCGAGATGGCCAGACTACGGACGGCAGAGGGCGACTTGTCGACAGCCCTGGATCTCCTCGGCGAGGCAGAACGAATGTACGTCGCGGACTACCTGCCCAACGTGCAACCAGTCCACGCAACCCGCGCCCGCGTGCTCGCAGCGCGCGGCGACCTGGACGGGGCCCGTGCCTGGGCACGCCAGCACCAGGTCGCCACGACCGACGACCTGTCGTACCTGCGCGAGTACGAGCACATCAGCCTCGCCCGGATCCTGCTCGCGGAGCACGCTGCCACCGGTTCGAGGCAGACGCTGCTGGATGCTGCAGGCCTCCTGGACCGACTGCTGGCCGCCGCCAAGGAAGGTGAGCGCCTCGGGACGGTCATCGAGCTCACCGTGCTCCGGGCCATCGCCCACCACGCAGGCGGCTCGCGAAACCAATCGCTCAAGGCACTCGGGCAGGCTGTCGACCTCGCTCACACAGACGGCTGGGTCCGAGTCTTTGTCGACGCAGCCCCCGTCCTGACCGATCTGCTGCAGGAGCTTGCAACGCGTCAGCCACAATCTGACCACGTGCAAGAACTTCTCGCAGCGGTGACGGCGGCCGGGAGCCCTGCCACCGAAGCCGTCGACGAAACCAGCCCGGGCACGGCACCCGGAACGGGGCCGAGGGTGGGGCTGGTTGACCCGTTGAGCGAGCGCGAGCTGGACGTGCTGCGACTCCTCGCCTCAGACCTCGGCGGCCCTGCCATCGCGCGCCAGCTGATCGTGTCCATGAACACGATCCGGACCCATACCAAGCACATCTACACCAAGCTGGACGTCAACAACCGGCGCGCGGCCGTGAGCAAGGCACACCAGCTCGGCCTCCTGTCCCGTTCCAGCAACCTCTGAAGCAGGGCGCACCTCGGGCGTGGGCTCGGCGTCCTCTCGACACGCCACGTAGGCAGTGTGCGCGGTCGCGGCGGTGGCGATCAGCCGTCAGGCTCGGCTGTCACCCCGTCAGTCACATCATGTGGTGACGCCAAGTCACCCTCTCGACTCCTAGGTTCCAGTCATCCCCGCGGCGATCGTCACGGAGCAACCAGACAGGAGCCCAACATGGCCATCACATCCACCACCCTCACCCGGGCGGCCGGCGCCGCAGCCGCTGTCGCCGGAGCGATCTTCATCGCTGTTCAGATCAACCACCCGGCGAGCGACACCTTCACCACCGAGACGACCCAGTGGGTGGTGCGCGAGTGCGCCAAGATCGTGATGGCGGTGCTTGCGCTGGCGGGCATCACCGGCATGTACCTGCGCCAGCATCGTCAGGCTGGCCTTCTGGGCCTGGTCGGCTACCTCATCTTCGCCGCCGGGTATCTGGCCATGTTCTCCGTCGAAGTCATCGCCGCCGTCGTGCTGCCCAGCCTCGTCGACAGCGAGCCCGGGTTCGTCAACGACGTCGTCGTCGCCGCCAACGGCGGAACGGCCAACGGCGACATCGGTGGACTTCAGATCCTGTTCGGCCTGATGGGAGCCGGCATCATCGTCGGTGGAGTTGTCTTCGGGATCGCCCTGTTCCGTGCCCGCGTGCTCGCCCGCTGGGCGGCCGCCCTACTCGCCGTGACCACCGGGGCTTTGGCCGCGCTCGCAGTGCTGCCGGAGTCATTCAACCGGCCGCTCGCCGTCCCCGTCGGCATCGCGCTCATCGCCCTGGGGGTGTCCCTGTGGCGCAATGCTGTCGACAACGCGCGCGCGGCGTCTGCCGAGACCGCCCCTTCCCTCAGCCCCGTCCTGCAGCCCGCCGTCCGATGACCATCCAGCAGCCGACCGCTGGCGACTCAGCGCTCGCCACATCATGCGGTGCCCCATGACGCGGCGGACCGCTCGGTTGGTGCCTGTAGGTCTGGTCGCGCTCGCCGCGATCCCTGTCCTGGCCGGCACCGCCCGGCTCGTCGAGGTCCTCGGCGGACCCGAGCTCATCCCGACCGACGCCCGCTTCGCAGCCTCACCGGCCCCCGTCGTCCTACACGTCGCCGCCGCCATCGGCTACGCCCTCCTCGGTGCCTTCCAGTTCTCCGCGGGCATCCGCCAACGCCACCCCGGATGGCACCGGCGGTCCGGACGGCTCCTGGTCGCGCTCGGTCTCGCGGTGGCCTTCTCGGCCCTATGGCTGACCTTGGCGTTCCCCCGCAAGGACGGCACCGGCGAGCTGCTGTACTTGTTCCGGCTGCTCTTCGGGTCAGGGATGGCCATCAGCATCGTCCTTGGCCTCGCCGCAATCCGCCGACGAGATATCGCCCGACACCGCGCCTGGATGACACGGGCCTACGCCCTCGCACTCGGCGCGGGCACCCAGACGCTCACCGTCGGGTTCGGCGGAGCCCTCTTCGGAGTCGGTGTCGTCCGTACGGACCTGATGATGGGAGCCGGTTGGGCGATCAACCTCGCCGTCGCGGAGTGGTTCATCCGCCGCCCGGCCGCCCGGCGCACACGCAACACGCGCCTCCGCGCAGGCTTGGCGGCTTCGCGATGAACACCCAATCCGCACCGCGCCCGGCCGGCATCTACGAGCTCCGCGTCGCCGGGCGTCTCGACGAGCACTGGTCGACCTGGTTCGACATGACGCTCACCCGCAACGACGACGGCACCACCACCCTGCGCGGCCCTGTGACCGATCAGGCCGCACTGCACGGCCTGCTCGCCAAGGTGCGCGACCTCGGCGCCACCCTCCTCTCCGTCAAGACCCTCGACGCCGACGGCGACACCGACCCGAAGGAACTCAGCCCATGATCACCATCGAATCCGTGTCCAGGATCTACGGCGACTTCACGGCAGTAGACGACGTCAGCTTCACCGCCCAGCCTGGTCGCGTGACCGGGTTCCTCGGGCCGAATGGCGCCGGGAAGTCCACCACCATGAGGATCATCGTCGGGCTCACCACCGCGACATCTGGAACCGCCACGGTTGCTGGACGCAGGTACGTCGACCTACCCAACCCCGGACTCGAAGTCGGGGTACTGCTCGACGCCTCCGCCCAACACGCCGGCCGCACCGGACGGGAGATCCTGACCATCGCCCAACGCTTCATGGGTCTCCCACGGAGCCGCGTCGAGGAGATGCTCGCCCTTGTCAGCCTCACGCCACAGGAGGCGTCCCGGCGGGTCCGCGACTACTCCCTCGGGATGCGGCAACGCCTCGGGATCGCGACCGCCCTGATCGGCGAGCCGGAGGTGCTGATCCTCGACGAGCCGGCCAACGGCCTCGACCCGGCCGGTATCCGCTGGATGCGTGGACTACTGCGCGACTACGCCGACCGCGGCGGCACCGTCCTGCTCTCCTCCCACCTGCTCCACGAGATCGAGGTCATCGCCGATGACCTCGTGGTGATCGGCAACGGCCGCATCGTTGCCCAGGGAGCCAAGAGCGACCTGCTCCGATCCGCTGGGTCCATGCTCCGTGCCCTCGACCGCGACCTCGTCGCCCAGGCTCTGCTCGACGCAGGCGTCACCTCCACCCCCGTCGGAACAGATGGACTTCTCGCCCACGCAGACACCGCGAGGGTCGGAGAGATCGCCTTCGCTGCCGGCGCACCACTGCTCGAGCTCAGGACAGCCGACGGCGCCGGGCTGGAAGAGATGTTCCTCGAGCTCACCGCCGACACCCAGCGCGACACCACCGGCGACAACCAGCCCGAAGGAGAAGTCGCATGACCACCCTCAACACCACCCTCAACACCCCCCCCGTTGTCGGGGCCACGACGGGCTCCGCGACCATCCACCGATCCATCCCGATGAGCCGCATCGTCACCACCGAGCTGCGCAAGATGTTCGACACCCGGTCCGGGTTCTGGCTGATGGCGAGCATCGGCATTCTCGCGCTGCTCGCCAGCGCGGCAGTCGTCACGTTTTCCTCCGACGCCGGCATGACGTACAGCGCGTTCGCGATCGCGATCGGCTATCCCATGACGGTTGTCCTCCCGATCATCGCGATCTTGTCGGTGACCAGCGAGTGGAGCCAGCGCAGTGGACTCACCACGTTCACCCTCGTGCCACACCGCGGCCGCATCATCGCCGGCAAGGCGGTCGCGTGCGTCGGCGTCGCGATCGCCACCATCCCGCTCGCCTTCGCGCTCGGGGCTCTCGGCAACGTGGTGGGAACCACCCTCGCGGGGATCACGCCAGTCTGGGACGTGACGGTGACGAACATGGCGACCATCGTCTTGGCCAACGTGCTCGGTCTGCTGGTCGGTTTCATGCTCGGGGTACTGATCCGGAGCTCGGCCGGAGCCATCGTGGGCTACTTCGTCTACTCATTCGTCCTTCCGACGCTGTCAGTGCTCCTCGCCGGCTCGCAGGCCTGGTTCCGCGACCTCCAGCCATGGATCGACTTCAAGTACGCCCAAGGCACGCTGATCGACGGGACAGTCACCAGCCAACAATGGCAACACCTTGGTGCCACCAGCGTGATCTGGCTGCTTGTCCCCCTGTCCGTCGGCCTCGCGATCGTGGCGCGGGCCGAGGTCAAGTAGGCGTCGAGCCGGTCGAGGCCTGCAACGCCAACGGCTGGAGATTCGCATCGAGCCGCCGGGAGGTCGCGCGATGACCTTTCGCCCGACGATCACCGACGTGTGCGGCATCGCCGGCACGTTGCGCCGTGGGTCTTCGTGCGCCATCAGGAGACGTCCCCAGACAACCGCGGTTGTCTGGGGACGTTTCTCGTGTCCCTCGGCTGCGGGAGCACTCAGTGCAGGTGCATGTGGGCCGCGTCGGCCTTCCCGGCGGGCATCCATACGGCAGCGAGCGCCGCGAAGACGACGGCGATCGCGGTGATGGCCATCGAGCCGCGCCCATAGGCGTCGACCACGCCGGCGGCCGCGGTGAGGTTGCCCGCCGTGCCCGCGACGGCGGACAGGACCGCCACCCCGAGGGCAGCGCCCACCTCGTGGCCCGTCATCAGGAACCCCGATGCCATGCCGGTGTGCTCGGCCGGAATGCCGTTCATCGCTGTGCCGGCGACGGCGGCGAACACGAGTCCCGCGCCAAGACCGACGAGGCACAGCCCTGGCAGCATCCCGCCGACGTAGGAGGAGCTTGCGTCGGCACGAGACAGGAGCAGTCCTCCGCCCGCGACGACGGCCAGCCCGATGGCGGCGATGGTCCGCACCGGGAGGTGCGCACTGGCGTGGGCCGCGAGGTGGGTGCCAATCACGAGGGTGACGGCGAGCGGGAGGAAGGCCAGTCCCGACTCCAGTGCGGAGTACCCGAGCGCGGTCTGCCCGAAGATGGACGTCAGGAAGACGACTGACATGAGCAGTCCGGTGATGCCGAGCATCACCGTGGTGCTCGACACCAGGCTCGAGATCTTCCAGGTGTGCGGGTGCACCAGCGGCTGCTCGGCGTGGCGCTCGAGGAGCACGAAAGCCGCCATGAGGCCGCCCGCGAGGCCTAGCCCGACGACGGTCGGGACGGAGGTCCAGCCCTGGGACTCCACCCGCGCCAGCGTGAACATCAAGGTGGCCAGCGAACCGACGCCGACGAGGGCTCCGGGGACGTCGAACTGGGTCAGGCTGGCGGAGCCCTTCGGGTCCCTCGCGACGACGTGGAGGGTGGCGGCGATGGCGACGATTCCGATGGGCACGTTGATCCAGAAGATCGCCTCCCAGCTGGTCCACGTGGTGAGGACGCCGCCCAGGGCGACGCCGACGGCGATGCCCAGGCCACCGATGGCTCCCCAGAGCGCGAGGCCACGGGCCTTCTGCTTGTCGGTGTAGGTGGTGCTGATGATGGAAAGCGCTGCGGGCGTCATGAGGGCCGCCGCGGCTCCTTGGGCGGCGCGGCCGGTGATGAGCTCGGCTGCGCCGCCGGCGAACCCGGTGAAGAGTGACGCGGCGGTGAACACTGTCAGTCCGGTGAGGAAGACCGCACGTCGGGAGACCAGGTCGGCGATCCGACCTCCGAGGAGCAGGCAGCCGCCCGAGAGGAGGAGATATGCCGTGACGACCCACTGCAGGTCGCCGCTTGCAAGGCCCAACTCGTGGCCGATGGTCGGCATCGCCGTGTTGACGACGGAGATGTCGATGACGACGAGGACCTGCGCGACAAGCGCGACGATCATCGGTCCCCAGGGTCGGGTGTCGGTGTGGGCGTCCGCCTCGACGGCGGTGCCGTGGTGTCCGTGCATGGGTGCCTCCGGTGGTGAGTGGTGAGGGGTGCGGATGTGGTCGTGCTGGTGCTGGTGCTGGTGCTGTGAGGTCGACTCTGCGACGAGTGCGACCTGGTCGCCCCGGTCACATGGCCGGGGTTGGCGGGTCAGGAGCGAGGTCGCGCGAGCGTTGCTCCCAGCGCAGCGGTGAGCAGCGCCACGATCGCGGCTGCCGTGAACGCTGCGGAGAAGCCCGAGGCGTCGAGGGCGCCCTCGACCGGACGACCCGACGAGATGCCGATGACGATGAAGGCGGCCGTCCCGAGCGCGCCACCGACCTGCATCGAGGCGCCGGCGAGGCCGGACGCCAGCCCGGTGTGCGTGGTGGACACCGCGGAGGCCAGGACCATGGTCGTGGGGGTGAAGCTGAGGGCGACGCCCGTGGCGATCAGGAGGAGGCCCGGGAGTACGGCGAAGGCGTACCCGGAACCGGTCGGGACGTACGCCAGCCAGAGGTGGCCGGCCGCGAGCACGACGAGCCCCAGGACCATGCTGCGCACCGGTCCGATCGCGCCCAACACTCGCGGCAGCACGGCCAACGAGACGGCGAACCCCGTCAGGGACGTGGGGACCATGGCGAAGCCCGCCTGCTCCGGCGACATTGCGAGGACCTGCTGGAAGTAGAGCGCGACCAGGACGAAGGTCGAGGCGCGGGACGCCCCGCCGAGCAGCGCGACGGCCGTGCCGGTGCGCAGCATGCGGGACCGGAAGAGCTCGAGTGGGACCAGCGGGTCCGTGGCCCGGCGCTCGATGGCGATGAACGCCGCCATCAGGATCGACGAGACGGCGAACAAGCCGACGACCCGTGGGGAGGTCCAGGCGTGGTCGACGGCGTCGACGGCGCCGTGCACCAGGGTGATCACCGCTCCGGTGACCGCGGCCGCGCCGGCCCAGTCGACGGTACGTCGGACGCTCGAGGCATCCTCCGCCAGCATCCGACGGCCCAACACCACGGCGGCCAGGGACACCGGAACGGTCACCAGGAAGACCGCCCGCCAGCCCACGGTGCCGGCGAGCACTCCGCCGCTCATCACGCCGGTGGCTCCCCCGAGCGTCGAGGCAGCGCCCCACGCTCCCATCGCCCGGGCGCGTTGTGCCGCCGGGAAGGTGACGAGCAGCAGGGACATGGCCGCCGGACTGAGGCCGGCGGCACCGATCCCCTGGACGACGCGGCCCAGGATCAGCAGCTCCTTGTTCACCGCCGCTGCCGCGAGGAGGGTTCCGACTGTGAAGAGGGACGCCCCGACGACGAAGACGCGGCGGCGACCGAACAGGTCTGCGGCCCGGCCCGACAGCAGCAGCAGCCCCGCAAAGGCGAGGACGTAGGCATTCACGACCCAGGTCACGGCCGCCGGACCGAAGCCGAGCTCGGACTGGATCGAGGGCAGCGCGACGTTCACGATCGAGGTGTCGAGCATGACGAGGAACTGCGCGGACACCAGCAGACCGAGCGCGACCCGGTCCCGTCGCGTCATCGTCACTGTTGTCATGGATGAGGGGGTGGTCACCGTGGTTTTCATGGATCTGTCCTCACGCGGCCAGTCGCGGCAGGGTGGCGTCGAACTGGGCCGCGCGGGCGGTGCCGCATCGGGGGCAGTGCCGGCCTCGCACGAGATCCATGTCCTGACCGCACCAGCAGACGTCGGTGGTTTCGCCCGCTGGGGGCCGCACCTGCGTCGTGTCCGAGATCGTCGAGATCCTGTCCATCGTCCTCACCGCCTGGGGTGGTTGTCGCTGTTGTTGCCTGATGTCTCCACGGTGCCGCTGTACCGCGTCGGTCGAACCGGTCGAATGGCCGGGTTCCACCGGGTTGGCGCGGTTTCAGCGCGTCGTGAGGGGTGTCCCGGTGCGGACCCCGCGCACGACTGACGTGATGGCCTGCACGGACGCTGCGGCTCCGCCCGGGTCCTCGACGATGCCGGCGTGGCTGGCCGGCGCCTCACCGGTGACGGCGTTGGTGGACAGCTCTGCCATGTGCTCCTGCGCCTCGGTCCAGCCATCGGTGTCGCGGGCGTTCTCCGCGCTGGTGAGCACGACGAGCGGTCGGTCTTCGAGAGTGGTGAGCGCCCGAGCCTGTTCGAACACGACGGGGAGCATCGAGAGCTCGTCGCGGGCGTTGCGCCCGGCACGGGGCGTCGCCGACATGGCGTCCACGGGTGCCGCGTCGTCGGCGGGAAGGTGCGAACCGGCCAGGGCCACTCCGAGCCCGAGCCGGGCCAGCGTGGGCAGGACGCCGTACGCGCGCCGCATCAGGGCGTACTGGATGGGGTAGTTGGGGATCGCGTCGAACTGGTGGGGGCTGGTGCTGTCGAGCAGCACCATGCCCGCCACCTCGTCGGCGTACTGGTTGGCGTACGTCATGGCGTAGGGGCCGCCGATCGAGTGCCCGGCCAGCACGAAGGGACCGGTCTCCCCGGCTGCCGCGAGCAGTGCGTGGAGGTCCTCGGCGGCAGCGATGCCGTCCTGGGGGTGCCCGACGTCGTCGCTCCACCCCTGACCGGCGCGGTCGTAGGCACAGACGCGCGTCGTGGGTGCGACGCCATCGAGGATCCGGGCCCAGGACCCGGAGAACTCGCCGAGGCCGCTGACGAGGACCACGGTCGGCTGGCCCTGGCCTCGGCAGTCGAGGTGGAGGTCGTGGTCACCCACGGAGCGGATCGTGCCCGGCGCCGGGAAGGTGCTGGCGAAGGAGTCGGTGGCGACATTCCTGACGCAGGCGCCCACGGAGGCGACTGCGAGGAGGACCAGCGTGACCGTCACCAGCCACCGGCCGGGACCCGTGAGGTCCCGCCGCATCCGGACGTACGTCCACACGCTCAGCGCCAGCGCAAGGGGCGGCCACACCCACGTGAGCACGGTCATCGTGTGGTCCGAGGGCGCGAGGGCCACCAGGGCTGCACCGGTCGACGTCATCGCGACCGCGGGTACGGCGGCCCAGGACTGGGGGCGATCCGTTCGCCCGGAGAGGACGTGCAGCATCGCCCAGCCGAGGCCGAACCCCAGCAGCGTCGCACCGGCCGTCACACCTTCGGTGGCGCCCGGGAGGACCAGCATCGTCAGGAGGGCCGCAGCCGCAGCGCCTGCGGCCATCGATCCGAGGACGGCCCCAGTGGGAGGTCGGCCTCCGCGACTCGAGCCGTTCGGTCGGGCCAGAGGGTGGACATCGATGCTCATGGGACTTCTCGCTCTCGCAGTGAGGGATGGGGCACTGCTTCGAGAGTGGGCGCACCGTCGCGCGCTCACCCCGGTCAGATGGCCGGGATGTCCCGCGAAGGGGCAGGAGCCCGTCAGCCGAGGTCGAGCCGGGCCAGCTCGCCCCGTGAGGTGACGCCGGCCTTGGCGAAGACGTTGCGCAGGTGGAAGGCGACCGTGCGGGGGGAGATCCAGCACTGCGTGGCCACGTCCTTGTTGGACATGCCCGAGCTGACGAGCTGGGCGATCTTGAGCTCGGTCGGCGTGAGCTGCAGCAGGGTCGAGGGATCACGCTTGCGCGCGGTCTCGCCCGAGGCCCGAAGCTCCGAGTCCGCGCGCGACGCCAGCGTCTCGGCCCGCACATCCTGGAAGGTCTCGAGGGCACGGCGCAGGTGGAGGCGGGCGTCCACGCGCCGCTGGCTGCGGCGGAGCCACTCGCCGTACGCCAGCTGGACGCGCGCCACGGCCAGCGGACGACCGCCGATGGCACCGTCCGACAACGCACGCTCGAACAGGGGCCCCGCATCGGCCTCGGTCGTCAGGGCGCTCCCGAACGCCACGGCAGAGAGTGCCCACGGCCAACGGGTCGCCTCGGCGAAGGACGCGAGCTCCTCGGTCCAGGCCCGTGCCGTTGCGACCTCACCGGCCCGAACGGCAGCCTCGATCCGCTCGGTCGCCGACAGGCGCTGGAGGACGGGGAGACGCATGCGCCCGAACTGGTGGAACGCGCCCGACGTGTCCCCCGCGCTCGCCGCGCGGATGCCCATGGCCCACCGCGTCAGGTCGTGCACCGGATCGGCCATGATGCCGAGCGGATGCGCCGCGACCAGCTCCTCAAGCCGCGGCAGCAGGTCGTCGTAGTCGTCCCGGTCCTGCTGGGCAGCCAGGAGCACGAGCCAGGCGATCGGGAGCGCGGTCACCGCGGGTTGGCCGATGCTCGTGCCCAGGGCCACGGCTTCCTCGGCGCTGACGCGCAGGGCGACGTGGTCTCCCCTCGTCCAGTGCCCGAAGCAGAGCCGCTGAAGGCAGTAGGTCACCGCGGTGGCGGCGCCCACCTCCCGCGCGCGTGAGAGGGCGAAGGAGTAGAACTGCTGCTGCCGGTCGTCGTCCCCGAGCTGGAGCGCAGCGTTGCCGAGGTTCCACAGCACGTCACGGTCGTCGACGTCCTCGCCGATCGCGAGGGCGAGGTCCAGCGCACCCACCGCCCCGGCCCAGCCCGCGTCCGCCACCAGGTCCATCGCCACCAGCAGGTGGCTGAGGCAGCGCGTCCGGGAAGAGGTGTCCGCACCGGTCGCGGCCAGGAGGTCCTCGGAGCGCAGTGGCGTCCCACTGTCGGCACCGAAGGTGCGCATCACGGCTGCGGCGACCCCGATGTCCAGGGCACGGACCGGGTCGGCCGGGAGGACCGCGTGCGCAGCGTCGACGAAGACGCGGTGCGCCTCCGGTGCCGAGCCGATGTTGACCTCGATGTGCCCGCGCAGCCGTGACACGTCGCACAGCAGGAGCGGGTCTTCCGTGCCTTCCCGGGCGGCCCTCAGCAGGTCCTGGGCGCGCGCCGCCTGTCCGCAGGCCCAGGCGCTGCGTGCCGCGGCGAGGCTCAGGTGGGCGCGTCGTACGGCGTCGGTGGACAGCTCCGCCGCCCGCTCGTAGGCCGCCAGTGCCGCGACGTGGCCACCACGCCGTTGCGAACGCTCTCCCACGCCCTCAAGGGCACCGACCAGGTCGGGGTCTGGGCCCTCGGTGGCGTGGGCGCGGTGCCAGACCTCGCGGTCCTCGTGTCCTGACCCGGCCAACGCCCAGGCCAGCGCCTGGTGAGCTCCCCGACGGTCCGCCCCGGCCGCGGCCTGGTAGATCGCCGAGCGCACCAGAGGGTGACTCAGCGAGACCGAGCCGCCCGCGACCACCAGCAGCCTCGAGTCGAACGCCTGCTGCAGCGCGGCCTCGTCCAGTCCCCATCGCGCGCCCGCACGACGCAGCACGTCGGGCTGGCCGGTGTCGTCGGCCGCGGCGAGCAGCAGCAGGCGCTGCACCGAGGCCGGCAGTCGGCGGCTACGGTCCAGCAGAGCCTGCTCGACCCGGGCCGTAAGGTGGAGCGTGGCCGGGAGCGCGGCCGACCCCTTGAGCTGGGCAGCCGTGAGCTCGCCGGGCAGTTCGAGCAGCGCCAGCGGGTTGCCGCTCGTCTCCGCGATGAGCCGTTGGGCGACCTCTTCGGCCGGGTCACCGCCCAGCCTGGCCGCCAGGAGGGCTCGGGATGCCTCGGCGTCGAGCCCGGTGAGAGCCAGCTCGGCCAGGCCGGGCGCCTCGAAGGCCGCCGCCGCACCGTCGCGCGCCGCAAACACCATCACCACCCGGTCCGCTCCGAGCCGCCGGGCGCAGAACAGCAGCGCCCCAGCGCTGGCGGGGTCCAACCAGTGCGCGTCGTCGACGATGCACAGCACGAGGCTCTCCTCAGCAGCCGCCGTCAGGAGCGACAGTGTGGCCACCCCCACCAGGAACGGCTCGACCGAGGGACCCTCGTCCTCCCCGAACGCCACCCGGAGGGCACGCGCCTGAGGCAGCGGAAGGTGCTCGCGCAGCCGCGTCAACGGCCGAAGCAGGCGATGAAGGGCGGCGAAGGCGAGCGGGGCCTCGACCTCGAGACCCTGGGTGCGCAGCACCGTGGTCCCCTCGTTGTCGGCGACCACCGAGCTCAGCAGCGCGGACTTGCCGACCCCCGGCTCACCTCGAACAACGACGCTGCCGGCCGTCCCGCGGCGGGCCTCGTCGACGAGCGCCGCGAGGAGCGCCCGTTCGGGGCCCCGGCCGACCAGCACGTGCCGAAGGTACACGCTCACGAGCCCGATCAGTCCCAGCAACCCGGCATTTTGACCGGGGCGAGGCGACCGGTCCAGCCCGCAGGATCGGTCTCGTCGGGCGCTACCGCGCCCCACCTGACAATCGCCCACGAGGAGGCCCCCATGCACGACCAGTCCCCCACCGTCCCCGCACACGACGGACCCACACGGGTGCCGCCGCGTCGGCAGATCGGCGTCCTCGTCTTCGACGGGGTCGAGGAGCTGGACGCCGTGGGCCCGTGGGAGGTCCTGTCCCACTGGACCCAGACCTGTCCCGAGGACGGCTGGGACGCCTTCTGCCTGTCGGCCGACGGGGCGCCCGTGGTCGGTGCGAAGTCCCTTGTGCTGGGGGCGCACCACTCGTTCGACGACGCTCCGCCACTCGACGTACTCATCCACCCGGGCGGTCCCGGCACCAGGCCGATGCTCCGGGACCCCGACCACCTCGAATGGGTCCGCGACCTCCGGGGCTCGGTGCCCCTGATGACCTCTGTCTGCACCGGGAGCCTCGTCTACGCGGCCGCCGGACTGCTCACTGGCCGTCGGGCCACCACCCACTGGGCATCACTGAACCTGTTGTCCGAGCTCGACCCCACCATCTTCACGGACGTGGCGTCGCGCTTCGTCGACGACGGCGACCTCATCACCAGCGCCGGCGTCAGCGCCGGCATCGACATGGCCCTGCACCTGGTCGCGCGGCTCTCCGCCGTCGAGCGCGCCCGCGAGGTCCGCCGCTACATCCAGTACGACCCCATGCCCCCGATCTGACCCCCACCCCGTCCACCACACCCAACAAGAAGGACAATCCCCATGAACCCCGAAGCCACCGCCACGTCGACCGACACGATGCGGGCCATCACCCAGACCCGCTACGGCAACTCCGATGTGCTGCGACTCGCGCAGGTGCCTCGCCCCGCCGTCGGGGACGACCAGGTGCTGATCCGCGTGCACGCCGCCGGGCTCGACCGCGGCACCGAGCACCTGATGACCGGCAAGCCGTACGCCGTACGGCTCGCCTCCGGCATCCGCCGACCGAGGAATCCCGTGCCCGGCCGCGACGTCGCGGGGACCGTCGTGGAGGTCGGTGCGAAGGTGACACGCTTCTCCCCCGGCGACCAGGTCTACGGAGTCGCGCCCGGGTCCTTCGCGGAGTACGCCGTCACCGGCGAGAACCGGTTGGCGCACAAGCCGGCGAACCTCTCCTTCGCGGAGGCCTCCGTCATCCCGATCTCGGCGGGCACCGCCCTTCAGGCACTCACCGACGCAGGCAAGGTCCAGCCCAGCCAGTCCGTGCTGATCACCGGTGCCTCGGGCGGCGTCGGCAGCTACGCGGTGCAGCTGGCCGCCAGCTTCGGCGCCGACGTGACCGGCGTGTGCAGCAGCGCCAAGCTCGACCACGTCGCCGCCCTCGGCGCCCACCACGTCATCGACTACAGCCGCGAAGACTGGGCCGACGGCACACGCCACTACGACCTGATCCTCGACATTGCCGGCAACCCGCCCGTGAGCCGGCTTCGTCGTGCCCTGACGCCGCGCGGGACGGCTGTCTTCGTCGGCGGTGAGAGCAGCGGCGTCATCACGGGTATGCGTCGACAGCTCGGCGGAGCTCTTCTCTCCCCCTTCATCGGCCAACGCCTCGTTCTGCTGCTGGCCCGCGAACGCTCCACCGACTACGTGCGGCTCGCCCGGCTCGTCGAGTCCGGCCAGCTCGTGCCTGCCCTGGACCGCTGCTACCCGCTCGAGCGTGCGGCCTACGCGGTGCGGCGCCTTGAGGTCGGGGCCATCCGCGGAAAGGTCGCCATCACGATGTGACGGCGCCTGCGGGGGCTGAGGTCGAGCGCCCGGGACCGGCCGATGCGCGCTCCGGTGTAGGTCGCCTTCGCCGCCAGGGTTGGGCATCGCGTGGCATGGATACGCATTCCGAATCAGACTGCCGCCTGACCTGCACGAACCCAGTCGTTCGAGTTCCATTGCGCGCAAATCGCGCCATAAGCGCGCTTTCGATGAGCGTCGAAGTGCTTACTGACCTACGTTTCCGCAGGTCAGCGGCGCCTTTCTAGCAGAGCGACACACTCCACGTGGTGGGTCATCGGGAAGAGATCGAAGGCGCGCAGCGCGGTCAGGGCGTAGCCGTGCTCGGCGAAGATCCCCACATCCCGGGCCAGGGCGGCCGGGTCGCAGGCGACGTACGCCGCGGCGCGCGGCCGCCGCGCGACCACCTGCTCGACCACCCGTCGCCGAGCACCTTCCCGAGGCGGATCGAGCACGATCACGTCCACCGGCTCGAGCAGGCCGTCAGCCAGCAGCGTCGCCACCGCGCCCAGCTGCACGCTCACCGCTGCCGGGGCTCCGGCGAGGTTGGTCAGAGCGTGCTCGGCGGCGATCCGGTCGCCCTCGACGGCGACCACCGTCCCGTCGGGCCCGACGGCATCGGCCAGGAAGCGGGCGAACAGCCCCGCTCCGGCGTACAGATCGAGCACCCGCTCCCCCGGCTGCAGGCGCACCGCTGCCAACACCGCAGAGACCAGCGCGGCCGGCGCCCCGGGATGCGCCTGCCAGAACCCGTCGGCCGCGACTGCGAACCGATGGGTGGTGCCGGCGACCGTCACCTCTTCGGTCGCCGACGGGTCACCGGCTCGCCCCTCGCGGGCATCCGAACGCGCGATCAGGCAGTCCTCGACCGGCACCACCTCGTGGGAGCGGTGGCGGCGCATGCCTCGACGTCCGTCCGGCGTCGAGGCGAAGCGGACCCTGGTGCGCCAACGCAGACCGTCCTGGTCCCCCGCCACCGGCTCCACCGTGACCGGAATGTCCAGACCTGCCAGCCGACGCAGCTGCTCGGCCACCACGTCGGCCTTGACCGCCCGCTGCCGCTCCAGGGACACGTGCTGGAAGTCGCACCCGCCGCAACCGCCCGGCCCGGCCACCGGGCACGGTGCCGGCACCCGATCCGGGGACGCGTGCACGACCACCACGGCGTCGCCTCGCCAGAAGCGGTCGCCCTCGGTCCCCTCGGTCAGCTCGACCACGACCCGTTCGCCGGGCAGGGCGTGTCGCACGAAGACGACCCGGCCACCCTCCTCCGGCACCCGCGCGATCGCGGCACCGCCGTGGGCGATCCCGGTCACGTCGACCTCGAACCGCTCTCCGACCCGCGAGCGACCTCGCGGCCGCGGTGCCCGTGGCGCCCGACGAGGGCGCGCCCGCGGGCTCAATCCTGCCCTCTGTCGACGTGTACCTGGTCGTCTTCGCCCGGAGACACTCGACCGCTTCGCAGGTCACCGGCCTTGGCGCGATACCGGTCGCGGTCCTCGCGCTCGGCCGCGACGACGGAGGACCGCAGTTGGTAGGGCACCGAGATCATCATGACCCCAGGACAGAACAGCAGGCGCGCCTTCAGCCGCAGCGCCGTCTGGTTGTGCAGCAGCTGCTCCCACCAACGCCCCACGACGTACTCGGGGATGTAGACGGCCACGACGCCGCGCGGGTTGCCCTTCCGGATCTCCAACGCGTAGTCGACGATCGGCTTCACCACCTCGCGGTAGGGCGAGTGCAGGATCTTGAGCGGGATGTCGATCCGCCGCTTGTCCCACTCCTCCAGGAGCCGATCCGTGGCGGCCTGGTCGGTGCTGACGTAGACCGCCTCGAGCACGTTGGGGCGGGCGGCCTTGGCGAACGCCAGGGCTCGCAGCGTGGGCTTGTGCAGCTTGGAGGTGAGCACCATGGCGTGGACACGGGTGGGCAGCACCTTGTCCTGCTCGTCGCCGGCGAGCTCGGCCTCGACGCTGTCGTAGTGCTCGCGGATCGCGCGCATGATCACGAAGAACACGCCCATGGCCAGGATCGCGATCCAGGCGCCGGCGAGGAACTTCGTGATCAGGACGACCACCAGCACGACCGAGGTGAAACCGAGCCCGATCGCGTTGATGATCCGCGAGCGGAACATCCGTCGTCGCACCGTCGGATCGGTCTCCGTGCGCAGCAGCCGGGTCCAATGCCGGATCATCCCCAGCTGGCTGAGGTTGAAGGACACGAAGACACCCACGATGTAGAGCTGGATCAACCGGGTCGTCTCGGCGTTGAACACCTGGATCAGGATGATCGCCATCACAGCCAGGAACACGATGCCGTTGGAGTAGGCCAGACGGTCGCCCCGCGAGCCGAGCGCCCGTGGCGCGAAGCCGTCCTGGGCCAGGATCGACCCGAGAACCGGGAACCCGTTGAACGCGGTGTTGGCCGCGAGTACCAGGATCACGCCGGTCACCATCACGACCACGTAGAAGCCCGCGGAGAAGTTGTCGAAAACGGCCTTCGCGATCTGGGCGATCAGTGTGTTCTGGTCGTAGTCCGAGGGGTCCAGGGGTACGCCGTCGCGCGAGAGTCGCTCGACATCGTGCGGCTCGACGTACTTCACGCCCATCTGGTAGGCCAGCACGATGACGCTGATCATCATCGTGATCGAGATGCTGCCCAGCAGCAGCAGCGTCGTGGCGGCGTTCTTGCTCTTCGGCTTCCGGAACGCCGGCACCCCGTTGGAGATCGCCTCGACACCGGTCAGGGCCGCACACCCGCTGGAGAACGCCCGCGCCAGCAGGAACATCAGTGCGATCGTCGTCAGCGGCCCCTCGTAGCCGCCGGTAGGCACGATCTCGAGGTCGGCGCTCTCGACCTGGGGCAACGAGCCGGCGAGCAGCCGGGCGAAGCCGAACGCGCACATGCCCAGGATCGCCACCATGAACGCGTAGGTCGGCAGCGCGAAGAAGGTTCCGGACTCTCGGATGCCGCGCAGGTTCACCGACATCAGCAGCACGACCATCAGCGACGCCGCGGTCGCCCGGTGGTCGTGAACCCAGGGCACCGCGGAGGAGGCGTACTGCGCTGCGGAGGAGATCGACACCGCCACCGTGAGGACGTAGTCGACCAACAGGGCACTGCCGACCGTGATGCCGGCGGTGCGGCCGAGGTTCACCGTGGCGACCTCGTAGTCGCCGCCGCCGCTCGGGTAGGCGTGCACCGTCTGCCGGTACGACGCCACGACGGCGCTCATGACCAGGGCGACGGCGATGCCGATCTTCCAGGAGAAGGAGTACAACGACACCCCGGCGATCGAGAGCATGATGAAGATCTCGTCGGGTGCGTAGGCCACCGACGACAGGGCGTCGCTGGCGAAGACGGGCAACGCGATCCGTTTCGGCAGCAACGTGTCGCCCAGCTGAGAGCTCCGCAGCTTGCGTCCCAGCAGGATCCGCTTCGAGACGTCACCGATGCCCACGACCGGCAAGGCTAGTCGACGTTGTGCCCGGCGTCCGAGTCCCTCGCACGAACGGACCCCGGCTGGGATACCTTTTCATCGTGCATGTCGTGATCATGGGCTGTGGCCGGGTCGGATCGAACCTCGCCCGCAGCCTCGAGGACCGCAACCACACCGTGTCGGTCATCGACAGCGACCCCGACTCGTTCCGCCGGCTCGGCCCGGGTTTCAACGGGGAGAAGGTCACGGGCTACGGCTTCGACCAGGCGGTGCTGGAGAAGGCCGGGATCGGGCGGGCCGACGCTTTCGCCGCGGTCTCCAGTGGTGACAACTCCAACATCATCGCGGCCCGGGTCGCCCGCGAGTCGTTCGGCATCCAGCAGGTTGTCGCCCGCATCTACGACCCCGGACGAGCCGAGGTCTACCAGCGGCTCGGGATCACCACCGTGGCGACCGTGAAGTGGACCGCCGACCAGGTGCTGCGAAGGCTGCTGCCAGCCGGCGCGGAACCCGACTTCCGCGACCCGTCGGGCACGATCCGGGTCGACCAGGTCCCGGTCCCCGAACCTTGGATCGGTCACCGGACCATCCACCTGCAGGAGCAGTCACGTAGCCGGATCGCCTGGATCGACCGGCTGGGCGAGGGCATCCTCCCCCACCGCGATTCGGTGCTGCAGGAGGGCGACCTCCTGCACCTGGCGATGCGCGAGGAGAACGCAGTCCACGTCTACCGGTCTCTCGCCGCCGGTCCCGAGGAGCCCTGACATGCGCGTTGCGATCGCCGGAGCCGGCGCTGTGGGGCGCTCGATCGCCCGAGAGCTGATCACCAACGGCCACGAAGTGCTGCTGATCGACAAGGAGCCGACTGCGATCAAGCCCGAGCGGGTGCCCGACGCCGAGTGGCTCCTGGCCGACTCGTGTGAGCTGTCCTCGCTCGAGGAGGCGCGTCTGGACAAGTGCGATGTCGTGATCGCCGCGACCGGGGACGACAAGGCCAACCTGGTGACCTCGCTGCTGGCCAAGACCGAGTTCGGGGTGCCTCGCACCGTCGGCCGGGTCAACCACCCCAACAACGAGTGGCTGTTCACCGAGGCCTGGGGCGTCGACGTCAACGTCTCCACGCCCCGGATCATGTCGGCCCTGGTCGAGGAGGCCGTGACGGTCGGCGACCTGGTGCGCCTGTTCACCTTCCGCAAGGGCAACGCCAACCTGGTCGAGATGACGCTGCCGGACGACTCGCCGTTCATCGGCCAGCCCTGCGGACTGATCCCGCTGCCGGAGAACTGCGCGCTGGTGACCATCCTGCGGGACGGCCAGGTCTACCTGCCCGAGCCGGAGCAGCCGGTCGAGGCCGGCGACGAACTTCTGTTCGTCACGCCGACCGAGGTTGAGGCCGCGCTGGAGCAGCTCCTGGCGCCGGGATTGCACCCGGGCTGAGGCCTGCTCAACCGTCGGTGGCGCTGCCCGGCTCGAGTGACGACGGTGCGACCGGCGTGTGGTTGCGACCCAGGAGCCAGCCCATCAGCGCCAGCGCGCCGATGCGTAGCGGCCAGCCGAGCCCGTAGCGCAGGGTGCCGAGCGCCAGCACCGCGGCATTGGCGGAGATCGCGCCGGACCAGCCGGCGAACCACACCGGGCCCTGCAGCAACACGCCCACGATGCCCGGCAGCCCCAGGACCCAGGTGAGCCGCGTGCACAGCGTGACGACCTGACGGTCGGTGCGCCAGCCGGTCGGGTCGCCGGTGACGTTGCCGAGCATGAACCCGATCAACGGCCATCGGGTGAAGCAGGACACCGCGATCCCGACCGAGTAGACGCTGCTCCAGATCAGTCCGGGCAGGAAGAAGGCCAGCGCCTGCTCGTCCGCCGTGCCGCCGGAGCGCGCGGCCAGATGCACGAACAGCCACCCCAGACCGATGCCGAACAGTGCGTTCATGACGAACTGGGTCGTCGAGCGCTGCACGACCCTCAGCACCAGCAGGCCCACGGCGAGGGCCGCGCTCGCGACCAGGGCGGTGCGCAGCTCCCGGGTCGTCAGCCAGATCGCCGTGAACAACAGCGTGGGCCCGGCCGCCTCCAGCATCCCTCTGCGACCACCGAGCGCGGTGGCCAGCTGGCTGCGGACGAGCGCCTCCACCGTCTGCACCGAGCTCGCGGCGTGGTCGGTCACGGCATCAGCTCATAGCGGGGGTTGAACATGATCCGGTGGCCTTCGTGAACCCCGATCCGCCCGCTCACCTGAATCGTTCGGCCGGGCGAGATGCCGGCGATCCGCCGGCGCCCGAGCCAGAGCACGGTCACGACCCCGGAGCCGTCGTCGAGGTCGGCCTCCAGGGCCGGCACGCCGCCCCGCGGGCGCAGCGTGACCGTGCGCAAGGTGCCCCGTAGACACACCATCTCGCGGTCGGGTGCGGAGCCGATGCTGATGACGCCGGACTCCTCGAAGTGGCGACGCAGGTCTCGGGCATGCTGGTCTGAGCTGCTCGCCCACGCGCTCAGCCGATTGCGCAGCCGACTCTTCTCCACCATGTCGGCCAGGGTAGCCGCAGCCTCAGGAGGTACGCCGTGCCGTGGGTGGCAAGGTGAGCGGGAGCGGGTCGCCCGGCGGCATGGCGGCTGTCCCGCGGTTGACGACGACGCTGGCCAGCGTGTTCTCCCACCCTTCGGCGTCGTGGGGCTCCATCGCCGGGCGGCCGAGGAACGTGGCGCGCAGGAACCATCGTGGCCCGTTGATCCCGACCACGCGGCTGGGCTGCGTCGTCTGGGTGCCGTCGTCGGTCTGCACCTGCTGCTGCAACATCAGCTCCACCCCGAAACGCCCCTCACGCTCGGTGTAGGTGCCGCCTCGCTGGGCAGCGTCGGCGGCCATCTGCTGCCGCGCCCGGCTCCACAGGTCTCCGCCGCGCGGAGCGGCGAACGCCCGGAACTCCACCGCCCCGTCGGGCCCGGCGATCAGCACCGCCTGCACGGCCTGCGTCGCCTCGTCCACCTGCAGCCGGACCTCGCGCTCCTCCTCGGGCGTGATCAACAGGGAACCCAGGTCGAGCCTCTCCACCTCGTCGTCGACCTCGGAGGCGTCGAACGGGCCTGACGGGGTGTCTTGCGGCTCCTCGTGGGTGGCCGCGTCGGCCTCGATCTGGGGTTCGTCGTTCTTGCGGCGGAACCTCACCGGACACTCTCCTCGCTCAGGTCTCGCTCGGGGTACGGCCCTCGGCGGGGCCGGTCTGGCGACCGAAGCCACCCGTAGAACCGTAACCCCCGGCTCCACGCCGCGATGCAGGGAGTTCCTCGACCTCGACGAACCGAGCCCGTTCCACCTTCTGCACCACCAGTTGCGCGATCCGATCGCCGCGTCGCAGCGAGACCGGCTCCCGGGGATCAAGGTTGACCAGCAGCACCTTGATCTCGCCGCGGTAGCCGGCGTCGACGGTGCCGGGGGTGTTCACGATGGAGAGGCCGTGACGCGCGGCCAACCCCGAGCGGGGGTGCACCAGCGCGACGTACCCCTCGGGGAGCGCGATCGCGATGCCGGTCGGGACCAAGGCCCGCTCCCCCGGCCCCAGGTCGACGTCGACCGCGGTGACCAGGTCGGCACCGGCGTCGCCGGGATGGGCGTACGCCGGAAGCGGCAGGCCGGTGTCCAGGCGCCGAAGCGCAATGTCGAGCCCCGTTCCGGCCGGTGGCTCGTGTTGCTCGTCACTCACGCGCCGAGACCCTACCGGCCGCCAAGGCACGGCGGCACGCGCCACTAGGCTGGCCGGCGTGGAGTACGACGAGCGCTTGCATGCCCCCCTGCGATGGTGGGTCCAGGGCACGATGCTGGTCGCCAGCGCCTGGCTCGCCGCGGCGGTGGCGATGCCGGCCGCCGGGGCGCTGGCGGTCGGCGGGATCGGGGCGGGGCTGCTGGTCGCCTTCCTGAGCGGGTACGGCGGCGCGCGCATCCAGGTGGGCGGCGGCCGGCTGCACGCCGGCCGCGCTCAGATCACCACTGCGCTGCTGGGCGCCGTGACGCCGTTGGACGCCGCGAACGCCCGGCGCCAGGCGGGAGTCGACGCCGACGCTCGCGCGTTCCTCGTGCTGCGGCCCTACGTGAAGACCGCGGTCCGGGTCGACCTCGAGGACCCGGCCGACCCCACGCCGTACTGGCTGTTGTCGACGCGGCATCCCGAGGCACTGTCGGCGGCCCTCGCCGACGCCACCGGTAGGCTCACGCCGACACCGTTCACCGGGGAGGACTGATGGCGTCGAAGGGCACGAAGATCTGGTCGGCGTTCTCGCTCGGCTCGGCACTCCTGGCCGCTGCCGCCGCGAAGAAGGGCCTCACCACGTCGTGGCGCGCCGCCACCGGCAAGAACCCCCCTGCCAACCCCGCGGATCCGGACGTCGAGCTGTGGGAGGCGGTCGCTTGGGCGGCCGTCAGCGGCCTGATCATCGGCCTGGCCAGGATGCTGGCCACCCGCCGCGCGGCGAACTACTACCTCCGCTCCACCGGCAAGCTGCCAGGCGATCTGGCCGCACGGGACGCCGAGGCTGCAGAGCCCCCGACCTACTGAGCGGTCACGCGCAGTCGCGACAGATCAGCTTCTTCTCGTCAGCCAGCTGGCTGCGGTGGTGCACCAGGAAGCAGCTCATGCAGGTGAACTCGTCGTCCTGACGCGGCTTCACCTCGACGGCGAGCTCCTCATGGGACAGGTCGGCGCCGGGCAGCTCGAAGGCCTCCGCGGCCTCGGCCTCGTCCTCGTCGACCTTGCCGGAGTTCTTGTCGTGACGGCGCGCCTTGAGCTCTTCGATGCTCTCCTCGGACGCGTCGTCGTCCGTCTTGCGAGGTGCGTCGTAGTCGGTCGCCATCGTCTTCTCTACTCCTGGGGAATCTGCTTCGTCCACGCGGTGACGTCGTGTCAGGCGCCAGATTGTGCACCATGCACCCCCCGCAGTGCACGCGGGTCTCACGACGTGTCGCCAAACGGCCTTGGCCGGCCGTCTATTCCCGCGGCTCCGCGCCCTCAGCCGCGCGGGGTGTCACCCACCAGTCCAACCTCGGTCACGGCGGCCAGGAACTCCTCGAATCCATGCTCCGGGGAGCAGACCATGAGCGTGTGCCCGCCCACGCCGGTCATCAGCTCGGTGCGGGCCCCTGCCTCCCGCGCGATCAGCCCTCCCGCCGCGTGGTCCCAGGCGTGGAGACCCTCCTCGACGTACCCGTCGGCCGCGCCCTCGGCAACATGGCAGAGGTCGAGCGCGGCTGACCCGGTGCGTCGGATGTCGCGCACGAGCGGCAGCAGTCGGGTGATGGCGGCGGCCTGCAAGGCACGCACGGGCGGCTCGTAGTTGAAACCGGTGATCACCAGTCGCTCCGCCATCGGGGCCGGCCCGCGCACCGCCAGGGGCTCGCCGTCGCGAAGCGCACCGCCCCCCAGCGTGGCGCAGTAGGTGACGCCGGTCGGGACGTTGAGCACCACCCCGGCCGTCACGACGCCGTCCACCTCGGCGGCGATCGAGACGGCGTACTGCGGCAGCCCGTAGAGGAAGTTCACGGTCCCGTCGATCGGGTCCACCACCCAGCGCACACCGCTGTCGCCGTCGTCGTGTCCGCCCTCCTCGCCGAGGAAGCCGTCCCCCGGTCGAGCCTCGAGCAGCCGGGTGCGGATCAACTGCTCGCTGTCGCGGTCGACCCGGGTGACGATGTCGGTCGCGCTCGACTTGGTGGCCGCGACCTCGACGCCCCCAGCTCGCTCGCGCCGGATCAGGCCGGCAGCCTCCTCTGCCACGTCCAGGGCCAGGGCCAACAGCTCGGCTGCCAGCTCCGCGGGGTGCTCGGACCCGGTCATGCCTGCACACCTCCCACCGTGGGCAGGTCGGCCCGCGGGTTGGCACAGCAACCCACCGGGCACCGGTCGTGGCCGGCCGGCAGGCTGCCGACCGCCGCGCGGGAGACGTGCTCGCCGCGTTCGGCCGCGGCCCGCTCCAGGAGCAGCTCGCGGACCATCGCGACGAACCGCGGGTCGATGCCCGCGGTCGCGGCCCGGACGGCCGTCATGCCGAGGCGTTCGGCGGTGGCGAGCGCCTCGGTGTCGAGGTCGTAGATGACCTCCATGTGGTCGGAGACGAAGCCGACCGGCACCAGGACGACGGCGGACACCCCTGCTGCGGCCAATGACTCGAGATGGTCGTTCACGTCCGGGACCAGCCACGGGACGCTCGGGGGGCCCGAGCGCGAGCAGTAGACCAGGTCGTGTGGCACCGGACGCGTGACCTCGCGGCGGACCATCTCGGCCACCGCCGCCGCCACGCTGGCGTGCTGCACGACGTACTGCCCGCCGCTGGGGCCGCTGGCGTCGTTCATCGCCTCCGGGATCGAGTGTGTGACGAAGACCAGTCGAGCGTCGTCGCGCACCTCGGGCGACAGCTCCGAGAGCGAGGCGAGGACCGCGTCGGCCACGGGCGCCACGAAGCCCGGGTGGTTGAAGTAGGTTCGCAGCTTGTCCAGCGTCGGAGCTCCCTGGACCTCGGCCGCCGCGGCCGCGAGGTTCTCGCGGTACTGCCGGCAGGAGGAGTACGACGAGTACGCCGACGTCACGAAGCAGGCGGCCCGGGTGACCCCGTCGTCACGCATCTGGGCCAGCGCGTCGCGCAGATAGGGATCCCAGTTGCGGTTGCCCCAGTAGACGGGGAGGTCCAGACCGTGGCTCGTGAAGTCCTCCCGCAACGCCGCGAGCAGGGCGCGGTTCTGGTCGTTGATCGGCGAGCGGCCGCCGAACTGGAAGTAGTGCTCGCCGACCTCCTCCAGGCGCTCACGAGGGATCCCCCGGCCGCGGGTGACGTTCTCGAGGAACGGCACGACGTCCTCGGGCTTCTCCGGTCCTCCGAAGGAGACCAGCAGCAGCGCGTCGAAAGGGCGGGCGTCGGCGGGCATGACCGCCATCGTAGGCCGGGCACCGCAAGCCTCGGATTCGGGCCGGAGCGGCAGCGCGCTCTACGCTCGCCGCGATGCTCACCACCTACCGCCGGGTGCTCGCACGACCCGGTGCCCTGTCGTTCAGCTCCGCCGCCCTCGTGGCGCGGATGCCGATCTCCATGGTCGGGCTCGGAATCGTGCTGCTGGTGTCGACGGCGACGGGCTCCTACGGGCTCGCCGGCTCCGTCAGCGCGACGTTCCTCGTCGCGAACGCGCTCCTCACGGTGGCCCAGGGCCGGCTGCTGGACCGATGGGGACAGGCGTGGGTGCTGGCCGCCGCGGTGGTGATCTGCACGGCGGCGCTCGTGCTGCTGGTGCTCAGCATCGAATTCGGCTGGCCGCGCGCGGCCGGCTACCTGGCCGCCGCGCTCGCCGGCGCGACCCTGCCTGCCGTGGGAGCCAGCGTCCGGACCCGGTGGGCGCACGTGCTGGACCGCCCGGCCGACTTGCACACGGCCTTCGCGTTGGAGTCGGTGCTGGACGAGGTCGTCTTCATCGCCGGCCCGATCCTGGTCACCGTCCTCGCGACCGGCTGGCACCCCTACGCGGGTCTGCTCACCGCCGCTGCCCTGGGGCTCGTCGGCACGCTCGCGTACGCCGCCCAGCGCGGCACCGAGCCGCCGGCCCGTGCCAGGTCCAGCACCACGACGGCCCCGGCTGCGATGCCGTGGCGAGGGATGCTCACGATCGCGCTGATCGCGCTGCTCCTCGGGACGACGCTCGGGGCGGCTGAGGTCGCCACCGTGGCGTTCGCCGACGAGCAGGGCGTCAAGCGATGGTCGGGGCCGCTGCTCGCGCTGTGGGCCGCGGGCAGCCTGGTGGCGGGGGTCGCGACGGGCGCCGTCCACTGGCGTCGCGGGTCGGGCTCCCGGCTGCGTTGGAGCGCCGCCGCCGTGGCCGTCGCGATGGCACCACTGCCCTTGGTCGGGTCGATCGCCACACTCGCCGTCGTACTGTTCGTGGGTGGGTTCGCGATCGCCCCGACCCTGATCGCGACCAACTCCCTGGCCGAGCAGACCGTGCCGTCGGCCCGGCTCTCCGAAGGCATGGCCATCGTCCACACCGGGATCGCCGGCGGTGTGGCCCCCGGGGCCGTGCTGGCGGGACTGGTGGTGGACGGCTGGGGTGCCTCGGCGGCGTACCTGATCCCGGTCGCGGCCGGAGCCCTGCTGGCCCTCGCGGCGCAGGCAGCGCCGCGCTGACCCCTACCTGGTCGTGCCGCGGGTGAGCCGGCCGACCTGCTGCTGCAGGTAGCGCTGCTCGGGTCGGCTGGTGGCCAGCCGCGCCGCCGTCTCGTACGCCGCCCGAGCCTCCTCGTGCCGCCCGGCCCGCTCCAGGACGTGAGCGTGCACGGCATGCACCCGATGCTGGCGGCGGAGCGCCGGGTCGGCGAGCAACGGCTCCAGAGCCGCCAACCCGGCCTGGGGGCCGCTCGCCTCGGCCCGAGCGACAGCATGGTTGAGCGCGACGACCGGGGTGGGCAGCAGCTCGGCCAGCATCCCGTAGAGAACCTCGATCTGCTCCCAGTCGGTATCGCTCGCGAGGGTGGCCTCGGCGTGCACCGCGGCGATTGCGGCCTGCAGCTGGTAGGGCCCCACCGGTCCTTGCCCGAGCACGCTCTCGACCATCGCCACGCCCTCCCCGATCAGCAGACGATCCCACCGGTCCCTGTCCTGCTCGGCCAACGGGATCAGCGCGCCGTCAGGGGAGGTGCGCGTGCGGCGGCGGGCGTGGGTCAACAGCATCAGCGCCAGCAGTCCCGTGACCTCGTCGGCTTCGGGCACCAACGCGCGCAGCAGGCGGGTCAGCCGGATCGCCTCCTCCGCGAGCGAGACATCGACGAGCGCGCCACCGGTGGTCGAGGTGTGTCCCTCGGAGAAGACGAGGTAGAGCACCTGGGCGACGCCGATCACGCGGTCGGGAATCTCCGACGCGGGTGGCGCGGCGAAGGGCGCGTCGATCTCCCGCAGCGTGGCCTTGGCCCGGGAGATGCGTTGCGCCATCGTCGCCTCGGGCACCAGGAAGGCGTGGGCGACCTGGGCGGTGCTGAGCCCGGATACCGCACGCAGCGTGAGGGCCACCTGCGAGAGGCGCGAGAGAGCGGGGTGGCAGCAGAGCAGCAGGAGGGCGAGCGAGTCGTCGCGATCCAGGTCGCGGCCGTCAAGGGCAGCGTCGGCGGCCGGGGCGACGAGGTCCGCGACGTGCGGCCCCTGACGGTGTTCTCGCTCGACCCGCGCCCGGTCGCTGCGCCACCGGTCGACCAGCCGGCGCGAGGCGACCGTGACCAGCCAGGCTCGGGGATGCTCCGGAACACCGTCCTCGGGCCATTGCCGCGCGGCGGCCACCAGCGCGTCCTGCACAGCGTCCTCGGCCGAGCCGAAGTCGCCGTGCCGGCGTACCAGTGCGGCGATCACCTGGGGCGCCAGGGCGCGCCACAGGTCCTCCGGAACGGGCTCGCTCACCCGTCCTCGCTGCCGCCCCACATCGCCGGCCGGAGCTCGATGACGTCGCCGGCGCAGGCGAACTGCCGAGCGATCTCCTCGGCTCGGTCGCGGCTGGCGACGTCGAGCAGGAAGAAGCCGGCGAGCTGCTCCTTGGTCTCGGCGAACGGCCCGTCGCTGGCCACCGGCGTGCCCTCGCCCCAGCGGTAGATCGTCGAGGTGGCCGGGGCGGCCAGCGCCTCGGCCACCACGAACTCGCCCGAGGCCTGGAGCTCGCCCAGCAGGGCCTCGAAGGCTCGATCTCCGGAGGCCTTCTCCTCGGCCGGGATGGCGCGGCCCTCCGGCGTGAACTCGTGGGTCGGGTGACCCCAGGGGTCGGGGTTCGCGTGGATCAGGACGACGTACTTCATCGCGGTGCTCCTTGGGGGTGTGGTCGCGCGGTGCGACGCTCGTCCAGGACGTCGGAGCCGAGGCCGTGGTCTCGACATCGATCCCGGACAGCCTCGCCGCCGGAACGAGGACTGTCCATGCCACGCCGGGTCGGCACCGCTGCGGCGTGCCCCCGCTGGCGTAGGCTCGGCCCATCGCTCGGACCGCCCCGGCACCCGTCGGGGCAGCCGCGCAGACCGGACAGCGGAGAAACGGACGCAGGAGATGGCGCACCTCACCCTCGTGGGCATGAGCGAGGACAAGGCACGCCTGCTGCTGGTGGACGACGCCGGCCACGAGCACACCCTCGACGCCGACCAGACCCTCCGGGCCGCCTTGCGCGGTGACCGCACCCGCCTCGGCCAGTTGGAGATCCAGATGGAAAGCTCACTGCGTCCTCGCGACATCCAGGCTCGGATCCGGGCCGGTGAGTCACCAGAGCAGGTGGCCCAGGCCGCGGGAACCACTGCCGACAAGATCATGGCGTACGCCGGGCCGGTGCTGGCCGAGCGTGCCCACGTCGCGGAGCGCGCGCAGCGCGCCTCCGTGCGGCGCACCGGCGGGGAGGCGGCTGGTCGCACCCTCGGCGAGGCCGTGGCGGCCCACCTCCGGCAGGCGAACATCCCCGCCGACTCGCTCGAGTGGGACGCCCGACGGCGCGAGGACGGTCGCTGGACCCTGGCCGTCCCGCTCCCGGTGGGTGGGCGTTCCGGCGCTGCCCACTTCACGTTCGACCCGCCCGGCAACTACGTCGTGGTCGAGGACGACGACGCACGTTGGCTGGTGGGTGACCTCCCCGAGGCGCCCGCGGCCGCGGCCCGGGACGACCTGAGCCCGGTGCGCAAGCGTCGGCTCACGGCGGTGCCCGCTGACGAGCTGCCGCTCGGGGACGACGCGATCGAGCTGGTCGCCGACACCGAGGATCTCTCGGAGACGGCGTCGCAGGTCCGGGCCGCCGCCAAGTCCGCCGCCAAGACGGCCGGGTCGGCCGGCGACGGCCGGAAGCCGGACACCCTGGGTCAGGAACCCCCGGCCGAGGCGTTCCTGGACAGCGTCTTCGCGCGTCAGAACCCTGGTGGCGCCGCTGAGTCCGGCGCCCAGCCCGCCGCTGAGCCCGCCGCCGTGGGCGACGGGGCTGCCGTGGGCGACGGGGCTGCCGTGGGCGACGGGGCAGCCGTGGTCGACGGGGCCGCCGCGGTCGTGGCTCAGGCGCCGGACGCCGAAGACACCCCCGAGGCCGAGCCCCCGCACCGTCGCGAGGTGAAGAAGACCCGAGGCCGGGCCTCCGTCCCCAGCTGGGACGAGATCATGTTCGGTGGCGGCTCGTCCGAGTGAGCCTCACCGCTCCACCGGCCGGCTCCGATCGGCCACCCAGCCCGACCAGGAGCCGGGGTAGAGCGCCGCGCTGATCCCGGCCAGCTCCATCGCCAGCACTGCCTGGGTGGCGGTGATCCCCGAGCCGCAGTAGGCCGCCACCCGCGCTGGTGGCGTCGCTCCCACCGCGGCGTACGCCTGGGCCAGCTCGGCCGGATCACGGAACCGGCCGGCGCCGTCCAGGTTCACCGTGAGCGGCACGTTGTGCGCGCCGGGGATGTGCCCGGCAACGGGGTCGAGCGGCTCGATCTCGCCGCGATAGCGCTCGGGCGCCCGGACGTCGATCAGGACCGGCACGTCCGGTACGGCGTCCGCCTCGACCACCGGCATCGCCCCGGGGCGGCCGTCGAAGTCGCCCGGCGTCGGCGTGGCCTCCCCCGTCTCGACCGGACCCGCGGCAGCAAGCCAGGCCGGCCACGCACCGTCGAGGACCCGGACGTCGGGGTGGCCGTAGTGCCGCAGCAGCCACCATGCGCGTCCGGCCGCCAGGCTGTTCCAGTCGTCGTAGACCACGACCGTCCGATCCGCCGTGACTCCGGCTGCGCGCATGGCCCGGACGAACCGGTCGGGATCCGGCAGTGGGTGGCGGCCACCGGCTCCGGGCGGGTCGGCCAGATCGGCGTCCAGGTCGACGTAGGCCGCCCCGGGGACGTGCCCGGCGGCGTACTGCTCCCAGCCGTCCGGCTGCCCGAGCTGGTAGCGGACGTCGAGCACCGTGATGCTGTCTAGCCGTTCGCCGAGTTCAGCAGCCGAGATCAACGGTCCGGTGAGGGCGGTCATGAGGATGATCCTGCCGCACTCGACGAGCTCAGCCCCTGCGCCCGGGGTCCTGACTCAGACGGACGAGTGGCTACTCGTCGGGACAACCAATGGCAGCCACGCTTTGCCCTCGACGACAAGCACGACCTGGACTCACCTGACGGATTCGCGGCGTGGGTGAATGACCGGCAGCGCTTCGGTCATCCCTTCGGTGCTCCGTGTCCGCGCCAGCGACACGGCTCGCCTCGGTGGATCGTTGAGGACGGTCAGGTGCTCGAGGCGATTGCCCTACGCCGCACGTTCGATGACGATCTGGGCCACATCGGGCCGCTCCTTCCGTGGACCGCGTGCTTGTCCCATGTCTGTCGGACAACACCGTTTCCATCGAACGCTGCGGCGGCCTAGAAGGCATCCGAGACACCGACAGCGGACCGGTGAGGCGCTACTGGATCGCGGTCTGAGGCTGCTCAGTCCTCGTCACGATGATCCTCGGAGCCGCGCACGCACCTCGGCAGCTCCGTCGCATCCCACGTTGGGATGCGGCGGGGTACGATGGGTGACATGAGTACTCAGATCGCTGTTCGCCTCCCTGACGAGATGGTGGCCTTCTTGGACCGCACCGTGGCCACGGGGAAGGCACCCAGCCGAGCCGCGCTCGTCGCGGCAGCAGTGGAGCGGGAGATGCGTCGACTGGCCGCCGAACAAGACGCGCAGGTCCTGCGTGAGCACAGCCCAGCCGATGACCTGGACGACCTGGTGCAGTGGAGCAGCACCCACCTCGACGTCGCGGACTGATCGGTGCGCGAGATCTGCCTGGTTCGTCTCGACAAGACCCGGCCAGCCCTCGTCTTGACCCGCGAGGCGGCGCGGGCCGCGATGACCAAGGTCACCGTCGCTCCCATCACCACCACCATCAAGGGCTTGTCCAGCGAGGTCAGGGTTGGACCCGACAACGGGCTGGATCACGACTGCGTGGTCGCTCTCGACAACGTCATCACCGTTCCAGTGAACCTGCTCGGCCGCAGCGTCGGGTACCTCAGCGCCGAACAAGAGGTGCAACTCGCCCGGGCCGTGGTCCTGGCCTACGACCTCGAGCTACCGCTTCTCGAATGACCCGCCGACGGTCCGACAGCGGTAGTTCCGTGCGCCTAGCCGGAGAGGGGGTCTAGTAGAGCTCAGACATGGCGACGAGGAAGAGGATCCACCCGCCCACCCAGAAGAGGGCCGCGCCCAACAGGATCGAGCCGTACAGCAGCCGCCGCTTGCGGCCGAAGATCATCGCGACAAAGCTTCCAACGGTCACCATGATTGAAGGCGCGTACACGTAGATCAGTGGACGGTTGCCGTCATCACTGACCAGCGCGGCCGAGCCGAAGATCAACACCACACAGAGCGCCATGGTCGCCAGCGCAATAGCCCCGACTCGCGCAGCCTTCACGAGTTGGCGCCATCGATTCGCATCCGCGTCGACCAGTCCGGGTTCGCCTGCCACGCGGGAATGGTGGCACGGGCAGCCACCATGTGCGCGCCGATTCCGGCGATTCGCTCAGTGGCTAGAGGGTGCGCTCCCCCTGGTACGCCGATGCCCCCGCCACGGGTCGCAGGTGGCGGGGTGTGGAGCGGCGTGGCTACCGGTCGGGTGGGTGACCGGGCGGGCAGCCGGCGGTGGTCGCCGCATCGGGCGGGGTGACGTCGACCGTGCCGGATGGGGTTGCGGAGGAAGATGTAGCCGTGCGGGCTGCTCCAGAGGTAGACGCCGGGTTCGGGTGATCGGTAGCGCCACGGGGTGTGGGTCTTCAACCGGTGGTGATGTCGGCACAGCGGTGCGAGGTTGCAGGAGCAGGTCGGACCGCGGGCCGGGTCCGACTCGTCGTAGGGCTCTCGGTGATCGTCGGTCGCAGGCCCTTGCTGGTCTCGTGCACCACGGGAAGACGCAACCGCCGTCGCGGTGATCGATCTGGGCCCGGAGGCGGTCGGGGATCTCGTACTGATCCACCCGGACGTGCTCGGTGAGGTCGAGGATCGGGCGGACGGTGATCACAGTGTCGGGGTGGCCGCACCAGGCCCGGATGGTCTCGGCGTTGACCGGTGTCTGGGTGTTCTCACACCGTCCAACAGGGCTGCCGCCAGTGAGCGCAGCCTCGCTGAGGTGGAGGTAGAGGGTGACCGGCCGGACCGGCTTGCCGGTGGACGTTGCGTCTTCGGTTTGGTCCAGGGTCAGGGCGAGTTGCGCGCGGGACATCTCACCGAGCGCGACCGCGCGGCGGGCGTCGAGGGTGTCGGCCGAACCGGCGAGCCTGAGCTGCTCGGCACCCGCGGTGAGGGCTTGGTCGAGGTGCAGGGCGTCGGCGAGGTCGAGCTCCCCGACCACCGGGACGGTGCCGTCGAAGGTGACGTCAGGTCGGTGCGCACGTCCACCCGACGAGCGTCGGGGCCTGCTGGGCACGGATCTGACGGGTCCGGCCGCTCCGCGGCCTCGTGCCGGACCTTGGCCTCGGTGATCAGCCGGTCCAACTGCGGCAGCGAGATCTTCCCTGCGACGGCGGCGACCTGCCGGTCCACGAACCCCGCCGCCACCCGGTGTCAGGCTCATGGTGGCGTCGGCGACCCGGCGAGCCCGCCAGGCCGGCACCCGACCCTCCTGCACCTGCTCCCACAAGGTCGGGAGCCGCCAGGCCAGCTCCAACGCCTGCCCGATCAACCGCCGCCCGGCGTCGGTGGTCAGCCCGACCGCGGCCGCGAACTCCGCCACCGCCCACCCCGCAATCTCCGGACAACCATCGCCCGCGATCGGGATCGCCTCACCGGCCAGCCACCACGACGCGGCATCGGCGAGGTCGGTCGGCTCATGGAGCGCCGCCCACTCCACCGCCGCCACCAACAACCCCGCCTCACCCGACGAGACGGCCCGCTGATGCCCCCGCGCCGCCGCCAACACCGCGTCCGGAGACCCCGGAACGGGAACGGTGAGCGGCTGCGTCGACATACCCCCAGCCAACCAGGCACCACCGACATCCCCGCAGGCCAGAGGCCCTTCTCCACAGGACCTCAGGTCACGATCAGATCACGGAAAGCGACCCGGTTCCGCCGGCCGCCCGCGGACGGCGTCGGACCCGTGTGCGAGGATCCCGACTCGTGGCCGAACTGCACTTCTTCACCGGGACCATGGACTCCGGCAAGAGCACCCTCGCGCTGCAGACCAACCACAACCACGCCCAGCGTGGCCGCCTCGGACGGATCTTCACCGCGCACGACCGGGCCGGCGTGGCGGTGCTGTCCAGCAGGCTCGGGCTCGCTCACGACGCGATCGAGGTGCCCGAGGGGTTCGACTTCTGGCGCTACGTCGTCGACGCGCTGACCCAGGGCGGCCGGATCGACTACCTGATCTGTGACGAGGCGCAGTTCTACACCCCGGCGCAGATCGACCAGCTGGCCAAGGTCGTCGACGAGCTGCAGATCGACGTCTTCACGTTCGGGATCCTCACCGACTTCCGCAGCGCGCTGTTCCCCGGGAGCGCCCGGCTGGTCGAGCTCGCCGACCGGGTGCAGACGCTGCAGGTGGAGGCGCTGTGCTGGTGCGGCAAGCGTGCGACCCACAACGCTCGCACCGAGGACGGGGTCATGGTCGTCGAGGGCGAGGTCATCGTCGTCGGCGACGTGGAGGCCGTCGACGAGCCGCCCCCGGCCGTGGCCTACGAGGTGCTCTGCCGGCAGCACCACCGGCGTCGGCTGACTGCCGCCCGGGCCAAGGCGGTCTCGCTGGCACCCGAGCCGCTCCCCTTCGGCTGAGCCCTCCCGGGATCCGAGTCAGGAGACCAGCACGGGGATGTTCATCTCGTCGGGGGTCAGCGACCCGTGCAGTCCCACGAGTGACATCTCGTAGCCGAAGTCCACGCTGGAGAACACCCCGAAGGTTCCGTGGCAGGCCACCACCAGGTCACCCAGGCGGGGCAGGACGGCAGGACGGGCCGCACCGAACCAACCCCGGGCGATCGCCTCCTCCCGGGTGAGCACGCTGGCCCGGTCGCCCAGGGTCTCTCGCCACGCCGCGGCCAGGTCGTCGATGCTGCCGCCGTCGGCGTAGAGGTGGCGGAACCGCGCCTCGCCGCCGAGCAGGATCAGTCCGTCCCTGAGCTGCGGGTGCTCGTCGACGTCCAGGCGGTCCTCGGCCGGACTGTCGACCATCCCGTGGTCGGCCACGATCACCAGTCGTACGTCGGGGGGCAGCTCCTCCCGCAGCTGCTCGGCCTCGGCATCGATCATGGCCAACTGCTGCAGCCAGTGCGCGGAGCTGACGCCGTAGCGATGCCCGGTCCAGTCGAGGTCACCGTCGTAGGCGTAGGTCAGCGACGGCCGGTCCGCGGCCGCGGCGATCACCGCGGCGATGCGCTCGCCGACCCGGTCGGCTCCGACGTACGTCGCCCCGCGGTGCGCCGCAATAGTGAGTCCCGACCGCGCGAACTCACGCTTGTTCACGATCGTCACGAACGTGCCGGCCGCCTGCAGGCGCGCGAACGCGGTCGGATGCGGCTGCCACTCCCGCGGGTCCACCTGCTTGTCCCAGTAGAGCGCGTTGAGCAGCCGCTCCGTGCCGGGCACCCGACTGGTGAAGCCCACCAGTCCGTGGGCGCCCGGAGGGAGCGCGGTGCCGAGTGACGCCAGGCTGGTCGCCGTCGTCGACGGCACCCCGGCGGTGGCCTCCGCCGCAGGCCCGGAGCGGCGCAACAGCGACGCCAGGAACGGCGCGGCATGGGCGTAGCGGCGCAACAGCTCCGACCCGAGCCCGTCGACGAGGAGCACTACGTACGACGAAGCGGGCGGCAGCGCCCACGACTCCCCCACCGTGGGGTCGCCGTCCCAGGGCACGCCGAGGGCCCTGGCCACAGCCGGGACGACGTCGCCCAGCGACCGCTGTCCGTACGCCGGCTCGACGAACTGCTCTCCCGTCATGGCTGCGGGCCCGCCGTCACCCTCACCCGCCGCGGGTGCGCGACGACAGCGACTCGGCGAAGGCCAGCAGGCCGCCCACCGCGTCGGTCCCGTCCGCGGCCCGCGAGACGCGGAGCGAGAAGTCATCGCCGGCGAGGACGCCGGTGTAGCCGTGGTCCGCGTCGCACTGGGGGTCCGTGCAGCCGGCCGGCTCGAGGTCGATCCGGCTCACGCCGCCCCAGCCGATCGTGAGCACCGCCTCCGCGGCCTCCGACGGGCCCGCGGCGGGGTTGGTGATCATCCGGGTGACCACCACCGAGCGCACCAGCGGCAGGCTGATCGCCTCGGTGGACGTCGAGGTGTAGGGCTCGGGCAGGAGCTCGTCGCCGGCGTGCTCGTCGGTATGCGCGAGGATCAGCCTCGACGGGGTCACCACGACCACCGTCAGGTGGCGCCTGACCTCTTCGCGCTCGAAGGTCGGCTCGTGGTGGACGTAGAACGACACCACCTTCTCCCCCGCCACGGATCCGAGCACGCCGTCCGCGACCACCTCGGGGTAGTAGCCGGTGTGCTGGATGGCGTCCCTGAGCTCCAGGCTCTGGTCGCTCTCGTCGGTGGTGCTGCGGCGCATGGGCGCAGTCTGCCACGACCTCCCGGAGCCTGCCGTGGGGGCTGTGGACACGGCCACGACAGCCGGGCAGCGGTCGGGCGGCGGTCGGACGGTCAGTCGGGGAGCGTGTCGCCGGTCAGCGTGGTCATCCGGCGGACGAACCAGTCCGACCGGGGGTCCACGACCGGTTCCAGCCGGATCGCGGTCGTGAGCACGCTGATGCCGTGGCCGCCGGCCAGCACCAGCGGCATCTCCAGCGAGCGCACCTGGGGCAGATCGTGCTGGAGCCGCGACACGTTGAGCACGAGCCGCTCGAGCGCCTCCACGTCGACGACCTCAGTGCCGCGGTAGCCGAACAGCAGCGGCGAGGACTTGATCTCGCGCATCATGTCGGCGGCATCCTGGGGTGCCAGCGGCGGGATCCGGTAGGCGCGGTCCGCCAGCAGCTCGGTGAGCGGCCCGCCGATGCTGAACGACACGACCGGCCCGAACAGCGGGTCCTCCAGGGAGCTGACCGCCACCGGAACGCCAGGCGGCGCATTGCGCTGCACCACGAACCCGGCCTCCTCCGGCCCGGTGATCAAGCCGGTCAACGTCTCCCACGCGTCGCTCATCTCCTCCGGGGTGTCGATGTTGCGCCAGACGTGGGCGAGGTCCGGTCGGTTGCGCAGCCGCTCGTGGGTCGCCTTCAGCACGACGTCCCAGCCGAGTGCCTCAGCGGCGAACACCGCGGCCTCGAGGGACGCCACCGGGCGCGACTCCCACACATCGATGTCGTAGGCCGCCAGCAGGGCGGCCCGCTCCCCCTCATCGAGGTCCTTCCCGTCCGGATGGTGCATCAGGAGCTCGTTCACCAGCCGGCGCCCCTCCGGCTCGACCTCCAGCACCCCTGGCTCGTGCATCTCGGAGACCGGGTGCCGCAACCACACGGCGTACTCCACGACGCGGGCGAGCGCGCGCACGGCGGCCTCGACCGCGGGGTACGACGGCACCGAGCCGCGGCCGGCTGCGTGCCCCGCGACGTCCGGCACCCGTAGCAGCTCGGGGATTCCCTCGGCGCCGAGGAACGACGACACCAGCGGCTTGTCGGACTGCTCGCCGACCGCGGCCAGCACGTTGGCGACGTCCTCGCCGGAGACGTTCAGCGGTGGGATGTAGACCGCCACCACGGCATCCACGTCGTCGCTGTCGATCGCCGCGTCAAGAGCGTCCTCGAAGTCGTCGGCCGTGGCGTCGGCACCCAGCGGGACCGACTGGTTGACGACCAGCCCGACCGAGGCCGCGGCGTCGGCGGCGAGCAGGCCGAGCGCGTCGGAGTTGCCGACCACTGCGACCCGCCTGCCGCGGGGCAGCGGCTGGTGGGCCAGGAGCTGGGCGACGTCGAACATCTCATCCAGCGTGTCGACCTGGATCACTCCTGCCTGCCGGAACATCGCGTCGACCGCGGCAGGCGGCGCGATGATCCGGCGTACGGCGTGGCCCATCGGGACGCCCTGGGTGGTGCGCCCGGAGCGCACCGCGATGATGGGCTTGCGCCGCGATACCCGGCGGGCGATCCGCGAGAACTTCCGTGGGTTGCCGATCGACTCGAGGTAGAGCAGCACGACCTCGGTGGCGTCGTCGTCCAGCCAGTACTGCAGCAGGTCGTTGCCGGACACGTCGGCCCGGTTGCCCGCGCTGACGAAGGTGGACAACCCCAGCCCCCGGTTGTTGACCTTCTCCAGGATCGCCGACCCGAGGGCACCGGACTGGCAGAAGAAGCCGGCCCGACCGCGGCGCGGCATCAGCGACGACAGCGACGCGTTCAACGAGAAGTCGGGGGCGGTGTTGATCACGCCCAGGCAGTTGGGGCCGATCAGGCGCAGGCCGTAGGAGCGCGCCAGACCCACCAGACGCCGCTGCCGCTGCTTGCCGACCTCGCCGGTCTCCGCGAACCCGGACGAGATCACGATCAACCCGCGCACACCCTTGGCGGCGCAGTCCAGCACCACCTCTTGCACGGCCTCGGCCGGCACCGCCACCACCGCCACGTCCACCTGGTCGGGAATCTCCCCGACACTGGCGTAGGCCGGCAGCCCGGACACGGTGACCGCCTGGGAGTTCACCACGTGCACCCGGCCGGTGAAGTCCCCGGCGACCAGGTTGCGCACCAGCGCCTGCCCGACCGAGTCCCGCCGGCGGCTCGCGCCGATCACGGCCACTGACTGTGGGGTGAAGAACGCGGCAATCGACGCCGACTCCGCGCGGTGCTCCCGGGCCTCCATCACCCCGATCGCCGTGTCGGTCGGGTCGATGGCGAAGTCCAGCACCATCACGCCGTCCTCGTAGCCGCTGACCATGCGGTAGCCGGCGTCCCGGAAGGTGTGGATCATGGCCTGGTTGTCGGGCAGCACCTCGGCCTGGAAGCGGTCGATCCCGCGCTCGCGACCTGCCTGGGCGAGGTGCTCGAGCAGCACTTGGCCGATCCCGCGCCCCTGATGGGCATCCTCGACGAGGAAGGCCACTTCGGCCTCGCCCGGCTTGATCAGGTCGTAACGGCCGACCGCGATCATCCGCTCGGCCACCGTCAGGATGAAGGCCACCCGGTCGACGTGGTCGACGTGGGTGAAGCGGTGGACGTCCTTGGCCGACAGCTCTGGCATCGGGGCGAAGAAGCGGTAGTACTTCGACTCCGGTGACACCCGTGCGTAGAACTCGACCATCAGCTCGGCATCGGAGGCCCGGATCGGTCGGATATGGGCCGGGCGGCCGTCGCGCAACACGACATCGGCCTCCCAGTGCCGGGGCGGCGCGGCCACGGGCGCCTCGGGGGCAGCCCCGGTGACCGCCTGTTCGGTCTCGTTCACGTCGGAGAATCTATCGCTCTCCCCCCGCCTGCGGCGTTTCTGGCCCCGATCCCTTGGGTGAACCGGCGACAATCACGGACATGGCGCGGCGTACGACGAAGGACCCCATCCCCGACGACTTCGAGGAGCACATCCTCGACACCAACATCAAGCAGGAGATGGAGGCGTCGTTCCTCGAGTACGCCTACTCGGTCATCTACTCCCGGGCACTACCGGATGCCCGCGACGGCCTCAAGCCGGTGCAACGTCGGATCCTCTACACGATGGACGAGATGGGGCTGCGCCCCGATCGCGGCCACGTCAAGAGCGCCCGTGTCGTCGGCGAGGTGATGGGGCGGCTGCACCCGCACGGTGACAGCGCGATCTACGACGCGCTGGTCCGGATGGCGCAGCCGTGGTCGATGCGGCTGCCGTTCGTCGACGGCCACGGCAACTTCGGCTCTCCTGACGACTCCCCGGCCGCGATGCGCTACACCGAGTGCCGGATGGCCCCCGCCGCGCAGGCGATGACTGCCTCGATCCGTGAGGACACCGTCGACTTCAAGCCGAACTACGACAGCCGGGAGACCGAGCCGACGGTGCTGCCCGCGGCCATCCCCAACCTGGTCGTCAACGGCACCACCGGGATCGCCGTCGGCATGGCCACCAACATGGCCCCCCACAACCTGGTCGAGGTCGTCCAGGCGCTGCGCCACCTGATCACGCACCCCGGCGCCGGGCTCGATGACCTGATGCGTTTCATTCCCGGGCCCGACCTGCCCACCGGCGGAATGATCGTGGGCCTCGACGGCCTGCGCGACGCCTACGCGACAGGTCGCGGCTCGTTCCGGATGCGGGCGCAGGCGCGGGTGGAGTCCGTGACCCCACGACGCAAGGGCATCGTCGTGACCGAGCTGCCCTACAACGTCGGCATCGAGAAGGTCATCGAGCGGATCAAGACGCTGGTTCAGGGCAAGAAGCTCCAGGGCATCTCCGACGTCAAGGACCTCACCGACATGACCCATGGCACCCGCCTGGTGATCGAGGTGAAGAACGGCTTCCACCCCGAGGCGCTGCTCGACCAGCTCTACAAGATGACGCCACTCGAGGAGTCCTTCTCGATCAACGCCGTGGCGCTGGTCGACGGGCAACCCCGCACGCTCGGGCTCAAGCAGCAGCTCGAGGTCTTCCTCAAGCACCGCTTCGACGTCGTACGACGCCGCACGGCCTTCCGCCGCGGCAAGGCAGCCGACCGGCTGCACCTCGTCGAGGGGCTGCTGCTGGCGATCCTCGACATCGACGAGGTGATCCAGTTGATCCGGGCCTCTGAGAACGCCTCGGCAGCCAAGGAGCGGCTGATCACGGTCTTCGACCTCAGCGAGATCCAGGCCGACTACATTCTCGACATGCCGCTGCGGCGGCTCACGAAGTTCTCGCGGCTGGAGCTGGAGAAGGAACAGACCGAGCTGCTGGCCACGATCGCGGAGCTCGACGCGATCCTCGCCGACGAGAAGCTGCTGCGCAAGGTCGTCTCCGACGAGCTCGGCGAGGTCGCGAAGACCTACGGCACGCCGCGCCGCACGGTGCTCCTGGCGTCCGCCGGCACCGCCGCCGTGACGTCGGCCGTGCCGTTGGAGGTCGCCGACGACCCCTGCTTCGCCTTCCTGTCCTCCAGCGGGCTGGTGGCCCGCTCGAGCTCACCGGAGCTGCCCGGATCGGGTGGGCCGCGCGCCAACCACGACGTGATCGTGTCCGCGGTGCCGGCTACCGCGCGCGGCGAGGTGGGCGTGGTCACCAGCCGCGGCCGCCTGGTCAGGCTCGGGGTGCTCGATCTGCCGGCGCTCCCCGCCTCGGCCAACGACCCGCACCTCCAGGGTGGGCTGCCGCTGAGCCTGGTCGTCTCCCTCGATCCCGACGAACGAGCGCTGTGCCTGATGTCCCTGGGCAGCGACGGTCCGGGCCTGGCTCTGGGCACCCGCGACGGCGTGGTCAAGCGGGTCAACGCCGAGGTGCTCGGCAGGGACGAGTGGGAGGTGATCTCCCTCAAGGACGACGACGAGGTGGTCGGTGCGGTTCAGCTCACGACGGGCGAGGAGTCGCTGTGCTTCCTCTCCTCCGACGCTCAGCTGCTTCACTTCTCGGCCGGGGCGGTCCGCCCCCAGGGTCGCGGCGGCGGCGGCATGGCCGGCGTACGCCTGGCTGCCGGGCAGCGCGCCGTGTGGTTCGGAGCGGTGGAACCCGAAGGGGCGGTCGTGGTCACGGCCTCGGGCTCGTCGACCGCGCTCCCTGGAACCGAGCCGGGGTCGGTCAAGGTCAGCCCCTTCTCGGAGTACCCCGCGAAGGGTCGCGGCACCGGCGGGGTGCGCTGCCACCGGTTCCTCAGGGGCGAGGACACCCTCGTCTTCGGTTGGGCCGGGACGGCGCCGGCTCGCGCCGCGGCCGGCAGCGGTGCTCCGGTGGAGCTGCCGGAGGCGACCGGGAGGCGAGACGGCTCCGGCACGCCGGGCAGCCAGCCGCTGGCAGGCTGCGCCGGGCCGGTCGCCGTGGCGCTGGCCGGCACCGCCGGTGTGGCAGGCTGACCGCCATGCGAGCGCACCCGCACCGGCGACCGACCGGCCTCCGGGTCCTGGCCGCTCTCGTCCTGGTGGGTCTGACGTCGCTCGGGTGCTCCAACGCCGACGGGGCCAGTGACCAGAGCCCGGAAGATCTGATCGCCAGGGCGCGGCAGCACCTGGACGACACCTCCGGCCTGACGCTGAGCCTGAGCGCCAAGGACCTCCCCGACGGTGTTCAGGGCCTGAGTGCAGCGGCCGGAGTGGCCACCCACGCACCGGCCTTCGACGGCACGATCACGATCGTGTACGCCGGCTCCAACGTCGACGTGCCGGTGGTCGCGGTCGACGGCGTGGTCTACGCCCAGATCCCGCTCACGGTCGGCTGGTCCGACGTCGACCCAGCGGAGTACGGCGCTCCCGACCCCGCGGCTCTGATGGAGCCTGACAACGGCTTCTCGGCCCTGCTCGGCGCCACCACCGGACTCGAGAAGGGCGGAAGCGTCCGCGGTGGGGCGGGCAACAACGAGATCCTGACGGAGTACACCGGCACCGTGCCGGGTGAGACGATGAAGTCGGTGATCCCGAGCGCGTCCGGCGCGACGTTCGCGGTGACCTACTCCCTCACCGCCGACGCGGAGCTGCGGGAGGCCCGGCTGACCGGCGTGTTCTACCCCGACAGCGCCAGCATGACCTATCAGGTCGACTTCACCGACTACGGGACCGCGCAGGACATCACCGCCCCGTGAGTCCCTCATGACCGGGGCAGACGAGGCGGCGCTGGACCCCACGCCCGCCGCGTCACGCCAGGCGCGGCTGCTGTTGGCGCTCGCCGCCGTCGCCGTGGCCTTCGCCGCAGCCGACACCTACGTCGTCGTGCTCGCGCTGCCCGACATGATGAGCAGCGTCGGCGTCCCGATCGACGAGCTGCAGCGGGCGGCACCGATCGTCTCCGGCTTCCTGCTCGGCTACGTCGCGATGCTGCCGCTGATCGGCCGGATCGCGGATCTCCGCGGGCGGGTGCCGGTGCTGCTGCTGGCGCTGGTCGTCTTCGCGGTGGGCTCCTTCGTGACCGCGCTCGCCTACGACCTGCCCAGTGTGGTGGCGGGGCGCTTCCTCCAGGGGGTCGGTGGTGGCGGGCTGGTCCCGGCCACGCTGGCCCTGGTGGCGGACCTGTACCCCGTGCAGCGCCGCGGGGTGCCGCTGGGGATCGTCTCGGGTGTCCAGGAGATCGGCAGCGTGATCGGGCCGCTGTTCGGCGCGTTGGTGCTGGCGGTGGCCGACTGGCGGGCGATCTTCGCGATCAACCTCGCGGTGGGTCTGATGCTCGCCGCGGCACTGCGCCTGCTGGCCCCGGTAGGCCTGGCGGGCGCCACCGCACGCCGCGCCGGCGTACCCGATCCGGTGGGGCTGCTGCTGATCCTCCTCGGAGCCGCCGCCTCGTCGCTGGTGTTCACGCAGCCCGACGGGCTGCGGCGCGACGTGACCTGGGGCGCCCTGTTCGTGCCGTTCTGGGGTGAGTCCCGCTGGCTCACGCCCGTGGGCGCCGTGGCCGTGGCCGGCCTGCTGCTCTTCGCAGTCCGCTGCGCCACAGCCCGGCGGCCGCTGATCGACCTCCCCGGCTGGTGGCGGGCCACCCGGGAGGCGGACCTGACGGGGGCGCTGCTCCTGGCCGTGGCCCTCTCCGGGGTGATCCTCGCGTTCGCCACCGCCGATCCCCAGATCCAGGTCTTCTCCGACCGCGGCTGGTGGTACCTCGCCGTCGCCGGCGCCGCCACGGTGGCCTTCGCGCTGCATCTCCGCCGCGCCCGGACCCCGCTCGTACCCCGGGAGGCCATGGCCCGCACGCCCGCGTGGGGCTCGCTGCTGGTGAGCTTCTTCGTCGGCGCCGCACTGATCGCCGCACTGATCGACATCCCGATCTTCGCCCGCACCACGATCTACCCCGAATCGCAGCTGGGCGCGGCCTTGGTGCTGGTGCGGTTCCTGGTGGCGCTGCCGATCGGAGCCGTGGTCGGCGGCTACCTCACCCGTCAGCTGCCCGCCGGGGTGATCACGGCGCTCGGCATGGCGTGCGCGGCCGCAGGCTTCCTGCTGATGGCCCGCTGGGACGTCGACGCGCTGCGGTCGTGGACCGTCACCCTGCCGCTGCTCCTCGGCGGCCTGGGCTTCGGCCTCGCGCTGGCTCCGGTCAACGCGGCCGTGCTGGCCAGCACCGACGACGACGTACACGGCCTCGCCTCCGCGCTCGTGGTGGTGGCCCGGATGGTCGGGATGCTGGTCGGCATCTCGGCGCTGACCACGCTCGGACTGCGGAGGTACTACGCCGAGCAGGCCGACATTCCCCCGGTGCGCGAGGTCTGCGACGGCAAGAGCCGGTGCGACGCGTTCAGTGACCTGCTCCGCCAGGCCGGCATCGCCCAGGAGCACACGGTCTTCGTCGGCGCGGCCCTGTGCGCGGTGGCTGCCGGGGTGCTGGCGCTCGTGCTGTTCCGGCATGCCGCCACCCGCGGCCTCTCCGCCGGCGACGTCCTGCGCGCCGCCGGCTGACCTCGGCTACCGTGGCTCCCGTGGGTGACTTCGACGACCTCCTCGCGGCCAATCGAGACTTCGCCGCCGACTTCTCACTCAGCGGCTTTGACGGCGTGGCCCATGCCGGAGTCGCGATCGTGACCTGCATGGACTCCCGGATCGATCCGTTGCGGATGCTGGGACTGGCCCATGGCGACGCCAAGATCTTCCGCAACCCCGGAGGCCGGGTCACCGACGCCGCGCTCGAAGCGCTCGTGCTCGGCACCCACCTGCTCGGCGTCCGCCGGATCCTGCTGGTGCCGCACACTCGCTGCGCCATGGCCATGCACACCGAGGTCGAGCTGCAGGAGCGGGTCGGCGCGGCCGCCGGTCAGGACGCGTCGTGGCACGCCTTCCACGTCATCGGCGACCAGGTGGCGCAGTTGCGTGCCGACGTCCGGCGGGTGCGGACACACCCGCTGATCCCGGAGTCGGTGGCGGTGGCCGGCTTCCTGTACGACGTCGACACGGGCCTGCTCCAGCCCGTGGGGTGACCCCGCCCCGGCCACGAGCCCACGCCGCTCAGGCGTCCAGCGCCTCCACGTCCACGTCGTAGGCGCCCTGGATGATGAACTCCTTGCGCGGCGCGACCTCGGAACCCATCAACAGCTCGAACACCTGCGTGGCCTCGTCGGCATCATCGACGGTCAGCTTCCGGAGCGTACGCCGGCGCGGGTCCATCGTGGTCTCCGCCAACTGCGCGGCGTCCATCTCGCCGAGGCCCTTGTAGCGCTGCACAGGATCCTTCCAGCGCACACCCTTCTTGGTCAGCTCGGCGAGCTTGCGCTGCAGCTCAGCGTCGGAGTAGGTGTAGAGGTACTTCTCCATGCCCTTCTTCGGATTGCCGAGCTCGATGCGGTGCAGCGGCGGAACCGCCGAGTAGACCCGCCCGGCGTCGACCAGCTCGCGCATGTACTTGAAGAAGAGCGTGGCCAGCAGGCAACGGATGTGGGCGCCGTCGGAGTCGGCGTCCGCCATGAAGATGATCTTGCCGTAGCGGGTGGCATCGACATCGAAGGTCCGCCCCGAGCCGGCCCCGACGACCTGGATGATCGACGCGCACTCGGTGTTCCTCAGCATGTCGCCGACCGAGGCCTTCTGGACATTGAGGATCTTGCCGCGGATCGGCAGCAGCGCCTGAAACTCCGAGTTGCGGGCCAGCTTGGCCGTGCCGAGCGCGGAGTCGCCCTCCACGATGAACAGCTCGGAGCGTTCGGTGTCGGAGGTGCGGCAGTCGGCCAGCTTGGCCGGCAGCGCCGAGGACTCCAGGGCGTTCTTGCGCCGCTGGGTATCCCGGTGCTGGCGCGCGGCGAGCCGGGTCTTGGACGCCCCGACGACCTTCTCCATCAGCAGCTTGGCCTGCGCCTTCTGGGCGCGCTTGGTGGAGGTCAGGAACCGCTTCAACTCCGCCGACACCACGCGGCGGACGACAGCGCGCGCGGCCGGGGTGCCGAGGATCTCCTTGGTCTGCCCCTCGAACTGCGGCTCGGCGAGCCGGACCGTGACCACAGCGGTCATGCCCTCGAGCACGTCGTCCTTGATGGCGTCGGCATCGCCGACCTTCAGCGCCTTGGTCGCACGCATCGCCTCGTTGAACGTCTTGGTCAGCGCCTGCTCGAAGCCACTCACGTGGGTGCCGCCCTTCGGCGTGGCGATCACGTTGACGTAGGAGCGAAGCTCGCTGTCATAGCCGGTCCCCCAGCGCACCGCCACGTCCACCGTGAGCTCGCGTTCGACCTCCTGCGGCGTCATGTGCCCTTCCTCGTCGAGCAGCGGCACCGTCTCGGTGAAGGTGTCGCTGCCCTGCAGCCGCAGCACGTCGGTCACCGGTTCGTCGTGGGCCAGGAACTCGACGAACTCGCCGATGCCGCCGTCGTGGCGGAACTTCTCCTCGACGGGGGTCTCGCCGCGCAGGTCGCGGATCACCAGCTCCAGGCCGGGCACGATGAACGACGTCTGCCGAGCGCGGCCGAGCAGGTCGTCGTAGACGAACGCGGCGTCCTTGGTGAAGGTCTGCCGATCCGGCCAGAAGCGGATGCGGGTGCCGGTGCGGCCCTTGGCGACCCGGCCACCCTTGCGTGAGAGCCCGGAGCCCGGCGTGAAGGCACCGTCTGGGCCGTCCCCGTCGAAGACGCCGGAGACGCCACGCTGGAAGCTGATCCCCCGGGAGGCCGGGGACCGGTCGACGTCGATGTCCATCCTGGAGGCCAGCGCGTTGACCACCGACAGACCCACACCGTGCAGGCCGCCCGTGGCGACGTAGGAACCGCCGCCGAACTTGCCGCCGGCGTGCAGCTTGGTGGCCACCACCTCCACCCCGGGCAGCCCGGTCTTGGGCTCCTTGTCGGTCGGGATGCCCCGGCCGTCGTCGTAGACCTCGGCCGAACCGTCCCGGTGCAGCGTCACCTCGACCCGCTTCGCCGCGGCGGCCAACGCCTCGTCCACACCGTTGTCGATGATCTCCCAGAGGCAGTGCATCAACCCCCGGGTGTCGGTCGAACCGATGTACATCCCCGGACGCTTGCGGACGGCCTCCAGACCCTCCAGCACCAGGAGATGGGCTGCGTTGTAGGTGTTGTCGGCGATGGTGCTGCTCCTGCTGGTCCAGACGTCGGGTGGTACGCCGTCGAATCTACCCGCGACACGCCGTAGGCTCAGGAAGGCTCGCCTGCCGCCCGGTCGCGGGTCCCCGGTCTACGGTGTTGCGCATCCGCTCCACCGGATCGGGAGCCTCCCGTGGAGTTCCGGCCCGGGGAGTCGGGTGCCCGTGGTTGGATAGAGGTGTCGCGCGACACGTGGACGGCCGGGAATCTTGGCACCGGTGGCTACGTTGAGCCAGACAACGACGAACAGAGAGAGAGGCCACCGTGACAACTGCAGTTGCCCCGAGCACCGCGTCTCTGAGCGCGCAGGACCGCTGCGACCGATGCGGCGCCCAGGCCTACCTGCGCGTCGAACTGGTCAGCGGTGGAGAGCTGATGTTCTGCGCCCACCACGCCCGTGAGCACGGCGACAAGCTCCGCGAGGTTGCCGCCGCCGTGCACGACGAGACCCACAAGCTGGGAGACACTCCCGCCACGATTCCTGACAGCGAGAGCTGAACGCGTCTCAGCTGAGCGCCCCGGCCCCGGACCTCTGGTCCGGGGCCGGGGGCATTTCGGGACACCGTATGCAAGGGTGACCCCGTGACCGGCACCGACCTGGCCTGCGGCCTGGCGATCCTGGTCGGGCTGATGGGGATCGTGGTCCCGGTGCTCCCGGGCACGATCTTGATGCTGGTCGCACTGGTGGTCTGGGCCGCCGAGGACGGCGGACGCCTGGCCTGGACCGTCGCCATCGTCGGGGCCCTGGTGCTGGTCGTCGGCCAGGTCGTGAAGTACGCCATCCCCGGCAAGAAGCTCAAGGCCACCGTGCCCACCTCGACGCTGCTCGTCGGCGGTGCCGCCGCGGTGGCAGGCTTCTTCGTGATCCCGGTCGTGGGGGCACTCGCCGGATTCCCGCTCGGCGTGTACGTCGCCGAACGGCACCGGCTCGGCACCCAGGGCGCGTGGCCGTCCACCAAGGCTGCACTGCAGGCGATCGGCGTCAGCATCCTGATCGAGTTCCTGGCCGGCGTGGTCGCTACTGCGATCTGGGTCGCCGGCGTCGTCGCGACCTGAGCGGTGGGGCCAGCGCCGACCCGAAGGCGCCGACCCGTGGGCGCCGGAGCGTCGGATCAGCCGCGGTCGACCCAGCGCGTCCAGGCGCGCCGTCCCTTGAACCAGTCGGTGACCGGGTGCGAGGCGTCGTACGCATCGACCATGCGGACGCCGACGCGCACCGAGACCGGCCTCCTCAGGCAGCCGCTGTTGATCCGGAACTTCACCTGGTCACGAGCCTCGTCGAGGACGAGCCGGTGCCCACAGGACAGCGGCGATCCCTGGACCTTCCACTTCTTCATCTTCACGAGCTGATAGTCGCTCCCGGACTGCAAGCCGGTGCCGAGCCGGAACTCCGGGCCCGGCCTGGTCCGGTCGGTGTCGACGAACAACGACATCGATGCCGGCCCACCGTCGGTCTCGGTCACCAGGTCCGTGACGCCCACGCGCACCACCAGCTTCTTGGTCTGGTGGCTCACCTTCACGCTGCGGATGTCGTAGAGCGAGGCGCTCGCGTCTGCCGGGTCCTTGGCGCTCATGTTCTCGGCGGATGCCGGCGCGCCGAGCAGCGTGATGCCTGCCAGCAACGCGGCGGCGCCGAGGCGTGCGGTGGTGTTCTCCATAGTGCTCCCCCTCGTGTGGACGACCTCCTTGTCAGGAGGCGGCGGGGGCGGCTCAGATGCCTCGGCACCGGAACGGGGTCGCCTCCGAGTCCGGATCGTGACCTGGACCGGTCCGTGTCGGGCGTTGAATCCTGGCTCAAGACCAGGGAAGGTGGGGTGGCACGACATCGACCGGAGGAGCACCGATGCTGAGAGCGCGAACCGCCGTGGCCGTGGCGGCCCTTGCCCTGGCCGGCTTCGCCGCCTGCGGCAGCGAGTCCCGAGACACCTCGGCCGCCGACCCGGAAACCACACCGACCAGCGCCTCGTCGAGCCCCGAGGAGAGCCCCACTGCTGAGGCCACTCCCGACGGGACGCTGAGCGACGCCACCGGCGACGTGTGGGTCGACGGCGAGGACGTGCCCCGTCCCGAGGCCACCGTCAACACCGACCTGACCGGCCTGTCCGCAACGTACGACGGCCAGGACCTCGTCGTCACCCTCACCTACGCGCAGCCACTCGATCCGGCCTCCGGCGAGGACTTCTACTCCGGGTTCGTCATCGATCCGGCGCCCGGAGAGGGCGGCGGCAAGGTCGAGATCCTGCGGATGCAGGACAAACCACGGATGATCCTCAGCGACAGCGAGGATGCCCAGGGCAGCTGCGGGACCAAGGCCTCCGACGACGGAGCAGGGGTGATCACGATGACGGTCCCGTCCGAGTGCTTCGGCTCCCCCACCACCGTCAGCGTGGGTGACGCCTACGCCACCAGCCAGAAGGAGTTCGACGGGGAGTGGGTCATCGACACCGTCGGGACCGACACCGCGCACGACGGCCCGATGATCGAGGCCGCCGCCGGCTGATGCCCGGCCCCCGACGCCGAACGATCGGTCAGTCCAGGTAGTCGCGCAGGACCTGCGAGCGGCTGGGGTGCCGCAGTTTCGACATCGTCTTGGACTCGATCTGGCGAATCCGCTCGCGCGTGACGCCGTAGACCTTGCCGATCTCGTCCAGCGTCTTCGGCTGGCCGTCGGTGAGCCCGAAGCGCATGCTCACCACGCCGGCCTCGCGCTCTGAGAGCGTGTCCAAGACGGCATGCAGCTGCTCCTGCAACAAGGTGAAGCTGACCGCGTCGGCAGGGACGATGGCCTCGGAGTCCTCGATCAGGTCGCCGAACTCGGAGTCGCCGTCCTCGCCCAGCGGCGTGTGCAGCGAGATCGGCTCACGGCCGTACTTCTGGACCTCGACGACCTTCTCGGGCGTCATGTCGAGCTCCTTGGCGAGTTCCTCCGGGGTCGGCTCACGGCCGAGGTCCTGGAGCATCTGCCGTTGCACCCGGGCCAGCTTGTTGATGACCTCGACCATGTGCACCGGGATCCGGATGGTGCGGGCCTGATCGGCCATGGCGCGCGTGATCGCCTGGCGGATCCACCAGGTGGCGTAGGTCGAGAACTTGTAGCCCTTGGTGTAGTCGAACTTCTCAACGGCGCGGATCAGGCCCAGGTTGCCCTCCTGGATCAGGTCCAAGAACAGCATCCCGCGTCCGGTGTAGCGCTTGGCCAGGCTCACCACGAGCCGAAGGTTGGCCTCCAGGAGGTGGTTCTTGGCGCGGCGGCCGTCCTCCGCGATCCACTCGAGCTCCTCGAGGACCTTCTCGCTGATCCGGTTGCCCTTGGCGAGCTTCTCGTCGCTGAACAGGCCGGCTTCGATCCGCTTGGCCAGCTCGACCTCCATCTCGGCGTTGAGGAGCGGGACCTTGCCGATCTGCTTGAGATAGTCCTTGACCGGGTCGGCGGTCGCGCCGGCGACCATCACCTGCTGCTCGGGCTCGTCGGTCTCGTCGGCGGCGGACACGACGAACGCCGTCTTCTCGTCCTCCTTGATCGTCGGGTCGGCCACGACGTCCTTCTCGAACTGCGAGTCGTCCAGGTCGGGCAGCACCTTCTTGCCGTCGGGACCCACGACAGCCGGCTTCAGGTCGGCGAGATCCACGGCAGGCTTGGCAGCGGCGACGCTCGCAGCGGATTTCGCGGTGGCCTTCGTGGCCTTGGCAGGCGCCTTGACGGTCTTCGCCGCCTTCGCGGGAGCCGGCGTGGCCGCGGTCTTCTTCGCCGCCGCCTTGGCGGGAGCCTTCTTCGCCGCCGCCTTGGCGGGAGCCTTCTTGGCCGCCGCCTTGGCGGGAGCCTTCTTGGCCGGGGCCTTCGCAGTCTTGCTGACCGCGGCCGCAGCCCGGCGCGACGTCACGCCGGCCTCGACCGGAACGTGCTCGTCAGCCAGATGGGCCACCAGGGCGATGAGCTGACCCGGAAGGAGCCCAGCCTCGTCGGCACCCCGGCGTACCTGCTCGGGGGTCAGGCTGCCTGCCTGGCGGCCGGCCCCCACGAGGGCCTCGATGGCAGGATGTGCGAGCACATCAGAAGGAAGCGACGTACGGTGCTTCGGCGACACGAATACCTCTCGTCATCCGGCGTAAGGGCGCGGCGAGGCCCGGAGTTGTCAAGAGCCGCGGGGTCATTGTGCCATGCCGGTGGTGAAGCTCCGCACTCGGCCGACGCCGGGTCGACCGGGCAGTCAGGCACCCTTGGCCGCTGCCTTCATCTGCTTCTTGTGGTCGCGGACCTTCTGCAGCGAGTCGGGATCCACAACGTCGGCCACCGAGCGATAGCCCGGCTCGGAGTACGCCCCCGCCGCCTGCTCCCAGCCGTCCGGGCGGACACCGAGCTGCTTGGCCAACAGCGCCACGAAGATCTGCGACTTCTGCTTGCCGAAACCCGGGAGCGCCGTGAGCCGCGTGAGCAGCTGTTGGCCGGAGTCGGCCCCCTGCCACAGCCGCGCCGCATCGCCGTCGTACTCCTGCACGACGAGCCCGGCCAGTGCCTGCAGCCGTGCTGCCATCGACCCGGGGAACCGGTGGACCGCCGGGGGTACGGCGCACAGCGCGGCGAACTCGGCAGGATCGGCCTCGGCGACCCGCCGAGGGTCCAGGGTGCCGAACCGGTCGAGCACCTTCGCCGGCCCTCGGAACGCGTGCTCCATGGGGTACTGCTGGTCGAGCATCATGCCCACCAGCAGTGCGAAGGAGTCGTTGGTGAGGACCTGGTCGGCGGCGTCGTCGCCGGTGATGCGGATCGCCTTGGCGCTCCGAGTCACCCGCTGGCCTTGACCGCCAACACCGGGCAGTGCGCATCCAGCAGGACGCGTTGGGCGTTGCTGCCGAGGATCAGCTTGCCGACCGGAGAGCGGCGCCGCAGCCCGATCACGATCAGGTCGGCGTCATTGGCCTCGGCGATGCTGATCAGGTCTTCGGCCGGTTCGTAGCCCCGCACCATGTGGCGGACGTCGTGCTCCACGCCGGCACCGTCGAGCAGTGCGTTGACCTTGGACAAGGACTCCTCGCTGCTGCGCTCGGCGTCGCCGTCGAACCCGTCACCTCCGCGATGCGAGCTCACCACCACCAGTTTGCTGCCACGAAGCTTGGCCTCCTCGATGCCGCGCTGGAGTGCGGCCTCGCCTTCGGGCTTGTCGACATATCCGACCACCACGGTCCCCATTGACCATCCTCCTCGCTCGACGGGCCGCACTGGCCCTCGTGGCACCGTATCGAACTCGGCTGCCCGACCGTGAGCCCTGTGGACAGTCGTGACGCATTCTGGGCGTCTTCGGCGACGCTGGGGGCGTGCCCGGACTGACCCACCCCGTCGACCCAGCCCTGGCCCGAGCCCTGCGGACGGCAGCCCTCGAGCTGCGTGACCGGCGACGCGGCCGGACCTTTCCTCTCGAGGTCTCGGTCGGCGGACTCCACCGGCCTGAAAGGGCTGAGTTCCAGGTTTCGCCCAGCGAGCAGCTCGACCTCACGTTGCGCTGCGAGCTCGTGGCCTCGCTGCTCGCCCGGGTGGCCGATCAGCGGGAGCCGGTCGCCTGGCTGTTGCGTCCGGGGTCGCTGACCTGGCACGACCGAGACGCGGAGTGGTGGCCGGCCCTGGACGCGGCGTACGCCGAGGCCGGGCTGCCGCTCACGGCCGTCGTGGTCACCAAGACCGGATGGTACGACCCTCGGAGCGGACTGCGCCGCGAGTGGAAACGGCTTCGCTACCGCAGCGCCAGCCGACCCGACCCGGGATCGCTGGTCCGCACCGACGGCTAGTCCCAGGTGTGCACGGGCTCGTTGGTGTGCATCCGCGTGCGGTACTCCAGAAGGGTGGCGCGGAGCGCGTCCTCGCGGTCCTGGGTGCCTCGCGCAGCCATCTTCGAGATGAACCACTCGGCGCCGTTGACTCCCGTGAGACAGCGCTGCTCGATGATCCCGAGCAGCCGGTCCCGTTCGGGTGCGGCGACCCCCCAGGAATCGAGCCCGGCGTGCGCCAACGGCAGCAACCGACGCAGCACGAGCTCGGTGGCCTTGACCTGGCCGATCCCGGGCCAGTAGAGCTCCGCGTCGATGCCGCGGTGGGCGGCCACATGGAAGTTCTCCTCGGCGGCGCTGAAGGACATCTGCGACCACACCGGCCGTTCGTTCTCCGCGAGCGAGCGGACCAGCCCGAAGTAGAACGCCGCGTTGGCCATCAGGTCGACCACGGTCGGGCCGGCCGCCAACAGCCTGTTCTCGACGCGCAGGTGCGGGACACCGCTGGCGATGTCGTAGACCGGCCGGTTCCAGCGGTAGATCGTGCCGTTGTGAAGCCGGAGCTCGTGCAGCTTCGGCACTCCCCCGGACTCCAGGACGGCGCCGGGGTCCTCCTCGTCGGTGATCGGGAGCAGTGCCGGGAAGAACCGCACGTTCTCCTCGAAGAGGTCGAACACCGAGGTGATCCAGCGTTCACCGAACCACACGCGCGGGCGCACGCCCTGCGTCTTGAGCTCCTCGCTGCGGGTGTCGGTGGCCTGCTCGAACAGCGGGATCCGGGTTTCCTTCCACAGCTGCTTGCCGAGGAGGTACGGCGCATTGGCGCCGAGGGCGAGCTGAACACCGGCGATCACCTGGGAGGCGTTCCAGTACTCCGGGAAATCGTCGGGTGAGGTCTGGACGTGGAACTGGGTGCTCGTGCAGGCGGCCTCCGGCAGGATCGAGTCGGCGGTGGTGTCCAGCCGCTCGTCGTCGCCGGCGATGGAGATGGTGATGTCCTCGCCACGAGCCTGCAGGATCTGCTCGCTCAGCAGGCTGTAGCGGGGGTTGGCACTGATCGACTGCGGCCGCATGTGCTCCGCCCGCAGGGTCGGCAGGATGCCGATCATCACGAGGTGGGCGCCGACCTCGCTCGACTTGTCCTCGGCGTCGTTGAGGCTGTGCCGCAGGCTCTCCTCGAACGTCGTGAGGCCACCTTCGCGCAGTAGCGCGGGCTCGACGTTGATCTCGATGTTGAACTGCCCGAGCTCGGTCTGGAAGGCCGGGTCGGCGATCGCTGCCAGCGCCTCGGCGTTCTTCAACGCCGGGTCCCCCAGCTCGTCGACCAGGTTCAACTCGACCTCGAGCCCCGTCATCGGGTCGTCGGTGTCGAACGCCGACTCGCGCAGCATTCTCTCGAACACGTCCAGGCACTGCCGGACCTTCTCGCGGTGCCGAGTCCGGTCGGCTCGCGAGAACTCTTGTGCGTCCACCTCTTCGCCCATGCCGGAACCCTAGAGCCCAACGGCCCCTGCCGCCCAGCGCGACGGCGGAACAGCACGCAGCAGGAGGTCGGCCAGCATGCGAGCCCGGCTGTCCTCGGGCGCCTCGGCCAGACACCGGTCCACCGCGCACCACGCCAGGGCTCCCTGGCCGCCGAGCCACCCTGCAAACCCGAGCAGCACGGCCGCCGCCGCGACCCGGTCATCCGGTGCCCGGCGCAGCACCGAGGTCCACAGGGCTCGCTGGGTGTCGGCCCGCTGTCGCGTGAGCCAGCACAGCGCCTCCTCCCAGAGCCGTCCGTCCGCCAGGTCACGCAGGAGGCGGGCGCAGGCCTCGTCGCTCGGCAGATCCCCCTCGTCGGCCGCGCTGAGCAAGGCGACCAGCCACGCGCGCTCTGCGGCGATCTGGCTCCGCGGCACGACGCCAGGCAGGCCCTCCACCAGCACTCGGACGGCCGCGACCCGGTCGGCCTGCGGTTTCAGCGACGCGGCAAGGGCGCGCCGCGACGACCAGGTGACCTGCCCCTCGACCACCGACCGGGCGTGGAACGGGTGGTGGCTCACGTCGTAGGCCACCCCCGGACCGGTCCCGCGATCATGGAGTCGGAACCAGCGCCGGCCGTCGGCTCGCAGGACGTCGACCACGTCAACGGCGTGATCGGCGCAGGCGTTCAGCAGCGTCGGGACCAGGCCCACCTGCGACGGCGAGGTCGAGAAGACCAGGAAGACCGCCCGCCGCAGGCCGTGCGCCACCAGGGGCGCCACCACCGCCTCGACGACACCAGCCACGTCGTCGGGCGAGCCCGGCAGATCGATCCGGGCGTGGAACGCACCGTCGCCGAAGGTCAGCATCACCAGCGACTCCTCGGGCTGGAAACCCAGGACGACAGGCGCCAGGGCGATCAGGTCCTCCGGGGTGCGTGCGGTCAGCGTGGTCGCGGGGTTCATGTTCGGCAGCCTGCCCGCGCAGCGGGCGGCCACGCCGGGTCGGATGCGCGCCTGGGGACGGACGACGGGCTTCGGTGCGCCTGGGGACGAAGAGTGGCCCGAATGGCGGCGTTCGTGTCGGGACGCACAGACGTCCGGTTGACATACCGGTAGCTCCACGACTACTTTCCGTACTAGTTAATAAACCAATGCGGCAAATGCGGGAGGTGGCGTCGATGGGAGCAATGACTCCAGCGCTCGACGAGGCGCACCTGGACGAGACCTTCGCAGCACTCGCCAACGCGACCCGGCGGGCGATTCTCGCTCGCCTCGCCGAGGGGGAGGCCAGTGTCAACGATCTCGCGGCGCCCTTCGACCTGACGTTGCCCGCGATCTCCAAGCACATCAAGGTGCTCGAGCACGCGGGGCTCATCACGCGAGGTCGGCGCGCCCAGTTCCGGCCCTGCACCATCGCCGCGGCCCCCCTTGCCCAGGTCGCCGACTGGACCGAGCAGTACCGGCACATGTGGGACGGGCGTTTCGACCGCATGGACGACTACGTCCAGCACCTCCAGAATTCCGACAACGAGAAGGAATGACCGATGACTGACACCAAAGACGTCCAGATCGAGCGCACCTTCAACGCCCCGATCGACCTGATCTGGGCGATGTGGACCGAAGCCGAGCACTTCGCCCACTGGTACGGCCCCCTGGGCGCCAGGATCCCCCGAGCCGACATGGACGTCCAGGTTGGCGGCCGTCGCCACATCACCATGGAGATGGAGACTCCGGGCGGCCCGATGCAGATGTTCTTCGTGGGCGAGTACCGAGAGGTCGACCCGAAGACCCGCCTCGTCTACACCGAGAGCATGGCCGACGCCGACGGCAACGCCATGACCGCCGAGCAGATGGGCAGGCCCGCCGGAACGCAGGTGGAGACCTCGATCGTGGTCGAGCTCGCCGACCTCGGGGACCGCACCAGCATGGTCATGACCCACATCGGCGTTCCCGCCGACTCTCCCGGTGGGCAAGGTTGGGCCGGTGCGATCGACAAGCTGGAAGCCCGGGTCGCCGAGTTTGCCGGCTGACCAGGACGAACCACGCGGGTGACCACCGGCGTCGTCCCCCGCACGAGATACGGTCGGCCCATGCCGACCGTGCCTGCCCGGTGACTCGGAGCCGGTGATGCGCACGGCCGCCTCGGTGCTCCACCTCGACCTCGACGCGTTCTTCGCCGCCGTGGAGCAGCGCGACAAGCCGTCCCTGCGCGGCAAGCCCGTGGTCGTCGGCGGCGTCGGGGGTCGCGGCGTGGTGGCGACGGCGTCGTACGAAGCCAGGAAGTACGGCGTCCGCTCGGCCATGTCGACGAGGGAGGCACGCGCCCGCTGTCCGCATGCGGCGTTCCTCACCGGCCGGTTCCACGCCTACCGCGAAGCCAGCGACGCCGTGATGGCGGTCCTGCGTGAGGTCTCACCGCTGGTCGAGCCGCTGTCCCTGGACGAGGCCTTCGTCGATCTCGAGCGCTCCGAGCTGGCCGATCACGACGTGGCGACCGTGACGGCGTTCGCCGAGCAGCTCCGGGCGCGCGTCCACGACGTCACCGGCGGCCTGACCGCGTCGGTCGGCGTCGGCACCAGCAAGTTCATCGCCAAGGTGGCGAGCGACCTGGACAAACCGGACGGCCTGGTCGTGGTCCCGCCCGGCACCGAGATCGACCTGCTCCGCCCCATGCACGTCACGGTGATCCCCGGCGTCGGCCCGGCGACCGCGGAGCGGCTCCGGCGGTCGGGCATCCACACCGTCGCCGACCTCGAGACCGTCGGCCTCGAGGAGCTGTGCCGCCTGGCCGGACGTGCGCACGGCCGGTCGCTGCACGACCTCGCTCGTGCCCACGACGACCGGCCGGTCGTGGCGGAGCGGGAGACCAAGTCGGTCAGCGTCGAGAGCACCTACGACATCGATCTCACCGACCGCCGGCTGATGGCGGGCCTGCTGACCCGCCAGGCCGGCGAGGTCGCCACCCGCCTTCGCAAGGCCGGCCTGTCGGGGCGCACCGTGACCATCAAGGTCCGGCTGCACGACTTCACGACGCTGAGCCGGTCCTCGACCCTCACGTCCCCGACCGATGTGGCCGCCGCCATCGCCCGCCTGGCGCGAGGGCTGCTCACCGACCTCGACACCTCGGGCGGGGTCCGGCTGCTCGGGGTGGGGGTCTCCGGGCTGGCCGACTGGGTGCAGGAGGACCTCTTCGGCGAGACCGAGTCCGAGCCGGAGGACGCGCCGCCGGACCTCACACCGACCTCGAGGCAGCGCGCCTGGCCCCCCGGCCTCGACGTCGTGCACGACGAGCTCGGCCCGGGGTGGGTGTGGGGTTCAGGACGCGGCGTGGTGACCGTCCGGTTCGAGACGAGAGACTCCCCCGCGGGCCCGGTGCGCTCGTTCAGTGCCGACGACCCGATGCTGCACCCGGCGCAGGTCGCCACGGAGTGAACCGCACCCGATCACCCGGTCGCAGCTGGCCGCATCGGGCGAGATCCTCGGGCTCCACCACCGCGACCACCGGATAGCCGCCGGTCGTGGGGTGGTCGGCCAGCATCACCACCGGCTGGCCGTCCGGTGGCACCTGGATCGCCCCGAGCACCAGCCCTTCACTCGGCAGCTCCGAGGTGACGCGGCGCCGCAGCGGTCGCCCCGCCAGCCGCAGCCCGATCCGGTTGGAGTCCGGGCCCACGACGTAGTCCTGGGTCGTGAGGAGCTCCAGCGCGTCCTCGGCGAACCAGTCTGCCCGCGGCCCCCGGCGCACCCGTAGCGGCCCGTCGTACGCCGCCGCCCGCGACACGTCGACCGGGCGGGGGCCACCACCCGTGCCGACCGGGAGCAGTGCCCCCACCCCGACCACCGGCGGCCCCACGAACGCCAGGGTGTCGGTCGACCGCGACCCCAGCACCGGCGACAGATCCAGACCCCCGGCCACCGCCAGGTAGCTGCGGACCCCCACCTGTGCGGGACCGAGCTCGAGCTCGGCCCCGGCGGGCAGGCTGAGCGGCTCGGCGAAGGGCCGGGCGCGTCCCCCCGCGGTCACGGCGCAGCGGGCCCCGGTGACCGCCACGGTGACCGCCTCCAGAGAGCGAACTCGGAGCCCAAGGAGGGTGGTCTCCAGCACGGCTGCTGTGACGTCATTGCCGACGAGCCGGTTGGCCAGCGCGGCGGCGACCGGGTCCAGGGCACCTGCCGTCGGTACCCCGAGGTCGGCATAGCCCACGCGGCCGAGATCCTGCACGGTGACCAGGCCGTCGGCGCGGATCACCTCGAGCGTCACCCCACCACCGCCAGCGTGACCCGGGTCCCTGGCACCAGCAGGGCGGGCTGCTCGCAGTGGGGATCCCAGAGCCTGGTGTCGGTGCGGCCGAGCAGTCGCCAGCCGCCCGGCGAGGCGCTCGGGTAGATCCCCGTCCAGACATCGGCGACCCCGACCGAGCCGGCCGGGACCTTCGGTCGCGGCGTCTCCAAGCGGGGTACGGCGAGCTCGTCCGGGAGGCCGGAGAGGTAGGCGAAGCCGGGCGCGAACCCGCAGAAGCCCACCACGTAGTCCAGGGCGGCGTGCGAGGCCACGGCCTCGGCGCGGGTCATGTCCCAGCGCCGCGCCACGTCGTCGAGGTCGGCCCCGTCGTAGCGCACCGGCAGCGTCACCGCCGGGGCCTCGCTCAGCGCAGCCGCAGGCCGCCACGCAGCGAGCTGCGCCGCCGTCGCCTCCGGATCGGGCAGTCCGGCGAACAGCACGGTGCGGGCGCCCGGCACGATCTCCTCGGCGACAACGCCCTCGTCCCGCGCCCAGCGGGCCAGGTCGGTGGGGCTCCCGCCCTGGCCGAACTCCACGTCCAGCTCGACGAGGAGGGCGCGGGAGCCGTAGGGCCGGGTGTGCACGAGACCAGTATCGACCTGGCGGCAGCGGCGCCGTCCCGAGGCCGAAATAGGTGAGGGGCTCCAGATGGTATGAGCATCAGGAGCCCCTCGGTTGACCGCTTCGGTAACGTCCCCGGTCGATCGTGCTTCTCTTCCGGCCCCGCCTCCCCCGTCACCGGTTCGGCGCAGCGAGCGAACCCGCCGTATGGACCATCTTTTCCACTCGATCCCCAGCCCCGCGAACGGAACTGGTAGAGAGAGTTCTACGCCTGCGTCGACCCCCAGCACAAGGGACCTCGGGCATGTATTTCGCTAAATCTCGGATCCTCGGCGTGTCGTCCACAGAACCGCCCACCTCATCCACAGAAGCGGGCTGCTCCTCCACAGCTTTGGTCGCGCCCTGTGGACAAAGGACTCCAGGACGTCAGAGTCCGCGGAGCGAGAAACCGGCCTCGAGGAGCGCCCGGCGTACCGCCTCGGCGTGGGCCACGGCCCCGGGGGTGTCCCCGTGCACGCAGACCGAGTCGACGTCAGCGGCCAGCGCGACCGCGCGCGCCGCGATCGTCGCGGAGTCCGTGAGCACGGCGCCCGGCTGGCCGCGCGGCACCAGTCCCCCGTCCGGGAGGTAGCCCCGGTCGGGGAAGCCCTCCCGATGGGTACGCCGCCCGCGCGCGAGGGCCAGCACCAGGATCCGCGCCCCGGGCAGCGCCAGCACGGGCAGCGAACCCGACCCGTCAAGCACAGCCGACGCCTGCTCGTCGTCGCCGGCAACCCGGTGGTAGAGCGCTCCGTGCGGCTTCACGTAGCGCACCGTGGCACCCTCCTCGGCCGCGATCCTCGAGAGCAGGCCGACCTGGTCTGCCACCTGCTCGCGCAGCAGCTCGGGAGAAACGTCCCGCGCCACCCGGCCGAAGCTCTCCCGGTCGTCGTAGGACACCTGAGCACCGACGGAGACACCGCGACGCACCGCCTCGCCACACACCGCCCGCATGATCGACGGCGACCCCGCGTGGTAGCCGCACGCCACGTTGGCGGAGGTGACGACAGCCATCAGCGCGGTGTCGTCGGTGACCTCCTCGCCGAGGTCGGCGTTGAGGTCGACCCGGAGGACCTGATCGGCCGGGGGCGCACCGACCGGGGACTGGCTGCTCACCCGACCATTGTCCTTGGCTACCCTCGCTGCATGCAGCCCCCCGTCGCCACGCCTCGTGAGATCCGCCTCACCCGCCACGGACACGACCGCGTCGACCCCTATGAGTGGTTGCGCGACAAGGACGACCCGGAGGTGACGGCGTACCTCGAGGCGGAGAACGCCTACACCGAGTCCCGCACCGAGCACCTGGCCGACCTGCGGCAGGCGATCTTCGACGAGATCAAGGCCCGGACCCGCGAGACCGATCTGTCCGTGCCCACCCGCAGCCGCGGCTACTGGTACTACGCCCGCTCCTTCGAGGGCAAGGAGTACGGCGCCAGCTGCCGGGTCCCGGTGCTCGATGCCGACGACTGGATGCCCCCGGTGCCGGTGGAGGACTGTCAGCCCGACGAGCCGGCGCTCCCGGGTGAGGAGCTGCTGCTCGACCTCAACGAGCTGGCCGCCGGGCACGAGTTCTTCTCGCTCGGCGGCTCGGCCGTCGACCTCGATGGCCGGCGGCTCGCCTACGCCGTCGACACCGTCGGCGACGAGCGGTACACCGTGCGGGTCAAGGACCTCGACTCCGGGGAGCTGTTGGCCGACGAGCTCACCGACGTGATGGGCAGCGTCACCTGGAGTCGCGACGGGGCTGACTTCTACTACGCCACCGTCGATGAGTCCTGGCGGCCGAACAAGATCTGGCGGCACCGGCTCGGCAGCGACCAGGGCGACGACGAGCTGATCTACCACGAGCCCGATGCCCGGTTCTGGGTCGGCGTTGGGCGCAGCCGCACTGACCGGTTCCTGGTCGTGGCGGCCGGATCCAAGACCACGACCGAGTATCGCTTCCTGGACGCCGACCGCCCCGACGCAGGCTGGCAGCTGTTCTGTCCGCGTCGCGAGGGGCTCGAGCTCAGTCTCGAGCACGCTGTCGTGGGCGGACGAGATGTCTTCCTGGTGCTGCACAATGCCACCGGCGCGGACTTCGAGCTCGGCGTGGCCCCGGTCACGCCCACCGAGCCGGAGGACTGGAAGCCGCTCATCGCTCACGACGCAACCGTGCGCCTGGAGTCGGTCGACGCGTTCGCCGGACACCTCGTGGTCCACCAGCGCAGCGACGGGCTGACCCAGCTGCGGGTGCTCGAGCTCGGCACGGACGGGGTCACCGACGACTATCTCGTCGAGTTCGACCACGAGGTCTACACCGTCGGCGCCGCTGGCAACCCGTCGTACGAGCAGCCGACCGTGCGGCTCGGCTACACCACCCTCACCGTGCCCGCGTCGATCTACCACTACGACGTCCGCAGCCGTGAGCTGACGCTCCTGCGCCGCGCGCCGGTGCTCGGCGGCTACGACCCCGCCGACTACGAGGAGCACCGCGTCTGGGCGGCCGCGCCCGACGGCGAGCAGGTCCCCGTGTCGCTGGTGTGCCGTCGCGGTGCCCGCGACGACGGCCCGATCCCGTTCCTTCTCTACGGCTACGGCGCCTATGAGATCTCGATCGACCCGTACTTCTCGGTGGCGAGGCTGTCGATGCTGGACCGCGGCGCAGGGTTCGCCATCGCGCACGTGCGTGGAGGCGGCGAGATGGGTCGCCGGTGGTACGACCAGGGCAAGCTCGACCACAAGCAGAACACGTTCAGCGACTTCATCGCGGCCGCTCGCCACCTGGTGACGGAGGGTTGGACCACCCCCCAGCAGCTGGTGTGCGAGGGCGGCAGCGCGGGCGGGCTGCTCATCGGCGCTGTCCTCAACCAGGCCCCGGAGCTCTTCGCCGGGGCGGTGGCCAGCGTGCCGTTCGTCGACAACCTGACGACCATGCTCGATGCTTCCTTGCCGTTGACGGTCACGGAGTACGACGAGTGGGGCAACCCCGAGGCCGACCCGGTGGTCTATGACAATCTCCGGGGCTACGCGCCCTACGACAACGTCGCAGCGCTCGACTACCCGCCGATCCTGGCCGAGACCTCGCTGAACGACACGCGGGTCCTCTACGTCGAGCCGGCCAAGTGGGTGGCCAGGCTTCGGACCACCGCCGTGGGACGGTGCGACTTCTTGTTGCGCACCGAGATGGTCGCCGGTCACGCCGGCGTCTCCGGTCGCTACAAGTCCTGGCACGATCGGGCCTTCTCGCTCGCCTGGATGCTGGACCGGATGGGGCTCGCAGACCGAGCGGCCCAGCCGGTGCTGGTGCGGACGTGAGGCCGCTCCTACGCCTGAGAAGTCCCTAAGAGTTGCGAGAACTGGCAACTTCTGAGGCGTGCCACACGTCTGGGTGGGTATAGGCAGCACGGTTCGGGACCCGGGAACACCGTCTCCCCGCACGGTGTTGTACGAGGCAGGTGGGACCGGTGCCGCGCACCGGCCCATTCGAGGAGGAGGAACAGCCATCATGGCAACCCGCACGGCAACCCCCGGGCGTGAGATCGAGGGGCGCGACAGCGTCGGCCTCTATCTCGACGAGATCGCCCGCAACCCCCTGCTCGACGCCGCCCTCGAGGTGGAGCTCTCCCAGACCATCGAGGCCGGCCTGATGGCCGAAGCGCTGCTTGCCGAAGGCCGCGTGGGCCGCAAGAAGGGCGGTGCCCCCGGCTACGCCACCAGCGAGGAGCTGGAATGGCTTGCCGAGGAGGGCCGCAAGGCCGTCGACATGTTCATCACCGCCAACCTGAGGCTGGTCGTCTCGATCGCCCGGAAGTACGGCCGCGCGCAGATGCCGATGCTCGACCTGATCCAGGAGGGCAACACCGGTCTGATCCGCGCGGTCGAGAAGTTCGACTACGCCAAGGGCTACAAGTTCTCGACCTATGCCACCTGGTGGGTGCGGCAGGCGATCACTCGCGGCATCGCCCAGCAGGCCCGGGTGGTCCGACTGCCGGTGCACGTCGTGGAGGAGCTCAACCAGGTCGGTGGCGCCCGGCGTACCCTCGAGCGGCAGCTCGGACGCACGCCCGATCCGTCCGAGATCGCCGTCGAGCTCGGCATGGAGGTGGATCGAGTGCTGGACCTGATGGCCTGGGGGCGCGAGCACGTCAGCCTGGACACTCCGGTCGACGAGGACGGAGACACCTCACTCGGTGACCTGATGGCCCAGGAGACGGCTCCGGGTCCCGACCTCGAGGTGCTCGACGTGGAGGCGCGCGCCCGCCTGGACGACCTGGTCCACCAGCTCGACGAGCGGGCGGCCGACATCATCCGGTCGCGCTACGGCCTGCTCGACGGCCGCCAGCACAAGCTGGCCGACATCGGCGCCCGGCACGGCATCTCCGCCGAGCGGGTCCGCCAGCTCGAGCGCGAGGCGTTGGCCAAGCTCCGGCGCTTCGCCGACCCCGATCTCGCGGCCTGATTCAGTCCGGTCCGGTCGGGCCTGAGAGCTGCGCGACGACCTCCGCCACCTGCCGGCGGAGGTCGTCCCACGTTCCGCCGTTGTCCACGACGTAGGTCGCCACCGCCAGTCGCTCCTCGCGAGTCGCCTGGGCGGCCACCCGCGCCTGGGCATCCTCCAGGCTCATCCCCCGCAGCTGCGTCATCCTGGCCAGCTGCGTCTCCACCGGCACATCCACCACGACCACGGCGTCGAACGAGCCGGCCTGCCCCGTCTCCACCAGCAGCGGGATGTCGTGCACGACCAGAGAGTCCGCGGGGGCCGCAGCCTCCAGCTCGGCCGCGCGCGCCCGCACCAGCGGGTGGACGATCGCCTCGAGCCGCCGCCGGGCCGCGCTGTCGGCGAAGACCACGGCACCCAGCGCGGGACGGTCCAGCTCCCCTTGCTCGTCGAGGAGCTGCTCGCCGAACTCCGCGACCACCGCAGCCAGCCCCGGTTCGCCCCGGGACACCACCTCGCGCGCCAGCCGGTCGGCGTCGATGACCACCGCGCCGAGCTCCGCCATCAGCGCTGCCACGCTGCTCTTGCCGGAGGCGACACCGCCGGTCAGCCCGACCCGCATCGCTCAGGCTCCGTCGTGGGTGCCGTCGTGAGTGCCGTCGCCGTCGGCGTCGGCGTCAGGTTGCTTCCCGACGTCGCGGTGGCGCCGGCGCTGCTCCTCGGCGCGCTCCCGGCAGCGCCGCAGGAACTCCTCATCGCTCTCCGGGTCTGCCGCCGAGGCCCTTCCCGGACGGTCGTACTCCGGGTACGCCGATGCCGGCCCGGTCCGCGGCGCAGGCGGCTTCTCGGGACGCCCGGCCACCAGCCACAGGATCGACCCGACCAGCGGGAAGATCAGCACCAGCACGAACCAGCCCAGCTTGGGCAGCGCGCGCACCTGGTCGTTCCGGGCACCCAGCACGGCCACGAGGCAGTAGACCCACAGCGCGAACACGGCGACACCGAGGAGCAGCTCGACTTTCAGCATGGCGACATTCTCACCTCACCGCGCTCGCGTGGGGCCAGAGGTCCTCGATCACCGTGGCCCCCAGCCGGTCCGCCGCGGCCGCGTAGGTCTCGCGGTAGTGCCCGGCGACCAGTCGGAGCGTCTCGGCCGAGAGCTGCTCGGTCTTCGGGGAGCTGTTGACGCGCCGCGCCAGGTCGGCCTCCGGAGGGCTGATCCCGATCCGGGCACACAGGCCGGTCACCGTCTCGGGTTGGAACAGCCGCTCGTAGAGCTCCACCGTGACCTCGTCGGGTCCGAACACCTGATCCAGCACCGTCAGGGTGTCCTGGTAGCGGGTGCGCACCTCGTGGAACGGGTGGTCATAGGTCGCCCGGATCCGCTGCTCCACGGTCTCGACCTCGCGCTGGGCAGGGTGGTTGCGGTGGTACATCCGCTCAGACGACCAGATCCGCTCGACCGGGTCGCGGAGCAGGAAGACCACCTGCACTCCGATCCCCCGCTCGGCGAACTCGTCGCGGATCGCCCCGAAGCGTTGCGCGGACAGGCCGGCGTACGACGGGGTGAAGTCGGTCGCGGCGCGGACGCCGCTGGGCGCCAGCAGTCGCTCGAAGTAGTCGAAGTACGCCGCCGGGTCGGCGTAGAAGACCGCACGTTGCAGTGCCCCGGCATCGGCACTGCCGCCCTGGTCGAGCCGGTTCAGGGCCCGCCGGGCCTTGGCCAGCATCGTCTCCCGCAGCCCCGCTGCCGACTCCAGATCGAGCACGTCGAAGAGGTGGTACTCCTTCAGGCAACCGGTCGCTACCTGGGGTGAGCCCGCGAGGTAGTCGTCGAGCCAGGACGTGCCGGCCTTCTGGGCGCCCACACCGAGCACGAACGTCTTGGCGGTCTCGGGCACGCTCACACCCTAGTAGCGCGACCCGGCACCAGAGCGCCGGCGGGGCCGGGTCCCCCGTGGGTGACCCGGCCCCGCCGGTGACATTCTGGCGACCACGTGGGGCGTCAGTTGCCCCCGGTCAGCTTCTCCCGCAGCGCCTGCAAGGCCTCGTCGGAGGCCAGCGAGCCGCCGGTGGCGCTGGTGGCGCTGCTGGCGGTGGTGGCGGTGTCGTCGCCGCCCTCGACAGCCTCCTGCGGCTCCTCGCCGCCCGAGGAGTAGGTCGTGGCCTCGCCGGCCTCGACCTCCGCGACCGCGGCCTCCTGCTGCTGCTTGACGTGGGCCTCCCAGCGGGTGTGGGCCTTGGCGTACTGCTCCTCCCAGACCGCGCGCTGGTCGTCGTAGCCGTCGAGCCACTCGCCCGTCTCCGGGTCGAAGCCGTCGGGGTAGACGTAGTTGCCCTGCTCGTCATAGGTCGCGGCCATGCCGTAGAGCGTCGGGTCGAACTGCTCGACGTCGGAGGCGGCGGCCGTGTCGTTCGCCTGCTTCAGCGACAGCGAGATCCGGCGCCGCTCCAGGTCGATGTCGATGATCTTGACCATCACCGCGTCGTTGACCTGGACGACCTGCTCCGGGATCTCCACGTGGCGCTCGGCCAGCTCAGAGATGTGGACCAGGCCCTCGATGCCCTCCTCGACCCGCACGAACGAACCGAACGGCACCAGCTTGGTGACCTTGCCCGGCACGATCTGGCCGATCTGGTGGGTGCGGGCGAAGTGCTGCCAGGGGTCCTCCTGCGTCGCCTTGAGCGACAACGAGACCCGCTCGCGCTCCATGTCGACGTCGAGCACCTCGACGGTGACCTCGTCGCCGACGGACACGACCTCGCTCGGGTGGTCGATGTGCTTCCACGACAGCTCCGAGACGTGCACCAGACCGTCCACGCCGCCCAGGTCGACGAACGCACCGAAGTTGACGATCGAGGAGACGACGCCCTTGCGGATCTGGCCCTTGCCCAGCTGGGTCAGGAAGCCGTGGCGCACCTCGGACTGGGTCTGCTCGAGCCAGGCACGGCGCGAGAGCACCACGTTGTTGCGGTTCTTGTCGAGCTCGATGATCTTCGCCTCGAGCGTCTGGCCGACGTAGGGCTGGAGGTCGCGGACCCGGCGCATCTCCACCAGCGACGCGGGAAGGAAGCCGCGCAGGCCGATGTCGAGGATCAGGCCGCCCTTGACAACCTCGATGACGGTGCCCTCGACGACGCCGTCCTCCTCCTTGACCTGCTCGATCGTGCCCCAGGCGCGTTCGTACTGTGCGCGCTTCTTGGACAGGATCAGCCGACCCTCCTTGTCCTCCTTCTGGAGAACCAGGGCCTCGACCGCGTCGCCCACGGCGACCACGTCGGCGGGGTCCACGTCGTGCTTGATGGACAGCTCACGCGAGGGGATGACCCCCTCGGTCTTGTAGCCGATGTCGAGCAGGACCTCGTCCCGGTCAACCTTGACCACCGTGCCGGCCACGATGTCACCGTCGTTGAAGTACTTGATCGTCTCGTCGATCGCGGCGAGGAAGTCTTCCTCCGACCCGATGTCGTTGATCGCCACCTGCGGCGCGTCGAAATCGGTCAGCGGGGAGATAATGCTGCTCGTCATAAGGGAACTGGGTCCTTGAGTGGATGAAGTTGTGCGGGCACGCCTGAGGCCTGGCGTCGCTACCGATGGTGCGGGTGCTCCCACCACGGGTGTTCGGTGGGGGGGCTGATAGCGAGCCCGGGTCCGCTCTGTCTGGAACTCAGGCAGACCTCTGGCGAACGGTAAGACTACGCGCGCGCGGGCGCCGGAGTCCAACCGGCGGACGGTGGCCGGATGACGCTGTGGCGCTAGGGTCGGCGCGTGCAGGAGTCGGAGCAGCGGTGGGGCCCGCATCCTCCGGTGCAGGTCGAGCGAAGGCCGGTGTCCGAGCAGGAGTCGAGGCTGGCCAACGGCCCTGACTGGGACCGCTATGCCGACGAGTACCAGTCCACCCACGGCGAGTTCCTCGGCGATGTCGGCTTCGTGTGGGGTCCAGAGGGCCTGACCGAGGCGGACGCCCGCGTTCTCGGCGACGTCGCCGGGCGCGACGTGCTCGAGGTCGGGTCGGGTGCGGGGCAATGCTCTCGGTGGGTGTGCGCGCAGGGCGGCCGGGCCGTGGGGCTTGACCTCTCGATGCGACAGCTGCAGCATTCTCGCCGGATCGACGACGCCTCCGGCATCGCCGTCCCGTCGGTCCTCGGGACCGCCACCGCGTTGCCGTTCCCCGACGAGTCCTTCGACGTGGTCTTCTCGTCGTTCGGGGCGCTGCAGTTCGTCGCGGAGCTGGACGTGGCGGTCGCGGAGGCGGCTCGGGTGCTGCGTCCGGGGGGTCGGTTCGCGTTCTCGATCACCCACCCGACCCGCTGGATGTTCCCCGACGACCCCGATGAGCCCGGGCTCACGGCCACCCAGTCCTACTGGGACCGGACGCCGTACGTCGAGGTGGACGACGCCAGCGGTGTGGTCAGCTACGTCGAGCACCACCGCACCCTCGAGGACTGGGTCGACGTGCTGGTGAGGCACGGCTTCTCCCTGCAGCGCCTGGTGGAGCCGCAGTGGCCCGAGCACCTGGACCGGGTCTGGGGCGGGTGGTCCCGGCTGCGCGGCCGGCTCACCCCCGGGACCGCGATCTTCGCGGCTGTCCTGGTCGGCGGCCCAGTGCTCTAGTCGACGTGCTCTAGTCGACGTGCTCTAGTCGACGCTAGCGACCCGAGCTCGGGGTGCTCGCGGAACCACGCGATGGTGCGCTCCAGCCCCTGCTCGATCGGCACCTTCGGCTCCCATCCGAGGACCTCGCGGGCGAGGCTCGCGTCGGGACGGCGCACCTCGGGGTCATCGGTCGGCCGCGGCACGAACGCGATCTCGGAGGCCGAGCCGGTCAGCTTGATGATCCAGCGGGCGAGGTCGAGCATCGAGACCTCGTGCGGATTGCCGATGTTCATCGGGCCGGGGTGGTCGGCCAAGGTCAGCGCCACGATGCCCTCGACCAGGTCGTCGACGTAGCAGATGCTCCGGGTCTGGCTGCCGTCGCCGGCCACCGTGACCGGATGGCCGAGCAGCGCCTGCCGGATGAAGTTCGGGATGGCGCGTCCGTCGTCCGGCCGCATCCGCGGGCCGAAGGTGTTGAAGATCCGGACGATGCCCGTGTCGACGTCGTACGTCGACCGGTAGGCCATGGTGAGCGCCTCGGAGAAGCGCTTGGCCTCGTCGTAGACCCCGCGCGGTCCGACCGGGTTCACGTGACCCCAGTAGCTCTCCGGCTGCGGGTGCACCTGCGGGTCGCCGTACACCTCCGAGGTGGAGGCCAGCACGAAGCGGGCCCCCTTGTCGCGGGCGAGTCCGAGCGCGTGCAGGGTGCCGATCGAGCCCACCTTGAGGGTCTGGATCGGCAGCCGCAGGTAGTCGACCGGCGAGGCCGGCGACGCGAAGTGCAGCACCGCGTCCACCGCCCCCGACACGTGCAGGAAGTCGGTGACGTCCGCGCGCACCAGCCGGAAGCCTTCGGCCTCCGCGAGGTGGGCGACGTTGGCCGGAGAGCCGGTGAGGAAGTTGTCCAGGCACACCACCTCGTGCCCCTGGCCGACGAACCACTCACAGAGGTGGGAGCCCAGGAAGCCGGCGCCCCCGGTGACGACGACGCGCATCAGGCGGAGTCGGTGTCCTCGTCCGGCGACTCGTAGTCGTCCTCATCCTCGCTCTTCCCGCGAGCCGTGAGAACCAGCAGCGCGCCGCCCAGTCCCGCCACGAGGCCCAGGATCAGGCCGACCACCGGGAGCGTCGCGCGCAGCAGGTGCAGCTGGCTGCCCAGCGACTCGTACTCGTCGATGTTGGCCTGGACCTGCTCGTCGGGGTAGCCCGTGGTGCCACGGGTCGCGACCACGCGGTCCTCGCCGTTGTAGCGCAGGGTCTGGTTCGGGCTCTCCACTGCCTTCATGATCACGCCGGTCTCGGGCTCGACCCAGTAGGTGCGCTCGACGCCGTAGTAGACGTCGGCCGTCAGCACTTCCTCACCGGTCTCACCGAGGACTCCCGGCGGCACCTCGAGGGTGCCGATCGTCTCGGGCTCGATGCTCTGGGAGTACTTGAACGTGTTGAGGCCGAGGACCTCTTCCTCGCCCTCGAACGTCATCGGGTTCGCCCGCTTGACGTCCTCGTCCCACCACATCACCGAGTCGTCCTGCGGCGCGTTGAAGGGGAACTTGAAGATGTTGCCTTCGTAGGTGACCGGCTGGTCCTCGATGTTCGCGTCGCAGCAGTCGATCGCCACGCCGGTGTTGCGGTCGAACGCCGCCCGGATCGTGCCGACCGAGATCGCGACGTCGTCGGAGGAGCGGACCGTGGTGGTCGACTTGTCCCACACCGCGGTGTTGTTCCCCTCGTCCTCGGCTGCTTGGACGTCGCCGATGACCCGCAGGGTCGAGGTCAGGGTGTCGGTCTGCTCCGAGAGCGTGCCGCGGTCGAAGTACGTCATGTTCTCGCCGATGGAGGTGGAGACGGAGTCCTGGTCGAGGGGTACGACGGCCAACTGGGGATAGGCGTAGAACTTCACCATGGCGGCCATGGCCAGCAGGAAACCTGCGAGACCCAGCAGCACCAATCCAGCAATCCGGCGCATCGAACAACCCTCTCGTCAACGCGCCGCCTCGGTCAGCGCTGTCCTCGTCCCCCGCGGGATGTTAGCAGCGAAACCTACTGAGTGGTCACATCGGCGTCGGGGTGCCGCCGCCACACCATCCAGAGGTTCCACGTCGCGACCTCCCGGAGGCCGGGGACACGCACCAGCCGTCTGGACCAGCTCGGCCAGTAGCGCGGACGCAGGTCGAGCAGATCCGCGCCCTCGATCTGAGGAGCGAACTCCATCATCTCAGCGACCGACAGCCGAAACAGGCTCTGCCCGACCCTGTTCTTGGGGTCCCGACCGAACTTCCTGCGGTAACGGCGCACGGCGTACTCACCGCCGACGTAGTGCCACGGCGAGGTTTCGTGGCCGCCCCAGGGCGAGAGCCAGTTGGTGAAGCTGGCGATCGCGACTCCGCCGGGCTTGGTCACCCGCACCAGCTCCCGGCACACCGCCTCGGGGTCAGGCACGTGCTCGAGGACGTTGGAAGAGAACGCCACGTCGACACTGCCGGTGCGAAACGGCAGGTGCTGGCCCACGCAGGCCACGGCCAGGCTGGCCTCGCTCTGATGGGCGAAGTCCCCCGCGTCGACGTCGCAACCGACGTACGTCGCCCCGGCGGCCTCGAAGGCCCGCGCGAAGTACAGCGGACCGGCCCCGACGTCGAGCACCAGCGCACCGCGGAGGTCGGCGTACTCCCCCACCATCGCTGCGGAGTCCTGCGCCAGCGCGGTGTAGAAGCGGGCCGGGTCGTCCTGCTCGTGGAGGAAGTCGCGGAACAGCCGGACCGACCGCCGGAGTCCCCGGGACGCTGGATGGGCCGCTGACGCACACATGAGCGCGCAGCATATTCGCAGGTGTCTACCCGCTGGTAACCTGACCCGGCCGCGCGGGCTCCCCGCGCCTGCGCGATCGACAGAAGGACGCCCGTGCCACCACGCGACCCGGCCGACCCGCCCTCGGCCGGCACCCCCACCCCGGTGCTGCGTGGACGGCACGTGCTGATCCTCAACTGGCGCGACGAGCACCATCCCGAGGCCGGCGGCTCCGAGGTCTACGTCGGCCAGATGGCCCGGGGCTTCGTCGAGCGCGGTGCGCGGGTCACCATGCTCTGTCCGCGCTACCCGGGGGCCGTGCGCCGGGAGACCCTCGACGGCGTCCGGTACCTCCGGGTGGGCGGCCGGCTGAGCATCTATCTCCTCGCGCCGCTGTTGGCCGCGCTGAGGGCTCTCCCCCGCCATGACGCCGTCGTGGAGATCCAGAACGGCATGCCGTTCCTGGCTGCGGCGTACTTCCGGACGCCCGTCACCGTGGTGGTCCACCACGTACACAGGGAGCAGTGGCCGATCCTGTTCCACCCGGCCATGGCCCGCCTCGGCTGGTGGCTCGAGGGCACCCTGGCGCCGCGGGTGGCGCGGCACACCCCCTACGTCACGGTCTCGGAGGCCACCCGCGACGAGCTGGCCGCGTTGGGGGTGCGGCGCGAGTCCGTGTCCGTCATCCGCAACGGGTCGCCCCGCCTGCCCGACGTCGTCGTCGGACCGCGCTCCGAGACACCCGAGTTGGTGGTGCTGGGCCGGCTGGTGCCGCACAAGCGAGTGGAGCTGGCGATCGAGGCCGCGGCCTCGCTCCGGGCGGACCACCCCGACCTCCGGCTGACGGTGGTGGGCGAGGGCTGGTGGCACCACCACCTGAGCGAACGTGTCAGCGAGCTCGGGCTCGAGGACGTCGTGTCCTTCACCGGCCATGTCAGCGAGGACGAGAAGCACCGACTGCTGGCGCGCGCCTGGGTCAGCGCCCTGCCCTCGGTCAAGGAGGGGTGGGGCCTGGCTGTCGTCGAGGCCGGCCTGCACCAGACCCCGGTGGTGGCGTTCCGCGCCGCCGGCGGTGTCCGGGAGTCACTCGTCGACGGGGAGACCGGGCTGCTGGCCGACGACCAGGCCGGGTTCACGGGTGCACTCGGGCAGCTGCTGTCCGATCAGCAGCTGCGGGCGAGGATGGGCGAGGCCGCCCAACGGCATGCCGCGTCGTTCACCTGGGAGGCGTCCCAGGACGCCTTCGCCAGCCACCTGGCCGACCTGGTCCAGGGCCACTGACGACGCGAGCCCCGACACCGGGAGGTGCGGGGCTCGGGATGGCGAAGAGCGGCGGTCAGCCGGCGTCGCCGTAGACGATCAGCGACGAGTCGCTCTGCTGCGCCGAAGGGGTGAGAATCGAAGTCATCGCGATGATGGCCAGCCCAGCGAGGGCGAGCCCGGCGACGAACGCTATGAACGCGGCCCAGGTGCCTATGAAGGCGAACGACATGACTCAGTTCCTCCGGTTGCTTGGTCTGCTGGCGAATCGTAGCATTCCGCGACCCCGATGCCGCGATTCGGCGAGCACCGCGAGCCCGAGCCACCCGAGCACGAGCAGATCCACCACGGCCACCACCTCGGGACGGGCGTCCCGGACGGGATCCGAACCGACCGGGCCGAGGTCGAGCAGTCTCAGGCGCGGGCCGTCGACCAGTGGCGTGCCGTCGACCGAGACTCCGTCCTGACCCGCGGTGGAGAGGTCGAGCAGCACATAGCGGATGCCGAGATCGCGCAATGCCGGCGCGTCGAGCGCCTCGCCCGCCGCTGAGGTCACCAGCTCGCCCACCCGGCCGGCGATGGGGTCCTCCCCCGGCACGCTGCGACGCACCAGCTCCAGGTCGTCGCGCGCCACCACGGGTCGGTCGACCCACCGCTGCCAGGGGTCGAGAACGGTGCGGTGGTCGTTCCAGTCCCACGCCCGGAACGCATGCCACGGCAGCACGAGCAGCCCACCCGGGTCCGGCGCCGCGTTGACGGCGGCCGTCACGTCGGCGTACTCGTCGGGCCAGGCGACGGCGTCCAGACGGCCCGCCACGCCCCAGGCGTAGTCCGGGGTCGCGATCACCGGCACCAGGGCGCCGCAGCCGAGCAGGAACGCCGCGGCCACCGGCGGGAAGGAGGAGACCAGGCGCTCCAGGCCGGGACCGACACCCAGCGAGACAGGCAGCAGCCACCAGCCCAGCCACTTCTGGCCGTCGCGGAGCAGGCCCGCCCCGGGCACGTGTCCGGTCGCCCAGGTCACCGCGTCGGCCCCGATCGGCGTCGCGGCGGTCAACGCCAGGAGCAGCCCGACCAGACCAAGACCGGCCACTGCGCCGGCCGCGCGGCCGGAGGCCTCCCCCCGCCACCAGCGCCGGCAGCCCGTCGTTCCGAGGACCGCGATGAGCACCATGAGCAGCCCGAGGGCCGCCGAGGTCGGGAGCGCACGGGACTCCAGATGAACCAGCCGGTTCCACACCCCGCCGCCGGTCAGCGCCGAGACGACCACGCCGTACGGCGTGTCCGACGCTGTGGCGAAGGCGGCGACGCCGATGGCGTCCCGATCCAGCCTCGCCTCGGCCAACAACCCGGGCACCGCCCAGGTCGCGTTAAGAACAACAGCGGAGGCGACGACCATCAGCCGGTCGCCCGCCCGCCACGGCAACACCAGCATCAGCACGAGTGCAAGGCCGGCGGTGAGGGCTCCCGCCGACGGCGCAGCGACCGCCCCCAGCCCGACCAGGACCACCATCAACCACGGGCGGCGGTCCTGCCCGACCGTGTCCAGTGCGGCTTTGAGGACCCACGGCAGCAGCGCGATCCCGAGCAGCAGCGACCAGTGCCCCATCGCGAGGCGCTCGGCCTGGTAGGCGCCCCAGCCGAAGGCCATCGCGCCGGCAGCGGCGCCCAGCACGGTGCGGGCTGGAGAGACCCGCCAGGCACCCAGCACGCTCGCGCCGACGGCCAGCAGCAACAAGACCTGCTGCACCAGCCACATCGGGAGGACCCGGCCCAGCCCGGCGAGCACCGCGTCGGCCGGGACCGCGCGCGGGACCGAACCGTCGCCGCCCCAGGCGTGCGCCGTGAACGCGGGATCGGGCACGAACACCATGTCGTAGACGAGCGTGTAGCCGCCGCGGCCGAGCAGCGGTGCACAGACGGCGAGCGCCACCACCAGGCCGAGCAGGCGGGCGGCCCAGAGGTCGGCGCCGGGCCGGTCGGCCCGCGCTATGCTCCGCATGCCCGCACCGTACTAGTGGTGTTGCGGCCCGGCCCGCAGCGCCGGGTGCGTCGCCGTCGAAGGGAACTGCTCCGCCGATGTCAGGGTCCGGGCGGCGCTCCACGCGCCTCTCCGAAGGAGCCGTGGCCCTGGGGACCCTGGCTTCCCAGGCGTGCGTCTACCTGCTGAACATCGTGGCCACGCGGACGCTCGGCCCCCCGGCGTACGGCGAGCTCGCGTCGCTGCTCACGCTGACGGTGATCATGTCCATCCCGGCCATGGCGCTGCAGTCGTGGACCGCGCGCACGACGGCGTTGGAGGCGGACGCGCGCAGCTTGCTGCCCACGACCTTCGGACTCTCGATCGTGAGCTCCCTGGTCACCTTCGTGAGCGTGTTCGCCGTCGCCCCGCTGCTCGACACCGACGCGTTGCCGGCCGCCGCCAGCGCCGCGCTGCTGGTGCTGCCGCTGGTGTGGCTGTCGACCGCGCAAGGACTGCTACAGGGGTCGGAGCGGTTGATCAGGCTGGGCGCGGTCATCCTGCTCTCCGGCATCGGGAGGCTCTGCGGCGGGCTCGGCGGCCTCGCGCTCGGCCTGGGGCCGTGGGCGGTGGTCTGGGGCATCGGGCTGAGCACGGTGGTCGTGGCCGGGGTGGCCTGGGCTGCCGCGCTCGGCCACGCGCCGAGCACCCGACGGCGCGCGTCGTACTGGCCGGTGCTGCGCATCACGTTGGCCACCGGCGCCATGTGGACGCTGGCCAACATCGACGTCCTGCTTGCCCGGATCACGCTGGACCCGCACGGGTCCGGGTGGTACGCCGCGGGAGCGCTGGTCACCAGGGCGGTGCAGTTCGCGCCGCAGTTCGTGGTGCTCTCGGCGTTCGCCGCGCTCACCGACGCCGAGCGATCAGCCGCCGTGCTGCGGGTGGCGGCGGCCAAGGTGGCAGCGATCGGGCTCGCCGCGACGATCGCGATGCTGGCGGTCGGTCCGTGGCTGGTGCCGAAGGTCCTCGGTCACCAGTTCGCCGAGGTCGGCGGCACCGCGTGGCTGTTCGCGCTGCTCGGGACCCTGCTGGCGACCAACCAGCTGCTGGTGGCACAGCGGGTGGCGCGTCACGACGAGGTGGTCGCCGTCGGGGTCTGGACCGCCGTGGGCGTGCTCTGCGCGGTGGTCACCCTCAGGCCGGGCGGTGAGGTGCTGACGTTGGTGAGCATCGTCGTCGCCATCAACGCGGCGCTGGCCGCAGCCCTGGTCGGCCGGCTGCTCGCGCGCCCCTGACCCGGCGTCGGTACGCCGGTCAGCCCAGGCGCTGCTCGGCGCGGGCGAACGCCTCTCCCATCCGCCGAGCCTGGGTGCGGACGTCATGCTCGGCGACGACCCAGTCCCGGTTGCGGCGGGCGATCTCAGCGCGGCGCACCGGATCCTCGAGCAGCTCGACCAGCGCGTCCGCGATCAGGTCGACGTCGTCGGGGACCCGCTTGTTCGGCTCCTTGACCGCCTCGTCGTTGGTCCCGCTCGCGGTGGTGACCACCACCATCCCGCTGGCCATCGCCTCGAGGTAGACCAGGCCGAGCTGCTCGTTCCACATGCGCGTGGCGCGCGGCGCGGTCACGAAGACGGCAGCGCGCTTCATCAGTGCCGCGACGCCGCCCTGGTCCAGCCCGCCGAGGTACTCGACGTGCCTCGGATCGCGAGCCGCCGCATCCCGGGCCAGCTGCTCGTCCTCGCCGGTGCCGGCGATCACCAGCCTGGCGTCGGGCACCGCACTCACGACCTTGTCGAAGGCCAACAGCACCCGGTCGAGGCCCTTGTTGTGGCGGAGCGGGGAGATGAAGGCCACGACCGGCTCCTCGACCGGGTGCTCCGGCGGCGTGAACACGGTGGTGTCGATCCCGGGCAGGACGCAGTCGACCCGCTCCGGCTCGATCCCCATCTCGAGGATGTGCCCGCGGGAAGCCTCGATGAGGCAGAGGAAGAAGTCTGCGTTCCGTGAGGCCAACCAGGCGTTGCGGTAGCCCGGGAGCCTGTAGAGCGGGGTCTCCCTGAAGTTGTGCCACATCAGGACGGCGAGCCGCCGGTCGTGCGCGCGCGCGAACCGCGCCGCCTGGCCGGTGGTCAGCGAGAAGGGCTCCAAGGAGGAGACCCAGTCCACGTCGACCGGCGCCCGGTCGAGGTCCCTCAGCCAGGCCATGGCACCGGCCTCGATGAAGCGCTGCGTGGGCTGGCGGTAGCGCGAGGTGAGGTGCGTGACCGCCTCCGGTGGGGTGGGTGAGCCCAGGGACGTCACGTGCGTTCCGGGCATCAGCGACAGCCAGTGCAGCTCTCGCCACGGGCGCTGGCCGACCTGCATGAACCACAGGAGCTCCCGCCACTCGGCACCGCGCGACTCCTCACTCACCGTCCTGCTCCTTCGTGTCGTCCGCCGCCTCGACGGGCTGCCGGGTCGCCAGGGCTGCGGTCCCGACCACCAGCGCCATCGCCATCAGATGACTCGGCCAGGGCGCCTGGGTCACGAGGTCCGGGTTCACCCGGCCGAGGTCGGAGCCGTTGCTGACCAGCCACACCAGCGGTGCTGCCGTGGCCAGGCCGAGGGCCACCCACCCGAGGTGCCGCGAGCCGGCCCAGCCGGCCAGGACCGCCACCGCGACCAGCGCCGCGGCCAGCGCCGGCCACGGACCGGCCACGAACCCGACCAGGAGCGCCGCCAGGATCCAGCCGGCCACCAGGCGTGCGCGTGACCCCCGCCTCATCAGCCATCCTCGCTCTCGGCCGCGCGCTGCCGAGCGGTCCGCCGAGACCGACCCACGACACCCCACAGCCCGTACGCCGCGCAGCCGGCCGCCGCAGTCAGCGACAGCAGCAGCGTGGCGGCATACAGCCGCTGGGGCCCGTAGCGGATGCTCACGGTGCGGGCGGCCCCCGGCTCGATCCACCAGCCGAGCGCGAAGCCGTCGGCGACCACCGCCGGGCCGAGCGAGGCCCCGTCGACCTCCGCGATCCAGCGCTCATCGAAGCTCTCGGCCACGACCAGGACCACGGGTTCGTCGAGGGGGGGCAGGTCCACCGTCACGCCGGACTGGCTGCCGCTCCACTCGATGACCGGCGCCGGATCGGTCACGGGCGGCGGCGACGGCGCTCGCGCATCGGTCAGCTCGAGCTCGTCGACGACCAACCTCCCCGTGGCTGCCACCTGATGGGGGCCTGAGGACAGCACCCGCTGCCCGGCGCAGCCTTCGAACCGCGCGGTGTCGTCGCGACTGCGTCTCCCCAGGCGGGCCTTGATCGGCTGGCCGTCGATCTCGGCCACAGCGACGCAGCCTCGGCCACCGCCTGCCTTGCGCGCGGCGCGCACCCCGGAGACCACGCCCGACACGGTGAAGGAGCGCGAGGTCGGCAGGGAGAACTCACGACGGAGGGCGGTCTCCTTCTCCACGACGTGCTCCCGGGCCAGCGACACGTCCAGCGGCGCCGAGGCGACCGCGGCGGCGAGCGCATCATTCGCCGCGACCGCGTGATCCAGGGTCTCCGGCAGCCGCGCCCGCTCGGTGAGATCGAGACCGGCAATCCCGATCTCACTGATCCCGACCTGGTTCGTTCCGCCTCCCTCGGTGTCGCTCACTGTGATCACCACGGTCCGGCCCTCGGTGCCGGCCGGGAATCGCGCGACCCCGCTCTCGTCATCAGCGACCTCCACCGGCACCGCGGTGGTGCCGAGTTGCACCCGCACGCGTGAGATCCGGGTCGGGAAGCTGTCCTCGACGTCGATCCTGACCTCGGCGACGGACCGCACCTCCCCGAGGTCGATCGTCACCGACTGGCCCCGGCCCGTCTGGAAGTCGCCGAGCTGCCACGCGGTGTCGGGGTCGCCGTCGAAGGCCAGACCGATCCGCCCGGTGGCCTCCGGCCCGAAGATCGAGCCGCTGGCCGTCGCCACGACATCCGCGGCATCGCCGTAGCGAGCGACGGTCTGGTCGTCCGGTCCGAACAACGCCCGGGACGGACCGATGTCCGCGGACGGCGACAACAGCGGACCGGACCGGTCGAGGGTCCGGTCGTTGGCCTCACGCCGTCGGTTCGTGTCGGTGAGCACGATCCGAGCGCCCTGCTCGAGCAGCGTCGCTGCCTGGTCGGCGGACAGGGACCCCAGCAGGTCGAAGGGCCGGTGCCCGTCCAGCAGCCCCTGACCCATCAGCCGGGCCGCGCCGGCGTTGTCGCCCACGATGATCACGTGACCGGCCAACGGCTCCGTCCGGACGTACTGGCCGGGATCCGCCACGGCATACCGGAACACCGGCGCCAGCTCTGCTTCCCGTCGATCCGCCGACGGGCGCTCGCCGAGGCGACCCAGGGCCACGACGTTGACTCCTGCCGGGCCGTAGATCGCCGACGGCCTCAGCCCGGGGTCGCGTTCCACCATGGCCATCACCTCCGAGGGGCGCGCCCCGCGCACGGTCTCCCACCGCATGTCGTTGCGCACCAGGAGGTCCCCGGCCCCGAGGTAGCGGGCAGCGGCTGCCAGCTCGCCCGGACGCGTGCGTCCGTTCTGGAGGTCGGTGTCCAAGGCGGCCAGCAGGTTGGCGCTGGCCGCCGGCACGTCGGGATAGGTACGGCGGAAGAAGCTCGGCCGCTCCACGACCGACGATGCGAAGTCGTCCACCCCCCGACCGCGCCAGCGGTACAGCGCGTTCGTCTCGCCGGGGATCAGCCAGACCCGGCCGGTGTCGGAGCGGTCCGACAGGTCTTGCGCAGCCTGCGTCCAGTACGTCGGCACCCGGAGCTGGTTGGCGAAGAAGTCCGCGCGCACGGCCGGCAACAGGGGCAGCACCCAGGCCGCCACCAGCGCGGCGCTGAGCGCCCAACGGGCGCGCCACTGCCACTGCGACAGAGCCCGGTTCACCGCCAACCCCGCCAGCGCGGCCAGGCCCAGGACCAGCACCGGGCCCGCCTTGTTGGTGCTGCGCAACGCCAGGAACCCGGGCACGTGGTCGAACGCCCAGCCCAGCATCCGCCCGAACGGGGTCGGCACGGCGCTGGGGTACATCCCCACCATCGCGACCACCCCGACCAGCACCAGGCCCCACGCGAGCCACGCGGCGCGGGTACGGGCGACGACGACGCCGAGGACCGCCAGCAGCGGCAGCGCGAACGTCGCCAGGATGAGCAGCGGGCTGGTCACGTAGTCGGTCGTGCCCGGCGCGAACGGACCCGCCCGGTCGGCTCCGTAGACGAGCCAGCCACCGAGCCCGCGCATCACCTCGGCGTACGACGACGTGGCGGCGACCGTCTGCGGCGACTCCGTGGTCCCCGCGACGGTGGAGGCCGACGTGAAGGCGAGCCCCGTCGCCACGATCCAGTAGAGGGAGACGACGATCCCGGCCCCGAGGGCGGCGGCGGCACCCGCCAGCAGCGTCCGCCAACTGCGGCCCAGGCGCCAGCGCGCATCCAGCCAGACCACGGGCAGCGCCAGCCCGACGAAGATGTTGACGACACCGCCGTTCATGCCGCCCATGGCGAACAGCGCCAGGCCCACCAGCGGCGCCGCCCGCCAGCCCCCGGGCTCCAGACAGCGCTGGAAGGCAAGCAGCAACCAGGGCAGCAGCGCCATCGGCAGCATCACCGGAGTGCTGCTCGCGCCCACCAGCGCGTAGGTGGTGGCGGAATACCCGAGCGCTGCGGTCAGCCGCGCGGTGGTGCTCCAGGCCCCGGGAAAGGTACGCGTGGTGAAGCGGTCGGCGCCCCAGGCCGCCAGCAGGAACAGCCCGAGTCGCCAGAGCCGCATCGCCAACCAGGCGGGCGTCCCGACCGTCGTGACCATCCAGAGGGCCATGGCCGGCGGCAGGTAGCCCACGTCGAAGTTCGGAGCACCCAGGCTGGTGCCGCCCGACCAGCTGTGCCAGCAGGAGGCGATCAGCCGCCCCGGGTTGAGGTAGAGGTCCGGCCGGGTGTCGACGAAGAGCACCCCGGGTGCCCGCAGCAGATAGGCCAGCACCAGCGCGGAGGCGACCGAACCGAGAAGCAGTCGAGAGCGGTGGCGACGCACGAGAGCGCGCGCCTGGTCAAGCACGACGGGGAGGCTCCTTGCTGCGGTCGGACGGCCTCCGCACGGTACCCTATGCGCGCTCCAGCACGGGAAGGACCGACGGACATGTCGCACGCCGCGCCGGCGACGTTCGTCGTCACCGGAATGCCCCGTTCCGGGACCACCTACACCTCTGCGGTGCTGCGCCGGTTCGGCCTCGAGTGCGGTCACGAGGAGGTCTTCCACCCGCACACGACGGCGTACGCCGGCTTCGGACGCTGGGACGGCGACGCCTCGTGGCTCGCGGTGCCCTTCCTCGACCAGCTGCCGGAGGAGGTCCGCGTCATCCACCAGCTGCGCCATCCGCTGCTGGTGGCCGGGTCGCTGATCGGCACCGGCTTCCTGGAGGCGGCGCCCTGGCTGGACGCCCGGAGGGACGAGCTCTGGGCCGGGGCCAAATGGCGCGCCCGCCGGGCACTGGTGCGCCGCGGCCACCTCGATCACGTCACGCAGTCGCCGCGCCCGACCTCGGCCTTCCAGTCGTTCCTGCGCCGACACCTGCCGCAGGTCTGGGACGAGCCGACCCCGGTGGAGCGCGCACTGCGCTTCTGGGTCGAGTGGAACCAGCAGGTGCTGGTCTCGAGTCGCGGCGCCGAGGCGATGCGCGTGCACCTCGAGTCGTTCACCGCCGAGACCGCGCGGTCGATGACGGCGTACGTCGGCCTGCCGGTGACTCCCGAGCACGCCGCCTTCGTGGTGTCCCGCGTGCCGCCCGACCTGAACCGGCGCACCCACACCCGCCTCGCCTGGGCCGACGTACCCTGGGGCCGGGCAGCACAGGACACCGCCGCCCTCGCCCACGAGTTGGGCTACGACGCCACTGACCCCTCCCTTGTGCCCCCAGGACCGCTTGCGTGAACGCTGAACGACGTCCCGACCAGGGGCGGCTGCTGACGTATCGCCCCGCTCTCGACGGGCTGCGGGCGCTGTCGGTTCTCGGCGTGATGGCCTATCACGGGCTGGTGTCCTGGCTGCCCGGAGGGTTCCTCGGGGTCGATGTCTTCTTCGTGCTCTCCGGCTTCCTGATCACCTCGCTGCTGGCCCAGGAGTGGAAGCGCTGGCACCACATCGACCTGGTGACGTTCTGGGCGCACCGCGCTCGGCGGCTGCTGCCTGCCCTCCTCCTGGTGGTCGCCGCCACCTGCGTGGCCGCGTGGTGGCTGGAGCCGCCCGAGAAGCTCGCGACGGTGCGCGGGGACGCGTTGGCCACCTTGTTCTACGTCGCCAACTGGCGATTCATCCTCAAGGACCAGTCCTACTTCGAGCAGTACGGCGACCCGTCGCCGTTCCGGCACATGTGGTCGCTCGGCATCGAGGAGCAGTACTACCTGCTGTTCCCGTTGCTGCTCCTCGGTCTGTTCACCGCACTGCGCCGACGCCGGCGGGCTCTCTGGGTGGTGCTCGCGGTGGGCGCAGTGGGTTCGGCGCTGCTGATGGCCGCCAGGTTCGACCCCACGGGCGACCCTTCACGCATCTACTACGGCACCGACACCCGCGCCCAGGAGCTGCTGGTCGGCGCCGCCGCCGCCCTGCTGGTGCAGCTGCCGCCCCGGCTGCTTCGGGGACGCCAGGTGCCGCGGCTGGTCTGGGAGGCCACCGCGCTGGTCGGGCTGGTCGGCGTGGTGGGAGCGATGCTGCTCGCGCACGACACCGACCCCTGGCTCTACCAAGGCGGCTTCCTCGGGCTGTCGGTGCTCGCTTCGCTGCTGATCGTGGTCGCGGGGAGAGGCGAGCCGACGGTCGTCACCTGGGTGCTGTCGCGGCGTCCGCTCGTGGCGGTGGGCGTCATCTCCTACGGGCTCTACCTCTGGCACTGGCCGATCGACGTGTTCGTGAGCCAGTACCGCACCGGACTCGACGGGATCCCGTTGCTCGCCCTGCGGACGGGCGCCGCCTTTGCGTGCGCCGTGGCGTCGTACCTCCTCATCGAGCGCCCGATCCGCCGCGGCGCCATCGGCCGGCTCCCGCCGCTCCCACGGTTGGCCGCAGTCTGGGCGCCGCTGCCGGTCGCTGCGCTGCTGGTCGTGGTCACGACCGGGGCCGCCGTGGCGCCGGCAGCCAGCCGGTGGTCGCTTCCACCGGCTGGGGCGGCCGGGGGCCAGCCTCACGTGGCGGTGGTGGGTGACTCCGTCGCGGCCACGGTTGCTCAGGGCGTGACCGGGCAGATCACCGAGCGCTACCGCGTGAGCGACCAGTCCACCTTGGGCTGCGGGCTCGGGGCGAAGAAGCTCTTCGTCGACGGCCGCACCGGCCCCGACGTCGACCAGTGCGACCAGTCGGTCGACACGTTGAGCGCTGCCCTGGTGCGGGACCCCGCCGACGCCACCTTGATGTTCTTCGGTGCCTGGGAGACCGTCGACCACGTCGTTGACGGCAAGCGCTACCGAGTCGGGTCCAAGCGCTATGCGCGCTACCTGGCCGGCCTCCTCAACGAGGAGATCGCGGCGGTTGCTCCGGACGGCCAGCCGGTGCTCCTCGCGAACGTGCCGTGCTACCACGACACCTCGGTCACCGGCACCCTGGCCGCGATCGCCGACGCCCGGAACTCCCTGGACCGCCAGTCCGCGGTCAACACCGTGCTGGCAGAGGTGAAGGCAGCCCACGACAACGTGACGATCCTCGACCTCCGCACCTTCGTCTGCTCCGGTCCGGACCGAGGCGAGAACCCCGAGATCCGCTACGACGGCGTCCACTTCACTGCTGAGGGCGCGTCCAGGCTCTGGACCTGGCTGCTTCCCCAGGTCGACAACGCCCTGCCCGCGGCCGGCGGCACAGTCCCCGAAGACCAGGTGGCGCGGGCCATGCTGCTCGGCGACTCGGTCCCCTACGGCCTGCTTGAGGACTACCCGCCGGAGGCCCGTGAGGACCTGATCCCGCTCGACGGGACCAAGCTGGGCTGTGGACTGCTCCCCGAGGCCACCTTCGTGGATGGGCGCGTCTCCTCCGACCAGCCGGCTGAGTGCGACGACCACGACGCAGCGCTCGGAGCGCGGATCGACTCACTGGGGCCGGATGTCGGCCTGGTGTTCCTCGGGATCGGTGAGCTGTTCGACCGCGAGGTCGACGGCGAGGTGCTCACCTTCCGCTCCGAGGAGTACCGCTCGTGGCTGCGGGACCGGATCGAGTCACGGCTCACGCTGTTCACCTCGCGCGGGATCCCGGTTCGGCTGGCGACCATCCCCTGCCACCGGGTGCCGGATCTGGGGCTGGCGCCACAACCAGGAGTGATCAACGACGAGGACCGGATCGCCTGGACCAACCAGCTCGCGGCCGAGGTGGTGGCCGGCCACCCGGACGCCCAGGTGATCGACCTGCACGACTACTTGTGTAGCGACGGCTACCAAAACTCCGTGGACGGCCTCGAGCTGCGCTACGACGGCATGCACTTCACTCCCGACGGGTCGTCGTACGTGTGGAAGTGGCTGGCACCTCAGCTGCTGGAGGCAGCGGCGACGGGTCAGTCGTCCTGATCGAGGTCCTCGGGGGCGACGTGCTCCCGGCGGGTGGTGCCGAACGTCATGATCCCGCCGACCCCGACGAGCAGCGCAGCGGCCCCGACTGCCACCGTTTGCGCCAGACGCATATCGTTTGCCTGGCCACACAGCCCCCGCACGAAGTCCGTCGGCGGTGGGTTCAGGACGGTGCCGCAGTCGACGGTCTTGCTCGATGAGTCGGTCCGAGAGATGGGCGAGAGCATCAGGAAGGCCATGAACACCACCAGCAGCAGCGCCCCGAGCACCGCCAGCTTGGCGCCCGTGGTCATCGCGATCACGGCCCGGCGGTCCTGCGACCGCGAGGCATCCAGCGGAGGCTGGTCGAACTCGGACATCTCACTCCTTCGGATCCGGCCGCCGCGGCCGCACGGTGAGCCCATTGTGTCCCACGACTGACGGGCCGAGCGTCAGCCCCCCGAGTAGCGGGTCCGCCCGGGTCGCTTCCGGCGCTCGCGAGCCCTCATCGCCCGGTTCGTCGATGGTCCGCGGCAGCGGTCCGATCGCGGCCGCGCTCGCGGTGATGAGCATCTCGACGTACGGCTTCACCATGCTGGCGGCCCGGATCCTGGGCCCGCAACCCTACGGCGCGCTGGCTGCGCTGATGGCGATGCTGCTGGTGATCGGGGTCCTCCAGCTGGGGTTGCAGGCGACCGCCGCACGCCGGATCTCGGCTGCTCCCACGCACGTGGCCCAGATCGAGTCGGCCGTGCTCACGGTGACCTATCGGTCGGCGCTGGGGCTGGGGGCGCTGCTGCTGCTGCTGACGCCGGCGCTCAACGTACTGCTCCAGCTCCGCAGCCTGCCGACAGCCGCCCTGGTCGGCTTCGCCGCCGTTCCCCTCACGATCATGGGTGGGCAGGCCGGGATCCTTCAGGGTGAGCGCCGATGGTGGCCGCTCGCGGCCATGTACGTCGCCGCCGGCGTCCCCCGGCTGCTGCTCGGCATCGGCCTGATGGCCGTCTGGCAGCACGAGTTCGCCGCGATGCTGGGCGTCACCCTGGCCGCCTGGGCGCCGGTGGTCGTCGGCTGGTGGGCGCTCCGCGGGCACCGGCAGCCGGGATCGCTGTCGGCGCAGCACAGCCTGCGCTCGGTCCTGCGGGAGATCGGCCGCAACTCCCATGCGCTGTTCGCGTTCTTCGTGCTGTCCAACATCGACATCATCATCGCCCGCAACGTGCTGGACGCGCACAACGCCGGCCTCTACGCCGGTGGGCTGATCCTGGCCAAGGCGGTGCTGTTCCTCCCTCAGTTCGTCGTGGTGGTGGCCTTCCCCTCGATGTCGGACGAGGCCTCCCGAGTCCGCGCGCTGCGGGGGAGCCTGGCCCTGGTGACGCTGCTCGGCGCCGCGTGCGTCACCGGTGCCTGGCTGCTCTCAGGCTGGGCGCTGGTGTTCGTCGGCGGCCGGCAGTTCGGGGAGATCCAGGACAACCTGTGGTTGTTCGCCACCCTGGGCACCGTGCTCTCGTTGCTGCAGCTGCTGGTGTACGGCGTGCTCGCGCGCCAAGGCCAGCGCAGTGTCTACGGGATCTGGGCAGCGGTCGTGCTCCTGGTCGTGGCCGGCTCGGTAGCCACCACCACCCTCGGTGACCTGCTCCTGATCGTCGCCGGGCTCGACGGAGCGCTGTTCCTGGCGCTGCTGGCGCTCACGGCGTACCGCCTCCGCACCAGCGGCCCGCGCCAGATCTCCGGGCCGGGACCCGTCGGGGGTCAGTGAGCCGCGTCGTGCCAGCTCCGGCCGGTGCCGACCGAGACGTCGAGCGGCACGGTCAGGTCGGCCGCACCGCCCATCGCCGTGCGCACCAGCGCCTCCAACGCCTCCCGCTCGCCCGCCGCGACCTCGAAGACCAGCTCGTCGTGCACCTGCAGCAGCATCCGTGAGGACAGTCCCTCGTCGCGGATCGCCGCGTCCACGGCCAACATCGCCACCTTGATGACGTCGGCGGCCGAGCCCTGGATGGGGGCGTTGAGGGCCATCCGCTCGGCCATCTCGCGGCGCTGCCGGTTGTCGCTGGTGAGGTCGGGGAGATAGCGGCGGCGGCCCATGATCGTCTCGGTGAACCCCGAGCGCCGGGCCTCGTCGACGATGCCGCCGAGGTAGTCACGCACCCCGCCGAAGGTCTGGAAGTACTCGTCCATCAGCCCCCGGGCCTCGGACGGCTCGATCCGCAGCTGCTGGCCCAGGCCGTAGGCCGACAGGCCGTAGGCCAGCCCGTAGTTCATCGCCTTGATCTTCGCCCGCATCTCGACCGTGACCGCGTCGGCAGGCACGCCGAACACCCGTGAGGCCGTGATCGAGTGGAAGTCCTGGCCCGACCGGAACGCCTCGATCAGCCCCTGGTCCTCCGACAGGTGGGCCATGATTCGCATCTCGATCTGGCTGTAGTCGGCTGTCAGCAGGCTTTCGTAGCCGGGGCCGACCACGAACCCCTCACGGATGCGGCGGCCCTCCTCGGTGCGCACCGGGATGTTCTGCAGGTTCGGGTCGGTGCTGGACAGGCGACCCGTGGCCGCGATCAGCTGGTTGAACGTCGTGTGGATGCGACCGTCGGGCGTCACCGTCTTGAGCAGCCCCTCGATCGTCTGCCGCAGCCGGATCACGTCGCGGTGCCGCAGCAGAGCCAGCAGGAAGGGGTGCTCGGTCTTCTCGAACAGCTGCTGGAGCGCGTCGGCGTCGGTGGTGTAGCCCGTCTTGGTGCGCTTCGTCTTGGGCATGCCCAGCTCGTCGAACAGCACCACCTGCAGTTGCTTCGGGGACCCGAGGTTGATCTCCTTGCCGATCACGGCGTACGCCTCGGAGGCTGCTGCGGACACCTCGGCACCGAAATGCGACTCGAGCTGCTCGAGGTGATCGGAGTCGACCGCCACGCCGGTCTGCTCCAACGTGGCCAACAGGTGGACCAGCGGCAGCTCGACGTCGGCCAGCAGCCTCGCGCCCCCGGTCTCCTCGACGGCGGCGTCCAGCGCCTCCGCCAGGTCGAGCACCGCGCGGGCGTGCAGCATGGCCACGTCGGCTCCGCTGCCGCCGTCGTCGAGGGAGTCGAAGCTGAGCTGCCCCTCGTCGGCGGCATCCTCCTGCTTCAGCTCTCGCTTGAGATAGCGCACGGTGAGGTCGGCCAGGTCGTAGGACCGTTGGTCCGGGCGCACGAGGTACGCCGCCAGCGCGGTGTCGCTGACCAGGCCCCGCAGCTCCCAGCCGCGGGCTGCCAACCCGAGCATCGGCCCCTTCGCGTCGTGCATCACCTTCGGCGCGTCCGGGTCGGCCAGCCACGCACCCAGGGCGGTGTCGTCTTCCGGAGTGATCTCGCTGGCGTCGAACCAGCCGGCGGTGCCATCGGCCGCCGCGAGCGCCACCGACCACACCTCGCCGGTCCCGGCCCGCCAGGTGCCCTGCACGACCATGCCCACGCGGCCGGAGGTGGCGTGCTCGGCGACCCAGCCGGCCACCTCGCCCGCGGCCAGGCGGACACCGGTCAGCTCGAAGCCCGAGTCGTCGATCTCCTCCTCCGACTCGAGCGTCTCGAAGAGTCGGTCCCGAAGCACCCGGAACTCCAGGCCATCGAAGAGCGTGTGCACCTCGTGCCGGTCCCAGGGACGCAGCGCAAGATCCTCCGGGGCCAGCTCGAGGTCCAGGTCGCAGACCAGGGCGTTGAGATGGCGGTTGCGGATCACGTCGCCGAGGTGCGCGCGGAGGCTCTCCCCGGCCTTGCCGGTGATCTGGTCGGCGTGGGTCACCACGTTGTCGAGGCCGTCGTAGGTCTGCAGCCATTTCGCCGCAGTCTTCGGGCCCACGCCGGGCACCCCCGGCAGGTTGTCGGAGTCCTCCCCCACCAGCGCCGCCAGCTCGGGATAGCGAGCGGGGGTCACGCCGTACTTCGCCTCCACCGCCGCCGGCGTCATCCGGGCCATCTCGGAGACGCCGCGCATGGGGTAGAGCACCGTGGTGTGCTCGTCGACCAGCTGGAGGGAGTCTCGGTCACCGGTGAGCACGAGCACGTCGAGGCCGGCGGCCGTGGCCTGGGTCGCCAGCGTCGCGATGATGTCGTCGGCCTCGAAGCCCTCCTTCTCCAGGTGCGGGACACGCAGCGCGTCCAGCACCTCCTGGATCAACGGCAGCTGGCTGCCGAACTCCTCCGGTGTCTTGTTGCGCTTGGCCTTGTATTCCGGGTACTGCTCGAGGCGGAAGGTCTGTCGGGAGCGGTCGAAGGCCACCGCGATGTGGGTGGGCTGCTCGTCACGGAGCACGTTGATCAGCATCGAGGTGAAGCCGTAGACAGCGTTGGTGAACTGGCCGGTGGTGGTGGAGAAGTTCTCCACCGGAAGCGCGAAGAAGGCGCGGTAGGCCAGCGAGTGGCCATCGAGGAGCAGCAGCCGCTGACGTCCCCCGGTCGTGGACGCCGAGGTCGGCTCAGTCGTCGAGGTGGACACGCCGCGACTCTAGCCGCCACCACCCCCGCCATCGCGGCCACCGGCCGGCGTCGGCGAGAATGCCGCCATGAGTGACTCCCCGACCCCACCGAGTCCGGACGAGTTCCTCGCGGCGATGCCCGAGGGAATGGGCGGCCTCAACGCCAAGCTCGGCATCGAGATCGTCGAGTTCGGGCCGGAGCGGATCGTGGCCACGATGCCGGTGGCGGGCAACACCCAGCCCTATGGTCTGCTCCACGGTGGCGCATCGATCGCCCTGGCCGAGACGTTGGGGTCGATCGGCTCGGCACTGCACGCGTGGCCGGACCGGCTCGCGGTGGGCGTGGACATCAACGCCACTCACCACCGCGCCGTGCGCTCCGGCACCGTCACCGGGGTGGCGACCCCGGTCCACCTCGGCCGCAGTAGCGCCACCTTCGAGGTCGTCATCACCGACGAGGACGGCCGCCGGGTCTGCACCTCGCGGCTCACGTGCATGCTGGTGGCCGCCGCACCCGGCGGCTGACCCGGCTCTGCCTCAGCCCTTGCCGACCGGGGAGGCGTCACGGTGCCGCTGGGAGCGCCGGGCGGCCAGCACCTGAGAGATCTGCTTCGTCCTGCTCTTGCCCGGATGGAGGGCGTCGAGTCGGCTGCGCAGCGTCACCGTCGCCCCTGCCCGCAGCACTGCCTGCGGGCCGAGACCGAGCCGGGCAAGGAACCGGTTGGCGTCGCGCGACACGCTGAGCGCGCCAGCACCGATGTGGCCGATCCCGCGCTCTTCCGCGAAGGTCGCAGCCGCCTCCATGAGGGCGCGCCCCACTCCGCGGCGGCGGTACGCCGGCAGCACGTGCGGTGACACGGCATACAGCAGCGGCTCGAGATTGAGCGGCGTGACCGTCGTCGACCGCAGAAACACAGCGCCGGCGACGGCGCCGTCGTACTCAGCGACGACCAGTCGCTCCAGGGCCGGGTCGACACGGCGGATCACCTCGACCAGGTCTGCTTCCTGCTCGGGCCTGTCGGCACGACGGATGACGTCGTGCCAGACCTCGACCAGCACCGCAGCGTCGGCGACCGTGGCGTCGCGCAACGTGACGGGTGACCTGCTCACTGGCTCGCCTCCGGGACTGGGACCTGCGGCCGCTTCCCCCTCACAACCACTGTTCGTCGCTCAGCCTACGCCAGGGCACCGCGCTTGTCAGAGGGTCTCCCAGACCTTGCCAGGAGCCCGAGAATCGCAGAGGGTTCGACCAAGAGCCCAGAAACGCTATAGTCCCGCGAAGGTCGATCCCCCAAGGAGCGGAGCACCATGACGGCGCGATTTGTGAGAGCCGCTTTGTTCGTCCCCCTGCTGCTGGTCATGATGCTGATGACCCTGGGCGCGGTCCCTGCCTCGGCCAGCGCCGCCGGAGAGTCGCCGTGCGTGAAGCCTGAGAAGCGCGGCGACGACACCATCCACGTCCAAGGCTGCCTGAGGGACCTGCGAGCGGATGGCGACAAGCCGGTCCCGGACGTCACCATCACGGTCTACGACGCCGCGTCCGGCGACGAACTGGTCTCCGGCGTCACCGATGAGACCGGCCTGTTCGACCTGGCCCTTCCGGGCACCGTGCTCGATGTCCTCGGCACCCGCGTCAAGGTCGACGTCGACACCGACTCGCTCCCCGACGGCACGGCGCTGCAGAACCCCGACCAAGCAAGTCTCGAAGCCGGCATCAACACCCAGGTCGATCAGTTCTTCGTGTTCCCGATCGACGACGCGCCGGTGGTCGACACCAAGTTCGACCAGGCAATCGACCTCTTCTTCGGCGGTATCGTCTTCTCACTGTTGCTGGCCATGGCGGCGCTCGGACTGTCGTTGATCTACGGCACCACCGGGCTCACGAACTTCTCCCACGGTGAGCTGATCACGTTCGGGGCGATGGTGGCCTTCCTGATCGACGCGCGAGACGGCGAGATCGACATTTTCGGACGCAACTCCACGGTGATCATCGCCCTGATCGTCGCCATGCTCGCGGGGGGAGTCTTCGGCTGGTTCCAGGATCGAGTGCTGTGGAAACCCCTGCGCCGTCGCGGCACCGGCCTGATCGCGATGATGGTGGTCTCCATCGGTTTGTCGATCTTCCTGCGCAACATCTACCAGTACCTCATGGGTGCGGACGCCAAGCAGTACTCGCAGTTCGCCACCCCGGCGCCCCTGAAGCTCGGCCCCATCGACGTGACGCCCAAGCAGCTGATCGTTGCGGCGACCGCACTCGCGGTGCTCCTGGCAACCACGCTTGCGCTGCGCTACACCCGCCTGGGCAAGGCGACCCGAGCGGTCGCCGACAACCCGGCGTTGGCGGCGTCGTCCGGCATCAACGTCGACCAGGTGATCTCGATCGTATGGGTGCTGGGCGCCGGCCTCGCAGCGCTGTCGGGAGTCCTGCTCGGGCTCACCCAGGGGTTCGACTTCCAGATCGGATTCAAGATCCTGCTGTTGGTGTTCGCCGCCGTCACGCTGGGCGGTCTCGGGACCATCTGGGGGGCGATCATCGGCTCGTTGATCATCGGTCTCTTCATCGAGCTCTCGACGCTGTGGGTGCCCGTCGAGCTGAAGTTCGTCGGCGCCCTGCTCGTGCTCATCGCGGTGCTCCTGGTCAGACCCCAGGGCATCCTCGGCAAAGCCCAGCGGATCGGCTAGGAGGAGTCCCATGAACTGGCAGACAATCTTTTCCGACTCGCTGCAGCAGGGGCTCGGCGCCGACGCCATCGTCTTCGCGCTGGCCGCGATCGGCCTGAACATGCACTTCGGGTACACCGGACTGCTGAACTTCGGTCAGGCCGGCTTCATGGCCGTCGGCGCCTACACGATGGCGTCGTTCGTCTCGACCTGGGGCCTGTCGCTGTGGCTCGGTCTGGCCACCGGGCTGCTCGTCGCCGTCATCTTGGCGCTGCTGCTCGGTGTCCCGACACTGCGACTGAGAGCCGACTATCTGGCGATCGTGACCATCGCCTCGGCCGAGATCATCCGGCAGACCGTCGGCTCGGTCACGCTGCTGAAGTGGTTCGGCGGCCAGGACGGCATCCAGACCTACAACGGCGCCTTCCGAAGCCTGAACCCGTTCGACTCCCCCAAGGGCATCCCGGGCGTCGTGTCGTGGCGCCCCTACGACTTCTGGGTCATCGTCGTGGGCTGGACCCTGGTAGCGATCGTCGTCCTGCTGATGTTCCTGTTGGTCCGCAGCCCCTGGGGGCGAGTGCTCAAGGGCATCCGCGAGGACGAGGACGCCGTCCGCTCGCTGGGCAAGAACGTCTACGCTTACAAGATGCAGTCGCTGATCATCGGCGGTGTCATCGGCGCCCTCGCTGGCGTTGTGATGGCGTTGCAGAAGCAGGCGTTCAACCCCAGCCTGTTTGCCACCGACACGACGTTCTTCGCCTACACCGTGCTGTTGCTCGGTGGCGCGGCTCGCGTGCTCGGCCCGGTAGCCGGCTCGATCATCTTCTGGTTCCTGATCAACTTCCTCGACGGCTTCTTCGGTCAAGCCACGTCGGCAGCATCCGGGCCGCTGATCCCCGCTGCCATCATGGACAACAACCAGGCCAGCCTGATCCGGTTCATCATCATGGGGCTCGCGCTGATGTTGTTGATGATCTTCAGACCGCAAGGAATCTTCGGCGACAAGAGGGAGTTGGCCATCGATGCCCGCTGAGACCGCGCTGCCTAGCGATGTCGAGGCCTCGACCGAGGAGGGTCGCGAGCGCGCCCGGCGGGCCATCGCCGCGCTCGACGAGGTCGCGCACCAGCCCGGTGTCGCCAAGCCCGACCCGATCCTGGTCGCCGACAAGATCACCCGAACCTTCGGCGGACTGACCGCCGTCGACGTCGAGCACATCGAGGTCCAACGAGGCGTGATCACGGCACTGATCGGGCCCAATGGTGCCGGCAAGACGACCTTCTTCAACCTGCTCACCGGCTTCGACAGCCCCGACACCGGCACCTGGTCCTTCGAGGGCAAGAGCCTCAACAAGATGTCCGCCTACAAGGTCGCCCGGCTGGGGATGGTGCGCACCTTCCAGTTGACCAAGGTCCTGGCCAGGCTGACCGTGATCGAGAACATGCGCGTGGGCGCCACGCACCAGAAGGGCGAGCGCCTGGCCAACGCCATGTTCAAGGGCTTGTGGAGCGGGCAGGAGGACGAGATCACCGAGCGGGCTGACAAGCTGCTCGCGCGGTTCCTCCTGGACAAGAAGCGCGAGGACTTCGCCGGCTCCCTGTCCGGGGGCCAGCGCAAACTGCTCGAGATGGCGCGAGCGCTGATGGCCGACCCCGACCTGGTGATGCTCGACGAGCCGATGGCCGGGGTCAACCCCGCGCTCAAGCAGTCGCTCCTCGGGCACGTGAAGTCGTTGCGCGATGAGGGCCGCACCGTGCTGTTCGTCGAACACGACATGGACATGGTCCGCGACATCTCCGACTGGGTGATCGTGATGGCACAGGGCCGGGTCATCGCCGAGGGGCCACCGGACTCCGTCATGCAGGACCAGCGCGTGATCGACGCCTACCTGGGTGCCCACCACGACACCGTGCTGGACGTTGACGCAGAGGCGGCCATCGAGGCCGAGGCCGCCGCCGAGCTCGCGAAGGGGACCGACAAATGAGTGAGAACGCCACGGACACCCCGGAGCGCACCACTCACCTCGCGCAAGCCGAGGGTGCGGTCCTCCGGGCCGACGACCTGATCGCGGGTTACCTGCCGGGCGTCAACATCCTCAACGGCTCGGACCTCTACTGCCACGAGGGCGAGCTGGTCGGGATCATCGGCCCCAACGGGGCCGGCAAGTCCACCCTGCTCAAGGCGCTCTTCGGCCTCGTCAAGATCCACACCGGGACGGTGCGCCTGAAGGGTGAGGACATCACCAACCACCGCGCCGACACCTTGGTGACCGCGGGCATCGGCTTCGTCCCCCAGAACAACAACGTGTTCCCCTCGCTGACGATCCAGGAGAACATGGAGATGGGCTGCTATCAGAGCCCCAAGAGCTTCGCCGAGCGGTTCGACTTCGTGGGCGGCCTGTTCCCGGCCCTCGCGGATCGGCGCAACCAGCGCGCAGGCTCACTCTCCGGAGGTGAGCGGCAGATGGTCGCGATGGGTCGTGCCCTGATGATGAACCCGTCGGTGCTGCTGCTGGACGAGCCATCTGCTGGCCTCTCCCCGGTGATGCAGGACGAGGTGTTCGTGCAGACCCGCAAGATCAACCGTGCGGGCGTGTCGGTCGTGATGGTCGAGCAGAACGCCGCGCGGTGTCTGCAGATCTGTGACCGCGCCTACGTGCTGGACCAGGGCCGCAACGCCTACACCGGCACCGGCCAGGATCTCGCCAAGGACCCGAAGGTCATCGAGCTCTACCTCGGCACGCTGGCCCAGCAGAACGCCACCTGAGACCCCCGTCGCCCTCGCGCGAGCAGGATCTCGCGCGACCTCGGGTCAGACGCAACGAAGCCCCGGCCGATCGGCCGGGGCTTCGTCGTCGTACGTCAGGAACTCAGGGTCACGGCAGGACGCCGGACACCGAGTCGATCTGAGAGTACTGGTTGTTGGCGTCGTACTCCTGGATGCCGATCGTCGCCTTCAGCACCGACCCGATGGAGTTCAGGTCCGCGGGACCCGACTGACCCACGAAGTCGATGTCCTCGCCGGCCGCGATCAGATCCCTGCAGCTGGCGAAGTCGGAGCACTCGGTGCCCTCCGCAGAGATTTCGATCAGCTTGGCCGCGATCGAGACACCATCGTCGTCGCCAGCAGCCTCGGCCGCGAGCGCGATCATGACGGTCGCATCGTAGGACTGGGGACCGTAGGTGAAGTCCTCCAGCTTGGGGTCGATCGCCAGCATCTTGTCCTTGAACGTCGTGTCGAGCTCCGGCGGGGTCGGGAAGGTGGCCTTCACGCCCTTGAGGGTGCCCTTCTTGAAGTCCTTGGAGTAGTCCGCGGTGTTGCCGTCCACGAAGTAGGTCTGCAGGTCTTGGGGACCCACGCCCTTCGCGATCAGCGCCGGGACGATCTTGTTGGTCTCATTGAACCCGATCACCACCATGGCGTCCGGCTTCGAAGCCGCAACCTTGTTGACCTCGGCGGTGAAGTTCTGGGCGTCGGCGGCATAGAGCTGCTTGGTCGCCACCTTGCCACCCTTGGCCGTCACCACCTCTTCGACCCGGTTGGCCAGGCCCTCACCGTAGGAGTCCTGACGCGCCATGATCGCGACGTTCTTGAACCCGTCCTCGATCAGCAGGTTGCCCAGCACCTCACCCTGCAGCACGTCGGACGGCGAGGTCCGGAAGTACAGGTCGTTGTCCGGGTGGGTGTCGAGCTCCGGCGAGGTGTTCGCCGGGGAGAAGTGCACCTTGCCCGCGCCGGTGATCTTGTCGATCACGCTGAGAGAGACCGACGAAGAGGCCGCACCGATGATGGCATCGGCCCCGGCGTTCAGCAGCTTGTCGACCGAGGCGCCCGCGATGTCGGGGGTGCCGTCGCCGGAGTCGCTGTCGATCTTGACGACGGGCTTTCCGAGCACGCCCCCCGCGGCGTTGATCTCCTCGATGGCCACGTCGACGCCCGCGAACTCCGGGGGGCCGAGGAAGGCCAGGTCGCCGGTCTGCGGCAGCAGCGTGCCGATGACCAGCTCACCGTCACCGTTTGCTGTCGGTGCGGCCGAGGACTCGCTGGGTGATTCGGATGCACTGCCCGAGGTGGTGGGCTCGTCGGAGCCACAGCCTGCGAGAGCCATGACGCTGACGAGTGCCACCACGCCGAGCTGTGCGATTGTCTTGGGGCGTTTCATGAAGCCTCCGGGTTGGTCTGAACTAGCCTGAAACCGGGCGCACGAATGCGTCCGGATAGCACAAGTTAGCGCCTCGCGGCGCGGAGTCCGAGCCCGGATGGCCTCCGTCATCAACTTGTGACCTAACGATGTGACTTACTCGAGCGGCCGAACAGGGGCCGCTCAGGGCGATACGGCGCCGTGTTCGATCACGCCGTCGGCCACCTGGCGCATCGAGCGTCTCAGGTCCATCGCAGTCTTCTGGATCCACCGGAAGGCTTCGGGTTCGGTGATGCCGAGCTGCGCCTGGAGGACCAGCTTCGCCCGCTCCACCTGCTTGCGTGCCTCGATCCGTTCGTGGAGATCAGCCACCTCCGCCTCGAGGCTGGCGATCTCGGCGAACCGGCTCAGTGCCATCTCGATGGCCGGCACCAGGTCGGCGGCGGAGAAGGGCTTGACGACGTACGCCATGGCGCCGGCCTGCCGGGCGCGCTCGACCAGCTCACGCTGCGAGAACGCGGTGAGGATCACGACGGGAGCGATCCGCTGCCCGGCGATCCGCTCGGCGGCGGCGATGCCGTCCAGGACCGGCATCTTGACGTCGAGCACGACCAGGTCGGGACGCAGCTCCTCCGTCAATCGGACGGCTTCGGCTCCGTCGGCGGCCTGGCCGACGACGTCGTAGCCCTCGTCCACCAGCATCTCCGCGAGATCCATCCGGATCAGCGCCTCGTCCTCCGCGATGACGACACGTCGACGCCCCGGCTCGCCCTCGGTGGTGTCGGACTCAGGCACCAGCACAGGTTAACGGTCCGGTAGTTTGGTGCCTCGCGGGCCCCGGTAGCCCAACGGCAGAGGCAATGGTCTCAAACACCATCCAGTGTGGGTTCGAATCCCACCCGGGGTACCCCGCGCCCTGACCGGGCGCCCTGACCCCGCGCCCTGACCGGGCGCCCGCATCACGTGGCCCTGCGGTACGCCGGCGCCATCCCGTTGATGGCATCGCCCATCCGGTGGATCCGCAGCGCATTGGTCGAGCCCGGGATCCCGGGCGGGCTGCCGGCGATGATCACGACCAGCTCCCCCTCCTCGATCCGGCCGATCTCCAGAAGCGCCTCGTCGACCTGACGCACCATCTCGTCGGTGTGTTCGACCTCGTCCATCTTGAACGTCTCGACGCCCCAGGTCATCGCGAGCTGGCTGCGGGTGGCGTCGAGCGTCGTGAACGCCAGGATCGGGATCTTGCCTCGGTAGCGTGCCAGTCGCCGGGCCGAGTCGCCGGTCGAGGTGAAGGCCACCAGGAACCGGGCGTCCACCGACTCGCCGACCTGGGCGGCCGCCTTGGCGACGATGCCGCCGCGCGTGTAGGGCTCCCAGGTGACGGCGGCCATGTGCGCGAGGCCGTGCTGCTCGGTCGAGGTCACGATCCGGGCCATCGTCCGCGCCGACTCGACGGGGTAGTCGCCCACGCTGGTCTCGCCCGACAGCATCACTGCGTCCGCCCCGTCGAGGACGGCGTTGGCGACGTCGGAGGCTTCGGCCCGGGTCGGCGCCGGAGCTGTGATCATCGACTCGAGCATCTGGGTCGCGACGATCACCGGCTTGGCGTTGCGTCGCGCCTTGTCGATGAGCACCTTCTGGTGGACGGGGACGTCCTCGAGCGGGCATTCCACGCCGAGGTCGCCGCGCGCGACCATGATCCCGTCGAAGGCGTCGATGATCGCGTCGATCGCGTCGAGCGCCTGCGGCTTCTCGATCTTCGCGATCACCGGAACGATGATGTCCTCGTCGATCATGATCTGGCGCACGTCGTCGGCGTCGCTGCCGCTGCGCACGAAGCTGAGCGCGACGAAGTCCACGCCGGTGCGCAGGGCCCACCGCAGGTCCTGTTTGTCCTTCTCCGACAGTGCGGGCACCGAGACCGCCACCCCGGGCAGGTTGATGCCCTTGTTGTCGCTGACCTGGCCGCCCACCACGACCACCGTCTGGACGTCGGTGTCGTCGACCGAGGTGACCTCGAGTCGCACCTTGCCGTCGTTGATCAGGATCGGGTCGCCGGCGGCGACATCGCCGGGCAGGCCCTTGTAGGTCGTGCCGCATGCGGTCGCGTCGCCTGGGACGTCGCGCGTCGTGATCGTCCAGGCCTGGCCGTTCTCGAGGACGACGGGCCCGTCGACGAACCGCTCGAGCCGGATCTTGGGACCCTGGAGGTCGGCGAAGATGCCGACCCCTCGCCCCGCCGCGTCGGCCGCGGCGCGCACCATCCGGTAGGAGCGCTCGTGGTCGGCATACGAGCCGTGGCTCATGTTCAGCCGGGCGACGTCCATGCCGGCCTCGACGAGCTCGTTGATCCGCTCAGGCGTCGCGACGGCCGGGCCCAGGGTGCACACGATCTTGGCTCTTCGCACGGCCCGACCTTAGCGGATTTGATCGTTCCAACAAAGGCGGCCATCGGGTCCGGCGACGATCGCAGGCCTCACACCATCATCGGACGCGCGGTCGGCGGGATCGGCGACGGCAGCGTCGTGGAGCCGGTGAGATAGCGGTCCACGGAGGCTGCTGCGGCTCGCCCCTCCGCGATCGCCCACACGATGAGCGACTGTCCCCGCCCGGCGTCGCCGGCCACGAACACGCCGTCCACCGACGAGGCGTACGCCGCGTCGCGCACCACGTTGCCGCGCTCGTCGAGGTCCACCCCGAGCTGCTCGACCAGCCCGACCCGCTCCGGCCCGGTGAAGCCCATCGCGAACAGCACCAGCTCAGCCGGGATCTCCCGCTCGGTGCCCGGCACCGGCTGGAAGGAGGAGTCCACGTCGACCAGACGAAGCGCCCGCACCCGTCCCTCGTCATCGCCGAGGAACTCCTGGGTCGACACTGCGTAGACCCGCTCGCCGCCCTCCTCGTGGGCGCTGGAGACCCGGAAGGTCATCGGATAGGTCGGCCAGGGTTGGCCCTCCGGGCGGTCTTCGCCCGGACGCGCCATGATCTCCAGCTGCGTGACCGAGGCGGCCTCCTGACGCAGCGTCGTGCCGAGGCAGTCCGCGCCGGTGTCGCCGCCGCCGATGATGACGACGTGCTTGCCGGTCGCGAGGATCTGGTCCTCGACGGGAACGCCCAGCGAGACCCGGTTGGCCTGCGGGAGGTACTCCATCGCCTGATGGATGCCGTCGAGCTCGCGGCCGGTCACCGGCAGGTCGCGTGCCACCGTCGACCCGATCGCCAGCACCACGGCGTCGTACCGATCGCGAAGCTGCGCCCCCGTGATCTTCGCTCCCACCGGCACCCCGGCCCGGAAGACGGTGCCCTCGCGGCGCATCTGGTCCAGGCGCCGGTCGAGGTGCTTCTTCTCCATCTTGAACTCGGGGATGCCATAGCGCAGCAGTCCGCCGATCTTGTCGGCCCGCTCGTAGACCGCGACCGTGTGGCCGGCCCGGGTCAGCTGTTGGGCCGCGGCCAACCCGGCCGGACCCGACCCGATCACGGCGACGGTCTTGCCGGACAGCCACTCCGGCGGCTGGGGGCGGACCAGGCCGGACTCCCAGGCCTTGTCGATGATCGAGACCTCGACGTTCTTGATCGTGACCGGGTCCTGGTTGATGCCGAGCACGCAGGCCGTCTCGCACGGCGCCGGGCACAGGCGGCCGGTGAACTCCGGGAAGTTGTTGGTCGCGTGCAGCCGATCGATCGCGGCCTCCCAGTCATCGCGCCAGACCAGGTCGTTCCACTCCGGGATCAGGTTGCCCAGGGGGCAGCCCTCGTGGCAGAACGGGATGCCGCAGTCCATGCAGCGACTCGCCTGGGCGTTGATGACCGGGAGCAGCGCGCGCCCGGCCCCTCCGGGGTACACCTCGTTCCAGTCATCGAGCCGATCCTGGACCGGCCGGCGCTCGGCGACCTCGCGCTCGTGGCGGAGGAAGCCCTTCGGATCAGCCATGGATGACCTCCATGATTCGGGCGGCGGCCTGGTCCTCGTCCAGACCCTCCGCGAGGGCAGCGGCGCGGGTCTCGAGGACCCGGCGGTAGTCGCTGGGCATCACGATCGTGAAGCGGGCGACAGCGGCCGGCCAGTCCGCGAGCAGGGCCGCAGCGACCCCGGACCCGGTCTCGGCGTGGTGCCGCTCCACGATCTCCCGCAACTCGACGGCGCGCTCGGCAGCGACCGGGCCGAGCTCGACGAGCTCGCCGTTGACCCGGGCCTCATCGAGGTCGAGCACGAAGGCGTAGCCCCCCGACATGCCGGCGGCGAAGTTGCGGCCGGTGGGCCCGAGTACGACGACCCGGCCGCCGGTCATGTACTCGCAGCCGTGGTCCCCGACGCCCTCGACGACGGCGGTCGCGCCGGAGTTGCGCACGCAGAAGCGCTCCCCCACCTGACCTCGGATGAGGATCTCCCCACCGGTGGCGCCGTAGCCGATCACGTTGCCCGCGATGATCTGCTCCTCCGCGACGAACCGGGCCGCCCGGTCGGGCCGGGCGACGACGCGGCCGCCCGAGAGCCCCTTGGCGAGGTAGTCGTTGGCATCTCCCCACAGCCGCAGCGTGAGGCCGCGCGGGGCGAAGGCACCGAAGGACTGCCCGGCGGAGCCGGTGAACGTGATGTCGATCGTGTCATCGGGCAACCCTTCGCCGGCGTACCGCTTGGTCAGCTCGTGACCGAGCATCGTGCCGACCGTGCGGTTGACGTTGCGCACCGGTAGGTCGAGCCGGACCTGCTCGCCGCGTTCGAGGGCCGGCGCGGCCAGCTCGATCAGCGTGTTGTCCAGCGCCCGGTCCAGCCCGTGGTCCTGGGTCTTGGAGCAGAACGGGTCCTGGTCGGCGAACTGCCCGCTGAGCCGGGGACGATGCAGGATCGGCCGCAGGTCCAGGCCTTCGGCCTTCCAGTGGTCGACCGCGTCGGCGATGTCGAGCGCGTCGACGCACCCGATCGCCTCCTGCAGGGTGCGGAACCCGAGCTCGGCCAGCAGCTCGCGCACCTCCTCGGCGATGAACTCGAAGAAGTTGACGACGAACTCGGGCTTGCCGGCGAACCGCTCGCGCAGGACGGGGTTCTGCGTCGCCACCCCGACCGGGCAGGTGTCGAGGTGGCAGACCCGCATCATGATGCAGCCCGACACGACCAGCGGAGCGGTGGCGAAGCCGAACTCCTCTGCGCCGAGCAGCGCCGCGATCACCACGTCGCGACCGGTCTTGAGCTGGCCGTCGGTCTGGACCACGATCCGATCCCGCAGTCCGTTCAGGAGCAGGGTCTGCTGGGTCTCGGCCAGGCCGAGCTCCCAGGGACCGCCTGCGTGCTTGAGCGAGGTCAGCGGGCTGGCGCCGGTGCCTCCGTCGTGCCCGGAGATCAGCACCACGTCGGCATGCGCCTTGGAGACTCCCGCAGCCACGGTGCCGACACCGACCTCGGAGACCAGCTTCACGTGGACGCGGGCCGCGGGGTTGGCGTTCTTCAGGTCGTGGATCAGCTGGGCCAGATCCTCGATCGAGTAGATGTCGTGATGCGGTGGCGGACTGATCAACCCGACGCCCGGCGTGGAGTGACGGGTCTTGGCCACCCACGGATAGACCTTGTGACCGGGCAGTTGGCCGCCCTCGCCGGGCTTGGCGCCCTGGGCCATCTTGATCTGGATGTCAGCGGCGTTGGTGAGGTACTCCGACGTCACTCCGAACCGGCCCGAGGCGACCTGCTTGATCGCCGACCTGCGGGTCGGGTCATGCAGTCGGTCGGGGTCCTCACCACCTTCGCCGGTGTTCGACTTGGCGCCGATGCTGTTCATCGCGATCGCGAGCGTCTCGTGGGCCTCCTTGCTGATCGACCCGTAGGACATCGCACCCGTGGAGAAGCGCTTCACGATCGCGGAGACGGGCTCGACCTCCGCCAGGGGGATGGAGGTCCGAGCCCCGTCGACCGGGTCCTTGAACCGGAAGAGCCCGCGCAGCGTCATCAGCCGCTGGGACTGCTCGTCGATGTGCGAGGTGTACTGCTTGAAGATGTCGTAGCGGCCGGTGCGCGTCGCGTGCTGGAGCCGGAACACGGTCTCCGGGTCGAACAGGTGCGGCTCACCCTCGCGGCGCCATTGGTACTCGCCGCCGATGGCCAGCTCGCGGTGCGCCGGCAGGATCCCCCCTCGGGGGTACGCCGACGCGTGGCGGCGGGCCACCTCCTGCGCGATCGTGTCCAGGTCGATGCCGCCCAGTTTGGACGTGGTGCCGGTGAAGTAGCGATCCACCACGGTCTGGGACAGGCCGACGGCCTCGAAGATCTGGGCGCCGGTGTAGGACGCGACGGTGGAGACGCCCATCTTGGACATCACCTTGAGCACACCCTTGCCGAGACCCTTGATCAGGTTGGTGACCGCCACCTCGGGCTCGGCCTTGACGTAGAAGCCGTCACGGGCGAGGTCTTCGACGGTCTCCATGGCCAGGTAGGGGTTGACCGCTGCGGCGCCGTACCCGATGAGCAGCGCGACGTGGTGCACCTCGCGCACATCTCCGGCCTCGACCAGCAGGCCCACCTGGGTGCGGGTCTTCTCGCGCACCAGGTGGTGGTGGACCGCCCCGGTGAGCAGGAGGGACGGGATCGGCGCCAGCTCCGCGGTGGAGTGCCGGTCGGACAGCACGATGATCCGGGCGCCGCCCGAGATCGCGCCGGACACCTCGCGGCAGATCGCGTCGATCCGGGCCGCCATCGCGGCTCCGCCGCCCTCCACGTCGTAGAGCCCGCGCGACACGTGGGTGATGAACCCCGGCATGTCGCCGTCCCGGTTGATGTGTCGGATCTTGGTGAGGTCGTCGTTGGAGATGACGGGGAACGGCAGCACCACCTGCCGGCACGACGAGGGCGTGGGGTCCAGCAGGTTGCTTTCGGGCCCGATCGAGCCGTAGAGCGAGGTGACGAGCTCCTCGCGGATGGCGTCGAGCGGGGGGTTGGTCACCTGCGCGAACAGTTGGCTGAAGTAGTCGAAGAGCATCCGCGGCTTGGCCGACAGGGCCGCGATCGGCGAGTCGGTGCCCATCGACCCGATCGGCTCGGCGGCACTGTTGGCCATCGGCGTGAGGATGATCCGCAGCTCCTCCTCGGTGTAGCCGAAGACCTGCTGACGACGGGTGACCGAGGCGTGAGTGTGGATGATGTGCTCGCGCTCGGGGATGTCGCCGAGGTTGATCAGCCCGGCGTGCAGCCACTCGTCGTACGGATGCTCGGCCGCCAGCTCGCTCTTGATCTCCTCGTCCTCGATGATCCGGTGCGCCTCGGTGTCGACGAGGAACATCCGGCCGGGCTGCAACCGGCCCTTGCGCACGATCGTGGCCGGGTCGAGGTCCAGGACGCCGGCCTCCGAGGCCAGCACCACCAGGCCGTCGTCGGTCACCCAGTAGCGCGACGGGCGCAGCCCGTTGCGGTCCAGGACGGCGCCGATCTGCGTGCCGTCGGTGAACACGACGCTTGCCGGGCCGTCCCACGGCTCCATCAGCGCCGAGTGGAACTCATAGAACGCGCGCTGCTTCGCCCCCATCTCGGCGTGGTTCTCCCACGCCTCGGGGATCATCATCAGCACGGAATGCGGCAGGCTTCGCCCGCCGAGGTGCAGCAGCTCGAGCACCTCGTCGAACGAGGCCGAGTCCGAGGCGCCGGGTGTGCAGATGGGATAGAGACGCTCGAGGTCGCCCTGGATCAGGTCGGACGACAGCAACGCCTCACGGGCCCGCATCCAGTTGCGGTTGCCCATCACGGTGTTGATCTCGCCGTTGTGGGCGATGAAGCGGAACGGGTGGGCCAGCGGCCAGCTGGGGAAGGTGTTGGTGGAGAAGCGCGAGTGCACCACGGCCAGCGCGGAGGTCACCCGGTCGTCGGTCAGGTCGGGGAAGAAGCGGTCCAGCTGGTCGGTGGTGAGCATGCCCTTGTAGACCAACGTGCGCGAGGACAGCGACGGGAAGTAGACGTCCGCCTCCTTCTCGGCGCGCTTGCGCAGGCAGAACGCACGCCGCTCCAGCGCCATCCCCGAGACCGGGGCATCGGCGCCGGCCACGAACAGCTGACTGAACGTCGGCATCGTCGAGCGGGCCGTCGCGCCCAGCGCCGAGTCGTCGACCGGGACCTCTCGCCAGCCGAGAACGACCAGTGCCTCCTCGGTCGCCAGCTCTTCGATCCGCACTCGGGTCTTCGCGGCCTGTTCGCCCTCAGCCGGCAGGAACGCCGCACCGACGGCGTACGTGCCCTGCGGTGGCAGCTCGCAACCGGCCACCGCGCGCAGGAACGCGTCGGGCACCTGAATCAGGATGCCGGCGCCGTCGCCGGAGTTCACCTCGGCCCCCGCGGCACCGCGGTGGTCGAGGTTGCGCAGCGCGGTCAGTCCCTGGGCGACGATCTCGTGGCTCGCCACGCCGCTGAGGGTGGACACGAAGGCGACGCCGCAGGCGTCGTGCTCGAAGCGGGGGTCGTACAACCCCTGGGGCGGCGGGAAGCCGTCGGATCCGGGCACTGGCCCCTCCCGTCGTCGGTCGCGCGCGGGCCGATGAACGGCGCACGAGATCGCGACCGTCTCACAGCACGTCACACAGGTATGCCGGGGACGACGTTGGCCCTAGCGGGGATTTCAGGCTACCACCGAGCGCTCAGCGGCAGCGCGCGCTGCCTGCGTCGCGGACGGCCCCGCCGAGGGCGCGGAACTTCCAGGTGTACTGGCCGGCTCCCAGGGTCATCACGAGCACGCCGAACTTGTCGGCCCGGAAGTACTGCGAGCCCTTGGCACTGGACTTCTTGGAGTACAGCGACTTGCCGCCGGTCCCGACCACGAACGAGCGCAGACCGCTCCTACGCATCTTGCCGCCGGCATTCATGGCCGCGAACCGCTCGTAGTGGTGGTCGTGACCCGCGAGCGCCAGGTCGGCGCCGCCTCGCTGCGCGATCCGCCAGAACCGGGCCATCGAGGCGTTGGACCCGTGCTCGCCCGAGGAGTACCGCGGGAAGTGGGTGACGATCGCCGAGCACTTCACCGGATTGGCGTCCATGTCGTTCTTGAGCCACTCCCGCTGGGCGGCGCAGTCGATCTGGGCACACATCGAGTTGAGCAGGTAGACCCGCCAGGTCCCGATCTTGACCGCCCGGTAGCCGGGTGACTCGAGCCCGAAGTACTCGTAGTAGCCGGCGGCGCCGGGGGTGTTGTACTCGTGGTTGCCCGGGACCGGTCGGGTGATCCGCTTGAGCGCTCCCCACGAGGGGTCGTAGGACTCCTGGAAGTTGGCGAGCTCGCCTTTCTCGTACTGCAGGTCACCCACGGCGATCACTCGCTTGGGGCCGATCCGCTTCGCCAGGTTGGCAGTGTCGTGGTGCCGGCAACGGCTGCTGCTGGTGCTCGCGCTCGGCGAGCACGCCACGTCGCCGACGACGACGACCTTGGGGCCGCTCAACGCTTTCCGGGGTGCCGGTGTCGCCGGACGCGGCTCGACCACGGCGACCACCGGAGCCGACCCGGTGGCGAGCAGCCCGGCGGTGAGGGTCGCGACGACGACGGTGATGATCCAGGACCTCACGAGGTCTCCTCTTCTGTTGCTTCTGTTCGCTTCTGTTGCTTCGGGTGCGGGCGCCGTGGCGCCGTCACGGTACACGGACTCCTCGCGTCCTTGTCGGTTTCGGCCGGCCCAGACGAAGTACGCCGTCGCCAGGCCGAAGAGCACGAGCGAGGTCCACACGTTGAGTCGCAGCCCGAAGACGTCGTTGAGCTGGACATTGTCGATGCGCAGCATCTCGATCCAGCCCCGACCCGCCGTGTAGGCCATGACGTAGAGAGCGACCACCCGGCCGTGTCCCAGCTGGAAGCGGCGGTCGGCCCACACCACGAACGCGAAGGCCGCGAACGTCCACAAGAACTCATAGAGGAAGGTCGGATGGTAGGTCGCGAACTCGGCGTAGCCGCCGGGCCGGTGCGCCGCATCGATCTCCAGCGCCCAGGGCAGATCGGTCGGCTTGCCGAACAGCTCCTGGTTGAACCAGTTGCCCCACCGGCCGAGTCCCTGGGCGATCAGGACCCCCGGCGCCAGCGCGTCCAACATCGGCAGCACCGCGATGCCACGCCGCCTGGCCCCGATCACGATCCCCAGCGCACCGAGGGCGATCGCCCCCCAGATGCCGAGGCCGCCGTGCCAGACATAGAGCGCCTCCCACGGATGGCCCCCGGGCCCGAAGTAGAGGTCGCGGTCGGTGACCACGTGGTAGAGCCGCCCGCCGACCACGCCGAACGGCACCCCCCACAACGCGATGTCGCTCACCTCGTTCGGGCGGCCCCCGCGGGCGAGCCAGCGGCGGTCGCCGATCCAGATCGCCACGACGATGCCGGCGATGATGCACAACGCATAGGCACGCACGGGCAGCGGGCCCAGGTGCCAGACTCCCTGGGAGGGGCTGGGAATGCTCCACAGCGTCGTCGTCACGAAGGTCCACATGGTCATCGGACCGCCTCCTGCTCGTAGTCCTCGGGGTGGGCCAGGATCGTGGCCAGGTCCTCGGCCAGGTCGCCCGGCGAGAACCCCTGCGTCCACACGACCGGGGAGCGGTCGTGGGCGTCGATCGCGACCACCGGCGTGCTGTGATCCACCTCGTAGCCGCCGCTCGGCAGCTTCTTGCCCCGTTCGACGAAGACGCCCAGCTTGTCGGCAACGCCGGTGATCGTGTCCAGCTCGCCCGTCAACCCGATGAAGGTCGGGTCGAAGCGGTCAAGCCAGTCCCGCAGGGTCGCCGCGTCGTCGCGGGCCGGATCCGTGGTCACCGCGACCACCTCGACCTGAGCCCGTTGCTCGGGGGTGAGCCGAGTCATCGCGGAGGCCACGTTGGCCATCGTCAACGGACAGATGTCCGGGCAGTTCGTGTAGGCGAAGAAGACCAGCGTCAGCGGCTTGTCGGTGTCGGCGGCCAGGCTGTAGGCCGCGCCGGAGGTGTCGGTGAGGTCGACGTCGGGGACGGCGTACTGCTCGACGAGCACCGCGCCGTGCAGGGCGTCGTCCTCGCCCCCGTGGATCGTGGCCACGGGGTCGGCCCCGTCACCACAGCCGGCCAGCAGCAGCGTGAGCCCCGCGGCCAGCAGACCGACCGCCCTAGACACCCCGAACCTAGGCACCCCGAACGCCCTCGGCAAGCTCGGTCACCAGTGCCGCCAGCCGCCGCCGGCCCTCAGGCTCGTCGCCGGCGTGGTCGAGCAGCACTCGCACCAGCGCCGAGCCGACGATCACGCCGTCGGCGTACGCCGCCAGCTCCGCGGCCTGCGCCCCGGTGCTCACCCCCAGGCCGACTCCCACCGGCAGGTCGGTCACCGCCCGGGTCCGAGCGACGAGGGGGCCCGCCAGGTCGCTGGTGGTGGCCCGCGCGCCGGTCACGCCCATCACCGCGGCGGCATACACGAAGCCGCGGCACGCGGCCGTGGTCATCGCCAGCCGCTGGTCGGTCGAGGACGGGGCGACCAGGAAGATCTTGTCGAGGTCGTGCGCGTCCGCCGCGGCGATCCACTCCGCCCCACTGTCCGGGGTCAGGTCCGGGGTGATCAGGCCCGCTCCCCCGGCAGCGGCCAGGTCAGCGGCGAAGCGAGCCACGCCGTAGCGCTCGACCGGGCTCCAGTAGGTCATCACGACGGTCGGGACCCCGGTGGCCGCCACCGCCTCGACCGTGCGCAGCACGTCGGCCGTGCGAGTGCCGGCGTCCAGGGCCTGTTGGGCGGCGGCCTGGATGGTCGGCCCGTCCATCACGGGGTCGCTGTAGGGCAGACCCACCTCGATGATGTCGCAGCCGGCGTCGACGAGGGTGCGGAGCGCCTCGATGCCGCCCGCGAACGACGGATAGCCGGCCGGCAGGTACCCGACCAGAGCTGCCCGACCCTCGGACCGGGCGTGGGTGAAGGCGCTCGTGACGCTCACCGGGCATCCTCCGGGTTGGGCCGGTCCTCGGCACCGCCGAGGCCGAACCACTCGATGGCGGTGCCCATGTCCTTGTCGCCCCGGCCGCTCAGGTTGACCAGGATCGTCGCCTCGGGTCCCTTCTCGGTCGCCAGCTCCTCGGCGAGCCTCAGGGCCCCGGCGACGGCGTGCGCTGACTCGATCGCGGGGATGATCCCCTCGGTGCGGCTCAGCAGCGCCATGGCATCCATCGCCTCGGCGTCGGTCACCGGGTGGTAGGTCGCCCGCCCGGTCTGCGCGAGGTGGGCGTGCTGAGGGCCGACCCCGGGGTAGTCCAGGCCCGCCGAGATGGAGTGGGACTCGACGGTCTGCCCGTCCTCGTCCTGCAGCACGAACGTCCGGGCTCCGTGCAGCACGCCACGCTCCCCTGCCACGATCGTGGCGGCGTGGCGGCCGGTGTCGACGCCGTCGCCGCCGGCCTCGTAGCCATGGATCGCCACCTCGCTGTCGTCGAGGAAGGCCGTGAACAACCCGATCGCGTTGCTGCCGCCGCCCACGCAGGCCGCGACGGCGTCGGGCAGCCGCCCGGTCAGCTCAAGGCACTGGGCGCGGGCCTCATCGCCGATGCCGCGGGTGAAGTCGCGCACCAGGCTCGGAAACGGGTGCGGGCCGGCCGCCGTCCCGAAGAGGTACGCCGTGTGGTCGACCGAGGCGACCCAGTCCCTCAGCGCCTCGTTGATGGCGTCCTTGAGTGTGGCCGAGCCGGACTCCACCGGCACCACGGTGGCGCCCAGCAGCTGCATCCGGGCCACGTTGAGGGCCTGCCGCCGGGTGTCGACCGATCCCATGTAGACCATGCAGTCGAGTCCGAAGTACGCCGCAGCGGTGGCACTGGCGACGCCGTGCTGGCCAGCACCCGTCTCGGCGATGACCCGGCGCTTCCCCATCCGCTTCGTGAGCAGTGCCTGCCCCATCACGTTGCGGATCTTGTGCGCACCGGTGTGGTTGAGGTCCTCGCGCTTGAGCAGGATCCGGCATCCCGCATGCTCGGACAGCCGGGTGGCGTCGTAGAGGCGGCTGGGGACGCCCGCGTAGTCGCGCAGCACCGAATCGAAGTCGGCCAGGAAGGCGGGGTCCGCCATCGCCTCCTGCCAGGCCGCGGTGAGCTCGTCGAGGGCGGCGACCAGCGCCTCCGGCATGAACCGGCCCCCGAACTCCCCGAAGTAGCCCCGATCGTCGGCCCCGTGCCCGCCCATCAGGAGGCCTCCCCCGTCTGAGCCGCGACCGTGAGTCCGGTCATGGACCGCACCGCCGCCGCCGGATCGCCGTCGCGCACCAGCGCCTCGCCCACGAGCACCGCGCGGGCGCCCTCGTCGACGAAACGCTGCACCTCGGCAGCGCCGCTGATGCCCGACTCGGCCACCAGCACCCGGTCGCCGGGGACCAGCGGTGCGAGCCGGCCGAAGGTCGCGGCGTCGACGGTGAGCGTCTTCAGGTTGCGGGAGTTGACGCCGAGCAGCTCGGCGCCGAGCGCCACCGCGCGTTCGGTCTCCGCCTCGTCGTGCACCTCGACGAGCACCTGCATGCCCAGCTCCCGGGCCTGGTCGTGGAGCCGCCGCAGCGTGTCGTCGGTCAGCGCGGCCACGATCAGCAGGACCAGGTCGGCTCCCGCGGCGCGGGCCTCCAGCACCTGGTAGGGCTCGACGACGAAGTCCTTGCGCAGCAGCGGAACGTCGACGGCCGCCCGGACCGCGCGCAGGTCCTCGAGGCTGCCGCCGAAGCGGCGCTGCTCGGTGAGCACGCTGATGGCGGCCGCGCCGCCGGCGGCGTACGCCGTGGCGAGCGCCGCCGGGTCGGGGATCGGCGCCAGCTCTCCCTTGCTCGGGCTGCGACGTTTGACCTCGGCGATCACGCTTGAGCCGGCAGACCGCAGCTGTGGCATCGGATCACGCGGCGGGGCGACGTCGGCGAGGCTGGCGATGAGGTCGGCCTCAGTCACGACGGCGGCCCGAGACCCCAGGTCGGCACGCACGCCCGCCACGATCTCGTCGAGGACGGACATCGCGAGACCTCCGGGAGGGCACGGGTGGACGGGAAGAAGCGAGCGGGGGCAGGCCCAGCCTCTCACGCGACTCCAATCGCCGAGACACGCCACCCGAGGGGTGGGCCGGGCCTCCGGTGCTGTGTACCCTCCCCCGCAACGGGGGTCGAACCGCTCGGCCCGGGACGCGGAAGGCAGAACATGAGCGACCAGGCACCTCCTCCCCCTCCTCCACCGGAGGAGAACGGCGAGCAGCCGCCGGCGTACGGCCAACCGCCGGCCGGCGGCTACGGCGCTCCGCCCCCGGCGTACGGGCAGCAGCCGCAGTTCGGACAGCCGTACGGCGCACCGGCCGCGGTCACCGGCAACAAGGCCACCTTGGCGTTGGTGCTCGGGATCCTGAGCCTGGTCTGCTGCGGACTGTTCACCGGCATCCCCGCGATCATCATGGGGAAGAACGCCAAGGCCGAGCTGGAGGCCGCCGGGCAGTCCGGCAGCACCGCCAACGTCGCGATGATCCTCGGAATCGTCGGGACCGCCCTCAGCGTCCTCGGTCTGTTGTTCTTCGGGCTCGTCGCGGGGATGTCGACGGGCGGCTGAGCCGACACCTCGACCGCACGAGGGGGCCCGGGCCTTCAGCGGCCCGGGTCTTAGCCGTCGCGGCTCAGGAGTGGAGCCAGGCCCCTGCGGGGGTGTTGCGCACGACCATGAAGATCACCGACACGGCCAGGAGCGCGTAGGCGAAGAGCTGGCTCTGCAGGAACGCCGGCGTGAAGCGCTCGCCCCTCCAGGCACTGGTCACCCAGCGGCCGAAGAACCACACGATCAGCGGCAGCGAGGCCACGAAGAGCAGGTTCGACGAGGCCGCGGCCCCGACGTCGAGATGGGTCAGGTCGTTGACCGCCCGCAGGCCGCCACACCCGGGGCAGTCGATGCCGAACAGCAGCCTCGAGGGGCAGAATCCCCAGCTGCCGGACTGGTGCGGGTCGCGGGCATACAACGCCGCCGTGGCCAGGGCGACCCCGGCTGCGGTCGTCAGGGGCGCCCGCAGCAGCTGCCACCGATCCACGACATGGGCGGTGGGCGCTGGCCGGGTGAGGGTCATGGCGGCCTAGGAGTGCAGGCCCATTTTGGCCAGCACGGCGAAGACCGGCAGGGCGACGAGGGCGAACACCGTGCCCACCCAGAAGAGCAGCATGCTGATCGGGGTCAGCAGCAGGCCGACCCCGGCGATCACGAAGCCGAGCATCGCGAGCACCACGCCCGTCCAGGCAGCGGGGGTGTTGCCGTGGTGTGCGCTCATGGGCGAGGTCTCCTCCTTGCTCGGGCCGAGCGGGCGAACACCGCCGGCTGCGGTCAGTCTATTCACGAACCTCGGCTGGTCGGGTCATCACCCTCGTCCAGGGCGCGCCACCAGTCGAGGCTGCTCGCCGGGGCTTCGGGCTGGACGTCGGGCTGGACATCGGGCTGGACATCGGGCCGGACAGCGCGTGAACGCCTGGGTGCGTCGTATCTGCCGCCCATCTCCGGCCAGGCCGCCGCGAGGCGTACGCCGGCGCCCGCGGCCACCGCGGCCATCAGGGCCGCGACGCCGGACAGCCAGTACCACCCGCCGGGTCGAACGCCGAGGTCCTCGGCCCCGAACCGGGCGAGCTCGCGCCGCACCGTGTCGGGGACCGCGAACCAGGCCCAGACCCAGGTTGCGAGGCATCCCACCGCGGCGAGGCCACCCACCAGCGCCACCAGGCGTCGCACCCGACCGCGGGTGACCAGCAGCGTCCCCCAGGACGCGAGGCAGACCAGCCCGAGCGACACCGCGAGCGGCGCCTGGCTGGCGGCGGCTGAGGGCAGGCCGGGCGGCGTGTTCTGCGCCGAGAACCACACCCTGGTGGCCCCCAGGGTCGTCAGCCCGCTGCCGACGAGTCCGGCGAGCGCCACCGGGCCGAACGTGCGCCTCGGCAGGACACCCCGGCCGCTCTCCGGGTCAGCAGCGGGGTCAGCAGCCGCGTCAGCGTGGGTCACTGATCACCTCGAGGAGGCGGTCGGCGTCGAAGCAGGTGCGGTCGCCGGTGTGACAGGCCGGCCCCTCCTGGTCGACCTTGACCAGCAGCGTGTCGCCGTCGCAGTCGAGGCTGACCTGCTTGACCCACTGCCGGTGACCGGAGGTGTCGCCCTTACGCCAGTACTCCTGGCGGCTGCGGCTCCAGTACGTCGCCCGGTCGCCGGCGAGGGTGCGGGCGAGGGCCTCGTCGTCCATCCAGCCGAGCATCAACACCTCGCCGGTGTCGAACTGCTGGACCACGGCCGGCATCAGTCCGTCGGCGGTGCGCTTCAGGCGGGCGGCAAGTGCGGCGTCGAGCTCGGTCACCGCGCCATTATCGCGGGTCGCCGGTCAGGCGTCGGGCTTGGCCTGCTGGGTGACCCACGACGCGTGCAGGCGTGCGTACACGCCGTCCTCGGCGACCAGCGCGGCATGCGGGCCGCGTTGCACGATCCGGCCGCCGTCGACGACCACGACCTCGTCGGCATTCTCCGCCGTCGAGAGCCGGTGGGCGATGGTCACCGACGTGCGACCGCTCATCAGTCGCTCGAGTGCCCGTGCGATCCGCATCTCCAGCGCGGGGTCAACCGCGCTGGTGGCCTCGTCGAGCACCAGCAGATCCGGATCGGCGAGCTGGGCTCGCAGCAGCGCGACGAGCTGCCGCTCCCCTGCCGAGAGCGATTCACCCCGCTGGCCGACCCGGGCGTCGAGCCCGCGCGGGAGCCCGGCCAGCCAGTCGCCCAGCCCGAGCTCGTCGGCGGCCCGCACGATGGCCGCGTCATCGGCGTCGAGTCGTCCGTAGCGGACGTTCGCCCGGAGCGTGTCATCGAACAGGAAGCCCTCCTGCGGGACCAGGACGACCGAGCGTCGCAGCGACGCACCGTCGATCTCACGCACGTCGATGCCGTCCAGCAGCACCGCACCCTCGGCGGGGTCCAACAGCCGGGTGAGCAGCTTGGCGAACGTCGACTTGCCCGACCCGGTCTCGCCCACGATCGCGACGCGACGCCCGGCGCCGAGTGCCAGGGTGACGTCGTGCAGCACCGGCGGGCCGCCGGGGTAGGCGAACCACACGCCCTCGAACGCCACGTCGAGCGGCCCCCGCGGAAGAGTGCGCCCCGCAGCCCCGGGGTCCACGAGGTCCGCCGGCGTCTCGAGAATGCCGATCACCCGCCGCCACCCGGCCACGGCGTTCTGGGCGTCGGTGAGGATCTGGGTGCCCATCTGAACCGGGCCGACGAACAGGGTGACCAGGAACGCGAAGGCGAGGATCCGGCCGGCGGTGAGCTCACCCGCGAGACCCAGCTGGATGCCGACGATGATCACGCCCGCGTTGGCCAGGCCCGCCGAGATGCCGCCCAGGGAGAACGAGAACGCCGTGAACCCCTGGGCGCGGACGCTGGCCGACTGATGGGCTGCCACCGCCTCGTCGATGCGCTGCTGGGTCCGCGCCTCCACGGCGTAGGCGCGGACGACCGAGGCCCCCACCACCGGCTCGGAGATGGCCGACAGCAGCAAGCCGACCTGGCGGCGCACCGTGGCGTACGCCGCGGACAGTCGCCGCTGGAAGTAGCGCAGGGACAAGAACAGCGGCGCGAAGCAGAGCCAGACCACCAGCGTCAGCTGCCAGCTGTAGACCGCCATCACCACCGTCGCGACCAGCATCTGTCCGATGCTGATGATGAACAGCAGACCGCCGAAGACGAGGAACTGGCTGACCTGGTCCACATCGCTGGTCACCCGTGACACCAGGGCGCCACGGCGCTCGGTGCTCTGCGTCAGCAACGGCAGGTCGTGGACGTGCCGGAATGCCTTGATCCGCAGCGTCGCCAGGCCGCGCTCCGAGGTGGTGAACAGCCGACCCGTCATGAAGTACGCCGCCAGCCCGGTCACCAGGACTGCGGCGCCGGCCATCAGCCCCATCAGCACGGTGAACCCGACGTCGGGACCTCCGGCAGCCCCCAGCCCGTGGTCGAGCGTCTGCTGGACCGCCACGGGCACCACGACCTGGCCCAGCGCCGCCACCAGGGCCAGGGCGAGGGTGCCGGCGAAGCCCTCGGTGAGCTCGGGTGAGAACCGCACGCCCCGCCGGATCGTCTCCAGGGCGGGAATGTCCTCGCCGGTGTCCATCTGGGTGGCGGTGCCGCTCAGCGTGCTCACGCGGGGTCCTCCGCCAGGTCGTCGGCCGCCTCGTCGGCCACCTCGTCGGCCACCTCGTCGGCGGGGTGCTCGTGCTCATAGGCGTTCACCAGGCGGGCGTAGTCGGTGTTGCGCTGCAGCAGCTCGGCGTGGGTCCCCCGGTCTGCCACCCGGCCGTCGTCCAAGAAGACCACCTCGTCCGCGAGGGCGATGGTGGCCTTGCGGTAGGCCACCACGACCAGCGTGGTGTCGTGGGCTCCGCGTCGTAGTCCGTGCAGGATCCGGGCCTCCACCTCGGGGTCGACCGCCGAGGTGGCGTCGTCGAGGACGAGCAGGCGCGGGCTGCGGGCGAGGGCACGCGCGAGCGCTATCCGCTGCCGCTGCCCGCCCGACAAGGACGTGCCGCGCTCGCCCAGGCTGGCCTCGAGGCCCTCGGGGAGGGCCGCGACGAAGCCGTCGGCCTGGGCCGTGCGCAGTGCCTGCCACACCTCCTCGTCACCGATCTCGGCCCCGAGCGTGACGTTGCCCTTGACCGTGTCGTCGAACAGGAACGCCTGCTGAGGCACCACGGCCACGGTCTCGGCCAGGGCGCCATGGCGGAAGTCGCGCAGGTCGAGCCCGTCGATGCGGACCGCGCCGGCGTCGGGATCGACCAGCCGGGTCAGCAGGGTGGTCAGGGTGCTCTTGCCAGAGGCGGTCGCCCCCACGACGGCCACGGTGCGCCCCGGCTCCACGACGAAGCTGAGGTCGCGCAGCAGCGGCTGCTCGGCGGTGTAGGCGTAGGCCACGTCGTCCACCTCGAGCCGTGCACCCCCCGCGGACTCCGGCAGCGCGCCGGCGCCGTAGCGCATCTCGCCGGAGGCGGCCAGCACCGCCCGGACCCGGTCGAAACCGACGACGCTGCGGGGGAACTCGCCCAACAGCCACCCGATCGACCGGATCGGGAAGGACACGATCGTGAGCAGGTAGGCCACGGTCACCACCTCGCCCGGGGCAGTGGCACCGGAGAGCACGCGGCTGACCCCGACCGCGAGCACCACCAGGACGCCGAGGTTGGGCAGCGCCGCCAGGGTCGGGTCGAACGCCGCCCGAATGCGGCCGGCGCGGATGTTGACGTCGCGCAGCTCCCGGGCCTGCGCGGCGAACCGTTCGGTCTCCTCCCCCTCGCGGCCCAGCGTCTTGACCACGAGAGCGCCGTCGAAGGACTCGTGGGCGATCTCGCTCACCTCTCCACGCAGCGCCTGCGCCCGGGTCATCAACGGAGAGGCCAACCGCTGATAGGCCAGGTTGGCGGTGATCACCGCCGGGAACACCAGGAGCCCGACCACGGCCATCACCAGATCGGCGGCGAGCATCTGGGCGATGGCGATCAGCATCATCGCCACGGTCCCGACCGCCATCGGCAGCGGGGCGATCGGCCCCCACGCCGCCTCGACATCGGAGCTGGCATTGGACAGCAGCTGACCGGTCGGGTGCCGCTGGTGCCAGTCCATCGGAAGGGAGAGGTACTGCCGGGTCACGGCTCGGCGGTCGTGGGCCTGCATGCGGTACTGCATGACGCCGGCTCCCAGCCTGCGGGCCACGATGCCGACGGCACGCAGCACCGCGACGCCGGTGAACAGCCCGAGGACCGCCCACAGCACGCCGGCGCCGACCCGGCCGTCGCGGAAGGCCGGCACCACCGCATGGTCGGTGGCCCACCCCAGCACCCAGGCGTCGGCCACGGTGAGCGCGCCGAACATCACGCTGCCCAGGGTCGAGAGTGCGAAGACCCGCGGCTCACGGCGGATCGCCACACCGAGGACGGCCATGCCCCGCAGGGTCGTCGACCGGCGCCGTCCCTTGCTCACCCGAGCCCGCCTCCGTCCGTCGACCGCTGATGCTCCGATCGAGAGTCCCAACCTCGCCGACTCGCCAGGCTATTCCGCCCTGCCGACATCCCCACATCGCCGACCTGAGGCCCTGCGACGTCAGCGGGTGGGGTGACCCGCGGCGGCGAGCGCCGACTTCACCTCACCGATGGAGACCGTCCCGAAGTGGAAGACACTGGCCGCCAGGACGGCGTCCGCGCCGGCCTCGACCGCCGCCGGGAAGTGAGAGGCCGCACCCGCCCCACCCGAGGCGATCACCGGGACGCTGACCTCGCGGCGTACGGCGCGGATCAGGTCGACGTCGAACCCGTCCTGGGTGCCGTCGGCATCCATCGCGTTGAGCAGCACCTCCCCGACGCCCAGCTCCGCGGCACGCACCACCCAGTCGATCGCGTCGAGCCCCGCGGACTTCCGACCACCGTGCGTCGTCACCTCGAAGCCGGACGGGGTCCCAACGCTGCGACGGGCGTCGAGTGAGAGCACCAGCACCTGGGCACCGAACCGGTCGGCGATCTCTGCCAGCAGCGCCGGGCGGTGGATCGCCGCGGTGTTGACCGCGACCTTGTCGGCACCGGCGCGCAGCAGCCGGTCGACGTCGTCCACGGAGCCGACACCGCCGCCGACGGTCAGCGGGATGAACACCTGCTCCGCAGTCCGCGACACGATCTCCATCGTCGTCGCCCGGCCCTCGTGGGAGGCCGAGATGTCGAGGAACGTCAGCTCGTCCGCGCCGTCGGCGTCGTAGCGCCGGGCCAGCTCGACCGGGTCGCCGGCGTCGCGAAGGTTCTCGAAGTTGATGCCCTTGACGACCCGCCCGGCGTCGACGTCCAGGCACGGGATCACGCGCACGGCGAGGCTCACGACGACCGCCCGGCGGGAAGCGTCAGCGCGAGCGCCTCGGTCAGGGTGAACCGGCCCTCATACAGAGCCGTGCCGACGATCGCGCCTTCGACACCGTCAGCGACCAGCCCCTGCAGCGCCTCGAGGTCGGCCAGCTCGGTGATCCCGCCCGAGGCCACCACCGGCCGGTCGGTGGCGGCGCACACCGCGTGCAGCAGGTCGAGGTTCGGACCCTGGAGCATGCCGTCCTTGTTGACATCGGTGACCACGTAGCGGGCGCACCCCTCCGCGTCGAGGCGGGCCAGCACGTCGTACAGGTCGCCGCCCTCGCGGGTCCAGCCGCGCGCGGCCAGGGTGCGTCCGCGCACGTCGAGACCGACGGCCACCCGGTCGCCGTGGTCCGCGATCGCCCGGGCACACCACTCGGGTTGTTCCAGGGCGGCCGTGCCGAGGTTGACCCGTCGACAGCCGGCCGCCATGGCCGCGGCAAGCGATGCGTCGTCGCGGATCCCACCGCTCATCTCCACGTCGATATCCAGCCGGCCCACGATCTCGGCCTGGAGCTCGCGGTTGTGGCCACGCCCGAAGGCCGCGTCGAGATCGACCAGGTGGATCCATTCCGCACCGGCCTCCTGCCAGCGCAAGGCGGCCTCGACGGGGTCACCGAATCCCTTCTCGGACCCGGCGACGCCCTGCACCAGCTGCACGGCTTGGCCACCGGCGATGTCGACAGCGGGCAGCAGCTCCAGGTAGGGCTCGAACTCAGGCTGGGAACGCGACACGGGCTCTCCTACAGGCTCTCGACCCAGTGCCGCAGCAGCGCAGCGCCGGCGTCACCGGACTTCTCGGGATGGAACTGGGTGGCGCTGAGCGGACCGTTCTCCACGGCGGCCACGAAACGGTCGCCGCCGTGCTCGGACCAGGTCACCAGCGGCGCTCGGGTGCGGTCGTTGGTCCGCAGTGTCCAGGCACGCACGGCGTAGGAGTGGACGAAGTAGAACCGCTCCTCCTCGAGTCCCGCGAACAGGTGACTCTCCTCGGGGGCCTGGACGGTGTTCCACCCCATGTGGGGTACGACCGGCTGCCTGGAGCCGCTCGACCGAGCCCGGCCACTCGTCGCAGCCCGCGGTCTCGACCCCGTGCTCGACCCCTCGGGAGAACAGCACCTGCATGCCGACGCAGATGCCCAGCACCGGTCGGCCTCCGGCCAGCCGACGGCCGATGATCTCGGGGCCGTGGACGGCGCGCAGGCCTGCCATGCAGGCGGCGTACGCCCCGACGCCGGGCACGACCAGACCGTCCGCGGCCTCGGCCACCCGACGCTCGGCGGTGAGGGTCACCGCCGCGCCGGCTCGCTCGACGGCGCGCACGGCAGAGCGGAGGTTCCCCGACCCGTAGTCGAGGACAGCGACGGTCTTCATCAGCGGCGAGACCTCAGAGCGTGCCCTTGGTGGACGGGATGCCGCCCTCGCGGGGGTCCAGGGAGATCGCGTCGCGGAACGCCCGCGCGAACGCCTTGAACTGCGCCTCCACCAGGTGGTGCGGATCGCGGCCGGACAGGACCCGCACGTGCAGCGCGATCTGCGCGTGGAAGGCCAGCGTCTCGAAGACGTGCCGGGTGAGCGAGCCGAGGTAGTCCCCGCCGATCGTGACGAACTCCTGACCGTCGGGCTCACCGACGTGGACGCAGTAGGGACGGCCCGACACGTCGACGGCGCACTGCACCAGCGCCTCGTCCAGCGGCACCAGCGCGTCGCCGAAGCGGCGGATCCCCGCCTTGTCACCCAGCGCCTGGCGCAACGCCTCGCCGAGCGCGATCGCCGTGTCCTCGACGGTGTGGTGGGCGTCGATGTGGGTGTCGCCCTGCGTCTGGACCACCAGGTCGACCAGCGCGTGCCGGGCGAAGGAGATGAGCATGTGGTCGTAGAAGCCGACCCCCGTCGACACCTGGGCGGCGCCGCTGCCGTCGAGAGTCGACCTCGACGTGGACCTTCGACTCCGTGGTCGCGCGGTCAACCGTGGCGGTGCGGGTCATCGTCGTTCCTCCATCACTTCGGTCAGGGCCTGCCTGAATGCTCCCATCTCGGCGGGGGTGCCCACCGAGACTCGCAGCCATCCGTCGGGCCCGGTCTCGCGGATCAGTACCCCGCGGTCGAGCAGGCCCCGCCACACGGTATGCCGGTCGGCGAACCGGCCGAACAGCACGAAGTTGGCGTCGCTGGGTGCCACCTCGTGCCCCTGGCCGCCCAGCCAGACCACCAGCCCGTCTCGCTCGTGTCGCAGCACTTCGACGTTGGCGAGCAGCTCCTCGGCGAAGCCCAGGGCGGCCAGCGCGGTCGCCTGGGTCACCGAGGACAGGTGGTAGGGCAGCCGCACCACCCGCAGCGCCGCCGCGACCGCCGGGTCGGCGGCGAGGTACCCCAGCCGGGCGCCCGCCGCGGCGAACGCTTTGCTCATGGTGCGGGTGACGACCAGGTTGCGGTGCTGAGGCAGCAGCTCGAGCGCAGAGAACGAGCCGCGGCTGCGGAACTCGGCGTACGCCTCGTCGACGACGAGCAGCCCGAAGCCCTCCAGCGCCGACGCCAGGCGCTGCACGGCCTCGGGCGGCAGGGGCGTGCCGGTCGGGTTGTTGGGCGAGGGCAGGATGACCACGCTCGGGCGGCGCTGCGCCACCAGCTGCACGGCGTGCTCGAGGTCGAGCGTGAAGTCCTCCTCGCGGTGGCCGACGACCCAGGTCGTGTGGGTGCCGCGGGCGTACTCGGGATACATCGAGTACGTCGGCGCGAAGGAGACCGCGGTCCGCCCCGGTCCGCCGAAGGCCTGCAGGAGGTGCAGCATCACCTCGTTGGACCCGTTCGCAGCCCAGAGGTGGTCTGCGGTGAGACCCGCGCCGCCGTCGGAGAGGAGGTATGCCGCCAAGGCCTCGCGCAGCTCGACGAACTCGCGGTCGGGGTAGCGGTTCAGGGACAGCGTCGCGATCCGCGCCGCCTCACCGACCGCCCGCGCGCACGCCGCGGACGGCGGGTAGGGGTTCTCGTTGACGTTCAGCTGCACGGGAACGTCGAGCTGCGGTGCGCCGTACGGCTCGATGCCACGCAGCTCGGCCCGCAGCGGCAGCCACGGCTGCTCCGCCGCGCTCCGGGGGCCGTCGGTGTCCAGGCTCATCCCTCAGCCCTCGAAGCGCAGCCGCACGGCGGCCGCGTGACCGGGCAGATCCTCGGCCTCGGCCAGCGCCGTGACGTGACCCGCCACCTCGGCCAGGGCCTCGGCGCTGTAGTCGACGACGTGCACCGACTTGAGGAACGCACGCACCGACAGACCTGAGGAGTGACAGGCGCACCCCCCGGTCGGCAGCACGTGATTGGAGCCGGCGGCGTAGTCACCGAGGGAGACGGGGGCGTGCGGGCCCACGAAGATCGCCCCGGCGTTGCGGATCCGCGGCACCAGCGACCTCGCGTCGTCGGTCTGCAGCTCGAGGTGCTCGGCGGCGTAGCCGTTCACGACGGCCAGGCCCTGCTCGAGGTCATCGACGAGCACGATGGCGGACTGACGTCCGGCCAGGGCGGTCCGCACCCGCTCGACGTGGCGGGTTGCGGAGACCTGCTTGTCGAGCTCTGCCTCGACGTCGTCGGCCAGCGACTCACTGGGAGTGACGAGCACCGAGGCAGCCATCGGGTCGTGTTCGGCCTGGCTGAGCAGGTCGGCGGCGACGTACGCCGGATCCGCGGTGTCGTCGGCCAGCACCACGATCTCGGTCGGCCCGGCCTCGGAGTCGATGCCCACGAGGCCCTTGAGCAGGCGCTTCGCCGACACGACGTAGATGTTGCCCGGCCCGGTGACCAGGTCGACCGGCCGGCACGGGCCCGCGCCGTAGGCGAACATGGCGATCGCCTGGGCACCGCCGACGGCGTACACCTCGTCGATGCCGAGCAGCGCGCACGCGGCCAGGATCGTCGGGTGCGGCAGGCCACCGTGCTCGGACTGCGGCGAGGACGTGAGGGCGATGGACGTGACCCCCGCGACCTGCGCGGGCACGACGTTCATCACCACGCTGGAGACGAGCGGTGCCAGACCGCCGGGCACGTAGAGTCCCACCCGCTCCACCGGCACCTTGCGGTGCGTCACCCGAGCGCCCGGCCCCAGATCGGTGACGACATCGCGCTCCAGCTCGGCCTCACAGGTGGCCCGCAGCCGCCGGATCGACTCCAGCAGGCCGGCCCTCACTGCGGGGTCGAGCCCGTCCAGTGCCGCCGCCAGCGCGGTCGCCGGCACGGCGATGTCGCGCTGCTCGACCCCGTCGAAGCGGGCCGAGAACTCCAGGATCGCGGGCACGCCGCGCTCCCGGACCGCCTCGCAGATCGGCCGCACGGCTTGCAGAGCACCCTCGACGTCGAGCTCGGCCCGCGGCACCGCGGTCCGGTAGTCGACGCCGGACGTGCCCCGGAGATCGATGCGGCGGATCATGGCTCGATTCTAGGTGGCGAGGTGGCGGGGCGACGCGCGGTGACCACCTGGGGAGAAGCCTCGACGTCACGGCCCGGCTAGGGTCGCCGTGTGAGCACGACGCTCCCCATGTTCCCGCTCAACACCGTGCTGTTCCCCGGTGTCGTGGTGCCCCTGCACGTCTTCGAGGAGCGCTACCGCGCGCTCGTGCACCGGCTGCTGCGCGAGCCCGATCCCGCACAGCGGTTCTTCGGCTCGGTCGCGATCCGCGAAGGCTATGAGGTCGGCGATCACGGCGCGCAGTCGCTGTTCCGGATCGGCTGCCGGATGCAGCTCACCGAAGTGACGGCCAACGGCGACGGGTCCTTCGATATCGAGGCGGTCGGCCGCGATCGGCTACGGCTGGATGAGCTGCTCACGTCGGGCGATTTCCCCGAAGGCGTGGTCACCACGTTGGACCAGGGCGACGACGAGGCTCCGGACGAGGTGGTCGCCCGGGCGTTGGCCACCTTCGCGGAGTACCGCGAGGCCGTGTTCGACTATCGCGGTGACCCCCATCCGGGCGCGCTCCCCCGCGACTCGACGTACCTCTCCTGGACGCTGGCGGCGGTGGCACCGCTGGCGTTGCCCGAGCGCCAGTCACTCCTCGAGTGCGACGATGCGGACCAGCGCCTCCAGCTCGTCACGGGCCGGCTGCGCGCCGAGCTGCGAGCGATGCGGGTGATCCCGTCGCTTCCCGCCACCGAGATCGCCCGCACCCGCTGGTCGCCCAACTAAGGGCCAGGCGGGGTCGGCGGTGGCGAAGCGCAGGAGCTCCCGCAGTGGCGGCACCCCGGCTACGGCGGAGCTCACCCGGGTCGGGGTGGCCCACACGGTGCATCCCTATCACCACGACCCTCGGGCCGAGTCCTACGGCCTCGAGGCCGCAGCGGCGCTCGGCGTCGACCCGGCTCGCGTCTTCAAGACCCTGGTGGCCGCCCTCGACGGCCGGCTGGTGGTGGGCCTGGTTCCCGTCGCCGCCCGGCTGGACCTCAAGGCACTGGCACGCGCTCTCGGCGGCAGCAGGGCCGTGCTGGCCGAGGTGACTGCGGCCGAACGAGCCACTGGGTACGTTGCCGGCGGGATCTCCCCGCTCGGTCAGAAGCGGCCGCATCCAACGGCGCTGGACGCCTCGGCGCTCGACTATCCGACGGTCTTCGTGTCGGCAGGTCGGCGCGGACTGGACGTCGAGCTGGACCCGCGAGAGCTGCTGCGCCTGACAGGCGCGGTGACGGCTGACCTGGCGCGCGGCTGAGAGCGCCAATCCCACCCAGCGCGCAGCTGAGCGGCGTCAGTCGGTGGTCAGCTTCATGATGACGTGCGAAGCATCGCCGTCGACCCACGCCGAGAGACCCATCGAGTCCAGCGGCTCGAGGTCACCGGCCATGGACGGGTCGCTGGCAGCCAGCTGGTCGAGCCAGCCGTCCCCGGCGTCGAAGTTGACGTAGACCACCATCGTCGAGTCGCTGCCCTGGGGCACCGCGGACGCGAAGGCGGCCGAGTCACCGAGTGAACCGTCCTTCAACAGCTCCGCCCGGTAGTCCGGGTTCGGGCCGAGCGCGACCAGGTCGCCCTCGGCGTCGGCCGCCAGCAGCTCGGCGTCGGCGCCGAATGACGCCATCAGCTTGTCCAGCACGCGCTGGATGCCCTCGGCGTCACCCTGGATCTTCAGTCCGAGCGGCAGCCCCGACGGGTCACTGGCGTTGGTGAGCGCGTCGATGTCGATGTCGGAGCCGACCGAGAGCGCCATGGCGTCTCCGGTCAGCGTCTCCAGGTCCTCGGGGAGGTCCATGCCGGTCTCCGTCGACATCTGGTCCAGCAGCTCCTGGCCGCTCGTGTCCCCACCCTGCATGGACGCCACCTGGTCGGCGAGCGCCTCGACCCAGCCATCGGGGAAGCTGACGGAGACCGCCGCGGCAGTGTCCGCGGGCAGCGTCGCAGCCAGCACACCGGCGGCCGAGTCGGTTCGTGCCGCGTCGACCGCCGGGCCGGCGGCTTCGAGCTCCACGGCCCCGTCGTTGAAGCGAACCGTGCCTGCCATCCCCTTGAAGTTCGCCAGGGCGCTGCTGACGTCGAACGCCGCTCCGGCGTCGGTGCCCATCGCGTCGTAGAAGGCCTGGACAGCGTCGGGTGCGGCATACATGGTGACCACGCCCGGGTCACCGACCTCGCCCATCCACTGTTGGAACGACGCGTCGTCGGCCAGGTTGCTGTCGGCGGCGTCGTCCACGACGCCCTGGGCCGTGCTCTTGGTCTCGGCGATCACCGCCCAGCCACCGGTCACCACCCACTCCGTCTGGTCACTGGAGCCACAGTCCGCGAGCGCGGCGAGACCTGTCTCGGCCGCGCCGTCGTCGGACACCTGCAGCACCACCACGGGTGCCGGCTTGCCGTCGGTCCCGTTGACGGCCGCCACCGCGGCGCGGCTGCCGATCCATGGCGCCACGTCGTCGTCGTAGGTGAGCCCGTCGCACGATCCGGACTTCAGCGCCTCGTCGAAGATCGCCTTGCGGATGTCGTCGGTGGGGTCGAGTCCGAACTCCTTCTTGAAGCTCGGGAACTTGTTCAGCATCTTCATCGCCTCGATCTTCTGGCCCGCGGACGGGTCGAGGTCGATGCTGACGAAGCCCAGCGTGTCGGCCGGCAGTGCCTCGGTCGGCTGCGGTCCGCCACCGGACAGGGTGACGGCGGCCCAGGCGCCGGCGCCGGCCAGCGCCAGGCCACCGAGGGCCGCGCCGCCGATCAGGAAGCCCTTGCGGCCGAAGCCGCCGGAGACCTTCTCGTGTGCGGCCGGAGGCAGCGGTGTGCCGGCGCCCTGCTGGAGGTATTCGGGCTGGTCGGGAACCCCCGCGGGGTTCTCCGGCTGGCCGGGTGCAGGCGTGGTCGGGTATTCGTCGGACACAGTGGTGTTCTCCCCGTTCAAGCCCGCGGGCGCATGCCCCGGGCGTCTGTGGTCTACCGACTCAGCGTAGCGGGGTCACTGGGCGCCGGATGGCGAACCAGATGAATCCCTGCCTCGCCCAGAAACTCCGTCGCCAGCCCCAGCAACGCGCCTGCGGGCATGGCGAGATACGGCGCCAGTCCCGACACGCGGAGATCGGACGTCAACGGCTGGAAGTCGTCGAGGCTGCGGGCCAGCATCTCCGGGTCGGGCGGCCCGAGCGCGTGACCGACCATCGCCATCAGCACGCCCCCCGCGGCGGCGGCCACGACCAGCGTCACCAGGGTGACCAGCTCGTGCTGTCTGCCCACGAGCCCGGCGAGAAGCCCCGCGGCCAGGCCCATCACCAGCGCCCAGACGACGTAGCTCCCGGTCGCGGAGAAGTCCTGCGGAGCCCCTTGACCGTCGAGCACGAACCCGTGAGCGAAGGCGACCCCGCTCGCCGGCGTCCAGAAGTGCTCCCACAGCCAGCCCCCGGCGGTCCCGGCCAGCAGCCCCAGGACCAGTGTGAGAACCAGTTGTGGGACCAGACGGACAGCAGAGCCCCTCACCCGGCCAGGCACCCGGGTCCGAGGAGCTGCTTGAGATCGGCGAACAACGCGGGGCTCGGCGAGACCCGCAGCCCATCGTCGAGCCGCAGCACGGTGGTGCCGCTGCGCGCCAGCAGTCGCAGTCGCACCTCGGTCAGGCCCGGGTGCGTGGCCAGGACGTCGCGGAGCTGGTCGACCACCGGCGGGGTGCAGCGGGTGGAGGGCAGGCTGATCACGACCGGACCTGACGGTCCCTCGCTCAGGTCGGGGACGCTCACCTCCTGCCCGTGCAGCTCGGGCTGGTCCTTGCTTCGCGACAGCCGCCCCTTGACGGTGAGGATGGCGTCCTCGACCAGGTGGGGTCCCGCCAGCTGGTAGGCACTCGGGAACAGCAGCACGTCGATCGCGCCGTCGAGGTCCTCCAAGGTGACCATGGCCCACGCATCCCCGCGCTTGGTGATCTTGCGCTGAACCGTGGTCACCAGCCCGCTGACGGTGAGCACCGAGCCGTCGGGCCGCTCCTCATCGAGCATCAGCTGGCCGATCGAGCAGTCCGTCCCCTGGGACAGCACATGCTCGAGGCCCATCAGGGGGTGGTCGGAGACATACAGCCCGAGCATGTCGCGCTCGTGTCCGAGCAGCGTCATCTTGTCCCACTCGTCGATGTCGGGCACGGTCACGGTGATCCCGAAGCTGCCGCCGAGCTCGTCGTCCAGGCCGCCGAACAGCGAGTCCTGCCCGATCGCCTCGTTGCGCTTGATGTCGACGTACTGGTCGACGGCGGTCTCGTGGATCGCGACCAGCGCCCGCCGCCGGTGCTTCAGCTCGTCGAAGGCGCCGGCCTTCACCAGCGACTCGATGACCCGCTTGTTGCACACCAGAGCCGGGACCTTCGTCATGAAGTCGTTGAAGTCGACGTAGCGGCCGTGCTCCTGTCTCGCCGTCACGACCGCACCGACCACATTGGCGCCGACGTTGCGGATCGCGGTGAGACCGAACCGGATGTCGTGGCCGACGGGGGTGAAGGTCGCCTCGGACTCGTTGACGTCAGGGGGCAGCACCTGGATCTTCATCCGCCGGCACTCGTTGAGGTAGATCGCCGACTTGTCCTTGTCGTCCTTGACCGAGGTGAGCAGAGCGGCCATGTACTCGGCGGGATAGTGCGCCTTGAGATAGGCCGTCCAGTAGGACACCAGGCCGTACGCCGCGGTGTGGGCCTTGTTGAAGGCGTAGTCGGAGAACGGCACCAGGATGTCCCAGAGGGCCTTGATCGCCGCCCGGGAGTAGCCGTTGGCGCTCATGCCGCTCTCGAACGGCACGAACTCGGCATCGAGGATCTCGCGCTTCTTCTTGCCCATCGCCTTGCGGAGCAGGTCGGCCTGGCCGAGGGAGTAGCCGGCCACCTTCTGCACGATCGCGAGCACCTGCTCCTGGTAGACGATCAGGCCGTAGGTCGGCTCGAGGATCTCGGCGAGCGGCTCGGCGAGCTCGGAGTGGATGGCCGTGATCTCCTGCTTGCCGTTCTTGCGCAGGGCGTAGTTGGTGTGGCTGTCGGCCCCCATCGGACCGGGCCGGTAGAGCGCCAGCACCGCCGAGATGTCGGCGAAGGAGTCCGGCCGCATCAACCGCAGCAGGGACCGCATCGGGCCCCCGTCGAGCTGGAAGACCCCGAGCGTGTCGCCACGGGCCAGCAGCTGGTAGGTCTCCGGGTCGTCCAGGCCGAGGTCCTCGACGACGACGGTCTCTCCGCGGTTGTGCGCGATGTTGACCAGAGCGTCGTCGAGGATGGTGAGGTTGCGCAGCCCCAGGAAGTCCATCTTGATCAACCCGAGGCGCTCACAGGTCGGGTAGTCGAACTGGGTGATGACTGCGCCGTCCTGGGGACGACGCATCAGCGGGATGACGTCCTTCAGCGGCTCGCTGGACATGATCACCCCAGCGGCGTGGACACCCCACTGCCGCTTGAGACCCTCGATGCCGCGTGCGGTGTCGACGACCTGCTTGACGTCGGCGTCGGTGTCGTAGAGGGAGCGGAACTCTCCCCCCTCACCGAACCGCTTGTGCTCGGGGTTGAAGATCTCGCCGAGCGGGATGTCCTTGCCCATCACCACCGCCGGCATCGCCTTGGTGATCCGATCGCCCATGGCGAACGGATAGCCGAGGATGCGCGAGGCGTCCTTGACGGCCTGCTTGGCCTTGATGGTGCCGTAGGTGACGATCATCGAGACCCGGTCGTCGCCATACTTCTCGGTGACGTAGCGGATCACCTCACCGCGTCGGCGCTCGTCGAAGTCGATGTCGAAGTCGGGCATCGAGACCCGCTCGGGGTTGAGGAACCGCTCGAACAGCAGGCCGTGCTCGAGCGGGTCGAGATCGGTGATCCGCAGTGCGTAGGCGACGATCGAGCCGGGACCCGAGCCACGGCCGGGACCCACCCGGATGCCGTTGCTCTTGGCCCAGTTGATGAAGTCGGCGACCACGAGGAAGTAGCCCGGGAACCCCATCGAGAGGATCACGCCCAGCTCGAACTCGGTGCGCTCGCGCACCTCGGAGCTCGCCCCGCCGGGGTAGCGCAACGCCAGCCCCCGCAGCACCTCCTCGCGCAGCCAGGACTCCTCGGTGTGGCCCGCGGGGCAGGGGAAGCGCGGCATGTAGGTGCCGTTGCCCTCGGTGAAGTCGACCTCGCACCGCTCCGCGATGAGCAGGGTGTTGTCGCAGGCCTCCTTGAGGTCGTGCCGTCCCTCCCACAGCTCGCGCATCTCTGCGGCGGACTTGATGTAGTAGCCGTCTCCGTCGAACTTGAAGCGCTTGGGGTCGGCCATGGTCGACCCGGACGAGACGCACAGGAGGTGCTCCTGGGCCGGGGCGTCCTCACGCAGGACGTAGTGCGAGTCGTTGGTGGCGATGAACGGGATGCCGAGGTCCTTGCCCAACCGGAGCAGCCCGTCGCGCACGCGGTTCTCGATGTCCAGGCCGTGGTCCATCAGCTCGAGGAAGTAGTTGTCCTTGCCGAGGATCTCCTGGAAGTCTGCGGCCGCCTGGCGGGCCTTGTCGTAGTCGCCGATGCGCAGCCAGACCTGCACCTCGCCCGAGGGGCATCCGGTGGTGCCGATCAGGCCGGTGGCGTGCTCCGCCAGCAGTTCGCGGTCTGCCCGGGGTTGGTAGAAGAACCCCTCCATCGAGGCTCGGCTCGAGAGCCGGAACAGGTTGTGCATCCCGGCTGTGGTCTCCGCCAGCAGCGTCATGTGGGTGTAGGCGCCCGAGCCCGACACGTCGTCGGTGCCGCCGTCGTTCCAGCGCACCCGCTTGCGCTCCTGGCGCGGGGTGTTGGGCGTGAAGTAGGCCTCCATGCCGATGATCGGCTTGACGCCGGCGGCGCGGGCCTTGGTGTAGAAGTCGAACGCGCCGAACACGTTGCCGTGGTCGGTCATGGCGATCGCGCCCATGCCGAGCTCGGCGGTGCGCGCGAACAGATCGTCGAGTCGTGCTGCACCGTCGAGCATGGAGTACTCGGTGTGGTTGTGCAGGTGGACGAAGTCGCCTGACGACATCGGTGCGGAGCACTCCCAACGCTCGAGACGGACAGGTGCCGACCCCCGACGCGCGGCCGGGGGCGGTGTGTCTCGGGGAAGAGGCCTCAGCCTACGCGACGGCGTACGGCGATCAGAACACGACGCACCGACATCCAGCTCAACGGGGCCGGGCTCACTCCTCCGCAGCTGCGTCGAGGCTCTCGGAGATGATGGCGTGCAGGATCCGGCGCAGCCGCTCCTCGCCCAGCTCGGGTGCTCGCTGCGCCAGCGAGGCCGCGATCTCGGCCTCTCTTGCCGGGTCGCGGACCACGGGGCGTCCCGTAGCCGTCTTGTGCTGCTGCACCACGCGCGTCAGCGCCGACCGCCGAGCCAGCAGGTCGCCCATGGACTCGTCGACCTCGTTGATCAGGCTCCGGTAGAACGCCAGCGGTGCTGCCCCCGGCCAGGCCATCCGGACATCCGGGGCACGCTCCTCGTTGCCGCTGCCGTCGGTGCGATCCAGCGCGACCAGGCCGTGCTGCTCATAGAACCGGCGAGCCGGCAGGTTGGACTCGAAGACCCAGAGGCAGAAACCGGCCGGCCGCTGAGCCTGCACCAGCTCCAACAGGGCCGCGCCGACGCCCTGGCCCTGGTGGTCGGGGTGCACGTACAGGTCGTCCAGCCAACCGTCCGGGAACCGGGCGTAGCCGACGACGAAGGGTCCACGCTGGGCCGTCTCCAGCTGGGCCACCCAGACCGGATCGACCTGAACCCTGGCCGAGATCCAGTACCGGATGGCGGTCGGAGTGCGGACCAGCGGTGGCATCGGCGCTGCTCGCCGCGCGGCGAGATAGACCTCGGCGATCTCGCGGTCGTCGGACTCGACTGCGGGGCGGAGCACCAGGTCGGGCTGGTCAGTGGGCATCGCGGATGATCTCGAGGGCGCGGGCGAGGTCGTCGGGGTACGGCGACTCGTACTCGACGTACTCCCCCGTCTCGGGGTGCTCGAAGCCGAGCTTGACGGCGTGCAGCCACTGCCGCTCGAGGCCGACCCGCTTGGCCAGCACCGGGTCGGCGCCGTAGTGGAAGTCGGCGACGCAGGGATGCTTCAGGGCGGCCATGTGCACCCGGATCTGATGGGTCCGGCCGGTCTCCAGGTGCACCTCCAGCAGGGAGGCGAAGCGATGCGCCTCGAGCGTGGAGTAGTGCGTGACGCTGTGCCGGCCGTCGGCCAGCACAGCGAACTTGTAGTCGTGCTTGGGATGCCGACCGATGGGGGCATCGACGGTGCCCTCGTGCGGGTCCGGATGTCCCTGGACCAGGGCGTGGTAGGTCTTGTCGACGGCACGCCGCCGGAAGGCGTTCTTGAGCACGGAGTACGCCCGCTCGCTCTTGCAGATCACCATCACCCCCGAGGTGCCGACGTCCAGCCGCTGCACGATGCCCTGCCGTTCGGGAGCGCCGCTGGTGGAGATCCGGAAGCCCGCCGCGGCCAGGTGCCCCACCACGGTCGGCCCAGACCACCCCGGTGAGGCGTGCACGGCCACTCCGACCGGCTTGTCGATCACCACGATCGCGTCGTCGTCGTGGATGATCCCGATCCCCTCGACCATCTCGGGCACCACCTCGAGCGGGTCCGAGACGGCCGGGATCACGACATCGAGCATGGCGCCGGTCGTGACCCGTGCGCTCTTGCCGACCAGGGCCCCGTCGAGCTGCACCTGGCCGGCAACGATCAGCTCGGCCGCGCGGGTGCGCGACAACCCGAACATGCGTGCAATGGCCGTATCGACCCGCTCGCCGGCCAGCCCGTCCGGGACCAGGACCACCCGGTGGTCGGCGTACTGCGTCACGAGTCGACCTGACGGGGCTGCCGGGTGCCGTCGACGGCGATGCCGCGGAAGGCCTGCAGGATGATCAGCCCCGCGGCGACGTTGATGCAGATGTCGGCGAGGTTGAAGATGGGCCAGTTCGGGAGCTGCAGGAAGTCGATGACGTGACCGCGCATGAAGCCGGGCTGGCGGAGCACCCGGTCGGTCAGGTTGCCGGCGACGCCCGCGAACAGCAGCCCGAGCGCCACGGCCCAGCCGGCCGAGCCCACGCGGCGCGCGAGGTACACGACGACGGCGACGGCCACCACGGCCAGGGCGCTGAAGACCAAGGTGTACTCCGTGCCGGCGCTGAACGCGGCGCCGGGGTTGCGGGTCAGCTTCAGCTGCAGCAGCTGACCGACCAGCGGCACCTCGTCCCGGTCGGTGAGCCAGCTCACCGCCCAGACCTTGCTGAGAACGTCGGCGGTGTACGCCGTGAGCGCCACGGCCGCGAACAAACCTCGCCGCCGACGCCGCCGAAGACCCGTCGAGTCGTCGGTGCCGACCACCTCGTCGGGGGTCAGCGGCGTTCTTCCCGCTGCTTGCATGACAGGCACAGTGTGGCACGCGGGAACGCCATCGCCCGCATCTTGCCGATCGGCTGGCCACAGGACTCGCAGACGCCGTAGCTGCCGTTGTCGATCCGCTCCAGGGCCCGCTCGATCTGGGCGAGCATCTCGCGCTCGTTGTTGAGCACGATCAGCTCCTGGTCGCGCTCGAAGCTGGTAGCGCCCATGTCGGCCTGGTCGTGCCCGGCGCCGTCGCCGGCGTCGCGCATCAGCCCTGCGAGCTCGACCTCGTGGTCGTGCAGCAGACCCACGATCCGGTCGCGGTGCTCGTGGAGGTCGCCCAGGACCTCGTTGAGATCCCGCTTGGTCCAGTTCGACTCGCCCTGCTTGACCGCGAGCGACGACGGGACCGCGGACCTGGCCCGAGTGCGTGTGGGCGCGGCGGCCTTCTTGGTGGGCGCGGCCTTCTTGGTGGGCGCGGCCTTCTTGGTGGGCGCGGCCTTCTTCGCGGGCGCGGCCTTCTTCGCGGGCGCGGCCTTCTTCGCGGGCGCGGCCTTCTTCGCGGGCGCGGCCTTCTTCGCGGGCGCGGCCTTCTTCGCGGGCGCGGCCTTCTTCGCGGGCGCGGCCTTCTTCGCGGGCGCGGCCTTCTTCGCGGGCGCGGCCTTCTTCGCGGGCGCGGCCTTCTTCGCGGGCGCGGCCTTCTTCGCGGGCGCCGCCTTCTTCGCGGGCGCCGCCTTCTTCGCGGGCGCCGCCTTCTTCGCCGGCCCGCGGCCGATCACCTTCTTGGCGACGGCGGCAGCCGAGCTGGCCAGCGACTTGCGGGTGCTGCGGCTCATGTTCGGTGTCCTGCCTGTTCCCGGGAGATGAACCGGACGCGAGTGCCCCGGCGTGTCGGGAGGCTAGCCAATGCGCCTCCCTGACTCAAACAGGCTCGCCCGGAAGACGACGACGGCCGGCCCCACCGGGACCGACCGTCGAACTGTAAAAGCTCAGTAGAGCAGGGCCTCAGCCCTCTTCCTCGCCAAGGATCGACCGGAGCCGCTTCGGGGCGGCGGGAGACTCGCCCACCATCGGGCCGCCCCCTTCGGGCGTACTGTCGAGAGCTTCGAGCTGCTGCGCGAAGTAGGACTTGAGACGCGAGCGGTACTCGCGCTCGAAGGCGCGGAGGTTCTCGACCTCGCCGTTGAGCTTGTCCCGCTCGCGCTCGAGCTCACCGAAGAGCTGCTTGCGGCGGTCGGCGGTCTCGGAGTCGAGCATCTGTGAACGCGTGCGGGCGTCGGCCTCCAACCGGTCGGCCTTGCCCTTGGACTCGTTCTCCAGGCGCTCGGCCTTGGTCCGGGCCTCGCCCACGATCCGGTCGGCCTCGTCCTTGGCGCTCTCGACGAGCTCGTCGGCGTTGCGGGTCGCGATCTCCAGCAGGCGGGCTGCCGCGTTGGAGGCCTGCGGCACGGTCTCGACGCGCAGCGTCTCTGCGCCAGCGGCGGCAACCGGTGCCGCCATCGGGGCAACCGGCTGCTGGACCTCTGGGACCGGCGGAGCCTGCGGCTCCTCAGCAACAGGAGGCATGGGAGCGGCGCTTGGCTCCACCTCGGCCGGCGGCGGTGTCGAGAAGGCAGCACCCGGCTGGGCGGCACCCGACTGGGCAGCACCCGACTGGGCAGCCACCAGCTTCGTGCGCAGCTCCTCGTTCTCCTTGGTCAGCCGCGCGAGCTCGGCCTCCACCTCGTCGAGGAACTGGTCCACCTCACCCATGTCGTAGCCCTCACGAAGGCGTACGGGCGTAAAGCGCTTGTTGCTCACGTCCTCAGGCGTCAGCGGCATGACCTCACCCATTCAGTAGCTCAGGAAGTACGTCTCTGCGGAACAATAGCGCCTGACCCCGGCCGAAGTACGCATCGCGGGGGATCTCACACCCGCACCGCTGTTCCCTCCAGCCACAAGGGCAACCCCGACCAGGATCCGCGACCCGGCTCGGTGACCCGGAGCGCGGGGCGATTCTTTAGCTCTGGTTGAAGAAACCGTCCTCGGCGATGCGCTGCTTGTCCTCGGCCGCAACGCTGACGTTGGGCGGCGAGAGCAGGAACACCTTGTTGGTGATCCGCTCGATCGTCCCCCGGGTGGCGAAGATCAGTCCGGCGGCGAAGTCGACGAGCCGCTTGGCGTCGGAGTCGTCCATGTCCGAGAGGTTCATGATCACCGGAGTGCCGTCGCGATACTGCTCGCCGACGGTGCGCGCCTCGTTGTAGGTGCGCGGGTGCACGGTGGTGATCCGGGACAGCTCGGCGACCACGTCGGTGGCCGCGCGGGGCCGACGCTCGGCAAGGTCGGAGACGGGGGCGGGGCGCCGCTCGGGCTGACGCTTCTCAGCCTGCACCTGCGCCGCACGGTCGTAGTCGGAGTCGGCGTCCAGGTCGTACTCGTCGTACCGGCCCGTGTCTTCGAGCAGGCCGAGGTACTCGCCGATCTTGCGCATGGCGCTCATGACTGTGTCCTCCGCAGCTGACGGCACCCCGGATGGGCACCCCTGGTGCTGGCGACACTACTTCAACGAGGGCCTCGGACCGAGGACCGCGCTGCCGACACGCACGTGTGTCGCGCCGGCGCTGATCGCCTCCTCGAAGTCGCCGCTCATGCCCGCGGACAGGGCGGTGGCCCGGGGGTGCTCGGCGACGAACTCTCGCTGGATCGCGGCCAGTCGCTCGAACGCCGATGACGGGTCCTGGCCCAGCGGGGCCACCGCCATCAGACCGCGCAGCCTCAGGCTCGCAGCAGCTGCCGTGGCGCGCGCCAACGAGTCCAGGAGCTGAGGCTCGGCGCCGGCCCGACCGGCGTCCGCGCCCGGCGGATCCAGGCTCACCTGCAGCAGCACGTCCACCACCTTGTCGTGACTGGTGGCACCTCGCGACAGCGCTGCCACCAGCTTGACCCGGTCGACCGACTCCACCACGTCGGCGTACTGCGTCACCGCGGCCGCCTTGTTGGACTGGAGCCCGCCGATGAAGTGCCAGCGCACCGCAAGCCCTGCACACTCGGCCGTCTTGACCACCGCCTCCTGATGCCGGTTCTCCCCCACGTCGGTCACCCCCAGGTCGGCCAGGATCTGGACATCCGAGGCTGGGAAGAACTTGGTGACGACCACGATCGTCACCTCCGACGGGTCTCGCCCGGCGGCGCGCGCGGCGCCGGACATGCGGCGCCGAACGTCGGCCAACCGGGCCGCGATGTCCTCTGCGCGACTCACCGAGGGCGCCAGACCACGCCGGCGAACCGGCCGGCGCCGACGCCGTCACGGCGGTACGACGGCCAGCGGGCGTCCTCCCGGGTACACCCGGGGACCACACGCACCGCACAACCGGCCGCCTCGAGCTGTGCGCGCACCCCGGCCCCGAGGTCGAGGGAGGGCGTCCCCCAGCTGGTCATCGCCCAGGTCTCGGGAACGACAGCCACCACCTCGGCACGCAACTCCTCGGGCACCTCGTAGCACCTGCCGCACACGTGCGGCCCGATCCACGCCGTGAGGTCTGCGGCGCCGAGTTCGCGCATCTGCGCGATCGCCGCCGACACCACGCCGACCACCACGCCGGGGCGCCCGGCGTGCACGGCACCGATGACTCCGGCGCCGGCGTCCGCCAGCAGCACCGGCACGCAGTCGGCCGCCCGCGTCAGCAGCGCCACCCCCGCCTCGGAGCTCACCAAGGCATCGGCCTCCGGAGGCGCGCCGTCGACCCAGCCGCGGGTCGGGTGGGCTGCGCCGACCCGACTGACCTGAGCTCCGTGCACCTGCCGCATCAACTGCGGCCTCGACCCGGTCTCGGCCCCGACTGCCTGCAACCCTGTCGCGCGGACGTCGTCGGCCGCCCGGTCCCCCAGGTCCAGCCGCGCGTCGGTGAAACCGACCTCGACCGGACAGCCGCCCTGGAGCCGGTCCCGGCCGACCAGCGCCGCGCTCACCCCCTGGTCCACAGGGCCACCGTAGCGAGCGGGTGTCCGCTCACTTCAGGAAGTCGGGCACGTCCAGGTCGTCGTCGTCCAGACCGAGCGGGGTCGGCACCCGTGCCGGCGACGGCTTGGACGCGGCGCTGGCCTCGCTGGGGGCCGAGGACTCGCCGCGGCCGGCCCCGACCAGCGCCGGAGTCGGAGTCGGAGTCGCTTCCTTCGCGAGGTCCTCCGCTGCAGCCCGAGTCTCGGACTGGGTCTGCTGTGGCTTCGCCGACGTGCCGCGCAACGTGGCGCCCTCAGCCCGGCGCTTGGGCACGCCGCCGTCGAAGCCGGCTGCGATGACCGTCACCCGCACCTCGTCACCGAGCGCGTCGTCGATGGTCGCGCCGAAGATGATGTTGGCGTCGGGGTCCGCTGCCTGGGACACCAGGGCGGCAGCCTCGTTGATCTCGAACAACCCGAGGTCCGAGCCGCCCGCGATCGAGAGCAGTACGCCGTAGGCGCCGTCGATCGAGGCCTCCAGGAGCGGGCTGGACACCGCCATCTCTGCCGCAGCAACGGCGCGGTCCTCGCCGCGAGCCGAGCCGATCCCCATCAGCGCCGAGCCGGCGTTGGCCATCACCGACTTGACGTCGGCGAAGTCGAGGTTGATCAGGCCGGGGGTGGTGATCAGGTCGGTGATGCCGGAGACCCCCTGCAGGAGCACCTGGTCGGCCTGCTTGAACGCATCGAGCACCGAGACGCTCCGATCGCTGATGGACAGCAGTCGGTCGTTCGGGATGACGATCAGGGTGTCGACCTCCTCGCGAAGGGCGGCGATGCCATCCTCGGCGGAGGTGGCCCGTCGGCGGCCCTCGAACGCGAACGGGCGAGTGACCACACCGATGGTCAACGCGCCCAGGGAGCGGGCGATCCGGGCCACGACGGGCGCGCCGCCGGTGCCGGTGCCGCCACCCTCGCCGGCGGTCACGAAGACCATGTCGGCGCCCTTGATGACCTCTTCGATCTCCTCGGCGTGGTCCTCGGCGGCCTTGGTGCCGATGTCGGGGTTGGCGCCGGCCCCGAGCCCGCGAGTGAGCTCGCGTCCGATGTCGAGCTTCACGTCGGCATCGCTCATGAGCAACGCCTGGGCGTCGGTGTTGATCGCGATGAACTCCACGCCTTTGAGTCCGACCTCGATCATCCGGTTGACGGCGTTCACGCCACCGCCACCGATACCTACGACCTTGATGATGGCCAGGTAGTTCTGGGCTGCTGCCATGGCTGTGCCTCTCGGTGTCTGTCCGGTCGGTCTCCGGACGTCGGTCAGTCGTGCGGCTCGTTCGTGGGGAACGGTGCTGCGTTCAGGGAAGTCGCGGGGCTCCCGGCCGGAGCCGGAACCGTAACCCTGAGCCTGAGGGTTATAGTTATGTCAACCTCGCGATGTCCATGACAGTAGGCATCGGCCGGGTCCAGACCTCGGCGACACGCGGGGCATTCGCGGATTTGCCGCACTATTTGTTCAGGAGCGGATCGTGGGCTGCGCGGGCACGCTCACGTCATAGACCTGAGCCTCGCGCTTCAGCAGGACCTCGAGCACCCTCGCCTTGGTGGCGGAGTCCTCCGCGCTCCCCCACAACACGGTCCGGCCGTCGCGCAGGGCCAGCGTGATCTGGTCGATCGTCGAGACCTCCAGATGATCGACCTGGCGAGCCAGCGCCTCCGGGAGCGCCGCGACCACCGTGGCGGCCTCCCGGCGTACCTGCCGGTCGGTGGCACCGGAGGTCCGGACATCGGGCAGGTTGCCGGGTGCCTGCGGATAGTCGCGGAAGAGGGCTCCGTCGGCGTCCATCCCGGTGACAGTCCCGCCGACGGTCACCACGGCCACCGCGGTGCGCTCGCGCACCTCGATCCGGACACCGTCCGGCCACGCCCTCGACACGGTGGCGTCCAGCACCGCGGGCAGCGCCTCCACGCGAGCCCGGACCGTCGCGAGGTCGACGCGGGCCAGCGGACGGCCGAGCGGCACCCGCGCGGCCTGCTCGACCTGGGCTCGGGTGAGGTACGACGTGCCGCTCACGCTCACCTGCTGGGCAGCCAGCACGCTGCTGAAGAACACCAGCCAGGTCCCGCCGACGAGCAGGACCAGCGTCAAGAACCCCACCGCGCCCCATCTCCACGCGCCCCACCGCCGCGCCCATTGCCGCCGAGCGAAACGTCGCCGGGTGCGCTCGACGTCCGGGCTCGGCACCGACTCAGCCACGAGACGGTCCCTCGAGAAGGGCGAGCACCCGGGGCGCGAGCTGGGTGACGTTGCCGGCGCCGAGGGTGAGCACGAGGTCGCCGGGGCGGGCGCGGTCGACCAGCTCGGCAGGGACGGCGTCGAAGTCCGGCTCGAAATGCACCCGCGCGGACGGAAGCGGGACGGCGTCGGCGACGAGCGCGCCGGTCACGTCGGGATCGGCGTCCTCGCGGGCCAGGTAGACATCGAGCACCACGACCTCGTCGGCGGCTCCCAGCGCCTCGCCCATCAGCGCGCCGAAGACGCGCGTACGTGAGACCAGGTGCGGCTGGAACGCCACCACGACCCGGCCCTCCCCCGCGATGGCCCGGGCAGCGGCGAGATCTCCGGCGATCTCCTGCGGGTGATGGGCGTAGCTGTCGTAGACCCGGACACCCCCGGCCTCGCCCTTGGCCTCCATCCGCCGACGGGTGCCGGTGAAGGAGCCGAGCCCAGCGGCGAGCGCGGCGTACGGGAACCCGAGGCGAAGCCCGAGCGCCAGCGCCAACAACGCATCGGCCGCGTAGTGACGGCCCGGGATCCGCAGCCGCAGCTCGCCGAGCTCGTTCCCCGCGTCGAGCACCCGGCAGGCCGAGCCGGTGCCGTCCAGGGTCAACTCCAGGGCACGGACGTCGGCCTCGGCGGACTCCCCCGCCGTGACCACCGCCAGCCCCCGATCGCGTGCCACCGACGCGAGCCGGGCGGCGCCGGGGTCGTCGGCGCACACGACCAGCAGGCCGGTGGGGTCGATCGTGGCGACGAACTCGTCGAAGGCCGCGCGGTAGGCCGCCTCGGTGCCGAAGTGGTCGAGGTGGTCGGCCTCGACGTTGGTCACGATCGCGGCGTAGGGACGGTAGACCAGGAAGGCGCCGTCGCTCTCGTCCGCCTCGGCCACGAACAGGTCGCCCGACCCGTGGTGCGCGTTGGTGCCGAGCTGAGCCAGATCGCCGCCGACGGCGTACGACGGGTCGGCCCCGGCCTCCAACAGCGCCATCGTCAGCAAGGACGTCGTGGTGGTCTTGCCGTGGGTCCCCGCCACCGCGAGCACCCGGCGTCCGGCCAGCACGCTGGCCAACCCGGCCGACCGTGGCCACACCCGGAGACCACGTTCTCGGGCGGCGACAACCTCGGGGTTGTCCTCGCGCACCGCGGTGGAGACGACCACGGTCTCGGCCTCACCGAGCTGATCGGCGGCGTGCCCGACGTAGGCGAGCGCACCGAGGGCCCGCAGCGACTCGAGCGCCGGTGAGTCCTGCGCGTCACTGCCCGAGACCGGCAGCCCGCGTTCCAACATGATCCGGGCGATCGCCGACAGGCCGGCGCCGCCCAGGCCCACGAAGTGCACGCCGCCCAGCGCCTCGGCCGCCAGCAGCTCGTCGGGAACCGGAACCTTCATCGGGTCCCCCCCACGCACGAGGCCACGATCGCCGCGAGCTTGTCGTCGGCATCACGAGGGATCAGCTGCGCTGCCGCGGCGCCCATCCGGGCCAGTCGCGCCGGGTCGGTAGCCAACCCGGGAACGGTGTCCGAGACCCACGCGGAGGTCAGCGCCTGGTCGTCCACCATCAGTCCGCCACCGGCCTCGACCACCGATCGGGCGTGCAGGACCTGTTCGCCGTTGCCGATCGGCAACGGCACGAACACCGCGGGCAGCCCGACCGCCGCAGCCTCGGTCACCGAGGAGGCTCCGGCCCGGCACAGGACGAGGTCAGCGGCGGCGTACGCGAGGTCCATCCGGTCGACGAAGCTCACCACGACGTAGGGGACCTCTCCAGGCTCGGGGCTGGCCTCGCCCTGCGGGCCGACCACATGCAGCACCTGCACACCCGCGGCGGCCAGAGCCGCTGCTGCGCCGCTCACCGCCTGGTTGAGGCGTCGGGCGCCTTGGGACCCGCCGGTCACCAACAGGGTCGGCCGGTCCGGGTCCAGCCCGAAGGTCGCACGTGCCTCGTCCCGCATCGCTGCTCGGTCCAGGGTCGTGATCATCCGGCGGATCGGCAGTCCGACGTACTCCGCGCGCGGCAGCGGGGTGCCAGGGAAGCTGACGGCGACCCGTCCGGCGAGCCGGGCGCCGACTCGGTTGGCCAACCCGGGCAGGGCGTTCTGCTCGTGCACCACCAGCGGCAGGCGGCGTCGCCGCGCAGCGAGGTACGCCGGCATCGAGACGTAGCCGCCATAGCCGACGACGACGTCGGGCCGGACCCGGTCGAAGACCGCCAGCGTCTCCCGGACGGCGGCCCGCAGCCGACCGGGCACCCGAACCAGGTCGGCACCGGGACGGCGCGGGAGCGGCACCGGTGGGATCAGCTCGAGCGGATACCCGGCCGCGGGCACGACCTGGTTCTCCAGACCCCGGGGGGTGCCCAGACAGGTGATCTCGGCCTCGGGGTCGAGGCGACGCAGTGCGTCGGCGGTTGCCAGCAACGGAGACGTGTGGCCGGCTGTGCCGCCGCCGGCGAGAAGGATGCGCATCGGATCCAGCCTAGGGAGTGGGCGGGCCTACCGGTCGGCGGTCCCCCGGGACCGCCCCGCGGAGACTCCGGAGGACTTCGCCCGGCGCCGCAGCGACAGCGCTCGGGCCGCCTCCGGCTCGCGGCGGGCGAAGCCCACGAGCAGGGCCAGGGCGACCAGCGAGGGCAACAGCGCCGATCCGCCGTACGACACCAGCGGCAGCGGGATGCCGATGACCGGAAGCAGCGCCAGCACCATGCCGACGTTGATGATCATCTGGCCGAGCAGCCAGACCACGATCCCGAAGGAGGCGTACCGGACGAACGGGTCCGTCGTCGACAGCGCCACCCGGATCGCGGCGTACGCGATCGCCAGGAAGAGCAGCACCACCAGCCCGGTCCCGACCAGGCCGAGCTCCTCGCCGAGCACGGCGAAGATGAAGTCGGTATGCGCCTCGGGAAGATCGCCCCACTTCTGGCGGCTGGCTCCCAGACCCTCCCCGAACCACCCTCCCGACGACAGGGCGTAGAGACCGTGGGCCGGCTGCCAGCCTGCGTCGAGGTAGTCCTTGAACGGGTCGGTGAAGCTGAGCAGCCGCTGCCGCCGCTCGGAGTCGGTGGTCGCGAGGTAGAGCGCCCCGACGCCGGCCATCGACAGGGCCAGCGCGAACAGACGTCCCGGCGCGCCCACCACCCAGAGCATGGCCAGCATGATCGCCAGCAGCACCAGTGCGGTGCCGAGGTCTCGCTGCCACAGGACCAGCCCGACGACGACGAGCATGCCCGGCACGACGGGGACCAGGAGATGGTGGAGCTGGTCGAGTCGGCGTTCCTTGTTGGCGTACACGTGGGCCGCCCAGATCACCAACCCGAGCTTGGCGAACTCCGACGGCTGGACCGCGAACGACCCGACGCCGACCCAGTTGGTGTTGCCGTTGACCGTCACGCCGAGCGGCGTCTGGGTCAGCGTCAGCAGCCCGATCCCCAGGATCAGGCCGGGCCAGGCCAGCCGGCGCAGCCAGCTCACGGGGATGCGGGAGGCCACCCAGGCCAGGGGCAGGCCCACCCCGACCCAAATGAGCTGACGGCGGACCCAGTAGTAACTGTCGTCGTAGTACTGGTACGCCTCGACGCTGCTGGCGCTGAGCACCATCACCAGCCCGATCGTCAACAGCACCGCGGGCGCGGCCAGGAGCAGGTAGTACGACGTGAGCGGCCGGTCCAGGGCCTGACGCAGGGGCTCGACGAGCTGCCGAAGTCGCACCTGGGACGCGCGCACTCCGGTGGCCTCGGGACGCACCGTCGTCATGCCGCTCCCCTCGTGGGTGGTCCGGCCAGGTCGGCCAGCCGGGCTCGGCGAGACGGGTGTCACGCCAGCCCCACCAGTCTCGCTGGCCACGTCGTCCACGCCGGGCAGGCACGCGGGGTGTGTCGCCGTTCTTCTGTGCTGCTCGGGGCGCTGGGGTCGCTGCTTCATCTGGGTACCTAGAAGTAGCGTCACTTCCATAGGCGTACCCAGCATGAGAAGTGAGGCTTCACCTAGGTACCCAGATGAACCCGAGAACCGTGACGCGAAGCGCGTCCCCGGAGACCGACCGGCTCAGGCTCAGCGGGCGCGGCGGACCGCGGCGGCGAAGGCGTCGCCGCGGGCGGCGTAGTCGCGGAACTGGTCCATCGAGGCGCAGCCGGGAGCCAGCAGGACCGTGTCCCCCGGCCGGGCCAGAGCCCTGGCCTCGGAAACCACGGCCGCCATCAGGTCGGGGCTGGTGTCAGGCACGCTCACCACGGGGACCTCGGGGGCGTGGGCGGCGAGCGCCGCGGCGATCACGTGCCGATCCCGGCCGAGCAGCACCACCCCGCGCAGCCGCTCGTGCACCGACGCCACCAGGTCGTCGAAGCGCGCGCCCTTGGCCAAGCCGCCCGCCACCCACACGACCGAGTCGTAGGCCCGCAGCGAGGACAGCGCGGCGTGCGGGTTCGTCGCCTTGGAGTCATCGACATAGGCGACCCCGTCCAGCTCGGCCACCCTCGCGATCCGGTGCCCGTCGGGACGGAAGCCGCGCAGCCCGTCGCGCACCGCGGCCTGCGAGACCCCATGCCCGCGCGCCAGCGCGGCCGCGGCCAGGGCGTTGGCCACCATGTGCGGAGCCGGCGAGGCCAGGTCGGCCAGGGTGCCGAGCTCGGCGGCGCTGGTCTCGCGTTCCGGGATGAAGGCACGGTCCACCAGGATGCCGTCGACCAGGCCGACCATGCCGACCGTGGGCATCCCGAGCGTGAACCCGATCGCGCGCGCACCCTCCGCGACCTCGGCCTCGTGCACCAGCCGCTCGGTCGCGGGATCCTCGACGTTGTAGACGCAGGCGCGGGAGACCCGCTCGTACACGCGGCCCTTGTCGGCGGCGTACTCCGCCAGCGAGGAGTACCAGTCGAGGTGGTCCTCGGCGATGTTGAGGACCGCGGCCGACTCCGCGGCCATCGAATGGGTGTAGTGCAGCTGAAAGCTGGACAGCTCCACGGCGAACACGTCGTACGGCGTGGGGTCCATCACGGCTTCGACGAGCGGGCGGCCGACGTTGCCGACGGCGGCGCTGCGCAGCCCCGCGGCACGCAGGATCGCGTCGAGCATCTGGACGGTGGTGGTCTTGCCGTTGGTGCCGGTGACGGCCAGCCAGGGCACGGGCAGGTCGGGGTCGCGCAGCCGCCAGGCCAGCTCGACCTCGCCCCACACGGGAATCCCGCGGGCGGCTGCCTGGGCCAGCAGCGGTGCGTCGGGCCGCCACCCGGGCGAGGTGACCACGAGGTCGACGTCGTCGGGCAGGGTGGCGGTGCTGCCCGGCCCGAGGCGCACTCGAGCACCGAGCACCTCCAGCAGCGCCGCCTGCTCGGCCTTGACGTCGCTGGTCGCCTCGTCGAGCGCGGTGACCCGGGCGCCGAGGTGCGTCAGGTTGTCGGCCGCAGCGAAGCCCGACACGCCGAACCCGGCCACGACGGCACGCACCGGCTCCCAGGAGTCGCGGCGGCCCAAGGCGTCCAGGCCCGAGCGTCCAGAAGGAGGACCGCCGGTGGTCACGTGCCGGCCACCCACTCGGCGTAGAAGATGCCGAGACCGGTCGCGACACAGAGGCCGGTGATGATCCAGAACCGGATCACCACCGTCACCTGCTCCCAGCCGAGCATCTCGAAGTGGTGATGCAACGGGGCCATCCGGAAGATCCGCCGCCCCCTGGTGAGCTTGAAGAAGCCGACCTGCAGCATCACCGACATCGTCTCCACGACGAACAAGCCGCCCAGGATCACCAGCAGCAGCTCGGTCCGGGTGAGCACCGCCAGCCCGGCCAGCCCGCCGCCGAGCGCCAGCGATCCGGTGTCGCCCATGAAGATCGCGGCCGGGGAGGCGTTCCACCACAAGAAGCCGAAACAGGCGCCGGTGATGGCCGCGGCCACGATGGCCAGGTCGAGCGGGTCGCGGACGTCGTAGCAGTTGCTGAGATCGGCCACCGGCACCTCGAGGCCGGTCTCGTGGCTGACCGGGTCCCCCTGGCAGAACTGGTTGCGCTGCCAGATGTTGACCAGGGTGTAGGCGCCGAAGACCATCATCGAGGCGCCGGTGGCCAGCCCGTCGAGGCCGTCGGTGAGGTTCACACCGTTGCTGAAGCCGGCCACGATCGCCCAGATGAACATGATCACCAGGATCGACGGCAGCGCCAGCGAGGGGATGTCCCGGAGGAACGAGATGTTGGTCGACGCCGGGGTGCGGCCGTTCTCGTCGGCCAACACAGGTGAGATCGCGAGAGCGCCGAAGACGATGGCGACCACGGTCTGGCCGACCATCTTGGCCTTGCTCCGAAGCCCGAGCGAGCGCTGCTTGACGATCTTGATGAAGTCATCGAGGAACCCCACCAGACCCATTCCCACGAAGAGGAACAACAGCAGCAGCGCCGAGGCAGAAGGCTCGGTCCCGGTGAGCAGCTTGGCCGCGGCGTAGCCGATCACCGTCGCCAGGATGATCACGAGCCCGCCCATGGTGGGCGTTCCGCGCTTGGTGTGGTGGCTGGTCGGACCGTCGTCGCGGATCTCTTGGCCGTAGCCTCGGCGCGACAGCCCGCTGATGGCCAGGCGGGTGCCGAGCAGGGAGATCAGCAGGGAGAAGGCACCGCCGAAGAGGATCGCTCTCATCCCTCGGGGTCTCCTTCGTCGGTGGCCGGGCCGGTGGCCGGGCCAGTTGCCGGGTCAGTGGCCGTGTCGTCCGGATCCAACAGTCCCTCGGCGAGGAGCTCCAGGGCTGCGCCCCGGGATGCCTTCACCAGGACGACGTCCCCGGCCGTGACATTGTTCCTCACCCACGCTAGTGCCACGTCGCGCCCCGCCGTGTCGACCGCCACCCCCGACCAGCCGGGCGTTGTCCGGGCGCCGGCGGCGATACCGGACGCGGACTCGCCCACCGCTACGACGACATCCACGCCGCGCGCGGCGGCGTACGCACCGACCTCCTGGTGCCAGCGGCCGGCCTCCGGGCCGAGCTCGCGCATCTCCCCGAGGACGGCGAACGTCCGACCGCGCTGCTCGCCGAGCGCCGCCAGCGTGTCCAGTGCCGCCTGCATGGAGGCGGGGTTGGCGTTGTACGCATCGTTGACGATGACCACGCCGTCGCGGCGCTCGTGCAGCTCCATCCGCCACCGGGACTCAGGCGCCGGGAGGCTGAGGGCCTCGGCGACCGCCTCGAGAGGTACGCCGGCCCCGACGGCCAGCGCTGCAGCCGCGGCGGCGTTGGCCACCTGGTGACCCCCGACCTGGGGCAGACGCACGGGAAGCCACTGCCCGGCGTACCCGAGCTCGAAGGAGGGATGGCCCAGAGCGTCCAGCTCCAGCTGCCGCCAGCTGACGTCGCCGGCCTCGCCGAACGAGACGATGCGCGCGCGGGTGCGCGACGCCATCGCCGCCGTGCGGGCGTCGTCGGCGTTGAGGACCGCGACGCCGTCGGCGGGCAGCGCCTCGAGGATCTCCCCCTTGGCTTGGGCGATCGCCTCGACCGACCCGAACTCGCCCAGGTGGGCGCTCCCGACGTTGAGCACGGCCGCGACCCGCGGCGGCGCGATCTCGCAGAGATAGCCGATGTGCCCCAGACCGCGCGCCCCCATCTCCACCACCAGGAACCGCGTCTGGGCGGTGCAGCGCAGCACGGTGAGGGGGACGCCCAACTCGTTGTTGAGGTTGCCCCGGGTGGCCACGGTGGGGGCGGCGCCGGCGAGCAGGTGCCCGAGCAGGTCCTTGGTCCCGGTCTTGCCCTGCGATCCGGTCAGCGCCAGCACCGTCACCCCGGGCAGCCGGTCGAGCACCGTGCGGGCGAGGCGCCCCAACGAGGTCACGACGTCGTCGACCACCACCGTCGGCACGCCGGTGGCGCTGGTCCCGAGCACCGCCGCGGCTCCGGCCTGCACGGCCTGGGCGGCGTACTGGTGACCGTCGGCCCGCTCCCCCGCGGCGGCTACGAACAATCCCCCGGCCACCGGGCTGCGGCTGTCGAGGAACGCCTCGCCCCGCACGACCAGGTCGGCCGGGCCGTCCACGGACCCACCGACCGCATCGGCGATCTCGGCCAGCGTCATCGGGATCATCGGCGGAGCTCCTCGGCCACCACGACCCGGTCGTCGAACGGGTGCACCTCCCCAGCGACCTCCTGACCGGATTCGTGACCCTTCCCCGCGACGACCACGATGTCGCCACCTCGGGCGCGCGCCAGCGCGGTTCGGATCGCCAGCCGGCGGTCGCCGACCTCGAGCACCTCCGCAGCGACCCCGTCGACCCCGTTGACACCGTCGACGGCAACCCCGGCGAGCACCTCGGCGCGAATGCCGGCGGGGTCCTCCGAACGCGGGTTGTCGTCGGTCACGACCACGACGTCGGCCAGCCGGGCCGCCGCCTCTCCCATCAGCGGACGCTTGCCACGGTCACGGTCGCCGCCGGCGCCGAGCACCACGATCAGCGCGCCGCTCGTCAGCGGCCGCAGCGTCGTCAACGTCGCCTCGATCGCGTCGGGCTTGTGGGCATAGTCGACGACCACCACGAAGTCCTGCCCCGCGTCGACGCGTTCCAACCGGCCCGGAACCCCGGGCCCCTGGGCGATCGCCGCCGCAACCGCGGCCGCGTCGTACCCGGCCTCGGCGCACGCGGCCACGGCTGCGAGGGCGTTGGCGACGTTGAACTCCCCAGGCAGGGGTACGCCGCCCGGAAGCCGCTGGCCCTCGGGCCCCAGCACCGTGAACGTCGACCCGGTCGCCGATCCCACCACCTCCACCGCTCGCCAGTCCGCTGCGGCGTCGTGCAGCGACATCGTGCGGACCGGGATCGGCGACTCACCCGCGAGCCGGCGCCCGTGCTCGTCGTCGATCCAGACCAACCCGCGCCCGGCCCGCTCGGGAGTGAAGAGCGAGGCCTTGGCGCGGTAGTACTCCTCGAGGTCGGCGTGGAAGTCCAGATGGTCGCGCCCGAGGTTGAGGAAGACCGCGATGTCGAAGACCACGCCATCGACGCGGCCCATCACCAGCGCATGGCTCGACACCTCCATCGCGCACGCCGCGACGTGCTCCTCGACCATCCGCGCGAACAGGCCGTGCAGGTCAGGGGCCTCCGGAGTGGTGAGCGACGTAGCCACCTCGCGCCCGGCGATCCGGGTGCCCACGGTGCCGATCACCCCGGCGCTGACGCCCGCCCCGAGAAGGCCGCCCTCCGCCAGCCTCGTCGTGGTGGTCTTGCCCTGGGTCCCGGTCACCCCGATCAGCCGGAGCCGCCGGGCGGGATGCCCGTAGACGAACGCCGAGACCTCGCCGAGCATGCGGCGGGGACTGTCCACCACCAGCGCCGGCACCCCCGCCGGCAACCTGCTTGCTCCATCGCGGTCGGTGAGCACGGCCACCGCCCCGGCGGCCAGTGCCTCGTCGACGAAGGCGATCCCGTGGGCGCGGGACCCCGGGAGCGCGGCGTACAGATCGCCGGCCCGCACCCGACGGCTGCTCAAGGTGATCCCGGTGATCTGGGTCCCTATGGCGTCGGCCGTCTCCCGCATCTCCAACGCAGCGCCGTGGTCGACCAGCGACTCACCGACCTCCGCGAGGTTCCGCCCCAGCGGCGCCCGCGGCCGCGCGGGAAGGTCCTCGGTCACCACGCCGTGAGGCTACTCGCCTCGCCGTCTGCCGACGTCACGGCCGGCCCCAGGTGACGGGGAGCTTCGGGGCGGTGGTGCCGGTGGGCGGAACGGCGTAGTGGCGCAGCGCGTAGCCCATGATCTGACTGAATGCAGGGCCGGCCACGGAGCCGCCGCTGCCGCCGTTGCTGGGGTCCTGCACGAGCACGTAGACCGTCAGCCGCGGATCGTCGGCCGGGGCGAAGCCGGCGAAGGAGACGGTGAAGGTGCCGTCGTAACAGCTGCAGTCCTTGCCGGCCCGCTGGGCGGTGCCGGTCTTTCCGGCCACCCGGTAGCCCGAGACGCCGGCCTGGGGCGCGACGCCCACCTCGGGGTCGACCACGAGCTCCATCATCCGAGCGGTCTGACGTGCGGCCTTCTCGCTGACGACGCGAGTGGTGGTGGCCTGGTCGGTGCCGACCACATTGCCGCTGCGGGTCCGGGCACTGCCCTCGACCAGGCTCGGCGAGACCCGGACGCCGCCGTTGGCGATGGTGTTGACCGCCCCGGTCATCTGCAGCGCGTTGACCGAGAGAGACTGCCCGAAGGCGATCCGGTCCTTGGTCTGCGGGGTCATGACCGACCCGGCCGGCAACAGGCCGGGGGCCTCGCCGATGATGCCGATGTCGGTGGGCTTGCCCAGCCCGAATGCGGTCAGGTAGCGCCACAGGCGGCGCGGCTGGATCGAGTCGGCGGCCAGCACCGTGCCGATGTTGGACGACTTGGCCAGCACGCCGGCCAACGTCAGGCGCAGCCTGTCGTGGGTGAACCAGTCGTGGATGACTCGGTCCTGCCGCGGCAGGACGGGCGGCACCAGGATCTGCTGGCGCGGCGTCACCAGCCCCGCGTCGATCAGCGACGACATGGTCAGCACCTTCTGAACCGATCCCGGCTCGTAGACGTCGTTCAGCGCTCGCGAGCCGAGGTCCACCTCCGGGGAGTCCAGCGGCTTGCTGGCGTCGTACGTCGGGTAGTCGGCCAGGGCCAGCACCTCGCCGGTGCGGCTGTCCATCACGATCGCGACGCCGGACTCGCCGCCCGCGCCGTCCACGGTCTGCCGCAGCACCCGCTGGGTGAACCACTGCAGGTCGCTGTCCAACGTCGTGTGCAGGTCCGTGCCCTCGACTGCGTCGACGATGGTGCTGTCGGCGAGCGGGATCCGGTAGCCCTTGCCTACCTGGTACGTCGCCGTGCCGTCGCGACCTGCCAGCCGACGGTTGAAAGTGCGCTCCAGGCCCGCCAGCGGACGTACGCCGCTCAGCGGATCGGGCGTCCCGAGGAAACCGACCAGGTTGGCCGCGACGTCGCGGGAGGGGTACTCCCGCACGGGGTCACGCCGGGTGCCCAGGCCCTCGAATCCGGCCGCCTGCGCGCGGTCGAGCACGTCGGTCGCGAGCGCCGCGGGCACTCGTCGGGCGAGGTACTGGAACTGGCTGTCGGGAGTCCGCAGCCGGGTCAGGGTGTCGAAGTAGTCGATGCCCAGCTCGTCGGCGAGCAACCGGGCCAGGTCCGGAGCGTTGTCGCGGGTCTGTTGCGGGTTCGCCACGACCATCAGCCCGTCGATGGACTCTGCCAACGGCTCCCCGTCGCGGTCCAGGATGTCCCCGCGGGTGGCCGGCAGCACGATCTTGACCGAGCCCTCGGCAGCGGCCATGGCGGCGTAGGAGTTCGAGTCGAGGCCCTGCAACTGCACCAGCCGCGCGCCGAACGCCGACAGCACGATCGCGATCACCAGGAAACCCGCCCGCAGCCGGAACATCGGCGAGCCGCGGCGAGCGGGCCTGGGCGAGCGCGTCCTGCCGACCGAGGCAACCGGTCGGCGGGGGCGACGGCCTGGTGGCGACACGGGGGTTCTCCTGCTCCGGGTGGATGGTCGGGGGACGAGCGTCGGGTCGGGGGTCGGGGTCGGGTCAGCGAGTGGAGCGGTCCGGCTTCGGGTTATTCCTATCCCGGGCGGCACCCGAGCCCGGTGAGGCCGAGCCCGTGTCCTGAGGGTTTGTCGACGCGTTCGCCGGCTTGTTCTTGCTCTTGTTCTTGCTCTTGTTCTTGCCGTCGCCGGTGCCGGCGGGCTCTGGAGCCGGCACCGTGATCGCCGGCGGGTCGAGGATCGCCGGCTTCACCGGTGCGAGCGGCTGCAGGCGCAGCGGCGCCGCGGCAGCACCACCGGAGCAGTCCGGCTGACTGCCGGACAACGCCAGGAAGCACGACTCCACCGGGATCCGCATCCCCATCGCCTGGGCCTGCTCCGCCACGCGCTGCGGGTTGCGCAGCGACTCCACCTGCATGGACAGCGCTTGCTCACGGGCACTGAGCGTGGCCGCCTGCTGTTCCAGCCGTGAGGCCGCGAACGACGTCTGCTGCATCGAGGTGTTGAACATCAGCAGCCCGATCACGCCCCCGACCAGGAGGAGCGACACGAGAAGCACGAACGGCACCCGCGGCGCCCGGGAGCGAACCCGCGGCACCACGGAGAGCCGAGCCCGGGTGAGCGCGGCATCGGCCAGCCGCGGGAGCCGCCGCGCCGCGGCCGTCGCTGAGGCCGTGGACATCTGGCTGCTCATCAGGCGGCTCCTTCGTTGCGGCGGGGTGGGGAGTTCTGGTCGATCCGGCCGGGCCGGACCCGTTCGACGGCGCGCAGCCGGACCGAGGCCGCCCGGGGGTTGCCCGCCAGCTCCTCGGCATCAGCCTTCTCGGCGCCGCGAGTGACCAATCGGAGAACGGGTTCGTGGCCCTCGGGCACGAACGGCAGGTCGTCGGGTACGTCGGTGCGCGCTGCGGCGACGAAGACCCGCTTCACGATCCGGTCCTCCCCCGAGTGGTAGGACTCCACGACCACGCGGCCCCCGACGCTGATCGCATCCACGGCAGCCGGGATCGCGCGCCGGAGCACGGCCAGCTCGTCGTTGACCTCCATCCGGAGCGCTTGGAACGTGCGCTTGGCGGGATGCCCGCCGGTGCGGCGGGCAGGAGCGGGAATCACGTCGTACAACAGGGCGACCAACCGCCCCGACGTGGTGAACGGCTCCCGCTCCCGCTCGCGCGCCACGGCGCGAGCGATCCTGCGCGCGAACCGCTCCTCGCCGTACACCTGCAGCACGCGGGTCAGCTCGGCCACGGTGTAGCCGTTGAGCACCTCGGCGGCGGTGAGCCCGCGGGTCGGATCCATCCGCATGTCCAGGGGTGCGTCGGTGGAGTAGGCGAAGCCGCGCTCGGCGACATCGAGCTGCATCGAGGAGACGCCCAGGTCGAACAGCACGGCATCGACCTCGGGCAGGCCGAGGTCCGCCAGCACCTGGGGGATCTCGTCGTAGACGGCATGGACCGCGGTGAACCGGTCGCCGAAGCCGGCCAGCCGCTGGCCCGCCAGCTCCAGGGCGGCCGGGTCGCGGTCGATCCCGATCACCCGCGCGAGGCCGCAGCGGCTCAGCACCGCCTCGGTATGCCCGCCCAGGCCGAGGGTGGCGTCGATGAGGACCGCGTCGGCGTGGTCGAGCGCCGGCTCCAACAACGCGACGACCCGGTCGAGAAGGACCGGGACATGCTGGGAGGCGGTCATCGGCTCTGCCTCGTGGCGCGCGGCACTAGCGCGCCACGCTCGTGAGGAGGAGCAGCACGGTGGCAAGGCCGGCAGACAGCCCTATCGACATCGCCATCACGGCCAGGGACTCCCGCGCCTGGTGGCGAACGCGTCGGTGCACGGGCGCGCCGGCCGCAGATGCGACCCCCGACATCGGCAGGCTGCTCATGGTCTCGACCCCCACGGCTCTTTCACTTGGCGAACTCTGTGTGTGTTGGTGACTCGTCCAGCCAGGTCCCTGCCCGCTCCCCTATGGGGAAGTCGCCGTCTGGAACCGGGGAAGGTGCTACAGGTGGCGGCAGCGGAGCGGGCACGAGCCTCGCGTGACGAGTCCGTTCTTCTGTTGTGGTCGGTGGTGCAGGTGGTCAGATGCCGGGGAAGATCTCCTCGCTGAGGTCGGCGAAGCGCTGCTCCTGCTCGACGAGGTAGTCCTCCCACTTCTGGGGGTCCCAGATCTCGACACGGTTCATGGAGCCGATCACCACGACATCGCGTTGTAGGGAGGCGTAGCCCCGCAGCAGCGGCGCGACGGTGATCCGCCCCTGCTTGTCCGGAACCTCGTGGAACGCACCCGAGGTGAGCATCCGGACGTAGTCGCGGGTCGTCTTGTTGGTCAGCGAGGCATCCCGCAGCCGTTCGGTGAGCAGGCCGAACTCCGACAGCGAGTAGACGGTCAGACAGCGCTCCTGCCCTCGCGTGACCATCAACCCGCCCTCCAGCTCTTCTCGGAACTTCGCCGGGAGGAACAGTCGCCCCTTGTCGTCCAACTTCGGGGTGTAGGTGCCGACGAACATCGCCACCTCCACCTGCTCTGGACGGGCCAGGTCGCCCGCTTCCTCCACTTTCCACCACTCTAACCCACTTTCCTCCACCGTCAACCACATTCGCTCTCTTTCGCTGGCGAATCGTCGCGAGCAAATCAGCGCTGACCAGCGCGAACGCGTGGTGGAGCGAAGTGGGGAGCCAGCAGCCGCCCTGCCGCCACCGGATCGCCACCAGACGCCCCCCGGGGCGCCACCGAGGCGCCACTGGGGGCGCGGATGTTGCCCTGACGACATACGGTGGACGTCAACCCCGCGCCGATGCGCGGGCTGTTCGAGACAGGGAAGGACCCACCCGTGGCTGCACCAGGTTCGGCCGGCGCCGATCTCGACACCTTGAGCCGGGTCACCGACCGGGTGCGCGAGAACGTCGAGCGGGTGATCGAGGGCAAGCCGGACCTGATCACCTCCGCCCTGATCGTGATGCTCGCCGAGGGGCACCTCCTGATCGAGGACGTGCCCGGCGTCGGCAAGACCATGCTCAGCAAGGCGCTGGCGCGCAGCATCGACTGCTCGGTGCGCCGCATCCAGTTCACGCCCGACCTGCTGCCCTCCGACGTGACCGGGGTGTCGGTCTTCAACCAGAACACCCGCGAGTTCGAGTTCCGTCCGGGCGGGGTCTTCGCCAACATCGTGGTCGGCGACGAGATCAACCGAGCCTCCCCCAAGACGCAGTCGGCGCTCTTGGAGTGCATGGAGGAGAAGCAGGTGACGGTCGACAACGTCACCTACCAGCTGGACACGCCGTTCATGGTGATCGCGACCCAGAACCCGATCGAGATGGAAGGCACCTACGCCCTCCCCGAGGCCCAGCGAGACCGGTTCATGGCCAGGGTCTCGGTCGGCTACCCCGTCGAGGCCGCCGAGATCGCGATGCTCGACTCGCACACCGGACGCCGCCCGCTCGAGGACCTGGAGCCGGTGACCGACGCCGCCGAGATCCGCAAGCTGATCGACATCGTGACCCAGGTCTACGTCTCCCAAGCCGTGCAGCGGTACGCCGTCGCGCTCGCCACCGCGACCCGCCGCTCCGGTGAGTTGACGCTCGGCGCATCGCCGCGCGCGACCCTGCATCTGGTCCGGGCGGCGAAGGCACGCGCCGCCATGTCCGGCCGTGACTACGTCCTGCCCGACGATGTCGCGGCGCTGGCCCGGCCGGTGCTGACACACCGGTTGCTCGCCAGCGTCGAGGCTGCCATGAGCGGCCGCACCACGAACGCCATCCTGGATGCTGTGGTCGGGTCGGTGCCGGTGCCCGAGAGCGCGCCGGGCTGAGGCCGCGGGGTCGCGGCGAGGGCCGCCGAAGAGAGGACGGGGAGTGCGAGAGGGACTGACGGGGCTGACGGTGCGGGGCCGGGCGTTCCTGGCCGCCGGAATCACCGCGATCGTCTGTGCCATCGTGATCGGCCAGCCGGCGCTCACCCGGGTCGGCGTACTGCTGGTCGCCGTGCCGTTGCTGACGGCGTACCTCGTCGGCCGTAGCCGCTACCGGCTGGCTCTGGTGCGCGCGGTGAGCCCCCAGCTGGTGGCGGCCGGACAGTCCGCGCGGGTCCGGCTGACGCTGAGCAACGAGGGGCGCACCCCCACCGGGATCCTGCTGCTCGAGGACCAGGTGCCCTACGCGCTGGGCACCCGCCCCCGGTTCGTGCTGGAGGGCATCGGCCACGGGTGGCGCCGGCACGTCACCTACCAAGTGCGGTCCGACGTGCGCGGCCGCTACGCCATCGGTCCGATGTCGGTCCGGGTCACCGACCCGTTCGGGATGGTCGAGCTGGGCCGGGAGTTCGCGACGAAGGTTCCGCTCACGGTGACTCCGAGGACCGTGCCCCTACCAGTCGTGCCCCTCGGAGGAGTCTGGACCGGGGCCGGCGACAACCGGCCGCGCGCCTTCGCGACCGGCAGCGCCGAGGACGTCACCGTCCGCGAGTATCGCCGCGGCGACGAGCTGCGCCGCGTCCATTGGCCGAGTTCGGCACGGGTCGGCCAGCTGATGGTGCGCCGAGAGGAGCAGCCCTGGCAGTCCCGGGCCACCCTGTTCGTCGACACGCGGCTCTCCGCACACCGCGGCCAGGGCGCGGCGTCGTCGTTGGAGGCGGCGGTGTCTGCGGCGGCGTCCATCGCGGTCCACCTGTGCCAGCGGGGCTACTCCGTGCGGCTGGTCACGGCCACCGGCGAGGACCGCGGTTCGGGCTGGCACCTGCGGAACGCCGGCATGAACACCGGCCCGTTGCTTGAGTCCTTGGCGGTGCTGCAGCCCACTCCGACGTACCGCTTCGACACCCGTTGGCTGGCCGACCCCGGCCAAGGTTCGCTGATCGTCGCGGTGCTGGGCGCGATCGAGGACGCCGATGGACCGCTGTTGCGTCGGATGCGGCACCACGCCTCGACCACGATGGCGCTCTCGCTGGACGTCGCGGCCTGGGCACCCGGATCGGACCCGACCGGGGACGGGGTTGCGGCACTGACCCTGCAGGGCTGGCGAGCGGTCCCGTTCGGTCCCTCCGACCGGCTCGACACGGCCTGGCAGGAGCTGGGCCGGCTGGTAGGCCGGCCGGCATCCGGCGCCCGTCATACCCCGGCGGTGTTCACATGAGCGGGATTCCTCGGAGCGGGCTGCGGCAGGGGCTGGTGATGTCCCTGGCAGCAGCGATCACCACCTGGCTGGCAATGCTGTCGTGGCGGGGTTTCGGTGAGAGCTCGGCTCTCTACCTGGGGCCGCTGCTCTTCGCGGCCCTGCTGGTGGCGACGGTCGGCGCGCTGCTGCGCTGGTGGCGCGTCGCAGGACCGGTGGTCCTGGTGGCGCAGCTGGTGGTGGTGGGAGCCTTCGTGAGCCGCTATCTCAGCGGGTCGGTGCTTCCCCTCGGCGAGCACCGTGAGCGCCTCGTCGACTCCTGGCAGGCCGCCGTGAACGCCGCGCAGGCCTACTCCTCGCCAGTGCCCGACCAGGTGGCCACCCTCGAGGCGCTGCTGCTTCCGCTCGGGGTGGTGTGCCTCCTGCTCGTCGACGTGATCGCCTGCTCCTGGCGCCGGGTCCCGCTGGCCGGCCTGGCCCTATTGACGATCTATGCCGTCGGCGTGAGCGTGCTGCTCGGCCAGGTCTCGTGGGTCTTCTTCGCGCTGCCGGCACTCGGCTTCCTGGCGATGCTGTTCCTCTTCGAGGACGAGTACATCGCCCGCTGGGGTCGGGGTTTCGGCGGCCGCGAGACCGAGAGCGACCCCGAGGGGTTCGGCGTGCGCACCGGCGCAGTCCGGACCACGGCGCTGGGCGTCGGGGGCGCCGCGACCGCGCTCGCGGTGATGCTGCCGGTGGTCATCCCGACCCTGCAACTCGGGGTCTTCGGCGGTGGCCTCGGCCCGGGCAACGGCGGGGTCACCATCGACAACCCGATCGTGGATCTGCGGCGTGACCTCAACCGAGGCAACGACATCGCGCTGCTGAGGATGGTCACCGACGACCCGGCGCCGGCGTACCTCCGGATCTCGGTGCTGACCCGCTTCAACGGGCGGGAGTGGACCTCGGGCGACCGGGAGATCCCGGCGGACCAGCGGGCCGACGGGGCGCTGCCGCCCCTGCCCGGTGTCACCGGGTCCATCGACCGCACGGAGTTCACCTATCACGTCAAGACGCTGCCCAGCTTCAGGTCGCGGTGGCTGCCGTCGATGGCGACCGCCACCTTCCTCGATGCCCCGGGCAACTGGCGCTACGACCGCAGCACCATGGACTTCCTGGCCGGTGACGACGACACGAATGCCACCAACTCCGACTACCTCATGCGTGCCGTGGCCCTCGACCTGCGCGCCGAGAGGCTGGCGGCGGCGCCCCGCCCGGTCGGCACCGTGGTCGGCCAGTACACCAGCCTGCCGCTGTCGGTGCCCCGCGAGGTGCGGGCTCAGGCTCAGTTGTTGACCGCCAACGTGGTGACCAACTACGAGAAGGCCGTCGTCCTTCAGAACTGGTTCCGCCGCAGCGGCGGCTTCCGCTACAGCATCGACAAGGCCCCCCCAGGCAACGGCAGCGACGCGCTCGCCAGCTTTCTCGATGACAGGGTCGGCTATTGCGAGCAGTTCGCGTCCGCCATGGCGGTGATGGCCCGGTCCCTCGACATCCCGGCCCGGGTCTCGGTGGGCTTCTTGGCCCCGGATCGGATCGCCGCGAACTCCTACGAGTACTCCGCGTGGGACCTGCACGCCTGGCCCGAGCTGTACTTCCCCGGATCGGGATGGGTGCGGTTCGAGCCGACCCCGGGGACGCGCACCAACGCGGCGCCTTCCTACACGCGCGAGCAGCTGCCCGATCTGGGCGGACCGTCCCCCACCCTCACGCCGGGCAGCGAGGTCAGCGAGGACATCAACAGCCGCAGCGCCGCTCCGACCAACCCCGACCGGGCGCAGAACGACGGGGCCGACCGGGCCGGCGGTGGTCCCTGGCCGAGCCTCCGCACGCTGGCCGTCTCCGGGTTCGGACTCGCCCTGCTGGTCGTGCTGGGGCTGCTCCCGGGGTGGTGGCGTCGTTGGCGACGCGAGCGTCGTTGGGCCGGCGACCTCGGTCCGGAGACAGCCTGGCGGGAGGTCCGCGATACCGCGGTCGATCTCGGCCGCGCCTGGCCTTCGGGGCTCTCACCCCAGGCCACCGCGGTGCGCGTCGCCGACTGGTTCGGCGATCCCGACGACGCCAGGCTTTCCGAGCGGCCCGCTCACGGGCCCGACTACGCTCCCGCGGCGGTGGTCGCGCTGGGGCGGCTGGTGGGCGCTGTCGAGCGCTCGCGCTACGCGCGCTCCTACGATCCGGTGGCCGACCGGTCGCTGCGCGAGGACACCGAGCTGGTGGCCCTGGCGATCAGAGCCGGGGCAACGCGGCGGGTGCGGCGACGGGCTCGTTGGCTGCCGGCCTCGGTCCTGCACCGGCGCGCGGCACGCGTGGCGCCGGGCAGCGTGGAGGTCGTGGGCCAGGGCGGCCTGGTCGACCACGTGGGCTGAGCGGCAGGTCAGGAATCGTCGCGCTTGCGACGGGGGTCGAGGCGATCGAGCCACGCGATGCCGGCGACCGGGGCGGGGTCCTCGTCGGTCTGAGCCCGCCAGGCAGTGAGCCCGATCGTGGCCGAGGCCAGCATGACGACGAATCCGGCGATGCCGAGCGGGGTGATCGGGACGATGGCGCCGGCCATCAGCATCACGACGCCGACCAGGAGCCCGAGTCCGGCGTAGAGCACCCGACGCCGCGCGTTGCGACGGCGCGCGGTGCCCCGCATGGTCGAGGCGAGCTTGGGATCGTCCTGGACGAGGGCGCGCTCCATCTGCTCAAGAAGCCGCAACTCCTCTTCCGAGAGTGGCACGTTTCCCTCCCCGGTGCCTCGGCTGTGTCCCGCGGATTGCGGGTCGTTCAGGTCCGGCGTGCCCCAAGTCTAGGTGGGTGCGTCGCGAGACGGTAGCGACCCCGGGAAAATGTCGGCCTCTGGGAGTCCGGACCGGGGGCGAGAACCCTCTCCGGCGAGACGCGGTCAGGCCGGATCAGCGAGCAGTGCGGCCGGCTGGACCACCCCCGAGCCGAAGCGCAGCCGGGCCCGGTCGACCGCCCGGTCGGCGTCGGACCAGCCGTGCTCACGCTCTCCCAGCACCAGTTGACGATGCACCGTCGACCGGGGCACCAGCCCTTCGACCCGCACCCCCACCAGCCGCAGCCGGGCACGCTGCAGCCCCAAGGCGTCATAGAGCCGCAGCGCGGTGCGGTAGATCTCCTGGGTCACGTCGGTGGCCTCGGGCAGGGTGCGGGATCGGGTGAGGGTGGTGAAGTCGGCGAAGCGGACCCGCACCGTCACCGTGCGGCCGGCCACCTCCGCTGCTCGCATCCGACCGGTCACCCGGGCGGTCAGCCGCAACAGCTCGCGGGCGATCACCTGCCGGTCGTCGGTGTCTCGTCCGAAGGTCTCGTTGGCCCCCATCGACCGGTCCGGCTCGTCGGGGCCACGGCGCTGCTCCACCGCGCGGTCGTCGAACCCCCAGGACAGCCGATGCAGGTGTCGTCCCAGCCCGTCGCCCACCGCCCGGCACAGGGTGCGCTCGGGGGTGTGCGCGAGGTCACCGACCGTGCGCAGCCCCAGCCGGTGCAGCATCGCCTGGGTCTTCTCCCCCACCCCCCACAGCTCTCCCACGTCGAGCGGGTGCAGGAACGAGGTCACCTGGACGGGCCGGACCATCAGCACCCCGTCGGGCTTGGCCAGACGGCTGGCCATCTTGGCCAACGTCATCGCGGGGGCGAGCCCCACCGAGCAGGTGATGCCTTGCTCGTCGTGGATGGTGGCCCGCAGCCACTCCGCGATCTCTCGTGGCGAGCCCAGCCGCCGGGTCGAGCCGCGGACGTCGAGGAACGCCTCGTCGAGAGAGAGCACCTCGACCTGGGGGGTGACCCGACGGAAGGTCTCCATCACCGACGCGGACACCTGGGTGAACGTGTCGTAGTCGGGGGGCATCACCACCGCCTGGGGGCACAGCCGCCGGGCTCGGGTCATCGGGAGGGCGGAGCGGACGCCGTACTGACGGGCGAGGTAGTTCGCCGAGAGCACCACCCCGCGGTAGCCACCGCCGACGATCACCGGGACCTCGCGCAGCTCGGGCCGCTCGCGCAGCACCACCGAGGCGTAGAAGGCATCCATGTCGACGTGCAGGATCGGGCACTCCCAGGAAAGGTCGATCCGGGGCGTGGTCATGGCGCCCCCCTCGTGAGGGCGCCGGCGCGGTCAGCGCCGTGCGAGCAGATGCAACTGCGTGGCGAGGGGGAGGTACTCCGGCCGCTCCGCCACGGCATGCTCCAGCTCGACCAGCGCCTGGGTGGCTCCGGGCTCCAGGTCGAGCAAGGAGCCCGGCACCAGGTCGGCGAAGACCCGGACCGCGTGCACCGCGCCGACCACCAGGCCGGCGGTCTCGACCAGCGTGGTGAGCTCGTCGGCGGTGAACCGGTGACCGCCCCGCCCTCCGCTCGGATCGGCCGTCCCACGCGGGGAGCCGGACTCCAGCAAGATCCGGGCCCGCTGGAAGTGACCTGCCATCGCTCGGGCGATGACGGCGGCGTGCCGTTGCGCGGCCAGGAGCGACAGCGCGCCGCCGGGGCGGAGCACGTCGTGGACCGTGGCCAGCGCCGCCGCAGGGTCCTCGACCACCTCGAGCACCCCGTGGCACAGCACCAGGTCGGGCTCGAACCCGGCGGCCCGGGCCAGGGCGGGCAGCTCGGCCACGTCGCCCTGGACACCGGTGACCCGGTCGGTGACGCCGCGCTCGGCTGCCCGTCGTCCCAGTGCGGCCAGGGCGTCCGGGCTGGGCTCGACCACGAGCACCTGGTGACCCAGCTCGGCGAGGGGGACGGCGAAGCCGCCGGTGCCGCCGCCCAGGTCGACGATGCGTGCCTGCTCCCCGGAGAAGGCTCCCGACTCGGCCAGTGCCTGCCGCAAGGCCTCCCAGACCACGCCGGTGCGCACCGCGTTGCGGCGTGCGCCGGGGCGCTCACTGGCTGGCATGGATCCACCCTAGGGCCTAGTCGGCAGAACCTGGGCGTCGTCATCCGGGGCTCCCGGGGCTGCGGTGCCACAACTTGCGCGCGACCTCCTTGGCGGGTTCGCCCGCCGGTTTGATGTCGGAGTACGGCGACACCTTGAAGCCGCTGGAGTGGACCAGCACCCGGCGTCGTCCCATGCCGCCGGCGGCCCCCTTGGCCTCGGGATCGGGCGTCGATCCCGCCATCTCCGCTCCCGGCTCGGCCATCACCGGGCGGCTGGACCGGCTCTCCGCGGCGCTCGTGACCGCAGCCTCCCCCACGCCCGCGAAACCCTCGGGCACGACGGCCATCAGGTCACGCACCGCGGCCATCCCCTCGGCCTCCCACAGCGCGAACAGCTCCGGCAGCTCCCAGCAGCCGGTGGCTCGCAACGACACCCCGCGCCGGCCGGTGCGGCGCAGCTCGCCGCGCACCACCAGCAGCCAGGAGTGGAACACGGTGGCGGCATAGGGCCCCTGGGCGTCCTCGAAGAAGGTCGCGTCCACCGGCCCGGTCGCGTCGTCGAGGGTGAGGAAGATGACCCGCCGCCCCGACCGGATCGGTGGGGTCTGGGTGGCGACCTTCACCCCGGCGACCAGCAGCTCGGCCTTGCTGCGCCGGCTCAGCAGGTCACGGCTACGGGTGACCCCCAGCTCGTCGAGGAACCCGGCGTAGGAGTCCACCACGTGGCGGCTCGCGTCGAGGCCGAGGATCTCCAGCTCGGCCTTCATCTTCTCCTGCACGTCGAGCTCGGGCAGCCCGCTGACCTCTCCCTCGGCAGGTGCGTCGCCCAGGTCGAGCGCCAGCTGGACGGAGGTGACCGGCGCCGGCGCCGGGGTCGCCTGGGACTGGGCGGCGGCCCGGGCCCAGACCCCGCCGTCGGCGAGCGGGTGCCGCTCCAGGCGAGCGGCCTGGTCCCGCTCTCGCGGGTCGGAGCTGTTGCGCTCGGCCGCCTCTGCCGCCCGGGTGGCCGCCACCTCGGTGGTGGCGGCCACCCTCGACCGGCTCGCCGCCGGCCGCCGGCCACCCAGCCCCCGACCCCGGGCGGCGCGGTCCAGCGACCGGGCGTGCCGGTCCAGGTCGGCCACCTGGAGCAGCAGGTCGCGGCGGGTGACCCGGCCCCGGCGGCGGACGCCGATCTCCACAGATCCGATGCCGTAGATGCTGTCGAAGCCTCCCGCCAGCACCAGCCGCTCCACGATCGGGCGGGACACGTGGGCGCGGTGCCAGAAGTCGGTCAAGGAGTGATAGGGAGACGGGCACGGTGTCGTCGCGCCGCCTCTGACGGCAATGATCCGGGCCACCTCCGCCTCGCTGATCCCCTTGACCTCGGCCAGCGCCAGCCGGATGCCGTAGGCCCGTCCGTCGGGCCAGCCCTCCCCCGGCTCCCGCGTCGAGCGCCCCAGGACCGTGGGCGGAGGCTCGTCCCAGGAGGCCATCGGCTCGACGGCGTACTCCTTCGCCGAGGCGTTGACGTCGAGTCCCAGCACCGCGATCCCGCACTGGCGGGCGTCGTCGAGGATCAGCCGTTTGGGGTACATCCCCGGGTCGTGGGTGAGCACCCCGGCCAGGAAGTGAGCCGGCCAGTGCGCCTTGAGCCAGGCTGATTGGTACGTCGGCAGCGCGAACGCCGCTGCGTGGGCCTTGCAGAAGCCGAAGGATGCGAACGCCTCGAGCACCTTCCACACCTGCTCCACCACGACCAGCGGGTAGCCGCGGCCCAGCGCCCGCGGGAAGAACCAGCACCTGGTCTCGGCCATCCCCTCGACGTCGCCGAGTGCCCGCCGCTTCTCGTCGGCCTCGGCGAAGGAGATACCCGCGAGCTGGGCGATGATCTCGATCACCTGCTCGTGGAAGACCACCACGCCCTGGGTCCCGCGGAGGATCGGCCGTAGGTCGGGATGGAGGTAGGCCGCGTCCTTCCACCCCTGCTTGGCGTTGAGGTAGGGCGTCACCATGTCGCTCTTGACCGGCCCCGGCCGGAACAGCGAGATGTCGGTGATGATGTCGGAGAAGGAGCCGATGCCGGACTTGCCGACCAGCTCGCGCTGCCCGGGAGACTCGATCTGGAAGACCCCCAGGGTCTTGGCGCTGCTGATCATGGCGTAGGTCGCCTCGTCGTCGAACGGCACCTGCGCCTCGTCGTCGAGGTCGATCTCGACTCCGTCGACCCGCTCGATCTCGGTCAGCGCGTAGGCCATCGAGGACTGCATCCGGATGCCGAGGACGTCGAGCTTGAGCAGCCCGAGGTCCTCCACGTCGTCCTTGTCGAACTGGCTCATCGGGAAGCCGGAGTACGACGCCTCGACCGGCGTGCGGTCGAGCAGGGTCGCGTCGGAGAGCAGCACCCCGCAGGGATGCAGCGCGATGTGGCGGGGCAGCCCGTCGAGCCGCTCCACCAGCCGGAACATCAGGTCGAGCCGCTCCTCGCCCAACCCGGACGCGCGCAGCTCGGGCAGCTCGCGCAGCGCCGCCCGCGCATCCCGGGCCCTGATGTGCGGGAATGCCTTGGCGATCGCGTCGGTCTCCCCGGGTGGCATCCCGAGGGCCGCCCCGACGTCGCGGACGGCATGGCGGACGCGGTAGGTGTCCATCATCGAGACCGCGACGCAGCGCTCCCCGCTGTAGCGGTCCAGGATCGCCTCGTAGACCTCGGTGCGCCGCGCGGACTCCACGTCGACGTCGATGTCGGGCAGCGCCTGCCGCAGCGGCGAGAGGAACCGCTCCATCAGCAGCCCGTGCCGGATCGGGTCGACGCCGGAGACCCCCAACAGGTAGTTGACCAGGCTGCCCGCCCCCGACCCGCGAGCCGCACAGCGGATCCCGAGCTCGCGGATCAGGTCGGTGACATCGCCGACGGTGAGGAAGTACGACGCGTAGCCGAGCTGCCGGATCATCCCCAGCTCGTCGTCGAGCCGCTTCCACACCACCGGCAGCCCCGCCGAGCCGTAGCGGCCCCCGATCGCGGCCTCGCAGCGGGCCCGCAGCACGTCGTCGGCGGTGCGGCCCGAGCCGATGCTCCGGCTCGCCACGCCCGTCACGTCGAACTCCGGGAAGTGGACCTCCCCCAACCCCAGGTCGCCGCGGGGGTCCAGCGCACACCGGTCGGCGACGGCGCGGGTGCGGGCCAGCAACAGCCGCGCCTCCCGCTCCGACTCCCCCAGCCCGGAGAGCCGGCAGACCTCCTCGGCGATCTCGTGCATCTGCTTGCCGGACTTCAAGAAGCCCTCCGCGTTGCCCCGGTCGAGGTGACGGTGGTCCAGGGCGACCAGGCGGCGGGCGGCGTCGAGGATGTCGACGGTCGGCGCGTCGAGGCGGTCGGCGTACCGCACCGCGTTGGAGAGCACGCTGCCCAGCCCCGCCTCCCGGGCCAGGCCGGCCATCCGGGCGGCGTGTGGGGAGGTCCCCGGACCCCAGGCGCCCTGTTCACCGCGGAGCCGGTGGGAGACCAGCTCGACCAGGAGGTTCTCCGTCGGCACCACCTCACGCCACGGCGCCAGCGCCTGCCTGGCCAGGTCGTCGCGGCGACGGGTCACCGCCGACCCGAGCTCCGAGGCCGGGCCGAGCAGCACCACCACGTCGCCGCCGGCGAGGTACGGCGCCAGCTGGGCGAGGTCGGCCACAGGGGTGCCCCGCTCGCCACTCAGGTGGGTGGCCGAGATCATCCGGCAGATCGCCGCCCAGCCCGCCGCGCCTCCGGCGCCCCCCGCCTGAGCCAGCAGGGTGACCCGTGGCAGCCGAGGATCGCGGAGCTCCCCTCCCCGGACCGGGCTGCGCCGACGGCCGGCCCGCTCCGGGCTGCCGCCTTGCCCGGCCCGACCGTCAGCCGGCGCCAGGGCCGGCACCAGCGGGTGGTAGGCCAGGTCGACGCCCAACACCGGTCGGATGCCGGCGGCAAGACAGGCCCGCGCGAACTTCACCGCGCCGTAGGTGCCGTCGCGGTCGGTGAGGGCCAGGGTGTCCATCTCCTGCTCCGCTGCCCGGTGGACCAGGACGTGCGGGTGGGACGCGCCGTACTGGAGGGAGTAGCCGGAGGCGACGTGGAGATGGACGAACGGGTCAGGCGACACCGGCTCGACCGGTGCCCCAGGGCACGCCCTGGGCCACCGAGACGTGCGAGGTCAGCCCCAGCGCCGTCTCGATCACCCCGAGGAACCGGTCGGCGTCGCGCACCAGGTCGTCGGCCTCCCGGGCGGTGACCGCCCGGGTCGAACCGGCCTCGGCCGCCGCTCGCTTGGAGGCTCCCGCGGCGAAGAAGCTCGCCCACTCACCGAGCTCGGGAGCGACCTCGGTGAGCAGCACCCAGGCGTTCTTCTGAGGGCGTCGGCGCCTCGGCGTCGGCCGGGCCCGGGCCGCCAGCAGGGCCGCGGCGGCACGCAGCGCCGCCACGTGGGCACAGGCGTAGCGGGTGGGCACGTCGGCAGCCGTGATCGCCTCCTGGAGCGAGGCGGCGGCGCGGCTGAGGTAGGAGTGGGTCGTCGCCGGCAGCGTATGCGGCGACGAGTGCGGTGACAGATGTGGAGAAGTCATCAGCGCCGGCCCTCAGTCCGCACAGCCGACGAGCTGCCAGCACCCGTCGGCCCAGCTGAAGGACAGGTCGAAAACCCCGGACCAGCCCTCGGCCGCGCCGGCCTTCTGGACCTTCTCGGCCGAGAGCCGACCGCGACCGGCCTCCACCCGCCACAGCTCGCGCTCCACCAGCAGGTCCTGCCCCGATCCACCGGTCGGCTCCTCACCGCCCAGCAGCGCTCGGGCGCCGGCGGACTGCCACCACGGCCCGGTCTCCACCCACTGGGCCAGCACCGCTCGCACCTGCCACAGCCGTCCACGCCACAAGAACTGCTCGGGACCCTCCACCCCGGTCTCCGGGGCCCCGATCCATCCCTGTCGCACCTCGACGGGGTCGTCGTACCGCCTCATGTTGCCTCCCACAAGAACCGTTCGACCCCAGCCACTCGACCCCCGGACACGCCCCGCAACGCGGAGCCCCGGTGGAGGCGGGGGTCGAGGTCGCCCCCACCGGGTGTCGAACATGTGTTCGAACAAGTGCCACGCTACACCCACCCCCCGACAGCGCGTCAATGGCCGGAGCAGGGTCGGTGAGGAAAAACCTGCTCAGCCCTCGCGCAGGTAGCGGCCGGTCTCGCCCTGCCACAGGAACCACAGCAACACGACGTTCAGCAGCAGCGCCCCGATCGCCAAGGCCGCGAACAGCGCCGGCAGGTCCCGGGCGAGCCCGACCACGATCGCGAACGTGGTGAAGGCGGCCGTTGCAGTGAGGACGATCCGGGACCAGGGGTGCCCGCCGCGCAGGAACGCGACCAGCACGAGCACGAGCATGGCGTACACCACGAACAGGGTGACGGTGAGGGCCACGAAGCCGGGGATCTGGATCGAGCTCTGTTTCAGCGCGTCCAGTCCGCCCTCATCGAGGACCTCCTGAGCGGCCTGGTTGCCGCGGGCCCAGGCCAGGACCAGCTCGTCGCGCAGCACGACCGTGAGCACGGAGGCCAGCACTCCCCAGCCGACCAGGGCCCGCACCACCCAGATCGCTCGGGTCACCGAGGTCGGCAGCTGCCGCACCGGCGCTCCTCTCCTGGTTAGGGTCTGGTCATGACCGTCGAGCCTCCCCCGGAGCTCTCACCCCAGGAGCACCCGGCGATCGCCAGGTTCCGCGCCGAGCACACCGCTCGCGGCGGGAACGGCGAGATCGTGATCTTGCCAGACTCCGTGCACACCGCGGCACTGGCCGCCGAAGCGTTGGGCTGCGAGGTCGGGGCGATCGCCAACAGTCTCCTCTTCGACGCCGACAGTCGGCCGGTCCTGATCCTCACCTCCGGCGGCCATCGCGTCGACACCGCCAAGACGGCCGCGACCATCGGCGTCGGGGCCCTGCACCGCGCCCGCGCCGAGTTCGTCAAGCAGCACACCGGCCAGGTGATCGGTGGCGTGTCCCCGATCGCACACCCGGCGCCGGTGCCGACCTACATCGATCCCTGGCTGCGTCAGTACGCCGTGGTGTGGGCGGCCGCGGGCCACCCGGCCGCGGTCTTCTCCACGTCGTACGACGAGCTTGTGGCGCTCACCGGCGCGACCGAGGTCGACGTCGACTGAGTTCAGTCTCTGGCCGACTCGTGAGGTCGCGACCGCGCACCCGGACCACGTCGGGAACGCGTCACAGGTGGGCGCCCTCTACGCCCAGATAGGGCTAGCGTCACAGCGCCCAGATGGCAGCGCCCTCCTGGATAGCGGAGGGCGCGAGTCAGGGTTTGCGCACACACTGGTCGAGAGGTCGTTCAACCTTTCAGGCGACCTCGCGCGTCTTCAAGTAGAGGCTCGAGGACGAACCTCGTCAGCGAGGAGGAGTGCCATGGCCGTGCTGCGCACGCCGGATCGTGATGGGTTCTCCGCGTTCGCCTCCGCCAGGTCGGGAAGTCTGTTCCGGATCGCCTACCTGGTCATGGGTGACTACCAGCTCGCGCAGGACCTGGTACAGGAGGCGCTGACCAAGACCTATCTGGCCTGGCCGCGGCTCCGCGACGTCAACAACGCCGATGCCTACACCCGCCGGGTCATTGTCACGACGTCCATCTCATGGCGCCGCCGGCGCTCCTTCGGCGAACGGCCAGCAGGGACTCTTCCCGATCGGGGTGTGGTCGATGCGAACCAGACGCTCCCCGAGGATGACCAGCTCTGGGCTGCGGTACGTGGGCTGCCTCCCAGACAGCGGACAGCAGTCGTGCTGCGGTTTTGCGAGGACCTCTCGTTGGCACAGACAGCGGAGCTGATGGGTTGCTCGGTCGGCAGCGTCAAACGGCAGGTCTCCGTCGCATTGGGCAAGCTCCGCCTGGCGATGGGTCCCCGATTCATCCTTCCGAACGTCGACGAGAAGACGGTGACGCCGTGAGTGCATCCCTGCGTGACCTCAAGCGCCGGACGGACGAGCTCACGCCCCCGTCCTTCAACATCGACGACATTGTCGCGCGAGGCGACGTTCGGCTCGGCCGGCGCCGCGCTGGTTTGGCGGCCGCCACGGTCGGTCTGGTCGTTGCCGCGGTCATTCTCGTCGGGACGTACGCGGGGCCGAGCAAGCAGACGAACCCACCGATCGACCGCCCGACACCAACGGCCACCCAGACATCCGCAGCTATCAGCACGCGGCCGCTCACCTACGCCGACGTACCCAGCGAACAAGCCCCGAACTGGAGGATCCACTCCATCCACTACGGCGATCAGACGCTCCGCTTGGGCGAAGTCCTGCACATGGACGTCACAGACGACGGCCTGGCGGTGCTCGCCGAAGACGGCACCGTCTATTTCTCCGACGGCTCGTCGATCGAGGAGATCGGCCGCACGAGCAGCGGCACCAGCTTCAGCGACTCCGGGGTGAAGGCTGCTAGTGCAGGCCCGCTCCTGGCCTGGTTCACCCCGGCGGAGCCGGATCCGTCCCTCGTCGTCTACGACACCCGTGAGCGCGAGGTCGTCGCACAGATTCGCGTTCGCGGGTGCCTCCCGAGCCTGTGTCGTCTGGTGACCGTCGTCGGCGACCGCGTCTATTGGTCCGAGTCGGACCCTCCGCCGGCCGAGCGGCCCCTGACCGTCCTGGAGCTGTCCAGTGGGACGGTATCCGCCACTGATGGGACAACCCTCTCGGAGTACCTACGCACCCTTCCGCGCGGGTTCGTCAAGGGCGACTCCTTCACGGACGGAGAAGTAGTCACCCACGACGTCAACCAGGAGAACGTCTACTTCGAGCCTCGGGGCTCATCCCTGGAACTGCGACGCCTGATTCGAGAGACACCTGACGGGGAGGCCGTCTACGGCTACGGCGGCTTCGACACCACCGGCAGGCGACTGAACCTGAAACTCCCCGACGACTACACCCCCGCGGCCACCGACTACACCCTGTTCCAGTGGCTCAACGACGACAGGTTCGCGGTGATGGCCGGGGCCGCGCACAACGAGTTCGGCTGGAACGGCTTCCCGGGCTACGGCGACATCCTCGTGTGCGACATCGCCCGCGAGCGCTGCACCCTGGCTGCCCCGGGGCCGACCGATGACGGCTACCGGATCGTCCCCCACCTCGATGTCCCGAACTGACTGAGGCGCCAAGCATGGGCCGTGGCTGCGATCCGCGCGGACCCGTGAGTCATACCGGCGTACGTCCCGGTCGACGCGGCAGCCCATACCGCCGCCTGTCGGCGCGTGTCCGACTTACCGGATAATGCCGAGATCAGTGCACTAGCGGTTCGCGTCAAATGAAGCGAGTGCCGCCCTGGCCGCCGCCGCCATCGCTGCGAGTTCCGACGCGTCGATGCGTGCCATCAGGGTGGCAGAGCCCGCCACTTCCTCAACGTCTCGAAACAGAAGGATCGCGTCGGAACCCCAGAGGTAGCCGCGACACACGTATCGGTCCATTGCCTCTCCGAACTGCAGGAGCGTTCGGTCGTACAGATCGGGCTCGTCCTCGAGAATCAGCAAGTCCAGCATCTCGGCAGCGTCGTGGCAGTCCGGATTCAGCAGCTCATCATCGATCGCCTCCAGCTCCGACAGCGCATTCAACGATGACCATTCGATGGCCGGCTCGCCGTCCCCGAGGACCCGATCACCAACCTGCAATGTGAACACGAAGAACCCACTCGACAGCGCCGGAGTCAGCCCGACACGGAGGGAACCGCTCTCGCTCACAATCTCCACGAGGGGAGCCTAGGCGAGACCAAGACCGTAGGCGGCGCGCATCCGGACATCAGCCGCAGATAGCGTGCGCTGCGGCGATCCGGACATGCCGCGAGTCGCGCGACCAAGGGCCCCTGCCTCCACCGCGAAGGGGCCAGTCTCTTACCTCGTGCGCTCGTTCATGCCGAGGAGGTATGTCTCCGAAGATGTTGGAATGAGCACGTCGGCGGACGGCGGCGAACACGAGATGACCGCCCCCGCTGCGCCACTCGACGTGAGGCCGCACCGAGAACGGACCGGAGCCGTGGCGGGATTCGTGGCCGCCGTCTTGGTGTCGAGTGTGTTGCTGACCCTCAGCGGCGGGCACGGCGGGAGCTATGGCTTGCGAGGCATGCGGCTACCTTCCCGCGTCGGGTTCGCAGCAACCGTCAGCATCCGGTGCCGTTGTCGATTCGACGCCGGTGTCGCCGGGCAAGGTGGGGCCGCAAGCGCACCCCTCGCCGCGCCACGCCTCGAGGCCCTCGCGCACGGCGACACCAGCGATCACCAGGCCGGCGATCGGGTCTGCCCACGACCAGCCGAGGGTCGCGTTGAGGACAAGACCAGCCAGAAGAACAGCGGACAGGTAGGTGCAGAGCAGGGTCTGGGTCGAGTCGGCTACGACCGCGTTCGAGCCGAGACTCTTCCCCGTGCGGCGCTGAGCCCAGGAAAGGAAGGGCATGATCACCAGCGATGTCGCGGCCAGTGCGATGCCCACTGGAGATGGGTCGGGTTCGTGCCCACCCAGGAGGGCGCGCACCGACTCGACGGTCACATAGGCGGCGAGGGCGAAGAACGAGAGTGCCATCAGCCGCAGCGCTCGCCGCTCGCGGGATTCGGGGAGCGGGTGGCGGAACTGCCACAGGATGATCAGTCCGCTGCTGACCTCCACGACGGAGTCCAGGCCGAATCCGACGAGTGCGATCGAGCCGGCGATCACACCGGCCGTGATCGCGATGATGGCCTCGATCAGGTTGTAGGAGACCGAGGCGCCGGCGAGGAGCTGAGCGCGGCGGCCGAGTTGCTGACGGCGGATCGGGTCCTCAACGTAGGAGGCGGCGTGCGTGTGGGTGCTCATGGAGGGCCCGCGTCGCCGTAGACAGGGCAGAGCACGACCGCGTCGCCGGTGGCTGCGAGCAGTTCCTCGGCTGCCCTGAACACCTCGTGGATCGCTTCCGGGTGGCTCAGCGAGAACACCGACGACCGGCCGACCGGACGCGACTCCACCAGCCCGCAGCCCTTGAGGCAGGCCAAGTGCTTCGACACCGTCGACTGCGCCAGTCCCAGATGCGCGGTCAGGTCCGCCACATTGTGCTCGCCCAGCAGCAGGTGACGCAGGATGGCAACCCTGGACCGGTCGCTCATCCCGCGGAACAGGCACGCTGCAGATGTGGATGCCCGATGCTCTGGGAGCTGTTCGATCGGTGGTGCCAGAACGTGACCAATCGCCATACAGCGATGATAGCGCCATTGGTGGTTCGGTCGGAAGCACGCCGGATGGACACCCGGGCTGGGAATCACGACTCGTGGACTTCCAAGACCTTTTCCCTGGGGCCGAGGGATCCGAAAGCGGTAAGGATCAGGAGCGAGCCGACCGCTCCCGCGAGCCCACGGGCGAGCGCTCACCGAGACCCGGATGGGCCTTTCGCCCGGTCCGTCCGATCGCCCTTCCCCACAACCGTCCCGCACCGCTAACGTCGATCACCATCTCCGAGAGAGCTGAGGCGTTATGCCTGCCAGTGCCCCCTTCCACACGACCACGGCCAAAATCGCCTCGGTGTTCGCTGCCGCTCTGATGGCGGGGGGCCTGTCCTACTCGTTCGTCAGGCTGCCGGCCGACAGTGTCGGCAGTCGCGAGCTGAAGAACAACGCCGTAACGAGCCGCGAAGTGGCCGACCGCAGCCTCAAGGCCCGCGACTTCGCCGCGGGCCAGCTCCGGGCGGGTCCGCAAGGCCCGGCCGGGCCTACCGGGCCGCCGGGGGCCAAGGGCGACACGGGCGGCCCCTGCGATGGGCTGCTGTGCGCCGGCACGGACCTCACGACCGGCGTTGTGGAGGTTTCAGCCAATGGACAAGTCGTGGGATACGTTTCGGCCTATCGGATCGGCTGTGACGCGACCGCCTGCACGGTTGCCGTCGGCGGTTCCCCGTCCAACAACCGCGCCTTCGACGACTGGTTCCAGCTGGCTGTCACGGATCCCACGAGCGCTGTCCGGGACTTCGACTTGACGATCCTCGACGCAAACAACTCGCCGATCCGGCGTTATGCCGTCAGTGGCGGACTGCCGATCGAGCTGGCCCAACAGTCAGGGAGATTCCAGCTCAAGATGACTTCCACCGGCGTCACCCGCGAGGCGCCCTGACCACTCGTCAGAACTCCCGCGCGCCACCTACTCCTAGGCGGTGTCGTCGGCAAAGGTGACCGTGAAGTCGAGTGAGTTGAACAGGCCGATCAGCATCGCCCTGGTGTTCTCCTCGGCCTGCTGCGCGAGCTGAGACTCCGCCGCCGCGGACACCAGCTTCTGCTCGGCTAGCTGGTAAAGCTCCTGCTGGCCCTGTGTGGAGAGCGCGTCGCTGACCCGGGTGATCACGCCGCGTTCCTGCGAGAACAGGTACGTCCGGTCCTGGTCGAGGTTGGGCTTGTCCAGCGCGGCTGCCGGCAGCCGGATCTCCACCGACGTGCCGTCCTCGGACAGCGCGAGGTCACCTTCGGCGAGGCCGGAGAAGTCGACGTAGGCGTTGACGGTGCCGGCGGCGACGAACAGCGACCGCTCACCGGCGATGAAGTCCGGCAGCCAGTTCACGTCGCGCTCATAGTCGAGCACGACCTCGAAGTTGCCGACCGCGGCGTGGAACTGGCTGATGTCCTGGATCGACTTCAGCAGCACGGGCTGGCTCCGGTCGATCGGGCTGGACTGGAACGGGTTCTTGACGCCGAACAGCCCTGCCGCACCGAGCCCGGCCACGAACACCAGCGTGCCAGCGACAAGAAGCGATGCGATCCGAATCGCGATGCGCATGTGGGGATCCCTTCGACGGACTCGTGGGTGATCGAGTCCCGAGAGCAAGGGCACGATCGGATTCAGCGTGTACCAAGGCTTGGTCACGACGACCAGATGCAGCCCCAGCAGCGTCAGATACTAATGCCTTCCGGGCCCGAAACACCCCCCATGACAAGGCCCCATGGCACGCATGTCCTTGCCCACACCAACGCTGCACACCGCTCGCCTGCGATTGCGCCCCTTCACCAGCGCGGACGCAGACGCCCTGTTCGCGCTGCACAGCAACGCCTACGTGCTCCGCTACTGGGACGCGCCGCCCTGGAGCGAACCTGCGCGCTCAGAGCGCTTCATCGCAGCTTGCCTGCAGATGGCGGAGGAAGGCAGCGGGGCGCGGCTGGCCATCGACCGTGTTTCCGACGGGGCGTTCATCGGCTGGTGCAGTTTCACCCGCTGGAACCCGGACTATCGCAGCGCGTCGATGGGCTACTGCCTCCAGGATGCGGCGTGGGGCCACGGGTACGCCACGGAGGCCGCCCGCGCCCTGCTCCAGTGGGCCTTCGACACGCTGGACCTCAATCGGTCCAGGCCGAGACAGATACGCGCAACGAGGCATCTGCTCGCGTTCTGGAGAACCTCGGATTCCTGCGCGAAGGGACATTGAGGTAGGACTGCGTCGTGAACGGCGAGGTGCGGGAGGGCGTCTACTGGTGCGTACGACGCGCCTGATGCTCCGTACACACCAGTAGACCGGTGACGGACGCCCACGCTGTTCGGCCATCGAGCCCACAGCCTCGCGTTCCGCAAGACCCGTCCGGACGTCGTGGCTGGGAGCGGGACCATCCAAGAAGAGCCCTCGTTGCACCCCGCCTGGGTCCCGAGCACCAGGCCCGGCCCCGCACCACCCCCGTGAGGCCCGGGACCGGACCAGTGACCCCAGGTTGCCGCCGGCATCCGGCCGTCACATCCGCGCGCGTACTCAAGGCGATCAGGGTCGGCGTACCTAGGATGTGCGGGTGGAGTCCCTTCCCCTGGTGTTCTCGAGCGGCTGGGCGAGCGGCGTGAACGCCTACCTGGTCGTCCTGGTCCTGGGCATCACCGACCGCCTGCACGACCTCGACCAGATCCCCAACACGCTGGCCCGGTGGGACGTGCTGGCCGCGGCCGGCTTCCTCTACGCCATGGAGTTCGTGGCCGACAAGATCCCGTTCATCGACTCGACCTGGGACGCGATCTCGACCGCGATCCGGCCCACGGCCGGTGCAGTCATCGGCGTACTGATGGCCGGCGACGCCTCAACCCTGGACCAGGCCGTCCTCGGCGTGGTCGGAGGTGGGACCGCACTGCTGTCCCACCTGGTGAAGGCAGGCAGCCGGCTGGCGATCAACTCCTCGCCGGAGCCCGCCAGCAACGTGGCCGCGAGCATCGGCGAGGACGTCACGGTGCTGGCGCTGGTGTGGTTCGCGATCGACCATCCGCGGGCTGCTGCTGCGATCACCGCGGTCCTGCTCATCGTGGGCCTGGTGCTGTTGTACTTCGTCGGGCGGATGGTCCGGCGCGGCTGGCGCCGGTGGAAGGGGCGCGACCCGCAGCCGTCCCTGCAGGCGCCCTGAAAACACCTCGCGCCGTCTCGCGCCGCGCTCTAGCGTCGTAGTTGACCTGGGTGAGGAGGCTCCTCGTGGACCTGACCGACCCCACCGTGCGCGCGGCGGTCACCGCCCGCCTCAGCACGCTGTACGCCGGCCGCCGGGTCATCCTCTGCCCGATGGTGCTGGCCGGGGCTACCCCGACGGTGCGCTGGCTCAACCAGGTCGGCTGCGAGGTGCTCGTGCTCACGACGGTCCGCGGTGCGGGCGAGGTGCCGGGGCCGGACGAGTGTCAGATCGTCGAGGTGCCGCAGCCGGCCGCAGCCTCGGTCAGCGAGGAGCTGCGGGCGCTGGACGGACTGGCCCACCACCTGCCGGCCGTGGCGGTGGACGCCGTCGAGGCGTTCGACCCCGAGCGACGTGCGGTCTGGCGTGCGGGCCCGTTCGTCACCTCCGACCAGCCGATCCTCGGCCGGCCGGTGCTCAGCGGCCGCCCTGCGGCGTACCTCGCGCTGGAGGACAAGGTGCTCGCGGAGCGGGTGTGGGCGGCGTGCGGTGTCCCGACCGCCCCCCACCAGGTGCTGCCCGTGGACCTGGACGCCCTAGCCGCCGCCACGACGGAGCTAGCCGGACCGCTCGGCGCGGTCTGGTCGGGTGATGCCCGCGACGGGTTCAACGGTGGTGGCGACTACGTGCGCTGGGTGCGCGACGACCACGACGCCGCCGCCGCGCTCGCGTTCTTCGCGCCCCGGTGCGACCGGGTCCGAGTGATGCCGTTCCTGGACGGCGTGCCCTGCTCTATCCACGGGATCGTGCTACCCGACGGCACCGCGGCCTTTCGACCGGTCGAGATCGCCATGCTGAGGGACACCGGAAGCCGACGCCTGGTCTATGGCGGGCTGTCGACGTGGTGGGACCCGCCTGCCGACGACCGCGAAGAGATGCGCACGGTCGCCAGCCGGGTCGGTGCCTACCTCGCCCGCGCCTACGACTACCGCGGAGCGTTCGGGGTTGACGGCGTGCTGACCTCCGAGGGCTTTCGGCCGACCGAGCTGAACACCCGGTTCTCGGCCGGGCTCACTGCCGTCGCCGGCGCGGACCCGGTCCTCTTCCAGCTCCTCCAGGATCACCTGCTCGCCGACCTCCCCACGGGGCTGACGGTTCCCGACGTCGAGGCGCTGGTCCACCTGGCCGATGCCGAGCGCAGCGGATCGGCGGTGGCGATCGGCTCGTCCCCGCTCGGGGTCACCGATGAGTTCCCGGTCACCTGGGACGGCACCACGCTCGTCCGTGCCGACGAGGACACCGGGAGCGATCTGCGGATCGGTGACACCGCCAGTGGGTTCTTCTCCCAGATCAAGCCGTGCGCACTGCTGGCACCCGGCGACCGGCTGGCGCCACTCAACGTCGCGCTGGTGGCCTTCCTCAACCGCGAGTACGACGCCGGCTTCCCTCCGGTCTCGGCTGCACCGGACGTCCGCTGACGCGGCTGGGACCGGGCCTACCGCAGCCGTCCGCGTAGGGTGCGGGCCGTGGCACGGGTCGTGGTGGTGGGCGGCGGGTACGCCGGCATGGCCAGCGCCGCCAGGCTGGCCAAGCTCGGCCACGACGTCACCCTGGTGGAGGCGGCCGCTCGGCTGGGCGGCGCGCTGGCTGCCGTCGAGCGCGACGGCTTCTGTTGGGACGGCGGCGCGAGCTCGACGCTGCTGCCCGCGGTGCTGCGGGACCTGTTCCGCAAGTCCGGGCGGCCGCTGGAGCGGGAGCTGGAGCTGGTGCCGCTCGACCCGATCCGCGAGCACCGGTTCGCCGACGGGTCGGTGCTGCGGCTTCCTGGAGGATCCCGGGCAGCGCAGGTCGCCGCGTTCGACGGCCTCGGGCCCGGCCTCGGTCGTGCCTGGGTCGACCACGTGGCGGCGTACGCCGACGACTGGGACCTGGTGCGTCGCAACCTCCTGGAGCGCCCCTACGACGCGGCGACCGCCGACCGGGCCGCCACCGCGTTGCTGCGGAGTCGTGACTCGCTCGGGTCGGTCGTGGCTCGCACGCTGCCGGACGCCCGACTGCGCCTGGTGGCCCTGCACCACGTGCGCGCCGAAGGCCACGACCCCCGACGCGTCCCCGCGTGGCTGGGCGTCACGGCCTACCTGGAGCAGCGGCTGGGCGCGGTCACCGCACCCCAGGGCTTCTCTGCGGTGGCGGACGCACTCGCGAGCCGGCTGGAGACCCGCGGGGTCGATGTCCGCCTGGCCACTCCGGTACGCCGGCTCCTGGTCACCGACCGTCGGGCACACGGCGTCGCCACGGACACCGAGGAGCTTGACCGCGGAGGTGGTCGTCCTCGCCTCCGACCCTCGGCAGTTCCGCGAGCTGTCCCGGCACACCCGAGGCACGACCGTCGCCGGCGCCCCCGCGGTCACGCACCTCGGTCTGACCGGTGAGCTGGACCTCGCGCACGAGACGGTCCTGCACGGCGAGCCCGACCTGACGCTGCACCGCGGCGGTGCATCGCCGGCGGATCATTCGGTCCTCACCGTGCTCGTGCGCGGCCTGACTTCGGGCGCCGACCCGCTCGCGCTGCTGGCCTCCCGTGGCCTCGACCTCCGCGGCCGGGTCGTGACCCGGGTCGACCGCTCCCCCGCCGATCTGGCGTCCGGCGGGTCGCCGTACGGCGTGCTGTGGGACGGTCGCCGGACCCTCCGCCGCCGCCTCGGGCCGACCACCCCGGTGGCGGGGCTCTATGCCGCCGGGGCACACGCCAACCCGGGGGCGGGCCTGCCCTTCGTGGGGCTGTCCGCTGCCCTGGTCGCCCAGGCGATCGGGCCGGCATAGAGCCTGGTCGGGCGCCCGTTCAGACGGTGATCCGCAGCGCCTCGAAGATCTCCAGCGTGGCGCGCGACCGGTTGAGCGTGTAGAAGTGCAGCCCGGGCGCACCGCCGTCGAGCAGTGCCTCGCAGAGCTCGGTGGCCACGTCGACGCCGACGCGGCGTACGTCGGCCGGCTCGGTGAGCCCCTCGAAGCGAGCCAGGATCTCCGGCGGGATCGTGGCGCCGGACAGCTCGGCCATCCGCCGCAGCGAGCCGAGGTTCGTGATCGGCATGATCCCCGGCAGGATCGGCAGGTCGGCGCCGTGGCCGGCCACCCGGTCGACGAGCCGGAAGTAGTCCTCGGGGCGGAAGAAGAGCTGGGTCACCGCGAAGTCAGCGCCGGCCCGGGCCTTCTCGGCGAGCACCCGGGCGTCGGCGTCCAGGGAGTCGGCCGAGGGGTGCCCCTCCGGGAAGGCCGCCACGCCCACGCTGAAGGACCCCGTCTCGTGGGCCAGCTCGACCAGCTCGCTGGCGAAGGTCAGCCCGCCAGGAGTCGGCGTCCACGGCGCGGTCGGACCCTCCTTGGGGTCACCGCGCAGCGCGAGGATGGTGCGCACCTCGGCGTGCTCGTAGGACCTCAGGATGTCCACCAGCTCCGCGCGGGTGTGACCGACGCAGGTGAGGTGGCCGAGCGCCCGCATGGAGGTCTCGCGCGCGATCCGGCCGGTGATCTGGACCGTGGTGTCGCGGGTCGAGCCGCCGGCGCCGTACGTCACGGAGACGAAGGTCGGCTGGTAGGGCTCCAGGTCGGAGATCGCCTGCCAGAGCTGGTCGGCAGCGGCCTCGTCACGCGGCGGCATGAACTCGAAGGAGATCGACCGCTCCCCGGCCGCGACCAGCTCGCCGATCCCGCGCAGCGGCGCCGGGTCGACGGGAGCGGCGTCGTCCAGGGCCTGGTCCATGGCGTCGATCGTAGTTCGGGCGCCCGCGACGAGACGGCGTTGTCCAGTGGCTAGGCTCGCCCGGTGATCCCCGCTCCCCCCGACGACGCGGCGGCCGCGTGGGACGCGGCGTCGTTCCGGGTCCGGGTGCAGTCGGCCCTCGACGGATTCCTGGACGGGCAGGCCCATCTCCTGGCTCCGCTGGGCCCGGACGCCGCGCGACTGCTCGCCGAGGCCCGGCGCAGCGTCAGCGGCGGCAAGCGGCTGCGGGCGGCGTTCTGCTACTGGGGGTTCCGCGCGGTCCGGCCGGAGCCTGACCCGGACGAGGAGGCCGCGCTGCTGCGCGCGTGCGCCGCCCTGGAGCTGCTCCACGCCAGCGCCCTGGTCCACGACGACTTCATGGACGCCTCCGACACCCGCCGCGGCCGCCCGGCCGCGCATCGCGTGTTCGCGGAGGAGCACCGCAGGGCTGCCTGGCCCGGCAAGCCCGACCAGTACGGCGCCGCGGCCGCGATCCTGCTCGGCGACCTGCTCCTGGCCTGGGCCGACGAGCTGCTGCGCCGCTGCGGGCTGCCGCTGACACAGGTGGCGCCGGCACTCGAGGTGTTCGACGCCTGCCGGGCCGAGGTGATCACCGGCCAGTTCCTGGACGTGTCGGTCCAGGCGCGCGGCCACGCGGACGTGGACGCCGCGATGACCGTGCTGCGCTACAAGTCGGCGAAGTACTCCGTGGAGCGCCCGCTGCATGTGGGGGCCGCCCTGGCCGGCGGCGACGAGCAGGCGCTGGCCGAGCTCGGCGCCTTCGGGTTGCCGCTGGGCGAGGCGTTCCAGCTGCGAGACGACCTGCTCGGCGTCTTCGGCGACCCCGCGGCCACCGGCAAGCCGGCCGGCGACGACCTCGTCGAGGGCAAGCGCACGGTCCTGGTCGCTTTGGCTCTCGACGCGGCGTCACCGGAGGACGCCGCCGCCCTCCAGGCGGGTCTCGGCACGGCCCTCGATGACGCCGGTGTCGAGCGCCTTCGCCGCGTGATCGACGACAGCGGCGCCCACGCGCAGGTCGAGGAGGCGATCTCCGGGCTGGCGCAGCGCGCCACGGCCGCGTTGGAGAGGGCCGAGCTCGACGACCGCGCCCGCGGCGTACTCGGCGAGCTGGCAGCCGCCGCGATCCACCGCGCCGGCTAGCAGCGTCGCTCAGTCGAGACTGTCGACACCGCTGATCGAAGGCCCCTCACCGCGCAGCAGCACCGCGAACGGGCCGCCGTGGTCGTCGGCGACCCGGCGCCCGAGCACCTCCAGCGCCTTGCGGAACGCCAGCTCGTCGTGCCGCGCGAAGGGCCCCCAGCCGTCCCAGAGCAGCACGGTGCCGTGGGAGTCGCCCGACTCCACGTCGCGGAGGCAGTCAGCCAGGGCGTCGAAGTTCTTGCCGTAGTAGTCGGGGAAGTGCAGAGCGTCCCCGACCGCGGTCAGGAACTCCTGCTTGCTCTCGGCGTCGTGCCAGCCGTCGAGGTGGGCGAAGTGCCACCCGGCGTGCTCGACGGCGTGCGCCACATCGGAGACGGCGAACGCACTGTGCCAGTGGTAGATGCCCGGCTCACGTCGCTCGGCCAGCAGTCCTGCCAGTCCACTCATCGTTGGATCCTTTCGAACGAGTCGTAGTGGTCCTCGGTCCAATAGAGCTCACCCGATCCGCCGGCCACGATCCGGCGGGCTCCCCGGTCCGAGGACCCGGGTGTCTCCACGGTGTACTCGTGGTAGTACCCCCGCTCATGGTCGGGCAGGATCTGCTCGTTGTTGTAGAACACCCCGCCGTCCTGGTCGTACGGAAACGGACCCCCGGCGTCGATCAGTGCCAGGGTGTCGCTCGCCTGGTCCGGCAGCGAGCTCAGCGCGACCCACGGCAGCCCGCTGTCGAGGTCGGTGCCGAGGGTCTGGGACGACCCGTCGGTCGTGGTGGTCTCCGCGTCGCTGGAGCCGTCGAGCAGCTGCGGCGCGCGCCACACCACGAGCAGGAACACGACCGCCGCAGCAACGGTGAGCACCGTGCGGAGCCGAGCCTGGGTCACGACTCCGACCCTAGATCACCCGAGCGGCGCCGGCGCACGCAGCGTCACCGACGACTCAGAACGCCAGCGCCTGGGCCCGGCGCTTGGCCTCGGCGCCGCGGTTCTCCCTCAGCGCGTCGATCGCGCGGCCCGGGAAGTCCTGGTCGGTGAAGATCCAGGCCACGCTGGCCACGGCGTCGTACCCGCCGTCGTCGAGGAGCGTCAGCAACCCGGGCAGCCCCTTGACGACCAGGCCGTCCTGGACGAACAGCGCCGGGATCTGCGGCGCCTCCCCCGGCGCCGGCCGGACCGCCGCCAGCTCGTGTCGTCGCACCAGCGTCTTGACCTGGGCCACCGTCACGCCCAGAGCGTCAGCGGCCTGCTCGTGGTCGAGCCAGTCACTGACCAGCGCGCGAAGGTCGGGAGCGGTCGTCTCGGACATGCCGCCACTTTCTCAGGCGCGGGCCCCTGAGCGGAAATCGGGCAGCCGGAGCGCCGGTCCGCGCCGCCACGCCACGCCGCACAGCCCGCAGCATGGGCATTCCGGGAGTCGAAAGTACGATGAGTTCACCGGATCTTCCCCGTCCGGGTCATCGGAGGTCGACACGTGCAGTCAGACGAGGCCGCTCCCGCGCGCCCCGCGGCGTCCGGGCGCGCCCGCGCGGACGTCAGCGACGCGCTGACCGGCCGGCTGCTCGACGGGCGCTACCGGATCGGCAGCCGGATCGCGCGCGGCGGGATGGCCGCGGTCTACGAGGCCGCCGACATCCGGCTCGACCGGATCGTCGCCGTGAAGATCATGCACGAGGGTCTGGGTGACGACGTCGAGTTCGCCGAGCGCTTCGTGCGCGAGGCGCGCGCCGCCGCGCAGATCTCCCATCCCAACGTGGTGGCCGTCTTCGACCAGGGCGACGACCAGGGCACGCTGTTCCTGGCCATGGAGTACATCCGCGGACACACGCTGCGCGACGTGATCCGCGACGACGCCCCGATGTCCCCCTCCCGCGCGCTGTCGCTGCTGGAGCCGGTGGCGTCCGCGCTCGCGGCCGCCCATCGGGCGGGCCTGATCCACCGCGACGTCAAACCCGAGAACGTCCTGATCGCGAGTGACGGCCGGATCAAGGTGGCCGACTTCGGCTTGGCCAAGGCGGTCAGCGCCGACACCCAGCACACCGCGACCGGCGGGGTGCTCATCGGCACCGTCTCCTACCTCGCGCCGGAGCTGGTGGTGGACGGCCGCGCGGACCCGCGCGCCGACGTGTACGCCGCGGGAGTGATGCTCTATGAACTCCTGACCGGCTCGAAGCCCCACGAGGGCGAGTCGCCGATCCAGGTGGCCTACAAGCATGTCCACGAGGACGTGCCGGCCCCGTCACTGAAGCAGCCCCGGCTTCCGCCGTACCTCGACGCCCTGGTCTCGCGCGCCACGGCCCGCGACCGCACCCAGCGCCCCGCCGACGCCGGGATCCTGCTGCACCAGCTGCGCCGCGTCTCCCAGGCCCTCGCCGACGGTGTCGAGGACGACCCCGAGCTCACCGCCGACCTGGCGCTGCGGTCGCCGGTGTCCGAGGACACCGGCGAGACGGGCGCTGTGACCGGAGCCGGGACGCCCCATGGGGCAGCCGACGTCGCGGCGATGTCGCCGTACGCCCGCCCGCAGCTCGATGCGCGCAAGGTCGCGACGACGGTGCGGACCAGCCAGGACGACGAGGGCGGCCGCGGAGCCCAGATGGCGCCCTTCCCGCAGCGCTCCCCCGCCGACGCCCGGCCCGCCCGCTCCCTCGACAGCAGCGGCGACGACGTGTTCGGGCTGGCTGCAGCCGTCGCCGCGGGCGGCACGGTGGTCGAAGATGACCCCGACGCGATCGGGACCACCGCTGAGCGCAGCGCCGTCGGAGGCTCCTGGCTCGGCGCCGGGGTCTCCTCCGAGTTCACGGCGCCGATCCTGTCGATTCCGGGCTCGGGTGAGGAGCCGCCGACCGACCACGAGCCGGAGTTGACCGGCCTGCGGCCGCGTCGCACCCGTCGCGGACCACTGCTGCTCCTGCTCGCCCTCCTCCTGGCAGTCGGCGTCGGCACCGGCGCCTGGTGGTTCGGCTATGGGCGCTACACCGACGCTCCGGCGGTGCTGAACCTCACCCACGCCAACGCCGAGGCCAAGCTGGAGCAGGCCGGGCTCGTGGCGACGGTGGCGGATCAGGCGTACTCCGAGACCGTCGGCAAGGGCAAGGTCATCAGCGCCGACCCGCTCGCCGGGTCGCGGGTGCTCCAGGGTGGCACCGTCGAGCTGGTGCTGTCGCTGGGCAGGGAGCGCTACGACATCCCCGATCTGGCCGGGCTGACCGAGGACGCGGCGCAGGATGCGATCGGCGCCGCCCATCTCACGTTCGGCTCCAGCCGTTCCGAGTGGAGCGAGACCGTCAAGGACGGTCGGGTGATCTCGCAGTCGCTCGAGGCGGGCAAGCGGGTCAAGCCCGGGACCGTGGTCGATCTGGTCATCAGCAAGGGCCGCCAGCCGATCCGGTTCGGTGACTGGACCGGCAAACCGGCGTCCGACGCCAGGGACGCGTTGAAGAAGAAGGGCCTCAAGGTCGACGCGGCGCAGCAGGAGTACTCCGACACCGTGGCGGAGGGCGCCGTCATCTCCCAGGACCCTGCTAACGGCCCCTTGTTCCGCGGCGACACCGTGTCCCTCGTCGTGTCGCTGGGCCCCGAGCTGGTGACGGTCCCGCGCGAAGGAGTGGTCGGGGCGGGAGTCAACGCCGCCAAGCAGACCCTGAAGGACCTCGGTTTCAAGGTGAGGGTCCGCAAGGACGCGACCTCCATCGGGCTCGGTTTCGTGCTGCGCACCGACCCCACGCCGGGCACCAGCGTGCCCAAGGGCAGCACGATCACGCTGTACCTCGTCTAGCCGACGAGACACCGACACGCACCGACGGGCACCGATGGCCACGACCACCACCCTGCGCACCAGCCTCCTGGCGACCGCGGCGCTGCTCGCAGTCACCGCGGTCTGGGGGTCGACCTTCATCCTGATCAAGGACCTCCTCGATCGGGTGCCGACGCTGGACTTCCTGGCCGTCCGCTTCGCCATGGCCTCGGTGTTCCTGGTGATCCTGGCGCCCAAGGCGATGCGCCGGCTGTCGCCGCAGTCCCGACGACAGGCCGCCATCCTCGGTGGCGTCTACGGCGTTGCCCAGATCCTGCAGACGACCGGCCTGGCGCACACCCCTGCCAGCGTGTCCGGCTTCATCACGGGAATGTACGTCGTGTTCACACCGCTGCTGGCCGCCCTGGCGCTGCGGACCAGGATCGGACGGCTCAGCTGGCTGGGCGTGGTCGTCGCGACGGCGGGACTCGGCGTGTTGACCCTGGACGGGTTCTCGATCGGCTACGGCGAGGCACTGACGCTGGTGGCCGCGGTGCTGTACGCCGTCCACATCGTCGGCCTCGGTGCCTGGTCCGAGCCGGGGGAGGCACTGGGCATGGCGATCCTTCAGATCATCGTGGTCGCCGCGGTCTGCCTGGTGGCGACGCTGCCGGACGGGTTGATCCTGCCCTCGCGAGGCGCCGACTGGCTGGCCGTGGTCTACATGGCGATCGTCGCCGGCGCCCTGTCGATGCTCGGCCAGACCTGGGCGCAGGCGCATCTGCCACCGACCCGCTCCGCGATCATCATGACGATGGAGCCGGTCTTCGCGGCGTCGTTCGCCGTCGCGCTGGGCGGCGAGAGCCTCACCGGGCGGATGGCGCTGGGCGGGCTCCTGGTGGTCGCGGCGATGCTCCTGTCGGAGCTGGCACCACGTCGCCGCATCGAGGTCGAGGTTCCACACCTGGCCGGCTAGCGTCCGCGCAGCAGACGCTCACCCTCGGCATCAGCGTGAGCCTGACCTAGGCTGGAGCCTCGGCCCACGAGCAGCAACATGGGAGGGAGCCGATGGCGTACTGCGCTCGCTGTGGACACGACCTCGCCGCAGCCCCGACCTGTGACCGCTGTGGCACGCCCGCAGTCCGCGTCGCGAGCCCAGGGGTTGCGGCCACCCTCCCACCCCGGCCCGAGCCGGCTGCGGTCGCGGACACTGCGGAGCGGCCGACGGTGGTCGCCACCGCTCCCGAGGTCGCTGCGGTCCCCCGCCCGCCCTCCGAGCCGTCGCCCTCCAACGCACGGTTCCCGATGTACGCCGACGAGGTGGCCGAGGACCGGGTCGACGAACCCGGCCCCGCTGTCGCGAGCGTGGCTCCGACGCACGTGGCGACCCGAAACCGCTCGATGAGTGACCTGCTGCCCTGGATCCTCCTGGGCTTCGCCGCGATCGGGATCCTGCTCGTGACCGCGATCTGGCTGCTGATCCGCCCCGGCGGCGATGCCGGCGCCGGCTCCGAACGCCCGCCGGCCTCCTCGGCCGCGGCCGGCGACGACGTTTCGGCCGACGCGCAGCCCTCGGGAGGCGGTTCCTCGGAGGCGGCGCCCACCGGCCCGGCGCGTGACGTCGCGGCCGCGGCGACGGCCCAGGTACCCGCGACCGCACCTCCCAACCAGGACGTCAGCGGCCGCCCGGTCCGCTACGACGCCGCCCAGATGTTCGACGGCGACTCCACCACCGCCTGGCGGATGCCGGGTGACGGCACGGGCGCCCTGATCACGATCCGGTTGGCAGAGCCGACCGAGGTACGCCGAGTGGGCCTCGTCAACGGCTATGCGAAGGAGGCCGTCGACTCCCAGGGCCGCACGATCCGGTGGTACCTCCGCAACCGGCGGATCACCCGGGTCTCGTGGTCCTTCGACGACGGCTCGGTGGTGAACCAGGACCTCAGGCAGCGACCCCGGATGCAGACGATCAAGGTGGGCGCGGAGGTCACCAGCACCATCTCGCTGCGGCTGCTCGACGTGACCGCTCCGCTGCCGGGTCGGTTGGGGCGCAACTTCACGGCGATCAGCGAGATCCGGGTCAAGGGCACGCCCCAGGGCTGAGCGCCCCGCCCCAGCCGTCCTGGCTACAGCTTGGCCAGCACCGCCGCCGCGCGCTCGGCGTCGGCCCGGGTCACGTCGAGATGGGTCACCATCCGCACCCTGGTCGTTCCGAGCGTCGTCACGCGGACGCCCTGGTCGGCCGCCGCGGCGACGTACGCCGCCGCGTCGGGCCGGTCGACCACGACGATGTTGGAGTCGACGCTCGCGGGGTCGGCTCCCACCGCCTCGGCAAGCAGCCGGGCGTGCTCGTGATCCTCGGCCAGCCGCTCGACGTGATGGTCCAGCGCGTACAGCCCCGCGGCCGCGAGGATCCCGATTTGCCGCATGCCGCCGCCCATCCGCTTGCGCCAGATGCGCGACTCGGCGATCGCGTCCGCGCCGCCCACCAGCAGCGAGCCCACCGGTGCACCGAGCCCCTTCGACAGGCAGACCGCCACCACGTCGGCCAGCGCGGCGTACTCCGCCAGCGGCACGCCCGTGGCGACGTGGGCGTTCCACAACCGGGCGCCGTCGAGGTGGAGGCGGACGCCGACGTCGTCGGCCCATCGGCGCAGCGCCTGCAGGTCGGCCAGCGAGTGGACGGTCCCGCCCGCGAAGTTGTGGGTGTTCTCGATCGAGACTGCCGTGGTCCTCACGAAGAACGGGCCGAGGTCGGGCGCGAACAGCTGCCGGAGCGCCGGCAGGTCGACCCCGCCCCGGGGGTGGGTCCAGGTCCGCATCGTCAGGCCGGTGTAGGCCCCGTGGGCACCCAGCTCGGCCCGGGCGATGTGGGCCGAGGACTCACACAGCACCTCCTGACCCGGCCCGACCAGGGTGCGCACCGCGAGCACGTTGGCCATCGAGCCGCTCGGGGTGAACAGCGCCGCCTCGTGGCCGAGCAGGTCGGCGACGCGCTCCTGGAGCCTGGCCACGGTCGGGTCCTCGCCGAAGACGTCGTCGCCGACCTCGGCGCGCGCCATGGCCGCCCGCATCCCCTCGGTGGGGCGGGTCAGGGTGTCCGAGCGCAGGTCGATCATCGTTGCGGCGGGGCCCTCAGCTGCGGTCGCGCTCGGCCTTGCGGAGCATCCCGGCGACCAGGAACGCCAGCTCCAGCGACTGCACCCGGTTGAGCCGCGGGTCGACGACCGACTCGTAGCGGTGCGCCAGGCCGGCCTCGTCGATCTCCTCGCCGCCGCCGACGCACTCGGTCACGTCGTCGCCGGTCATCTCGACCAGGATCCCGCCCGGCCAGGTGCCCAGCGCGCGGTGGACGTCGAAGAAGCCCTGAACCTCGTCGATGACGTCGTCGAAGCGGCGCGTCTTGAAGCCGTTGCCGGTCTCGAAGGTGTTGCCGTGCATCGGGTCGCTGACCCAGGCGACGTTGATGCCCTCGGCCGTGACCTTCTCGACCAGGGCGGGCAGGCCGTCGCGGATCTTCTTCGCGCCGAAGCGGGTGATGAACGTCAGCCGGCCGGCCTCATTGTCCGGGTTGAGCTTGGTGGCCAGTGCCAGCGCGTCGTCCGGGGTCGCGGACGGGCCGAGCTTGCAGCCGATCGGGTTGCGCAGGTGGCGGAAGTACTCGACATGGGCTCCGTCGAGCTGCCGGGTGCGCTCGCCGATCCAGACGAAGTGACCCGAGACGTTGTAGGGGTTGTCGGTGCGGGAGTCGATGCGCGTCATCGCGTGTTCGTACTCCAGCAGCAGCGCTTCGTGGCTGGAGTAGAAGTCGACCCGTCGCAGCTCGTCGGGGTCGACGCCGATCGCCGTCATGAACGACATCGCCTTGTCGATCTCGGCCGCCAGCGCCTCGTAGCGCTTCCCCACGACCGAGTCGCGGACGAAGTCGGTGTTCCACGTGTGGACCTGGCGCAGGTCGGCGTACCCGCCGGTGACGAAGGCGCGCACGAGGTTCAGCGTGGCCGCTGAGGCGTTGTAGACATCGACCAGCCGCTGCGGGTCAGGGATCCGCGACTCGGAGGTGAAGTCGAAGCCGTTGACGGCGTCGCCGCGGTACGCCGGCAGCGTGAGCCCATCGCGGGTCTCGCTGTCCGACGAGCGAGGCTTGGCGTACTGACCGGCCAACCGGCCGACCTTCACCACCGGCACGGAGGCGGCGTAGGTCAGCACGACCGCCATCTGGAGCAGCACCCGCAGCTTGTTGCGGACGTTCTCGGCCGTGACGCCCGCGAACGTCTCCGCGCAGTCGCCACCCTGGAGCAGGAACGCCTCACCGCGGCTGACGGCCGCGATCTTGTCCTTGAGGTCGTCGCACTCACCGGCGAAGACGAGCGGAGGCACGGTCCGAAGCCGCGCGACGGCGCGGTCGACGGCGGCAGGGTCGGGGTAGGTCGGCTGCTGGACCGCACCCATCGCGTGCAGGGCCTCCAGGCTCGGGATGCTCACCGGTCCAGGGTACGGCGTCGACCCGCCCGTCGTACGCCCCTGTCCCTCCCCGGACCGCCCCAGGGGGCGATAGTCCGCCATGTTCGGCACGACTTCCGGGCAGGAAGATCGTGCCGAACATGGCGGACTATGCGGGAAGTCACAGTCGGTCGAGGTCGCGGACACTCCGGTGGGTGACCCAGGTCAATGCCCACAGGACTGTCCCGATCGCCATCAGACCCGCGGCCAGGACGTACTGCTCCCCCGGGCGGTCGACCCAGGGGCCGACCAGGAACAGGCAGAGGGCGGCGGCCAGCAGCGGCAGGTAGCCCGGCGACGTGAACGTGCCCCGGGCAGGGTCCCGGCGCAGCACCAGACACGCGACGTTGACGACCGTGAAGACGCACAGCAGGAGCAGCGACGAGGTCCCCGAGAGCTGGGCGACCACATTGCTCTCCGGCTGCGCGGCGACGTACCAGATCAACGCCAGCGCCAGCACGGTGGTGAACAGGATCGCCGCCCAGGGGGCTTGGCGCGACGAGACCCTCCCGAGCGCTCGGGGCAGCACGTCCTGGCGGGCCATGCCGTACAGGAGCCGACTGGCCATCAGCATGTTGATCAGGGCCGTGTTGGCGACCGCGAACACCGCGAGGAACGGGAAGACCTTGTCGATGGGGAAGTCCGGGGCACCCTTGGTCACGACCTCGAGCAGGGCGCGTCCCTCCGACTGGTTGATCGTCTCGAGCTCCCCGGGTGAGAGCACCACGACCACCGCCACCGCCACCAGCATGTAGAGCAAGATCGCGATCCCGAGACCGGTCAACATCACCCGCGGGAAGATCCGCTCGGGCTCGCGGGTCTCCTCGACCATGTTCACGGCGTCCTCGAAACCCAGCATCGCGAAGAACGCGATCGAGGTCGCGGCCGTGACCGCCAGGAACAGGCCCTTGTCGCCGGCGTCGTCGAAGACCACCACCCGGGAGAAGTCGCCCCCGCCTCGGACGATCACCCAGCCGCCGACCCCGATCACGATCGCCAGCGCGCTGACCTCGACCAGCGTCAGCACCACGTTGAACTTCACGCTCTCGCCGACCCCGCGCAGGTTCACCAGCGCGAGCAGCACCACGAAGGCCATCGCGGTCAGCGTGGTGCCGGTGATCCCCGGGTCGGCGCTGAGACCCACACCGTCCAGTCCGGCGAGGAGGTTCTGGGCCAGGACGTTCGACGACGTCGCGGCGCTGGCGATCCCCGCCGCGACCACGGCGAACGCCACCAGGAACGTCACGAAGTGGACGCCGAACGCCTTGTGGACGTAGAGGGCGGCCCCGGCTGCTTGGGGGTACTTGGTCACGAGTTCGAGGTAGGACAGCGCGGTCATCGCAGCGACGCAGAAGGCCGTCAGGAACGGCAGCCAGGCGATGCCCCCGACCAACCCGGCCAACTGCCCGGTGACGGCGTAGACCCCCGCGCCCAGGATGTCACCGACGATGAAGAGCAACAGGAGCTTGGTGCCCATCACCCGCTTCAGGTCGGCGGGCCGTTCCTGACCAGAGGTCGACGGCGAGGGTGCGGCCATGGGACTGCCTCCGTTCCGACACCGACACAGACACCGAGACCGATACCGACAACTCCATCGTGTCGCTCGGACCCGCGCCGCGTCACCCCAGGGGTAGCGACGCCCGGATTCAGCCGCCCACCACTACCCTCGGCCCATGACCTTCTCGATCGTCGCCCGCTCCGCCGACGGTGAGTCCTGGGGCGTCGCCGTCGCGTCGAAGTTCCTGGCGGTCGGGTCCGCGGTGCCGGCCGCGGTGGCCGGCATCGGCGCCATCGCGACCCAAGCGGACGCCAACGTGGCCTACAAGGGGCTCGCCCTGGCTCACCTCGACGAGGGCGCGACCGCAGCCGTTGCCCTGGAGCGGTTGCTCGACGAGGACGACGGGCGCGACCATCGACAGGTGGGCATCGTCGACTGCGACGGCACCTCGGCGACCCACACCGGCTCGAAATGCCTGGACTGGGCCGGCGGGCGCGCCGGACCCGGGTACGCCGTCCAGGGCAACGTCCTGGTCGGCGAGGACGTGGTGGCTGCCCTGGAGCGCGCCTTCCTCGAGTCCGACCCTGGCTCGCCGCTGGCCCACACGCTGTTGCGGGCGCTGGCTGCCGGAGACGCGGCCGGCGGCGACCGGCGTGGACGACAGTCCGCGGCGCTCCTGGTGGTGCGCGACGGTGCCGGCTACGGCGGCCTCGACGACATCGCCGTCGACCTTCGTGTCGACGACCACGCCGATCCCCTGGCCGAGCTGACCCGGCTCATGGAGCTGAACGACCTCTACCTGACAGCCTCCACCGAGGACGAGAGACTCCCGGTGACGCCCGAGCTGGCCGACGAGCTGGAGCATCGGGCCCGGGCGCTGGGGGCGCGAGACTTCCTCGCGTGGGTCGGGACCGAGAACTACGAGATGCGGGTAGCCGCGGACGGCACGTGGATCGACGAGAAGATCCTCAGCCGGCTGCGCGGCGCCGGAGAGGAGACCCAATGAGCGTGCTGGCCATCGACGCGGGGACCACCGGCGTCACCGCGGTCGTCGTCACTCCCGAGGGCACGATCGCAGCGAAGGGCTACCAGGAGTTCCCCCAGCATTTCCCGCAGAGCGGGTGGGTCGAGCACGGTCCCGAGGAGATCTGGCAGGCCGCACTGGAGGCCACCCGCCAGGTTCTGGCGTCGTACGACGCCGCGCAGCTGCGCGCGATCGGGATCACCAACCAGCGCGAGACCGTGCTGCTGTGGGACCGCGAGACGCTGGCCGCGCCCCGCCGGGCGATCGTCTGGCAGGACCGGCGCACCGCCGACATCTGTTCGCGTCTGCGCGAGGAGGGGCACGAGGACCGGGTCGCGCAGCTGACCGGGCTGCGCCTGGATCCCTATTTCTCGGGCACCAAATTGGTGTGGCTCGCCGAGAACGAGCCGCACACCTGGGCGCTCGTGGAGTCCGGCCGCTACGCCGTGGGCACCGTCGACAGCTATCTGATCGCACGGATGACCCGCGGCACCTGGCACGTGACCGACGTGTCCAACGCCTCCCGCACCCTGCTGTTCGATCTCGAGGCCGGCGACTGGTCCGACGAGCTGTGCTCGCTCTTCGGCGTCCCGCGGGACGCACTGCCCGACCTCGTCCCCAACTGGGGGGAGATCGCGACCAGTGACCCCGCGGCCTTCTGCGGCCTCGAGCTTCCCATCGCGGGGGTGGCGGGTGACCAGCAGTCGGCGCTGTTCGGTCAGACCTGCTTCGACGAGGGCGAGTCCAAGTGCACCTACGGCACGGGGTCCTTCGTCCTCACCAACACCGGCACCACGGTGCAGCGCTCCGACGCCGGCCTGCTCAGCACCGCCGCCTGGCGTTCCCCCGACGGCATCCTCACCTATGCCACCGAGGGCGCGATCTTCGTCACCGGTGCCGCCGTGCAGTGGCTGCGCGACGGGCTGCAGATCATCGGCTCGGCCGCCGAGACCGAGGCCCTGGCGCGGTCGGTGGACGACTCGGGTGGCGTGGTGTTCGTCCCGGCGTTGACCGGGCTGGGCGCTCCGCACTGGGACCCGCACGCCCGAGGACTGATCGCGGGACTGACCCGCGGCACGACCAGGGCACACCTGGTGCGCGCGACACTGGAGGCGATCGCCTTCGAGGTGCGCGACGTCCTGGAGACGATGGACCTCGGCCCCGGCGCCCTCAAGGTCGACGGTGGCGCCTCGGCCAACGACCTGCTCTGCCAGCTCCAGGCCGACCAGCTGGGAGTCGCGGTCGAGCGACCGCAGATCGTCGAGACCACGGCCCTCGGTGCGGCGTTCCTGGCCGGGCTCGGCGTCGGTGTCTGGGAGTCGACCGACGACCTGCGCGAGAGCTGGCAGCTGGACCGCCGCTTCGAACCCACCGCCGATCGCGGCGGCGCCGACGCCGCCCACACCCGCTGGCTCGACGCCGTGGAGCGATCGAAGGGGTGGGCAGGCTAGTCCAGCTCGGCCAGGTCAGCCCGGGCCGCGTCGCGCTCGGCCTCCGCCTCCTCGAGGCCGGCCGCCGCCTCCTCCACGGCCTCCTCGGCCTCCGCGGTCTCCTCCTCGAGCTCCTCGGCTCGCGCCTCGCGCTCGGCCGCCTGGCGCCGCAGGTCGTCGAGCTCGGCCTGCAGCTGGAGCGCGGCCGCGCGGAGCTTGTCGAAGGACCGGCCGGCCTTGCGGTGGCGCTGCTCGGCCTTGCGCACCGTCGCCTCGGCCTCGCGCAGTGCCTTCTCCGCGCCACGCCTGGCCTCTCGGGCAGCGGCGACGTCCGGCTCCGGAGGGGGTACGACGCGCAGTCTGGGCCGCTCTGGAGCCACCGCCTCCCGAGGCTGCGCCGAGAACCCGAGGGCCTCCGGCACGGCCAGCGCCGCCGCCACGTCGGCGGCCTCCACGCCGTTGGCGCTGAGTGCGGCCACGAGCAGGCCGCTGCGCACCGCCTCGGCTGCTCCCTCGTCGACCATCGCCGCCGTCAGCGTCGCCTCGACCTGCTCCGCGACCGACTCGGTGACCCGCACCCCCTCGTCGGCGGCCAGCGACCGGGCCTGCGTCGTCACCGCGGCGGTGACCTGCCGCCGTTGCCGGGTCAGGGCGCGCAGCTCGTCCCCGTCGAGAGTGCGCTGTGCCTCGCGCAGTGCGGCGCCGACCTCGAGCACCTGGGCGACCTGCGCCGCGTCCCGGCGTACCAGCAGGTTGACCACCCACGCCGCCGTCGACGGCTTGCGCAGCGCCTTCACCCGCGCGGCGAACTCACGGTCCTGGGTCCGCAGGTCCTTGACGCGGGCGTCCCGCGCCGGCGTGAACGACGCGGCTGGCAGCGCGTAGAGCTCGTCGGCGAGGGCGAGAAGGGGGTCGTCGGCCACGAGGCTCAGCCTAGGACCGGTCCGGCGAGGGCGTACTCCAGCTCGGTCGGGTACGGCGGCCACGGCGCCGGCTGGGTGCTGCCGGTCGTAACCCACCCCAGCCGCCGGTAGAGGCGTCGGGCCCGGGAGTTCTCCTCCAGGCACCACAGTCGCAGCTCGGAGCAGCCGCGAGTGCGCAGGGCGGCCACCGCATGACGCACGGCTCGCTCGCCGAGCCCTGCCCCCCACAGAGCAGGCGCCACCGCGAGGTGCCGGAGCGTGCCGGCAGCGTCGTAGGCCACCAGGCAGGCCAGGCCCCCTGCGTCGGCTGTGATCACCTCGACCACCGTGTCGGGGTCGGCGAGCACCAGATGCCAGCGCGCCAGCACGTCGGCCGACGGGTAGGGAAACCGATCCGGCGGGAACACTCCGGCCAGCGCCACCAGGCTGGCCGACCGCTCGAGCTCGAGCAGCGACCCGGCGTCCTCGACAACGGCCCGGCGAAAGGTCCGAGGCCTCAGCCACGCGCCGCGCTCACTCGTCCTCGTCGAGCCCGTGCTCGATCGCGTAGCGGGTCAGCTCGACCCGGTTGTGCATCTGCAGCTTGCGCAAGGTGTTCTGCACATGGTTCTGGACGGTGCGGTGCGACAGCACCAGCCGGTCGGCGATCTGCTTGTAGGACATGCCCTTGGCGACCATCTTCAACACCTCGGTCTCCCGCTCGGTGAGCTCGGGCGCGTTGGGATCCGGCGCGGCCGGCCCGTCGGAGAGACGGCGGAACTCCCCCAGCACCAGCCCCGCCAGGCCGGGGGTGAACACCGTGTCCCCGTGCGCGACCCGGCGTACGGCGCGGATCAGCTCCTCGCGGGACGCCGACTTCACGAGGTAGCCGGTGGCGCCGGCCTTCACCGCGTCCAGCACATCCGCCTGCTCGCCGGAGGCCGAGAGGATCAGCACCCGCGCCGACGGGTCCTGCGAGAGCACCTCGCGGGTGACCTCGACCCCGTTGGGCGCCGGGATCTGCAGGTCGAGCACCACGACCTGAGGGCGCGCGGCAGGGAAGCGCGCGAGCGCCTCGGTGCCGTTGGCGGCGACCCCGACGACCGAGAACCCTGCCGCCTCGAGGTCGCGCTCGACGGCGTCGCGCCACATCGGGTGGTCGTCGACGACCATGACGCGAATCTTCTCGGGCTCGGTCGCGGGATCCATGCCAGGACCCTACCGAGCCACAGCGTTGGGGAACGTCAGCTCCCACTCGGTGCCGAAGCCGCCGGTCGACAGTTCGGCAGTGCCGCCCAGCTCGCGGACCCGGCCCAGGATCGAGTCCCGGACGCCCAGCCGCCCCTGCGCCGCCGCCTCGTCCAGGCGCCCCTCGGGGATGCCGAGGCCCTCGTCTCGCACCGTGACCACGACGCGGTCCTCGACCTGCTCGAGCAGCACCCACGCCGGCGCGTCGAGCCCGACATGCGCGGCCACGTTGTCGAGGCAGGCCGAGACGACCGCCATCACCTCGGTGGCGAAGGGCGTCGGCAGGCGCACCGGTGAACCCGGTGTGGCGACGGAGACCACGGGCGGCCGCGAGGCCTCCAGCCTCTCCAGCTCGGCCGCGAGGTCCAGCTGGGCCTCGGCGCCCGTCTCCACCGGGACCGAGTCCTGCTGCCGGATCAGTGACCGCAGCGCGCTCTCCTGCTGCCCGGCCATCCGGCCGAGCTCGGAGAGCTCCCCACCCAGCTCGGCACCGCGGCGCTGGACCAGCGCCAGCACCTGCAGGACGCCGTCGTGGACCGCCCGGGCCAGCCGCGCACGCTCTCCGGCGACCGCCGCCGCACGCTCGGCACGGTCCCGCTCGGCGGCCATCCGCTGGAGCGACTCACACATGTAGCCGACGATCGGGCCGCCGATCAGCAGCAGGAAGACGTTGCCGTAGTTGGCTTGCGTCACCTGATCGCGGATCGCGAGGTCGGCAGCCGCGAGACACGCCCCGGCGACCAGCCCGCCGCGCCAGCGCCAGTGGACCGCCCATGCCAGCAGCGCAGCCATCACCCAGAAGCCGGGAATGGTGGCGCGCAGCTGGTCGCCCTTCACCAGCGGCGAGACCAAGATGGCCCCGACCGCGACGGCCAGATCGGCGGCCAACAGCACTGTCGTACGCCGGGCAGCCTCGCGGTAGGCCCAGGTGGCGTACGCCGTCCAGGCCACCAGCACGAGCACCACGACCACCCCGGCCACGGGGTGCTCGAAGTTGCTGTAGCGCCAGAGGTTGAGTCCGATCGCGTTGGCCAGCACCACCCACCGCAGCACCGCCAGCGCCCGCAGCAGGCGATCCTCGACCGCCACCGCCGCCGGCTGGGACCACCAGTCCCCGGTCGGAGCCGCAGCGCCGCTCAGGACGCCTTCTTCCGCGGATCCGGGTCCTCAGCGTCGCCCTCCGCGGCCCGATCTCCGGTTGACGACTCCTCGTCGGCGGCGCGTCGCGCCTCGTCTGCGGCCTGCACCCGGGCGCGCTGCCTGGCTTCTTCTCGCGCCGCTTCCTTCGCCGCTTCCTTCGCCTTGGCCGCCAGCTCCTTGGCCTGCGGGGCGTACAGGTCGACGTACTCCTGCCCGGAGAGCCGCATGATCTCGTACATGATCTCGTCGGTGATCGACCGCAGGATGTAGCGGTCGTTCTCCAGGCCCTCGTAGCGGGAGAAGTCCAGCGGCCGGCCGAAGCGCACGGACGGACGGGTGATCGCGCCGAACTTCTTTCCCGGCGGCGCCACCACGTCGGTGCCGAGCACCGCGACCGGGATCACGGGGACCCCGGTCTCGAGGGCGAGCCGCGCGACTCCGGTGCGGCCGCGGTAGAGCCGGCCGTCGAGCGACCGGGTGCCCTCGGGGTAGATGCCGAACAGCTCCCCCGCCTCGAGGATCCGCGTGGCCGAGCTGAGCGCCCCCTCCGCGGCGTTGGCGCCCCCGCGATCGATCGGCACCTGCCCGGCGCCGGAGAAGAACTTCCGCTGGAACCAGCCCTTGATCCCGGGGGTCGTGAAGTACTCCGCCTTGGCGACGAAGGTGACCCGCCGCGGGAGCGTGAGCGGCATGAAGAGCCAGTCGGCGTAGGACAGGTGGTTGCTGGCCAGGATCGCCGGGCCGGTCTCGGGCACATGCTCCTCGCCCTCCACGCGCGGCCGGAAGATCAGGCGCAGCACCGGGCCGATCGCGATCCACTTGAGGAACCAATAGAACACGCCTGGGTCCCCTCTCCGTGTTGCTGAGTGCCTGTCGGCCGGCTTCAGGGAGAGGCTAGACCCTTCCTCCGATTCCCCCCAGAGCCCGCGCACTCACGGTCCGCCCTCCCCGCCACGAGCCGCCTCGGGCAGAATGCGCCCATGGCCATCGACCCGCACGCTGCCCCTCTCTCCGTCGCCGCCCGGCCCGAGCTCACCGGCGGGCGCCGGATCGGGGTGCTGCTCAGCCACGGGTTCACCGGCTCGCCGTACTCCATGCGCCCGTGGGGGGAGCACCTCGCCGAGCGCGGGTACGCCGTGGAGGTGCCACGGCTGCCGGGCCACGGCACCTCCTGGCAGGAGATGAACCGCACCGGCTGGGCCGACTGGTACGCCGAGGTGAGCCGTGCGTTCGAGAAGCTCAGCGCCGAGAACGACGCCGTGGTCGCGGGCGGACTGTCGATGGGCGGCGCCCTGGTGCTGCGCCTGGCAGCGGACCACTCCGACCGCCTGGCGGGTGTCGTCGTGGTCAACCCGGCGGTCAGCACGCTCCGCAAGGATGTGCTGGCTCTGCCCGTCCTCAAACACGTGGTGCCGGCCTTCCCCGGCATCGTCAACGACATCAAGAAGCCCGACACCGACGAGCACGGCTACGCCAAGTCACCCCTCAAGGCAGCCGCGTCGATGATGTCGGGCTGGAAGGCGCTGCGGGGCGACCTGGGTCGGATCACCACCCCCCTGCTCTACCTCCGCTCGACGGTCGACCACGTGGTCGACGACTCCTCCGAGCCGATCATCCTCGACGGTGTCTCGTCCGCGGACGTGACGGTGCGCCGCCTGGAGAACAGCTACCACGTCGCCACCCTCGACCACGACGCCTCGACCATCTTCGAGGAGAGCGCGGCGTTCGTGGCCCGGGTGACGAGCTGAGCGCGGCTGCGCTGGCCCGATGACCGACGGCGACCTACGGTGGACGACGTGAGCGAACGCGAGCCCGGTGCGCGGGACGAGGATGAGCTCTGGCGTGCGATCGTCGACAACTACGGCGACCGCCCGGGGCTCGCCTCCGACGACGAGGCCGCCCTGTCCGCCGCTCCCGTCCCCGGCTCCCTGCCTCCGGGAGATCCGGGTGATCCCGGCTCGGACGGCTCCGACGACGCGGTCGGTGACCAGCTCGACCCCGAGCGCTTCGTTGCCCCGGACCCGCCGTCGATGCCCTGGCCGCGTGGTCCGCGCCTGGCCGCGTGGCTCGGCGTGCTGCTGGCCCCGGCGCTGATGTTCGGTGCCGCCCTCGCCAGGCTGACGCTGCCCGGCCTGGTCGGGCTGGCGCTCGTGGGCTGGTTCGTGGGCGGCTTCGCCTACCTGGTCGTCACGATGCCGCGCGGGCCTCGCGACCCGGGAGACGACGGCGCTGTGGTCTAGCCGGGCGCACCGGGGCGTGCCACCACGGTGGCGATCGGCCACCGGTTCGGACGGAGCGTGGCCCGCGCCAGCGCCGCCGCGCCGACCAGCCCCGCCTCCGGGCCGAGCTGGGCCTGGTGGACCGGCGGGATGACCCGATGCGCAGCGCCGACCAGCGACTCCGCGAGGGCAGCGCGCGCCGGGCCGAGCAGCAGATCGCCGGCGTCGGAGACACCGCCCCCGACGACGACGCAGTCCGGGTCGAAGGCCGCGACCAGGTTGGCGATGCCGACTCCGAGCCAGGTGCCGACCTCCCCGAACGCCGCCATGGCGAGGGCGTCACCCTGGACCGCGGCCTCGGTCACCATCGGACCGGTCAGGGCCTCCGGATCGCCACCGCAGGCGGCCGTGAGCGACGTCGGCTCCTGCCCGATCCGGGCGCGGGCGAAGCGCACCAGCGCATTGCCGGAGGAGTACTGCTCCCAGCAGCCCGACCCGCCGCACTCACACTCGTGGCCTCCTGGGGCGACCTGCATGTGCCCGAACTCCCCCGCCATCCCGTTGCGGCCGCGGTGCACGGCGCCGTCGAGCAGGACGGCACCGCCGATCCCGGTGCCCAAGGTGACCATCAGCGCGGAGTGGGTGCCCCGAGCTGCGCCGTACGTCCACTCGCCGACGGCCGCGCAGTTGGCGTCGTTGTCGAGGACCACCGGGGCACCCCACCGCTGCTGCAGGTGAGCGCGCACCGGCTCGCCACGCCAGGGCAGGTGCGGGGCGAACATCACCCGCTCCCCGGCCTGGTCCACGAAGCCGGCGGCGGCCACCCCGACCGCGGCGATCGCTGCGCCGTCGGCGACCTCGAGCACCGCCTCGACCATGGCGTCCTCAACGGTGGCCGGCTCCACCCGGCGACCAGGCGTGGACCGGCGGGCCGTCGAGACGACGGCACCGTTGCCGGTGACCACGCCGGCCAGGACCTTGGTCCCGCCCACATCGACTCCGACGTACAGTCCTCGCTTCTTGCGCCGAGGGGGACGCCTGGCGGCTTGCCTCATGGCCGCTGATCCTAGGCCCGACGGCGCCCGCGAGGGCGAGCACCCCCGACGCCGGCACCCCGGCGTCAGTCGGTGAGCATGGATACCAGGGGACCGTCCGGGGACAGAATCACTCCCGGCCGCGCCGGGCCTTCGGCCGGCAGCGCCTTCTTGTTGAAGAAGTACACCTGAATCGTCGTCACCTTGTTGCTCGGGATCGTGAGCCCGTTGTTCGTCGTCGACGTTGACCCGTCGACGAACCGCTGGGCGTTGTAGGACGAGTCGTTGGCCTCCGAGGTGATGAAGCAGGGGCGTACGTCGACGATCGAGTAGTGCTGACTCCCCCCGTTGCTCGGGTCGATGGCCAGGACCGGCACGTAGCAGAACCGCGGCGAGTCGTAGATCGCCGGGCTGAGGACAGCGGGTCCGGAGTACGACGGGAAGGCGATCTCGCTCAGCTTCATGGCCGGGTCGTTGAGGAAGCACGACAAGGTGTCGTCGTTCAGGTTATGGCTGATCATGGTCCGCTCGGTCGTGGTGTGCCCGACGCCGCACCGGCGACCTGGCACGGAGGTCGTGGTGGGCAGAACCAGGCGCCCCGGGTTGCCGGTCCCCGTCCCGGTGATCAGGCCCTGGGTGGCCGGCTGGGCGGTGAGGCCGGTGTCGGTGTCAACGCAGTTGGTGTTGGCATAGCTGGTCCCCGACCCGGTCGTGGAGCTGTAGACGACGCCGGCGCCGCCGGGCGTGCACAGCGGGATCGAGGCCGTGTTCGTCTGCACCGACAAGGACAGCGGGGCCTGGAGACCCACGGCGATGTTGTCGGGCATCCAGGTCGACGGTTGGGAGGAACGCGCCAGCTTCAGGCTGCCGAAGTTGCCGGAGCTCGACGAGCTGCCGCACTGGATCGCCCCATCACCGATAGACACGGGCAGTGACTGGTCGAGAGGGGACCAGCCCTTCTTGCCCTTCGAGGTGTAGGTGCGTAGCCACCAGGTGCCCGGGCTGTTGGTCACGGTCGTCGGCACCGGCACGTTCGAGATCATGCTGTTGTCGGCGTTGCTGGGGATGGCCACCTCGACCTGGTTCGGCGAGTCTGCCGAGGTGCGGTAGAAGCCGATCATGGTGACCGAGGAGAGCTTCGAGCCGTTGATGGTCGTGATCACGGCGCCCGTGGCGCCCGTGGCGAACTGGTACGGCGTGAGATCGGACAGCCCCACGTTGCTCGTCTGCGACGGGTTGGTCATCGGAGACACCAATGCCGGCACGGTGGACTGGGTGTGCCCGTTGGCGGGATCGCTCAGGGCCTGGGTGCCGTAGTCGCAGCCGGCGCCGTTGACGGCGAAGAACGGCAGCAGCCGGTCAGCACCAGGGGTGCCCACCCCCACCGTGGCGGCCGCGGCCACCGTGCTGCTGGTCACTTGCGTGAGTGGCACCGAAAGCCCGAACTGCACCTTGGCGCCCGGCGTGATCACCTTCATCGAGTAGGCGGTCGGAAAGGTCACCTCCCCGTTGGTCAGCTTCGAGTCGGTGAGCTGGCTCGCATAGACGGTCGTCTGACCGACCTTGAGGTTCCGGTTGAGGTACGCCGCGACCTCAGTGACCGCGGCAGCCTGTGAGACGGCCAGCTTGGGAGCGGCGGACAAGGCGGACAGGTCGGCCTGGGACTGGGTCTCGGCCTGACGCTGATACATGTTGCCGAGGTCGACCCCCAGCGCGGCCAGCCCGAACAGCAGCACCGAGAGGAGTGCGAACAGCACGGAATAGGCACCGCGCTCGTCGCGGCGTCGACGTGTGGTGAACACCGTCATGAGCAGTTGCTCCAGTTCGTCGGGGCCGACGTGCTGAAGTTCTCCACGCGCGCCACGGCGGTCTCGCGGACCGCACCGTTGCTGAGGAAGGGCACGAAGGGGAAGTGCAGGTCGACCGACTGGTAGGTGAGAACCACCCGCACGTTGTTGCCCGTCGCCGCCGCGACGGGCGTGGTGAACGAGGTGTCGGTCGGCGCGTAGTAGCGCCGGGTCACGACGTAGCCCGAGGCCACCAGCTTGGTGTTGTTGCGACTCTGATTGGTCATGTCGGTGCAGGTCTGACCGACAGCGCCCCGGCGGGCCGCGTCGCGGGTCGCGTTCGCGGCCGACTGGGTCGACCAGAAGTAGAGGGAGTACTGGATCATGCCGAAGACCAGGGTCAGGAAGACCACGCTGAGGAGCGCGAACTCCACCGCCGCCGCACCCGACTCGCCACGCCGCCTGGGCGATGGCTGAGTCGGATTCGTGCGCGTCCGGCCAGCGTCAGTCATGCAGTGGCCTCGATTCACGTCACAGATGTCGTGCGAAGGAGGCCATGTGGCACCCCGAGATGCCCCAAGCGTAGGCAGACTGTCCTCGCCCGCGTGGCCGTTTGGAGAAGGTCGGGGCGCGGACCCGGTGGGCCGGCGCCTACGACAGCGCGTGGGTGACGCGTGTCACTGGCGGGCCAGGTCAGCGGCACCGATGATGCCGGCGCGGTTGCCGAGGCGGGCCAGGCGCACGTCTTGTACCGGACGATGGCCTCGGGCGATCACCTCGCCCAGGAAGGCGGCGCGCGCGGGCTCGAGCAGCAGGTCGCCCGCCTGGCTGACCCCCCCGCCGATCACGGTGACCGCCGGGTCCAACACCGTCGCGAGCGCGGCGATCCCCTCTCCGAGCCATCGACCCAGCTCGGCGAGCAGCTCGACCGAGAAGGGGTCTCCCGCCTGAGCGGATGCGGTGACCATCGGTCCGGTGATCGCCGACGCGTCTCCCCCGGCCCGGTCGACCAGCGCCCTGGTCTCCGGTGCTCCCCCGATGGCCCGCTGGCGCGCGTTGCGGACCAGGGCGCTTCCGCTGGCGTACTGCTCGAGGCATCCCCGGTTGCCACAGCCACAGGCATGGCCGCCCGGCACCATCCGCAGATGGCCGACCTCGGCCGCGATCCCGAACGCCCCACGCAGGAGGCGACCGCCCAGCACGATGCCTCCCCCGACGCCGGTGCCGATGGTCAGCAGCAGCAGGTCGTCGACGTCCGCACCGGCACCGAAGGCGAACTCCGCCCACGCCGCGGCGTTCGCGTCGTTCTCCACGACGACGGGGAGCCCCAGGCGCGACTCGAGGTTCCGCCGGAGCGGGACGTCGCGCAGTGCGAGATTAGGGGTGAACATGACCCGCGAGCGCTGAGCGTCGACGTAGCCGGCCATGCCGACACCGACGGTGTCAACGACGTGGTCTCCACGAAGTCGCTCCGTCAGGGACACGATGGTGTCTTCGATGCGGACGGCATCGGTGGCAGGCGACTCCACCCGAGCCTCGGCGAGGATGTGGCCCTCAGCGTCCACGACACCGCCGGCGATCTTGGTGCCGCCGACGTCGATCCCGATCGCGAGGCTCATGCCTGTCCTCCGTCCGGTAGATCGTCGTCCAGCGGGATGTGTTCGACCCCGTCCCCGGGGTCGCGCTCGGTCGTCGAGGTCGGCGTGGCCAGCAACCCGGCGACCGCCTGGAGCATCGATCCGGCCGCCGAGGCCAGGTGGGCCTTCACCTCCGGTGAGGTGTCGCGCATCGCCCGCACCAGCCGGCACACCGGGCAATAGGTGCACTCGACGCCGCCGGCGGCGACATGGTCTGCCAGTCCGGCGAGGTCGGGGCTGTCCAGATCGGACAGGTCCGGCCGGTGCTCCTGCGCCCAGTCCGACAACGCGCCGAACAGCTTGGCTGCCTCCTCGGCAAGCGAGCCCACCTCCGAGGAGGTGTCCTGGTCTGTCACTGCGCCCTCTCCTCGAATCGCACCTGAAGCTCGCCGTCGACGACACGAGCACCCGAGACGCTATGCCGCGCGAGTGCCGGAGGCAACGTGAGCAGGCGCCGGTAGCCCGCCACCGTGACGGCCAGCTCGTCTCCGTGCCGGGTCAGGTCGAGCTCGGACCTGGCGACCAGCGGCAGGGCCAGCCGCAGCGTGGTCGTCCGGTGCTCCCTGGAGAACACCAACGGCTCGGGTCCCACCGGGTCGGCCAGCGGGTCGACCAGCGGGTCGGCGCCGGCATACAGGTCCTCGGCAAGATTCGCCAGCGTCTCGAGACCGATCGGTTCCTCCTCCTGATAGCGAAGCTGCCACTGGGGCAGGTCCGCGAACGACTCCGCCACTCGATCGAGGACGTCGCGCTGCGCGGCCACCCAGCGGGCTCGCCACGGATCCGCCCCGACATCAGGAAAGACCCGGTTGGCGATGACACCGTCCACCCGGTAGCCGAACAGCGAGAGGGTGGTGAGTGAGCGGCGAGCCTCGGCCACGACGACGTTCTCCGGGGTGAGCACCAGTCGGACCGAGGAGCGCGGCCCGCCGAGCAGGGTCCGGATCTCGTCCAGCTCCCGGTGCAGTCGCGCGACGGCGTCGAAGACCCCGTCCTCGGGCATCGGGACCCCAGCCGCCCGGGACAGCATCGGGGCCAGTGCCCGCACGACCCGCCGCTCAACCGGGAAGACCCGGGTCATGTACCAGCCGAGCGCCTCCGGCAACGCGAGCAGACGGAGGGTCTCCGCGGTCGGGGCGCAATCCACCACGATGACGTCCCAGTCCCCCGACCGCGCCTGCAGCCGCAGCTCGAGCAGCGCCAGCACCTCCTCGGCCCCCGGCAGCACGGTGAGCTCCTCGGCTGCGACAGGGTCCACCCCGCCGGCGTCCAGCACCGACCGGAGATAGCCCGACACCTCGGACCACGACTCCTCGAACCGTCGTTGCGCATCCACCTGCTGCAGGTGGAGGCGTTCGCCGACCCGCACCGGATCGGCGCCCGGCCGGTCGATTCCGAACGCGTCGGCCAACGAGTGGGCGGCATCCGTCGACAGGACCAGGGTGCGGTGGCCGCGACGCGCGGCAAGAGCGGCGGTGCCGGCGGCGACCGTCGACTTACCGACCCCGCCCTTGCCGGTGAAGAGCAGGATGCGCGGACCCTCCGCGGTCACCGGAACCGGCTCACCGGGACTCGACGCGCTGCTTGAGGCCCTTCAGCGCCGCGTCGATGATCATCTTCTCGCCCTTGCGCTTGATCATCCCGATCAACGGAATCGAGAGATCGAGCGCCAGCCGGTAGGTGACCTCCGTCCGCCCGTCCCCGAGGTCCGCCAGCACATACGCGCCATCCATATGGGTCAGCACCTTGCCCTCGACCAGCCACCACGTGACCTGGTCGTAGCCGTCCCACTCATAGGCGAGGGTGTACTCGTCGCGGATCGGGGCGACGTCCAGGGCGAAGAACACCCGCTCTGCCCAGCCGTCATCGAGCTCGGAGACGACCTCGGCCCGGCTCACACCCTTGGCCCATTCGGGGTAGGCCGGGAAGTCGCCGATGACCTCCATGATCGACGCCGGATCGGCGTCGATGACGATGGACGACGTCGTCTGCTCGGCCATCGGGTCTCCTGGTCGTGTCACCGGGTCGGGGCGGGCTCGGGTCGCAGCGAGCGTACCGGAACGGGGTACCGCGATCGGCAGCGGTAACGTGCGCAACGTAGGCAGCGACCGCCCCGGCCCACGCGAGGAGTGAAGTGCGCGAGTACGCCGCCCCGGCGACCTCCGGGGTCCCCACCGGCAACCTGACCGACGAGCTCGTCCGGCAAGCCCTCGAGACACCGGATCGGCCGTTGCTGGCGCGACGGGCCGCCGACGAATGGGTCGATGTGACCGCCGCCCACTTCCACGCCGAGGTCGCCGAGGTGGCCAAGGGCCTGGTGGCGGCGGGAGTGCACGTCGGCGACCGGGTCGCGCTGCTCTCACGGACGCGCTATGAGTGGACGCTGCTGGACTATGCGATCTGGTACGCCGGCGCAGTCACGGTCCCGATCTACGAGACGAGCTCGGCCGAGCAGGTGGCCTGGATCCTCGAGGACTCCGGCGCCTGCGCCGTGGTGGCCGAGTCCGCCCAGCATGTCTCACGCGTCGCCCAGGTACGAGACGGACTCGACGAGCTGCGGCATGTCTGGTCGATCGAGGACAACGCCGTCGATGTCCTGTCACGCCTGGGTGCGGACATCGGCGACGACGAGCTCGAGTCCCGGCGTACAGCCCGGTCGGCGGGCGACCTCGCCACCGTCATCTACACCTCGGGCACGACGGGACGCCCGAAGGGCTGCATGCTCAGCCACGGCAACCTCCTCGCCGAGGCGAACGCTGCGATCGACGAGCTCCCCGAGTTGTTCGGCGTCGACTCCTCCACGCTGCTGTTCCTGCCGCTGGCCCATGTGTTCGCGCGGGCGATCCAGGTCGCCAGCCTGGGCTCCGGCACTCGCCTGGGCCACACCTCCGACATCCCGCACCTGCTGGACGAGCTGCAGTCCTTCCGGCCGACCTTCGTGCTGGCGGTCCCCCGCGTCTTCGAGAAGATCTTCAACACTGCCTCCCAGCGCGCCACCGCCGACGGACGGGGCGCTCTCTTCGGTCGGGCCGCCGACGTCGCGATGGCCTGGTCTCGTGGTCTGGACCACGGGCGGGTGCCGATCAGGGTGCGCGCCGAACACGCCGTCTTCGACCGGCTCGTCTACCGGCGGCTGCGCGAGGCCCTCGGCGGCGCCTGTCGGTACGCCGTGTCCGGCGGCGCTCCGCTGGGCGAGCGGCTCGGGCACTTCTACCGCGGGATCGGCCTGACCGTGCTCGAGGGCTACGGGCTGACCGAGACCGCCGCGGCGCTGACCGCCAATAGGGTCGACGCCGTCCGCATCGGATCGGTGGGGCAGCCTTTGCCGGGGACCTCGGTCCGCGTGGGCGACGACGGCGAGCTGCTGGTCCGGGGTCCGCAGGTGTTCTCCGGCTACTGGCGCAACGAAGCAGCCACCCGAGATGCGTTCACCCACGACGGCTGGTTCCACACCGGCGACGTGGGCGAGATCGACAACGAGGGGTTCGTCCGGATCACCGGCAGGAAGAAGGAGATCATCGTGACCGCAGGCGGCAAGAACGTCGCTCCGGCGGTGCTCGAGGATCGTCTTCGGGCTCACGCCCTGGTCTCTCAGTGCCTCGTCGTCGGCGACGGCCGACCGTTCATCGCGGCGTTGGTGACCCTGGACGCTGAGGCCGTGGCGCTCTGGGCTGCCGCACGTGACAAGCGTGGCGGGGTCGCGGAGCTCGTCGCCGATCCCGACCTCGACGCCGCCGTGGCGACGGCCGTCGACGACGCGAACGCGGCCGTCTCGAAGGCCGAGGCCATCCGGAAGTTCACCCTGCTGCCGGTCGACTGGACCGAAGAGGGTGGCCAGCTCACACCGAGCCTGAAGCTCCGCCGCAGTGTCGTCATGCGCGAGTTCAAGGACGACGTAGCCGCGCTCTACCTGCCCTGATCAGGTCGCTTCGGCAGGCCCGAAACCGGCGCGAAACCTGGGGCCCGACCCCTCCGGCTCGCCCGACGGGCACACATCATGCACCGCCTCTGGGGTTCGTCGGCGTCTTTTCGCATTTCCGGGACAGGCCGCTGACTAGACAACTAGATTCCACGCCGAGCGACAAACGGAACCACCTCGAACAAGTGTGGACCACCGTCTCTCGGAACCGACACCCGAACCGGACGCCGCGGCATCAGCCCCGATCGTCCCCCGTGACCGAAAGGTGCCCGCGCACCATGAACCGACGCTCAGTCTTGCTGCTCCTGGCCACCCTGGTCGCCCTTGTCGGCACCGCCCTGGTCGTGGTCTACGTGCGCAGCGCCGACAACCGGGCTCAGGAGCAGTTCGACACCGTCGAGGTGCTGCGGGCCAAGCAGACCATCGAGGCCGGCGAGTCGATCGAGGCCGCCTCCTCAGCCGGCAAGCTCGACACCGAGGCCGTTCCCCAGAACCAGGTGCTCGACGGCGCCATGCAGTCCGTCGACTCCTTGGCGGGCATGATCGCTGTCACCACCATCTACGCCGGGGAGCAGATCATCCCGGCCAAGTTCGGTGGTTCCACCGAAGGCCAGTCCCTCGCGATTCCCGACGGCATGCAGGCGATCTCCGTCGAGCTGACTGACGCCGCCCGAGTCTCCGGGTTCGTCAACCCGGGCTCGGATGTCGCGATCTACCACGTCGAGCCGATGCTGGACGCCAGCCAGGCCACCGCCGTCAGCCAGAACGCCAGCGGTCCGAACGGCGTGGTCCGGTTGCTGCTGCGGCGAGTGCTCGTGCTGGGCGTCGGTTCGACCTCCACCACGACCACGAAGACCACCACTCCCGAGGGCACCGCCACGACCGAGGAGGTCCCGCGGACGCTCCTCACCGTCGCCGTGAGCCAGACCGACGCCCAGCGCCTCATGTTCGCTGCCGCGGACTCCAACGGCACCCTGAGCTTCGCGCTGCTCAACGACAAGAGCAAGACCCAGTCCGATAGCGGGCTCGGCTGGAAGAACCTCTACCAGTGATCCGCTTTCCCTCCTTCTGAAGGACTTCGTCATGCCAGTCGTCATTGACACCGACAGCAGCACCGTCGCCAAGCTGCTGACCGCCCTCCCGGCGGGCGCCCACGGCGTCGAGAGCGTGGACCGGCTCGGTCCCTGGCTCGACAACCGATCCGACGAGTACCTCGTCGTGCTCGGCCCGAGCCTGGCTCTCGACGAGGCGTTGAGCATCTGCGACGGTCTGCGCTTCAGCCGGCCCACGGTCAGCGTGGTGCTGGTGCGCAGCCTCGTGGACACCGATGTCCTCAGCCGAGCGATGCAGTCCGGCGCTCGCGACGTCGTCGCCGACAACGACATCGACGCGATCGCAGCGGCGGCGGGCCGCGCCCAGCAACTCTCGGCGGCGCTACGTGGACCTGGCGGAGTCGCCCACATCGGACGGGTCGTCTCGATCTTCTCGCCCAAGGGTGGCGTGGGCAAGACCACGATGGCGGTGAACCTCGCGCTCACCCTGGCCGACCGAGGCGCCCGCCAGGTCTGCCTGCTCGACCTCGACCTCGCCTTCGGCGACGTCGCGATCACGATGCAGCTGTTCCCGTCGCACTCGATCGAGCACGCGATCGGCAGCGAGGACTCCCTCGACTACGAATCGCTGGACGGACTGCTGACGAGGCACGAGTCGGGACTCATGGTGCTGGCGGCCCCGAGCCTGCCGGACGCTCATGACCGGATCACCCCGACCCTGGTGTCGCGGATGATCCGAGTCCTGAAGGAGAACTACGACTACGTCATCGTCGACACGGCGCCGGCGTTCGACGAGCAGACCCTCACGGCGCTGGACGAGACCGACGACCTGGTGATGGTGGCCACGCTCGATGTCCCGACGTTGAAGAACGTGAAGGTGGCGCTCGAGACGCTGGACATGCTCAACATCGCGCAGGACCACCGCCACCTTCTGCTCAACCGTGCCGACGACGCGGTCGGGATCGGGGCCGAGAAGGTGGAGGCGATCCTCGGGATGCCCGTCTCCACGCAGATCTCCACGTCGATCGACATCGCCGCCGCCACCAACGCCGGCCGTCCGATCGTCCTGTCCGCCCCCGACCACCCCTCCAGCCGAGCTGTCCGTGCTCTGGCCACGGCCCTCAGCGGCGGCGATGCCGCGGCCCGGGGCGCTGATGACATGTCCGATGACAGTAACAACCGACGACGCAGGAAACGCCGATGAGCTCTCTTCGTGATCGCCTGGCCGCAGCAGCGACTCCCCCAGGCGCCGACCCCTCCGCCACCGAGACCGACGGTGCGCCCCAGCCGGGCGCCCCGACGTACTCCGGCGCGCAACCGGCAGCCACCGACAAGCCGGCGGCTGCGGGAACGCCAGGCGGCGCCGCCGCTCCCGGCTTCGGCACCCAGCCCAAGCCGGCCTCGGCAACCCAGCCTGCCAAGAGCCTCAGGAAGCTGACCAGCACGTCCGGCCGGGTCGAGGAGCTCAAGTCCAGCGTCCACGGGCAGTTGCTCAAGGAGCTGGGCCCGCAGCTGTACGACGCGAACATGGAACAGCACGAACTGGAGTCGAAGGTCCGCGCCGCACTCCTCGACGTTCTCGCGCACCAGGACCGCCCGCTCAGCTCCAGCGACCGGACCCGGATCACGCAAGAGATCAGCGACGACATCCTGGGCTACGGACCGATCCAGCCGTACCTGCTCGACCCGGACGTGTCCGAGGTCATGGTCAACGGACACGACAACATCTGGCTGGAACGCAAGGGCAAGCTGGTCGCCGCCGACGCGCAGTTCGCGGACGAGGGGCACCTGCGCCGGATCATCGACAAGATCGTGTCGCGCGTCGGGCGACGCGTCGACGAGTCCAGCCCGATGGTCGACGCCCGCCTCCCTGACGGCAGCCGTGTCAATGCGGTGATCCCTCCGTTGGCGATCGACGGCTCGTCACTGACGATCCGGAAGTTCTCCGCCGACCCGCTGACAGTGCATGACCTGATTCGCTTCGGTTCGCTGACGCCACAGTCCGCCGAGTTCCTGGACGCCTGCGTCCGCGGCCGGCTCAACATCATCGTGTCCGGAAGCACCGGTGCTGGTAAGACCACCACGCTCAACGTGCTGTCCTCCTTCATCCCGATCGACGAACGCATCGTCACGATCGAGGACGCCGCCGAGCTCCAGTTGCACCAGGACCACCTGGTGCGCCTGGAGTCCCGCCCGGCGAACATCGAGGGCAAGGGCGCCGTCACGATCCGCGACCTGGTGAAGAACAGCCTGCGGATGCGGCCCGACCGGATCATCGTCGGTGAGGTTCGTGACTCCTCGGCGCTGGACATGCTCCAGGCCATGAACACCGGCCACGACGGGTCGATCTGTACGGTCCACTCCAACGGTCCTCGCGACACCCTGTCTCGCCTCGAGACCCTGGTGCTGATGGCGGGAATGGACCTGCCGATCCGCGCGATCCGTGAGCAGACCGCCTCCGCGGTGGACATGATCGTGCACCAGACCCGCTTCAAGGACGGGTCTCGCCACATCACTCACATCACCGAGGTCGAGCGGATGGAGGGCGACGTGATCACCCTGCAGGACATCTTCCTCTACGACCACGCCGCCGGCTTCGACTCCGAGGGCCGCTACATGGGCACCATGAAGCCCACCGGCCTGCGGCCGAAGTTCCTCGACAAGATGGCCAACTCCAACGTGCACGTGGACCCGATGCTCTTCGCGATGGGACGGCCCTGATGCCCAAGCGTCTTCTGTCACTGCTGCTCGCTGCCCTGGTGGCGGTGGCCCTTGCCCTCATCGGCAGCCCCGCACTCGCGGCTGAGGGCGCTAGCATCTCGCACGTCCAGCCGACCAAGAACGGCGTCAAGATCCTGGTGTCGGTGCCCGAGAGCTCCGAGGTCGATCTCGACGGGGTCGAGGTGACGCTCGCGGGCGAGGAGACCCAGTCCACCGCCTGGCCGGCCGACAGCCAAGGGGCCATCAGGCGGACCACGATCCTCGTGATCGACACCAGCAACTCGATGAAGGGCGACCGGTTCGCTGCTGCTCAGGCAGCCGCCAGCACCTTCCTCGAGACGGTTCCGAAGAACGTCTACGTCGGCATCACCACGTTCGCGAACAAGGTCAAGCAGCCGCTGGCCCCGAATCTGGACCGCGACAAGGCACGCGAAGTTCTCAGCACGCTCAAGCTCAGCAAGAAGACCAGCCTCTACGACGGCGTGATCGCCGCGGTCGAGCAGTCCGGCAAGGACGGTCAGCGCAGGCTGCTCGTGCTCTCGGACGGCGCCGACACCAGCAAGACCGCCCTCGAGGCCGCCACCTCGGCCATCAGCGACGCGGAGATCGGCGTCGACGTGGTCGCCCTCGAGCAGAAGGCCAAGAAGCTCGCCCCGCTCGAGGCGATGGCTGCTGCCGGCAGCGGAAGAGTGATCAACTCCGACCCCGCTGCGCTCCAGGAGGCGTTCGCCAGCGAGGCTGACGACCTCGCTCGCCAGGTGCTGGTCGAGGCCACCCTGCCCGCGGGGTTCACCGCCACCGAGGGCAACATCGAGGTTCGTCTCCCCAGCGGCAACCAGGTCCTGACCGCGACGGCGTACGCACCGCTGGTGACCGCCGGAACCAAGGCTGACACAACGCCGGCCTACGTCTCCGCCGGTGGGTTCTCGCTGCCTCCGTGGGCGATGTACGCCGGCACCGGCCTCCTCGGGCTCAGCCTGGTCGTGCTGTTCGTGAACCTGATCCCGGCCAAGCCGCAGACCGAGTTCACACCGGACGAGCGGCTGGCGAAGTACACCGCCCTGACAACCAACACCAACGCCGTGGCCTCGGAGCGGGACCTGAGCCTGGCTCAGGCGAAGGAAGCCGCAGCCGTCATGCTGCACCGCAACCAGAGCCTCGAGGCACGGATCGCCGCCCGCCTCGAACACGCGGGCAGCAGCCTCAAGCCGGCCGAGTGGCTGCTGGCGCACTCTGCCATCGCCGTGATCGCGGGTGCGGCCGGCATGCTGCTGGGCAGCGGAAACGTCATCGTGGGACTCATCTTCACCGCGCTGGGCGTCGTGCTGCCGTGGATGTTCCTCGGCTTCAAGCGCGGCCGGCGGCTCAAGGCCTTCAACTCCTCGCTGCCCGACACGCTGCAGCTGATGGCCGGGTCTCTCCAGGCCGGCCTGTCCCTGGCGCAGTCCGTGGACGCCATCGTCAAGGAAGGCACCGAGCCGATTGCCGGCGAGTTCTCCAGGGTGCTCATCGAGACGCGTCTGGGGGTCTCCCTCGAGGATGCCCTCGAGGGGATCACCGAGCGCTTCGACAGCAAGGACTTCGCCTGGGTCGTCATGGCGATCAAGATCCAGCGTCAGGTCGGTGGCAACCTGGCCGAACTGCTCAACACGGTGTCCGGCACGATCCGCGAGCGCGAGTACATGCGCCGTCAGGTCGCAGCCCTGGCCGCCGAGGGAAAGCTCTCGGCGATCGTCATCGGCGCCCTGCCGCCCGGCTTCCTGACCTACCTGCTCATCGTGAACGGCGACTACGTGATGCCGATGTTCACCGACCCGCGGGGCTGGGTCATGCTCGGCGGCGGCGGATTGCTTCTCTCAGTCGGCGCCTTCTGGATGAGCCGCATGGTCAAGGTGGAGGTGTAACAGATGGTGATGATATTCGTACTCGGTCTGATGCTGGTCGGGACGGCGCTCCTGCTGCTCTCCATGGCGACTCGGAGCGACGGCGAGGCCACCGGGATCAACAAGTCCCTGGCTGTCCTCGAAGCGATGTCCATGGCGCCGAGCGAGCTGACGCAGGACCTGGAGAAGCCCTTCGCGGACCGGGTCCTGGATCCGATGCTCAAGCGCTTCGTGGTCCTGGGCCGGAGGCTCAGCGGTGCTGACACCGGAGAGCGCATCCACCGCAGGCTCGAGCTCGCGGGCAACCCTCCCGGATGGACCGTGGACCGCGTGGTCTCGCTCAAGGTCGTCGGCGCGATCGGCGGCTTCGTGCTCGGCTCCCTGTTCGCGGTCGTGATCGGTCCGAGCGTCACGATCCAGGCACTGATGGTGATGGGCGGGCTGGCGGCAGGCTTCTACGGCCCCAACCTCTACCTCTACCAGCAGTCCTATGACCGCCAGGAGAAGATCGGGCGCAGCCTCCCCGATGCCATCGACCTCCTCACCATCAGCGTGGAGTCCGGACTCGGCTTCGACGCAGCGATCCAGCAGGTCTCCCGCAACACCACGGGTCCGCTGGCGGAGGAGTTCGCGCGGGTCCTGCGCGAGATGCAGATCGGACAAGGACGCTCCGCCTCACTGCGAGCGCTGGCGGACCGGACCAACCTGCCCGATCTCCGCAGCTTCGTCAGCGCTCTGGTCCAGGCCGACGCGTTCGGTATCCCGATCGCCAAGGTGCTGCGCGTGCAGTCGGGCGAGATGCGGGTCAAGCGCCGCCAGAAGGCGGAGGAGAAGGCGCAGCAGGTGCCGGTGAAGATCACGATCCCGCTGATCTTCTGCATCCTCCCGTGCCTGTTCCTCGCTGTCATGGGGCCAGCGGCGATCAGCATGCTGGACAGCTTCTCCCAGAAGTGACCGCGACCCCACCATGAGTGCAGCGACCTGGCGCACGTTCGCCCGGCTGGCCGAGGCCGCCCGGGCGTTCGCGCTGCTCGCTCTGGCCGGGCCCGCGCTGTGGGCGCGCGACGCGGCGTCGCTCCCGTCGTTGGTCGCGCTCGCGATCATCCTGACGATCGGTGCGGTCGCGGGCCACCGGCGCTCCCAGCTCACCACGTCCGTCGACCTCCTCGAGGCGACTGCGGTCGGCGTGGTGGCAGCGCTGGCGGTCGATGCCTCGCCGGGGTTGATGGCCGCACTCGCGCTCCCCCCCTTCCTGTCGGGCCTCCGGCACGGCAACCGCGGGGTCGCGGAAGCCGTGGCCGCACAGCTGATCGGGGTCGTGGCGACGTCGACCCTGCTCCGCGGAGGTCTGGACAGCCAGCAGAGCGTCGCGACGTTCACCTGGACCGTGTTCGGTCTCGGACTGGGCCTGGTGGCCGGGTTCCTCCATACCTTCACCCGCGCCGAATCCGACCCGCTGTCCGGCTACCGCGAGGCGCGGATGCTGATCCGCGAGCTGCTCGACCTCTCAGGCGATCTCACCTCCGGACTCGACCCGGTCTCGCAGGGCGACACGCTGCTGGCGATGATTCGCGACGAGCTGCCGACCTCGTCTCTGGCGGTGCATGTGCTCCGCGGTGACACCCTGACCCCGTTGACCCGCGTCGTGACCGACCCCCACGGCGCCGAGACCGATCCCGGCGCCGGCGCCGACCACCTGGCCGAGCGCGTGCTCGCCACCGGCCGGCCGCTGTACCTCGGACAGCGCTTCGCCTTCCCCCTGTCCGCCGGCGGCGCTCCCGTTGCCGTCGTCACCGGCGTCCTGTCCAGCGGCTTGACCCCGGAGCAGATCGACCTCGACCAGCGGCTCTCGGCCTACGTCCGCCGGCTCGGACCCGACGCTGTCCGGCTGGAGGTCGCGCTCCTGTTCGCGCAGTTGCGCAACGCGGCCACCTCCGAGGAGCGGCGGCGCCTTGCCCGCGAGATGCACGACGGGATGGCGCAGGAGATCGCCTCGATGGGCTACTTCGTGGACGGCATGATTTCCGCTGCCGAGGTGCCCGCCCAGACAGCGCAGCTTCAGCTGCTGCGAGACACCATCACCACCGTGGTCGCCGAGGTACGCCGCTCGGTGCTGACGCTGCGCTCCGCAGTCGACGGAAGCCAGAGCCTGGGCGCTGCGGTCGGCGGCATCGCACGTCACCTCAGCGCGCTGTCCGGCGTCCCGATCAAGGTGACGATCGACGAGGGGACCGTCCGGCTCCGACCCGAGGTGGAGGCCGAGCTGATGCGGATCACCCAAGAAGCGCTCAACAACGCTGTGCGGCACGCGCACGCGACGCAGATCGAGGTCGTCTGCCAGGTCAACCCGCCGGACGTCGCGATCTCGGTGCGCGACAACGGGCGCGGGCTGCAGGGGAAGCGGGTCGACTCCCATGGCCTGGAGATCATGAACGAACGGGCGCGACTGATCGGCGCCACCCTCGACATCGGCAACCACGCCGAGGGCGGCACCTGCGTGTCCGTCCGCATCCTCGGTGACCCCGCTCGCGGAATCGCCGTTTCAGAACCCGAGAAAGAAAGTGCCATGTCATGACCGACAACATCGTGCGGGTGCTCCTGGTCGACGACCACGAGCTCATTCGCAAGGGCCTCGCCACCTCGTTCACGCTCGAGCCGGCGACCGAGGTCGTCGGCGAGGCCGGCTCGGTCGCCGACGCGATCGAGCTCATTCGCGAGGTGAAGCCGGACGCGGTCGTGACCGACCTCCAGCTCCCCGATGGCACCGGGCTCGACATCGTGCGCAGGCTACGCAAGGACCTCCCCGACCTCGGCCTCGTCGTGCTGACCATGCACTCCGGCGACGACCAGATCTTTGCGGCCATGGAAGCCGGTGCGTCGGGCTTCGTGGGCAAGGACGCGCCGGCGGGCGAGGTCGTGCGCGCGACGATCCACGCCGCAGCCTCGCCTCGCACCTTCGTCTGCAGCGGGCTGGGCGGCGCGATGATGCGCCGGGGCGCCGCAGAGTCGACCCGCCTGTCGGACCGGGAGCACGAGGTGCTGCTGCTGCTCGCCGACGGGTTGGGCTCCGGGGTGATCGGTCAGGAGCTCTACATGAGCGAGTCCACCGTGAAGTCCCACATCGGCCGCATCTACCAGAAGCTGGGTGCCACGAACCGGGCCCAGGCGCTGGTGACGGCGATGCGGATCGGGCTGTTGACGAGCGTGCGCCAGGCCTGAGCCGGCGTATGCCGCCTGCGGCGGGCCGGCCGGCGACGCCAGAACGGCCACCAGCGTCAGGCTCGGGTGGCTCGAACGGACTACGTACGTCTGACCGATCTCCCGCAGCGCAGAGCGGGAGTCTGCGGAAGACTTGGCAACGACGAGGCGCAGACCCAGCGATCCTCGGAAGACATCGAATCAACACCCAACCCGAGGAGAAGAAACACCATGCTGGACTACCTGCGCATCATGCTGAACGCCCGCTTCGCGAAGATGGACGACCGCGGCGCCTCTGCCGTCGAGTACGGCCTGCTCGTCGCCGGCATCGCCGCCCTGATCGTCCTGGTCGTGTTCGCCTTCGGCGGCACCATCTCCGCCGTCTTCCAGGACACCTGCAACAAGGTCGCCAACGGCGCCTCCACCGGCACCGGCTGCTGACCCCAGTACCACCAACGAGTGGCCGCGGACCCAGGGTCCGCGGCCACTCGCCATTTCTGACCACACCCTCGCCCGGAATGACCACGCGGATCTAGTCACAATTGACCATCCCGGTTCCACCGAATTTCACGAACAAAAGCTCCCTGCATCGGCCAGGATTCTCTTCAGAGCGAGGCGCAGACCCAGCGATCCTCGACGCCACCATCACCGGATCATCTCAAGGAGAAACACCATGCTGGACTACCTGCGCATCATGCTGAACGCCCGCTTCGCGAAGATGGACGACCGCGGCGCCTCTGCCGTCGAGTACGGCCTGCTCGTCGCCGGCATCGCCGCCCTGATCGTCCTGGTCGTGTTCGCCTTCGGCGGCACCATCTCCGCCGTCTTCCAGGACACCTGCAACAAGGTCGCCAACGGCGCCTCCACCGGCACCGGCTGCTGACCCCAGTACCACCAACGAGTGGCCGCGGACCCAGGGTCCGCGGCCACTCGCCATTTCTGACCACACCCTCGCCCGGAATGACCACGCGGATCTAGTCACAATTGACCATCCCGGTTCCACCGAATTTCACGAACAAAAGCTCCCTGCATCGGCCAGGATTCTCTTCAGAGCGAGGCGCAGACCCAGCGATCCTCGACGCCACCATCACCGGATCATCTCAAGGAGAAACACCATGCTGGACTACCTGCGCATCATGCTGAACGCCCGCTTCGCGAAGATGGACGACCGCGGCGCCTCTGCCGTCGAGTACGGCCTGCTCGTCGCCGGCATCGCCGCCCTGATCGTCCTGGTCGTGTTCGCCTTCGGCGGCACCATCTCCGCCGTCTTCCAGGACACCTGCAACAAGGTCGCCAACGGCGCCTCCACCGGCACCGGCTGCTGACCCCAGTACCACCAACGAGTGGCCGCGGACCCAGGGTCCGCGGCCACTCGCCATTTCTGAACGCATCACCACCATCCGAGGGCCGCGACCGCGCTGCCGTCACAGCCGGCCGGAGGCTGAGCTCCCCGCTCTGACCCGGGTCTGCCTAGTCATATCGGACTATGCCATTCGACCCGTTTTTGGGCGGCGGTCGACGCCGCGATGGTCGAGGATATAGATATCCGAGGCGCAGATCCCAGGCGATCCTCATACCCGAAAAGCAGCGCCCGAAGGAGACGGACCATGTTGGATTACCTGCGCATCATGCTCGCAGCGCGACTCGCGAAGAGGGACGACCGCGGCGCCTCCGCCGTCGAGTACGGCCTGCTCGTCGCCGGCATCGCCGGCATCATCGTGCTGACCGTGTTCCTCTTCGGCGCTCAGATCCAGTCGCTCTACCAGAACACCTGTGACAGCATCCAGCAGCAGCAGGGCAACGGCAACTGCTGAGGTTCTGAGCTTCCCACCACGGGCCGGGCCCTCGGACGCTGCGTACAGCGTTCGACGGGTCCGGCCCGAGGGCATTTCAGGGGGACGCGCTCAGTCGGCGAGTCGAGCCAACCCGGCCCGCCAGCGCCGCGTCAGCTCGGCCGACGATATCCCCGTGACGGCAGGCAGCGCCGAGGAGAACGGCCGGCCGCCACGAACGGTCACCGCTCGCAGCCGCACCAGCGCGCGCTGCCCCGCCTCGTCGGCGATCAGGCGGCACGCCAGCCACGATCGCTCGTAGGCCGCCTCCAGGGCGCGGCCGGACCCGGTGAAGTCGCCGGCCGTGGGGAGGCGCCCGGGCACGCCGTGGAGGGCCACCTCCGCGACGGCAGCATCGGTGACGGCGCGCAGCCCGAGCGCGCGCAGCGCGACGAAGTCCGCGAACCCCTCGCGGAACCAAGCCGGCCCGGACCCCGTGGCATCGCCGAAGGCCACGTGGACGGCCTCGTGTGCCAGCACCACGGTGAGCGCCCGCCGGTCGAGCCTCGCAAGCAGTGCGGGGTTGACCACGACCCGCCTTGGCGCCCGCGAGCCGGCCGAGCCGTCGGCCGTCGTGGTGACCGCAGCCAAGGCGCTGAACTCACCCCTCGGAGCCCCCAGCACGCTGGCGTACGCCGCCGCGTCAGGCGGCAGCTCGACGACCATCGCGACCTCACGGTGGAGGGCTCGCGACACCGCGAGCTGCGCACGGCGGGCGGCGGCGGCCACGGTGCTCGCGTGCCCGGCTCCCCGGGCATTCACCACCTGCCAGCCCGGACCGGAGCGGACGCTGACCGGGCCGGCCAGCCAGAGCGGCAGCCGCCCGGCGCCCTGGCCGGAGCGGTCCCGCGGTCCGAGGCGGGCCACCAGCGCCCGGTCCTGGTCGAGGCGGAAGCCCACAGGGAGAGTGACCGTCGCCGCTGCCTGGTCCATCCCGGCAACCCGCCATGACACCTGGAGCGTCGTTGACCACTGCCCGCCGCCGGAGACCACCGCGAGGCGGCGGCCGAGCGTGACCTCGCGAAGGTCCAGCACCGCGACGTTCGCGGCGATCGCGCGCAGCCTCTCGGCAGGCACGGCCTCGCCGGGGAAGCCGAGGGCGGCAGCAGCACCGCCGTCGGCGTCACGCCAGGCGTCTTCGAGAGCCCGCACGGTCACGTCGACAGCCGCCCGGACTGCGGCTTCGTTCGCCACCGCCGTCGACGCGCCAGGCTCTGTCGGGCGAGGGGTCGAGTCATCCCCGGGGGCGCTCAGGCACGCCGTGAGGGCAAGCACGACCAGCGCCGACACGCCGAGCGCTACGACACCCGGCCGTGCGCCCCACCGACGGCCGGGGGACGTGGAGAAGATCAGCCCGGCCGGACCGCGCCGGAGAACGGCATGGAGTAGAGGCCGGCCACCCGAACGCCGGCACCGGGGTTCGCGGCGTGCACGATCAGGCCGTTGCCGATGTAGATCCCGACATGGCTGATCGGGCTGTAGTAGAAGACCAGGTCACCGGGGCGCAGCGAACCGGCCGAGACGCGGGGACCGGAGCCGAACTGGGCGCCGGAGGAGTGCGGGAGCCCGACGCCGGCCTGGGCCCAGGCCACCATCGTCAGGCCAGAGCAGTCCCAGGCGCTGGGTCCGGCTGCGCCGTAGACGTAGGAGTCGCCCACCTGAGCCATCGCGAACCGCACCACTGCTGCGGCGCGACCGGAGGCCGGCACGTCGGTGGGGACCCGAGTGTTCGCGCTGCCGCGGGACAGGATCGCCTGGCGCTCCTTCTCCTTCAGCGTGGACAGGAGATCCTTGGCCTCAGCGAGCTTCTTGTCGACGGCTGCCTTCGTGTCGGCCGCCTCACGCTCGGCGGCCGCAATTTCGGAGGCGCGGGTCTGCGTGGCCTCCTGCCGGATCTTCAGCGCCTTCAGCTCGGTGGCGTAGTCGTCATAGACGCCGCTCTGAAGGCGGTTGAACTCCGAGGAGGTGGACAGCTGGCTGAGGAAGGACGTCGGGTCCTCGGAGAGCACGACCTGCCCGGCCGTGGACAGCTGTTGACCTTGGTAGGCCCGCACGATGGAACCCTCGACCTGGGACTGCACCGTGCCGAGCCGGTCGGACTGGCGGCGTTGGTCGGCTACCAGCCCGCGCAGGTCCCGCTGGAGGTCCTGGAGGCGCAGCTCGATGTCGTGGTAGTGCTCCTGCGCCTGCTCTGCCTCGTGGTAGAGCCGGTCGACCTGGGTCTGCACCTGGTCGACGTCGGGCTCTGCATAGGAAGGGGTGGAGCCGATCAGGCTCATCCCGAGGAGGAGGGCACCGCCACAGAGAGTGGCGACAAGTCGTTTCCGGCCGTGATCCACGAGCGGAGGTTCTCCCTTGCTGTCGGACGTCTACCGGGTGAGCTGACGGGTTCGAGCTCGACATGCCCGTCGCCTCGTCCTCGGCACCACCCGATGGTGGCCCCGCCTGGAGGCGATTAACCCCAGAAGGTTGGTTCCCCGGTTCCGCAGTGTGATCGTCCCCCCGACCACGGCTACGGACTCGACGCGGCCTTCGCGCGGACCTGTCTGGTCCACTTCCACGATGACCTGGCCCGAGGCTAGTGGTGAGGTGTGCGGCCCGCCAACTCCTCGCCCGTCTAGTCCGGACCTATTTCTGGCAACGTTGTCGAGAGTGTCGTCACACAAGCCACACAGACCACACAGGCCACGTCCGTCACGGACGGCGGGTCAGGCCGACTCGATCACCGGAGGCGGCACGGACGCCACCATCCGCAGGGGTGGCACCAGCCCGCCGGCCGCCAGCACATCCAGCGCCCGGCACTGGTCGTCGTCGAAGGTGAGCTCGTCTGGCGGTCCGAGGAGGACCGTCACCACGCAGTCGTGGCAGGCCGGCCCCCGCTGGGTGCAGTAGTCGCAGTCGATGCGTGTCGTCATGCAGAGCAGGTTGTCACCCACCACCGACACTCCCCGGCCAGCCTGGCGGCTACGCCTCCGCGCGGCCGACCAGCTCGACGCCATCGCTGCGCCCGCACCAGCGGCAGGTCACGGACTCGAGCGTCTCCTGCCGCACCGTCGACTCCTCGATGGTCGGGTCACCGGCCAGGTCGAAGTGCCAGTACTCCGTCGTCCGCCGGGTCCGGTCCACGTCGAAGCGCGTGAGGTTGCCGCAGCCACTGCACCGCCAACGCTGAGACTCGCCCGGGAGTGCGGAGACCATGCCGTCAGCGTAGTGGCCTCCCGCGGCTCGCCCGCGCGTCGCCCGAGAACTGTCGGCGCGCAACCGTAACGTCGGTGGCATGGCCCAGGTCTCCCTGGCTGCCTCCCGCTGGGAGGAGCAGCGCAGCTTCGATGAGCTGGGCCGCCTGCTGCGCGACGTCACCTTCTGCGTGGTCGACCTCGAGACGACCGGAGGCTCGGCTGCGGCCGGCTCCCAGATCACCGAGATCGGCGCCGTCAAGGTGCGCTCGGGAGAGGTCCTCGGAGAGTTCCAGACCCTGGTCGACCCCCACACCGAGATCCCGGCATTCATCGCGGTGCTGACCGGCATCACCAACGGGATGGTGGCGGGCGCCCCCTCGATCGAGTCTGCGCTGCCGGCTTTCCTGGAGTTCGCGGCCGGCACCGTCCTGGTGGCCCACAATGCGCCGTTCGACCTGGGCTTCCTCCGTCACTTCGCGCTCCAGCAAGAGCGTCCTTGGCCCGACTTCGACGTGGTCGACACGGCGAAGCTGGCCCGCCGGGTCGTGACCCGCGACGAGACCCCCGACTGCAAGCTCTCGTCCCTGGCCCGGGTGTTCGAGTCCGCCACGACCCCCAACCACCGGGCGCTCGCCGATGCCCGGGCGACCGTCGACGTGCTGCACGGGATCCTGGGCCGGCTCGGCAGCCTCGGAGTGCACACGCTCGAGGAGCTGCAGACCTACTCCTCACGGGTCAGTCAGACCCAGCGACGCAAGCGCCATCTGGCAGAGGGGCTCCCCCAGGAGCCCGGCGTCTACCTGTTCCGCGACGGTGGCTCCCGAGTGCTCTACATCGGCACCTCTCGCGATCTCCGCAGCCGCGTGCGCAGCTACTTCACCGCGTCGGAGACCCGGTCCCGGATGGGCGAGATGATCGGGCTCGCGGAGTCGGTGACCGGCATCGTGTGCGCGACCCCTCTGGAGGGCGAGGTGCGTGAGCTGCGGCTGATCGCAGAGCACAAACCTCGCTACAACCGCCGGTCGCGGTTCCCGGAGAAGGCGATGTTCGTCAAGCTCACCCGCGAGCCGTGGCCGCGGCTGGCCGTGGTCCGCCGGGTCCTCGACGACGAGGCGGACTACCTGGGGCCCTTCTCCTCGCGCAAGGTCGCCGAGCGGTGTCTGGCCGCGCTGCACGACGTGTTCCCGATCCGGCAGTGCAGCGGTCGGCTCCCCCTCGCACCCTCTCGGAGTGCCTGCGTGCTCGCCGAGATGGGACGCTGCCTCTCGCCGTGCGACGGCAGCAGCGACCCCGAGACGTACGCCGCGGCGGTGGATCGAGTTCGCCGGGCGCTGCGTGCCGACCCCAGCGAGGTGGTCTCCGCGCTGGGCCGCCGGATGGCCGGACTCGCCGACGACGAGCGCTTCGAGGAGGCCGGCGTGCACCGGGACCGACTTGCCGCCTTCGTGCGGGGCGCGGCCCGCAGCCAGCGGCTGGGGGCGCTTGCGGGATGCCCCGAGCTGGTGGCCGCCGGCCGCGACGACCGGGGCCGATGGGCCGTTCACGTCGTGCGGCACGGGAGATTGGCCGCGGCCGGCCTGATCCCGCCCGGCGCTGATGCCCACCGTTTCGTCGCCGAGCTTCGAGCGAGCGCCGAGACCGTGGCCGGCGGCCCGGGCCCGGTGCCTGCTGCCAGCGCGGAGGAGTCGGAGCGGATCCTGCGCTGGCTGGAGTCGCCCGGAGTTCGCCTCGTGCGCGCCGACGGCGAGTGGAGCTGTCCCACCGCGGGCTCCGGGCGGCACCTGGCCGTCCAGGACGCCCTGCGCCGCTCCCAGGACCGGCTGGTGCCCTTCGACGAGCCGCGGCAGGTCGCCACGGTCCGCCGCCCGGTCCGGACCTGGCTAGGCTCTGACCTGTGATCACCGCCATCGTCTTCGTCAAGGCCGACGTCGCGCGCATTCCCGAGGTCGCGGAGGCGCTCGCTGCGCTCGACGGCGTCAGCGAGGTCTACTCCGTCACCGGGCAGATCGACCTGATCGCCCTGATCCGGGTCCGCGACCATGACGACGTCGCGACCGTCGTCGCCGACCGGCTGAACAAGGTGGACGGCGTCATCTCCACGGAGACCCACATCGCCTTCCGGGCCTACTCCCGACACGACCTCGAGTCAGCCTTCTCGCTCGGCCTCGACTAGCACCTGGACCCACGGGCGTGGGCGCTGTCGCCTGAACGGCTGGAATTGTCTGGTTTCGCCACGCGGGACGACTCCGCAGACATACGGTGCTGCACGATTCTGTCGGACAACCAGGAGCCCATACGTGTCCACTGGACCTATCGCACGCCGCCTCCGCACCACCGCTCTGGTGGCGCTCGCCGCGTCGCTGACCACTGCGCTTCTCGGTGCCGCATCGTCTCCCGCCGTCGCGGCCCCCTCGGCCCCCGGCAACCTGCTGGCGACCACCGTTCCCGTGCTCTCGTGGGACCAGGTGAGCGGCGCTACCCGCTATGAAGTCCAGGTGGACAACGACTCAGGGTTCGGCAGCCCCGAGCTGAGCCTCAGGACCACCAACACCCGCACGGTGCCGACCAAGGCGCTCGCAACGGGCACCCAGCACTGGCGCGTGCGTGCGCTAGACCAGTCCGGCTCGGCGTCGTCGTGGAGCCAGGACACCGTCGTCATGCCGAGCACCGACGCGCCGTCGGGCCTGATCCCCGACGGGGTCCAGCTGCACCAGCCCGACGAGCCTCCTGTGCTCAGCTGGACGGGTGTGCCGGGCGCGTCGTCGTACAGCGTGGAAATGGACACCGACGACGACTTCATCGGGACCAAGACCTACACCACGCAGACCACCAGCCTGGTGTGGCCGGACCCGCTCGAGGCGGGCGACTACTGGTGGCGGGTGACCGCCTCGCGCGGCACGAACATCGTGTCCTTCCCGTCGGAGCCGGCCTCGTTCGACATCCTGCCCCTCGACCCGGTGGTGCTGACCGGCCCCGTCGATGGCCCGGACACCCAGATCGAGGACGTCATCCTCGACTGGGACCCGGTGCCGGGCGCCCAGTCCTACGAGCTTCGGGTCGCCCGCGACGCCGACTTCAACACCATCATCGACTCGCGGGTCAAGGTGCTCGGCACCCGCTACTCGCCGCCCACCACGTACAACAATGCTCAGTACTTCTGGCAGGTGCGGGCCCTCGACATGGCCGGCAAGCCGACCGCGTGGACCACGGTCCAGAACAGCTTCAGCCGGGTGTGGCCGCAGAGCCCGCAGGCCGAGTGGCCCCTCGGCGACGTCAACAGCCCGCAGGTGTTCACCGGTGAGCCCTACTTCCAGTGGACCCCGGTGCCGCACGCGACGAAGTACCAGCTCCAGGTCGGAACCGACCCCAACTTCTCCCCCTTGACCTACTCCGAGTGCTTGACCGCCGGGGCCACCTACACCGTCGGCAACATGAATCCCACCGAAGCCTGCCACTTCCCGGCCGGACAGCTGGCCTACTGGCGGGTGCGCGCCCTCGACCTGCCTTACCCTGGCGGCGTCCAAGGGCTCTACTCGGACACCCAGGCCGTGGTCTGGCAGGACCCGTTCATCACCGAGGTCTCCCCGTCCGCAGGCGCGCTCGTGGACATCCCGGTCCTGCGCTGGTCCGGCGTTCGTGACGCTGAGTCGTACACCGTCGCGATCTTCAACCCCCAGGGCACCCAGATCCAGACCAAGCAGACCTACAGCACGACCTATGTGCCGGTGATCGGTTCGAAGCTGACCGCCGGGCTCTACACCTGGCGGGTCACGGCCAAGACCGCGACCAACCGGGTGTCGTTGATCCACGAGGGCTCGTTCGAGGCCTCGGGCAACCTGCCCACGACCGGCGCAGACCCGCTCACCCCGCTGACCGGGATCGCCGGCGACGCGCCGACCGTGAGGGCGCCGCTGCTGTCGTGGGAGCCGATGACAGAAGCGGCCTACTACAAGATCCAGATCGGCAACGCGGTCACCGGCACGTGGTACACCCACACGTCGACCGACGTGATCAACCAGGCGCTGGGCTACCCAGCCGTGGTCGACACGTCCAAGAACTTCTTCACACCCGGCGACTACACGTGGCGCGCCGACGCCTTCGCCCTGAACGGCAGCCTGCTCGCGACCGGCCCCATCGAGACGTTCAGCATCGCCGGCTTCCCCGCCGTCACGGGGCAGTCGCTGGCGGTTGCCGGCACGACGCTGGACGCCGCCGGCGGCTGCACCGCGCAGCTGAACCCGGACGGGGTATCGGGCGCCCAGTGCGACAACGTGCCCACGAGCCCCGTCCTGTCGTGGGACCGGGTGCCGGGCATGTCGTACTACATGGTCTACGTCTCTCACGACTCCAGCTTCACCAACCTGGTCCAGGGCACCGTGGTGCCGGGGACGACCGGGACCAGGTACGCCCTCACCAACGCGAACACCAAGAGCACCTACCCCGACAGCCAGGCCGGGAAGTCCTACTACTGGTTCATCCGTCCCTGCAAGACGGCTGGCACGTGCGGACCGAACCCCGTCTCGACCACCGGGATGGCCACCAACGCGTTCCGCAAGCTGTCACCGCAGGTGCAGCTGTTGAGCCCGGAGCACGACGCCGACCCGGCCGCGCCGAACGTCGACACCGGCGAGATCACCTTCGAGTGGGAGGACTTCTTCACGACCGCCCAGGCGACCACCTGGAGCGAGACCGGTGAGGCGGCCACGGAGTCGGCCCAGTGGTACCGCATCCAGGTCGACGACAGCCAGACCTTCAGCTCACCCCTGGAAGACATCAAGGTCGACCAGCCGACGTACACCTCGTTCGCCAAGCTGTACCCCGAAGGTCAGCTGTACTGGCGAGTGCAGGCGATCGACGCCAACAACAGCGGGCTCGCCTGGTCCGAGACGCGCACCCTGGTGAAGCGGAGCCCGGCCGCCGTGCCGACGTTCCCGATCGCCGACGCGGCCGTCTCCGGCACTGCGACGTTCCGCTGGGAGCCGCAGCCGTTCAACGCGTCCTACCGACTCGAGGTGTACAAGAACAACGACACGACCTTCTCGGCCGGCAACCGCGTCCTCTACAAGGATGTGACCGCGACGGGGTACTCGTGGGACCAGCCCCTGCCGGCCTCCAACCAGGCGTACGTCTGGCGGGTGCGCGGCAAGGACTCCTCCGGGAACTGGCTGCCGTGGTCGACGACCGGACGGTTCTTCTCGACCGGCGCCAGCCCCAGCCTGCTGGACCCCGCCGACGCGTCGTTCCAGGAGGCCAACGAGCTGCTGTTCACCTGGACGTCGGTCCCCGGTGCGGTCAACTACCAGGTGGAGATCCGGACCGCGACCTCCAGCTGGACCAACGCGACGACGGTGGCCACGGCGTACGCCCCGATCAGCGCCGCCCCCGACGGCACCCTCACGTGGAAGGTCACCGCGCTCGACGCTCGCAACCATGCGCTCGGAACCTCGGAGACCAGGACGTTCCAGGTCGACGGGTCCGCACCGAACGTGATCGCCAAGTCGCCGACCTCGCGACCCAAGCGGACGGTGAACTTCAAGGCCACGTTCAGCGAGCCGGTCAAGGGCGTCAACGGAAGGAGCATGAAGCTCTTCCAGAAGGGCCGGAAGGCGAAGCTCCCTGCCTCGATCAAGATGAACGCCTCCCGGACCAAGGCGATCCTCAACCCGAAGTACAACCTGAAGCCCGGCAAGGTCTACACCGTCAAGCTGAGCTCGCGAATCAAGGACGACTTCGGCAACCCGCTGGCCTTCTACTCCTGGAAGGTGGCGACGGCCAAGTAGCCGCCGACCGGTAGCGTGATCCGCCGTGGCATTGTTCTCACGGCACTGGCTCGACCTACTCGGCTGGGGTGGCAGCGCGCTCCTGGTGTTCTCGCTGCTCCAGACCCGAGTGCTGCGGTTCCGGGTTCTGAACCTCCTGGCCTGCGTCGTGCTCGTGGTGTTCAACGGCGTGCTGGCGGTGTGGCCGATGGTCGGCATGAACGTGGTGCTGTGCGCGATCAACCTGTGGTTCATCGCGCAACTGCTGAGTGCCCGGCACGATGAGGCGGCCTTCGAGGTGCTCGAGGTGGCGCCCCACGACGCCTATCTAGGGCATGTGCTGCGTGTACACGGCGTCGACATCGAGCGCTACCAACCAGGGTTCTCGTGGGCATCCGATCAGCCGGGCTGGCACGCCTTCCTCGTCCAGAAGGGTGACGAGACGGCCGGCGTGGTGCTGCTCGCCGTGGACGGTGACGTCGGCAGGGTGCTGCTCGACTACGTGACCCCCCGGTTCCGCGACTTCTCGCCCGGCGAGTTCGTGTGGCGCCGCAGCGGAGTGCTGCGTGAGCTCGGCCTGAAACGGGTGGTGACGTCGCCTGAGATGGTCGCGCCGTACTACGACCGGATCGGCTTCCGCCCCGAAGGCCAGGCCTACGTGCTCGACGTCTGAGACACCGCGATCCACCGGTCCAGCGTGGAGCGGGCGGCACCACTGTCGATCGCGACCCGAGCGCGCTCGATGCCGGACGCCAGCTGCTCGTCGATGTCGTCGCCTCGTGGTTCGTAGACAGCCAGCGCAGCCCCGGCATTGAGCAGGACGGCATCGCGCACCGGGCCCGACTCCCCCGCCACCACTCGGCGTACGACCTCGGCGTTGTAGGCCCGGTCCGCGCCGCGCAGGTCGCTGGTCGTCGCCGGCGCGAACCCGTGGCGTTCCGGGTCGACGGTCGCGGTCCGGACCCTGCCGTCGTGCACCAGCCACATCGACGACGTCGTGGTCGTCGTCAGCTCGTCGAGCCCGTCATCGCCGCGAAACACCCAGGCGTCGACCCCCCGCCGGGCGAAGACGCCGGCCATCACCGGCGCCATCTTCAGCTCGGCGCAGCCGATGGCCTGGGCCGCCGGCTGCACCGGGTTGGCAAGCGGCCCCAGGAAGTTGAAGGTGGTCCCGATGCCCAGCTCGCGTCGCGGGACCGCGGCGTGGCGGAGGGCGGGATGGAAGGCGGCCGCGAAGCAGAACGTGATCCCCACGTCGTCGACAGCCGCGGCGACCCGATCGGGCTGGAGGTCGAGCCGGATTCCGAGCTCCTCCAGCACGTCGGCGCTCCCACACTGCGACGAGGCCGAACGGTTGCCGTGCTTGACGACCCGGGCGCCGGCACCGGCCGCGACGATCGCTGCCATCGTGGAGATGTTGACCGACATGGAGCGGTCGCTGCCGGTGCCGACGACGTCGAGAACCCGACCGGGCACCGAGATCGGAGTCGCCCGGGCGAGCATGCCCTCGACCAGCCCCGAGACCTCGTCGATCGTCTCCCCCTTGGCGCGCAGGGCGACCGCGAAGCCGGCGATCTGGGCGGGCGTCGCCTCACCGCTGAGCACCTCGGTCATCGCCCAGGAGGTCTGGGTGGCCTCCAGGTCAACTCCGGCCACCAGGGCGGAGAGGATCTCCGGCCAGCTATGTGTCACGAGGCGGTCAGGTGGCCGCGGCCAAGTGCGGGGTCAGCAACGAGACCACCGACTCCGCCAGTCGGATCGGGTCGATCGGGTGCGGGACGGCCGCGTCGGCGCGCGACCAGGTCGCCAGCCAGGCATCCTGGGGTCGACCGGTGAGCACCAGGATCGGTGGGCACTGATAGATCTCGTCCTTGAGCTGCTTGGCGATGCCCATCCCTCCGGCAGGCACGGCCTCTCCGTCAAGGATCACCAGCGCGAGCCCGCCTGCGTCGAGGTTGGAGATCACGACCGGCTCGGTCGCGACCTCGACATACTCCAGCTGGGGCAGGTCGGGGTGAGGACGACGGCCGAGCGCCAGGATCACCTGCTGACGGGTGTTCACGTCATCGCTGTAGACGAGCACCTTGAGCGGGGCGGTCACGGACGAGGTCGGATCAGTCACGGGGCGATGTTACCGCCACCGGTCGTCGCGTCCGCCTGCGCGGCGTCCAGCCGGTCCAGGCGGCGGTCCTCCCGGGCCGCCTCGCGCATCGAGTCGCGCACCCACTGGCTGAAGAGGACCCCGAAGAAGACCAGCCCCAGGAGGTCTCCAGTCCCCCACAGGATTCCGCCGGCAAGCTGCTGGTCGGCGGCGATGGTGGGCAGCCACGACCCCATCGGCCCCTCGCGTACGCCGGCGTACCAGTCCTCGGCCAGCAGCCGGGAGGAGTCCATGATCGTCACGCCCAGGAACGCGTGGAACGGCAGCGTCATCAACACCATCAGCATCCGGAACGGGTAGGCCACCCGCCCCGGCACCGGGTCGACCCCCATCAGCGGCCAGAAGAACAGACACCCGACGACCACCAGGTGCACGTGCATCATCTCGTGGACGTACGCCGACCGCAGGCTGGCGTCGTACCAGCCGCTGAAGTACAGCGCCCACGGCGACAGCACGAACAACCCGAAGGTCAAGGGTGGGAAGGAGAGCACCCGCGCGAGCCGGGAATGGAGAAGCGCGAGCAGCAAGCGACGGGGCGAGCCTGGCAGCGTGCGCAGAGCGAGGGTCACCGGAGCGCCCAGGGCCAGGGCCAGCGGCACCGCCATGGACAAGATCATGTGCTGAACCATGTGGTCGCTGAGGAGGGTGGTGTCATAGGCCGCAATCCCACTCTGGGTCGCCACGGCGAACAGGCCCATCCCGACCACCACGAAGGAGAAGGACCGTCCCCACGGCCAGCGGTCTCCGCGGCGCCTCAGGGTGACGACGCCGAGGACGTACAGCCCGACCACCCAGACGGTCGCCACGAACAACCACGGGTCCAGACCCCAGTCCGTGAGGGCCCGCCCCCATGTGAAGCGCGGGAGGTCCAGCACCGCCTCCGAGCCCGTCAGGATCACCTCAACCACAATAGTTGTCCGCGGGCGGGGGGTCGGGGGTGACCTCGCTCACCGACTATGGACATAATGTCCGGGTGGCGACTGCTTCCGCGATCCCGGCCTCCCGCCTGCACGGGCACCACGACCGCCCGAGCATGGTGAGCGTGGGCACGATCATCTGGCTTTCCAGCGAGCTGATGTTCTTCGCGGCGCTGTTCGCGGCGTACTTCACGGTGCGGTCGGTCAGCCCCGAGTTGTGGGCGCAGGAGACCGTCAAGCTCAACGTGCCCTTCTCGACCGCCAACACCATCATCTTGGTGCTGTCGTCGGTGACCTGCCAGCTCGGCGTCTTCGCCGCTGAGCGCGGCCAGGTGGGCCGCTCGGGGTCGGTGCTGAACGTCGGCGGTTGGGGCCTGCGCGAGTGGTTCGTGCTGACCTACGTCATGGGCTCGATCTTCGTCGGGGGCCAGGCCCTGGAGTACGCCGAGCTCGTGCACGAGGGCGTCACCATCCCCAGCTCGGCCTATGGCACCTTGTTCTACCTCGCCACCGGATTCCACGGGCTGCACGTCACTGGCGGCCTGATCGCCTTCTTGTTCGTGCTCGGCCGCACCCTCGTGGCGCGCCGATTCACCCACGAGCAGGCGGTCAGCGCGATCGTCGTGTCCTACTACTGGCACTTCGTCGATGTGGTGTGGATCGCACTGTTCGCGACCATTTACCTGATCAAGTAGGCAACCGGAGCAACGCCATGATCCGAAAGACAGTCAGAGTCCCCCGGGATCTCGCCCCGCATTCGAGAGGACACTCGTGCGACTGCTGAACAACACCGCCGGACGGCTGTCCCGCCACCGCCGCAGCAAGGTGGCAGGACTGATGGTCCTCATGCTGGGCCTGCTGCTCACCGGCGGCCTCTACTCCACCTTCGCGCCCGCGTCCGCGCAGCAGACGCTCAGCGCTGACGCGCAGGTCGCTGAGGGTCGCGAGCTGTTCCTGGTGGGCTGCTCCTTCTGTCACGGGCAGAACGGCGAGGGCGTGCTCACCACCGACGGCAACCAGCTGGGCCCCTCGCTCGTCGGGGTCGGCGCCGCAGCAGTGGACTTCCAGGTCGGCACCGGGCGGATGCCGATGGCGGCTCCGGCACAGCAGGCGCCGCGCAAGAAGGTCGTCTACGACGAGGCCGAGATCGCCGCGCTGGCGGCGTACGTCGCCTCGCTTGGCCCCGGGCCGGCGATCCCGAACGCCTCTGACTACTCCCTGGAGGGATTGTCGGAGCAAGAGCGCGAGGAGGCTGTCGCCCGCGGCGGGCAGATCTTCCTCACCAACTGCACCGCCTGCCACGCCTTCGCCGGCGCCGGCGGCGCGATGCCGCGTGGCGGCTACGCACCTTCGCTAGGCCAGGCGACCGAGCGGCAGATCTACGAGGCCATGCTGACCGGGCCGCAGTCGATGCCCTCCTTCTCCAGCGGCAGCCTGTCACCGGATGAGAAGCGCGACGTGATCGGCTACCTCATGTCGCTTCGCGCGACCCCCGAGTATGGCGGCTTCAGCCTCGGCGCGCTCGGCCCCGTTTCCGAGGGCCTGTTCGCCTGGCTCGGCGTCGCTGCCCTCGTGGTCGTGGCAGTCTGGATCGCCGCGCTCACTACGCGCACGACCAAGCAGGAGGAGGCGGACGCGTGAGCTCCCACGACGACAACCTGCCGTCTGTCCCCGAGCGTGTCGGCGACCCGATCCCCGACCCCGGACTGCCAGCGCACCACCCGCGGCCGACAGACGTCGACGAGGCCCTGGAGAAGCGCGCCGAACGGCAGGTCGCGTTCTGGTTCCTCTTCTCCATGCTGTGCACCGTGCTGTTCGTGGTGTCCTACTTCAGTTTCACTGTGGGCGGGGAGCCAGACACCTTCCTGGGCTTGGGCTCGTCGACGCTGTTCCTCGGCCTGACCCTCGGCGGCGCGCTGCTGGCGATCGGCATCGGCGTGATCCAGTGGGCGCGCAAGCTGATGTCCGACCACGAGATCGTGGAGTTCCGCCACTCGGCCGCGTCGTCCCCCGACGACCGCGCGCAGGCGCTGGAGGCCCTGGCGCTCGGCGCGAAGGAGTCCGGCATCGGCCGCCGCCCGCTGGTGCGCAACACGCTGCTCGGAGCCCTCGGGCTGGTCGGCCTCGGCCCGCTGGTGGCGCTTCGCGACCTCGGCCCCTTGCCCGGCGACGTCCTCGAGCACACGGTCTGGACCAAGGGCATGCGCGTCGTGCGCGACGTGGTCGGCACCCCGATCAAAGCCTCGGAGCTCATCGTCGGCGACCTGGTCAATGCGCAGCCCGAGGCGCTGTTCACCGGTGGCCCTGAGGGCGGTCCGCTGGAAGGTGAGGCGATGCAGGTCGAGAAGTCCAAGTCCTCGGTGATCGTGGTCCGGATGGAGCCTGATGACGTCACCCCGGCGAAGGGCCGCGAGGACTGGACCGTCGACGGGATCCAGTGCTATTCCAAGATCTGCACCCACGTCGGGTGCCCGATCTCCTTGTGGGAGCGCACGACCGGCAATGTGCTGTGTCCCTGCCACCAGTCGACGTTCGACCTCGGCAACGCCGCGAAGGTGGTCTTCGGGCCCGCCGCACGCGCGCTGCCACAGTTGCCGCTCGCGGTCGACGCCGAGGGCTACCTGATCGCCCAGAGCGACTTCACCGAACCCGTGGGACCGAGCTACTGGGAGCGTGACTCCGGATGAGCATCGACACGAGCAAGCTCGCGGACAGCAACCGCGACGAGGCCGCGACGACGACCAAGCCCGGCAAGGCAGGCGCCGTGGCCACGTGGGCGGACGAGCGCCTCGGCCTGGGCACGTTGATGAAGAAGAACCTCCGCAAGGTGTTCCCTGATCATTGGTCGTTCATGCTCGGTGAGATCGCGCTGTGGAGCTTCGTGGTCCTGCTCCTGACCGGGGTCTTCCTGACCCTGTGGTTCAACCCCAGCATGGGCGAGGTCACCTACGAAGGGTCCTACGCTCAACTGCGCGGCATCCCGATGTCCGAGGCCTACGCCTCCAGCCTGAATATCTCCTTCGACATCCGCGGCGGCCTGCTGTTGCGCCAGATGCACCACTGGTCGGCCAGCCTGTTCGTGGCCTCCATGATGGTGCACATGATGCGGGTGTTCTTCACCGGTGCGTTCCGCAAGCCGCGGGAGCTGAACTGGGTGATCGGTTCGCTGCTGCTGCTGCTCGGGACGCTGGAGGGCTTCACCGGCTACTCACTGCCTGACGACCTGCTGTCCGGCACCGGCATCCGCGCCGCCGACGGCTTCATGAAGTCGATCCCCGTCGTCGGCACCTACCTGTCCTTCTTCCTCTTCGGGGGCGAGTTCCCCGGCGAGGCGGTGATCCCACGGCTCTACGCCGTCCACATCCTGCTGATCCCCGGCCTGCTGCTGGCGCTGGTGACCGCGCACATGCTGCTGCTCGTCTACCACAAGCACACCCAGTGGCCCGGGCCCGGCCGCACCGAGGAGAACGTCGTCGGCTACCCGATGATGCCGGTCTACATGGCCAAGGCCGGTGGCTTCTTCTTCATGGTGTTCGGCGCCACCGCGCTGATGGGTGGCCTGTTCACGATCAACCCCGTGTGGAAGTTCGGGCCCTACGACCCGTCCAAGGTGACCGCGGGTTCCCAGCCCGACTGGTACATGGGCTGGCCCGACGGCGCCCTGCGGATCATGCCCGGGTGGGAGACCCATCTTCTCGGCCACACCATCTCCTGGAACGTGATGCTGCCGATCATCGTGCTCCCCGGCGTGATGTTCACCCTCTTGATGCTGCTGCCGTTCATCGAGTCCTGGATCACCCAGGACAAGCGAGAGCACCATCTCCTGCAGCGGCCGCGGAACGCCCCGACTCGGACGGCCACCATGGTCGCGTTGATGACGTTCTACGGCCTGCTCTGGGCGGCCGGCGGCAACGACCTGATTGCCACCCTCTTCCATCTGAGCATCAACCAGATCACCTACTTCATGCGAGGTGCGGTGTTCATCGGCCCGCTGATCGCGTTCTGGGTGACGCGGCGGTGGTGCATCTCGCTGCAACGCCACGACAACCAGAAGGTGCTCCACGGCTACGAGACCGGCATCATCATGCGCTCCGCCGAGGGCGGCTACACCGAGCGGCACCTGCCGATCGCCGAGGAGTCGGCGTACACCCTCACCGCGCGTGACCGGGACGAGCTCTACGTGCCGGCTTCGGACACCGATGCCAACGGCGTCACCGCGCCGGGCACCCGCAAGGAGCGGCTGCGCGGCAGGCTCTCGCGCCTGATGTACGCCGACAACGTGCAGAAGCCGACCGAGGCGGAGCTCGAGGAGTCCCAGCACCACGCCGAGCACGTGCGTGAGCTGGAGGCCGGCCTCGCCCATCCGGCCAGCGGGCACGAGTTCGACGGCCACAACCTGCACGACGTGACCGAGGAACCCCTCCGCCCCGGCCACTGACCCGTCGTGAGCTGACGCCCGACCCGTCGTGAGTTTCTTGTCGGGATGTCACTTTCCCGCGGCTCGAGCGAGGCCCGATCGAAGGCGACGAGGAGCGTCCTGGCGAGGTCCGTGGATATCGGCCGCGAGAAAGACGTCGACGACGTACCCCAGCTCGCGGCGTACCCAGGACCGTCGCTCCTTGTCGTGTTCTCTCCGATCCTCGCCGTGCCATTCGGACCCGTCGTACTCAGCTGCGTAGCGCGGGCGCTTCAGACCTAGATCGAGGAAGACCGGACCGTGCGGTCCGTCGAACTCCAGTTGGGGCTCCGGGCGGGGTAGATCGGAGCAATCCAGCCAGCGCAGCCGCAGGATGCTCTCTCCCTGTGACTGCGAGCGCGGATCGATGAGCGGTGCGAGCTCACGCAACTGACGGACGCCGCGATAGCCGCGGAACCGCTGCGCCTCCACCATCACCTCGGACGACGACACGGCAGTCGCCCGCGCGAGTGCATCCAGGGCGGCGAGCGCCTGGTCGCGCGACAGAAGCCTGCCCAGGTCGCACATCGTGCGGACCGGGTTGGTGACCCGCAACTCGCCGATCTCCACGATGTCGCCGCGTGAGAACCCGCGCTCGCCACTGCTGGCAAGGGTGTTGCGCAAACGAAACCCGGGTTTGCGGTAGACCGAGACCCGCGGCACCACGAGATGGTCGTTCGGCGCCAAGGCCATGGTGGCCCCGTGCAACCAGGCGGCCGAGCGGTCTGTCACCACAGCGTCGTCGGGCACTACGAGCGTCAGACAAGCCACGCGGAGCTCGAGCGAGTCCGCCAGCGCTCTCGCGTGATAGACCCCGCGGAGAGGGTGCGTCAGATGTCCCGACTCGACCAGATCCGCGAGGCGACGGTCGTCAACCCCGGCTTCACGGGCGTCGCGACGGGTGAAGGGACGCCGAGCGGGAAGACCAGCGCGTTGCAGCCACATCGGCCACGTGGCCCCGGCATCGGCATCGGCATCGGCATCGGCATCGGCGAAGTGTTCGCTCATGGCGCCCACCCTGCCGCCGTACGACGCGCGGCGCGATCACCCGGGTCCGCGCTTGTGGATGAACGGCCAACTCACGACGGGTCGGGTGCCAACTCACGACGGGTCGGGTGCCAACTCACGACGGGTCGGGTGCCAACTCACGACGGGTCGGCGTTAGAGGGCGGAGCCCTTGCGGTAGTCGGGGAAGGCCAGGTTCCAGTCGCCGTAGCCGTTGGAGAACGTCATGCCACGGTCGGTGCCGGTGTACTCCACCACGTCGCCGCGCTTGGAGATGCTGTAGAGCCATCCGGCATTGGCTGTGGACATGCCGGTGCAGCCGTGGCTCACGTTGGCAGACCCCTGCGAGCCGACCGACCAGGGGGCGGCGTGGATGAACTCCCCGGAGTAGGTGACCCGCATGGCGTACTCGACGTCGTCGATGTTGTAGTACTCCGGGTTGTCCTCGGCGATCCCGACAGTCTCGGAGTTCATCCGCTTGCTGCGGAACTTCTCAATGATCACCTTGACCCCGGAGCGGGTCGTGAAGCCAGGCTTCCCGGTCGTGATCGGGATCGTCCGCAACACGGCGCCGTTCTGGTAGACCGTCATCTGGTGCGTCTGAGCGTTGACGCGGAAGATGTTGGCGTCCCCGACATGGAACCGCACCCGGCGGCTCTCCTGGCCATAGACGCCCTTGCCGGCGGGGATGCTGTTGACGTCGACGTCGACGGAGACGTCGGTGCCGGCCTTCCAGTAGGTCGCCGGACGCCAGTGCGCCTCGTGGTCACTCAGCCAGTACCACGAGCCCCTCTGGCGCGGAGTGCTGGTCACGCTCATGTGCCGCTGGAACGCCTTCTTGTCGGTGACCGGCACGTCGAACGACACGATCACCGGCATCCCCACTCCTACCGTCTCGCCCTGCAGCGGCGCCACCGACGCGTAGGTCTGCCGGTCCAGCGGGAGGTCCTCAGTGTGGAACCGCGCACGTCGGTGCCGGACGGCGCCGTCGGAACGGATCGCGACACTGCGCACGACGTAGTCGAGCCCCGGCTCGAGTCGGCCGGTCGCCGTCCACACGGTCTTGTCGGCGCTCAGCTTGCCGGCCAGCGACGCGTCTCCGGCCGCCACCGTGACCCGCCTCAGGGTGCCACCCTCCGCCGACACCTTGAGCGGGCTCGAGACCGGCACGGACCGGGTGCGCCGGCCCAGGCTGGTCGACACTCGCACCGGGGGGATCGGGGCCGCTGACGGGCTCGCCGAGACCGACGGCGACGCGGAGTCCCCGGAGTCCGTGACGGCCGTCGTGCTCCCTGAGGCCTGGCACGCGGTCGCGGTCAGCAGCACCACGCAGGCAGCGGCCCAGGACGTGCGCAAGCGCATCTGCGACGAAGCACGGCTGGACACGAGTGACGACTCCCCACGAGACAAGATCGGATTGACCGCCTCACCCTAACCAAGCAACCACGCAGGGCCGAATCGGCCACCCCGAATCGGCCACCGTCCTGATCGAGGCTCAGTGGGCGTGCTCGCCGTGGTAGTACTCGAACACGAGGCCGGTCAGCGCCACGAACCCCAGACCGGCTCCGATGATGAAGAGCCACCAGGCCTGCATCGCGACGGCGAACGCACACAGGGCCAGGGTGAGCCCGCACCACAGCGGCCACCAGGAGTACGGCGGGAAGAAGCCCAGCTCGCCGGCGCCGTCCACGACCTCGGCATCCGCACGGTCCTCGGGCCGGGCGTCCATCTTGCGGGCATGGAAGCCGAGATAGAGGGTCACCATCAGCGCCAACAGCATCGTCATGGCGAGCGCCACCGTGCCGGTCCAGTCGCCGCCTTGTGGGAGGTTCGCGCTCGTGGCGAACCAGTAGAGCGGCGTGACCAGCACGAAGAAGGCCGTGGTGAGTCCGAAGACCCAGGTTTCGACCTTCACTGGGTGTCCTCCTGCTCGCCGCGCTGCTCATCGAGGTGCTCCGCGCGTCCGTCGACCTGGGGTGCGTCCGCCAGGCGGCCCTCGCCCTCAGCCTGGTTGTCTTCGAGCTCCATGGCGGCCACCTCGGGATGGTGCAGATCGAAGGCCGGGGACTCCGAGCGGATCCGAGGCAGGGTGTGGAAGTTGTGGCGCGGCGGCGGGCAACTGGTCGCCCATTCCAGCGACCTGCCCCAGCCCCACGGGTCGTCGACGTCGACCAGGGGCGACGAGGACGTCTTGTAGAGGTTGTAGAAGAACGGCAGCATCGAGAAGGCGAGCACCAGGGCCCCAACGGTGGACAGCTGGTTGAGGCCGGTGAACCCGTCCTCGGGCAGGTAGTCGGCGTACCGCCGCGGCATCCCCTCCACCCCGAGCCAGTGCTGGACCAGGAACGTGGTGTGGAAGCCGACGAACAACAACCAGAAGTGGACCTTGCCGAGGGTCTCATCGAGCATCCGGCCGGTCAGCTTCGGCCACCAGAAGTAGAACCCGGCGAACATCGCGAAGACCACGGTGCCGAACACCGTGTAGTGGAAGTGCGCGACGACGAAATAGGAGTCGGACACATGGAAGTCCAGCGGCGGCGAGGCCAAGATGACGCCCGTCAGACCACCGAACAGGAACGTCGTGAGGAAGCCGAGCGTCCACAGCATGGGGGTGTCCAGGGACACTGATCCACCCCACATCGTCCCGATCCAGTTGAAGAACTTCACGCCGGTCGGGATCGCGATCAGGAAGGTCATGCCGGAGAAGAACGTGAGGTCCACCGCGCCGGTCACGAACATGTGGTGCGCCCACACCGCCACGGACAGCATCGCGATCAGCAGCGTGGCGCCCACGAGGCCGACATACCCGAAGATCGGCTTGCGGCTGAACACGGGGATGATCTCCGACACGATGCCGAAGAACGGCAACGCCAGGACGTAGACCTCGGGGTGGCCGAAGAACCAGAACAGGTGTTGCCACAGGATCGGCCCGCCATGGGCGGTGTCGAACACGTGGGCGCCCAGGGTGCGGTCTGCCTCGAGCGCCAGCAGTGCGGCGGCGAGGATCGGGAAGATGATCAGCACCAGCAGGCTGGTGACCAGGGTGTTCCAGACGAAGATCGGCATCCGGAACATGGTCATGCCGGGGGCACGCATGCAGATGATGGTCGTGATGAAGTTGACCGCACCCAGGATCGTGCCCAGACCAGCCAGCCACAGCCCCATGATCCACAGGTCGCCGCCGACGCCGGGCGAGCGTACGGCGTTGCTGAGGGGTGTGTAGGCGAACCAGCCGAAGCTCGCGGCGCCCGACGGGGTGAGGAAGCCCGAGCCGGCGATGATGCCGCCGAACAGGTAGAACCAGTAGCTGAGCATGTTCAACCGCGGGAACGCCACGTCGGGCGCGCCGATCTGCAGCGGCATGATGACGTTGGCGAAGCCGAAGAACAGCGGCGTCGCGAACAGCAGCAGCATGATCGTGCCGTGCATGGTGAACAACTGGTTGTAGACCTCGTCGGACACCACCTGGTTGCCCGGGAAGGCCAGCTCGGCACGCATCAGCAGCGCCATGATGCCGCCGAGGATGAACCACACCATCGCGGTGGTGAGGTAGAGCTTGCCGATCAGCTTGTGGTCGGTCGTCGTCAGGATCTTGACGACGTTCTGCCCTAGCGGCCTCCGGACTTCGGTGGTGGTGGCGGGCTGTGCCGCGGTCGCGGTCATGGCGTGCCTCCCTCAGCAACGGACTCCAGCCCGGCCTCTTCGGTGGTCATCTTGTTGCCCAGGATCGGCGACTCCGAGACGAAGCCCCGGTCGATCTGCTTGAGGAGATAGGCGTCGTACTCGTCGCGGCTGACCACCTGCACGTTGAAGAGCATCCGAGAGTGGTAGCTCCCGCACAGCTCCGCGCACTTCCCCTGGTAGGTGCCCTCGCGGTTGGGAGTCACCTCGAACTCGTTGATCCGCCCTGGGATGACGTCCTTCTTGTAGAGGAAGCCGGTGATCCAGAACGAATGGATGACGTCGGGCGAGACGAGCTTGAACCGGACTCGCTCGTCGACCGGGAGCACCAGCGTGGGGATGTAGGAGCCGGTGCCGGACTCGTAGACGTTCTTGCCGGCCGCCACCGGCTCGTCGAGGTAGTTGAACGTCCAGGACCACTGCTGGCCCACGACCTCGACGGTGTGTTCGGCGGTGCCCATGGCACCCAGGTCATCTTGGACCCGCACCGTGTGGACGAAGAACACGAGCACCATGATGACCGGAAAGACCGTGTAGAAGATCTCCAGCGGAAGGTTGTAGCGCGTCTGCACCGGGACGTCGTCGTCGTGCCTGCGGCGATATCGCCATGCGGCCCAGAACATCAGGCCCCAGACGATGGCTCCGGTGACCATGGCTGCCACCCACGACCACTGCCAGAACTCAAGGATCTGCCAGCCTTCTTCGGTGGCCGGCACGGGCATTGCGACGCGGCGCCAGGAATCCTGGGACTCGGCGGAGCATCCCGCCAGGGTCGCGAGCCCGACGCCGATTCCCACCGCCAGTGCCAGCCGCGCCCGGGAAACGCCCAGGCGCCGGGGGAGCTGCACACCCACGAAGCAGCCTCTCTCTCGTCCGTCACGGATAGCCGAAAGACTAGCCCACTTGGCATGCCCCGCGCCTGGTGGGTCACCCGGTAAGTTTCGGCGTGTGGCGGACCGAACGACGCCCGATGGCTACCTCGACGCCGCATCGTCTGAGGCGATGCACCCTGCCGCACTCGAGGTGCTGATGAGCGCGCTCCTCCAGGGGTACGCCGACCCGCGACGCCTCCACGGCCCCGGCCGCTCGGCGCGGCTGCTCCTCGACAACGCCCGCGAGGCGGTCGCCGACGCGCTCGGAGCACGCCCCGACGAGGTGACGTTCACCGCGTCAGGCACCGAGGCGGTGCACCGCGGCCTGCTGGGACTGCACCGCGGGCGCGCGCGCGTGGCACGCACGCTGGTCGCCAGCGCGGTCGAGCACTCGGCCGTGCTCCATGCTGCGCGGTGGACCGGCGACCCGACCGTCGCGGTCCCGGTGGACTCGCTGGGCAGGGTCCTCACCGAGGCCGTCACCGAGACGCTGGTGGAGGCGCCCGCTCGCACCGGCTCGGCGGCGTCCGTGGTCGCGGTGCAGTCGGCCAATCACGAGGTGGGCACCGTGCAGCCGCTGCCGGAGGTCATGGCGCGACTCGACGGCGTACCCCTGTTCGTGGACGCCTGCGCCTCGGCGGGGCGACTCCCGCTCCCGGACGGCTGGGCGGCCGCGGCCGCCTCGGCTCACAAGTGGGGAGGCCCGGCCGGCGTCGGCATCCTCCTGGTCCGCAAGGGCGCCCGCTGGCGAGCCGCCTTCCCCGACGACGACCGGGGCGAGGCGCGCGCCAGTGGCTTCGAGAACGTCCCCGGGGCGCTGGCGGCGGCCGCCGCCATGCAGGCCGTCGTCGCCGAACGCGCCGAGACCAACCCGCGCCAGCACGCCCTGATCTCACGGATCCGGGAGCAGGTCGCTGCCACCGTCCCCGATGTCGAGGTGGTGGGCGACCCGGCGGACCGGCTCCCCCACCTGGTCACCTTCTCGTGTCTCTACGTCGACGGAGAGGCCCTGGTCACCGAGCTGGACCGTCGCGGGTTCGGGGTCGCGAGCGGGTCGGCGTGCACCGCCTCCACGCTGACGCCCAGCCACGTGCTGGCGGCGATGGGCGTGCTCACCCACGGCAACGTGCGAGTCTCCCTGGCCCGGGAGACGACCGCGGACGAGGTCGAGCGGTTCCTGGGTGTGCTTCCCGAGGTCGTGGCCGAGCTGCGGGCGCGAGTGGGGCTATGACCGACCCACCGACGGTGGAGCTGGACTGCCGAGGCCGGTCGTGCCCGCGGCCCGTGATCGAGCTGGCCCTGGCCATCGTGGACGTCGAGATCGGCCACGCGGTGGCTGTCCTGGCCGACGACGTGGCGGCCCGTACCGACATCCCGGCCTGGTGCCGCATGCGCGGCCAGGAGTACGCCGGCGAGTCGGCCGAGGACGGCACCCCGCGCTATGTCGTCATCCGCCGCAGGTGACGGGGAGTCCGCTCAGTGCAGGTGCTCGGCGACCTCAGCCGCTGCCTCGGCGCCGTACTGGCCACCCAGGCGGGTGGTGAACTCTGCCGGGCTGAAGGTGTACTCCTGCGTGCCGACCGTCTCGACGACGTACGCCGCCAGCACGCACCCGACCTGGGCGGACCGCTCGAGGCCCAGCTCCCAGGCGAGACCGGCGAGGAAACCGGCGCGGAACGCGTCGCCGACGCCCGTCGGCTCGAGTGCGTGGACGTCGGAGACCGCGGGCAGTTCGACGGTGGCGATGCCGCGGCCCTGGACACGCGCGCCTCGCGCTCCCAGCGTCGTGACCTGCACACCCACCCGGTCGAGCACGTCGTCGGCAGACCAGCCGGTCTTGGACTCGATCAGGTGCGATTCGTACTCGTTGGAGAACAGCAGCGCCGCCCCGTCCACGAGCTCCCGGATCAGCGCCCCTTCACTGAACGCGAGCTGTTGGCTCGGGTCGGCGATGAAGGGGTACCCCCGCTGCCGGCACTCCTGGGTGTGCCGACGCATCGCCTCGGGGTCGTCCGGCCCGACCAGCACGTAGTCCGGCGTCCCGACCCGGCTGACGATGGGCGCCAGCTCGATCTGCCGGGCCTCGCTCATCGCCCCGGGATAGAACGAGGCGAACTGCGCCATCGCCGAGTCGGTCGTGCACACGAACCGAGCGGTGTGCCGGGTCGTGGAGATGTGGACCGAGTCGCAGTCGACGTTGTGGCGCTCCAGCCAGGAGCGGTAGTCCGCGAAGTCCTCGCCCGCGGCCCCGACCAGCACCGGTCGCAGCCCGAGGCGCCCCAGCCCGAAGCACATGTTGGCGGCGATCCCACCCCTGCGGATCTCCAGCTCGTCGACGAGGAAGGACACCGACAGCTTGTCGAGCTGGTCCACGACCAACGAGTCGGCGAACCTGCCGCCGAAGGTCATCAGATGATCGGTCGCGATGGACCCGGCGATCAGCAGCGGCATGACACGCAACACTACCGGCCGGTACGGCTGGGGATACCTGTCAGTAGGAGCTACCGTCGCTGCCATGCCCATCCCCACCCCGCCCCGCCTTGCCTACGACGAGCTCGCGTCGTGGCGCCGGATGACCGAGGACTGCCGCGCGGTCGGTGAGAACCTTCAACTCCCGCGGCTGCAGCGTGCCGCCGAGGCAGCGCTGACGCCAGCACCGAGCCTGCGTTTCGTGGACTACCCGCGCGAGGTCGGCAAGCGTGAGATCAAGGTGAGCGACGCGGCGGCGCGCCTGGCGGCAGCCCTCCACCTCCACCTCGACTGAGGGGTGCGGAAGGAGCGCTGACGCGGCTCAGTGGAAGGAGTCGCCGCAGGCGCAGGAGCCGCCCGCGTTGGGGTTGTCGATGGTGAACCCCTGCTTCTCGATCGTGTCCACGAAGTCGATCATCGCGCCGTTGAGGTAGGGCACGCTCATCCGGTCGACCACCACGGCCACGCCGTCGAAGTCGGTGGTCACATCGCCGTCGAGGTCCCGCTCGTCGAAGAAGAGCTGGTAGCGCAGGCCGGAGCAGCCGCCGGGCTGCACCGAGATCCGCAGCCGCAGGTCGTCGCGCCCCTCCTGGTCCAGGAGGCTCCGCACCTTGTCGGAGGCGACGTTGCTCAGGTTGATCGAGTCGGTGCGGCGCTCGTCGGTGGTCTGAACCTGGTCGGTCATGCTCGCTCCTGAAGGCTGGTGCGGTGCTCGTGGCTGTTCATGGTCTCGGGTCATGGTCTCGGGCGGGGGGCACGGGGCCCTCTCCAGGCTCCCATGGTCCCACATGGCCGGTTGTTCCCCAGATTCCGGGCGTGGAGTCCCTGTCAGCCCCGACTGTCACTCACCGCGCGACCAGGTGCGCGCCACCCGAGCGGCCAGATCGGCCAGCGCTGCGGCGGGCTCGCCGAGGGCGCGCTGACGACCCACCAACTCGACCAGGGAGTACGCCGACTCCACGCCCAGGGCGCGCATCTCACGGGAACCCACGAGCACCTCACCGGCCAGCGCGATGCACGGCCGCAGGGCCGCAGCCGCCACCTCGGCCACGCCGTAGGGCACCTTGCCGGACCGGCTGGAGAAGTCGAAGGCCCCCTCCCCCGTGACGACCAGATCGGCCTGGCGCGCCCGCTCCGGCAGGCCGACGGCTTCGGCCACCAGGGCGATCCCGGGCCGGCGTGTCGCCCCCAGGGCGAGCAGCGCGAAGCCGAGGCCCCCGGCCGCACCCGCGCCGGGGGCCAGCGAGAGCCGCCGGTCCACGGCGACGGCGTAGGCCTCGAGAGCGGCATCGACGGCCGGCAGCCGCTCCTCGGACAGGCCCTTCTGCGGCCCGTAGGTCTTGGCAGCGCCGAACAGGCCGGTCAGCGGGCTGTCGACGTCGCTGGCCGCGATCAGGCGGATGCCCGCCAGCCGATCCCGGGCGGCGCTCAAGTCGATGGCCTTGGCCTGGGCGAGCGGAGCCGGCCCGCCCCGCAGGTCGACGTCACTGACCGCCCCGAGGGCGGCCAGCAGCCCGGCACCGCCGTCGGTCGTGCCCGACCCGCCGAGGCCGACCACGATGGTGTCGGCACCGCTCCCGGCAGCGGCGGCCACGAGCTCGCCGACGCCGTAGCTGGATGCCTCCTCCGGGCGGTCCCGCCCGGTCAGCTCCAGCCCGCACGCCTGAGCGCTCTCCACGTAGACCGTGCCGCCGGCCTGCAGGAGGGTCGCCGGGACGGGCACTCCGAACGGGCCTGACACCGTGACCACGCTCAGCTCGCCGCCGATCGTCGCGTGCAGCACGTCGACGAAGCCCGGCCCGCCGTCGGCCATCGGGGCGAGGTCCAACTCGTCTGCGGGCGCTCGCCGGGCCCAGCCCTCGGCGATGGCGCCGGCCGCCTCCACGGCGGTCAACGTGCCCGCGAACTTGTCGGGGGCGATCAGGACGCGCATGGCCCCATCCTGCCGGTGCGCCCGAGGACGACATACGCTCGGGTCGCCATGGCGACCACTCCCGATGACGCTGCGGGCGGACCCGCGGTCGTCCGCCCGATGCGGCGCGACGACCTCCAGGTCGCGGAGCGGCTGACCTCGCCTCCGATCCGGCCGCCCGAGCGGGCCGCGGCATGGATCGCGCGTGCCGAGCACCTGCTCGGCACCGACCCCGGGGGCTGCTGGGTGGCCGAGGCTGAGGGCGAGATGCTGGGGTTGGCGTTGTCGTTCACCCGCGAGCTGACCTGGTTCCTGGCGTCGTACGCCGTCGCGCCGGGTCAACAGGGTCAACAGGGTCAACAGGGTCAGAGAATCGGCGACCAGTTGCTCGACGCCACGCTGGCCCATGGGCGAGGCTGCCTACGCGGCATGCTGAACTCCTCCTCGGACCCCGTGGCGGCCCGCCGCTACCGGCTGGCCGGCTTCGAGCTGCACCCGACGATGAGCCTGACCGGCACCGTGGACCACACCGTGGTCCCCGACCTCGGCCGGGTGCGCGCCGGCACCAGCGGCGACCGGGACCAGTTGGACTCCGTGGACCGGCGGGTGCGCGGGTCGGCACACGGGCCGGACCACGAGTTCCTGGCCCGCCAGCTGCACCTGCTCGTCATCGACGACACGCGCGGCTCCGGCTACGCCTACGTCGATGCCACGGGGTCCCCTGCCGTCGTGGCCGCCACCGATCGACGTACCGCCAGCCTGGTGTTGTGGGCTGCGCTCGCGAGCGCCGCTCCCGGCAGCGAGGTCGCCGTGTCTCACGTCAGCGCCGCCAACCAGTGGGCGCTCGACGTCGGCCTGGCGGCCGGGCTCGTCGTCCGTCCGGACGGCTACCAGGTGCTGCGCCAGCTGAAGCCACCGTCGCCGTACCTGCCGCACGGCTCGCTCATGTGAGGACGCCCGAGATTAGGCTGTGCCCATGGCGATCGACCTCCCCCTGCTCCCCCTCGGCCCCGGCCGCGACCTGGACACCGAGCGAGGCGTCGAGTGTCCGGGCGACCTGCCGGCTGCGTCGGACCCCGATCTGGTGGAGCGGGCCCGCGCCGCGAAGGAGACGCTGGGCGACCGGCTCTTCGTGCTCGGCCACCACTACCAGCGGGACGAGGTCATCGCGTTCGCGGACGTCACGGGTGACTCCTTCAAGCTCGCGCGCGACGCCGCGGCCCGGCCGGACGCCGAGTACATCGTCTTCTGCGGGGTGCACTTCATGGCCGAGTCGGCCGACATCCTCACCGCGCCCGAGCAGCGGGTCATCCTGCCCGATCTGGCTGCCGGCTGCTCGATGGCCGACATGGCCCGACTGGCTCAGGTCGAGGACACCTGGGACTCACTGAGCGACGCCGGCGTGGCCGAGCTGGTGGTGCCGGTGACCTACATGAACTCCTCCGCCGACATCAAGGCGTTCTGCGGACGCCACGGCGGGGCCGTCTGCACCTCCTCCAACGCCGACGTCGCGCTCGACTGGGCGTTCCAGCAGCACGGTCCCGACACCAAGGTGCTCTTCCTGCCCGACCAGCACCTCGGCCGCAACACCGCAGTGCTGAAGATGGGGTTCGCGTTGACGGACTGCGTCGTGTGGGACCCGCTGCAGCCCGGCGGTGGTCTCACCACCGAGGAGCTGCGAGCCTCGAAGGTGATCCTGTGGAAGGGCCACTGCTCGGTGCACGGCCGGTTCTCCCCCGACGTGGTCGACGCGCTGCGCGCCAAGGACCCCGAGATCAACATCCTGGTGCACCCCGAGTGCACGCACGAGGTCGTGCTCAAGGCCGATCTGGTCGGGTCGACCGAGTTCATCATCAAGACCATCGAGGCGGCCGCGCCCGGCACCTCCTGGGCGATCGGCACCGAGCTCAACCTGGTCAAGCGGCTCGCCGACGCCCACCCTGACAAGTCGATCTCCTTCCTGGACCGCAACGTCTGCTACTGCTCCACCATGAACCGGATCGACCTGCCGCACTTCGTGTGGGCGTTGGAGTCGCTGGTCAACGGCGTCGTCGTGAACCAGATCCGGGTCGACCCCGACACCGAGCGCTGGGCGAAGGTGGCGCTGCAACGGATGCTCGACCTGCCCGGCAAGTCGCACCGCGACTGACGGCGGACTAGTCGCGCGCCCACTAGAGGCCGGGAGCGCCCCAGACGGCGAGCCAGCGCGAGAGGTCCTGCTCCATCGGGAGCTCGCCGCCGAGGGTGTCGCGGACCGAGATCTCCAGGAGGTTGTCGCGGGTCTTCTCCTGGGGCTGCTCGCCGCTCGGGGCGAAGGCGTAGAACGTGCCCTGCTTGTAGAGGTAGACCAGCCCGAACCTCCGCCCGCTGGGGTCGCCGAAGGGCACCAACGTGCACAGCAGGCCCGACGCGAAGCCCTGCTCGACCAGCGTGGTGTTGACGGCGTGCAGATCGGTGCACAGACCGGCGAGGTCGCCGGGGTCGCGATGCACGACCAGCCAGGTGAAGCCGAAGTCGTCCTGGGTCACCGTGACGTCCGGCTTGTCGGGGTCGGCCTGGATCAGCTCGATCACGCCGGTCTGGAGCGCGTGGAAAGCCGCGCCGGCAGCACCTCGGAAGCAGACCGAGCCGTCGCCCGTCGCGACGAAGCCCGCGACTGCCTCCAGCGAGATCGCGGCCGCCGGGATCCCGAACAGCGCATCGAGGTTCGGCCCCTTGTCGCGCCGGCGACCCCGGACGGCTTCCCAGATCCTCATCGGTTCGTGGGCACCGACGGTCAGCCCTGGGGCCGAGACAGCTCGGTCTGGATCCGGGCCAGCTGCTCGAGCCGCTGCTCCAGCGAGGGATGCGTCGCAGTCAGCGTGCGCAGCCCGGCCCCGCTGATCGCCGGTGCGATGAAGAAGGCGTTCATGGCGTTGTTGGACCGCAGGTCGCGCTGCGGGATCGCCGCCATCTCGCCGGTGATCTTCTGGAGCGCCGAGGCCAGGGCGGCCGGCTTCATCGTGAGGTAGGCCCCCGAACGGTCGGCGCACAGCTCGCGGTAGCGCGAGAGCATCCGGGTCAGCAGAAAGCTGACGGCGTAGACCGCGATGCTGACGGCCAGCACCAGCAGGTACGCCGGCACCCCGCTGCTGCTGTTGCGGGACCGGCCGCCGAACCCGAAGCCGGCGAACTGCGCGGAGCGGGTGAGCATGCCCGCGACGATGCCGGCCGACGACGCGATCGTCATCACCAGCACGTCGCGGTGCGCGACGTGGGACAGCTCGTGGGCGAGCACCCCCTCGAGCTCCTCGGCGGTCAGCTTGCCGAGGATGCCGGTGGTCACGCAGACCACGGCCCGCTCGGGAGAGCGGCCGGTGGCGAACGCGTTGGGAAGGTCGAGCTCGGCGATGCCGACCCGCGGCTTGGGCATGTCGGCCAGGGCGCAGAGCCGGTCGATCATGCCGTGCAGCTCCGGGGCCTGCTCGGGCGTGACCTCCCGGGCCCGCATGGCCTTCATCGCCACCGTGTCGCTGTTCCACCACTGGAAGAAGGCGATGCCGATGCCGATCAGCGCGATGATCGGGGCGTACTGCGCCGGCAGGACGAACATCAGCGTGACGATGAACGCCACGAAGATCCCGCCGAGCAGCAGCATCACCGAGGTCATCCGAAGCGTGAGCCCGGTGTCCTTGATGAATCGTGTGGTCGCCATCGTGGGTCGGTCAGCCCGGGATCAGACCGTCGCCGGCCAGCATCTCGCGCACCTCGTCGAGGGTGGCGTCGCCCGGGGGCAGGATCGCGTCGGACTCGTCCAGCGAGTCGACGGCGTGCATCGTCGCCGCGGAGCGCACGCTGCCGAGGAGCCGCTCGAGCGCTCCGGCGAAGGCCGTCTCGTCGCCGGACTCGATCGCCGCCTCGACCGCCGCGTCGTGCTCGTTCAGGCTGGTCAGGGCGTCGTCGGGGACGTCGAACTGCCCCTCGCCGAGGATCCGCACGATCATGACGACTCCCCGGACTTGTCGACCTCCACGGCCTCGCCCACTGGCTCCTCGACCTTCAGGATCTCCCCGCCGTCGACCGGCGACTCGATCGCGGCCGGAGCGTCCTTGCCCTTGAGCCGGGCCAGCTCGGCCTCCACGTCGGCCTCCGAGCTCATCGACTCGAGCTCACGGGTGATGTCGTCGCCGCGGTTGAGCGCGGTGACGTCGTCGAGGGCACCGGAGGCGATCAGCTCGTCGATGGCGCCGGCTCGGGCCTGCATCTGCGCGGTCTTGTCCTCCGCCCGCTGGATCGCCATGCCGACGTCGCCCATCTCCTCGCCGATGCCCGAGACAGCCTCGTTGATCCGGGTCTGGGCCTCGGCGGCGGTGTAGGTCGCCTTGATCGTCTCCTTGCGGGTGCGGAAGGCCTCGACCTTGGCCGCCAGCCGCTGCTGGGCCAGGGTGAGCTTCTCCTCTTCCCCCTGCAGCTGGGCGAGCTGGATCCGCAGGTCGTTGATCTGGGTGGTGAGACCGGACTTGCGAGTCAGCGCCTCGCGGGCGAGGTCCTCGCGGTTCATGTCGATGGCCTTCTCCGCCTGGCCCTGCAGCTTGGCTGACTGCTGCTCCAGCTGGTTGACCTGGATCTCCACGCGCTTGCGGCTGGTGGCAACGTCGGCCACGCCGCGCCGCACCTTCGCGAGCAGCTCGGTCTGGCGTTGGAAGCTGTAGTCCAACGTCTGGCGCGGGTCCTCAGCGCGGTCCAACGCGTTGTGCGCCTTGGACTTGAAGAGCATGGTGATGCGCTGCCACAGGCTCATAGGGGCCGTGTCCCTCCGTCTGACGGTCACCCGGCGGGGACCTCCTGCACCCCACCCTAGTTTCCAGCGTCAAGCGCGGCGAGCACGACCCCACGGCAGGTTCTCGCGCGACCCGACCCCGGTAGGCTGAACCCGTCTCGTTCCGACCGACCGAAGGCTGTGCCCGTGTTCCGCCGATCCAAGTCCGACTCCGCGTCGTCCGCACAGACCCCGGCCAAGCCGGGAGGCAAGGGCCGCCCCACCCCGACCCGCAAGGAGGCCGAGGCGGCAGCCAAGGCCCGGGCCAAGTCGGGCCCGCGCACACGCAAGGAGCGAGCGGCCGCGCAGCGCAGCTCGCGAGCCGTGTCCGGGGCCAAGATGCGCGAGGCGATGCGCACCGGCGACGAGCGCCACCTGCCGCAGCGGGACAAGGGTCCGGTCCGGCGATTCATCCGCGACTTCATCGACTCGCGGATCTCACTCGTGGAGTTCCTGGTCCCTTTGATGCTGATCAGTCTGGTGCTCGGCTGGACGAGGGAGCCGGGGCTGATGGCGCTCGGCAACGCACTCCTGCTCACGGGCATCGCCATGGCCGGTGTCGAGATGGTCATGATGCGCTTCCGGATGCGTCGGGAGCTGGCGCGCCGCTTCCCCGACGAGCCCCTCAAGGGCACCACCTACTACATGGTCATGCGTGCCTTGCAGGTGCGTTTCCTGCGACTGCCCAAGCGTCAGGTCAAGATCGGTCAGAAGCTCCCCGAGCACTACAGCTGACCTGACTCGAACGGAAGTTCACTCGTGATCCTCGGCCTGCTCGCGGGCGTCGGAGCGGCCGCGCTGTTCGGCGCCGCCGCCGTGCTGCAGGCGCACGCCGTACGCCAGCTGGACCGAGGCGCCCGCAATCTCGGCAGCTTCGTGGCGGACGCAGTGCGCCACCCCCTGCTGGTGCTGGTGGTGGTCGCCTATCTCGGGGGTTTCCTGCTGCATGCCGTCGCCATCTGGCTGCTTCCGCTCTATCTGGCCCAGGCCAGCATCGCGCTGTCCCTGCCCATCGCGGCGCTGGGCGCCCATCGGGTCTCCGAGCACGCGAGCACCCGCCAGTGGGCGGCCGTGTCGGTGATCGTGCTCGGGCTCTTCCTCCTGGCGGCCGGAGCCGGCGACCCTGGGACGGTCCGGGTGTCAGCGACCTTCGTGGCCGCGATGTACGCCGGCGCCGTGGCTCTCCTGGTGGCCGCGAGCATCGGTCAGCAGCCGCCGGGCGTCTGGTTCGGCACCCTCGCCGGGCTGGCGTACGCCGGCTCGGCGCTGGCCGTGCGCGGCGTCACCTGGCCCGCGGGCCCGTTGGTGGTGCTCGCCGCCGTGGCGGTGTCGGTGTTCGGGCTGCTCGGTTTCTGGCTCTACTCGACCGGGCTCGAACGAGGCGGCGTGAGCACCGTGACCGCGCCGATGATCGTGGGACAGACCGCGGTGCCGGGCGTGCTCGGCGTCCTGGCGCTCGGCGACGGCGTCCGCCCCGGGTGGTGGCTGGCCATCGGGGCCGGCCTGCTGTTGGCCATGGGTGGGGCGGTCCTCGTCGGCCCGCCGCCGATCCCGGCCGGCCCCTCCACCCTCCCGGCCGCGACCGACGGCCGCGCTCAGCCGTCGTAGTCGAGGACCACCCGCTCGGAGGTGGGATGGGACTGACACGTCAGCACATAGCCCTGCTCGATCTCCTCCGGTTCCAGCGCCCAGCTGGCGTCCATGCTCACGCTGCCCTCGACCAGGAGGGCGCGGCAGGTGCCGCAGACGCCGCCCTGGCAGGCGAACGGCAGGTCCGGGCGGACCTCCAGCGCCGCGTGCAGGATCGGCCGGCCGTCGGGCGCCAGTGAGAGGTCGGACTCGCGTCCATCCAGGCGGATGGTCACGTGGGCGTCGCCGCCCAGCCGGATCGGCGGCTGCTCCGGGTGCGGTTGCGGGTCGGCGTGGAACAGCTCGCCGTGCACGCGCTCTCTGGGCACCCCCGCCTCCACCAGGGCGTCGCGGAGGTCGAGCACCATCTGCTGCGGTCCGCACAGGAACCAACCGTCGATCTCCTGGGGTGGGATCCAGGCGTCCAGGATCGCCTTGAGCCGCACCCCGTCGAGCCTGCCCGACAACAGCTCGACGTCCTGACGTTCACGGGAGAGCACGTGCAGGAGCTGGAAGCGGTCGGGGAAACGGTCCTTCAGGCCGGCCACCTCGTCGGCGAACATGATCGAGCGCTGGGTGCGGTTGGCGTAGACCAGCGTGACGAAGGAATGGGGCTCCTCCTCCAGCAGCGTGGTGAGGATCGACAGCACGGGAGTGATGCCCGAGCCCGCCGCCAGGGCGGCGTACCTGCGGTGGGCGGAGTGGTCGGGCGCCACGGTGAACCGGCCCGAGGGCCGCATCACCTGCAGCACGTCCCCCACGCTCAAGTCCGGCAGCACGCCCTGCGAGAAGGTGCCTCCGGCGAGCTTCTTGATGCCGACCCGGAGTACGCCGGAGCGCGGGGTCGAGACCAGGGAGTAGGAGCGGCGCACGGCGTCGGGGCCGAGGATCGCGACGTGCTGACCCGCGGTGAACGCGAACTCCTCGCGAAGGTCCTCGGGGACCGCCAGCGTCAGCGCGACGGCGTCCTCGCTCAACTCGTCGATGGCCGCGACCTGGAGGGGGTGGAAGGCGGACTGGCGCGAGCTCACCGGGAAAGCCTGACACAGCCATCCCCGGCCAGGCGGGGCGCGGCCCCCCGGCCGGTGGGGCTCACCGCAGGTCCTTGACCTGCTCGAACGGCTCGCGACACACGGAGCAGACCCACAATGCCTTGCACGAGGTGGCGCCGAAGCGGCTGAGCTCGCGGACATCGTGGGCTCCGCACCTCGGGCACGCCGGTGAGATCCGCAGCACGACGGATCCGGCCCGATGCGATGACGGGGGCGCGATGCCCGCGGCCGCGAGGGCGGCGCGTGCCTCGTCGGTGATGTCGTCGGTCGTCCAGGCCGGCGCGAGCACGAACTCGACGTCGACCTGGTGGCAGCCGGCAGTGGTGAGCGCCTCGACCACGTGTGCGCGGATGGTCTCCATCGCCGGGCACCCCGAATAGGTCGGGGTGAGCTGCACGTGTGCCCTCCCCCGGTCGTCGACCCTGACGTTGCGCAGGATGCCCAGCCCCCCGATCCCGACCACGGGCAGCTCGGGGTCCGGGACGGCCGCTGCCACCGCCCAGGCGGTCTCGGTGTCGACGGCGGGCAACTCCACCGCCGCCGGGAGGTCGGGCTGCGGCGCGTGCACCAGGTCCTCGCGTCGGCTCACCACACGGCTCCGGGATGGGCCCGGGCGACGGACTGGAACTCCGCGAGCAGCGGCGCGAGGTGTTCGGTGTGCCGTCCGGAGCGGCCATCCGCGTCCGTGGCCGTGGCCGGCGGCTCGCTGAGCGTCGCCCGGCGGAGGGTGCGGCGCACTCGGGCCATGGCGGGAGCCTCCAGCCCGGCCGGGTCGACGGCGACGCCGCTGCTGACCAGGGCCGGGTCGAGCCACGCGCCCTCGAAGAGCTCGGCGGCCCACGGCCACTCCTGGTCCAGCGCCGCCTGGATCCGGGAGTGGGACTGCGCGGTGCCGTCACCCAGGCGCACCACCCAGTGCTCGGCGTGGTCGAGGTGGTAGGTGACCTCCTTGACCGCCTTCGCCGCCACCGCCGCCAGCGTCGGGTCCGCGCTCGCCTCCAGGGCGGCGTACAGCTCGCGCTGGTAGGCCGCGAACAGCAGCAGCCGGACCATGGCCACCCCGAAGTCCTCCATCGGACGCTCCACCAGGCACACGTTGCGGAAGTCGGCGGCGTCGCGGAGGTAGGCGAGGTCGTCCTCGGTGCGGCCGGCGCCCTCGGCCGCACCGGCCGCGGAGAGCAGCATCCGGGCCTGGCCGAGCTGGTCGAGACCGAGGTTCGCCAGCGCGAGGTCCTCTTCGAGCTCGGGCGCCCGGCTGATCCACCAGCCGAGGCGCTGGGCCATCACGACGGCGTCGTCGCCCAGGGCGAGGGCGTACCCGGCGAGCGGGCTCACAGGTGCTCCACCCCGTCCGGAACGTCGTAGAACGTCGGATGGCGGTAGATCTTGTCGGCGGCCGGGTCGAAGAACGAGTCACGCTCGTCGGGGCTCGAGGCGATGATCTCCGAGGACCGCACCACCCACAAGGAGACGCCCTCGCCCCGCCGGGTGTAGAGATCGCGGGCGTTGCGCAACGCCATCTCCGCGTCGGGGGCGTGCAGCGAGCCGGCATGCACGTGGGACAGCCCGCGGCGGGCCCGCACGAACACCTCCCACAACGGCCATCCGGTCATCCGGCCACCTCCGAATCCCAGGCGGCTGCGCCGTGGTGCTTCGCGTCGTACGCCGACGCCGCCTCCCGCACCCAGGCCCCGTCCTCGTGGGCCGCCAGCTGGTGGGCGATCCGCTCGGCGTTGCACGGGCCGTTGCCCCGCGATGACGTCGTAGAGCTCGGTGAAGTCGATCGGTCCGTGGTCGTAGTGACCCCGGTCGGCGTTCCAGCGCAACTCGCGGATCGGGCAGCCTCAGCCCGAGCGCCTCGGCCTGCGGGACGGTCATGTCCACGAAGCGCTGGCGCAGCTCGTCGTTGGAGAAGCGCTTGATCCCCCAGGCCATGGACTGGGCGCGTGTTGCGGCGAGTCGGCGTCGGGCGGCCCGAACATCATCAGCGAGGGCCACCAGAAGCGGTCGACGGCGTCCTGGGCCATCGCGTGCTGCTCGGGCGTGCCGTGGGACAGCGTGTGCAGGATCTCGAAGCCCTGCCGCTGGTGGAACGACTCCTCCTTGCAGATCCGCACCATGGCCCGGGCGTAGGGCCCGTAGGAGCAGCGGCACAGCGGCACCTGGTTGGTGATCGCCGCGCCGTCGACCAGCCAGCCGATGGCGCCCACGTCGGCCCACGCGAGCGTGGGGTAGTTGAAGATCGAGGAGTACTTCTGCCGGCCCTCGTGCAGGGCCGTCGATCAGGTCGCCTCGGTCGACGCCGAGCGTCTCCGCGGCGGCGTACAGGTAGAGGCCGTGGCCGGCCTCGTCCTGCACCTTGGCCATCAAGATCGCCTTGCGACGCAGGCTCGGTGCCCGGGTGATCCAGTTGCGCCTCGGGCTGCATCCCGATGATCTCGGAGTGCGCGTGCTGGGCGATCTGACGAATCAGCGTCCGGCGGTAGGCCTCCGGCATCGCGTCGCGCGGCTCGACGGCGCCCTCGGTCACCAGCCCGGCGAAGGCGAGAGGCTCGTCGGAGTCCTGGGCAGGCTCCTGGTCAGGCTGGTCAGGCTGGTCGGCGCGGGCGCCGAAGTCGTTGCCGTACATCCTTGCCAGGGTAGCGCGCTGTAACACCCGAACGCGCCTGCGGCGCCCGAGCGTCATACCTACAGGAGGTGCGCCTGTCGGAGGTGATCGGCCCTGCCTGACAAGATCGGTCCATGACCTCCCCCGCCGCCCCCGCCGACCGGTCCGTCCGGGTCGCGTGGGCCGACGACGCGGCGTTCGTGGCCGACGTACAGCTGCGCGCCTGGCGCGAGCGGTATGCCGGCCTGCTGCCCGACGCCGCGCTTCCCACCGCCGATGACCCCGCCACCGTGGCGGCGGCCGCCGCCCGCTGGCAGGCGTCCCTCCAACGACCCGGCGACGCGCGCAACCGGGTGCTGGTGGCGCTGGAGCGGCAGCGCGTCACGGGGATGGCGGTCACCCAGCCGAGCGAGGACCCCGACAGCGACCCGCTCGAGGTGGCCGAGCTCTCCGAGCTGGCGGTGCATCCCGACGAACGCCGACTCGGCCACGGGTCGCGGCTGCTCCACGCCGCCGTTGACACCATGCGCGCCGACCGCTTCACCCGAGCGGTCTGCTGGCTGGTCGCGACCGACGACGCGACCCGCACCTTCCTCAGCGACGCCGGCTGGGCCACGGACGGGGCGCACCGCACCCTCGACCTGACGGGTGACGGCTCGGTCACCGTGAAACAGGTTCGTCTGCACACGGCGCTCACCTGAACCTCTCCTGTGGATAGCCCGGGGGGTCTTGATTTCCGGCCGGGCTCATGACCAGGATGGGTTTCCGGCGCCGCGAGGCGCTCTCCCACGGAGACGGAGGCGAGCCAATGTTCGGTCGGCTTCCTAGGATCTACCGATGGCGCACCGTCGCTCTGGCTCTGCTGGTCTTCGTGGCCGTCGGCACCTGGCTGGCGATCTCGACACCGCTGCCGCTCGTCGCCGCCGGAGGCGGCCTGGTCGGGGGCGTGGCGGGGCTGCTGGTGGCCTACACGCTGGTCCACGACTTCACTCATCGGGGCGAGCCGGTGCGGGTGCGCCGCCGCTGACCGGACCCGCGGGCGGCCCGCCTGAGCCTGCCTGAGCCCGCTAGGGTCGCGCGGGTGAATGTCTCCCCGGCCGCCGTCGAGCCGTCCGGGTGGGCGGCTGAGCGGGCCGCGATCGTGCGCGACTCCGTGGGCGTGGGCCTGGCCACCGGTGCCTACGGCGTCTCCTTCGGCGCGGTCGGCGTCGCCGCGGGGCTGTCCGTCGCGCAGACGTGCGCGCTGTCGCTGCTGATGTTCACCGGGGCGTCCCAGTTCGCCCTGGTCGGCGTGGTCGCCGCCGGAGGCGCACCTGTCTCTGCCGGCGTGACCGCCCTGCTGCTCGGCACCCGCAACACCCTCTACGGCCTGCGGATGGCGCCGCTGCTGGCCTGGCGGGGGTGGCGGACCGTGGCGGCCGCACACCTGCTGATCGACGAGTCCACGGCCATGGCGGTGAACCGTGGCAGCATCCGCGCTGCCCGGGTCGGCTTCCTCACCACGGGACTGTCGATCTTCGTGTTGTGGAACCTGGCGACGGCTGCGGGCGCCCTGGCCGGCGCTGCGATCGGCGATCCACGGACCTACGGTCTGGACGCGGCGGTCGGCGCGGCCTTCCTCGCGCTGCTGTGGCCGCGCTTCCGCGACCGGGCCAACCGGGTGGTGGCGGCGCTGGCCGCCGTGGTGGCCCTGATGCTGGTGCCGGTGACCGCGGCCGGCGTACCCGTGCTCGCCGCCGGCGGCGTGGCCTTGCTGGCCGGGGTCCTGGCCCGCCGACCTGACACCACGGAGATCCCCGAGCAGCCGACCCCAGACGCTGGGGGCGACCGATGACCTGGACCGCCCTGGTCGCCGCCTGCATCGGCTGCTACCTGCTGAAGCTGGCCGGACTGTCGGTGCCGGCTCGGGTGCTGGACCATCCGGTGGTCGAGCGGGTCGCGGACCGGATCCCGGTCGCGTTGTTGGCCGCGCTGGTGGCCGTGCAGGTCTTCGCCGACGGCGCCGGACTGGCGGTCGATGCAAGGCTCGCGGCGCTGGCCTACGCCGTGGTGGCGCTGCTCCTGCGAGCGCCCTTCCTGGTCGTCGTCTTCGGCGCTGCCCTGGTGGCAGCGCTGGTCCGGCTGGCCTAGTCGCCGTTCGGTCTACTGGTGCGTACGACGCACCAGGTGAGTCGTACGCACCAGTAGACGCGCTGGCGCCGACCCCAGACGCGGCCCCGCCCCCGACTCCACGAAGGAGCCAGGGGCGGTCCGGTTCACGCAGGTGAGGGGGTCAGTCCCCGCTCACTCCCGAGAGGATGGCCAGCACATCCCCCGCCGATCCGGCGGACTCGAGCTGGGCCACTTGGTCGGTGTCCATGAACACCTGGGCGATCTGCCCGAGCAGGGTCAGATGGTCGTCTCCCGCGCCCGCGATGCCGATCACGAACTTCACCGGGTTGCCGTTCCAGTCCACGCCGTTGTCATAGCGGACGAAGGACAGCCCCGTGCGCACGATCGAGGGCTTCGCCTCGTTGGTGCCGTGCGGGATGGCGAGCAGGTTGCCCATGTACGTCGACACCGAGGTTTCACGCTCGTGCATCGCCTCGACGTACGCCGGCTCGACAGCACCGGCGGCCACCAACAGCTCACCGGCCTCGGTGATGGCGTCGTCCCGAGTCGACGCCACCCCCTGCAACCGAATGGACTCCTCACTGAGAACGGTCACGACCCGGTCGCCCCACCGTGGGACTCGCGAACGATCTCGACGATGTCGTCGTACTTCGGACTGCCGAGGAAGTTCTCGACAGACACGTGGATCGCCGACGGCGACTTGATCTCGGCACGGGCCGTGAGGTCCTGGTGGGTGACCACCACGTCGCTGTCGTCGCTCAGGTTCGCGATCGCCTGGTTGACGACCGTGACACTGGTGAAGCCGGCATCGTGAACCTTCTTGCGGAGCACCGAAGCACCCATCGCCGAGGACCCCATGCCCGCGTCACATGCGAACACGATCTTCTCGACCGGGCGGGTCGCCACGGCGGTGGCAGCACCACCGGTGAGGGCGGACGCGACCGAGGACGACTTGCCCTTCATCGCCTCCATGCTGTGCGTGGCACCGACCAGCTGGTCCTCGGCCTCTTCGGTCTTGTCCGTCTTCAGCAGGATCGCGGCAACCGCGAACGACGCTGCGGCCCCACCGAGGATCGACAGCGTGACGCCGATGACGCTGTCGCCCGGAACCTGGGCATAGACGGCGAACACCGACCCTGGCGCCGCGGGCGCTCGGAGCCCGGAGCTGAAGATGACGTTGATCAGGATCTGGGTGAACCCACCGGCGATCATCGCGACGATCAGCTTCGGCTTCATCAGCACGTAGGGGAAGTAGATCTCGTGGATGCCACCGAAGAAGTGGATGATCGCAGCGCCCGGCGCCGAGGCCTTGGCCAGCCCCTTGCCGAACATGGAGTAGGCCAGCAGCAGGCCGAGCCCGGCTGCGGGGTTGGCCTCGAGCAGGAACAGGACCGACTTGCCGTCCTCGACCGCCTGTTGGGTGCCGATCGGTGTCAGCACCCCATGGTTCAGGGCGTTGTTGAGGAACAGCACCTTGGCCGGCTCGATGACCAGCGAGGTGAACGGCAGCAGGTTGTTCGACACCAGCCAGTCGATCGCGTCGCCGAGTCGGTCGGCGATCCAGGTCACGACCGGGCTCATCACCACGAAGCCGAAGATCGTGAGGATCATGCCCCAGATGCCTACCGCGAAGTTGTTGACGAGCATCTCGAACCCGGGCCTGATCTTGCCGTCCCAGATCGCGTCGATGTGCTTCATGGACCAGCCGGCGAGCGGGCCCATGATCATCGCGCCCATGAACATCGGGATGTCGGTGCCCACGATCACGCCCATGGTGGCGATCGCGCCGACGACACCACCACGGGTGTCATAGATGTTCTTGCCGCCGGTGTAGGCGATCAGCAGCGGCAACAAGTAGACGATCATCGGGCCGACGATGCCGCCGCCGGCGTAGTCGCCCCAACCGCCGAACTTGGCCACCCAGCTGTCGGGCGACTCTCCGATGCCGAGGCTGGTCAACCACCCGACCTCGATGAACAGGGCCGTGATCAGCCCCCACGCGATGAACGCGCCGATGTTGGGCATGACCATGTTCGACAAGAAGGTGCCGAACCTCTGGATGTGGACCCGGGCGCCGGGACCGGCTGCCTGGGTTGACGTGGCTGTCGCCATGGTGGTCCTTTCTCGGTCGGCCGCGCGTGCTACGCGGCCGGTCTGGACGGATCCGCGTGCGCCAAGTCACACGGATCTGTGAATACCTTCATATCGGTCCCCGTTTGCCTTCGTCAAGCCCTTGAGCAGACTACTTCCAATTGAATTCAGACAGAAACGGGTGCCCAACCCACGGACAGGCGCTGCGAACCCTGGCTCGCAGCGTCGCGAGAAGCGTCATGCTCGCACTGCGCTTCTATGCCCCCGAGTACCTCCGGCTCGAGGATGTCCCCGAGCCGACCTGCGGCCCCGACGAGATCGAGCTCCGGGTCAAGAAACTGCTCCACCTGCGGCACCGACGTCAAGATCCTCCAGGTGATCGCAGCCGTCCCGTGCGGTGACTGCTATGAGTGCAACAAGGGCGAGACCTGATGGCGGTCTGCCAGAACCAGACCTCGGTCGGCCTCCAGTACGACGGCGGCTTCGCGGAGTACCTCATCGTGCCCCAGCAGGTGCTCAAGGTCGTCGGGCTCATCAAGATCCCCGACAACGTCGGGTACGACGAGGCCCCGGCCGCCGAGCCGTTCGCCTGCGCCATCAACGCCCAGGAGCTGCTCGGCATCGAGCCCAGCGACTCCGTGGTCGTCTTGGGTGCCGGCCCGATCGGCTGCATGCACACCCGGATCGCCCGCGGTGTGCACCAGGCCGCGCCGGTCTACCTGGTCCAGGGCCGCGCGCAACGGCCGGATCTCCTTCTTCGGTGGACATCCAACGGTTCCGCGCCGGCGCACAACAAGCGCGCTCTGGAGTACATCTCGACCGGTCAGGTGCCGGTGAAGGACCTGATCACCCGCCTCATCCCGCTGGCCGAGGTGATGGACGCCTTCGGCATCGTCGAGCGCGGCGAGGCGATCAAGGTGACCGTCGAACCGTCACCGCCAGCGCCGTTTCGCGCGACCACGAGCGCCGTTTCGCGCGACCGCGAGCGCCGTTTCGCGCGACCGCGAGCGCCGTTTCGCGAACCCCCGAGGCTCACCCGAGGTCGAGCAGCTCCTCCAGCCCGACGGTGAGCCCCGGGCGGTTCGCGATGGCGCGCACCCCCGCCAGCACGCCGGGAAGGAACGACGAGCGCGCCAGTGAGTCGTGGCGCAGCACGAGGGTCTCCCCCGTGCCGCCGAGCACGACCTCCTGGTGGGCAACCAGGCCGCGAGCGCGAACGCTGTGGATGCGGACGCCCTCGACCTCGGCGCCGCGTGCCCCCGCGAGGCCGGTCGAGGTGGCGTCGGGCATCGGGTCCGACCCTGCCGCGCGGCGCGCTTCCGCGACCAGCCGCGCCGTGCGCGCCGACGTACCTGAGGGGGCGTCGGCCTTGTCGGGATGGTGCAGCTCGATGATCTCCACCGACTCGAAGTACGGCGCGGCCTGGGCAGCGAAGCGCATCATCAGCACCGCCCCGATCGAGAAGTTCGGCGCCACGAGCACTCCCGTGCCCGGGGCGTCCGCGAGCCATCCGCGCAGGAGCTCCAGCCGGGCGTCGTCGAAGCCGGTGGTGCCGACGACGGCGTGGAGGCCGTGCTCGACGCAGAAGCGCAGGTTGTCCATCACCACGTCGGGGTGAGTGAAGTCCACGACGACCTGAGCGCCACCGTCGACCAGGGCCGCCAGCGGATCCCCGGCGTCCACCTCGGCCACGAGCTCCAGATCCGGCGCCTCGACCACGCCTGCGCAGACCTCACGGCCCACCTTGCCGCGGGCCCCCAGGACGCCGACCCGTAGCCGTTCTGACCCCTGGTGAGCCACCGCTCTCGACCCGCCCGCCACCACGTCTCTCCTGACCACGCCCGACGGCGCACGACCACTCGACCGGGCCCAACCTAGCCTTGTCCGAGGATCCGCAGGAGGCGGTGACTGACTAGTGGGCCGAGTGGTGGCAGGCTGTGGGCATGTCACGGCAGCAGATCCCGCCCCGGATCCGGTGGGCGGTCGACCACATGGAGCTCCAACCCGACGACCAGGTCCTCGAGATCGGCTGTGGGCCGGGGGCCGGCGCTGAGGCGATCTGCGAGTTCCTCGAGACCGGGAAGCTGTTCGCGATCGACCGGTCGGAGTCCGGCGTCGACCGCACCCGCCGCCGCAACCAGAGGTCCGTCGACGCCGGCCGACTCACCGTCCGCCAGATCGATCTCGCCACGCTGCGGGTCCCGGTGAAGCGGCTGACCAAGGTCTTCGCCTTCAACGTCAACCTGTTCTGGGTGCGCGAGTGCGCAGATGAGATGGCGCTGCTGCACGAGCGGCTGGTGCCGGGCGGCTCGATCTACCTCTTCTACGAAGCCCGTCCCGAGCTGGTCCCGGAGATCGTGCGCAAGACCTCGGCCTCGCTCGCGGCCGCGGGCTTCGCGGTGTCGGTCGTCGAGCAGAAGGCTCCCCTGGTGATCGGGTTGATCGGCCGACGCTGAAACAGGTTTCAAACTTATGTTGCGCTTCATCAGCTTCTGTCCTAATGTAGGATGATGACTGTGCTCGTCCTCACCGTCGACCAGCGGTCCAGCCGTCGCGGGCCCGACCTCGTCCCCGAGGCCATCGCGGCCCTCGCGGCCGTGCCCCTGCTGTTGCCGCTCGAACGCACTGCCGGCGACGAGTTCCAAGGAGTCGTAGCGGCGCCGGAGTCGCTGGTGTCGGTGCTCGAGCCGCTGCTGCGCACCGGAGAGTGGAACATCGGCGTCGGTGTCGGGGAGATCGAGCGGCCACTCCCTTCGCACGCCCGGGCCGGCCGCGGCCCGGCGTACCTGCACGCGCGCGAGGCCGTCACCGCCGCGAAGTCCAGCCCCTGGCATCTGCGCGTCGCCGGCGACCAGGCCGGGGTCCGCCACCTGGAGAGCGCGCTGTGGCTGTGGGCCGGTGTGCTCGGACGCCGCAGCCACAAGGGCTGGGAGGTCGCAGAGCTGCTGGAGCAGGACGTGACGTACGACGAGGCGGCGCGCAAGCTCGGCATCACCCAGTCCGCGGTCAGCCAGCGGGCCCGGGCGGCCGGCATCGCCGAGGGCCGCCGGGGACGCGAGCTGGTCTCGCACCTGGCGCGAGAGCTGCTCGGGCAGCCCGAGGCCGCCTCGTGACCGCGTTCGCGATCCTTCTGGTCGGCCTCGGCTCGCTGGCTGCGTTCGCCGGGTGGCTGCTCCCCCGGCCCCTGCTCCCCGCCGGAGCGGCCGCTCTCGGGCTCGCCGGGGCGGCACTGCTGGTCGTCCTGGATGCCGAGCCGGTGGAGTCGGGCGCCCGTGGCGTGCTGCTCGTGGTCTCCTGCGTGCTGGCCGTCCTCGGCGGTGGACCGGCGGCGACGGCGGTGTTCTCCCTGGTCGACGGTCGAGGAGGCGACGCGCCCGGGTCCCTCAGCACCGCCGGCGAGGTGCTGCGCGGTGGTGCCTGGATCGGTGCCCTGGAGCGCGCGGCCGTCTACGTCAGCCTGGTGGCCGGCTGGCCGGCCGGCCTCGCGGTCCTGCTGGCGCTGAAGGGTCTCGGCCGCTATCCCGAGCTGCGGGTCCAAGACGACTCCGGAGCCGCGGAGCGCTTCATCATCGGCACCCTCGCCAGCTCACTCTGGGCGGTCGCCTGCGCAGGCCTGGCGCTGGCTGCCTGACGCAGCCACCGGGATCCAGTGCCGGGACCCACGGCTCGATTCAGGCGCCGGGGCCGACCACCGCGAGGATCTCCGGCCGGGTGAACAACGCCGCGGCCACAGCGCGGACGTCGTCGGGCGTGACCCGGTCGATGCGGTGGATGACCTCGTCGAGCGGCAGCAGGTCGGCGTACATCAGCTCGGCCTTGCCCAGGCGCGACATCCGTGCCCCAGGGTCCTCCAGGCCGAGCACCAGCCCGCCGCGCAGCTGGCCCTGACCCCAGGCCACCTCGTCCTCGCCCAGGCCGTGGGCGGCCACCCTCGCCAGCTCGGCACGGATCGTGGCGAGCACGGGGTCCAGCTTCGCCGGCAGGCAGCCGACCGAGACCCCGACCAGGCCGGCGTCGCGGTAGTGGCTGGCGAAGGAGTAGACCGAGTAGGCCAGGCCGCGCCGCTCCCGGACCTCCTGGAACAGGCGCGAGGAGGTGCCGCCGCCAAGCGCGGCGTTCAGCACGCCCAGCGCGTAGCGACGAGGGTCGCTGCGCGTGACCCCACCCATGCCGAGCACCACGTTGACCTGTTCGAACGACCGGTGCGCGGTGGCCGCGCCACCGTGGGTCCGCCGGGCCAAGGTCGTGGCCCGGGTGGCGCCGATCTCCGCGAGACCATCGAGGAACCCGTGCCGGCCGAACGCGCGGCGCACCTGGCGCACCACGCTCGCGTGGTCGAGCCCGCCGGCGACCGCGATCACCATCTGCTCGGGCCGGTAGTGGCGACGATAGAACCGGTGCACCTGGTCGCGAGTCAGCCCGCTGATCGACCCGATGGTCCCGGCGATGCGCCGGCCGAGTGGCGAGTCGCCCCAGGCCTGCGCTGCGAACAGGTCGTGCACCACGTCGTCGGGATCGTCCTCGTGCATCGCGATCTCGTCGAGAATGACCTCGCGCTCGGCCTCGACATCCTCGGGCAGGAGCAGCGAACCGGTCACCATGTCGCCGAGTACGTCGACGGCGAGAGGTAGGTCCTCCTCCAGCACCCGAGCATGGAAGACGGTGTACTCCTTCGCGGTGAAGGCGTTCAGCTCACCGCCCACGGCATCCATGGCCACCGAGATGTCCAGAGAACTGCGCTCCGGGGTCCCCTTGAAGAGCAGGTGCTCGAGGAAGTGCGAGCAGCCGTGCAGCACCGGCGACTCGTCGCGCGAGCCGACCCCGACCCAGACCCCGATGCTGGCGGATCGGGCCCCGGCGATCTCCTCGGTGACGATCCGCAGCCCGCTGGGCAGGACGGTCCGCCGGGTGCGACCGGTCACCTGACCGTCGCGGCCCCGCTCGGTGTGCAGGGTGCGGGTCACCGGCCGGGAAACGGGCGACCCGCCCGGGGTGGCCCCCGGGCGGGTCGTCACGTCGGAACGCTGGCTCACGCCGAGCGTCACTCCTCGTCGCTGGAGTCGGACTCGTCAGCAGCGGCCTCGGAGGAGGACTCCTCCACGACCGGGATCAGCGAGAGCTTGCCGCGGTCGTCGACCTCGGCGATCTGCACCTGGACCTTCTGACCGACCGACAGCACGTCCTCGACGGCGTCGACGCGCTTGCCGCCGGCCAGGGCGCGGAGCTTGCTGATGTGCAGCAGGCCGTCCTTGCCCGGGAGCAGCGACACGAAGGCGCCGAAGTTGGTCGTCTTCACGACCGTGCCGAGGTAGCGCTCGCCGACCTCGGGCATCGTCGGGTTGGCGATGGCATTGACGGCCTGGCGGGCAGCCTCGGCCGACTCGCCGTTGGTGGCGCCGATGTAGATCGTGCCGTCGTCCTCGATGGACAGCTGCGCACCGGTGTCGTCCTGGATCTGGTTGATCACCTTGCCCTTGGGTCCGATGACCTCACCGATCTTGTCGACGGGGATCTTCACGGTGATGATCCGCGGGGCGTGCAGCGACATCTCCTCGGGAGCGCTGATGGCCTCGTCCATCACGTCGAGAATCGCCAGGCGGGCGTCCTTGGCCTGGTTCAGCGCTTTCGCGAGGACCTCGGCCGGGATGCCGTCGAGCTTGGTGTCGAGCTGGAGCGCGGTCACGAACTCGCGGGTGCCGGCGACCTTGAAGTCCATGTCGCCGAAGGCGTCCTCGGCTCCCAGGATGTCGGTCAGGGCGACGTACTCCGTCTCCCCGTCGACGTCATCGGAGATCAGGCCCATCGCGATGCCGGCCACAGAGGCGCGCAGCGGCACACCGGCCTGCAGCAACGACATGCTCGAGGCACAGACCGACCCCATGGAGGTCGAGCCGTTGGAGCCCATGGCCTCCGACAGCTGGCGGATGGCGTAGGGGAACTCCTCACGGGCAGGGAGCACCGGCAGCAGTGCCCGGCGGGCAAGCGCGCCGTGGCCGACCTCGCGACGCTTCGGCGAGCCGACCCGGCCGGTCTCACCGGTGGAGAACGGCGGGAAGACGTACTTGTGCATGTAGCGGCGCGACTTCTCCGGCGACAACGTGTCGAGCTTCTGCTCGAGGGTCAGCATGTTCAGGGTGGTGACGCCCAGGATCTGGGTCTCACCGCGCTCGAACAGCGCCGACCCGTGCACCCGCGGGATCACGCCGACCTCGGCGTGCAGCGGCCGGATGTCGGCGAGCCCGCGACCGTCGATGCGGACCTTGTCGCGCAGCACGCGCTCGCGCACCAGCGACTTGGTCAGCGAGCGGTACGCCGCGCCGATCTCCTTCTCCCGGCCGACGAACTGCTCGCCGAGCTGCCCGAGCAGGGAGGCCTTGATCTCGTCGAGGCGCTCCTCACGCTCCTGCTTGCCCGCGATCGCCATCGCGGCCGCCGTGTCGGCCTTGACGGCCGTCTCGACGGCGGCGTACGCGTCGTCCTCGTAGTCGAGGAAGATCGGGAAGTCCTGAACGGGCTTCGCGGCGACCTTGGCCAGCTCGACCTGGGCCTCGCAGAGCTGCTTGATGAAGGGCTTGGCGGCGTCGAGGCCACCGGCCACGGCCTCCTCGGTCGGCGCCGGCGTGCCGGAGTGGACCAGGTCCCAGGTCGTCTCGGTGGCCTCGGCCTCGACCATCATGATGGCGACGTCACCGGTGTCGGTGACGCGGCCGGCCACGACCATGTCGAACACGGCGTGCTCGAGCTGGCTGTGGGTGGGGAACGCGACCCACTGACCCTCGATCAGGGCCACCCGGACGCCGCCGACCGGGCCGGAGAACGGCAGGCCGGAGAGCTGGGTGGACAGTGAGGCGGCGTTGATCGCCAGCACGTCGTAGAGCTGGTCGGGGTCGAGCGCCATGACCGTGATCACGACCTGGACCTCGTTGCGCAGCCCCTTCTTGAAGGTGGGCCGCAGCGGGCGGTCGATCAGCCGGCAGGTGAGGATCGCGTCCTCGCCGGGGCGACCTTCGCTTCGGAAGAACGAGCCGGGGATCTGCCCGGCGGCGTACATCCGCTCCTCGACGTCAATCGTGAGGGGGAAGAAGTCGAGGTTCTCCTTGGGGTGCTTGCCGGCCGTGGTGGCCGACAGCAGCATCGTCTCGTCGTCGAGGTAGGCGGTCACCGATCCGGCGGCCTGGCGGGCCAGCAGCCCGGTCTCGAACTTGATGGTGCGCTTGCCGAACTTGCCGTTGTCCAGAATGGTCTCGACGGCAGAAATGGTGGGTTCCACGCGATGTGGTCCCTTTCTCTTCGCGGAGCGATCCGCGAACGTCCCGCCTCATGCCGGTCTTCGATCGAGGCCCGCGGAACGCTCCGGGACGTGCCCGTCAAGCTTGCTCCGAAAGCCACTACCGAGGACCGGGCCGAACGTGCGGGTCGCTCCTGGTGGGTTGGGTCAGTGTTGAGTTGTGGTCAGGTTGCGTCAGCGACGAAGGCCGAGGCGCTCGACGATCGAGCGGTAGCGCTCGATCTCGGTCTTCTGCAAGTAGTTCAGCAGGCGACGGCGCTGGCCGACGAGCAGCAGCAGACCACGACGGCTGTGGTGGTCGTGCTTGTGCTTCTTGAGGTGCTCGGTGAGGTGGGAGATGCGGTGACTGAGCAGCGCGATCTGCACCTCGGGGGAACCGGTGTCGCCCTCGGAGGTGGCGTGCTCGGCGATGATCTTCGTCTTGGTCTCCGCGGCAGTACCGACAGACATGCGGGGGCTCTCCTGGTTCGTGGTCTCGTTGCGCGGCGCGCCGGGGCCTGTTCACCCGGGCACTCTCGAATCCGCGGCCGTTCTACGGCAACCTCCAGAGGCTATCAGCGCCGGTGGAGGGCCCCCAAAACGGCGGCCCTCGCCGGAGAGCGGGTTCGTGGGAGCATGCCTGAATGGAGACCCGGATCGGGGTGTGCAACCTCTGCGAGGCCATCTGCGGGCTACGGCTGACGATCGAGGCGACGGCGGACGGGCCGCGGGTCACGGGGGTCCGCGGCAATCCGGACGATCCGCTCTCGCGCGGCCACGTCTGTCCCAAGGGGGTAGCCCTCGCCGATGTGTACGACGACCCCGACCGGCTGCGCCGGCCAGTCCGCCGGATCCCCTCCCCCGACGGCGACCGGGCGCGCGACCGCTGGGAGGAGATCACCTGGGACGCGGCGTTCGACCGGGTTTCGACCGCGATGGCGGAGGCGTTGAACCGCCACGGACGCGACGCTGTCGGGGTCTACCTCGGCAACCCCAACGTGCACAGCCTCGGCTCGATGACCCACGGGACCGCCCTGGTGAAGCTCCTCGGCACCCGCAACCGCTACTCCGCCACGAGCGTCGACCAACTGCCGCACCAGCTGCTGGCCCACCTGATGTTCGGCCACCAGTTGATGCTGCCCGTCCCCGACATCGACCGGACGTCGTACTTCCTGGTGTTCGGTGCCAACCCGATGGCCTCCCACGGGTCACTGATGACGGTGCCCGACTTCGCCCAGCGGCTGCGCGATCTCAAGGCCCGCGGGGGCACGATGGTCGTCTTCGACCCGCGCCGCACCGAGACCGCCCGGGTCGCCTCCGAGCATGTCTTCGTGCGTCCCGGCACCGATGCCTACGTGCTGCTGGCGATGCTGCAGGTGCTCTTCGCCGACGGTCTCGCCAGCGCCCCGGAGTATGCCGACGGGGCGGAGTCGGTCCGGGCGGTGGTGGCGCCGTTCACGCCGGAGCGCGCCGAGGCAGCCAGCAGCGTGCCGGCCGAGGTGATCCGCCGGGTCACGCACGAGCTCGCCGCGGCCGACGGCGGCGTGGCCTACGGCCGGGTGGGCTTGTCCACCCAGCCGTTCGGCTCGGTCTGCGTGTGGGCGATCACGCTGCTCAACGTCCTGACCGGCAACCTCGACCGCGCCGGCGGCGCGATGTTCACCTCGCCCGCCATCGACATCGTCGGCACCGGCCTGGTGGGCCGCGGCCACGTCGCTCGTTGGCGCAGCCGGGTGCGGGGCCTCCCCGAGGTCGGCGGAGAGCTGCCCGTCGCCGCGCTGCGCGAGGAGATCGAGACGCCCGGCGAGGGCCAGATCCGAGCGCTGCTCACGATCGCCGGCAACCCGGTGCTGTCGACGCCTGACGGTGGGGCTCTCGACGCCGCCCTGCCCAGCCTCGACTTTCGGGCGGCGATCGACCTCTACATCAACGAGACGACGCGCCACGCCGACGTCATCCTGCCGCCGACCACGCTGTTGGAGCGCGACCACTACGACCTGGTCTTCCACACCTTGGCCGTGCGCAACACCGCGCGGTTCACCCCGGCGGTGCTCCCGAAGGACCCGGAGACCCGTCATGACTGGGAGATCTACCGCGAGCTGACGCTCCGCACGCTGGCCCGACTGGAGCGCAAGCCGCCGCTGCGGCGCCGCCTCGTACTCCAGGCTCGGATGCGGATCAGCCCGACGCGGATCGTCGCCGCGCTGCTGCGTCGCGGTCGATCAGGCGTGACCATGAAGAAGCTCCTGGCCCACCCCGACGGGGTGGACCTCGGCCCGCTCCAGGCCGGTCGGCTGCCGGCGGCTCTTCAGACGAAGGACCGGCGACTGCGCCTTGCGCCCGACCTCGTCCTGGCCGACGTGCGCCGGCTCCACGAGGCGGCTGTCCCGCAACCGACCGAGCTCCTGCTCATCGGCCGCCGACACCAGCAGGACTGCAACTCCTGGCTGCACAACAGCGAGCGGCTGACCAAGGGCCGGCCCCGGCACCAGCTGCTGATGCACCCGGAGGACCTTGCATCGCGCGGTCTCGACGACGGGGCTCGGGTCACCATCACCTCCCGCGTCGGCAGCGTGGAGACCGACGTCAGCGCGACCGACACCATGATGCGTGGGGTCGTCTCGCTGCCGCACGGGTACGGGCACGACCGCGCGGGAGCGCGGATGTCGCGGGCCGGCCAGGTGCTCGGTGTCTCGATCAACGATCTGACCGACGCCGAGCGACTCGACGTCAGCGGCAACGCGGCGTTCTCAGGGACGCCGGTGGTCGTGGAACCGGCCTAGGGCTGGTCGCTCAGGCGTCGAGAATCGCCCGCACGGCGGCGCGGGCGGCGGCGGGGTCGGTGGCACTCAGCACTGCCTCGGCAGCCTCCGCGCAGGTGGCCATCGTGACGGCGGCCAGCTGGGCGCCGACCGGGCGCACGGCAGCTGAGGCCATCGAGAGCGACGTGATGCCCATGCCGATCAGGGCGCACGCGAGAGCCGGGTCGGCTGCCGCCTCGCCGCAGATCCCGACCGGCTTGCCGGCCTGGCGACCTGCCTCGGCGGTGATGGCGATCAGCTGCAGGACGGCCGGTTGCCATGGGTCGGTGAGGTGCGCCAGGTCGGTCGCCATCCGGTCGGCGGCCATGGTGTATTGGGTGAGGTCGTTGGTGCCGATCGAGAGGAAGTCGACGACCTCCAGCATCTTGTGCGCCAGCAGGGCGGCGCTGGGGATCTCGATCATGATGCCCGGCTTGAGCCCGCGGCGGCGTACCTCTGCCGCGAAATCCGTCGCCTCGGCCACCGTGGCGACCATCGGCGCCATCACCCAGGTCTCGGTCCCGGTCTTCTCAGCGGCAAGCGCGATCCCGTCGAGCTGCCGGGTGAGCAGGTCGGGGTTGTCGAAGGACAGCCGTAGCCCCCGCACACCCAGGGCGGGGTTCTCCTCCTCGTGCATGTTGGCGAAGGCGATCGGCTTGTCAGAGCCGGCGTCGAGGGTGCGGACCACGACGTACCCGATGTCGTGGAACGGCTGCAGCACCGCGGCGTAGATATCGCCCTGCTCCTCGGCGGAAGGCTCGTCCTGGCGGTCCAGGAAGCAGAGCTCGGTGCGGAAGAGTCCGACTCCCTGCACCGGTGCGGCGGCGGACTTCTCGGCGGAGGAGCCGTCGGCGACGTTGGCGAGCAACTTGACCGGCGTGCCGTCCGCCGTGGCGGCCGGCCCGGTCCAGGAGTCCAGGCGCGCCCGCGCTTCGAGATCAGCCGCGGCCAGGCGTGCGGCCTCGACCGGGTCGGGATGGGTCTGGACCGTGCCGGCGCGGCCGTCGACCAGCAACGGCGTGCCGTGCGGAACCTCCATGATGCCGGCGACGCCGACGATGCACGGGATGCCGAGCTGGCGGGCAATGATCGCCGTGTGGCTGGTCGAACCGCCACGCTCGGTCACCAGGGCCACGCAGGTGGCCGGGTCGAGGCCGGCGGTGTCGGCGGGGGCGAGGTCGACCGCCACGATCACCGACGGCTCGTCCGGCACCGGGACGCCGGGCTCGGGCTCGCCGACCAGGTGGGCGATCACGCGACGCTCGATGTCGCGCAGGTCGGTGGCCCGTTCGGCCATCAACCCGCCCATCGAGGTGAAGATCTCGACGAACTGGGCGACGGCGGCCCGGACCGCAGCCACCAGATCTCCGCCGGCGCTCACCGACGTGGCCACGGCACCCCGCAGGCCCTTGTCGCGGGCCAGCCCGGCGCTCGCGGTGAGCACCTCGTTGGCGGCACCTGAGGCCGCCTCGGCCTTGGTCGTGAAGGACGAGGCGACGGCCTCGGCGGCTACGTCGTAGGCCGCCATGGCGCCGTCGGCATCGGCGAACCCGCCGTCGCCGAACCGCGAGATCGCCTCCGCTGACACCTCCCCCCGGACCACGACCGCAGGAGCGAAGGCCACTCCTGGCACCACCGGGGTGCCGTCGAGCAGGGCGCTGGATGAGGGGTCCGTCATGCCCGACAGTCAACCGTGGCCCTTGCTTGACAGTCAAGAGAATCGGGACTAAAACAAGACAAACGCAGATCGACGCAGATGGTCACAGAGGGTGGAGAGCCGAAGCATGTACGCCGAGGAGCGACAGCAGGCCATGGCCGAAGTCGTCGCCCGGCGTGGCAGGGTCTCGGTCCACGACCTCGCCAGGGAGTTCGCCGTCACCACCGAGACCGTGCGACGCGACCTGTCGCTGCTCGAGTCCCGTCAGCTGCTGCGCCGAGTGCACGGTGGCGCTCTCCCGATCGACTCGTTCACCGTCATCGAGCAGCTGCTCAGCGACCGCGACGCCTCGAGGACCGAGCAGAAGACCCGGATCGCGAAGGCCGGCATCGGCTTGCTGACCGCGGCCGAGACGACCCTGGTGATCGACGCCGGGAGCACCACCGTCCGCCTCGCCGAGATCCTCCCACGTGACCGGGTCATGACGGTCTTCACCCACGCGGTGCCGGTCGCCGCCAGGCTGGCCGACCTCCCCCAGGTCGAGCTGCACCTGCTCCCCGGGCGGGTCCGCCGCACCACTCAGGCAGCGGTCGGGACCGAGACCGTGGAGGCGCTGGGCAGGATCCGTGCCGATGTCGCCTTCGTCGGCACCAACGGAGTCACCGTGAGCCACGGCCTTTCCACCCCCGACCAGACCGAGGCGGCCACGAAGGCCGCGATCGTGGCCTGCGCGCGCCGCGTCGTGGTGCTGGCCGACTCGAGCAAGCTCGGTCAGGAGCGAACGGTGCGGTTCGCAGAACTGTCCGACATCGACATACTCGTCACTGACGAAGAGATCGGGTCCGACCGTCGGGCCAAGCTCGAAGCCACCGGCCTGGAGGTCGTCATCGCATGATCGTCACTCTCACTCCCAACCCGAGCCTCGACCGCACGGTCACCCTCGCCGGCACGCTGGCACGCGGCGCCGTCCAGCGCGTGGTCGGCGTGACCCAGCAGAGCGGCGGCAAGGGCGTGAACATCTCCCGCGCCGCGGTGTCAGCAGGCATCCCGACCTTGGCCGTGCTGCCCGCCGCGGAGGACGACCCCTTCGTCCGGGACCTCACCCAAGCCGGCATCGCCTGCCGGCCGACCCCACCGGCGGGCGAGATCCGCATGAACATAGCGATCACCGAACCCGACGGCACGACGACCAAGCTCAACAGTCCAGGCGCGAGCGTGGGTCCCGAGACGCTGGACGCGATGGCCCAGGCCCTGCTCGAGCAGGCCGACGACGCCTCGTGGATCGTCTTGGCCGGGTCTCTGCCCCCGGATGCCCCCACCGACTGGTACGCCGCGCTGGTGCGGGTGCTGCGCTCGTCTGGCGCACGGCTCGCCGTCGACACCAGCGAAGAGCCCCTCGAGGCGCTGGTGGCGGCCTTCCCCGATGCCGCCCCCGATCTGATGAAGCCCAACGGCGAGGAGCTCGCCTCGCTGACCGGGGCCGATCCCGTCCAGCTCGAGGGGGATCCGACGGCTGCGGCCGCCGCAGCCGGAGTCCTCATCTCGCGCGGAGTCGACACGGTGCTGGTCACCCTGGGCGGCAACGGCGCGGTGCTGGTCAACAGCGATGGCGCCTGGCATGCCAGCGCTCCCCCGATCGAGGTCGTGAGCACGGTCGGCGCGGGTGACTCCAGCCTGTTCGGCTACCTCCTCGGGGACGAGCAGAGACTTTCACCGCCAGAACGGCTAGCGTTGGCCGTGGCCTACGGCAGCGCCGCCGCCGGGCTCCCGGGCACCACGATTCCAGAACCTTCCCAGGTGCACGCGGAGCAGGTTCAGGTGACGTCGCTGACCGTGACATAAGGGCACACCCCCACCGGAGGTTCCACGATGACCGACATGCTCACCACCGACCTGGTCCGGCTCGACATCGATCTCGGCACCGATAAGGACTCGGTCATCCGAGCGCTGGCCGGCATCGCCGGTGAGGCAGGCCGCACCACCACCGTCGACCAGCTCGCCGCGGACGCGCTGGCCCGGGAGGCGACCGCGCCGACCGGGTTGCCCGGCGGCATCGCGATCCCCCACTGCCGCTCGGCGGCCGTCGACGTGCCGACGCTGGTCTTCGCCCGGCTCTCGCCCGCGGTCGAGTTCGGGGCCAAGGACGGCCCCGCCGACCTGGCCTTCCTGATCGCCGCTCCCGAGGGCGGCGACGCCACCCACCTCGAGGTGCTGACCATGCTGGCGCGGGCGCTGGTCAGGACGGAGTTCACCGACGGCCTGCGCAGCGCCACGTCGCCTGCGGACGTCGTCGCCCTGGTGGACGAGGCCGTCGCCGCCAAGTCGCCCGCTGCGGCAGGCGCAGGCGGTGCAGCGGCCGCCGCGGCGCCCGCTGGTGCTGCCGCCGCTGGTGGCGGCGTACGCCGGCGCCTGGTCGGGGTCACCGCCTGTCCCACGGGCATCGCGCACACCTACATGGCGGCGGAGTCCCTCGAGGCTGCCGCTGCCCGAGCCGGTGTCGACATCCAGATCGAGACCCAGGGCTCTGCCGGCGCCAAGCCGCTCCCCGCGGCCGTGATCCAGGCCGCCGACGCCGTGATCTTCGCCTGTGACGTGGGGGTGCGGGACCGCCATCGCTTCGCCGGGCTGCCGATGGTGAGCTCCGGAGTGAAGCGGGGGATCGACGACTCCGACGGGATGATCGCCGACGCTCTGCGCTACGCCGACGACCCTGGCGCGCCGCGCGTCGAGGGCACCGCGGCCACGGGCACGACCGAGGCCGGGCCGGCCGAGTCGTGGGTGGGGCAGATCCGGCGGGTCCTGATGACGGGCGTGTCCTACATGATCCCGTTCGTGGCCGCCGGTGGCCTGCTGATCGCGCTGGCGTTCCTGCTGGGTGGCTACGAGATCGCCCTCGGGTCGTCGTACGAAGGGCAGAGCGTGAGCACTGCCTGCCCACATCGCCACCAACTCGACCCTGTTCAACCTGCCCGACCCGAAGGCCTACACCGACATGCCCGGTGGCGCCGTGCTCACCCACGGGCCGCTGCTCACCTACCTCGGCGCGCTCCTGATGTCTCTGGGCGGGCTTGCGTTCGGCTTCCTGGTCCCGGCCCTCGCCGGCTACATCGCCTTCGCGATCGCCGACCGCCCCGGCATCGCCCCGGGCTTCGTGATGGGTGCCCTGGCCGGCACCGTCAACTCCGGGTTCCTCGGCGGCATCGTCGGCGGCGTCCTGGCCGGGATCGTGGCCCACTGGATCGCGTCCTGGAACGTCGCGCGCTGGGCCCGCGGCCTGATGCCGGTGCTGGTGATCCCGCTGCTGACCACGCTGGTCGTGGGCGCGTTCATGGTGATCGTGCTCGGCAAGCCGCTGGCCAGCCTGATGTCGTCGCTCAACGACGGCCTCTCAAGCATGAGCGGCGGCTCGGCAGTCCTGCTCGGCGTCGTCCTCGGGCTGATGATGGCCTTCGACATGGGCGGCCCCCTGAACAAGGTCGCCTATGCCTTCGCCACCACGGGGCTGTTCGCCGCCGCTACGGCCACCGCCGCCCCGCAGCTGCGAGTGATGGCGGCCGTCATGCTGGCCGGCATGACGCCGCCCCTGGCTCTCGCGTTGGCCACCGTCGTGCGGCCTGGCCTGTTCAGCGCCCCGGAGCGTGAGAACGGCAAGGCCGCGTGGTTCCTGGGCGCCTCCTTCATCACCGAGGGCGCCATCCCCTTCGCGGCCGCGGACCCGCTGCGGGTGATCCCCTCGATCATGGCCGGCAGCGCCCTGACCGGCGCCCTGTCCATGGGCCTCGACGTCACCTTGAGAGCGCCGCATGGAGGGATCTTCGTGCTCTTCGCCGTCGGCAACGTGTTCGGGTTCCTGATCGCGCTGGTGGCAGGCACTGTGCTGTCGGCCTTCCTGGTGATCGTGGCCAAGTCCTTCGGGACCAGCGACGCCGAGGTCGCTACTGTGTGACCCAGCACACGCGGGTCGGCCACTCCCGACCCGTCCCCGAAGCAGAAGGAGCGCCCATGCCCAGCAAGTCCGTCGTCGTCGGATCGTCCGTCGGCCTGCACGCGCGGCCGGCCGCGCTGATCGCCGAGGCCGCCGGCAACCTCGGTGCCGGCGTCACCATCAACGGGATGGACGCCAACTCGGCCCTGATGCTGATGACGCTGGGGGCCAAGTGCGGCGACAGCGTGGAGGTCGCTTCTGACGACGAGGCGGCCATGGACGCCATCGCGGCCATGGTCGAGCAGGACCTCGACGCCTGACGGGCTTGATCACCCGGCGAGGGCGGACCGGGCGTTGCTGACGTCCGTGCGCATGGCCACCAGCAGGTCGTCCACCGAGTCGAAGCGCAGCATGCCTCGCAGCCGCGCCACGAAGGACACCTCGACCTCCACGCCGTAGAGCTCGAGGTCGTCACGGTCCAGCGCATAGGCCTCGACACGAGGTTCGCGCTCGCCGTCGAAGGTCGGGTTGGTGCCCACCGAGATGGCCGCAGCCAGCCGCTCCCCGGTGTCGCAACGGGTCAGCCAACCGGCGTACACCCCGTCCGCGGGGACCGCGGCCAACCCGCGCGTCGGCACGTTCGCCGTGGGGTAGCCGAGCTCTCGCCCCCGTCGGTCGCCGACCGCGACGACCCCGCGGATCGAGAACGGTCGCCCGAGCGCCTGCGCCGCGCCCTCGACGTCCCCGGTCGCCAGGCAGGCTCGCACGTACGTCGACGACCATACCTGCGGTCCCCCGTCGAGCGACACGCCCTCGACCTCGAAGCCCCGTTCGCGACCCACCTCGGTGAGCAGCGCGACGTCGCCGGCCGCACGGTGGCCGAACCGGAAGTTTCCGCCCACCACGACCGCGACGGCGTGCAGCGCGTTGACCAGCACCCGGTCGATGAACTCCTCGGGTGACCAGGCGGCGATCTCGCGGCTGAACGGGATCACGAGCGTAGCGTCGACTCCCAGCTCCTCGAGCCGAGTGAGCCGATCCTCCACGGTCGTCAGCGTGGGCGGGGCGTGCTCGGGGCGCAGCACCGCGAACGGATGCGGATCGAAGGTCACCACGACCAGGTCGGCCCCCCGGGCGTCGGCCGACTCACGCGCCTGCCGGACGACATGCTGATGGCCGAGGTGCACCCCATCGAAGTTGCCGATCGTCACCACGGTCGCATCGAGCTCCGCGGGCACGTCCTCCAGGCGCCTCCAGATCCGCACGTGCGAAGCCTGCCACACGGGATAGTCCGCCACGTACGGCACGGGTGGCGGGGCTCGAACCCGTGCCTTACGTAGCGGACTATCCCGTGAAGACCGCGATGGGACGAGCGAGATCCCCGTGCTGCTCGTAGAGCGCCAGGAACTCCCCGTCGGGGGCGAAGACCGCCACCGGCCCGAGCCTGGGCCAGCGTCAGAGGCAGCCGCCTGCCCACGCGCACTGCGGCGGCCTGGTCCGGGTCCAGGTCGTACGCCGGGAAGCACCGGCGGGCCGCGGAAGTCAGGCCCACGACGGCGAAGTCCTCGGCCAGCTCGTCGAGGGTGCGGGCTTCAGCGAGCCCGAACTCCCCGACGGAGGTACGCCGGAGCGCGGTCAGGTGTCCGCCCACGCCCAGCCGCTCACCGGTGTCGCGCGCGATCGCGCGGATATAGGTGCCCGACGAGCACCGCACGGTGATCCGCACGTCGACGAGTGAACCGGCGCCGGTGACGTCGTGCACGACCAGCTCGTGGATCGTGACCCGCCTGGGTGGCAGTTCGACCGCTTCGCCGTCGCGCACCCGCTGGTAGGCCCGCTTGCCGTCGACCTTGATCGCCGAGACCGCGGACGGTCGTTGCTCCAGATCCCCGACGAACGCTCCGAGCGCGGCGCGGACCGCCGCCTCCGTCAGGTCCCCGGCGTCGGTCACGGCCACCGGCTCCCCCTCGGCGTCGTCGGTGGTCGTCGACTCACCGAGCCGGATGGTCGCGTCGTAGCCCTTCTCGGTCAGCATCAGATGCCCCAGCAGCCGGGTCGCCCGGTTGACGCCGAGGACCAGGACTCCGGTCGCCATCGGGTCGAGGGTGCCGGCGTGGCCGACCTTCCGCGTGCCCGCGAGCCGGCGTACCCGCGAGACGACGTCGTGCGAGGTGATCCCGCCCGGCTTGTCCACGATCACCAGCCCGGACTCGCCGGGAGTCACTCCGGCTCGGCCTCGACCGGCTCGTCGACCTCGTCCTCGTCATGCTTCTTGTACGGGTCCGACTCGCCGGCGTACGCCGCTCCGGTCCGCCGAGCCGCGATCTCCTCGTCGGCCGCCCGGGCCGCTGCCAGCACCTCGTCGAGGTGCCGCGCCGTCTCGGGCAACGCGTCGTGGATGAACTCCAGGCTGGGCGCGTGCCGCAGGCCCAGCTGCTTGGCGACCTCCGAGCGCAACAGCCCCTTCGCCGACTCCAGCGCCGCCGCGGTCGCCGCCATCTCGTCCTCGTCACCGAGCACGGTGTAGAAGATCGTGGCCTGCTGGGCATCCCCGGTGAGCCGGACGTCGGTGAGCGTCGCGAAGCCAAGCCGCGGATCCTTGATCCGGCGCTCCAGCATCTCCGCCACGATCACGTGGATCCGGTCAGCGATCTTCCGCACGCGGGGGCTGCTCATTTGCTCTCTGCTCTCTATCTCTCCGCCGACCCGTCGTTTGTTGACACGTGGTGCACACGCTGACGGTCAACAAACGACGGGTCACAGGTGAATTCACGACGGGTCGGCGTCAGGCCCGGGGGATTTCCTTCATCTCGAAGAACTCCACGACGTCGTCGACCTTGATGTCCTGGTAGTTCCGGAGCACCAGGCCGCACTCGAAGCCCTCGCGGACCTCGGAGACGTCATCGCGCTCACGCCGCAGCGAGGAGAGATCGAGGTTGTCCGCTACCACCGCGCTGTCGCGGAGGAGCCGCGCCTTGGCGTTGCGGCGAATGGTCCCGTCGAGCACCATGCAGCCGGCGATGTTGCCGAGCTTGGAGGAGCGGAAGATCTCGCGGATCTCCGCCCGGCCCAGCACCGACTCCTCGAACTCCGGCTTGAGCATGCCCTTGAGGGCCGCCTCGATCTCGTCGATCGCCTGGTAGATGACCGAGTAGTAGCGGATCTCGACGCCCTCGCGATCGGCCAGCTCGCTCGCCTTGCCCTGCGGGCGGACGTTGAAGCCGATGATGATCGCATCGGAGGCCGCGGCCAGCATCACGTTGGTCTCGGTGATCGCACCGACCCCGCGGTCGATCACGCGCAGCGACACCTCGTCGCCGACGTCGATCTTGGCCAGCGAGTCCTCGAGCGCCTCGACCGAACCGGACACGTCGCCCTTGAGGATCAGGTTGAGCTCCTGGTCCTGCCCCTTCTCCATGGAGGCCATGAAGTCCTCGAGGGTACGACGCACCCGGCGCTGCGCCTGCATGGCGGCCCGCTCGCGAGCCTCCCGCTTCTCGGCGATCTGCCGGGCCATCCGGTCGTCATCGACGACCAGGAAGTTCTGACCGGCTCCGGGCACCGCACTCAGACCCAGGACCATCGCCGGACGAGCCGGGTCGGCCTGTTCTATGGGATCGCCGTGCTCGTCGAGCATCGCCCGGACCCGTCCGTGAGCCGGACCGGCCACGATGGAGTCGCCGACGCGCAACGTGCCACGCTGCACCAGCACGGTGGCCACGGGGCCGCGACCCTTGTCGAGGTGAGCCTCGACGACCAGTCCTTGGGCGTCCTGCACGGGGTTGGCGCGCAGGTCCAGGCTGGCGTCGGCGGTCAGCACGACCGCCTCCAGGAGCTTGTCGAGGTTGAGCTCGGACTTGGCGGAGACGTCGACGAACATCGAGTCGCCGCCGTACTCCTCCGGGACCAGGCCGTAGTCCGACAGCTGACCGCGGACCTTGGTCGGGTCGGCCTCGGGCTTGTCGATCTTGTTCACCGCGACCACGATCGGAACGCCGGCCGCACGCGCGTGGTTCAGCGCTTCGACCGTCTGCGGCATCACGCCGTCATCGGCCGCGACGACCAGCACCGCGATGTCGGTCGCCTGGGCACCACGGGCTCGCATGGCGGTGAACGCCTCGTGACCCGGGGTGTCGATGAAGGTGATCTTGCGGTCCTTGCCGTCGACCTTGGTGTGGACCTGGTAGGCGCCGATGTGCTGGGTGATGCCACCGGCCTCCTTGTCGACGACGTTGGCGTTGCGCAGCGCGTCGAGGAGTTTGGTCTTGCCGTGGTCGACGTGGCCCATCACGGTCACGACGGGCGGCCTGATCACGAGATCCGACTCGTCACCCTCGTCGGACCCGAACTCCAGGTCGAACGACTCCAGCAGCTCGCGGTCCTCGTCCTCGGGCGAGACGACCTCGACGACGTAGTTGAGCTCCTCACCGAGCAGCTCGAGCGTCTCGTCGTTGACCGACTCCGTCGCCGTCACCATCTCCCCGAGGGAGAACAGCATCTGCACCAGCTGGGCCGGCTCGACGTTGATCTTGTCGGCGAAGTCGGTCAGCGAGGCGCCGCGTGCGAGGCGAACGGTCTCGCCGTTGCCCTTACGGACGCGTTGGCCGCCGATCGTCGGCGCCTCCATGTTGTCGAACTCCTGGCGGCGCTGGCGCTTGCTCTTGCGCCCTCGCCGGGACGGGCCGCCGGGGCGTCCGAAGGCGCCCTGGGTGGAGCCACGACCGCCAGGACGGCCGCCGGGGCGACCGCCACCGGAGGGACCGAAGCCGCCGGGCGCGCCACTGCGCGGCGGAGCGCCGCCGGCGCCACCGCGAGCCGGAGCCCCACCACGAGCGGGGGCACCGCCACGAGCGGGGGCACCGCCACGACCGGGCCCCGAAGCGCGACTGCCGGGTCCGCTGCCGAAGGCGGCAGGTGACTTGGGCATCATGGCGGGGTTCGGGCGGGGCATGCCGGGCTGGCCCTCGCCGCCGCGGGCGGCCGCGGGCCGGGGCGTCGCCGGATCGGGTCGGCGGCCCATGCCCTGCGACGGCGCGAACGGGTTGTTGCCGGGGCGCGGGGCGCCGGGACGGGCCGCGGGACGCGGTGTCGGCGACGGCTGCCGCGACGACTCCGGGTCGACCGGCGGCTCGGTGGTGTCCGGGGGCTCGGTCGCTGCCGGCTCCGGGATGGTCTGGGTCTCGGCAGCCGAAGCGGCAGGCTCGACCGGGGCAGGCACGACGGGGCCGGGCACCGCCGCAGGACCGGGCGCCGCAGGGCCGGGCACGGCGGAGCTGGGCACGGCGGGGGTGGGCACCGCGGGGCTGGGCACGGCCGGGCCGGGCACGGCCGGGCCGGGCACCGCAGGGCTGTCGGCGGCAGCGCCGGACTTCGCGGCGGGCTTCGGCGCGGCAGGCTTCTCGGCGGACTTCGCCTCGGCCGCGGCCTTCAGCTTCTCGCCGTACTCCTTCTTGAAGCGCATCTCGACGGGGAGCTCGATCGTCGACGACGGCGACTTGACGAACTCACCCATCTCCTTGAGCTTGGCGAGAACAAACTTGCTCTCGACGCCGAACTCCTTGGCGAGTTCGTGGACTCGGGTCTTAGCCACGTTAGAACGCTGCTCCTTCTGGCCCGAGTCCCAGGCTCCCGGCGGGAGGAAGGGGGTCTGTCGGACCGCTAGTGGTGGTGCGAACTCATCGGGAGTTACTCATCGAGTGCTCATGAGCTGCTGCTCCAGTTCCTGGTCGGTCGGATCTTCTTCGCTGATCTCATCTTCATGGCGCCAGTGCGGCGATGTACTCGCTCACCCGCGTGCTGGCCAGCCCGGCCTCGGCCCGGAGGGCACGAGTGAAAGCTCGGCGTCGCACTGCGAGTTCGTAGCAGCCGGTCGTGGGGTGCAGGTGCGCTCCCCGGCCCGGCGCGGTGCCGCGCGGATCGGGTACGACGGCCGGCTGGCCGAGCGTGTCCGTGCCGGCAACCACCCGCAACAACTCGCGTCGGGTAGCCCGCGCCCGACATCCGACACAGGTCCGGACCGGACCCCGTAGGGTCGGAGTGTCCGGAGCAGCAGAAGACCTCAGTTCGCGCGCCACCGATCGGCAACACTACCGGGTTACCCCACCGTATTCCGAACCGGGACGCACCGCGGCCGGCTCGGGAGCCACCCTGGCGGCCGACGGCGCTCAGCCTGGCTGGTGCTCGCTCTCGGGAGCAACGGCGTCGTCAGGCTCCTCATCGGACCGGATGTCGATCCGCCAACCGGTCAGCCGCGCGGCCAGGCGGGCGTTCTGCCCCTCCTTGCCGATGGCCAGCGAGAGCTGGAAGTCGGGCACCACCACCCGGGCAGACCTCGTTTCCTCAGAGAGGACCTGCACCGACGTCACCTGGGCCGGCGACAGCGCGTGCGCGACCATCTCCGCAGCATCCTCGGACCAGTCCACGATGTCGATCTTCTCGCCGTGCAGCTCGGCCATCACGTTGCGGACCCGCTGACCCATCGGACCGATGCAGGCACCCTTGGCGTTGACCCCCGGCACGGTGGAGCTGACGGCGATCTTGGTGCGGTGTCCGGACTCTCGGGCGATCGCATGAATCTCGACGGTGCCATCGGCGACCTCGGGAACCTCCAGAGCGAACAGCTTGCGCACAAGGTTCGGATGAGAGCGGGACAGAGTGATCTGCGGTCCACGCAGCCCCTTGCGGACGGACACGACCAGACACTTGATGCGGGTGCCGTGGCCGTAGGTCTCCCCCACCACCCGCTCGCCGAGCGGCAGCAACCCCTCCAGCTTGCCGAGGTCGACCATGACGTCGTCGGGGTTGCGGCCCTGCTGGATGACACCGGAGACGATGTCGCCCTCCTTGCCGGAGAACTCGCCGAACCGCACGTCGTCCTCGGCATCGCGCAGCCGCTGCAGCATGATCTGCTTGGCCGTGGTGGCGGCGATCCGCCCGAAGCCGTCAGGGGTGTCGTCGAACTCCCCGATCTGGTTGCCCTCGTCGTCGAGCTCGCTCGCGAACACGGTCACATGACCGGTCTTGCGGTCCAGGAGGACCCGAGCCTGCTCCTGGGCCCCCGGGGTCTTGTGGTACGCCGTCAACAGGGCCTGCTCGATCGCGTCGACGAGCACAGCGAAGGAGATCTCCTTCTCCCGCTCCAGCATCCGCAGGATGCTCAGGTCGATGTCCATCAGGCCTCCTCGCTGGTCCGACGGTTGAACTCGATCTGCACCAGAGCCTTCGCGACCTCGGCGAACCCGATCCGGCGCTCGGTCCCGTCGACGTCGAGCGTCGCCGCGTCCTCGTCGCTGTCGGTGACCCGGCCGGTGAGCTTCTCTCCGTCGACCGTCGTGACCTTGACCAGGCGATCGGCGTTGCGGCGCCAGTGCCGGGGCAGCGTCAGCGGGCGGTCCACGCCCCGTGAGGTGACCTCGAGCGTGTAGGGGCGCTCCCCCAATACCTCGGACACGTCCAGGGCGGCGGACACCGCGCGCGCCGCCTCAGCCACGTCGTCCAGGGTGACGCCGCCGTCCTGGTCGACGGCCACCCGCAGCACCCGGCGGTTCCCGGCCGCGGCCAACTCCACCGCTTCGAGATCGAGGCCGAGCTCGGCGAGAGGGGACCTCAGCACGGAGGTGACGCCGTCGGTTTCGGCGTCGAGGCCGGCCCGGTTGCCCGATGCGCTCACGGTTCGACCTCCTGTGCTGTTGTGGGGTCCACGATAGCGGCTCGCCAGGGGCGTCGGGCACAGCCTCGCCCGATCCGGACGTCGATAGGGTCACAGCATGTCCGGGCGCGAGCATCTCCTCCTCGGTCGTCGGACCGCGCTCACCGGCATGCTCGCCGGCATGCTCGGCGGCGTGGGGATGCTGGCCGCCTGTACCTCCGAAACGCCCGCGGCCGGACCGTCCTCGACGGACCCCTCGACCTCGACGCCGAACCCGTCCGACAGCGGCTCGCTGACAGCCGGCCCGGAGGACGGTCTGACCGACCAGGCCCCCTCCGACCCGCCACTGGAGACTGGCGACCGGACCCGCGTGCGCAGGGCCCTCGAGAAGACCGAAGCAATGCTGGCCGGCCTGCTGTCGCTGCGCCGGCGCGACCAGTCTCGGGGACTCGATCAGCTGCACTCGGCCCATCGGGCCGCGTTGCTGGGTCTGCTGGACGAGGAGGAGGGACCGCTGCCGGCGCCCCAGGTGCCGCCCCTCACCCGCGCGGACCTACCCCTGCGCGAGGCCGGTCTCCAGGCCGAGCTCGTGGCCGCGGCACTCATCGCCGACGACGGCGCGGTCGCCCGGGTGCTGGCAGCGATGTCGGCCGGCATCGCCCAACAGTTGGCCACGCTGCCGGCAGCGCCGCCACCGGCGACCAAGGGCCCGGGCATCGACCCCCCTCCTTCCGGGACAGCCGCATGACCGGGAGAGCAGCATGACCGAAACCGGCGCGCTGCAATCGACCCTGGAGACCGAGCACGCCGCCCTGTACGTCTTCGGTGCGCTGATCGGGCGGCTTGCGCCCACGGCGCCGGCCGGGCTGGGTGCGGCCCTGCGCTCGGCGTACGCCGAGCACCGCACCCGCCGCGACGAGCTGACCGCGCTGGTGCGTGCCGGCGGCGAGGAGCCCGTCGCCGCAGCCCCTGCCTACCGGCTGCCGACGCCGCTGGCCACGGCCGCACAGGTGCGCAACGCTGCCGTGGCGGCCGAGCGGACCGCCACCGAGGCCTACGCCGCTCTGGTGGCCAGCTCGACCGAGGAGTCCCGCTCGTGGGCGGTGTCCGCCCTCACGGCCAGCGCGGTCCGGCAGCTCACCCTCGGCGGTCCGCCGGACGCCTTCCCCGGAGCTCCCGAACTGGGTTGACCACCCCGATTGCCACCTCGAGGCAAATCGCCGAGGCAACTCACTTGGGGGGAAATGCCACAGCGGTCCGCGAGCTTGGCTTCCGAGGAAGTCCCGAGATCCCCCCCGGAATACCAGCACGCGGACCGCTGTGAGCGTCGAGGTCCCTGACTCAGGTTCCTCGCGGTGAGCCCCGGCCCGAGCCCGGTCTCTCCGTCATGCAAAAGGATGCAACACTCAAGACGGCTTCACTACGGAAACGGGGTGCAGTTTCCTGCGTTGCACGAACTTGCAATTCCTCGCGGAGGTTCAGCGCCAGCGGCCGATGAGGCCCGGAAGCTCCCTGAGCGACGTCGCGACGGCGTCCGGGGTGCCCTCGGTGTGGCCGACCTGCGCCGCGGGGATCACGCTGTGCGGGATGTGGACAGCGCGCATCCCCGCCTGCTGGGCGCCCCAGACATCGTCGTACAACCGGTCGCCGACATAGACGCAACGGCCGGGGTCGCCGACCCCGACCGCGGCCATCGCCGCCTCGAAGGCCCGGGGGCTCGGCTTGGTCCACGGGATCTCACTGGTATAGACAGCACCATCGAAAAGCGGCTGAACCCCGTCGCGCTCGAAGAATCCCTGATGCCAGGCGCGCGGCCAGATCGTGTTGGACAGCACGCCCACCCGCAGCCCCGCGGCACGCAGCGCCTCCAACATCGGACCGGCCTCGGGGTCGGTGAGGGTATGCGGCTCCCAGAACTCGTAGTACGCCGACAGCAGCTCCGGGTCGTGGTCCAAGCCGGCAACGACGAAGAGGTCCGCCACCGTGGCACTGCGCTGGTGGTCACGCGATCGGCCCCAGACCACCTCACCAGCGCGGTGCAGTCGCGCGGTGATCTCGGCCGGGTCGTGGTGGCTGGTGACCACCGCCTGGGCCAACGCCAACGACTCGGCGTGGAAGTCGACGTCGTGCCACTGGGTGAGCGTGCCACCCCAGTCGAAGATGACAGCCTCGACGGGGCCGGGGGCACGCCCCGGAGGAGTCACCCGCGGACCAGGGCGACCAGGTGGTCACTCGCGGAGGAGACCGGCACGTTCTCCCGCTCGCCGGAGCGCCGGTCCTTGACCTCCACGACGCCGTCGGCCAGGCCCCTGCCGACCACCACGATGGTCGGAACGCCGATCAGCTCGGCGTCCTTGAACTTCACCCCGGGCGAGACCTTCGTGCGGTCGTCGAGGAGCACGGTGACGCCGGCCTCGTGGAGCTGAGCGGCGAGCTCCTCCGCGGCAGTGTGGACCGCCTCGTCCCTGCCCGCCGCCACGAGGTGAACATCGGCGGGGGCGACCTCACGCGGCCAGCACAGGCCGAGGTCGTCGAGAGTGTTCTCGGCGATGGCGGCCACACCACGCGAGGGACCGATGCCGTAGGACCCCATGGTCACGGTCACGAGCTTGCCGTTCTCGTCGAGGACCTGCAGGCCCAGCGCTTCGGCGTACTTGCGTCCCAGCGCGAAGATGTGGCCCATCTCGATGCCACGCGCCGTCTCCAGGGCGCCCTCGGCGCAGTTCGGGCAAGGGTCGCCGCCGCGCACCTCGGCCGCCTCGATCGTGCCGTCCGGGGTGAAGTCGCGGCCGGCGACCAGGTCGATGACGTGGGAGCCGTCGACATCGGCCCCGGTGACCCAGCGGCTGCCGGTGACGACGCGCGGGTCGACGAGGTAGCGGATGCCCGAGGCGCTGGACTCCCCCAGCGTCGCCGGACCGATGTAGCCCTTGACCAGGGCCGGGTGCCGCGCGAACTCGGCCTCGTCCATCGCCTCGACCTCGATCGGCTCCAGCTGACCTTCGAGCCGCCGCTGGTCGACGTCGCGATCGCCGGGCAGCCCGATCGCGAGCGGCTCGCGGGTGCCGTCGGGATGCTTGAGCACGACCAGGACGTTCTTGAGCGTGTCACCCGCAGCCCACGGGCGGTCGTCGCGGGGGTACTTCTCATTGAGGTGGTCGACCAGCGTCGAGATGGTCGGGGTGTCGGGCGTCGCCTCCGCATGGGCGGCGGGCGCGTCGTCGTGGGGCACGGGCGCGGGCGGCCGCACCTCCACGGCCTCCACGTTGGCGGCGTAGTCGCAGGTGCTGCAGCGGACGTAGGTGTCCTCCCCGGCATCGGCGCGAGCCAGGAACTCCTCCGACCTCGACCCGCCCATCGCCCCGGACGTGGCCTTGACGATGACGTACTCGAAGCCGAGCCTGTCGAAGATCCGGATATAGGCGTCGCGGTGCTTCTGGTACGACGCCTCCAGGCCGGCGTCGTTGACATCGAAGGAGTAGGAGTCCTTCATCACGAACTCGCGGCCGCGCAGCAGCCCGGCACGCGGACGCTGCTCGTCGCGGTACTTCGTCTGGATCTGGTAGAGCCAGAGCGGCAGGTCCTTGTAGGACGAGTAGAGGTCCTTGACCACCAGCGTGAACATCTCCTCATGGGTGGGGCCGAGGAGGTAGTCGCCTCCCTTGCGGTCCTTCAGCCGGAAGATGCCGTCGCCGTAGTCGGTCCAACGGCCGGTCGCTTCGTAGGGCTCGCGGGGCAGCAGCGCCGGGAAGTGCACCTCCTGAGCCCCGATCTGGTCCATCTCGTCGCGGATGATCTGCTCGATCCTGCGCAGCACGCGATAGCCCAGCGGCAGCCAGGTGTAGAGGCCCGGCGCGGCGCGACGGATGTAGCCCGCGCGCACCAGCAGCCGGTGGCTGGGCACCTCGGCGTCGGCTGGGTCCTCCCGGAGGGTGCGGACGAACAGCGTCGACATGCGCAGGATCATGGGCGAAGGCTACTTGCCGGCGGGTGCGGCGGGCGAACCAGTTCGGCGTACGCCGCCTGAGCCATCTGCGATCAGTACATGATCGTGGTGAAGCGCGCCGACTCGGTGAAGCCGGCACGCGCGTAGGCCCGGCGGGCGGGAATGTTGAAGTCGTTGACGTACAGCGACACCACCGGGGCGACCTCGGCGCGGATCAACTGCGCCACGGCGGCGATGCCGTGGGTGGCGAGACCCTCACCCCGGCGGTCAGGGGCCACCCAGACACCCTGCACCTGGGCGGCGGCGGGCGTCGCACACGCCACCTCCGCCTTGAACACCAGCCGGCCGTCGTCGAACCTCGCGAAGGACCACCCGCGGTGGACCAGCTGCAGCACGCGGGTGCGGTAGAGGTCGGCGCCACCGGCGGTCTCCGGCGAGACGCCGACCTCCTCGGTGTACATCGCCACGCAGGCGGGATAGAGCTCCGCGAGGTCGGCCTTGGTCGTGCGCCGAACCTGGGGGTCGGGCTCCGCGGTGGCCGGTCCGGTCAGCTGGAGGTGGGGTTGGTCGCGGCGAATCTCGCGCGGGTCTCCCCAGCGCTGGTCGACCCCGGCCCAGAAGGAGTCCACCGCCTGAGCCGGGCCGACGATGGTGGCGGTAGTGCGCCCGGTGCGGACCGCGCGCTGTGCGAACGCGGTCGCGTCGTCGGGGTCGCATTCCACCGGCACCAGGTTGGCCCCGACGTGACACGCAGCGGCGAGCGTGCCCTGGCGATAGCGGCCCCACACCTCGCCGCCGAGCCAGCGCGGCTCGAGCTGGGTGGTCCGGGCGCGGTGCTCCGCGAACACGTTGACCACGGGATCGCGCCCCGTGAGTGCCAAGAAGTCGTCGAGATCCTGACGTCCGAGCACCCGGACGTCGTCGCGAATCGACAGCAGCGACATGGTCAGCGCGCACCGATGATCTGGCTGCGCAGCGCGACGTTCCCGTGCATGACACCCAGCATAGGGCGCACCGCTGCTGGTGGCCTCAGCCGGAGACGCTGACCTCCGCGGCCGCGCCGTCGACGGCTTCCATCCCCTCTGCGAGCCGCATCGCCTCCTCGATCAGCGTCTCGACGATCAGCGACTCGGGGACGGTCTTGATCACCTCGCCCTTGACGAAGATCTGGCCCTTGCCGTTGCCGGAGGCCACACCGAGGTCGGCCTCGCGCGCCTCGCCGGGCCCGTTCACCACACACCCCATCACGGCCACCCGCAGCGGCACCTCGAGCCCGTCCAGGCCGGCCGTCACCTCATCGGCCAGCTTGTAGACGTCGACCTGGGCCCGCCCGCACGAGGGACAGGACACGATCTCCAGGCGACGCGGCCGCAAGTTGAGCGACTCGAGGATCTGCAGGCCGACCTTGACCTCCTCGACGGGAGGAGCCGACAGCGAGACCCGGATGGTGTCACCGATGCCTCTGCTGAGGAGAGCGCCGAACGCCACCGACGACTTGATCGTCCCCTGGAATGCCGGGCCGGCCTCGGTGACCCCGAGGTGCAGCGGCCAGTCGCCCGCCTCGGCGAGCAGCTCGTAGGCGCGCACCATCACGACCGGGTCGTTGTGCTTGACCGAGATCTTGAAGTCGTGGAAGTCGTGCTCCTCGAACAGCCCGGCCTCCCAGACGGCCGACTCGACGAGCGCCTCGGGGGTGGCCTTGCCGTACTTCTCCATGACCCGCTTGTCGAGGCTTCCGGCGTTCACGCCGATCCGGATCGACGTGCCATGGTCCTTCGCGGCCTGCGCGATCTGCTTGACCTGGTCGTCGAACTGGCGGATGTTGCCCGGATTCACCCGGACCGCGGCGCATCCGGCGTCGATGGCAGCGAAGACGTACTTCGGCTGGAAGTGGATGTCTGCGATGACCGGGATCTGGGACTTCTGGGCGATCGCCGGCAGCGCCTCGGCGTCATCCTGGCTGGGGCAGGCGACGCGCACGATGTCGCACCCGGAAGCGGTGAGCTCGGCGATCTGCTGGAGGGTGCTGTCGATGTCTGCCGTCAGCGTCGTGGTCATCGACTGCACCGAGATCTGGTGGTCACTGCCCACGCCCACCTTGCCCACCCGGATCTGGCGGGTCGGACGGCGTGGCGCGAGCACGGGCGGTGGCAGCGCGGGCATGCCGAGGCCGACGGAGGTCATGGCGTCCAGGCTACTGGTCCGGTGCGGAACGACGGCGCTCAGTCGAGCGCGACCGCACGTAGTAGTCCTGGTAGCAGTCGGCTTCCGACGGCACCCGCTCCTCGCCGGTGGAAGCTCCGGCCACCCATGCCGAGGCCGACCAGGCCGAGTCGCACGAGCCCGGACGACCCTGGCCCGGTCACCGTCACCTCATCGTGCGGTCGGGAAGTGGAAGCTGGCTTCGCTCTCGTGGCTCACGTGCGGCCACCGAGCAGTGACGACCTTGGCGCGGGTGTAGAAGCCGACGCCCTCGGGGCCGTGGACATGCTTGTCGCCGAACAGGGAGTCTTTCCAGCCGCCGAACGAGTAGTACGCCATGGGCACGGGCACCGGCACGTTGATGCCGATCATGCCCACGTTCACCCCCCGCTGGAAGCGGCGAGCCGCCTCACCAGAGTTGGTGAAGATGGCGGTGCCGTTGCCGTAGGGGTTGCTGTTGATCAGCGCGATCGCCTCATCGACCGAATCGCTGCGCACCACCGAGAGCACCGGACCGAAGATCTCCTGCTGGTAGACGTCCATCTCCGTCGTCACCTGGTCGATCACGGTCGGCCCCACCCAGAAGCCGTCCTCGTAGCCGGAGACGGAGTAGCCGCGGCCGTCGACGGTGATCGACGCCCCCTGGGCCTCGCCCGTGTCGATCAGCCCGAGGATCCGCTCCTGGGCCTGCCGGGTCACCACGGGGCCCATCTCGCTGCCCGCGTCGCGACCGGCGCCGACCTTCACCGCGCGGGCACGCTCGCTGACGGCCTCGACGATGCGATCCGCAGCGGAACCGACGGCCACGGCCGCCGAGATCGCCATACACCGTTCGCCGGCGGAGCCGAATGCCGCAGCAGCCAGGTGGTCGGCCGCGAAGTCCACCTCGGCGTCGGGGAGAACGATGGCGTGGTTCTTGGCCCCGCCGAGCGCCTGGACCCGCTTGCCGTTGGCCGTGCCGCGCTCGTGGATGTACCGCGCGATCGGGGTCGAGCCGACGAACGACACCGCGGCCACCCGAGGGGAGTCGAGGATGGTGTCGACAGCCACCTTGTCGCCGTGGACGACGTTGAAGACCCCGTCGGGAAGACCTGCCTGCTGCCACAGCTCAGCCAGGATCAGCGAGGCGGACGGGTCGCGCTCACTGGGCTTCAGCACGAACGTGTTGCCGCACGCGATGGCGACGGGGAACATCCACATCGGCACCATGGCGGGGAAGTTGAAAGGCGTGATGCCGGCCACCACGCCGAGCGGCTCGCGGAAGGAAAAGGTGTCGACGTCGGTCGAGACCTGATCGGAGAAGTCACCCTTGAGTAGCGACGGGATGCCGCACGCGAACTCGACCACCTCGAGTCCGCGCTGCACCTCCCCGAGTGCGTCGGAGAGCACTTTGCCGTGCTCGTCGGTGATCGCCGCCGCGATCCGCGGCGCGTTGGCGTTGACCAGCTCGCGGAACGCGAACATGACCTTGGTGCGCGCGCTGACCGAGGTCTGCGACCAGCCCGGGAACGCGTCCCACGCAGACTGGATCGCCGTCTCGACATCGCTCTGCGAGCCGAGCGGCACCTCCGCCTGCTGCCGACCCGTGGCGGGGTCGAAGACCGGTGCGGAGCGCTCGGAGTCGCCGGCGTACGGCTGGCCCGAGATCCAGTGCGAGATGGTGGTCATGCAAGCTCCTCAGGTATGCGATTTGTCCTAACATACTAGCCAATGGCATTCGGAGCCATCCCCCCGGATACTCGATCATGGCACTAGGCATGAGCCTCAATCTGTTCCTACGTTCTGACATACTGACGTGATGACTCCGACCGACGCCGCTGTCGACCGCGTGGTCCGGGCGTTCGCCGTCGATCGCACGAGTCCGATCCCGCTCTACTTCCAGGCGGCCCTGCACTTCGAGCGTGCCATCGAGACGGGCGCGCTCCCTCCCGGCACCCTGTTCGAGAACGAGATTGCGCTCTCCGAGCGCCTGGGCGTGTCGCGGCCCACGATTCGCCGCGCCATGGGGCATCTCGTCGACCAGGGACTGATCGTCCGCCGCCGCGGCATCGGCACCCGCGTCGTGCAGCCGAAGGTCCGCCGTCCGCTCGAGCTCACCAGCCTGTACGACGACCTGGCCGGCAGCGACCAGCGTCCGACCACCCAGGTCCTCTCGTTCGAGCTGATCGGCTCCGATGCGGAGACCGCGCGACGCCTGCGGTTGGCGGAGGGCGAGCCGGTGGTGCACATCGAGCGACTCCGCTCGGCTCGCGGCAACCCGATCGCCAGGATGACCAACTACCTGCCGGCCGAGATCGTGGCGTTCGAGGCCGGCGACCTCGAGGCCACCGGCCTCTACGAGCTGCTCCGCCGGGCCGGCGTACACCTCCACTCGGCCAGTCAGACCCTGGGTGCCCGCTCGGCGACCGGCCCGGAGGCGAAGCTGCTGGGCGAGTCGCGGGGTGCCGCCCTGCTCACGATGCAGCGGGAGACCATGGCCGAGACGGGTGCGGTGGTCGAGTTCGCCACCCACCTCTACGCAGCCAGCCGCTACAGCTTCGAGATCCATCTGGTGCGGCCCTAGTGGGCGCGCCACTAGCTCAGGGTGACCGGGTTCCCGCCCTCAGCCTCGCGGCGCAGGGCCTGCAGCTGCTCCTGGACCGTGTGGGTCCGGGTGCCGAGCCGCGTCATGGTGGTCTCCCCGGACAGGCTGGTGTCGTACGGCACGGGCGCCGGCAGCCGAGCCTCGTCCGGCGGCGGGCCGAAGTCCACCAGGGCCGGGTCGAGCTCGAAGACCTCGCAGGTGGTCTCCGCGAGCTGGCGCCGAGTGACAGCCGTGCCGCCGGCGAGGTGCAGGACACCGTCCACGCCGCGATCGACCGCGCGCCCGAGGAGCGCGCCGATCTCCGACGCGGCGATCGGCGTCGCCACCGCGTTGATGTGGGGGTCCTCCCACACGGTGAAGCGACGGCCGTCCCCCACCGTGTCGGCGAGCGCCAGCGCGAAGTAGCCGAAGCCCACGTCCTGGGAGCGAGGCCCCTCCAGCCGGGTCTGGTGCAGACCCTGGACCCCGCCGACTCGCGCCACGAAACCCGCGGAGGCCCGCTCCAGGACCACGAGCTCAGAGGCCGCCTTGAGGAACCCGTAGAGGTTCACGGGGTTCGGCGGCTCGTCCTCCGGCACCAGGTGGCCGGTGCCGTCGAAGACCCAGTCGGTCGACACGTAGCCGACCCGGCAGCCCGCGAGGTTGGCCGCGTCGACCACTCGTCGGGTGAGCCCGACGTAGCCGTCGTACGCCGCCCGGCGGTCGGCGTACATCCCGAGGAAGTCGTTCATGATCGCCAGGTGGAGAACGGCGTCGCAGCCGTCAAGGCCGGTCGCCAGTGAGTCCCGCGCGCCGGAGTCCACCACGGTGGCCGGCCAGGGGAAGCTCTCCCCGGGCTCACGACGGACCAGGCAGACGACATCGTGCCCCTGATCGGCTAGCACCGCCGCCACGGTGCCGCCGACGAATCCGGTGGCGCCGGTGACTGCGACCCGAGCCATGTCAGCCGACTTCGGCGACCCGTACCGGGCGTCCCTCGCGTAGTGAGAGTCCGGCCGCGAGCGCGACTGCCGTGGTGGCGCGGGCGTCCTCGATGCCGCACGGCGACGGCCCGCCTTCGGTGAGGTAGGTGTGGAACGCGCGCCACTCCCGCCGGTACGACTCGAGGTAGCGCTCCAGGAAGAACCACGGGAGCGGCTCGCCGGTCGTCGCCTCGCGCGTGCGCCGCCAGCCGGCGTGCCGTACCGGGTTGTCCGACGCGGCCATCCCCTCGGAGCCGAAGGCTTCGACCCGCTGGTCGTAGCCGTAGACCGCCTGGCGGCTGTTGTCGATCGCGGTCAGCGTGCCGTCGGCATGGGTGAGCATCGTGATGGCCGTGTCGACATCGCCGGCCTCACCGATCCGCGGGTCGATCCGCACGGCCCCTCGGGCGTAGACCTCGAGGACATCGCTGCCGACGACGTAGCGCGCCATGTCGAAGTCGTGGATGACCATGTCGAGGAAGATCCCACCGCTGACGGCGATGTACTCCGTGGGCGGCGGCGCGGGGTCGCGGCTGGTGATCCGCAGCACGTGCAGGTCGCCGATCTCCCCCGTGGCCACGCAGTCGCGGACCGACTGGTGTCCGGGGTCGAAACGACGGTTGAACCCGATCATGAACGGCACGCCTGCCGACCGGACCGCCGCGACGGCTCGGTCGACCTGGGCCAGGTCGAGGCTGACCGGCTTCTCGCAGAAGATCGCCTTGCCGGCTTCCGCAGCGGCGACCACCAGGTCGACGTGGGTGTCGGTGCTGGAACAGATGGCGACGGCATCGATGTCGTCGGCGCCGAGCAGCGCCTCGATCGAGAGCACCCGAGCGCCCGTCGCCTCCGCAACCCCCTCCGCAGCCGCCGACACGGCGTCCGCCACCGCGGTGAGCGTGAACCCGGGCACCTCGTTCGTCACGATTCCGGCGTGCATCCGGCCGATCCGGCCGCAGCCGATCAACCCGATCCGCACCGGCTCGAGCTCCGGCCCGGCGGCCACCGAGAATCCAGCATCCACCGCAGCCTCAGGACTCGAGCTCGTGCGCGAGTGCCTCGAGCTCGGCACCGCCGGCCATGGCCTGGACCAGGTCCTCGCGAACCACCGAGCCCTTGACGAACTCGTTGGTCAGCTGCCCACGGTTGAGGAGGTAGAACCGGTCCCCGACCATGAAGGCGTGGTGCGGGTTGTGGGTGATGAAGACCACGGCGATGCCGCGCTCCTTCGCCTGCCGGATGTACTTCAGCACGACACCGGACTGCTTGACGCCCAGCGCACTCGTCGGCTCGTCGAGGATCAGCACCTTCGCCCCGAAGTGGACGGCGCGCGCAATCGCCACCGCCTGCCTCTCGCCACCGGAGAGCGTCCCGACGGACTGCTCCAGGTCACGGATGTCGATGCCCATCGCGTGCAGCTCCTGGCGGCAGATCGCCCGCGCCTTGGCGGTGTCCAGGGTGAAGAACGGGGTGCGCGGTTCGTTGCCGAGGAAGAAGTTGCGCCAGACCGACATCAGCGGCACCGTCGCAAGGTCCTGGAAGACAGTGGCGATGCCTGCCGCCAACGCCTCCCTGGGGGAGGAGAACGACTTCTTCTTGCCTGCGAGCATCAACTCACCCTCGCTGGGCTGGTGCACCCCGCTCAGGATCTTGATCAGGGTGGACTTGCCGGCGCCGTTGTCCCCGAGAACGCAGGTCACGGTGCCGGGATCCACGTGCAGCGAGATGTCGCGCAGGGCGAGGACACTGCCGAACGACTTGGAGACACCCGTGAGCTGGAGTGCCGGGACGGTGCCCGTGGTGGTGGTCATTTGCGCGCTCCCTGTGCCTGGCGGCCGATGAAGGTGTTGACCAGAACGGCGACGAAGAGGATGACGCCGAGGAAGAGGAAGGTCCAGTCGGTGTTCCACCCGGCGAAGGCGATGCCGATGAAGGCCATGCCGATGATGGAGGCCCCGATGCTGGCTCCGATCGCGGAGCCGTAGCCGCCGGTCAACAGGCAGCCACCCACGACGGCGGCGATGATGAAGGTGAACTCCTCGCCGACCCCCTGCCCTGCCTGCATCGAGCGCAGTCGGAGCAGGTTGATGATGCCGACCAGGGCGGCCGCCATCGACGTGCAGACGAACAGGCTGATCTTGGTCCTCCGGACCGGCACCCCGGTGTTGCGAGCCGCGACCCGGTCACCGCCCACGGCATAGATCCAGTTGCCGAAGCGGGTCTTGGTCAGCACGAACGTCGCCAGCATGGTGATGAACAACCACCAGAGCACCGCGACGTAGAAGTTGTGCGAGCTGAACGTGGAGGAGAACACCTTCGCGGCCGAGTCGTAGCCCGAGACCTTGTCGACGCCCGCCACCCGCACCGTGTCGGTGAGGACTTTGGTGACGCCGAGGTTGATCCCTCGGAGCGAGAAGAACATGGCCAAGGTGACGATGAAGGAAGGCAGCCCGGTCAGCATCACCAGCCAGCCGTTGATCATTCCGATCCCTGCGGCGAAGGCGAACGTGAGCAGGATGGCCGGCCACATCGGCAGGTTGTACTCCGTGGTCAGCAGTCCGGCCAGCAGGCCCGAGGTGCCCACCATCACGCCGGCACTGAGATCGAACTCGCCCCCGATCATCAGCAGGGCCACGGGAACGGCCACGATGCCGGTCGTGGCAGCCACGCTGGTCCAGTTGGCCAACCCGTCGAGACTCGAGAACGAGCCGGTCTGATCGGCGAGGGCGAACAACGAATAGACGACCAAGGCACCGAGCAAGGCGCCGAGCTCGGGGCGCCGGAGCAATCGGGTCAGGGTGGACACCTGGACGAGTCGCTCGTCGGCGTGTGTCACGACGGACATGTGGACCTCCCATTGTGTGGACTTCCGGGCGGGTCGGTCGGCTGCACGAGCGCTTGGCCGTCCCGAGGTGGAACCTGTCCCGTGGTGGGGCGGCTGGCCGCCCCACCACGGGACAGGAGCTACTAGCGGGTGCCGTCCTCCGCCAGCTGTTGCACCAGCTCGGCGTTGTCCTGCGTGACGAAGCCGGGGCCGGTGTAGATCGGCAGGCCGCCACCGAGCTCGTGCCCGTTGGTCTTGTTCAGGTAGAGCAGCACCACGGACATGTAGCCCTGGGCGTACTGCTGCTGGTCGACCGCGAACGCGAGCTTGCCATCGATGATCGCCTGCACCGCGTCACCGGACAGGTCGATGGTGCCGACGGTGATGTCGCGGCCGGTCGCTTCCGTCGCGGGCAGGGCCGCCCCGGTGGCGATGTCGGCATTCAGCGAGAACACCGCGTCGATGGACGTGTCGGACTTGAGCTTCGCCTCGATCTCGGACTGGCTCTTCGTGAGGTCCTTCAGGCCCGAGGACAGCTGGAGGTTCTCCACGTTGCCGAACGTGTCCTTCGCGCCGTCGCAGCGCTCCTGAAGGCCGATGTTGTTGGCCTCCTGGATCGGGCAGAGGAGCTTGGTCGCACCCAGTTCCTTGAACTTCAGGCCGGCCTCCTGACCGGCGATGAACTCGTCCTGGCCGACGTGGGTGAACGCGCCGAGGTCCCTGAAGACCGCGCTGCCGCTGTTCATGGTGACGAACGGGATGCCGGCGGCCGTGACCTTCTCGAGCGCGCCCTTGATGGCATCGGGGTTGGGGGCGGACACCGCCATCTCCTGGCAGCCGGCGGTCACCCCGGCCTCGATCAGCTGAGCCTGCTTCTCCGGGTCGTTGTTGGACTCCTGGTAGTCGAGGCTGACCCCGAGGTCCTCGGCCGCCTGCTCGGCACCCTTCTTTGCGACCGACCAGAAGCCGCCACCGTCGCCGTGGGTGTACATGCAGACCTTGATGTCCTTGTTGTCGCCACCCGCCGCGGCGTCACCCGAACTGTTCGAGTCGCTGCTGCAGCCGGCCAGCACCATGGCAGTTGCCGCCAGGGCGACCAGACCCAACTTGGGAGCCTTCATGCTTCCTCCTTCATCGCGGGCCGTGCCCGCCTGCGCCCTGTGCGCGTGACGCGCTCCACTGATTAGCGCGCGTTAATGCGTTACTGTGGCGGCCGTCACTTTGTCGTGACAAGGGTCACGACCACTGCGTTACCGAACCGTTACCAAAGGGGGGTCCCGATGCGCCCCACGCAGGAGGACGTGGCACGCCGAGCCCACGTGTCTCGAGCCCTGGTGTCACTCGTGCTGCGCAACGCCCCCAACGTGTCGGAGCCCAGCCGCCGCAAGGTGTTGCGTGCTGCAGAGGAGCTCGGCTACCGGCCCAACGCCTTCGCCCGGTCGCTGGCCAGCAAGCAGGTGCGCACCATCGGAGTGCTGCTCAACGACGTCACCAACCCCTACTTCGGCGGCGTGTACGCCTCGTTCGCCGCCGCCGCCGAGAAGGCCGGCTACGACCTGCTGATGGCCCCCGGGATCCGGTCTCCGGCCAAGGAGGTGTCGCTGGTCAACACCCTCCTCGAGCACCGCGTCGCCGGACTCGCCCTGGTGAGCCCGATCATGGCGGCCAAGGAGCTGAACCGGTTCACGTCGGCGTGGCCCTCGGTGGTCATGGGCCGGGAGGTCTCGATCGCCGGGGTGGACGTGGTCACGACCGACGAGCGGCAGGCCGCCACCTCGGTCATCGAGCATCTGCGGGACCTCGGCCACCGCGACATCGTCCACATCACCGGCGGAGGCAACCGCGCGGCACGGGATCGCGCGACGGCGTACCGGCGGACGATGAAGGAGTTCGGGATGACCCCGCGCGAGATCCCGGGAACGTTCACCGACCGCGGCGGTCAACAGGCTGGGCGCGCCGTTCTCGAGCTCTCGCCACGGCCCACCGCCGTGATTGCGGCCAACGACCTGATCGCGGTGGGCGCGATCGGGGTCTTCCGCTCGGCCGGCGTCGGTGTCCCCGACGACATCAGCGTCGTCGGCTACGACGACTCCCAGATCGCTCAGCTCGAGCTGATCGGGCTGACCAGCATCAGACAGTCGGTGACCGAGATGTGTGAGGCCGGCGTCGAGATGCTGGTCGCCCGGATCCAGGGCACTCGGTCGGTCACCGTCGTTCACCGGATCCCGACCCAGCTGATTCAGCGCCGCACCACCGCCACGGCGCCGCTGGACCAGGGCCGCGGACGCTGAGGAAGGTCGGCGTCCTCAGCGCAGATCGCGATCCCGGCGTGGCGGTCCGGTCGACCCGCGACGAACCAGCTGGGCCCCGACGGCGAGATGCCGGGCCCGACCACGGGGGGCGTCGATCCGACCGAACAACCTGCGCGCCGCCAACCGGCCCATCTCCTCCAGCGGTTGTGCCACCGTGGTCAGGCTGAGAGTCCGGATGGCGCCCAAGGAGATGCCGTCGTACCCGACCACCGACAGGTCATCGGGCACCCGCCGGCCCTCTTCCTGGGCAGCGGCCAGGGCACCGAGCGCGGCCATGTCGTTGGCGACGGTCAACGAGGTGCAGGCGGGCTGGCTGCGCAGCGCCTCGACGGCGGCCGCGTGTCCGGCGGTCTCGGTGAGGCCGCCCTCGACCACCCGTGAGTACTCCTCGAGGCCGGCAGCGGCCATGGCCTCCAGATAGCCTCGGCGACGCTCCAGCGAGACCGGGTTGTCACCGCCCGAGAGGTGGGTGATGTACCGATGCCCCAGCTCGGCAAGATGCGAGACGGCCAGCCCGGCGCCGGCGGCGTCGTCGTTGCTGACCGAGTCGATGAAGGGGCCGCCACTGTCGGAGCGGCTGATGACGACGGTGGGGACCTCGGCGGCGACGTCGCGCAGCACCGGCAGCGGCAGCCGGTGCGAGATCAGGGTCAGCCCCTCGACCTGGAACTCCAACAGCTTGTCCAACTCCGACTTCTCCAGGACCGGATCCACGCCGCCGGTGACGAGCATCGTGTTGTAGCCGTGCCCGCGCACCTCCGAATGCACGCCGTCCAGGATCTCTGCGAACACCGGGTTGTGCAGATCCAGGATCAAGACGCCGATCGTGCGGCTGCGCCGGTCCGCGAGGCTGCGGGCCGCGGCGTTGGGTCGATAGCCGAGCTCTGTTGCCGCCTCCATGATCAGCTCCCGGCTGGCCTGCCCGACGGCTGGGGAACCACGCATGGCCAACGACACCAGCGACTTGGACACCCCCGCCTTGGCGGCGACGTCGCGGATCGTCGGCCGCCGGGTCACGGCGACAATCCGATATCGCGGACGCGGATCACGGCCCCGGTGTCGGCCGAGCGCTGGCAGGCGATCGCCGCCCGCAGACTCTCCAGCGCTTCGCTCGGCGGGCAGGGGTTCACCCGGGTGCCGGCCACGACGTCGACGAAGGCGACGGTCTCCGCGTCGAACGCGTCCTGGAACCGGTCGACGAACCCGGAGTACGGCGCTGCGGCGGCTCGGGCAGTCGGCTCGCCACCGTCCATCGGACGCAGCGGCGTGCGGTCGTTGAGCCCGGCGGTCACCGAGTCCAGCGAACCGAATGCCTCGACCCTGACGTCCAGTCCGACGGGGTCGTGGCGAGCTCCGTGGATCGACACCTGGATGCCGCCGGTGGTCACGGCGTGCACGAGGCTGACCTCGGCGTCGCCGAACTCGGCGTACTCCTGGTGGGCGCGGACGGCGCCGGTGGCGTACACCGTGGCGACCTCCTCACCCGTCAGCCAGCGGACCAGGTCGAGGTCGTGCACATGCAGGTCGCGGAAGATCCCACCGCTGTTGGCGATGAAGTCCCGACCCGCGGGGGCGTGGTCGTGAGAGATGAGGCGCAGGGAGTACAGCGTGCCCAGCCGACCGTCCCGGATCCGCTCGCGGACCTCACGCAGGCCGCGGTCGAAGCGCCGCTGAAAGCCGACCTGGAGGACGGTGTCGTGCCGACTCGCGAGCTCGATCAGCTCCACGGTCTCGGCCAGGTCGGCGGCGATCGGCTTCTCGCACAGCACCGGCTGCCCGCGCTTGAGTACCTCGCGCAGCACCGCGCCATGGCCCGTCGTCGCCAGCGCCACCACCGTCGCATCCTGGCCGACCCCGTCTGGGCCGACCCCGTCTGGGCCGACCCCGTCTGGGCCGACCCCGTCTGGCCCGGCCCAGGGCACGGCCCGGACCCCGAGACGGTCGGCCAGGGCGACGGCCCGCTCGTGGGTGCGGTTGACAACCACGACGTCATCCACGCGGGGGTCCGCGACCAGGGCCGCGATCCGCACCGCCGCCATCCGCCCGGCGCCCAGCACCACGACCCTCACCGGGCGAGACTCCGTTGGGTCCTCGGCATCGGGTGCCCTCCTCGCGGTCGGATGGCGACAGCGTCTGTTGCCGTCGCACATTGCGGTCCCTGGTTTTGTCATGACATAGTAGTGCTTGTTCTTGGACCGGTCCAACGATGGAGCTTGCACGATGGTTGACTTCCTCGCCCGCGTCGCCACGGCGCCCATCTCGTGGGGCATCTGCGAAGTCCCCGGCTGGGGCGCGATGATGCCCACCGACCGGGTCCTCGACGAGATGACCGCGCTCGGCCTGCGCGGGACCGAGCTGGGCGCGCCAGGTTTCCTTCCGGACGACCCGGTCAAGCTGCGGGCGGTGCTGGACTCGCACGGGATGGAGCTGCTCGGCGCGTTCACCCCCCTGGAGGCCCATGACCCCGCACGGCGCTCAGCCACCTTGGACCACGCGCGCGCCCAGGCCAGGTTGCTGTCGGCCGCCGGCGCCGGGCTGATGGTGACGGCCCTGGTGCAGGACGAGCAGTGGTCCGTGCCACAGACGCTGAGCCCGGCCGAGCACCGCTACCTGGTGGAGACCCTCGCGCTGGTCGACGAGGTGTGCGTCGAGCACGGTGTGCGCCAGGTGCTGCACCCGCACGTACAGACCCTGGTGGAGACCGCGGACGACGTGAACCGCGTCCTCGACTCCTGCGACGTCAGCTGGTGCCTCGACACGGGACACCTGGCCATCGGCGGCGTCGACCCCGTCGAGTTCGCTCGCGACGCCGTCACCCGGGTCGGCCACGTCCACCTCAAGGATGTCCGGCTCGATCTGGTGCCCTCCGTGCTGAGCCGTGAGGTCTCGCTCATGCACGCCACCCAGGCCGGCCTGTTCACGCCGCTGGGCCAGGGCGACGTCGACATCGCCGGCGTCATCCAGACACTCGAGTCGGCCGGCTACGCCGGCTCCTACGTGATCGAGCAGGACACCGCGATCGTCGGCCCGTTGCCGGAGGAGGGTGAGGGTCCCATCCAGGGCGTGCGCACGTCGCTGCAGTACCTCACCGAGGTCGTGGCCCCCGGTCTCGGCGACGAGAGCTGACGCGATGAGCCAGCTCGAGGTGGTCACGGTCGGCCGGGTCAGCGTCGATCTCTACGCGAGGGAGCCGGGCGTCGGCTTCGACGGCGACCAGTCGTTCGTGAAGTCCGTCGGGGGCAGCCCGACCAACGTGGCGGTGGCGGCCGCCCGGTTGGGGCTGAACACAGCGCTGGTCAGCAAGGTCGGCGGGGACGCGTTCGGTGGCTACGTCCGGCGTCGCCTGGCCGGCTTCGGGGTCAACCTCGACCACGTCGGTGTCGATCCGGACGGTCAGACGCCGCTTGCGCTGGCCGCGCTGGTCCCGCCGGAGTCCCCCCAGATCGCCTTCTACCGCGGCGCCGCCGCGCCCGACACCACCTTGGTCGAAGCCGACCTGCCGACCCAGGTGGTGAGCTCCTGCGGCGTGCTGTGGATGAGCCAGGGCGCCCTGGCGCTGGGCTCCACCGCGACCTCGTCCATGACCTGGCTCGAGCAGCGCAACCGGAGCCGGCATACCGTCTTGGACCTCGACTACCGCCCGGCGATGTGGCCAGACCTGGCCGCGGCCCGGGCCGCGAGCCGCCGGGCCATCGAGCTGTCCACCGTCGTGGTCGGCAACCGTGAGGAGTGCGAGATGGCGCTCGGCACGGGGGAGCCCGACCCGGCCGCCGACGCGCTCTTGGCTGCCGGCGTCGAGCTTGCCGTCGTCAAGCTCGGCGGCGACGGCGTCCTGCTGGCCACCGGCGAGGGCCGCTGGCGGATCCCCCCGTTCCCGATCCGCGTGGTGTGCGGCCTGGGCGCGGGCGATGCGTTCGGCGGCGCGCTGTGCCTCGGGCTGTTGAACGAGTGGGAACCGCCCCGGATCGGCCGGGTGGCCGCCGCTGCCGGCGCCTGGGTGGCCCAGCAGCTGACCTGTGCCGATGCCATGCCGTCCCGGGCGGAGCTCGACTCCCTCCTGACCAGCGAAGGCCCGACCGACGAAAGCCTGACCCGCGAAAGCCCGACCGTCGAAAGCGAGGCGACCGATGCCCACGATCGCTGACGACCAGTACCACGCCCTGCTGGAAGCGCGGGTCTTCGAACCCGGCGCGCTGCGCGTTGCGCTGGCCGACCGCGCCCGGCGGCCCGTCGCCGGCGACGACGGCAACCTGTTGATCCTCGCGGCCGACCACACCGCGCGCGGGATGCTGGCCGCCGGAGATGATCCCCTGGCCGTCGCCGACCGGCGGGTGCTGCTGGAGCGGCTGGCCTCCGGACTCGCGATGCCGGGTGTCGACGGCGTCCTGGCCAGCGCGGACCTGCTGGAGGAGCTGGCCTGGCTGGGGGCGCTGGAGGGTCGTCTGGCCATCGGCACCATGAACCGCGGCGGGGTGATCGGTGCCGAGTGGGAGCTCGACGACCGGATGAGCGCCTACGACGCCGACCACGTCGCGAGCTGCGGGCTGGACGGCGGCAAGGTGCTGCTGCGGATCGAGGACACCGACCCGGGCGTGGCACGCACCCTGGAGTCGGTGGCGGCCGCCGTCACGGCGCTGGCCGACCGGGATCTGATGTGCATGGTCGAACCGCTCCCCTATCTCCTGGCCGACGGTCGGGCGGTGCTCGACCCGTCGGTGGAGCGCCTGATCAAGGTCGTCGCCATTGCCTCGGGTCTGGGGGCATCCTCGGCGTACACCTGGCTGAAGGTGCCCGGAAGCGACCGGATGGCCGAGGTGGCGGCCGCCACCACCATGCCGATCCTGATGCTCGGCGGTGACCCCGGCGCCGATGCCGACTCAACCTTCAACCGATGGGAGAAAGCCATGGTGCAGCCCAACGTTCGCGGCCTGGTGGCCGGTCGACCTCTGCTCTACCCCCACGAGGTCAGCTCAGCGAGCGCCATCGGCCGCGCCGCGGCCATCGTCCACGGAGGAAGCCGATGACCTGGCATCTGCCCGCCCGTGAGGGTGCGGACATCGACGTCACCCCAGAGGATGCCGGCTGGGCCTATTCCGGCCTCCGGGTGCACCGGCTGGCGCCGGGGCACGAGATCCGCATCGAGCTGACCCGTGAGGAGGCCGTCGTGGTGCCGTTGTCGGCACGCGACGTCAGCGTCCAGGTCGACGGCGTCGGCTACGACCTCGCCGGCAGGGACGGCGTGTTCGCGGCCGTCAGCGACTGGCTCTACGCCCCGGTCGGCTCGGTCCTGACCCTCGCCGGCGCGTCGGGCGAGGTCGCGGTCTGCACGGCGCGGGCCGAGCAGGCCTTCCCGGTCGTGCACATGCCGGCCGAGCAGGTGCCGGTCGAGGTGCGGGGGGCTGGGCGGGCCACCCGCCAGGTGGTCAACATCGCGACGCCGGACTCTTTCGCCGGCGCGCACCGGATCAATGTCTGCGAGGTGATCACGCCCGGGGGCAACCTCTCGTCGTGGCCCCCGCACCGCCACGACGGTCTCGACGACTGCCCGGTGAACAACGAGGAGATCTACTACTTCCGCGCCGGCCGAGGTGACTCCCCGCACGGTGATCCGGCCGGTCAGGGGCTCTTCCACGTGTACTCCGTGGACGGGACCGTGGACGAGACGGTCACGGTGCACGACGGCGACGTCTACCTGGTCCCGCACGGCTACCACGGGCCCTCCATCGCCCCGCCGGAGTACCCGATGTACTTCCTCAACGTCCTCGCCGGCCCCGGCGCGGAGCGCAGCATGGCGTTCTGTGACGACGCCGAGCACCACTGGATCCGCGAGGCCTGGCAGGACCAGGAGCAGGACCCACGGCTGCCGTGGACCTCGGCGGCCGGACGGGTGAACAGCCAGGGGGCCGGGTCATGAGTCAGCGGAAAGAGATCGGGATCGCCGTTCTCGGGCTGGGCTGGATGGGCCAGGCACACAGCCGCTCGGCGCTGCGGGCACCGTCACTGTTTCCGGACCGGTCCTACCAGCCGCGGCTGGTGGTCGCGGCGGACACCGACGAGGGACGGCGCGAGCGCGCCGTCTCCGACTTCGGTTTCGCGCGGGCCGTGGCGGACTGGCAGGAGGCGGTGACGGCCCCCGATGTGGACGCCGTCTGGGTGGCTGCGCCGAACATGCTCCACGTGCCGATGATCGAGGCCGCCTGCGCGGCCGGCAAGGCGGTCTTCAGCGAGAAGCCGATCGGCGGCAAGCCGGAACACGCGGTGCAGGCCTACCGCGCCGCTCAGGCGGCGGGTGTGGCCACCGGGGTCGGCTACAACTACCTGTGGGCACCGCTCGTGCTGCACGCGAAGGAGCTGATCGACGCCGGGGAGCTCGGTGAGATCACCCACTACCGCGGCCGCTTCCTCAGCATGTACGGCAGCGATCCGTTGGGCCTCCTCACCTGGCGGTTCAAGCTGGCCGAGGGCGGCTACGGGGTCACCAGCGACATCCTGAGTCACGCGGTGTCGATCGCCCACTTCCTGGTCGGGCCGATCGCCGAAGTGGTGGGCACCAGGGCGACCACCATCGCCAAGCGGCCGCTGCCTACCGGCGTCGCCAGCCACTACGGCCGGGGCGCGCCCGGAGACCCCGTCGGCGAGGTGGAGAACGAGGACTTCGCCTCGATGCTGTGTCACTTCGCCTCCGGGGCGACGGGCACGTTCGAGAGCAGCCGCACCACTGTCGGCCCCGAGAGCGAGAACGCCTTCGAGGTCTACGGCACCAAGGGCGCGCTCACGTGGAACCTCGAGCGCCTCAACGAGATCCAGCTGTACCGCCTCGAGGAGGGGCGCGACAGCGGGTTCACGCGGGTGATGGGCAGCGACGCCCTGCCTTTCCACGGCGCCTTCGTGCCGGGGCAGGCCAACGCGATCGGGTTCGAGGACCTGGTCGCGATCGAGGACCACTGCTTCCTGGAGAGTCTGGCGACGGGAGCCGGCTTCGCGCCGAGCTTCCGTGACGCGGTGGACGTGGTGAGCGTGCAACAGGCGCTGATCGACTCCTGGGACAGCCGCTCCTGGCAACCGGTCAACGACCTGACGGAGGTGGGCTCATGAGTGCGACGGTCCGGATCACCTGCGCCGAGGCGCTGGTCCGCTACCTGATCGCCCAACGGATCGTCGTCGCCGGGGACGAGGTCCCGCTGTTCCCCGGGGTGCTCGCGATCTTCGGGCACGGCAACGTGGTGAGCCTCGGGCATTCGCTGGAGACCCACCGCGACGAGATCCCGGTCTGGCGCGGCCAGAACGAGCAGGGCATGGGCCTGGCCGCGGCCGCCTTCGGGAAGGCCACGCGGCGCCAGCAGATCATGGTCTGCACGACGTCGGTCGGGCCCGGTTCCACCAACCTCGTCACGGCCGCGGGAGTGGCGATGTCCAACCGATTGCCGGTGTTGTTCTTGTGCGGGGACACGTTCCATTCGCGCCTGCCCGACCCCGTGCTGCAGCAGGTGGAGCACTTCGGGACGCCGTCGACCACCGTGAACGACTCCTTCCGCCCGGTGGTGCGCTACTGGGACCGGATCACGCACCCGGCGCAGCTGCTCACGTCACTGCCGCAGGCGGTCGGCACCATGTTGGACCCGGCAGACTGCGGGCCGGCCTTCATCGGGCTGCCGCAGGACGTCGCCGCGGACGCCTACGACTTCCCGGCCGAGTTCTTCGAAACCCACGTGCACGAGATCGCTCGCCCGCGTCCCGACTCCGGGCAGGTGGCGCGCGCTGCCGAGGCGATCCGCGGCTCCTCCCGCCCGGTCATCGTTGCCGGCGGCGGCGTGCACTACTCCCGGGCCGAGGCCGAGCTCGCCGACTTCGCGGCCGCCCTCGGCGTGCCCGTCGTGGAAACGGTGGCCGGGAAGTCCTCGCTGCTGGCCGACCACCCGCAGTACGCCGGACCGATCGGGGTGACCGGCGCCGAAGCGGCGAACGATGTGGCGGGCGAGGCAGACCTCGTGATCGCCGTCGGGACCAGGTTGGAGGACTTCACCACCGGTTCGTGGACGGTCTTCGCGTCGGGAGCCCGGGTGGTGACCGTGAACGCCGCGCGGTTCGACGCGCTCAAGCACCGGGCCGTCCCCGTCGTCGGCGACGCCAGGGAGTCGCTCACCGCTCTGCGCGAGTCGTTGGGGTCCTGGTCCGCGCCCGCAGACCGGGCCGCGCGAGCCGCCCGAGCCCGCGCGGAGCTGACGGCGTTCGTAGGCGACCGCACCGCGGCGGACGGCGTCTGGCCGCCCAGCTATGCGCAGCTGGTCGCGGAGGTCAACGAGGCCGCGACGCCGGAGGACTACGTGCTCACCGCGGCGGGCGGACTGCCCGGCGAGATCAACGTCAACTGGCAGGCCAAGGGGCTGGCGACGGTCGACATCGAGTACGGCTTCTCCTGCATGGGCTACGAAACGGCAGGAGCCTGGGGAGCCGCGTTCGCGAAGCCGGGCGGCCAGGTCTTCGCGATGGTCGGAGACGGGTCCTACCTGATGCTCAACTCCGAGATCTACTCCTCGGTGCTGTCGGGCAAGAAGTTCATCCTCGTGGTCTGCGACAACGAGGGGTACGCCGTCATCGAGCGGCTGCAGGTGAACCAGGGCGGAGCGTCCTACAACAACATGCTGCAGGACTCCCGCGGGCCGGGGGCCGACGTGCGGGTCGACTTCCACGCGCATGCACAGGCGTTGGGGGCGCTGACGCACACGGTGACCAGCCTGGAGGAGTTCCGCACGGCGTTGGCAACCGCGCGGTCGGCCGACCGGACCACCGTGATCGTGACCAAGGTCCGGGCCGACGACTGGACCGAGGGCGGGGCGTTCTGGCAGGTCGGTGTGCCCGAGGTCAGCGACCGGGACGGCGTCGTCGCGGCCCGGGCGGCGATGGACTCAGGCCTGAAGGAGCAGCGACGGGGCGTCTGAGCTCAGAGCCCGATGTCGACCGGCGCCACGATGTCGCCGGCGATCAGCACCAGCCCCATCACCAGCAGCACCGAGCCCACGACGTACGCGACCGGCAACAGCCTGGCGACGTCGACGTAGCCGGGGTCCGGCCGCCGGCGCAGTTTGGCGATGCCGCGCCGCACCGCTTCGTAGAGTGCTCCCGCGATGTGACCGCCGTCGAGCGGCAGCAGCGGGATGAAGTTGAACAGCCCGATGAACAGGTTGAAGCCGGCCGCGACGGTCAGCAGGGTGACCACCGTGTCGCGGGCGTCGAGCTGATCGCTGGCCGCCACCTCCCCGGCGATCCGGGCGCCGCCGACCACACTGACCGGGCCGTAGTTGTCGCGCTGCTCCACTCCGACCGCGGCCAGGCCGACGTGCCACACCTTGACCGGCAGGCTGCCGAGCGCTTGCACCACGTCAGCCGTGGCGGAGCCCATGAACTCGGCCGTGTAGAGAGGGCCGCCTCGATGAGCGCCGAGGTCCGTCGGCACCACGCCGAGGAACCCCACCTGCTCCAGGGTGTCGTCGGTCTGGGAGGTCGGCCGCGCCGTCACCGTGGTGTTGGCGTCAAGGCTCACCTGCTGGCCGTCGCGCTCGACGGTGATGGTGGCGGCGCCGTCGGCGTTGCCGCGGATCAGGCCCTGGAGCTGCTCCCAGCTGGTGACCTGGGTGCCGTTGATCGACACGAACCGGTCGCCGACGCGGAGGCCCGCGGCCTTGGCCGGAGTCTCCGGATCGCCGGGCTGGCACTGCTGGTCGGCGCGCGCGAACGGCACCACGCAGTCGAGCACCTCGGTGACCACCGGGTCGATGTCGCGGTCGCCGTAGTTGCCGACGGTGGCGAAGATGCCCCAGAACAGGAAGAACGCGATGGCCACGTTGACCATCGGGCCGCCGGACATCACCACGACCTTCTTCCACCAGGCCAGCCGGTAGAACAGCCGGTCGACGTCGGTGCCCTGGACGTGCTCCCACTCAGCGGCGCGAGCGTCGGAGATGAGCTGGGTGAACAGGCCGGTGCTGGACGGGCGCACCGTCACGACGGGCTCTCCGTCGGGACCGACCTCGACCTGGTCGTCCTTGCCGGGCGGGAGCATCCCGACGATCTTGACGTACCCGCCGAGTGGGATCGCCTTGAGGCCGTACTCCGTCTCGCCGAGCTGCTTGCTCCACAGCGTGGGCCCGAAGCCGATGAAGTACTGCGAGACCTTGCCGCCGAACCTCTTGGCGGGGACCATGTGGCCCACCTCATGCAGGCCGATCGACACCAGGATCGCCAGCACGAAGGCCAGGGCACCCAGCGCGGCGTAGACCGCGGTCATGTCGTCGTTCCCCTTCGTGTGACCAGCCCGGCCGCCTGCTGACGGGCCCAGGCGTCCGCGGCCAGGACGCCAGCCACGGTGAGTTCTCGCTGCCAGGGTACGTCGTGCGCGGCGAGCACGCGGGCAACCGTCGGAACGATGTCCGCGAACGGCAGGTCACCGGCCAGGAACGCCGCGACACAGATCTCGTTGGCCGCGTTGTAGACCGCGGGGGCCGTGCCCCCCCGCTCCCCCGTCTCCCGGGCCAGGGCCACGGCGGGGAAGGAGTCGTCGTCGAGCGGGAAGAACTCCCAGGTTTCCGCGCGGCTCCAGTCGACCGGTGGCGCCGAGTGGGGCACTCGCTCGGGCCACCCGAGTGCGAGCGCGATCGGGATCAACATGCTGGGCGGGCCGGCCTGGGCCAGCGTCGAGCCGTCGACGAACTCGACCATCGAGTGCACCACCGAGGTCGGGTGCACGACCACGTCGATCCGGTCGAAGGGCACCCCGAAGAGCAGGTGGGCCTCGATCACCTCCAGCCCCTTGTTGACCAGGGTGGCGGAGTTGACGGTGATCACCGGCCCCATCGACCAGGTGGGGTGGGCCAGCGCCTGCTCGGGCGTGACGTCGGCCAGCTCCTCGCGGGTCCGGCCGCGGAACGGACCGCCCGAGGCGGTGAGGACGAGGCGGCGTACCTCGTCCGGCGTACCTCCGCGCAGGCACTGCGCGAGCGCGGAGTGCTCGGAGTCGACCGGCACGATCTGGCCGGGCTTGGCTGCCTGCGTGACGAGGGCGCCGCCGATGATCAAGGACTCCTTGTTGGCCAGGGCGAGGATGTTGCCGGCCTCGAGAGCAGCGAGGGTGGGCCGCAGCCCGACGGCGCCGGTGATGGCGTTGAGGACGACGTCGGCGTCCATCCCGGCCGCCTCGACCGAGGCGTCCTCCCCCAGCCCGGAGTACGCCGGGCCCCAGGCGGCCACTTGCTGCTCGAACAGCTCAGGGTTGCTGCCGCCCGCCGTCAGCCCGACGACGCGAAAGCGGTCCGGGTTGGCCCGCACGACGTCGAGTGCCTGGGTGCCGACCGACCCCGTCGAGCCGAGGATGACCACGTCGCGTCGCTGCACCCGCCCATGGTGTCAGGTCGGCACCGTCGGAGGCTCACTCCCCAGGCTGCAGGTCCGGCCGAAGCCGGTCGAGGACGTCTTCGTCCTCGATCGTGGAGGGCACCGGGCTGTCCTTGCCGTCGGCGATCTCGCGCATCGTCTTGCGCAGGATCTTGCCGGAGCGCGTCTTGGGCAGCCCGCCCACGACCGTGACCTCGCGAAACGCCGCGACCGCACCGATCTGGTCGCGGACCATCGCCACCAGCTCGTCGCGGATGTCGTCAGGGTCAGCCTCGACTCCGGCCTTGAGCACCACGAAGCCGCGCGGGAGCTGGCCTTTCAGGGTGTCGGCGACGCCGATCACCGCGCACTCGGCGACGGCCGGGTGCTGCGCGATCACAGCCTCCATCGAGCCCGTGGACAGGCGGTGGCCGGCCACGTTGATGACGTCGTCGGTCCTGCCCATGACGTAGAGGTAGCCGTCGGCGTCGAGGTATCCCCCGTCGCCGGAGAGGTAGTAGCCGTCGAACACCGAGAGGTACGACGCGACGTAACGCTCGTCGTCACCCCACAGGGTGGGCAGGGTCCCCGGCGGGAGGGGCAGCTTGAGGCAGATCGCGCCCTCGGTGTCGGGTGGGACCTGGGCACCGTGCTCGTCGAGCACCTGCACGGCGTACCCCGGGACCGGCACCGACGGCGATCCCGCCTTGATCGGCATCGGCTCCAGCCCGCGCAGGTTGGCCGCGATCGGCCAGCCCGTCTCGGTCTGCCACCAGTTGTCGATCACCGGCACGCCGAGCTTGTCGGTCGCCCAGTGATAGGTGTCGGGATCGAGGCGCTCGCCCGCAAGGAAGAGCGTGGCCAGCGACGAGATGTCGTGGCCGGCGAGAAGCGTTGCCTCGGGGTCCTCCTTCTTGATCGCCCGGATCGCGGTCGGCGCGGTGAAGAGCCCGGTGACGCCGTACTCCGCGATCACTCGCCAGAAGGCACCGGCGTCCGGCGTACCGACCGGCTTGCCTTCGTAGAGCACGGTCGTCGCGCCGTTGATCAGCGGGCTGTAGACGATGTAGGAGTGGCCGACCACCCAGCCGACGTCGGAGGCCGCCCACCAGGTGTCGCCCTCGCCGCACCCGTAGATGTTCGGCAACGACCAGGCCATCGCGACGGCATGGCCGCCGTGGTCGCGCACGATGCCCTTGGGCTTCCCGGTGGTGCCGGAGGTGTAGAGGATGTAGAGCGGGTCGGTCGCAGCGACCTCGACGCACTCCGCGGGGTTGGCCCGCCCGGCTCGCATGGCCACCTCCCAGTCGACGTCACGGCCCTCCATCATCGACGCCTCGAGCTCGGGTCGCTGCTTGACGATGACCGCCCGTGGCTGGTGCTCGGCCAGCTCCAGCGCACGGTCCAGGAAGGGCTTGTACGCCACCACCCGGCTGGGCTCGATCCCACAGCTGGCCGAGACGATCGCCGCCGGCTGCGCGTCGTCGATCCGGACCGCCAGCTCGTGCGGCGCGAATCCTCCGAAGACCACCGAGTGCACGGCGCCGATGCGGGCGCAGGCGAGCATGGCGATCACCGCCTCCGGGATCATCGGCAGATAGATGACGACCCGGTCGCCCTGCGCGACTCCGAGCGTGCGCAGCACTCCGCCGAACGCCGCGACCTCCTCGAGGAGCTGCGCATAGGTGTAGGTCTGCTTGACCCCGGTCACCGCGGAGTCGTAGATCAGCGCCGTCCGGTCGGCCGCGCCCTTGGCCACGTGACGATCCAGGGCGTTGAAGCAGGTGTTCAGGGTGGCGTCGGGGAACCACCGGTAGAACGGCGGGTGGGTGGCGTCGAGCACCCGCTCGGGCTTCTTGATCCAGTCCACCAGCCCGGCCGCCTCGCCCCAGAAGCGTTCGGGGTCCTCGATCGACTGTTGGTACGCCGCGCGATAGTCGCCCATGGGGCCACTGTGCCGGTGCCAGTGAGGTGGCGTCCACTCACGCGGGGCAGCCGCACGACCAGCGGCACCGCAGCGTCGCTGGGCGGTCGCTCCGGCTGGTTCGGAGCTACTTCGGGCAGCCCGCCTGGGTGGCGACCTGGTGGCGGATGCTCCCCGTCTTGTAGAGGCTGCGCTTGCAGCGGATCGCTCCCGAGCGCTCCACCGTCGCCCAGCTCAGGACCTTGCCCCACTTCTCCGTGCCGACTCCCGGGGCCCGGCTGCACTTGATCCAGTGCCACCGCCCCACCGGCTGGCGGTGCCCGACGTAGAGCACCCACAGCTTCTGCTTCTTGCGCTTGGGAAGGGAGAACTCGTCGCTGACCGACGTCGTGTCGGTGAGCGACCCGGCCAGCTCCAGGGAGTAGGAGACCTTCGCGTCGAGCTTGTAGATCTTCCAGTCGGCACCGCCGCTGATCTCGACGGCCCCGGTGGCCTTGGCGGACAACGTTCTGGTGTGCGACACGGTGTAGGTGCGCTTGAACGCGGCCCCCGCGGGGATGTCCTTCTGCTCGGCGTGGGTGATCCGGAACGGCGTGCGCTTGAGCTTGACCTCTTTCAGGATCACCTTGTCCTGGCCGGTGCACTCGGACACGGAATCGGCGCGAGCCGCGCTCGGAACCAGAGCCAGAAGCGGGGCCAGGACCCCCAGGACGACTGCACGTGCCAGCATCGAATGGTCTCCCCCGCGATCGATTCGGCGGCGATCTGTCGCAGCCGAGCCTGTGTCTACGTCGCCAGCACCCGCCGCGTCAACCCCTCCTCCACCACGACCACTGCCGATGGTGCGCCACGCACGCTAGGACGACACGGCCCGCACCACAGAATCCGTCGCGCGCAGCGGCGTACGCAGTGGAAAGCGACGGCATCCGGGGCCTAGGGTGACGATCATGACCATGTCCACACCCGACCACGCCACCGGCGGTCCCGGCCTCCCTCAGGAGCGCCGGCTCATCACCGCCATCCCCGGCCCGCTCTCGCAGGAGCGGCTGGACCGCAAGAAGCGGCACGTCGCCGACGGCGTCGGCATCACCCTGCCGGTGTTCGTCACCGCCGCCGGGGGCGGAGTGATCGTCGATGTGGACGGGAACTCCCTGATCGATCTCGGTTCGGGGATCGCCGTGGCCACGGTGGGCAACGCCGCGCCGGGCGTCGTGAGCCGGGTTCAGGAGCAGGTGGCGGCGTTCACCCATACCTGCTTCATGGTCACGCCGTACGACGGGTATGTCGACGTCTGCGAGACCCTGGCCGAGCTGACCCCCGGCGACCACGCGAAGAAGTCGGCGCTGTTCAACTCCGGTGCCGAAGCGGTCGAGAACGCCGTGAAGATCGCCCGCTCGGCGACCGGTCGCGACGCCGTGGCGGTCTTCGACCACGCCTACCACGGGCGCACGAACCTGACGATGGCGATGACGGCCAAGAACATGCCGTACAAGCACCGCTTCGGCCCGTTCGCCGGCGAGGTCTACCGCGCGCCGATGTCCTACCCGTTCCGCGACGGACTGTCCGGCGAGGAGGCGGCGGCCCGCGCGATCGATGTGCTGGACAAGCAGGTCGGCGCCGACAACCTCGCGGCGCTGGCGATCGAGCCGATCCAGGGTGAGGGCGGGTTCATCGTCCCAGCAGAGGGGTTCCTCCCGGCCTTGTCGGCGTGGGCGAGCGCCAACGGCGTCGTCTTCATCGCCGACGAGATCCAGTCCGGCTTCTGCCGCACCGGCGACTGGTTCGCCTGCGACCACGAGGGAGTGGTCCCCGACCTGGTCACCACGGCCAAGGGCATCGCCGGCGGCATGCCGCTCGCGGGTGTCACCGGCCGCGCCGAGATCATGGACGCCGTCCACGTGGGCGGGCTCGGCGGCACCTACGGCGGCAACCCTGTTGCCTGCGCCGGGGCCATGGGCTCGATCGCCGAGATGAGGGAGCACGACCTCGCGGGCCGCGCGCGCGCGATCGGCGAGCTGATGCGTGGCCGACTCCACGATCTCGCGGAGCGGCATCCCGTGATCGGGGACATCCGAGGCCGCGGCGCGATGATGGCGCTCGAGCTGTGCGAGCCCGGCACGACGATCCCCGATGCCGCTCGGGCGGCCGCGGTCAACGCACACTGCCATCGTTCCGGGGTGGTCACGCTGACCTGCGGCACCTGGGGGAACGTCTTCCGGTTCCTCCCGCCGCTCTCGATCGGCGACGCCCTGCTGCACGAGGCATTCGACGTCGTCGGCGAAGCCCTGGACGCCACCGCCGACCCGTCGTGAGTTGGCACCCGACCCGTCGTGAGTTGGCAGATCCGTGTCATTTCACGACGGGTCGGGTGTCATTTCACGACGGGTCGCGCTCCTGCAGCGCCCATGGGGAGCCGTACTCCGTGAGCAGGTCCAGGAACGGCACCGCGTCGAACGCCTCCGGGCCGAGGATGCCGGCTCCCGACCAGGTGCCGCGCGCCAGCAGCTCCAGCGCGATGACCGGGTTGATGGCCGTCTGCCAGACGACACACTGGTGGCCGTACTCCGCCATCGACCACTCGTTGTCCACCACGTGGTAGAGGTACGTCGATCGCGGGCGGCCGTCGGTGCCGATGCCGGTGACCCATACCCCTGCGCAGGTCTTCCCCTTCATCAGCGGGCCGAGGCCCGCCGGGTTCGGCAGGCAGGCCGCGACGACGTCACGCGGTGACACGGAGACGTCCCCGATCTGGACCTTGTCGGTCCGGTCGAGCCCGATCTTGTGCAGGGTCTTGAGCACCTCGATGAACTCGTCGCCGAGGCCGTACTTGAACGTCGCACGCCGGCACTCCACCCAGCGCGGCATCAGGAGCACCTCCTCATGCTCGACATTGACGCACTCGACCGGCCCGATCCCCTCAGGGAAGTCGAAGACCTCGGGCTCGGAGAAAGGGGCCGTGGTGAACCAGCCGCGGTCCTTCTCCCACACCACGGGCGGGTTCAGGCACTCCTCGATCGTCGTCCAGATCGAGAACGACGGCGCGAAGTCGTAGCCCTCGACGGTGAGGTTCGAGCCGTCCCGGGTGCCGAGCTCGTCGATCTCCGAGAACAGGTGATCGGCGGCGTAGCGTGCGAAGACGTCGGAGAGCCCGGGCTCGACTCCGATGCCGACCAGCGCCAGCCGCCCGGCCTGCTCCCAGGCCTCGGCCTGCGCGAACTGCTCGTCGCCCAGCTTGACCCCGCACTGGGAGTGCGGCGACGTCTCGTGCGGTCGCGACAACGACATCGCCATGTCCAGATAGTCGGCACCGGCGGCGAAGGCGCCGTCGAAGATCGACATCACGAACCGCGGATCCACGGCGTTCATCACGTGGGTGATCTCGTGCTCGCGGCACAAGGCCGCCACCGAGTCGGCCGACGACGCATCGACCTGCGCCGCGGCGAAGCGGTCATCCGCGGCCGCCGCACCCTCGGCCCGCGCCACGTCGTAGTCCGCGATCACCAGCCGTTCGAAGAAGTCGCGCCGTTGGGCAATGGCCGCGAACGCCGCACCCACGCCACCTGCCCCGACCAGCAGGATCCTCATGCGCGCCCCCTCTCGGTTGCTGATCAGTCGATGTCGGTGGTGTGGCTACTCGCCGATGTAGGACATGACGTGCTTGATCCGGGTGTAGTCCTCGAGCCCGTACATCGACAGGTCCTTGCCGTAGCCGGAGTGCTTGAAGCCACCATGCGGCATCTCCGCCACCAACGGGATGTGGGTGTTGATCCACACGCACCCGTAGTCGAGGCCCCGTGCCATCCGCATCGCCCGGCCGTGGTCCTTCGTCCACACCGAGGAGGCCAGGGCGTACTCGACGCCGTTCGCCCAGCGCAGCGCCTCGCGCTCGTCGGAGAACTTCTGGACGGTGATCACCGGCCCGAAGATCTCCGTCTGGATCTGCTCGTCGTCCTGCTTCAGCCCCGACAACACGGTCGGCTCGTAGAAGTAGCCGGCATCCCCCTGCTGGTGGCCGCCGGTCTGGATCGTCGCGTGATCGGGCAGCCGATCGACCATCCCGGACACGTGGGCCAGCTGGTTGGTGTTGTTGAGCGGGCCGTAGAGCACGTCCTCGTCGTCTGGCATGCCGGTCCGGGTGTTGCGGGCCTGCTCGGTCAGGGCGGCGACGAAGTCGTCGTGGACGCCTGGGCCAGCGAGCACGCGAGTCGCAGCGGTGCAGTCCTGGCCGGCATTGAAGTAGCCCGCCACAGCGATCCCCTCGGCGGCGGCCGCCACGTCGGCGTCGTCGAAGACGATCACCGGGGCCTTGCCGCCGAGCTCGAGGTGAGCGCGCTTGAGCTGGGCGGCCGCGGACCCGGCCACCTGCATCCCCGCGCGCACCGAGCCGGTGATCGCCACCAACTGCGGGATCGGGTGCTCCACCAACGCCCGGCCCGTGTCGCGATCGCCCGTGACCAGGTTGAGGACGCCGGGCGGCAGGAACTCCTGGCAGATCTCCGCGAGCAGCATCGAGGAGGCCGGCGTCGTGTCCGACGGCTTGAGCACCACCGTGTTGCCCGCCGCCAGGGCCGGCGCGATCTTCCACACCATCATCAACAAGGGGTAGTTCCACGGTGTCACCTGGCCGACCACACCGATCGGCTCGCGACGGATGAACGACGTGTGGTCGGCCATGTACTCCCCGGCCGAGCGTCCCTCGAGCACCCGTGCCGCACCGGCGAAGAACCTGATCTGGTCGACTGCCGGCGGGATCTCCTCCGACATGGTGAGCCCGAGTGGCTTGCCGGTGTCCTTGGACTCCGTGGCGACGAGTTCCTCGGCCCGCTCCTCGACGGCGTTGGCGATCTTCAGCAAGGCCTGTTGCCGCTCGGAGGGTGTCGAGTCGCGCCAGCTCTCGAACGCGGTCGCGGCGGACTGGAAGGCCCGGTCGACGTCCTCGGGGCCGGACATCGCGGCCTGCGCGTAGATCTCCCCGGTGGTCGGGTCGAAGACGTCATAGGTTGCGCCCGAGAGGGCATCGACAGCCTCTCCCTTGATGATGTTGCGGAACACCGTGTCGGCCATGGGTCTTCTCCTGTGCGTGTCCTGGATCGTTGCCGCGGGCCCCGGGGCCACGCGCCGCTCGTCAACAGCGACACTAGCGAGACCACGACGGATTCTGTAGGGGTACCCCCTCGCTGCCTACGGATTCCACTTCGCCAGCCGCGATAGGCAAGCGATATCGCACGAGTGGGGGAAGGTCCTCGGTGTTTCAGGGCATGCGTCACAATCAACCCAGCAACCGAGGGACGAGGGGATCTCCATGCGACGTGCGGCGTGGCCGGCAGGCCTCCTGGTGTTGGTTGCTGCCGGTGGAGGCGTCTGGTGGCTGATGCGACACGACCTCCGCCTGGCCGGGTACGCCGGAGCCGCGCTCCTCGCGGTCACGCTGGTGGCCGCCGTGGTGGCGTGGGTCCGCGGCCACCGCAGGTGGTCGGCGGCATTCCTGGCCCTCCTGGTCGGGGTCGTCGGCGTCGGCGCGGCGTACGCCTGGAGCCTGAACAGCACCTTGGGCGAGATCCCCAGGATCGACGCGTCCCCGTTGGAGAAGGGTGAGCGGCCGGCGAAGGCGGAGACCACGGCGCTCAACATCCTGCTGCTCGGCTCGGACAACCCGAACCCGAAGGAGGACAAGCCCACCGTGGCCGAGTTGATGGCCGACGGCACCTGGGACCCCGGGGCCTATCGCAGCGACTCCATCATCGTGCTGCACATCTCGGCCGACCGGAAGAGCGCCTCGATGGTCTCGATCCCGCGCGACTCCTACGTGCGGATCTACGACGCCGAGGGCACCGTCCACGATCAGAACAAGATCAACGCGGCCTTCTCCTTCTACGGCCCCTTCGGCACGCTGCGCACCGTGGAGAACCTCACGGGACTGCGGATCGACCACCTCGCGATGATCGACTTCGAGGGTTTCCGGGACGTCACGACGGCGCTCGGCGGAGTCGACGTCTTCGTGGCCGAGACCTTCACCGACCCCAACAACAACTACGAGTGGCAGCGAGGCTGGCGCCACCTCGAGGGTCAGGACGCGCTGCGATACGTGCGCACCCGCTACGGGCTGCAGCAAGGGGACTTCGATCGGGTCCGTCGCCAACAGAACTTCCTGCGCGCCCTGCTGACCAAGCTCACCGACGACGGCACGATCGGCGACCCCGTGACCTTGAAGGCCACCGTGGAGGCGGTCGTGCCCTACCTCACGATCGACTCGACCTGGTCGACCGGTGACCTCAGGTCGCTGGCACTGGACCTTCGCCATCTCAAGCAACAGCGGATCAGCTACGCCACGGTCGGCCTCGACCACTACGAGACGATCCCGGGCGTCGGTGCGGCCAACATCATCGACGAGAAGCGCGTCGCGTCGCTGTTCAAGGCGGTCGCCAACGACTCCGTGCCGGCGTACCTCAAGAAGTTCCCCGACGACGGCCTCCCCGACGAGCAGGATGTCAGCTGAGCCTGGTCACGATCCGAAGACCTGACGGCCGGCCACCCAGGTGCCGGTGACCTGGCCGGCTCCGATCTCGGCCACCGGAGCAGCGAACGGATCCCGGTCGAGCACCACCAGATCTGCCTCGAACCCGGCCACCAGCCGGCCGGCCCGGTCGCGACTGCAGACCCTGGCCGATCCCGAGGTGTACGCCGCGAAAGCCGTCGCGAGGTCCAGCGACTGCTCGGGCAGGAAGGGCACGGTGCCCGCGGGCCCCGGCTCGTCGTACGCCGTCCGGTTCACCGCCACATGCAGCGCGGCCAACGGATCCGGAGAGCTGACCGGCCAGTCGCTCCCTGCCGCCAGCGGTGCCCCCGAGCGATGCAGCGCGCCGAAGGGGTAGTGCCAGCGCCCCCGCTCCTCCCCCACGAACGGCAGCGTCAGCTCGATCATCTGCTCGTCGAGACACGCCCACAGCGCCTGCATGTTCGCGGTCACGCCGAGCTCCGCGAAGCGGGGAACGTCGTCGGGGTCGATCAGCTGCAGATGCGCGATGTGGTGCCGCAGGTCGCCGCCGATCCCGCGCGCCTGCTCGAAGGCGTCGAGCGCCTCTCGCACACCGCGGTCGCCGATCGCGTGCACATGCACCTGGAAGCCCTCGGCCGCGAGCGCGACGACGTACTGCTGCAGCGCGACGCCGTCGATGAACGAGTGGCCACGGTTGTCGGTCGGGTGGCCGCAGCGGTCGAGATACGGCGCGTTCAGGGCGGCCGTGAAGTTCTCGGCGACCCCGTCCTGCATCACCTTGACGCTGGTGGCCTGGAGCCGGCCGTGGCTGAACGTCGCCCGGCGCTGCACGAGCTCGGACACCTGCTCGACGCCGCGCTCGCGGTCCCACCACAGCGCACCCACGACCGTGGCCGTGAGGTCGCCGTTGACAGCGGCCCGGAGATAGGTGGCCGAGGGATCGTCCATGCCGGCGTAGTCGCCGAGGATGGCGTCCTGCCAGCCGGTGACGCCGAACGAGTGGAGATGCTGCTGACCCGCGAGGAGGGCCCGGTAGTACTCCTCGGCATCGGTCCGGGGGGCGACCCGGGTCACCAGCGCCATCGCTCCCTCGTGCAGCGTGCCGGTGGGCCGACCGTCGCCATCGCGCTCGAGGTATCCGTCGGACGGGTCGGGGGTCGCCTCGTCGATGCCCGCGAGCTCCAACGCCCGGGAGTTCGCCCAGGCCCCGTGGTGGTCACGGTTGGGCAGGAAGACCGGGCGGTCGGGCACCACCGCGTCGAGGTCAGCCGCCGTGGGCGTGCCCCCCGGGAAGGCCGCCATCGCCCAGCCACCGCCCTGGATCCAGGGCAGCTCGGGATGGGCATCGGCGTACGCACGGATGGCGGTGAGGTACTCCTCACGGGTGGCCTGCTCCGCGAGGTCGCAGCGGATCCGCTCGAGACCACCCTGGACGGCATGGACGTGCGCGTCGATGAAGCCAGGAGCGACCAGCCCGCCGGCCAGGTCGACCTCGCTGACCCCGGTGCCCGAGGGCAGCTCGTCGTCGGGGAGCAGCGCACTGATCCGGTCGCCGTCCATCGCGACGCCGTGCCCGGGGCGATGCCGGTGCCCGTCGAACGCGGCCCCGTTGCGGAAGACGGTCCGGGTCACCGGCCCTCCAGCAACGGGCCCGCAGGGTCGTGGTCGATCCCGACCTTGCGCGCAGCCATCCCGGAGAGCGCCTCGAGGCAGACCCGGTTGGCGAGGTACGCCGTGATCTCGGCGTGGTCGTAGGGCGGGGAGACCTCCACGACGTCGATCCCTGCCACGGGCAGCTCACGACAGATCCGGCGCACCGCGTCGAGCAGCTGTCGCGACGACAGCCCACCGGGCTCGGGCGTGCCCGTGCCCGGTGCGTGACCCGGGTCGCACACGTCGATATCCACCGAGAGGAAGACCGCGTCGCAGTCGTCGAGGGAGATCTCGAACGCCTCGTCGAGGCACGCATCGAGGCCGCGCGCGACGATCTCGGTCATCTCATACGAGCGCATCCGCTGCTCGGCCATCCACGAGAGGGTCTCGGGTCCCGGCCAGTAGCCGCGGAGTCCCATCTGCAGGAACCGGTCGCCGCGCAGCGCCCCCGAGTCGATCAGGCGGCGCATCGGCTGGCCGTGGCCCCACAGCGAGCCGAACTCGATGTCACCGGTGTCGGCATGGGCGTCGAAGTGGATCATCGAGACCCGGCCCATCCCCAGGTGGCGGGCGACGCCGCGCGCGTCGGCGTACGCGATGGAGTGGTCGCCGCCCAGGACGAGTGGGACCGCACCGGCGCCGGCCACGGCGTACACCGCCTCCTCGAGGGCGCCGAGAGCACGCTCGATGTCCCCCGGCGGCATCTCGACGTCACCGGCGTCGACGACGCGGATGTCCTGGAGCGCGTCGACCCTCAGGGCGAGGTGCGGGCGGGAACCGTCCTGAGGGAGGTAGCAGGCCTGGCGGATCGCCGACGGCCCGAAGCGCGTGCCCGGCCGGTGCGACGTGCCCCCGTCAAAGGGCGCTCCGACCACCACGACGTCGGCGTCGGCGTACGACGGCGGATCGTCCAGGTCGGCCTCCGGCACGCCCAAGAAGGTGATGTCGGGTCCGAACTGCGGTCCGTAGCGGGTCATGAGAGATTCCTACCAGCACAGTGGGGCCAAGGAAAGGCAACGGAATCCGCAAGAATCAGCACGCCTCGCCACGGATCCGCTTGCTTGCGTGCCAAGCCAACGTGCACCATGGACGCACATCAGCCCGAACGAGGAGTGACACGCAGCATGGACCACGAGCACGTGATAGACGCGGCAGCGCACGAACAGCGCCAGCGAGCGGCCCGCGACCACCTGTGGCTGCACTTCTCGCGGCACTCCGTCTATGAACGCGCCGACATGCCGGTGATCGTCCGAGGCGAGGGCCCCTACATCTACGACGACCAGGGTCGCCGCTATCTCGACGGGCTGGCGGGGTTGTTCGTCAACCAACTCGGCCACGGCCGCACCGACCTGGCCGAGGCGGCCGCGCAGCAGGCGTCGACGTTGGCGTTCCACCCGCTGTGGTCCTACGCCCATCCGCGCGCCATCGAGCTGGCCGAGAAGATCGCAACGCTGGCGCCCGGCGACCTCAACCGGGTCTTCTTCACCACCGGCGGCGGCGAGGCCGTGGAGTCGGCCTGGAAGCTCGCCAAGGCCTACTTCAAGCTGACCGGCAAGCCGACCAAGCACAAGGTGATCAGCCGGGCGATCGCGTACCACGGCACCCCTCAGGGGGCACTCTCGATCACCGGAATCCCCGGCATGAAGGCGCCGTTCGAGCCGCTGGTGCCCTCGACGTTCCGGGTGCCCAACACGAACTTCTACCGCGCGACTGAGCACGCGGACGACCTTGAGGCCTTCGGCCGATGGGCGGCCGACCGGATCGACGAGGCGATCGAGTTCGAGGGCCCCGAGACCGTCGCGGCTGTCTTCTTGGAGCCGGTGCAGAACTCCGGCGGCTGCTTCCCGCCGCCTCCCGGGTACTTCCAGCGAGTCCGCGAGATCTGCGACCGGCACGACGTACTCCTGGTCAGCGACGAGGTGATCTGCGCCTACGGGCGGCTGGGACACATGTTCGGCGCCGAGCGCTACGGCTTCCAGCCCGACATCATCACCAGCGCCAAGGGGCTCACGTCCGGCTACGCCCCGCTCGGGGCGATGATCACCACGGACCGGCTGATGGAGCCCTTCCGCGAGGGCCACGAGTCCTTCTTGCACGGCTACACCTTCGGTGGGCACCCGGTGTCGTGTGCGGTGGCGCTGAAGAACCTCGAGATCTTCGAGACCGAACGCATCAACGAGCATGTCCGCGCCCATGAGGGGGCGTTCCGCGCCACCCTGGAGCGGTTGCTGGACCTGCCGATCGTGGGCGACGTCCGCGGAGACGGGTACTTCTACGGCATCGAACTGGTCAAGGACAAGGCGACCAAGGAGACCTTCAACGAGGACGAGGCCGAGCGGTTGTTGCGGGGCTTCCTGTCCAAGGCGCTGTACGACGCCGGGCTGTACTGCCGCGCCGACGACCGAGGCGACCCCGTGATCCAACTGGCCCCGCCGCTGATCTGCGACCAGGAGCACTTCGACGAGATGGAGCAGATCCTGCGCACCGTGCTCGACAAGGCCGCGACGCTCCTCTGACCGAGACGGCGCTCCCGGCTCACCGAGACGGCGCTCCCGGCTCACCGAAACGGCGGCCCCGGTTGCGCGAACGGACGAGCGCACGACATGCAGCGCCGTCTCGTGCAACCCGCAGCGCCGTCTCGTGCGACCCGCAGCGCCGTCTCGTGCGACCCGCAGCGCCGTCTCGTGCGACCCGCAGCGCCGTCTCGTGCAACCCGGAGCGCCGTCTCGGGTCAGGAGTCGAAGCCGAGGCCGAGCCGGTCCAGGGAGCGCAGCCACAGGTTGCGTCGGCCGGCGTTCTCGTCCGCGCGCTGTAGCGACCACCTGGTGAGGTTGATCCCGATCGACCGGGCTGGTTCCGGCGGGAACGGCAGCGGTCGTTCCCGCACCATCTGGAGCCGGGTGCGCTCGGTCTCCTCACCGCTCAGCAGGTCGAGCATCACGTCGGCGCCGAACCGCGTCGACGCGACGCCGAGCCCGGTGTAGCCCAGGGCGTACGCCACCCGTCCGGCGTGCGCGGTTCCGTAGAAGGCCGCGAACCGGGTGCAGGTGTCGATCACCCCCGCCCACCGGTGACTGAACCTGACATCCTCCAGCTGAGGGAACGTCTCGAAGAAGTGCCGGGCCAGCGTCTCGTGAGTGTCCCCCGCCTGCTCCAGCGCGGGTGAGATCCGGCTGCCGTAGTGGTAGACCGCGTCGTAGCCGCCCCACACGATCCGGTCGTCACGGGTCAGCCGGTAGTAGTGGAAGAGGTTCGCCGAGTCCCCGACCCCCTGCCGCCCCGACCATCCGATCGAGGCGCGCTGGGCCGCCGACAGCGGCTCGGTCGCCAGCACGTAGTCGTAGACCGGGACCGTCATCAGCCGAAGCCGCCTCAGCAGCGACGGGAAGGCGTTGGTGGCCAGCGCCACCTGCCGCCCGCGCACGCGGCCGCGGTCGGTCTCCACCTCCAGCGCCGCCCCGTCGTCGTGCAGGCCCGTGACCAGCGTCTGCTCGTGGACTCGTACGCCGAGCGACAGGCACGCCGCCCGCAGCCCCCAGGCCAGCCGCGCAGGCTCCACCAGCGCGACGCCGTCGGCGTTGAGGAGTCCCGCGAGATAGGCCGGCGAATCCACCAGCTCCCGGGTCTGTGCGGCGTCGAGCAGGGTGGCCGGGTGGCCGTGCTCACTCATCACTGCGGCCGCGTCCGCGAGCTCCTCGACCTGGTGGGGGGCGGTCGCGACGTCCAGCTCGCCGGTGCGCTCCCAGGCGCAGTCGATCCCGTAGCGATCGACCGTGTCCCCGATGGCGTCCAGGTTGGCCGCGCCCAGACGGTCGAGCGTCTCGAGCTCGTCGGGCCAACGAGCCAGCCCGTTGCCGAAGCCGTGGGTCAGTGAGGCCGCAGCGAAGCCGCCGTTGCGGCCCGAGGCCTGCCAGCCGCACTCCCCCGCCTCCAGCAGGAGTACGTCGAGCCCGGGGTCGCGTTCCTTCGCGCGCAGCGCAGTCCACAGCCCGGTGTAGCCTCCGCCGACCACGACAAGGTCGGCTGACATCGGGCCGACGACGGGATCGGTGGCGGCCGGGCGCGCCCGGTCGTCGAGCCACAGCACCCCTGGGGCGGCGTCCGACAACGACCGGCGGATCGCCTCTGGGCTCGGCCTCAGAGCCTTGCCCGCCGCCGCGACGTCAGCTCGCCGACGACGACCAGCGTCAGGGCCGCGAGGAACATGACGGTGCCGATGACGTTGATCTGCGGTGGGATGCCGCGCAGCGAGGCCCCCCACACGAACATCGGGAACGTCACCGACTGCCCGGCGTTGAGGTTGGTGATGATGAAGTCGTCGAAGGACAGCGAGAACGACAGCAGCGCCGCCGACAGGATGCCCGGGAACACCAGCGGGAACGTGACCCGCCAGAACGTCTGCCACTCGTTGGCGTAGAGATCCATCGCTGCTTGCTCGATCCGTGGGTCGAGGCCGGCCAGCCGCGCCTTCACCGTGACCACCACGAAGCTCAGGCAGAACATGATGTGCGCGATCAGGATCGTCCAGAAACCCAGTTGACCGGCGAACCCGGCCGTCACGAAGAGCGCCAACAGCGAGGAACCCATCACGATCTCCGGCGACGCCATCGGGAGGAACGTGAACACGTTGGCGACCCCCCGGCCCTTGAAGCGATGGCGCACGAGGCCGAAGGCCATCAGGGTGCCCAGGATGGTCGCCCCGATGGTGGAAGCAAGCGCGATCTTGATCGACAGCACCACCGAGTCGCACATCCCGAAGGGATCGCACGGGTGCAGCCAGTTGTACATCGTGAAGCCGTCGAAGGAGTAGCTCTGCTTGCTCGCCGGGTCGTTGAACGACATCAGGATGACCACGAAGATGGGCAGGAACATGTAGAACAGGACCAGCAGCCCGATCCCGAGGATCAGGTGCTCGCCCACCCACCTTCCGACCCGGGTCATACGAGCTCCTCGGTCCCGGCGCGCTTGATGTAGAACAGCACCAGCACCACGATGATCGCCATCAGGATCACCGACAGCGCCGAGGCCTCGGGGTAGGAGCCGCCGTCGAAGAGCTTCTGGATGACGCTGCCGATCATCGTCGTCTGCGGGTTGCCGAGCAGCTGCGCGTTGATGAAGTCACCGGCCGCCGGGATGAACGTGAGCAGCGTGCCGGCCACCAGCCCGGGCATGGACAGCGGGAGCGTCACCTTGCGGAACGTGGTGAACGCCGAGGCGTAGAGATCCGCTCCGGCCTCCATCAACCGCGGATCGATCTTCTCCAACGACGCGTAGAGCGGCAGCACCATGAACGGGAGGAAGTTGTAGGTCAGACCGGTGACCACGGCAACCGGCGTCGCGAGGAGGTGGCCGTCGGGCCCGAGCACGTGCAAGAACCGCAGGATGCTCGCCACCCAGGCATGGTCACCCAGGATCAGCTGCCACGACAGGGTGCGGATCAGGAAGGAGGTGAAGAACGGCGCGATCACCGCCACCAACATGAGGTTCTTCCACGGCCCGGCCTTGAAGGCGATGGCGTAGGCCAGCGGATAGCCCAGCAGGATGCAGAAGATCGTCGCCGCGCCGGCGTAGACGAACGACCGGATCAGCTGGGCGTCGTACTCCTGGAGCACCGTGAGGTAGTTCCCCACGTGCCCGGTCATCTGGTAGCCGCTCTCGAGCGACCCCGCCGGGTCGTAGAGCGAGGTGCTGATCAGGCTGAACAGCGGGACGACGAAGAACAGGGCCAGCCACAGGCCTGCAGGCAACAACAGGAGGTAGCCGGTCAGCCCCTGCCTGCGCTTCGCGCTCGCGGGCACCGCGGCCGCGATATCCGCGCCTTGGCCGACCGGCTCCGGCTCCGGCACGCTCACGCGCCTGCCTCGAGCTCGACTCCGGCATGGGCGTCCTGGTCAGCGTCGAGCAGGAAGGTGTGATCGGGCATCCAGTGGAGGTCGACCCGGTCTCCGGCCCGAAAACTCTCACGCGCGCCGCTGTTCTGCTCGAAGACCATGAGCTCCTGGCCCCAGGGCAGCTTGACGAGGTACTGCGTCGAGACACCGATGAAGCTGACGTCGGTGACCGCGCCGTCTCGGAGCTCGTTGGAGCCGTCCGCCGTCTCCGTGCCGGCGCGCGACAAGAAGACCTTCTCGGGGCGTACGCCGACCCAGACCTCGCCCTTCTCATCCAGCGAGCGGTCGCGCGGGCATCGGAGCGTGGCGCCCTCGACATCGATCTGCACGCTCTCCGCGTCGGTGCCCGCGACCCGGCCGCGCACCAGGTTCGACTGGCCGAGGAAGTTGGCGACGAAGGTGGTGTGCGGGTGTTCGTAGAGATCCCTCGGGGCACCCATCTGCTCGATCAGCCCCGCGTTCATGACGGCCACGGTGTCGGCCATGGTCATGGCCTCCTCCTGGTCGTGCGTGACGTGGACGAAGGTGATGCCGACCTCGATCTGAATGCGCTTGAGCTCGATCTGCATCTGCCGGCGCAACTTGAGGTCCAGCGCGCCGAGTGGCTCGTCGAGCAGCAGTACCTGCGGCTTGTTGATGAGCGCCCTGGCCAGGGCCACCCGTTGTTGCTGCCCACCGGAGAGCTGAGCGGGCTTGCGCGCGGCCATCGAGGTCAGCTCGACCAGCTCGAGCATGTCCTCGACCTGCTTCTTGACATCGGGCTTGCGCTGGCGCCGCAGCCCGAAGGCGACGTTCTCGAAGATCGTCAGATGCGGGAACAGGGCATAGCTCTGGAACACCGTGTTGACCGGTCGGCGATAGGGCTTGAGGTGGCTGATGTCCTGGTCACTGAGGTGGATGGTGCCCTGGGTCGGGGTCTCCAGGCCGGCCACCATCCGCAGCGTGGTGGTCTTACCGCAGCCCGAGGGACCGAGGAGGGCGAAGAACGCGCCCTGGGGAACGGTCAGGTCCAAGTCGTCAACGGCGACAAAGGCGCCGAAACGCTTGGTCACGCCCTTGAGGACCAGATCGCCGCCGCCGGCAGCGACCAGCCCCTCCTCATCCTGCAACTGCGCCACGGTCACGCTCCGATGATCTGGTTGAAGTCCTTGTCGAAGGCCTCACGCGTCTTGGAGTCGGTGGACATGAAGGAGAAGGTCTTGGCATAGACCTCCTCCGTCGGGAAGATCAGTGGGTTGCCGACCAGGGAGTCGTCGACCTTGGCCATTGCCTCCTCCGCACCCTGGACGGGGCAGATGTAGTTGACCCAGGCCGCGAGCCGGGCCGCCACCTCAGGGTCGTAGTAGTAGTCGATCAGCGCCTCGGCGTTCGCCTTGTGAGTCGCCTTGTTGGGCACCATCATGTTGTCGCTCCAGAGCGAGACGCCCTCCTCCGGCTGGACGAACTTGATGTCCGGGTTGTCGTACTGCATCGCGATGATGTCGCCCGACCAGGCCTCGCAGGCGAGGATGTCGCCCTTGTTGAGCGGGCGGGTGTACTCGTTGCCGGTGAACGTGCGCACCTGTCCGGACTTCACGACCTCCGTGAGCCGGTCGAGGGAGGCCTGCCACTCCTCGTCGCTGAACTCGTTCGGGTCCGCACCGACCAGCTTGAGAAAGAACCCCATGGTGTCGCCCATCTCGGTGAGCAGGCTGATCTTGCCCTTGAGGTCCTTGCGGGTCAGCAGCTCCTCGAAGCTGGACACCTCGCCGGTGTACTTCGCGTTGTAGGCGATGCCGGTGAGCCCGCTCTGCCACGGCACGGAGAACTTGCGGCCCGGGTCCCACGACGGCTCCCGCAACCGCTCGATCAGGTTGGCATCGACGTTGGGCAAGTTGGCGTGGTCGAGCTCCTGGATCCAGCCCAGGCCGACCATCCGGGCGGCCATCCAGTCGGTGAGGACGAACATGTCCCGGCCGGTGGGCTCACAGGCACCGAGCTGGTTGCGCACCTTGGCGAAGAACTGGTTGTTGTCGTTGACGTCGGTGGCGTAGCTGACGTCGATACCGCTCTGCTTCTCGAACTCCTCCAGGGTCGGGAGGCGCTTGCCCTTCTCATCGATGTAGAGCGGCCAGTTCGAGAAGGCGAGTGTCTGCTGGGTGCTGCTCAGGTCCTCACTCGTGCACGAGCTCTCCGTCTGCGTGGTGCCCTCGGTCCCGCAGGAGGCCAGGACCGAGGCGCCGCCCAGGGCCAGCGCCGAGGCGCCGGACATCCGGAGCACGCCCCGCCGCGAGAGCCCCTGCCGGGCGCCCAGCTCGTGGGCGATCTGAGCAGCGATGCGGTCCACCGCAGTCTCGGAGCTGCGGGGGTTCCAGCGTGACTTCATCGTGGTGTACTCCTCGTCGGGGCGGGCTCAGGCATTCGGATCGTGCCATGCACACCGCACTTCGACAAGGGAATCCGTCGGTGTGTAACACGAAAGCAACGAAATCCCCCGGCAAGAGCGTCCAGGTCTTTGACCCGGACCGGTCCGGATGGCAGTCTCTGGTCGTGAGCAAGAGCGACAAGGGACCTCGGGGCCTGGCGCCACTCGATGACGTCTCGAAGGCGATCATCGAGCAGCTGCAGCAGGATGGACGGCGGTCCTATGCCGCCATTGGCAAGGTCGTCGGCCTGTCTGAGGCCGCCGTCAGGCAACGCGTGCAGCGGCTCATCGAGGCCGGGGTGATGCAGGTTGTGGCGGTCACCGACCCGCTCGAGCTGGGGTTCGCCCGGCAGGCCATGATCGGCGTCCGCGTCACCGGCCCGCTGGAGGAGATCGCCGAGCAGCTCGTCGCCTTCGACGAGGTGGACTACGTCGTGGTCACGGCCGGCTCCTTCGACCTGCTGGTCGAGGCCGTCTGCGAGAGCGACGACCACCTGCTCGAGCTGATCTCGCAGAAGATCCGCAAGGTCTCGGGCGTCGTGTCCACCGAGACGTTCATGTATCTCAAGCTCAAGAAGCAGACCTACTCCTGGGGTGTCCGCTGAGGACTGCCCCCGGCTACGAGCAGCTGTCACTCTGGCACGAGGCACCCGACCTCTCCTGGGAGCCTCGGCCCCCGCTTCCCGGTGACGCCGAGGCCGACGTGGCGATCGTAGGGGCGGGGTTCACGGGGTTGTGGACGGCGTACTACCTGGCGCTGGCCGACCCGTCACTGCGGATCACGGTCCTCGAGGCCGAAGTGGCCGGCTTCGGCGCGTCCGGCCGCAACGGGGGCTGGTGCTCGGCGCTGTTCCCGGCGTCCTCGGCCAGGTTGTCACGGCTCTCTGACCGCGGGCGCGACGGCGCCCTGGCGCAGCACGCCGCCATGCGCGACAGCGTGGACGAGGTCGGGCGGGCTGCCGCGGCCGAGGGAATCGAGGCCGACTACGCCAAGGGTGGCACCGTCGTGCTGGCACGCAGCAGCAGCCAGCTGCGGCACGCACGCGAGGACGTCGACGAGGCCCGGTCCTGGGGTCGCGGTGACGACGAGCTGCGGCTGCTCGACGCGAAGGCTGCCCGGGCGCGCCTGGACGCCGAGGGCACCCTCGGTGCGACGTACACCCCCGACTGCGCCGCACTGCACCCGGCCCGGCTGGCACGAGGCCTGGCCGACGCCGTCGTCCGCCGAGGGGTGACGCTGCACGAACGAACTCGAGTGCTCCGCATCGAGCCCGGCCACGTCGTGACCGACCGCGGCACAGTGCGCGCCGACGTCGTGGTCCGGGCCACCGAGGGGTACACCGCCTCGCTGCAGGGGCTGCGACGGGCCGTCGCGCCGGTGTACTCCCTGATCGTGGCCACCGAGCCGCTGCCCGAGCAGACCTGGGAACGGATCGGCCTTCGCGAACGCGAGACCTTCTCCGACTACCGGAATCTCGTGGTGTACGGCCAGCGGACCGCCGACGGTCGGCTCGTCTTCGGTGGCCGAGGCGCGCCGTACCACTTCGGATCGCGGACCCGGCCCAGCTTCGACCACGACGCGCGTGTCCACGCGTCGCTGCGACGCACCGTGACCGGGATGTTCCCGGTGCTGTCCGGTGCCCGCTTCACCCACGCCTGGGGCGGCGTGCTCGGCATCCCCCGGGACTGGGTCGCCTCCGTCGGCCTGGACCGCAAGACCGGGCTGGCCTGGGCCGGTGGCTACGTCGGCGACGGGGTGTCCACGACCAACCTCGCGGGCCGGACCCTGCGCGACCTCGTCCTCGGCCACGACACCGAGCTGACCCGGCTGCCCTGGGTCGACCACCGATCCCCGCGCTGGGAGCCCGAGCCCCTGCGGTGGCTGGGCGCCAACGCCGGCCTGCGCGTGATGACGCTCGCCGACGTCGAGGAACGCCTCACCTCGCGCCCCAGCCGGATCGCCCGGGCGATGGCACCGCTGCTCGGCCAGTGACGCCGGGAAACCCGGTTGCCAGCTGACCGACGACCGCGCGAGGATGCAGACACGGTGCCCACGCGGGTGCTGGTGAGAGAGGAGGGCGACATGACGATCGCTGCCTGTGGCCTGCCCATGGCCCCCACCGTCCTCTCTCACTCCAGGAGCACCTGCGATGAACACCCCACGAGGGCCGGAGCCCTCGACACCCGGGTCCGCGCCCGGCACTGACCCACCGCCCGCCGGGACCGCCGACCTCGACCCCGCGTTCGTCTTCGACTTCAGGGCGTACGACGACGTCGACGACACCAGCCAACGCTGGTCCACGTGGCTCCAGGTCGAGCCACTGTGCCGTGGCCCCGAGCCACGGCCGCCGTGGGTGGTGACGTCCCAAGGTGCCGTCGACACCGAGCTCGGCGTCCTCAAGACCGGCAAGGAGGCCGACGTCTTCCTGCTCGAGCGCGCCGACCCCGCGGATCCGGACGGCGGCGTGGTGATGGCGGTCAAGCGCTACCGCTCGTCCGAGCACCGGACGTTCCACCGGTCGGCGGCGTACGCCGAGGGTCGGCGGGTCCGCAACACCCGCGACACCCGCGCCATGCAGAAGAAGACCGCGCATGGTCGCGCCGTGGCCGCCGGTCAATGGGCCTGGGCGGAGTGGCAGTCGCTGGTGCGACTGTGGACGCTCGGGCTCCCGGTGCCGTACCCGGTCCAGGTCGACGGCGGTGAGCTGCTCATGGAATGGGTGACCGTCGAAGGCGAGACCGCTCCCCGGCTGGCCCAGACGCGACCTGACCGAGCGCTGCTCGAGTCCTACTTCGAGCAGCTGCGCGACGTGATCGCCACGATGGCCCAGCACGGAATGGTCCACGGCGACCTGTCGGCGTACAACATCCTCGCGGCGGGCGACCGGCTGGTGGTGATCGACCTGCCCCAAGTGGTCGACCTCGTCGCCAACCCGAGCGGCGCGGACTTCCTGATGCGCGACTGCGCGAACGTGGCGGGCTGGTTCCGCTCACGTGGGCTGGACGCCGACGAGCACGAGCTTTTCGGGCACGCCCTCGGCCACGCGTTCTGAGCTCGGCTGCCGGCTCACCTCCCCCGACCTAGGCTGGACGAGGAGGTGAGTGATGAGGGTGCTGGTGGCTACCGCCGCGACCAACGGGAAGGTCGTCGGCGACTTCACCTCCTGCGTCGACGGCGAGCTGGTCAGCATCGATGAGCCCTGTGGCGGCCACGACCCGGCCGGCGGGCAAGCCGAGGACGACCCCTGCGGGTGCGAGCGTTCCTTCACCGGTCTGAACTCCCACTGCTCCACCACCACCGCGCAGGTCGTCGAACGCGACCTCAACGAGGCCGACGTGCGCGAGGCGATCCGGTCGAGCTTCCTCGACGGGGGCAGGATCGATCCTGACCGCACCCCCCGCGACCTCGCCGAGGCCACCGTGGAGGCCGCCTGGCAGCGGATCTGGGCCGTGGCCGAGCATTTCCCCGTCGGCACCGTGGTCGGACGCCGGCTGGAACGGATCATCCCGCGACAAGGTCGCTAGGCTCGCGCCACCCGCGTCTCCTCCGGATAGGTTGCCGCTCATGAGGAGGACGCGCGGGCACTCGATCGAGGTCGAGTCACTTGCCGACTTCGACCGGAGGGTCACGGCCGGCGCCCAGACGATGTCCGGCTGGCATCTGCAGAGCCTGGACCTGCGCAGCCGCGGCCCGGTCCTGCGACGGGTCTCGGTGGCCGGCGCCCTGTTCCTGGGCTGCCGGTTCGGCCCCGGAGACGAGGTGTCGATCCGCGACCGTGGCGGGGTGGTGTTCCCCGAGGTGCCCGGATCGCCCGTGGACTCCTATCGGACCACGCTCTACACCCCGCCGGAGCTCTATGACACCCAGCAGTACGCCGACTCACTCGACGCCCGCGCCTTCGCCTGGGCCCGACAGCCGCCGACGGTCAACCTGACGCTGGCGCAGGCACTCCACGACCACTCCGTCGACGGCGCGCTCGCCGACTGGGTGTCAGGGCGGCAGCTGGTGGGCGTCATGGGTGGCCACGCGCTGCGCCGCGGCGAGGCGGCGTACGTCGACGCTGCCCGGCTCGGGCACGGGCTGGCAGCCCGGCATGTGGTGGCGACCGGCGGCGGCCCGGGAGCGATGGAGGCAGCCAACCTGGGCGCCTACCTCGCCGACGAGGGTCCCGATGCCATCGACGAGGCGCTGGCCACGCTTGCTCGAGCCCCCGGCTTCTGTCCCGTCGACCCCTGGGTTCAGGCCGCCTTCGCCGTCCGAGACCGATGGCCGAAGGGTCGTGAGTCGCTCGGCATCCCGACCTGGCACTACGGCCACGAGCCACCGAACGCCTTCGCCACCTCGGTCGCGAAGTACTTCCGCAACGCGACCCGCGAGGCGATCCTGCTCGAGGTGTGCGACGCGGGCATCGTGTTCCTGCCGGGGGCGGCCGGCACCGTGCAGGAGATCTTCCAGGACGCCTGCGAGAACTATTACGCCGACCCGTCGTCGGTCGCTCCGATGGTGCTCGTGGGGCGTAGTCACTGGACCCGCGCGGTCCCGGCCTGGCCCACGCTGCGTCGGCTCGCGCTCGGCCGCCCGATGGAGGGCCACGTGCACCTGGTCGACTCGGTGGACGAGGCGGTCGCGCTGGTCACGAGCTGACCGTCAGTCGTGGGTCGTCGCCAACTGGCCGCAGGCCCCGTCGATCTCTCGCCCGCGGGTGTCGCGGACCGTGGTCGGGACCCCCTTGGCCTCCAGCCGCCGGACGAACTCTCGCTCGTCGCGAGGATCAGAGGCCGTCCATTTCGACCCCGGCGTCGGGTTCAGCGGGATCAGGTTGACGTGCACCCAGCCTCGCGGGCCGGCCGCCAGCAGCACGTCGCCCAGGAGGTCGGCCCGCCAGCCGTGGTCGTTGATGTCGCGGATCATGGCGTACTCGATCGAGACGCGTCGACCGGTCACCTCGAAGTAGTGCGCCGCCGCGCCGACCGCCTCGCCCACGGTCCAGCGCGTGTTGATGGGCACCAGCTCGTTGCGCAACTCGTCGTCGGGGGCATGCAGCGACAGCGCCAGCGTCACCGGGATGCCTTCGTCGGCCAGCTGCCGCATGCGTGGCACCAGTCCTACCGTCGACACCGTGATGCCGCGCGCGGACATGCCGAGGCCGTCAGGGCTGGGGTCGGTGAGCCGGCGTACGGCGCCCATGACCGCGCGGTAGTTGGCCATGGGTTCACCCATGCCCATGAAGACCACGTTGGAGACCCGGGCCGGTCCGCCAGGCACCTCGTCCCTCGCCAGGGAACGGGCTCCTGCCACGACCTGCTCCACGATCTCGGCGGCGGACATGTTGCGCTCCAGCCCGCCCTGCCCGGTCGCACAGAAGGGACAGGCCATGCCGCAGCCGGCCTGGGACGACACGCAGATCGTCACCCGGTCGGGGTAGCGCATCAGCACCGACTCGACCAGCGCCCCGTCGCCGAGTCGCCAGAGTGTCTTGCGGGTGGTGCCGCCGTCGGCCTCGAGCGTGTGCACCGGCGCCATCAACGACGGCAACAGGGCCGCTACCAGCTCCTCACGACCGGCCGCCGGAAGGTCGGTCATCGCGGACGGATCGTCGACCAGCCGGGCGAAGTAGTGACGAGACAGTTGCCCGGCGCGGAAGGCGGGCAGGCCCAGCCCGGTCACCACCTCGGCACGCTCGGGCGGGCTCAGATCGGCCAGGTGGCGGGGCGGCTTGACTCGGCCCCGCGGCTCGTCGAAGACCAGCGGCAGCGTGGGGCGATCACTCATCGAGGCGTCACGACGAGTAGGTCACCATCAGCCAGAAGACGACCGTCCCGACCCCGAAGACCACCAACAGGGCGACCACGATCCCCAGGAAGAGGTACTTCCCGAACCGGCGGGTCTGCGGGAACGACACCAGGGCGATCGGGATCGCGAGGAACAGCAGCACGAACGGGAACGCCTCCTCGGCCGTGCGCTCGTCGGTCAGGGCCCGCACCGTGGCGACGAAGAGCCCCGGAGCCAGTGTGGCGAAGGCCAACCCGGAGAAGAAGCCACTGATCGCCGTGAACGTGGGGTGGTCGCGGTGCCACCAGTCCGGCGGTGTCGGCGGCCTCCCCACGGTGAGGTGCAACGGGTCGCTGCCGTCCGCGGTGGCGTCGTGGGCCCCGTGGCCGTCGGCGACGGCGAGGCTGCCCTCGGGCTCGACAGGGGGGCTGCGGTCCATGTCGTCCATGGTAGGCGGTCAGAACACCAGGTAGTGCAGGAGCAGCCAGACCGGCGCCGCCGTCGCGATCAGCGAGTCGAGGCGATCCATCAACCCGCCGTGCCCGGGCACGATCTGGCTCATGTCCTTGATCCCGAGGTCACGCTTGATGACCGACTCGCACAGGTCGCCGAGCGTGGCCATCGCGACCACGACCAGGCCGAGCAGCAGGCCCACCCAGGCCCGGCCGTCGAGCAGGTAGGCCACGCACAGCCAGCCGACCACGAGACACGCCACCGTCGAACCGGCGAAACCCTCCCATGACTTCTTGGGCGAGATCACCGGCGCCATCGGATGGCGGCCGAACAGGACGCCGGCGGCGTACCCCCCGATGTCGGAGGCGATGGTGACCAGGATGAACGTGATGACGGCCCGCACCCCGTCGTCCGCACGCTCGAAGTCCCAGGCACCGCCCTCGGCCAGCAGCAACCCCACGAACGAGGCCAGGAACGGGACGTAGATCAGCGTGAAGACCGAGGCGGTGGCGTTCTTGACGTACCCCGCGACACCGCGGCGCAGCAGCCACAACATGATCACCAAGGCGGCCACGCCTGTTGCCGTGACCAGCGCCGGTGCGCCGAAGAAGTAGGCGAAGAAGACCATCGCCACTCCGCTGACCATCAGCGGCTGCTCGGGTAGGTCGATGTCGTGGGCTCGCATCCCCTGCCGAAGCTCCCACACGGCCACCACGACGGCGGCGGCCACGATGAACATGAACGCCGTCTTCCAGAAGAACAGCGAGGCCGCGATCGCCACCAGCAGGACGACGGCGGAGGTGACAGCGGCCGGAAGGTCGCGGCCGGCCCGGCCGTGCCCCGGTGGGGCCGCGGGAGTTGCGGTCATCGTCGGATCGCTCAGACCTCGAGCAGCTCGGCTTCCTTGTGCTTGACCAGGTCGTCGATCGTCTCGGTGTGCTGCTTGGTCATCGCGTCGAGACGCTTCTCGCCGGCGGCCACCTCGTCCTGACCGGCTTCGCCGTCCTTGTCGAGCCGCTCCAGGTCCTGCTTGGCGTGGCGGCGGATGTTGCGGACCGAGACCCGCCCCTCCTCGGCCTTGTGCTTGGCCACCTTGATGAACTCCTTGCGACGCTCCTCGGTCAGCTCTGGGAACACGCAGCGCAGCAGCTTGCCGTCGTTGGCAGGGCTGATCCCGAGGTCGGAGTCGCGGATGGCCTTCTCGATCGCCGCGATCGCGGACATGTCGAAGGGCGAGATCAAGATGATCCGTGCCTCGGGCGCGGTGAACGACGCCAGCTGCTGAAGTGGGGTCGGGGTGCCGTAGTAGTCCGCGGTGATCTTGCTGAACATGCTCGGGTGAGCTCGACCGGTGCGGATCGCCGCGAACTCCTCACGGGTCGCCTCGACCGACTTGTCCATCTTCTGGTCGGCCTCGTTGAGGATCTCGTTGATCACGACTGCTCCTGTTCGGTGCTGAGCGTGGTGGTGCTGCTGTCGGGCGTACGCCGGCGGCTCAGCCTGCGCTGACGAACGTGCCTATCTTCTCACCCTGGGCGATCCGCAGGATCGCGCCCTCCTCCTCCATCCCGAACACGATCAGCGGCAGATCGTTCTCCATGCACAGCGCGAACGCGGTGGCGTCGGCCACCTGCAGCCCCTGTCGCAGGGCGTCGGAGAAGGTCAGCGTGTCGAGCTTGGTGGCGGTCGGGTCCTTGCGCGGGTCGGCGGTGTAGACGCCATCGACCCCCTGCTTGGCCATGAGCACGACCTCGCACTTGGTTTCCAGCGCCCGCTGTGCGGCCACCGTGTCGGTCGAGAAGAACGGCATGCCGGCTCCAGCCCCGAAGATCACGACCCGGCCCTTCTCCATGTGCCGGATCGCCCGTCGAGGGATGTAGGGCTCCGCCACCTGTCCCATGGTGATCGCGGTCTGCACCCGGGTCTCGATGCCGAGCTTCTCCAGGAAGTCCTGGAGGGCCAGGCAGTTCATGACCGTGCCGAGCATGCCCATGTAGTCGGCGCGCGAACGGTCCATCCCGCGCTGCTGCATCTCGGCGCCCCGGAAGAAGTTGCCTCCACCCACCACGACCGCCACCCCGATGCCGGCCTGGACGACGTTGGCGATCTCGCGGGCAACCTTGGCCACCACGTCGGGGTCGACACCGACCCGGCCGCCGCCGAACACCTCTCCCGAGAGCTTGAGGAGGACGCGTTGGTAGCTGGTCACGCAGGTTCCTTTCGAGCGGGCGGGAGGAGCTCAGCGGGCAGCGAAAGAGGCCGGCTCGTCGGTGATCGTCATCGTCGAATCGGCCTCCTCGTGCCTCGGGTCTTGCGGGGACCCTACTGGGTCAGGCGCCGACCTCGAACCTAGCGAATCGCTTCACGGTGGTGCCCGCGGCGTCGAGCACGGCCTGGACCGACAACTTGCTCTCGGTGACCGACGGCTGCTCCAGCAACGCGACATCCTTGAAGAAGCCGTTCAGGCGTCCCTCGGTGATCTTGGCGATCGCCTGTTCGGGCTTGCCCTCCTCACGGGACGTCGCCTCGGCCAGCTCACGTTCCTTCGCCACGACCTCGGCGGGGACCTCGTCGCGGGAGAGGTACTTCGGCCGCATGGCCGCGATCTGCTTGGCGGCGCCATCGGCGCCGTCGGCGTTGCCGTCGTATTCGACGAGGACGCCGATCGCCGGCGGCAGGTCAGCGGCGCGCTTGTGGAGGTACGTCGCCACCGGGCCCTCGAAGTAGGCGACGTTGCCCAGCTCGATCTTCTCGCCGATGGTGATGGCGAGGTGTTCCACCAGGTTGGCGACCGTGCGGTCACCCACCGGAGCGGCCTTGAGCGCCTCGAGGTCGCCGGCCTTCGCGGCAGCGGCCGCCTCGGCGATCTGCTGGGCCGCGGCGACGAAGTCAGAGCCCTTGGCCACGAAGTCGGTCTCGCAGTTGAGCTCGACCATGGCGCCACCGGCCACGGTCACCAGGCCGTTGCTGGCCTCGCGCTCGGCACCCCGCTCGGCCATCTTCTTGCCCAGCTTCACGCGGATCAACTCGGCGGCCTTCTCAAGGTCGCCGTCGGCCTCGGTGAGGGCCTGCTTGCAGTCCATCATGCCGGCGCCGGTCAGCTCACGGAGCCTCTTGACGTCGGCGGCGGTGATGTTCGCCATGTCTCTTCTTTCCTCGAAAATGCGGGAAGCGGGCAGACGGACGCTGCGACGGACGGCGCCGCGTCCTGACCTAGCGGCGCGGCGTCCGTGGCGGCTGCGTCAGGCTTTGGTCTCGGCGTTGGCGAAACCTGCGGCCTCCGCGGCCTCGGCGGTGCGGAACCAGACCTCGGCGTTGGTGCGGGAGTACCACGGGCTGGTGGGCGCGTGGAACTTCATGGAGTCGGCGTTGCCCTTGATGTCGAAACCATCCGGCGCCGCGCCGTCCTCGATCGGCGAGGCCGAGTCGGGGCCGTGGCCACCATCGGCTTCGCTCGGAACGTCGGCGAGGGCGGTCGGCGTCGCCGGGGCCTCCTCGACAACCGGGGTCTCCTCGACGACCGGGGTTTCCTCGACAGCGGGAGTCACCTCCGCAGCCGGGGTCTCCTCGGCCGGAGCAGCAGCCGCAGCCGGGGTCTCCTCGGCCGGAGCAGCAGCTGTGGCGTCGGCGGCGGGCTTCTCGAGCAGCTCACGCTCCCACTCCGCGAGCGGCTCCTCGGCGCCGATGGCGGCGGTCTCGCCCTCACCGGTGCGCACCCCTGAGCGCGCGATCAGGCCCTCGGCCACAGCGTCGGCCACGACCCGGGTCAGCAGCGAGACGGCGCGGATGGCGTCGTCGTTGCCCGGGATCGGGAAGTCGACGAGGTCGGGGTCGCAGTTGGAGTCGAGGATGCCGACGATGGGGATGTGCAGCTTGCGCGCCTCCTCGACGGCAAGGTGCTCCTTGTTGGTGTCGACGATCCAGACGGCGGCCGGGGTGCGGGTCATCTCGCGGATGCCGCCGAGCGACTTGTTGAGCTTGTCGCGCTCGCGGCGCATCTGGAGCAGCTCCTTCTTCGTGCGGCTGCTGCCGGCCACGTCCTCGAAGTCGATCTCGTCGAGCTCCTTGAGGCGGTTGATCCGCTGGTGCACCGTCTGGAAGTTGGTGAGCATGCCGCCCAACCAGCGCTGGTTGACGTAGGGCATCCCGACCCGGGTCGCCTGCTCGGCGATGGCCTCCTGGGCCTGCTTCTTCGTGCCCACGAACATGACCGTCCCGCCGCGAGCGACGGTGTCCTTGATGAAGGCGTAGGAGCGGTCGATGTAGGCCAGCGACTGCTGGAGGTCGATGATGTAGATGCCATTGCGCTCGGTCATGATGAAGCGCTTCATCTTGGGGTTCCAACGACGGGTCTGGTGCCCGAAGTGGACGCCGCTCTCGAGCAGCTGACGCATGGTGACGACGGCCATGATGGTCTTCCTGTGTGGGCGGCACGGACCACGCGGTGTGCTCCACCGCAGGGCCGCGACGCGGCGTTTTCAGTTCCTGCCGACTGGCGGGTGCCGCCGGCCCTGACGCTCACGCGCGACCCGACCCGGTCGAACCGGGACTGAGGGTCGACGCCCACGGGCGATCGGCTCCGACAGGAGGATCCTCGGAACCGTCGTGGTCTGTGTGCGTGCGAAGTCGGCCACCCAGGGGCGACCGCTTCGTTCATCGTAGTCCAGGCGACTCGAGGGGGCGAATCGGTCCCGGGGCGGCCACGACGTCTCGGCAACCGCAGGTCGGGCCAGGTTGAGTGCACAGGCACCGTCGCTCCGAGTTCGTCCCCAGCGTTCGTCCGGCTCTCTCGCGTATCGGTCCTCAGCGCGCACGATGGTCGCATGAACATCCGCTCCAGCTGGCCTGACGGCAGCCGGTGTCGCGCCGGTCTTCGCCTGGTGACGCGCCTGGCGAGCCTCGCGACCCTGGTCCTCCTGCTGTCAGCCACGATCTCGGCCGAGGCCGACCCCGGCGCGGTGGCGCCGGTGACCGGGCAGTGGCCGTTGCGGCCTCAGCCGCAGGTGGTCCAGGGCTTCGACCCGCCCACCACACCGTGGGGTCGGGGCCACCGAGGAGTCGACCTCGCGGGCCGGGCCGGCCAGGTGGTGCGGTCAGCCCTCCCCGGGCGGGTGGTGTTCGCCGGACAGCTGGCGGGACGCGGTGTGCTCGTGGTGGATCACGGTGACACCCGCACGACGTACGAGCCGGTCGCGCCCGGCGTCCGGGTGGGCCAGATCGTCGCCGAAGGCGGTCGGCTGGGCCGGCTGCTGGTGACCGGCTCGCACTGCGCTCCGGCGGCGTGTCTGCACTGGGGCTGGCTCCGCGGGGCGGAGTATCTCGATCCGCTGCGACTCGTGGGCGCCGGGCCGGTGCGGCTGGTGCCGCTCGGGGGACTCCCGTCCCTCACCCGCCCGGACCCCGTCCCGCGGGCGCCGACGATGTGGGCTCAGGCGCGCGGATGGGCCTGCTGGTAGGCCCGTCGCAGTCGCTCGGTGCTGACGTGCGTGTAGAGCTGCGTGGTGGCGAGCGAGGCATGCCCGAGCAACTCCTGCACGCTGCGCAGGTCCGCGCCGCCTTCGAGCAGATGCGTGGCCGCGGTGTGCCTCAGCCCGTGAGGTCCGATGTCCGGGGCGCCGGGGACCGCGGCCACGCGGGCGTGGACCAGCGTGCGGACTGCCCGTTGATCGAGGCGGCCGCCCCGGACGCCCAGGAACAGTGCCGCCCCCGAGCCGTCCCGCCACAGGTGCGGTCGGCCCTCGCTCACCCACGCCGCCAGCGCGGCGCCAGCCGGCGCACCGTAGGGGACCATGCGTTCCTTGCGGCCCTTGCCGAAGACCCGGATCAGTCGCCGGTCAGCGTCCAGGTCGTCGACATCGGCGCCGACCAGCTCGCCGACCCGGATCCCCGTGGCGTAGAGCAGCTCCAGGATCGCTACGTCTCGCAGTCCGACGGGACCGTCCTCGGCCGCGGATTCTGCTGCAGCTGCGACCAGGTCGGCCGCCTCATCGATCCGAAGCACCGCGGGCAGGGTGCGCCGGGGCCGTGGCGATCCCAGGGAGGAGCCGACGTCCTGGGCGGCGCGCCCCGACCGCTGGAGCCAGGCCGTGAAGACGCGGGCTGCCGTGGCGCGGCGCGCCAACGTCGTGCGGGAGCGCCCGGTGGTCTGCTGCTTGGCGAGCCAGCTGCGCAACGTGCGGAGATCGAGCTCCTCGGGGGCCGCAGACCCGAGGCGCGCCGCGTGGTCCAGCAGGCTTCGAATGTCACCCAGGTAGGCGCGGACGCTGTGGGGCGTGAGGTTGCGCTCGGCACTGAGGTGGCGTTCGTACGCCGCCAGGGCGGCAGTCATCGGCTCCGGAAGGTCGCCATCGTCGGCCGCCCGGTCGCGGCCACCGGTCGCGCGAACTGAGGACATGCCCGCAGTGTAGGAAGCCTCGGCCCCCAGTCGTGGGACCTCGAAGCCGGTCGCGCCCTCGTGGCCGCGGGTGGTGGGTCAGTCTCCTGCGGCCAGCCGCCAACCGTCGGGGCGCAACTCCACCAACGACCGAGCGGAGAGCCGGTCGAGGGTCGAGCGCACCTCGACCAAGCCGATCCCGGAGGTGCGAGCGATCGCGTCGGTCGGGGCCGGCCGCAACACCGGGACGGCGTCGAGCACCTGCTGCTCACGGTGGCTCAGCCGGTCTCGTGGGCGATCGGGACCCCGGCGGGCATCGACCAGGTGATCGCCGGCCTGTCCGATCAGCTCGAGCACGTCGGCTCCCCCGGTGACCAGTGACGCGGCACCACTGCGGAGCAGCTCATGGACCCCCTGAGAGGGCGCGCTGGTCACCGGGCCGGGCACTCCCATCAGGGTCCGATTGAGTCGTGACGCCCAGTTGGCAGTGTTGAGCGCACCGCTGCGCAGCGCGGCCTCCACCACGACGGTCCCCCGGGTCAGGGCGGCGATCAGGCGGTTGCGGGACAGGAACCGCAGCTTGGTCGGCGCGCAACCCGGTGGCGTCTCCGCGAGCACCGCGCTCGTCTCCGCGAGGTGGTCGATGAGCGCACGGTGGGCGACGGGATAGACCCGATCGACACCACACGCCAGCACCGCGACCGTCGTGCCCTCGGCCCCGAGCGCCCCTCGGTGGGCGGCCTGGTCGATGCCGAACGCGGCACCGGACACCACCGGCACCCCGGCCCTGGCCACCTCCGCCGCCAGGTCGCCGGCCACCTGGGTCCCGTAGGTGGTCGCGGACCTGCTGCCGACCACCGCCACTGAGCTGTCCAGCGCGTCGAGGCGAAGGGGTCCCCGGACCCACAGCCCCAGGGGCGGACCACCCCGCGCCTGGACGGGAGCAACCGCTGCCAGCTCGTCGAACCTCACCGGCCACTCCTGATCGCCCGGCACCACGAACCTGATGCCCCTCTGAGAAGCGCGCTCCAGGTCGCGCTCCGGCTGGACCGCAGCCAGTCGCAGGGCGACGTCCGTGCACAGTCCGCTGAGATCCCGCTCGGCGAGAAGATGATCGCGCACCACGACGGCTCCCAGCTCGGCGACCACTCCGGCCAGGCGTGGGTCCCCCGGCTCGGCCAGGCGGTTCAGCGCAACCCGCGCGAGCCGCTCGACTTCCGTGGCGGTCATCCAGCCCGCCGCAGCGCTGAGACGGGCAGGGGACGCCCGAGGCGGAGGTCGAGCGCGACCTGGACGTGGCGCGGGCTCGGCTGCTCAGCTCCGGCCAGGTCAGCGAGGGTCCACGCCACTCGGTGCACCCGGGTGGCCCCGCGACGGCTCAGCTGGCCGGAGTACAACGCATCATCGACGAGCCGCGAACCCGCTGACGCAAGCGGCCAGCGAGTGCGCAGCGTCGGCCCTGGCACCTGAGCGTTCAGCCGCCAGGCCTCGGCCGCGAAGCGCTCGGTCTGCCGGACCCGGGCGGCGGTGACTCTGGCCCGAACGGCGGCGGAGGTCTCGGGTTGCGCCAGCGGGTCGCGCGCCTCATGTGCGGCGACCGGCACCAGGTGGCGGGTGATGTCGATCCGGTCGATCATCGGTCCGGAGAGCTTGCGGCGATACTCCCGGCGCGCCACTTCGGTGCAGTGGCAGCGGTTGCTGCCCGCTTGGGGATGGTAGTCACCGCACGGGCAGGGGTTGCATGCCAGCACCACCATGCCGCGAGCCGGGAAGGTGGCGGACTCATACCCGCGGGCGATGGTCACCTCACCGCTCTCCAGGGGCTGGCGCAGCGCCTCGATCACGTCGACCCTGAACAACGGGAACTCGTCGAGGAACAGCACGCCGCAGTGAGCCCGGCTGATCTCGCCCGGACGGACGAGTCCCGTCCCGCCACCGAGCAGGCTGGCCTTGCTCGCGTCGTGGTGGGGGGCGAAGAACGGCGGACGCACCATCAGGTCGTCTGCCGGCTCCAGCGCGCCGGCCAGGGAGTGGATTGCCGTCAGCTCGAGCGCCTCGGCGGGAGTCAGATCCGGCAGCAGGCCGGGGATCCGCTCCGCGAGCGTGGTCTTGCCCGAGCCCTTGGGACCCGAGAGCAGCAGGTGGTGCCCTCCCGCGGCGGCCACCTCGACCGCGAGCCGGGCATCGGCCAGGCCGGCGACATCGGCCAGATCGAGGTCCTCGAGGCGGTGCTGGCCGCGCCAGACCAGGAGGCGGCTCCCGGAGACCGGTGCCACGGGCGGGGCCTCGGGCACGAGCTCGCCCTGGAGCTCCGCCACGACCTGCCCCAGCGAGCGCAGCCCGAACACCTCCAGCCCGGGCACCATCGCCGCCTCGCGTGCCTGGGTCTCGGGCACGAAGACCCTGCGAATGCCGCGCGCGGCCGCCGCCATGGCCATCGGCAGCACGCCGGGCACGGCGCGGAGGCCGCCGGCGAGCGTCAGCTCCCCGACGAACACCGACCCGGCGAGCGCCTCCGGCCGCACCTGGCCGGCCGCAGCGAGGATGGACACCGCGATCGCGAGGTCGAAGTGGGTGCCTCGCTTGAGCAGATCGGCCGGGGACAGCAACACGGTGACCCTGCGGGTGGACGGCCAGTCGAGGTTGCTGTTGATCACCGCCATCCGACATCGGTCTCGAGCCTCGTTGAGTGCGGCGTCGGGACGACCCACGACCGTCGTCCCGACCACGCCTGCGCTGACATCGGCCTGGACCTCGATCAGATGGCCGAGCGACCCCTGCAACGACACGGTGTACGCCGTGGCGAAAGGCATCACCCCACCCCCGCCACGTGCTCGAGAACCGAGGGACCCCGGCGCGGTCTGAGCACGGCTACCACGTCGATCCGGACCTCCGGGAGGCGTGCATCGTGCTCCGCGAGCCACCGTGCTGCCAGCCGACGCAGCCTCTGCAGCTTCGCCGCGGTCACCGCCTCGTGAGGAGTGCCGAAGTCCAGGGAGCTGCGGGTCTTCACCTCACACACCACGAGCACCCGGCCATCGCGCAACACCAGGTCCACCTCGCCGGCATCACACCGCCAGTTGCGGTCGAGCACCACCATCCCCAGGCCGGTGAGATGCCGCTCAGCGAGCCGCTCGCCATAGCTCCCCAACGCGCCGTTGCGCCCGCGGGCACCGGGCCTCGCACCGTCGTCTTCCTTCATTGCGCACCTCCGCTCACCAGGGTGCCCGCGCGGGGCCGTCTAGACCGGCGAGGTGGGCGGCCTGTGTATCAGCGCAGGTCAGGCGGCCTCTGTGCGGGATTTATGGCACATCCCCAGGTTCCAGCGTGTGGCCCCCTCGCACGCAGGTACGGTCCCGGGACGACGACGAGTGCCAGGAGAGGTTTGTCATGTTCAGGACGCGCAGGCGTGGGGATCGCGGAGCCGTGGCGGTCGAGGCCGCCCTGGTCACGCCGATCCTGTTTCTGTTCGTTCTCGGGATCATTGAAATGTCGCTGCTGATGCGCGACACCGTCGCCACCACCAGCGCGGTGCGCGTGGGCGGCCGCGTGGCCTCGGTCTCCGCCGGTGCCGGGCCCGGCACCTGCGAGGCCAGCGTCTCCCCGCCGCCCTGCTCACCGGCGAGCACCCCCGCCCTGGCCCAGGCCGCCGCCGACGCGATCCAGCGGGCAGGCAGCGCCATGCCCAAGGACCAGATCCAGTACATCCTGGTCTACCGAGCCAACACCGCGGGCTACCCGATGCCGACGGGCAACACCAACATCGCCTGCGCCACCGACTGCGTGAAGTACGTCTGGGACAGCGGCCTGAACAAGTTCCGCTACGCCGGCGGCACCTGGGCCTCCACCACCATCAACGCCTGCGTCAACCACGCCAGCCGGCAGGCGGTCGGCGTGGCGATGGTGGCCGACCACCCTTGGATCACCGGCCTGTTCGGTAGCGGGGTAGAGCTCAAGGAGCGCACCGTGATGAACTTCGAGCCGCTGCCCAGCGAGCAGTGCATGCCCGGGACCCACCAGTGAGCGCCCGACCCGCCGCCCGTCGGCTCAGCCTCCGCGCCTACCTCCAGCGGCGCAGCCGCGATCAGCGCGGCTACGCCGCGATCCTGGTCGCCATGCTCTGCGCCAGCATCCTGCTGCCCCTCTCCGCACTCGCCGTCGACGTCTCCCGGTGGTACGTCGAGGTCGAACGCGTCCAGAACGCCGCCGACGCCGCCGCGTTGGCCGGAGTGACCTATCTGCCCGACGATCTGGCCTCGGCCACCACCACGGCACGAGCATCGGCCGCAGCCAACGGCTATCCCAACTCCGGGACCTCCACGGTCACCGTCGGGATCGGCGAGAAGCCCACCCAGCTCGTCGTCACCGTGACCAACAGGATCCCCAACTCCATCGCCGCCTCCTTCGGCCAGGACTTCGCCACCATCAAAAGGTCCGCCACCGCCGACTACAACGGCCCCGCCCCCATGGGCAGCCCCTGCAACACCTTCGGCAACGAGCCTCCCGGGACCGCGGGAGCTCCTCCGGCGGGCAGCGTCCTGACCCTCCCCGACTCCGACGCGCAGTGCAGCACGACGCCGCAGTTCTGGACCGCGATCGCCGGTCCCGACACCGCGAAGGTGGCGGGCGACCAACACATGACGCGCAACTGCGCCAGCGGCAACGACGGTTGCAGTGGGGGCGTCAACACCGACTTCGAGCCGAAGGGCTACTTCTACGTCGTTCGCGCGACGCAGGCCGCCGTCGGCCGCACGGTGCGACTCCAGGTCTACGACGCGGCCTGGGCCGAGGTCGGCGACAACTGCGACCAGGCCCCCAGCGGCACCGTCAGCAGCAACAACTGGAACGACTTCGCGACCACCGACGCGATCACCCGCTACGCCAAGACCGCGAGCACCTACTGCCCGGGCGACGTCAGCAACGGCAGCGGCGGCCGGGTCACGACGACCTTCGGCCTCCGGCAGCCGACCGACACTCTCTACCCGCCCAACGGCCTGCCGGTGACCGGCTGCGCGAAGCAGTACCCGGGCTACGTCAAGGCCGAGGTGACCGCCAACGCGCTGCGCAAGGGCAACAGCGCCTACAACCCCGGGCTGACGAGGGTCTTCCGGCAATGGACCACCATGTGCACCTTCACGGTGACCAGGGCGGGCGACTACTACCTGCAGGTGCGCACCAATGTCGCACCGAGCAGCAGCGCGCCCAGCTCGACCGGCGTGTACTCCGGCTTGGACTCCTCCGGCGCCTACACCGGCTCGGCAGCCGACAAGGTCTTCACCCAGACCGGCGACGACACCTCCGTCGGTGGCAATGGCAACAACCGGTTCGCGATGCGGATCGCCGACGCCCCCGCCGGGTCCATGTCGGTCGCGGGCTGGGAGGCGATGTCGATCTACATGAACTACACCGGCGCCACCGCCCGCTTCAACCTGGTCCGGGTCATCCCGGCGGCGGCCACCAAGACCCTCCTCCTGAACTTCTACGACGTCGGTGACGCCAGCCAGCCGGGAACGATCAAGATCCTGCCGCCGCCGGACTCGAACCTGCCGGGCACGATCTCCGGGTGCGTGGGCTCAGGTGTCTTCAACGGCCCGATGACGGGATGCCAGCTCACCAACGTCAGCAGTGGCGCCGGCTACAACGGGCGCACCCAGACCGTCAAGATCCCGATACCGAACACCTACACCTGCCGGTCGACCAATGTCGGCGGCTGCTGGTTCCAGGTGCAGTTCTCGTTCCCCTCGTCGGGTGTGCCCTCGGACACGACGACCTGGACAGCCACGATCTCGGGCGACCCGGTCCGCCTGATCAAGTAGTCGCGCACCGGGTGCGTCGACCGACCGTCGCGGTGTCGCGGTCTTGTATCAGCGCAGGTCAGGCGGCCTCTGCGCGTGGTTGGCGATAGGTCCCCGGATTCGTCTGCGCTCCCCTGATCCGCACAGGTACGGTCCCGTCACGACGAGTAGTGGAGTGGGGGTTTGTCATGTTCAGGACGCGCAGGCGTGGGGATCGCGGAGCCGTGGCGGTCGAGGCCGCCCTGGTCACGCCGATCCTGTTTCTGTTCGTTCTCGGGATCATTGAAATGTCGCTGCTGATGCGCGACACCGTCGCCACCACCAGCGCGGTGCGCGTGGGCGGCCGCGTGGCCTCGGTCTCCGCCGGTGCCGGGCCCGGCACCTGCGAGGCCAGCGTCTCCCCGCCGCCCTGCTCACCGGCGAGCACCCCCGCCCTGGCCCAGGCCGCCGCCGACGCGATCCAGCGGGCAGGCAGCGCCATGCCCAAGGACCAGATCCAGTACATCCTGGTCTACCGAGCCAACACCGCGGGCTACCCGATGCCGACGGGCAACACCAACATCGCCTGCGCCACCGACTGCGTGAAGTACGTCTGGGACAGCGGCCTGAACAAGTTCCGCTACGCCGGCGGCACCTGGGCCTCCACCACCATCAACGCCTGCGTCAACCACGCCAGCCGGCAGGCGGTCGGCGTGGCGATGGTGGCCGACCACCCTTGGATCACCGGCCTGTTCGGTAGCGGGGTAGAGCTCAAGGAGCGCACCGTGATGAACTTCGAGCCGCTGCCCAGCGAGCAGTGCATGCCCGGGACCCACCAGTGAGCGCCCGACCCGCCGCCCGTCGGCTCAGCCTCCGCGCCTACCTCCAGCGGCGCAGCCGCGATCAGCGCGGCTACGCCGCGATCCTGGTCGCCATGCTCTGCGCCAGCATCCTGCTGCCCCTCTCCGCACTCGCCGTCGACGTCTCCCGGTGGTACGTCGAGGTCGAACGCGTCCAGAACGCCGCCGACGCCGCCGCCATGGCCGGAGTGACCTACCTCCCGGTCGATCTGGCCTCGGCCACCACCACGGCGCTAGCGTCAGCCGCAGCCAACGGCTATCCCAACTCCGGAACCTCCACAGTCACCGTCGCCATCGGCGCCAAGCCCACCCAGCTCGTCGTCACCGTGACCAACAGGATCCCCAACTCCATCGCCGCCTCCTTCGGCCAGGACTTCGCCACCATCAAAAGGTCCGCCACCGCCGACTACAACGGCCCCGCCCCCATGGGCAGCCCCTGCAACACCTTCGGCAACGAGCCGGCGGGAACCACCCCGTCGGGCGTGACGCCCTCACAGAGCAGCATCCTGTCCGCTCCCTCCGGTGCCAGCTGCCCCCAGATTCCGAAGTTCTGGGCACATGTCGCCGGCCCCAACATCTACAAGGCAGACGGCGACCAGCTGATGTCTCGCTTCTGCAGCGGGATCGAGGACGGCTGCAGCGGCAGCACCAACCAGGAGTTCCGGCCCGAGGGCTACATGTACATCGTCCGCGTGGCACCGTCGGCCGTGGGCCAGCCCATCTCGCTGCAGGTCTACGACCCCGCCTACGCCTATACGGGCCAGCAGTGCACCACCCGGAGCGGGTTCTCGTGGAGCACCAGCTCCACCAATGCTCCCAACCCCCACGTCAATGACGCCCGCAACCGCTACCGGACCTTCAGCAGCGGGACCGCCGCCAACGAGTTCTGTGCCGGCGACAACCGCTACACGTCGAGCTCTGGCGGCGACGTCCCGACCGTCACGTCGTTCGGCCTGCGGGCGCCGATCGACACCTTCGTGCCGCTGGACGCGGCGCCGATGTCCTCGTGCGTGAAGCAGTACCCCGGCTACGACTCGTCTGCCGTGTCGAACTCGGCGCTCACCAGCGGCAGCTCCTACAACCAGAAACTGGCCGCCGTCTTCCACCGTTGGGTCAGCTTGTGCACGTTCACTCCGACCCGGTCGGGGGACTACTACCTCCAGGTGCGCACCAACGTCGCCCTCAACACCTCGAACTACGACGGCCAGGGCGGCTACAGCGGCAACATGAACGTCTTCAACCAGATGAACGACGACACCAGCGTCCGCGGCAGCGGCGGCAACGAGTTCGCCGTCCGCGCCACCTCACCGACACCGGGTGCCGTCTCGGTCGCCGGGTGGGACCGGATGGGCATCTGGATGAACTCCGATGCCGTCACCTCGACCATGAACCTGGTCAGGGTGGTCCCGGCAGCGGCGTCCAAGACCCTGGTCTTCGAGTTCTACGACGGCGGCGAAGGCGCCGTGGGTGGCGTCTTCAAGGTGCTGCCGCCGACCGAGTCGCCGATCTCGCTCACCGGCTGCATCGGCGCCGGCAAGGTCAACGGAGCGCTCAGCAACTGCTCGATCACCGGCGTCTCGTCGGCGGCCGGCTGGAACGGCAGGATCCAACAGGTCAAGGTGCCCATCCCGGCGACGTACACCTGCAACGCGGCCAGCACCGCCGGGTGCTGGTTCCGCGTCGAGGTGTCGTTCGGCTCTGGCCAGGTTCACGACGTGACGACCTGGACCGCCCGGATCGAGGGAGATCCGGTCCGCCTGATCAAGTGACCGGCCCTCAGCGAAGGCCCGACCTCAGGCCTTGGACGGGTCGATCTCCGACGGGCTGAGCTCCTCGACGTTGACGTCCTTGAACGTCAACACCTTGACGTTCTTGGCGAACCTCGCCGGGCGGTACATGTCCCAGACCCAGGCATCGCTCATCGAGACCTCGAAGAACACGTCCCCGGCCTCGGTGCGGGCCTTCACGTCGACCTGGTTGCACAGGTAGAAGCGGCGGTCCGTCTCCACGACGTACTTGAAGATCGAGACCACGTCGCGATACTCGCGGTAGAGCGTCAGCTCCATCTCGGTCTCGTACTTCTCGAGATCCTCCGCGCTCATCCGCACTCCTCGCTGGGTCGGCCGGGCGCACCCACGACGGCGCCGGCCTCGGCCCGCTCATTGTGCCCCGGCAGCGGCGGCTCCAGGCCCGCGGCCCGCCGGACGTTGACGAACCGCATCCGGTGCACCGGCGCGGGTCCGTGGGTCGCGAGCGCGTCGTTGTGGATCTCGGTGACATACCCCTTGTGGGTCTTGAAGTCGTACGCCGGCCAGTCGGCGTCGAGCGCCACCATGATGCGATCCCGGGTGACCTTGGCCAGCACCGATGCTGCTGCGATGCAGGCAGCCACCCGGTCCCCCTTCCAGATGGCCAGCCCGGGAACCTCGAGGCCGTCCACGGGGAAGCCGTCGGTCAGGACGTAGCTCGGCCGCAGCTCGAGCAGCGCGACGGCGCGGCGCAGTGCCTCGACGTTGGCCACGTGCATGCCGAGCCGGTCGCACTCCTCCGGCTCGATCACCACGACCGACCAGGCCAGGGCCCGGCGCACGATCTGGTCGTAGGCGCGTTCGCGCGCCTTCTCTGTCAGCAGCTTCGAGTCGGCCAGCCCCGGGACCACGCCGGCAGGGCCGGCCGGCAGGATGGCCGCGCCTGCGACCAACGGGCCGGCGCAGGCGCCGCGGCCGGCCTCGTCGACGCCGGCCACGTGGTCGATACCGGCCCGGCGCAGCGCCCGCTCATAGCCGTAGAGGCCGGCGTCGCGGCGTACGGTCAGCCCGCGGGGCAACTCGCTCATGCCAGCCGTCTCGGGTGCTCAGGACGCGTCGGGCACGTCCGCGAACGTGCCCGGGCGATGGATCCACGAGAAGTGGTCACGTGGCCACAACACCACGAACACCCGGCCGACCACCAGGTCGGTGGAGACGAACTCGTTTCCCGGCACGCACTCGGTCTGGTCGGGCTGGCACAGGTGGACCGTGGAGTCGGCCGAGTGCCAGCGGTTGTCACCCATGACGAAGACATCTCCGGTCGGCACCGGACCAGCGGTCCAGTCGCAGGTGCGCGTCATCGGCCCGGCGCAGTTCTTGCTCGGAGACCCGATCTTGTTGTTGGTGCGCGCGTAGTCCTTCTCGTCCAGAGCCTGGCCGTTGACCTCCAGGCGCCCCTGATCGTCACAGCAATGGATCACATCGCCCTCGACACCGATCACTCGCTTCACGAGGTGACCCCCCTGGGGGTACAGCCCGATCTTGGCCATGACCTTGGCGACCGGGTTCGTCGGCCCGGCCGACTCGTCGGCGGTCAGCCACCCACCGGGGTCCTTGAATACCACGATGTCGCCCCGCGCAGGCCCGCCGCCTCCCCAGTAGGAGACCTTCTGGACCAGAATCCGGTCGTTGATCTGGAGACCGGGCTCCATCGACTCCGACGGGATCCAGAACGCCTGGACGAAGAACGCCTTGATCACCACGGCCAGCACCAGCGCGATGCCGAGCAGCAGGATGGTCTCCTGCCACAGGGGCAGCTGCTTGCGTTCCCCGGCCTCCGCGGACGCTGAGGGGCGCTCCGCCGCGGCCGAGTCGGCCGGGGAGTCGCGAGGGTCGTGAGTCACGGGCAGAGCCTAACCAGAGATAGGAGGGGTCGGGCTCAGGCCTCGCGGCGCTCCTTGATCTTGGAGGCCTTCCCGCGCAGGTTGCGCAGGTAGTAGAGCTTCGCTCGCCGGACGTCCCCGCGGGTGACGATCTCGATCGACTCGAAGATCGGCGAGTGGAGCGGGAACGTCCGCTCGACACCCACACCGAAGGAGACCTTGCGAACCGTGAAACTACGACCGACTCCCGATCCCTGGACTCGGATCACGACGCCCTGGAAGATCTGGACGCGCGACCGGCTGCCCTCGATCACCTTGACGTGGACCTTGACGGTGTCCCCGGCGCGAAAGGCCGGGAGGTCGTCTCGCAAGAGGGACTGGCCGAGCTCGGTGATGGCGTTGCTCATGTCTACTCCTCACGGATGCCACAGGTCAGCCGCGGAATCGTGGTCGTTGCGGGCGGTCCGCACCTGATGGTCGCGGCACCGACTCCCCCTGTGGCAGGAGCCCCGGTGCGAGCGTCCGACTATGCCGTCGGACCGCTGTGCGGCCGTGTGGACCAAGGGTGAAGTCTGCCAGACCGGGCAGACGCCACGAAATCGCGACTGGTGCCGACGTCGAATCGGGCCGACACTGGAACCCCGCCGCCGCGGGGACCGACCACAGGGGGGTGTCATGCGTCGCTACCTGCTGCTGTTGCTGGGCTTGCTGACGCTGCTGCTGGTGGCCGTGGGCGGTGGCGCGTGGTGGTGGCGTCGTGACCACTACGGTGCCGCCCCCACCACGTCGATCACCGAGGTTCCCCGCGTCGTGCGGTCCCTTGACGGGGGCGGCAAGGTGGCCGTGAGCGCAGCTGACGCCCACCGGGTGCAGATCCAGTGGTACGACGCCACCTGGCGCGGCTGGACAGCCCCCGTCGACCTGTGGTCCAGCGAGGATGACTGGATCACAGGCGTGGGCCTGCGCGTCATCGGGGGCGAGCTGGTCGACGTCAAGCTCTCGACCAAGGTCACCCCACGAGCCACGAACGAGGAGCAGTTCGGTGGGTCGCGGTGGTGGTGCCTGGACCGCGACTGCTCCGAAACCGGCCGGGTCGAGGTCACCCCCGACCGGCAGATGGCCTGGATCCTGGGCAGTGCCGAGGTGTTCGTCTGGTCGGCTCGCGATGGTCTCGTCCCCGTAGACCTGTCCGCCGCCCAGACGGATTTCCAGGTGTCCGGCGACGGCTCGATGACGGCGTTGCGGGTCCGCGCGGCGGGCGACGAGTGCCGCGCCGAGCTGTGGTGGAGCCCCGGGGTGCCGAACGCGTTGCTGAGGGCGGCCACCTCTCCCGCGTTCCCGGTCGTCGAGCAGGGCGGCTGCGCCGGCTTCCGCCGCTGGGTCGGCTACCGATCGGCCGGCGGGGCGCCGGCGCGGATCGTGCTTCACGGCGACCGCGGCCGCCGCGTCGTCTTCACCCGCGACGGTGAGGAATGGGCCGCCGAGCTCGACTGAGGCCCGCGGGAGCCTCAGCGGCGGGGGCGCCACAGCAGCACGGGACCGGACTTGCCGTCGCGCACCTCGCGCACCGAGAACCCCGCGCGCTTGTAGCGACGCAGGTTCGCCGCGCTGTGCTTGCCCGTGAGCAGGCGGTAGGCCGTCGCCTCGGCCGGCGCGACCGCCATGATGTGGTCGAGCAGCGCCTGACCCAGCCCACGGCCACGCAGGTCCGCGGCGACCATGAGCCGGCCGATGTCCCATTCGGCGCCGTCGAGGCGACCGCGGACCGAGCCGACGAGCCGCCCTGCGACCCGGACGACATACACGTCCCAGGTCTCCAGCGACGACCCCACCTCCTCCAGGTCCTCGTGCAGTGCCGGGATCTGCAGGTCGTCGTGGAGGAGCGCCTCGTCCACCCAGCAGGCACGCTGCAGGACCAGCAGCTCCGGAGCGTCGGACGGGCAGGCGCGCTCGATCACCCACTCCCCCGCCACCTGGCTGGCATGGACCAGGTCCGGGCGGCGGTCAGCGGTGCGGCGTACGGCCTGGTCGCGGCGCCAGGCACTGATCGCCGCGTGGTCGCCGCTGCGCAGCACGTCCGGGACATCGAGTCCGCGCCACGAGGGCGGCTTGGTGTACGCCGGCGCCTCCAGCAGGCCGTCCTCGTGCGACTCCTCGGTGAGCGAGGCGGCGTTGCCCATGAACCCCGGCAGCAAACGTGCGACCGCCTCGGCGATCGCCAGTGCAGCGACCTCGCCCCCGTTCAGCACGTAGTCGCCCAGCGACACCTCCCGGACCTCGGTCCGCGAGGACGCATGGTCGATCACGCGCTGGTCGATCCCCTCGTAGCGGCCGCAGGCGAAGACCAGCCGGTCGCGGCCGGCCAGCTCGCGGGCGAGGGACTGGGTGAACGGCTCCCCTGCCGGGGTCGGCACGACCACCGTGGCGCCTTCGATCCCGAGCTGGTCGAACGCCTCACCCCACGGCTCGGGCCGCATCACCATCCCCGCCCCGCCGCCGTACGGCGTGTCGTCGACCGTGCGGTGCCGGTCGTGGGTCCACGCGCGCAGGTCGTGCACCCGCACGTCGAGCAGGCCGGACTCGCGCGCCTTGCCGGGCAGCGAGAGCTCCAGTGGCGAGAAGTACTCGGGGAAGATCGTGACGAAGTCGAGCCGCATCAGGCCCGGTCTCCCTCGTCCGCCATCGGCGTCACCAGGCCCGGCCGGTCCGCGATCACGACTCGGCCCGCCCCGACGTCCACCTCGGGCACCAGCGCGGCGACGAACGGCACCAGGGCGTCCCGGCCGTCCTCGGTGCGCACATTGAGCAGATCCTGGGCCGCGCCGTGGCGCACGGCGGTGACCTCGCCGAGGCGAGTGCCGGACACGTCGTACGCCGTGAGGCCGACCAGCTGGTGGTCGTAGTACTCCTCGGGGTCCTCGGGACTCTCACCCGCGGGGATGCCTGCATGCAGGAGAACCCCGCGGGCGGCTTCCGCGGCCGTGCGATCGGCCAACTCGGCGAACATGGCCAGCAGGCCACCCTGATGCCAACGGGTCCGCTCCACCGTGAGCGAGGAGTGAGCGAAGACCGACCCGCCCGGCGCCTCCACCGTCAGCGGCGACCCCGCAGCGAATCGTCGCTCCGGCTCGTCGGTGCGGACCTCGACCGTCACCTCACCGCGCAGGCCGTGGGGCTTGCCGATCCGACCCACGACCACATCGACGGTGTCCTCGTCCGCTGCGGGATTCCTCATCCGCTCAGGGTAGAGCGACCCCGGCACGACGAACCGGGCGCCACCCCCTGGGGAATGGCGCCCGGTGCTGTCTGCGGTGGGGTCAGCGCTGGCGGTCGACGTCGACGAAGTCGATCCGTGCGCCACCTCGACCGGCCAGGGCCGAGATCACGGTCCGGAACGCCGTCGCAGTGCGCCCGCCACGACCGATCACCTTGCCGAGGTCGTCGGGATGAACCCGTACCTCGAGCAATGAGCCGCGGCGCAGCTGCTTGTCCTTCACCGTGACGTCGTCGGGGCGACTGACGATGCCCCGCACCAAGTGCTCCAGCGCGTCGGTGAGCATGCCGCTCAGGCCTCGGGCTTCGCGTCGGCGGCGGCCTCGGCAGCGTCCGCGGCAACCTCAGGCGTCTCGTCTGCCGGAACGGGCGCAGGCTCCTCGGCGACGGGCGCCTCGGCGGAGGCTTCCACGGCGGCGGGCTCCTCGACCTTCGGCTCCTTGGCCTTCGGCTCCTCGACCTTGGGCTCCTTGGCCTTCGGGGCAGCCTTGGGCTCCTCGGCCTTCGGGGCAGCCTTGGGCTCCTCGGCCTTCGGGGCAGCCTTGGTGGCCTTCTTCTTGGTCACGGCCTCGACCTTGGGCTCGCTGGCGGCATCCTTGAGAGCCTCGTTGAAGATGTCGATCTTGGCGCGCTTGGGCTCCTTGACCTGCAACGTGCCCTCGGTGCCCGGCAGGCCCTTGAACCGCTGCCAGTCACCGGTCACCTTGAGCAGGACCGCGACGGCCTCGGTCGGCTGCGCGCCGACGCCCAGCCAGTACTGAGCCCGGTCGGAGACGACGTCGATCAACGACGGCTCCTCCTTCGGGTGGTACTTGCCGATCTCCTCGATGACCTTGCCGTCGCGCTTCTTGCGCGAGTCGACGATGACGATGCGGTACTGCGGCACCCGGACCTTGCCCAGGCGCTTCAAACGAATTTTGACGGCCACGTTTGTGGTGTCTCCTCAGGAATGGTGGTGGTGAGGGTCCGCGCGCAGGTGGGGGCACCGACGCAGATTCCTCAAGGGCGCTGCCTGTCCGGTGAGAGGGCCGGACGGGGCAGGACTCAGCGCCACATTCTGCCAGACCGGTCCCGGCCGCCGAAATCGGCCGGTGCCGGTGCGTATCCCGGAGACCTGCCCGACCCTCCTCGACGACAACACCAGTGTCCGACGAGGAGCCCCCATGACTTCGCTACTGCCCGACCCGAGCGCCGCAGCCGTTCCGGCAGCGCCGCGGCCCGTCCGGACGCCGTACCTCGTCTTCGACGTCGACCTCGCGCTGGACCGGTATGCCGAGCTGGCCCAGGCGCTGACTGGCACCCGCCTCCACTACGCGGTGAAGGCCAACCCCGAGCCTCGCCTGTTGACCCGGCTGGCCGGCGCCGGGTGCGCGTTCGACGTGGCCAGCCCGGCCGAGGTCGAGGCCTGCCTCGCCGCCGGGGCAACCCCCGCCGATCTCGTCTACTCCAACCCGGTGACCAGCCGCCGCGACCTGCTCGAGGCCGCCGCAGCCGGCGTCAACGTCTTCGTGGTCGACGCCGACGGTCAGATCGGCAAGCTCGCCGACGTCGCCCCGCGGGCCCACGTCCTGGTCCGGATCATGACCTCGGGGCGCGGCTCGGACTGGCCACTGTCGCGCAAGTACGGCTGCCCGGCGGAGCAGGCCGTCGAGCTGATGCTCAGCGCCCGGGCGGTCGGCCTGTCCGCCGCAGGGGTCTCCTTCCACGTCGGTTCACAACAGCGCGATCCACGAGCGTGGGACGCACCCGTCGCCGACGCCGCTCGCATCTTCGAGGCTGCCCGGGACCGGGGTCTGGACCCATGGCTGCTGGACCTCGGAGGCGGCTTCCCGGCTGGCCTCGACGGCGGGGCGCCACCGCTGTCGGCGTACGGCGACGCGATCGAGCGTGCGCTGGACCAGCACTTCCGGGGTGCTCGACCGGCGACCCTGGCCGAGCCCGGACGGGCGATCGCCGGGGATGCCGGCACCGTGGTCTCCTCAGTGATCGGCGTGGTCGAACGAGAGGGCCGGCGCTGGGTGTTCCTGGACGCAGGCGTGTTCACCGGGCTGGTGGAGACCCTGGACGAGGCGATCCGCTACCGCCTCGAGACCGACCGCGACGGCGGTCCGGTCGGTCCCTGTGTGCTGGCCGGCCCGACCTGCGACAGCGCTGACGTGCTCTACGAGCGGACGCCTGCCCTGCTGCCTCTCGACCTCCGCGAAGGCGATGAGGTTCGGCTGCTGGCGGCCGGCGCCTACACCAGCTGCTACTCCACGGTCGGGTTCAACGGGTTTCCTCCGCTCCCGACGTGGCTCCGACAGCCTCGGACGTGAGCGCGGCCGCCATGTCGACCAGAGTCACCCGAGTGCTGGCCAGCCACGCCTTGGCCAGCCTCGCCCTCTCGATGCCCTGGCCCCTGCTGCTCGTGCTGGTGTGGCGGTCCAGCGGCAGCGAGGGGTGGCTGGGTGTGGCCGCCGCCGCGCGGATGGCGCCGTACGTCGTGCTCTCGTGGTGGGTTGCCAGGCTCGCCGACCGGATGCGCCGGGACCTGCTGGTGCGCGCAACCCTGGTGGCTCGGACCGTGCTCCTGACCGGCGTCGCGATGGCGGTCTCCGCAGGGCATCCGGGCACGGCTCTCGGCCTGGCCACGCTCGCGGTGGCGGTGGCCACTCCGGCGTACCCGGCGCTCGCCGCGGCGATGCCGCGCCTGGCAGGAACCGACTCACGACGGGCCACCGACCTCCTGGTGACGATCGAGGTGGCCTCGTTCGTCGTCGGCCCGGCCATGGGTGGCTTGATGCTTGCGGTGCCGTGGCTGATCGGACCGGTATCCGTGGCGGGGAGTGCCCTCGCCGTGGCGCTGTATGCCGGCATCCGGCAGCCCCGACCGACGACCGTTACCGCCTTCGTGCCGACAGCCCGGCGATCGTCCGACATCGATGTCGTCGCGGCACGGACGGGGGGAGGGTCGCGGCTCGCCCTCGGGGCGCTGGTGGCAGTCAACCTGGTGGTCGCCGCGACCGGGATGACCCTGCTGCCCCTGGCCGAGCGCGTCTGGGTGGGAGGGACCTCGGGCTGGTCCGACGCGTCGGCGTACGGCTTCGCGACGGGGGCGCTGGGCTTCGGGGCGCTTGCCGGACCGCTCCTGGGTGGCCCACTTCGGCGTCGCGGTGATCGCGGCATCGCGGCACGGATGCGACGCGGGCTCGTCTGCGCCGGAGTCGCGCTCTCCTTGGCCGCGGTGGCCCCGTCGGTGCTGTGGGTCGCCACGCCGCTGCTCCTCGTCGGCGCGGCCGCGGTGAGCGTGGAGGCCTCGGCGACCCAACTGCTCCAGGACGCGGTCCCGGACCACCGCCGGGCCGGGGTCCTCGGCCTGGCCGACAGTGCGATGGTGCTCGCGGCACTCGTCGGCGCGCTCGTGGCACCGCCGCTGGCCGGCTGGTGGGGTCCACAGACCCTGCTCTGGGTGCTCGCCAGCGGATGCCTCACCGCCGGCGTGCTCATCACCCACGGCGCCCGACCGGGTCCGCGAGCCGTCGTCTCGTCGAAGCCCCCGGCCACGGTCAATACCCTGACCGGGTGACCGCCGCGACGCTCGACCTGGCCCTGACCCGCACCCGTTCCTCGGCCCGCGCACGGCTGAGCCGGGTCCACGGCAAGCTCTGGCACATCGGGCAGTGCGCGGTCGCGGCCGGGATCTCCTGGTTCATCGCCGCGGACCTGCTTCACCACCCGACGCCCTTCTTCGCGCCGATCGCGGCCGTGGTCAGCCTGGGGACGTCGTACGGGCAACGGCTGCGACGAGTCGCTGAGGTGACAGCGGGGGTGGCACTCGGCGTCCTCGCAGGCGACCTGCTGACGCACACGCTCGGATCGGGGGCGTGGCAGCTCGCCCTGATCGTCAGCCTGGCCATGTCGGCTGCGCTGCTGCTTGATACCGGCGCCATCTTCGTGACCCAGGCGGCGGTCCAGGCGATCGTGGTCTCCACCCTCGTGCCCGATGCCGGCGAGGCGTTCGTGCGGTGGACGGACGCGCTGGTGGGAGGGGCGGTCGCGATCGTGGCGGCGACGGTAGTGCCGCGGGCGCCGCTGCGTCGCCCCCGCGAGCAGGCGGCGGAGGTCGTCGACAAGATCGCCGAGCTGCTGCGCTGCTCGGCGTTGTCGCTGGAGGACGGTGACGTCGAGCGCGCACTCGCATCGCTGCGAGATGCGCGCGCCACCGAGAGCCTCGTGAGCGAGCTACGGGCGGCGGCGGACGAGGGGCTGTCCGTGGTGGCATCCTCGCCGTTCCGGATCCGGCACCGCGGGCAGGTGCGGCAGATGGCGGACCTGGTGGAGCCGCTGGACTTCGCGTTGCGAAACACTCGCGTGCTGGCGCGCCGCGTTGCCGTGGCCTGCTATCGGCGCGAGCCGGTCCCGGCCGGCTACTCCGCCTTGGTCCGCGACCTGGCAGACCGGTCCGACGAGGTGGCCACCGAACTCCGCCTGGGCCGGACGCCCGAGGCGGCCCGGCCACCACTGCTCGAGCTGGGGCGGGCCAGCGCACATGTCCCACGGAGCAGCGACCTGTCGGCGGAGGTGGTGCTGGCGCAGGTCCGGTCGATCATCGCCGACCTTCTCGCGGTCTCCGGGATGGACCCGCTGGACGCGACCGATGCGATCCCGCCACTGGAAGCGGGGTGAGTCAGCCGCCCGCGACGACCGCGCCACGCAGCACCACGGCGGTCGGCTCGCGCAGCACCGAGAGGTCCTCGATCGGATTGCGGGGGTAGACCACGAAGTCGGCCGGCGCGCCTTCGTCCAGAGCGGCGTTCCAGCCGAGCCACTCCCGGGCCCGCCAGGACGCAGCGCCCAGGGCGTACTCGGCCGGGAGCCCCATCTCGGCCATCGCCAGCACCTCGCCGGCGATGTTCCCGTGTCGGGTCACGCCCCCGCCGTCGGAGCCGGCGTACATCGCGACCCCGGCGTCGTACGCCGCCAGGATGACCTCCTGTCGGCGTTGGTAGAGGTCGTCCAGGTGCCGGGCATAGATCGGGAAGCGTTCGGCGCCCGCCGCGACGTACTCCGGGAACTTGTCGGTCTGCATCACCGTCGGCACCAGCGCGGTGCCGCGGGCGACCATCTCGTCGATCAGGTCGGTCGACAACCCGGTGCCGTGCTCGATGCAGTCGATGCCGGCCGCGATCAGCCCAGGGAGCACGTGCTCGCCGAAACAGTGCGCGGTCACCTTGGCGCCGTGCTCGTGAGCGGCGCCGATGGCCGCGGCGAACGCCTCGTCGGGGAACGACGGGCGCAGGTCGCCCTCGTCGCGGGAGACCCAGTCCCCCACCAGCTTGACCCAGCCGTCGCTGTGCTGCGCCTCCTGGGCGGCGTACGCCGGCAGGTCGGCCGGCTCGACCTCGTGGGCGTAGCCGCGGATATAGCGCCTGGTGCGTGCGACGTGCCTTCCGCACCGGATCAGGCGGGGCAGGTCGTCACGGTCGTGGATCCAGCCGGTGTCGAGCGCGGAGCCGGCGTCGCGGATCAGGAGCGCACCGGCGTCGCGGTCCTCGACGGCCTGCTGCTCCGCCTCCTCGAGCGTGGTGGCGCCGTGGTCGTCGAGCCCGATGTGGCAGTGCGCGTCGACCAGACCGGGCACGACCCAGCCTTGCGCCGCCGTCTCGGATCCGGGTTGCCTCTCGTAGGTGACCCGGCCGTCCACGACGTACAGGTCGGCTGGCTCGCCGCCCGGCAGGAGCGGGCCGGAGAAGCGTAGAGCCGTCACCAGGGAGACGTTACTGGAGGCCCGGCGCCACCTATGATCACCCGATGGCTGTCAGTCCGGACTCGTACGCCTGGTTGCCGACATCGGCTCTGGAGAACGCCGGGTGCCTCACCGTTGTCGTCGGGGCCGATCCCGCGGCGGTCGAATCGGCCTTCGGCGCCGAGCCGGCCGGGGAGAAGCCCACACCCGGAGCGGATGGGGAGTGGGCCTGGTTCGTCCACCGAGAGGGCGTCACGATCGTCATCGAGGACAACGGCTTCCAGGGCACCCTCGAGACGGTGCTCCGCCCCGCGACCCGAGGTCCCGCCAAGGCGGCCAGCGTCTTCTGGAACGTCAACGACCTAGCCAAGTTCACGTCCTGCCGACGTGGGCAGGTGACCACCACGGTCGACCTCGAGGAGCCAGACGAGGACTCGCTGGACGCCCTGCCCCACGCGCTGCGCGTCCTCGCGGCGCTCTGCTCTCGACGCTCCCTCGACGAGGACGAGCCCGCAACGGAACCGGTCGCAGTCGGAGCCGCGATGGTCGAGACCTTCACCGGCATCCGGTTCGACGCGGACGTGCTGCAGGAGGGTGAGCTGCGGCGACTGACCCCACGGGCGTCGCCGCTGGACGAGGTCAGCCGATGGACTCTGTCGAACGAGCCAGCGCTCCGAGCCGGCATCGAGGCCCTCGCTCCGGACGACCAACGGGCGCTCGCGGCGTGGGTGACGCGCGCGGTCATCGCCGTAGCCGGCATGGAAGACGAACCTGAAGTCGCACGCGTGCTCGCCCGGCTCGGCGACCCCGCCGGCGTGCCTGGAGCGGGCCCGGCTCTGGACGCCCTGCAGGCGCGGCTGATGCGAGCTCGGGAGTCACGTCAGAACGCCGCGTCCGAGCTCGACGATGGGGACGATGACGTCAGCGACGATCTTGAAGCCCGCTACGCCCTGCAGCGATGGCTGGCCGTCAACACCGCCAAGCACCTCGCGCACCCCGACCCGGCTGCGGCCGCCCTCCTCTGCTCGGAGCAGGCCTGCAGGCTCTACGTCGATCCGGCACTGAAACGGCTCGACCGGTTTCGCGAGGATGGCGAAGGCCGACAGTCGGCCGGCCAGGCGCCCAATCCCCGACGCCAGGAGTTCGTCGACCTTCTCCTGCGCGTGCTGGTGACGCCCCGCAGCCAGTGGGAAGCGCTGAGCCTGGGGCTCCCTGTGCCGTTCACCCCAGAGCAGAAGCAGAAGGCAAGCGGGCGGGATCGCAGGAGACGCGATCGTGGCGACTTCGGGGCCTACCAGATCGCAGAGTCGGCGTACTTCGACGACCAGGGCCGACGCATCGCGGGCCCGGGCGACAAGGCTGGGCACGAGGAGGAGCGGGACGAGGACGAGGACTGACGAGCGGCCCCTACTTGAGGTACTTCGAGAAGTCCTGGGGTAGGTCGAGGGCCGCCACGGCCTTCTCGTAGTCGACCGCCTCACCGTCAGGGTTGCCGAACGGGTTGCCGGCGGTGGCCTTCTCCGCGCGGGCCTTGGCCTCCGCGGCCGCCTTGGCGGGGTTGCCGGAGACTCGTCGGCCCTTGGCGGGCTTGGCCTTGGCCTTGTTCTTGCGGCCTCCGGAGGCCGCGGCGCCGGGCATGCCGGGCATGCCGGGCATTCCGCCGGTGGCGAAGGACTTCATCATCTTGCGCGCCTCGAAGAACCGGTCGACCAGCTGGTTGACGTCGGAGACCTGACGACCGGAGCCGCGAGCGATGCGGGAGCGCCGAGAGCCGTCGATCATCTTCGGGTTGTCGCGCTCACCGGGCGTCATCGACTGGATGATGGCCTGGATCCGGTCGATCTCCCGCTCGTCGAAGTTCTCGAGCTGGTCGCGGAACTGGCCCATGCCGGGGAGCATCCCCATGATCTTCGACATCGACCCGAGCTTCCGAACCTGCTGCATCTGTTGCAGGAAGTCATCCAGGGTGAACTCGCCGCCCTTGCCGGTGAGCTTCTCGGCGGCCTTGAGCGCCTGCTCCTGGTCGAAGCTCTTCTCCGCCTGCTCGATCAGGGTCATCATGTCGCCCATGTCGAGGATGCGCGAGGCCATCCGGTCGGGATGGAAGACGTCGAAGTCGGTGAGCTTCTCACCGTTGGAGGCGAACATCACCGGCCGACCGGTGATCGAGCGGATCGACAACGCGGCACCGCCGCGGGCATCGCCGTCGAGCTTGGTGAGGACCACGCCGTCGAAGCCGACGCCGTCGAGGAAGGCCTGCGCCGTCGTCACGGCGTCTTGGCCGATCATCGCGTCGACGACGTAGAGGATCTCGTCGGGCTGGGTGGCGTCGCGGATGTCGCGGGCCTGCTGCATCATCTCCTCGTCGATGCCGAGCCGGCCGGCGGTGTCGAGGAGGACGGTGTCGTGCAGGGTGCGCTTGGCCTCGTCGAGGGCCTGCCGGGCCACGGCCACCGGATCGCCGACACCGTTGCCGGGCTCGGGGGCGAAGACGGGGACGCCGACCCGCTCGCCGTTGACCTGGAGCTGGTTGACCGCGTTGGGGCGCTGGAGATCGGCGGCGACGAGCAACGGCGTACGACCCTGCTCCTTGAGCCACAGTGCGAGCTTGGCCGCCAGTGTGGTCTTGCCGGCGCCCTGGAGGCCGGCCAGCATGATCACGGTCGGGCCGGTCTTGGCATAGCGCAGCCGGCGGGTCTCTCCGCCGAGGATCGTGACCAGCTCGTCGTTGACGATCTTGATGACCTGCTGGGCAGGGTTGAGGGCCTGGCTGACCTCCACGCCGCGGGCACGTTCCTTGACCGCCGCGACGAACTCCTTGACCACCGGCAGCGCGACGTCGGCCTCGAGCAGCGCGATCCGGATCTCTCGCGCGGTGGCGTCGATGTCGGCCTCGGAGAGACGGCCCTTCCCGCGGAGGTTCTTGAAGGTGTCGGCGAGCCGGTCGGAGAGCGTGGCGAACAAGGAGTGTCCTCGGCGTGGGTTGCGTGGGTGCTGCTGAGCGTCGTACGGGCGGCCGCGGGGGCCGGGGTCAAGGGTAACGGCGTCCCGGTGCACGCACGAACCGATCGGGCATGATGCAGGGGTGACCGACCCTCTCGACGCGGTCTCCTGGCCGGTGCGGACCGAGCGGCTCTGGATCCGCCGCGCCGCCCTCGACGACCTGGACGCCACCTGGGAGTTCCGCAGCATCCCGGAGCTCGGCGAGTGGATCTCGCGGGCGCCGACGACCAAGGACGCCTACGCCGAGCACTTCCTGGGCGAGGGCCGGTTGGCCGGGATCCTGGTCTACGGGCTGCACGCCGGCCCGATGATCGGCGACTTGATGCTGCGCGTCGAGGACGCCTGGGCACAGGTCGAGATCGCGGATCAGGCCGAACGCACCCAGGCGGAGTTGGGATGGATGCTGCACCCGGCGTACGCCGGCCGCGGGCTGGCCACCGAAGCCATCGAGGCGCTGCTGCGTGTGTGCTTCACGCAGCTCGGGCTGCGCCGGGTGGCGGCGCAGTGCTTCGCCGGAAATGACCGCTCATGGCGGTTGATGGAGCGAGTCGGGATGCGCCGCGAGACCCATGCCGTCGCCGAGGCGCTGCACCGATCCCGCGGCTGGTCAGACAGCTACGCGTACGCCCTCCTCGCCTCGGAGTGGCGCGCCCGGCACGGCGGCATCGCGGGCGCTCAGGGCTCCTGAGTCGCGCCAGCACCAGCGCCGTCTCGCGCGACCACCAGCGCCGTCTCGCGCGACCACCAGCGCCGTCTCGCGCGACCACCAGCGCCGTCTCGCGCGACCACCAGCGCCGTCTCGCGCGACCACCAGCGCCGTCTCGCGCGACCACGAGCGCCGTTTCGGGTCAGGTGGGGGTGAGGGCGGCGCGGACGGCGTGGGCGGCCTCCGCTGCCCGACGCTCGGAGAGCACGCCGGCGCCTGCTTCCTGGAGGTAGAACACGTCGCCGGCCTGCGGGCCCAGCGTGTCCACGTGCGCCGAACGGACCGTGATGCCCAGCCGCGCCAGCGCGGAGAGGGTCAGCCAGAGCACGCCCGGCCGGTCGCTGGCGCGCACCTCCAGCACCGTGGCGGACGCCGACGCCTCCGGGCGTACGACGACCGTGGGGAGGAGCTCGGTGGCCGGCGGCCGAAGCTTCTGCCCGGGCAGCAACCGGCCGTCGATGATCGCTTCCAGCCGTTGCCGCAGCACCGCAGGGTCGACGTGCTCGTCCGCGACGTCCCACACGCTGAGCGCCAGGTCGTCCTGGGTCCAGGCCCGCGCGCCCCGCACGGAGGCCCGTTGCAGAGCCAGCGACGCGGCCACGTCCGCGAGCAGCCCGACGCGGTCTCCGGAGATCGCGGTGATCCGGCTGCCGTCGTCGACCCGATCCACCTCGAGCCACACGGCGAGCGGGTCCCGGCGTACCTCCGCCGGCACCGCAAGCTCCGGCTCCGACAGCCGAGGCGGGCTGACCCCGGCCGCGCGCGCCGCCAACGAGGCCAGCGCTCGCTCCGACAGCGTGGCGACCAACCCCGCCCGCCAGGAGGTCCACGCCTTCGGCGAGGCCGCACGCGCATCGGCCTGGGTCAAGGCCGCGAGCAACGAGACCGCCTCCGGGGTGCTCACCCGCTGCGTCAGCTCATTCAGGGTCACCGGGTCGTCGGCGTCACGCGTGGTGGCCAGCTGCGCCAACAGCAGGTGCCAGCGCACCAGCTGGGCGATCAGCTCGACGGCGTCCGGGCCGAAGCCGAATCGGGCAGCGATCTCCCGCGCCAGGGGTTCGCCCGCGACGCTGTGCTCGGTCAGCCCGCCCTTGCCGATGTCGTGCAGCAGCGAGGCCACCATCAGGACGTCCGGGCGGCCGACCTGGCGAATCAGTGCGGACGCCTCGATGCAGGTCTCGACGACGTGCCGGTCGACGGTGAAGCGATGGATCTCCGAGGCGTGCGGCAACAGACGGATCCGCTCCCACTCGGGCAGGATCCGCTCGAGGGCGCCCGTCTCCTCGAGGGTCTCCCAGACTTCGAGCAGCCCCCTTCCCGCAGCAAGCAGCCGGACCAACAGCTGCCGAGCCTCACGCGGCCAAGGTTCCGGGATCGGTGCGGAGTCGCGTGCCAACCTGGCGGCCGTCGCCGGCGCGAGGACGACGTCACGCTCAGCGGCCTCGGCAGCGGCTCGCAGGAGCAACAACGGGTCTTCCTTCGGCCGGGCTGCGGCCGACAGCACGACCTCGTTGGCCGCCAGCGCGACGCCGGGTGCCAGCGGGGTCAGCACTGGCCGGCGCGGCCCCGTCGACGACGGCCGGGCCAGCACCGACCCCACCCGCCGCCAGGTCAGCCTCGACAGGTGGGTGATCCGCCGACCGAGCTCTCGCACGTGGGTCTGCGCCGCCCCGGCGTCGGGCAACGCCAACCCCGCGGCGAGCGCGCTCCACGACTCGGGCGCGACCCGGTCGGTCGGACGCCCGGCCGAGGTGTGCAGCACGTCACGCACATCCAGGAGCGCCAGCCGAGAACGCTCCAGGTCCACATGGGGTACGTCGACCAACCAGCTCGCCACCAGCGCCTTCAGGACCGTGGCGTCACGCAGGCCACCCTCGGCCTCCTTGAGGTCCGGGACCGAGGCGTGCGCCAGCTCCCCGACGATCCGGTGCCGCGATGCCACGAGCTCGCGCAGTGCCGGCAGTCGCTGCCGGGCGTCTCGCCGCCAGTCGGCGAGCACGGTGGCGCGGAGGCGCAGCGTCAGGTTCGGGTCGCCGGCGAGGTGTCGCACGTCGAGCAGACCCAGCGCGACCTTCAGGTCGACCTCGGAAGTCTCGAGCATCTGGCCGAACGTGCGCACCGCATGGTCGAGCCGGGCGCCGGAGTCCCACAGGGGGTACCACAGCTTCTCGACCCACTCCCCAGGTTCGGCGTCGTCGGCATGGACCAGCACCACGTCGAGGTCGGAGTGGGGCGCGAGCTCGCCCCGGCCATAGCCGCCGACGGCCACCAGGGCGGTGCCGACGGTCGGCCCGCCGGCTGCGTCGTAGGTCTCTGCGCACAGGGCGTCCGCCGCACGCGTGCGGTCAGCGCGCCCCGAGGCCGTCACGCGGGATCAGATCGCGGCATCGTCGCGGTCGCCGGTGCGCACTCGGACGACCGTGTCGACCGGCACCACCCAGACCTTGCCGTCGCCGATCCGGCCGGTCTGAGCAGCCTCGGCGATGGTGCGGACCACGTCGTCTGCGTCTTCGGCGGCGACCACGATCTCGACCCGGATCTTCGGCACCAGCGCGACGTCGTACTCCGCGCCGCGGTAGACCTCGGTGTGCCCCTTCTGCCGGCCGTAGCCCGAGACCTCGGAGACGGTCATACCCGTGATCCCCACGATCTCCAGGGCCGAGCGGACGTCCTCCCACTTGTGCGGCTTGATGACCGCGGTGACGAGCTTCATTCGTTGTCCTCCCGATGGGTGAGGGACGACAGCAGGCCGTGCCCACCGCCGCTCCGGCTGCCCGCGGACGCGTGCAGGTCGTACGCCGTCTCCGCGTGGAGCACCAGATCGATCCCGCTGATCTCGTGCTCCTCGTCCACCCGGAAGCGCATGGTCTTGTCGATGATCAGAGCGCTGATCACGCAGAACAACCCCTGGAAGGTCGCGAAGAGGCTGAGCGGGACGGCGCTTCCGGCGTTGGCGTCCTCACCCCTCAACCGGCCGAGACCGGCGTACTGCCTCGGGTCGCCGACCAGCCCGCCACCGAGATCGTCACCGAAGGCCGGGGAGTAGCCGAGGAGGGTCCACAGCATCGCGATCGCTGCCAGTGCACCGAACGTCATCATCATCAGTTCGAGCACGGACTTCGACCGCACCATGCCGCCGTAGAACAGGGCCAGCCCGGGCGCCATCAGCAGGACGAGCGCGCTGGAGGCCAGCAACCAGGCGGTATCTCCGGTATCCACGCGGGCATGGTAACGACCCGGCCGGCCCCACACCGGCCGGGTCGTTACCCGTGGACAGCCTCCTGTCAGAGAGCCGCCTCGTCCGTCTCTCCGGTGCGCACGCGCACCACCGAGTCGACCGGGCTGACCCACACCTTGCCGTCGCCGATCCGGCCGGTCTGCGCCGCCTTCGCGACGATCCCGACGATGTCCTCGACGTCCGCGGAGTCGACCACGATCTCGATCCTGATCTTCGGCACCAGCGCGATGTCGTACTCCGCGCCGCGGTAGACCTCCGTGTGGCCCTTCTGCCTGCCGTACCCCGAGACCTCCGACACCGTCATCCCGGTGACCCCGAAGGTCTCCAGTGCCTCGCGGACGTCTTCCCACTTGTGCGGTTTGATGACCGCGGTGATCAGCTTCATGCGTTCACTCCCTCAGAGACGGTGGACTTGGTCAACACCGAGGTGGAGCCGCCGCCACCACCCAGGCCGCCGTGCAGGCTGTACGCCGACTCGCCGTGCTGGTCGCTGTCGATCCCGTCGACCTCGGCCTCCTCGGTGATCCGCCACCCGATGGTGTACTTGATCGCGTAGGCGATCAGAGCGGTGAACACAGCGCACCAGACGATCGCCACCAGTGCCGCCATGACCTGGTTGCCGAGCGAACCGAGCCCGCCGCCGTACAGCAGGCCGTCCACGCCGCCCGGTGCATCCGCGGTGGAGAACACGCCGATCAGAACCGTGCCAACGACGCCACCGACAAGGTGGACGCCCACGACGTCGAGTGAGTCATCAAGCTGGTACTTGAACTTCAGACCCACGGCGTAGGCACACAGCGCACCGGCGATGGCGCCGATCGCGATGGCACCCAGGACATTCACCGCGCCGGCGGACGGCGTGATCGCCACCAGTCCGGCCACGATCCCGGAGGCCGCGCCCAGCGCGCTCGCCTTGCCGTGCAGCAGCCGCTCCACCGCGAGCCACGCCAGCATCGCCGCCATGGGGGCGAGGGTGGTGTTGACGAAGGTCACGCCGGTCTCGGTCATGAACTGTGCGGTGTCAGCCGCTTCGTCCTCGCCGCCGAGAACGATCGAGCCGACGTTGAAGCCGTACCAGCCGAACCACAGCAGGCCGGCGCCGATCATGGTGAGTGGCAGGCTGTGCGGCTTCATCGGCTCCTTGGGCCAGCCGACGCGCTTGCCGATGATCAGCGCCAGCACGCCACCGGCCACGCCGGCGTTGATGTGCACGACCGTGCCGCCGGCGTAGTCCTGGGCCGGGAAGTTGCTGGCAATCCAGCCGCCACCCCACACCATGTGCGCGATCGGGAAGTAGCTCAGGGTCACCCACAGCGGCAGGAACACCGCCCAGGACGACAGCTTCACGCGGTCGGCGATCGCGCCGCTGATGAGGGCTGCGGTGATCACCGCGAACGTCATCTGGAACATCACGGCGATGTAGGAGTCCCAGCCGACGTCCTTCAGGCCGAAGAGCTCGAGCGGGCTGGCGAACAGGCCGCCGACGTCCTTGCTTCCGAAGGACATCGACCAGCCCCACAGCACGTAGACGATGCCGACGATCGCCATCGAGAGGTACGACATCATCATCATGTTCAGCACGGACTTCGACCGCGACATCCCGCCGTAGAACAGGGCGAGCGCGGGGGTGGTCATCATGAGGACCAGGGCTGTCGCCACGAGCATCCAGGCGTAGTAGCCGTCCACAGAACCTCCAAGGGTCAGGGGTTACACGGGCGGGTCCACGCAGACGGCACTGTCGGCGGGGGCCTCGCCCCAATCGGGACCAACCTTCGCCAACCGGTGTTTCGGGGTACGGCACGCGATGTTGCGTCCAGGCAACGTCTGGCGTGCTCGTGTTACGAATGCGTGAACGGGCGACCACGGCGCGTGCCGGCGCCCGGATCACTCCTCCGAGGCCAGCGCGGCGAAGGTTTCGGCGATGTCCGACTCGGTCAGCGCTGTGAACGAGCTGCCCCCGGTGGCGTCGGCGATGCGAGCAAGCGTCTTCCGGTCCGCATCGCGCCCATAGGCAATGGTCACCACACGCACCGGTTTGGTGCCGTCGAACTGCTGCCGTAGCGAATCCACCAACTGCCGCAAGGACACCGAGCCCGGGTCCTCGTTGCGACCGTCGGTCAGCACCACGACCGCGTTGAACTTCCCGAAGGCGTAGTTGTCCGTGGCGACGCCGTAGGCGGCCTCGATCGTGTCGTAGAGCGACGTGGATCCGCCGGTTACGGCGTCCAGGCCGCTGATCGCCGCCAGGATCGAGGCGCGCTGCGTCGTTCCTGCCACCGGGTCGGCCAGTCGTGCTGCGGGGACGAACACTCGGTAGTCCCCGTTGCCGATCGCCGTCGTGAAACCCCACAGACCGACCTCGTTGTCGGGCGGCGCGCCCGCGATCAGTGCCTCGAGCCCGGCCTGGGCTGCTTGGTCGCGGGTCTGGGTGCTGCCCGGCAGCCGCTCACCCATGGAACCGGACATGTCCATCGCCACCAGCAACCGGGAGCGGCGACTCACCGACGGCCACGCGGCCACGGCAGCATCAAGGGCCTCACTGTCGTGGCCGGTCGCGCCACCCGCGACCGAGCCGTCGACCGTGGGGCCGTCGAGCAGTGCCGGCCCGGCCGAGCCGTCGGCGTCCCGGAATCCCGCCTCACCTGCCAGGGCCAGTCCCTTCTTCGTCTGGAGTTCGGCGAGGAGCTGGTCGCGCAGGTCGGTCACCACGGAACTCGGCTCCACACCGAGGGGCGCCACCACCGCGACGGGGTAGTCGAGGCTGCCCAGGTCCGCGTCATAAGCCGCGATGATCGGGGTGCCCCCGCCCTCGGCGGCCTGGAACACCTCCTGTTCCGTGGTGGGAACCGCGTCGGCCGTGCCGTCCTCGATCATCTGTGTCGCGGAGACCCCGACCGAACCGGGCAGGGAGACCGAGGCCGCCAGGGAAGCGAGGCCATCGCCCCCGGTGGCGTCGGCGGCTGCGGCACCGGCCATCGCGGCCGCGTCCGACCGGAGGTCGGTCAACCCGACCAGCACCTGGTCCTCAGAGCTGTCCAACAGGCCGCGCCAGGTCAACGCGGTGTCGGGCCAGCCGAGCTCTTGGGCCTTGCTCCGGGCGACGGCCACCACGACGGGCGAGGACACCAGGCTGGTCGGACTGCCGACCAGTCGGTCGGCCCCCTCGGCAGTCCCCGCGGCACGATCGAGCCAGAGGGAGGAGTCGGGCAGCCAGAGGTCCGGGAGCGTCCCACCGATCCCCCGATCCTCCTGCCTGGCCACATCGCCGGCCACCTGCGCGGACGCGACCGCGCGCACGCCCACGATCCTGCATTCGTCGGCCGGCAGGCTGCCGACCAGTTCCGTCAGCATCGGTGCGATCTTGGGGTCCGCAGCGATGCTGATCCGATCGCCGCACGACCTCTCGTCCGCAACCCGATCCTGGGTCCCGGTGCCGCCCAGATGAGAGATCAACCCCGTGGCTGCTCCGGCGATCCCGACCAGCACCAAGAGACCAGCACCTCTCGTGACCGACGACTTCCGGGGTGACCGGTGGCCGCCGCTCTTCTGGGCGCGCATTCAAAGCAGAATGTCTTGTTCATGTCGGCGCTGTCAACGACAGGGCATGCGGTGCTCGGTCCGCGGTGCAACAATCCTTCAATGCCCCCTGGTGGTGCCTCCGGCACGCACGCACCCCCACCGGGGGTCGTGCATCGACGCTCCGTCCTCGGTGGCGCCGCCGCGGCTCTGCTGTCGGCGTGCTCGGCCGAGAGCTCGCCCCCCGTGCCGTCGGCGGGCTCCAGCAGCCTCACCTCCACCCCCACGGTGCGCGAGGACGGACCGATCCGGTGGGCGAACTGGCCGGCGTACATCGACCGAGACGGCAAGCGGCGACCCACCCTGAGCGACTTCGTGCGCGAGAGCGGGATCGAGGTCGACTACGCCACCCCGATCAACGACAACGTGGAGTTCCTCGCGACGATCGACGACAAGCTGGGAGCCGGCACGGACGTCGGCTACGACCTGATCACCCTGACCACCTGGGCTGCGGCCCGTCTGGTCGCCGCCGGCCAGGTTCAGCCGTTCGGACCTGTCCCCCACGGCGACTTGGTCATCTCTGCCCTCGCCTCGCCGGCCTGGGACCCCGAGCAACGGTTCTCCCTGCCGTGGCAGTCCGGACTGACCGGCATCGCCTACGACGCCCGCAAGGTCGACCGGGCGATCTCGTCGATCGCCGAGCTCTTCGAACGGCCGGATCTTGCGGGTGGCGTCGGGCTGCTGACCGAGCTCAACGACACCCTGGGGATGGCGCTCCTCGCCCAAGGGCGTGACCTGGCCGACCTGTCCGAGGACATGATCGGGGAGGGGCTGGACTATCTGCGGGCTCGCGGGGAGGCCGGGCAGTTCCGGGGCTACTACGGCAACGACTTCATGCCGGCGTTGAAGCGCGGAGAGCTGGTGGCCGCGACCGCCTGGTCGGGTGACGTCCTGCAGGCCCAGTTCGACAATCCGTACCTCAAGTTCGTGGTTCCCGACGAGGGCCTTCTGATCTGGTCGGACAACCTTCTGGTGCCGGCCGGATCCGAGCAGGCCGGTGCGGTGGCGGCCCTGGTCGACTACTACTACCAGCCCGAGGTCGCGGCGAGGTTGGCCGCCTGGGTGAACTACATCTGCCCCGTCGAAGGCGCCCAGGAGGCCATGGCGGAGTTCGACCCGCAGCTCGCCGAGAACCCGCTGATCTTCCCCGACCAGACCATCCTGGACATCGCCTACTCGTTCCCGTCGTTGCCTGATGCGCTCTTTGAGTCGGCGAGCGCCGACTTCGCCGAGCTCGTCGCAGCCGGTGACGCCTGAGCGGTCGGCTCAGCCCAGGAGGGCGTCGACGAAGGCGCCGGGGTCGAACGGCGCCAGGTCGTCGGGGCCCTCACCCAGACCGACCAGCTTCACCGGGACGCCGAGCTGCTGCTGAACGGCGACCACGATGCCGCCCTTGGCCGTGCCGTCGAGCTTGGTGAGGACGATGCCGGTCACGTCGACCACCTCGGAGAAGACCTTGGCCTGGACCAGTCCGTTCTGGCCCGTGGTGGCGTCCAGAACGAGCAGCACCTCGGTGACCGGGGCCTGCTTCTCGATGACGCGCTTGACCTTGCGGAGCTCGTCCATCAGGCCGGCCTTGTTCTGCAGTCGCCCGGCAGTGTCGACGATCACGGTGTCGAGGCTTCGGGCGGCGCCGACCTTGACCGCCTCGAACGCGACCGACGCCGGGTCCCCGCCCTCGGGTCCGCGGACCACCTCGACGCCGACCCGCTCGCCCCAGGTCGCGAGCTGGTCGACGGCGGCGGCGCGAAACGTGTCGGCGGCCCCCAGGACGACGCTGAGGTCCTCGGCCACCAGGATCCGAGCCAGCTTGCCGACGGTCGTCGTCTTGCCGGTGCCGTTGACCCCCACCACCAGCACCACGCCGGGGTTGCCGTCGGCGCCGGTGATCTGAAGTCGACGGTCCGCCTCGGGATCGAGCAGCGCCATCAGCTCCTCGCGCAGCACGGTGCGCGGGTCGGCGGCGGAATCTCCCTCGACCCGGAGCCGGCGGCGCAGATTGGCCACCACCTGCTGGGTCGGTGCGACGCCGAGGTCGGCGGTGAGGAGGGTGTCCTCGATCGCCTCCCACGTGTCCTCGTCGAGTCGGTCGCGGGACAGCAACGACAGCAGTCCGCGGCCGAGTGCGCCCTGGGAGCCGGCCAGCCGCTGCCGCAGGCGCGTGAGCCGCGAGGCGCTGCCCTCCGGGCGCTCGAGGGCGGGCGCTTCGGGAGCGGGGTCTGCGGCAACCGACGGGGCCCCGGGCAGCGTGCCTGCCCGCTCGGGTGGTGCGACGACATCGGTGTCCACTGCCGGCGGGCGGGTGCGGCGCCCCCGGATCAGCAGGCCAGCGATCGCGACCACGCCGACGACGGGGATCGCGATCGCGATGACGATGTACAACCAGTCAGCCATGCCGGCTATCCAACCACCCCGGGCCGACCTGTCCGTCATTCGCCAGGACGACCCTGCCCCCCTGCGTCACCCGCAGGAGTGACGCCAAGGATCACCCTCCAGCAGGACGACCCAGCCTGCCTCCCGGCGCCATGCTCCTGGCTACGGACTCGAAGCCGGCAGCAAGCTCGGCGGTCCGGACTCAAGGGGGAACATCATGAACACATCGTCCAAGCGCACCAGCGCCCTGGTCCTCGCCGGCGCTGCGCTCGGCGCCTTCGGCGTCGCCAGCGTGAGCAACCCGGCGGAGGCCATCTCGGTACCCCAGTCCAAGTGCGTCTTCGGGGCCAAGTCGGTCACCTCGGACGACGGCTGGCAGCCGCTCGGTCTCGGGGTGTCGATCAACAACGGCACCGTGTCCCGCCGGGTCGTGGCGCAGCTGGCCGCCGACATGGGCGTCGACACCTTGGCCGAGGTCCGGATCGGCTACTCGATCGACGGCGGCGCCGTCCAGGAGAAGGTCTACGGGCCCGGCAACCTCGCCAACCACACGGAGTACTGGCAGACCCGGTCGACGCTCGCGGTGATCCCGCTGGCGAGTGGCACGCACACGGTGACGCCGTACTGGCGGATCAGCGGGGCCAGCGGCAAGACCGGCTACTTCGAGGGTGGCTGCTTCACCGTGGAGGGCCGCACGAAGTAGGTCCTCCCCCTGCATCGGCGGTGCGGCGGCCTCACGGTCCGCCGCACCGCTGCGCCAGGACCGGTGGACGTCACGACCAGCGACCATCAGCGACCGCGGATTGGCGGCGGGTCATCGGGGCGGACCACGCCGAGGCGGTACGCCGCCGCGACGGCCTGGGCGCGATCACGCAGCCCGAGCTTCAGCAGGATCCGGCTGACATGGGTCTTGACGGTGTTCTCGGAGACGACCAGCCCATCGGCGATCTCCTGGTTGTTGAGGCCGTGCGCCACCCAGCGGAGCACCTCGAGCTCGCGATGGGTCAGCGCGCCCAGCTCGGCCGGGGTCGGCTGGGCCGGGTCGGCCCGAGTGCGGAACTCATCGACCAGTGCCCGGGCCACTGCCGGGTCCAGCCAGGCCTCCCCGTCGGCGACGGCGCGCACCGCGGTGACCAGCTCGACCGGAGCAGCGTCCTTGAGCACCACGCCGGAGGCCCCGGCTCTGAGGGCGGCTGCCACCGCCTCATCCACGTAGTAGGTCGTCAGCATCAGCACCGCCGGGGCCGGGTCACCGCCTGAGGTGAGGACCCGGGTGGCCTCGATGCCGTCGAGGACCGGCATCCTGACGTCCATCAGCACCACGTCGGGGACGAGTTCGGCGACTCGCTGCACCGCCTCGGCTCCATCTGCCGCCGTGCCGCACACCTCCAGATCGGGCTCGACCTCGAGGATCATGCCAATGCCCGTGCGCACCAGCTCCTCGTCGTCGACCACGAGGATCCGGATGGTCACGCCGTCACCAACGGCTCATCGCGCCCGACCGAGGAGGTGGGCAGCTCGGCGGCCAGCCGGAAGCCACCGGGGGTCACTCCGGCGGTGAGGGTTCCACCCACGAGCCGGACCCGCTCCGCCAGACCGGCGAGCCCGCTGCCGGTCGACAGCCCGGCGGCCTCGCTCGGAGCACCGCTGACGTTGTTCAGCACCTCGACCAGAACCCGCTCCCGCCCCCACACCAGCCGGACCTGCGCATCGGCGCCGCTGCCACCGTGCCTCGCGACGTTGACCAGGCCCTCGGCCACGACACGCTCGACGGTGGCGGCGACACTGGGATCGATCGCGACCTCCGCGCCGGTGCCGGTGACCTCGACCGTCAGGCCGGTCCCGGCCCAGCGATCCGCCGCCTCCCGGACCAACTCGGCGACCGTGCCCGCGCGGAGCGGTGGCACGGTCGTCTCGTCGTCGGCGGCTCGGATCACGCCGAGCAGGCGGCGCAGTTCGGCGACCGCCTGGCGGCCCTGCTGCTCCACCGCATCCATCGCCTCGACGGCCCGGTCGGGCTGCGAGCCGACCATCCGCTTCGCACCGGCCGACTGCAACACCATGACGGTGACGGAGTGGGCGACGATGTCGTGCAGCTCACGGGCGATCCGACGCCGTTCCTCCTCGACGGCCCGGCGGGCCTCGTCGGCCCTGTCGTGCACGAGTTGGCGGGTCCGGGCGCGGGCGGCGGCTCCGGCGCCGAAGCGGCCGACCAGCCAGGTCCCGAGGTCCAACAAGACGTAGACGACCGCCACCGCGGCGACCGCGCCGGTCGACGGCCCCGGTCCTGCGAACGAGGCCTCGTAGCCGACCGCCACCACGTGGGCGGCGAGGATCGCGCACAGGGCCACCAACGCCGGGCCCCGGCGGGACCGGGAGGAGGCGGCGTACACCGCCACCAGCGGACCCACGAGCGGCCGCGACCCGAGCAGCACCGTGACCGTCGCGGCGTGAGCGGCCACGGCGAGGCAGGCCGGGACGGGCCGCCGGCGCCGCCACCACAGCAGCGGCACACCGAGCAGGCCCATTCCCAGGACCAACCAGAGCGAGGGACTGCCGGCCCAGCCGACCTGGTCCGTGGCGTCGGACAGCGTCGTGAAGAGGGCCAGGTCGACGGCCACGGCACCGAGGGTGAGGCCGGCGTCCAACCAGCTGCGCCGGTCGCGCGGGGCGAGGGTCAGTCCCACCGAAATATCCGACACAGCGACCGCTGGGCCACGTCCGCGGGTCCGCTGCGGATGAAGAAGCTCTGCGGGACCGCGACGTCGGGGATGGGCTCATCGAGGCGGATGACAGGAGGCAGGCGCCGCCCGCCCAGGGGCCCGAGCGCCGTGGGAGCGAGGGACCGGGCCGCGGCGCGTGGGCTCTGGGTGCGCAAGGAGGTGACCAGGAGGTCGGCGTCGACCCCGCGGAGCAGCTCGACCTGCTGGGACAGCGAGCCGACCAGGTTGACGAGGGCGACGTTCCCGCTCTCCTTGGTTCCGGTCAGCCGGATCAGCTCCACGCCCAGGGGTGCCCGCCAGTCGCTCGCGCCGTCCGGGGTGACCACCCGCACCACGAACGGCCGCGTGTAGCCGATCTCGTCCGGCCACGGAGAGAAGGCCACCAGGTCATCGGCCACGGCGATGCCGGTCGCACCGAGCCGCCGATGCCGGCGGTCGTAGAGGAAGGCAACAGGGTTGCTCATGGCGGACCTCCTTGGCCGAAGAGCCACTGTGGGGGCCGAGGGGTGCCTCTCGGCGTCCGCCGGCCGGAGCGAGGGTGGACCCGCTCAGTGTGGCACCACCGAGGGTCCGCGACCAGAGCGAAGGCTCGCCGCAGCGGCGTACGCCGGCTCGTCAGGCGAGCGGGTCTGAGGACGCGTGTGCGCAGCCCTGCCGGAAGAAGTCAGCGACCCCTGCGGCGCCACTCAACTCGGACAAGGGGCGAGCAGCACCGAAGCTCACGTTCCAGAACGGTCCGAGGCGGGCCGCCCAAGGACCGACGTAGGCGTAGGGAAAGGCCAGGGTGGCGTCGCCCGCCACGATGCCGTAGTTGACCTCGTGCTGCACGATCGCGAGGTCGAAGTGCTCGGGCCAGAGCACTGGCTCGTCCTCGGGTGCGAAGTCCGCGAGCGCGGCCGCGCCGGCCGCGAAGCCCTCCAGGACCAACCGCGCCGCGCCTTCGTCGACCTCGATCTCGGACTCAGGAACCAGGCCAGCGCCGTCGCGGTAGACGTGGGTGAGCGTGGCGGGGGTGATGCCCGCCCGGTCGGCCAGCGTCGCGATCGTGCCTTCGATGCGTGCCACGCCCGCATCCCACTCCAGACCGGTCATGCCCAGCGCCGGGAGATCGGCAGCCCACGGGCGGATCGCGCCGGCCGCGAATCGCAGGCGGACCGTGTCGGTCGCGGCCTTCTGCGGCCCGGCGAGCAACAGCTCGGCGACACCGTGCATCGAGCGACGGGTGGTGGCGAGGCTCTCGGCGGACGGTAACGGAGTCATGGGATTTCCTGTCTCGGACGGCCGGTGGGTCGCCTCGCTCGTTGCTTGATGACAGTCTGAGGCTACGCCGCGGGACGCGCGCTGCGCCGCTTCTTCGCAACCGACGGACCCGTCCTGCTCTGCGTCGAGCAGGACCCCGAGCTGATCTGACACCCACCCTCCGAGGAGTTCCGATGACCGACACCGAGACCGACCAAGCCACACCCGTCGCGACCTACGACGACCTGCGAGCGCTCTTCCTCAACTGCACCCTGAAGCGTTCGCCCGAGAAGAGCCACACCCAAGGTCTGGTCGACATCAGCCGGCAGATCATGGTGAGTCACGGCGTCCACGTCGACGAGGTGCGCCCGGTCGACCACCAGATCGCGACCGGCGTGTGGCCCGACATGCGCGAGCACGGCTGGGACGTCGACGACTGGCCGGAGATCTTCGAGAAGGTGCTCGCCGCCGACATCCTGGTGCTGGCCGGGCCGATCTGGCTGGGCGACAACAGCTCGGTGATGAAGCAGGTGCACGAGCGGTTGTACGGCGGCTCGCACCTGCTCAACGACGCCGGGCAGTACCTCTACTACGGCCGGGTCGGGGGGTGTCTGATCACGGGCAACGAGGACGGCGTCAAGCACTGCGCCCAGAACGTCCTGTACACCCTCCAGCACATCGGCTACACCGTGCCGCCGCAGGCCGATGCCGGCTGGATCGGCGAGGCCGGGCCCGGTCCGTCGTACCTCGACCCAGGCTCGGGCGGCCCCGAGAACGACTTCACGAACCGCAACACCACGTTCATGACGTGGAACCTGATGCACCTGGCGCGCCTGCTGAAGGACGCGGGCGGGGTGCCGGCCTACGGCAACCAGCGGGCCGCGTGGGACGCCGGCTGCCGGTTCGACTTCGAGAACCCGGAGTACCGATGACCGCAAGGTCGTCCCGGCGGTCAGCCCCCGGCGATCGAGGCGGAGGTCACCTCGTCGTTCAGCGGTGAAGCAGCTCCTGCTCGTCCTCGTCGAGGTCGGGCAGCGCGCGACGGGCCTTGCCCATCGCCTCGCCCAGCCACGGGGCACCCGGGATCTCCTGGCCGCGGTGCGGGAAGGCGACGTACGCGACGACGGCACCCGCCATGACGAGCACGAGAAGCATCGCGAACACGAGGATCAGCAAGGGGGCTCCGACGTCGAGGGATAGGTCCTAGGGCCATGGTGCCAAAGCAACGGTGGAAACCAGCAATCGGCGACGCGAGGCAGCCCCCTCAAGGCTACAGACCGTGGGTGGGGCTGAGAGCTCAGCGCCGCAGCAGCGGCGTCACTGCGGCCCGGATCTCGGTCGGGACGGGCACCACGGCCCGCTCCGGGCGCGTGTTGTCGACGTAGACGTGCACGAAGCGCCCCTCCGCCGCGGCCTCGTCGTCGGCTCCCTGGAACAGCCCGATCCGGTAGACGACCGACGACGTGCCCAGCCGCTCCACCACGAGCCCCGTGTCGATCGGTGCGGGGAAGCCGATCGCCCGGAAGTAGCGGCACGACGTCTCGGCGACGATGCCGATCGCCGGCAGCGCGCGAACATCCAGCCCCGTCGCGTCGTAGAGGTGGGCGTTGACCGCGGTGTCGAACAGCTCGTAGTACGTCGCGTTGTTGAGGTGTCCGTAGGCGTCGTCGTCGCGCCAGCGGGTGGTGATCTGACGCCAGGCGACGTAGTCGCCCCGGGCGGGACGGGGTGGGCGCTCGTCGGTCACGCAGACTCTCGGAGCCGCTGGCTGATCACCGCGGAAACGCCGTCGCCGCGCATCGAGACGCCGTAGAGCGCGTCACCGACCTCCATGGTGCGCTTCTGGTGGGTGATCACCAGCAGCTGCGAGCTCTCGCGGAGCTCTTCGTAGATCTCCAGCAGCCGGCCGAGGTTCGTGTCGTCCAGCGCGGCCTCGACCTCGTCGAGGATGTAGAAGGGCGACGGCCGGGCCTTGAACAGCGCGACCAGGAACGCGACCGCGACCAGGGACCGCTCACCGCCGGACAGCAACGAGAGCCGCTTGATCTTCTTCCCGGGCGGGCGGGCCTCGACCTCCACCCCGCTCGCGAGCATGTCGGAGGGGTCGGTGAGCACCAGCCGGCCCTCGCCTCCGGGAAACAGTCGCGCGAACGTGGATTCGAAGGCGCGTGCCACGTCAGCGAACGCCTCGGTGAAGACCTGCTCGACGCGCGCGTCGACCTCGCGGACGATGTCCAGCAGGTCGCGACGGGTGCGCTTGAGGTCCTCCATCTGCTCGGAGAGGAACTGGTGGCGCTCCTCCATCGCGCTGAACTCCTCCAGCGCCAGGGGGTTGACCCGGCCGAGCATGGCCATCGACCGCTCGGCAGCGCGGAGCCGCTTCTGCTGCTCCTCCCGCACGAAGGCCACCGGCTCGGGCGTCTCGGCACCCTCCTCGAGCTCACCGGTGAAGGGAACGAGGGTGTGCGGGCCGTACTCCGTGACGAGACCCTCCGCGTCCAGGCCGAGCTCCTCCAGGGCGCGCTCCTCCAGCTGCTCGATGCGCATCCGCTGCTGCGTGCGAGCCATCTCGTCGCGGTGGACCGAGTTGACCAGCTCGTCGTGATCTCGGCCGAGGTCGCGGAGGCTGCCACGGACCGCAACCAGGGCCTGCTCGCGCCCCTGTCGACCCTCCTCGACGGCCGTGCGCGCGTCGCCGGCGAGCGCCACGGAGCGCTCGAGCCGCTGGAGTACGACGGCCACGGCGGCGCCGACCGCCTCAGCGGCTCGTCCTTCGCGGATCAGCCGTGCGCGGCGCTCGGCGGCGCGGGCACGGGCGTCTCGTTCGTTCTGCGCGGCTCGCTTCAACCCGTCGGCGCGGCCATGCAAGGCGCGGGCCCGCTCCTCGGCGGTGCGCAGCGCGAGCCGGGCGTCCATCTCCGCCTGACGGGCCTGGCGCGACTCCGCGGCGAGCCGCTCCCGGTCGGCGGTGTCGGGCTCGTCGTCCGGCGAGCCCTCGGCCGTGGCGAGCCGTGACTCCAGCTCGGCCAGACCACTCAGGTCGCGCGCCCTGGCCACCTCGGCTTCGGCGATCGCCTGGGCCACGCGCGCGGCCTCCGCACGCGCCGAGCGGGTCTGGGTGCCGTGCTGCCCGAGCTCCTCGGCCACCGCCGCGAGCGTCGCATCGGACTCGTGGAGCTTGGCCAGCGCGACGTCGACCCGCTGCTGGGCATCGAGTCGCTGGGACTCCAGCCTCGACATCTCGAAGCCGAGCCGCTCGGACGCGGCGATCGCCTCGCTCAGCTGCTCGGAAGCCTCGTCGAGGGCAGCCTGGATCTCGATCAGGCTGGGCTGGCTGGAAGAGCCGCCGGCCGCGAAGTGGGCGCCGAACACGTCGCCCTCACGGGTCACCGCGGTCACGTCGGGTAGGTCGCGCACCAGCGCCCGAGCGGTGTCGAGGTCGGAGACGACGGCCACCTTGAACAGCAGCCGGGACAGCGCACCGCCCAGCTCGGCGGGGGCGTCGACCACGTCCACGGCGTACGACACGTGGCTGGGCAGGCCCGGCCACGACGCATCGTCGGCGGGCGCCCCGCCCAGCAGCAGCCCGGCCCGGCCCAGGTCATCGGCCTTGAGATGATCGATGGCCTGGACCGCGGCGTCGGCGTCGCGGACGGCCACGGCGTCGGCAGCCGAGCCGAGGGCGGCGGCGACCGCGGTTTCGTAGCCCGATCGCACCGACAGCAACGCGGCGACCGAGCCGAGCATCCCGGAGACGGAGTCCGAGGCAGCCAGCAGGGCGCCGGCGCCGTCCTTGCGGTTCAAACCCAGCTCCAGCGCGTCCTTCCGGGCGGCCAACGAAGCCCGGTCGCGGTCGGCCTGCGACGCTTCGTCGCGGGCCTTGGCCAACTGCTCCTCAAGGTCCGCGAGCGTCGCCGAGGCGGCCTCGTGCTCGGCGTCGAAGCCCTCCTCCCCGGCATCGAGCCCGGCGACGCGGGTCTCGAGGGACGTGAAGTCGCGCTGGGCTCGCTCGGCCCGCGCCAGGGCCTCCTCGCGGGCCAGCGTGAGCCTGCCGAGCTCGTCGTCGGCCGCGGCCGCGCGGGACTTCAGCGCGTTGACCTGCCCGTGCAGGCGGGCCAGGCCCTCGCGGCGATCGGCGGCCGCGCGTTGCAGGCCGGCCACGCGGCGCTCCTCCTCGGCGGCGGCATCCTCAGCCGCACGACGCTCAGAGACGGCCTGCTCCAGGCTCGCTCGCTGCTGGTCGATCTCGACCGTGATCTCGTGCTCCTGCTCCTGCACGCGGGCCGCCTCGGCCTCGAGCGTCTCAGGGTCACGGCCGGACTCGATCTCGACCTCGGCGGTGCCGGCGGCGTTGCGGACCCGCTCAGCAGCCAACGACTGGGTGCCGAGCAGTCGCTCCCGCAGACCGGACAGGGAGAAATAGGTCTCCTGGGCCTTCGCCAGCGCCGGCAGATCCTCGCGGAGCGCGGCCTCCAGGGCGGTCTCCTGCTCGCGAGCCCGCGCGACCCCCGCCTCGACCTCCTCGCGACGCTCCACCAGGATCGACTCGTCGGCGAGCTCCTGCTGCAGGGCGGTGCTGGCGGTGACCAGGTCGTCGGCCATCAGCCGGGCCCGCGAGTCGCGGACGTCGGCCTGCACCGAGGCGGCCCGGCGCGCCACCTCGGCCTGGCGACCCAGGGGCTTGAGCTGGCGACGGATCTCGGTCACCAGGTCGTTCAGGCGGGTCAGGTTGCCGTCGGTGGAGTCCAGCTTCCGCAGCGCCTTCTCCTTGCGCTTGCGGTGCTTGAGGACGCCGGCCGCCTCCTCGATGAAGCCGCGCCGGTCCTCCGGCGTCGCGTGCAGGATCGTGTCGAGCTGGCCCTGGCCGACGATGACATGCATCTCGCGGCCGATGCCGGAGTCGCTCAGCAGCTCCTGGACGTCGAGCAGCCGGCAGACGTTGCCGTTGATGGCGTACTCCGACCCACCGCTGCGGAACATGGTCCGCGAGATCGTCACCTCGGCGTACTCGATCGGCAGCGCACCGTCGGCGTTGTCGATGGTCAGCAGCACCTCGGCGCGACCCAGGGGCGGGCGCCCGGAGGTGCCGGCGAAGATGACGTCCTCCATCTTGCCGCCGCGCAGGGACTTCACCCCCTGCTCGCCCATCACCCAGGCCAGCGCGTCGACGACGTTGGACTTGCCGGAGCCGTTGGGCCCCACGATGCAGGTGATCCCGGGCTCGAGCTGGAGCGTCGTCGAGGAGGCGAAGGACTTGAACCCCTTGAGGGTCAGGCTCTTCAGATACAACGCGGCTCCTCACTCCGAACGGTCACGGCGCTCGCGGCCGGGCATCCTTGCAGATGCCGGCTCGGGGGAAGACGGCCCACCCAGCCTACGGGGAGCCGCCCCCAGGACCGTCATTCGGCACGCGTGTCGGTCCGGGCCGGGGAGGGTGCACAGCGGCCGTCGCGTGACCGTCTTCGGCTCTACAGTGGCCCCATGGCCGACCCGAACTTCCAGATCAACGTCCCGGAGTCCATGACGGGAGGGGTGTGGGCCAACTTCGCGGCGGTCTCTCACTCGCCGTACGAGTTCACCATCGACTTCGTCCGACTCGACTTCGCCCGACAGCACGACACCACCATGCCCGGCCAGGTCGTCGCCCGGGTCAACCTCTCGCCGCTGATGGTGACCCAGCTGTTGGAGGCGCTGGAGACCAACTGGGAGAAGTACGCCGACAAGGCGATGCCGAACCTCGACGACGAGGGCCCCTCGGACTGATCACTCGTTCCGCGGCCGGACCCCCGCGACCACGACCATGTCGCCGCCCTTGAACGAGTCGTCCACCTCGACGTCATCGAGTCGGTCGCGAAGATAGCCGGGGAGGTCGCGGTCGACCTCCCCCTTGCCGATCCAGCGGATGAAAGCCCCGCGCAGGCTGCTGCTCGGGATGAACCAGTCCATGACCACGAGGCGACCGCCGGGCTTGAGGGTGGTCACCAGCTGATCGGTGACCCGCTGCCACGACGGGAAGCCGGAGAGACCCAGGTCGCAGAGCACGGCGTCATACCCCTCCGCAACGCCCCGGGAGGCCGCCCACTCGGCGTCGAGCGCGGTCACGCTGTCGCGGATCAGGTCGACGTTGTCCCAGCCGTGGGCGCGGACCTTGGCGGCGGCCTTGGCGAGCATCCCCGCCGACAGGTCGACGCCGACGACCGCCCCTGTCCCACGCACGCGATCCTGCAGCAGTTGCAGGTTCTGCCCGGTGCCGCAGGGGACGTTGAGCACCACCTGTCCGGGCTCGAGCCGGAGGGCCTCGACGGCGGCCTCGCGAGGCTTGCGGTAGTAACGCGGCGACGACACCACGTCATACACCGGGGCGAACCGGTCGTAGTAGCGCGCTGCCCGCGCCAGCGACTCCTCGGACATGCGGCAAGCCTGGCAGGTCCCGAGGCTGTCCGCGAGGGAGCTCTGCAGGTGGTGCGTGCACGACGTTCCCCGGACAGAACAGAGGTGGGATCGTGGATCCCATGAGCACTCGACAGCTGTTCCTGACGTTGACCTTCACCGACGCCGAGGCCGGGATGGCGTTCCTGCGCGCGGTCGGGTTCACCGAGGCCCTGGTCGTCCGCTCCCAGGACGACCCGTCGGTGGTCGAGCACGCCCAGTTCCACTGGCGCGACCACGGCGGCGTGATGTGCGGCTCGGCCGACAAGCCCGGCCGGGACCAGTTCCCGATCACGCCCGGGGAGTCCCGGTGCTACTGCGTGGTCGACGAGGACAGCGACGTCGACCGGGTGTACGCCGCCGCGCTGGCCGCCGGCGCGTCCTCGGTCCGCGAGCCCGTCGACGAGGACTACGGCGGCCGGGGCTGCGCCGTCCGGGACGCTGAGGGCAACCTGTGGAGCTTCGGGTCGTACGCCGGAGAATGAGCAGGTGTGCGGGCCGCGCCCCGGACCGGGCTTGAATCCGAGCACGTCATCAGGGACGGTGGAGGAGACCTGAACTCGACGGATAGGCCAAATCATGATCGCCCTGACAGACAATGCCAGCGCCATCGTCAACCAGATCCTCGCCCAGCACGACATGGGCGAGGACGCTGGTCTCCGGATCTCCACCGATGACGCACCCACGCCCAACTTCGAGCTCGCCGCCGCGCCCCAGGCCGAGCCCGGGGACCAGGTCGTCGACAAGGAAGGGGCTCCGCTCTACCTCGACGCGTCGGCGGCACAACTGCTCGACGACAAGATCCTCGACGCCTCGGTCGATGAGTCCGGCAACGTGGAGTTCAGCCTCGTCCAGCAGTCCTGACCTCGGACAGCGACAGCGCGGACAGCTCCCGCCTCACAGGATCGCGCCGGGGTTGAGGATCCCGTCAGGGTCGAGGGCATCCTTGACCCGCCGGGTCAGCGCCATCACATCCGGCCCGAGCTGGTCGGGCAACGCCGCTCGCTTGGCGCGGCCGACCCCGTGCTCGCCGGTGATCGTCCCACCCAGCGCGATCGCGGCGGCCATCACCTCGTCGAAGGCAGCGCGGGCGCGGGCGGTGGCGTCGGGATCGGCGGCGTCGTAGACCACGATCGGGTGGGTGTTGCCGTCTCCGGCGTGCGCCACCGTCGGGATCTCGACACCGTGCTTCTCGGCGATGGCAGCGACCGCGCCGAGCAGCTCGGGGAGCAACGGGACCGGCACGCCGACGTCCTCCAGGAGCATCGAACCACGTGCCTCGATGGCGTGGAACACCGTCCGCCGCGCGACCACGAAGAGCTCGCCCTCCGCCGGGTCGTCGGTCATGAACACCTCCGATGCGCCGGCCGCCCGGAAGTCCTGCGCCATCAGCGCGGCCTCCTCGGCCCGAGCCGAGCCGGGGGCATCGGACTGGGCGATCAGCAGCGCGCCTGCGGAGCGGTCGAGCCCCATCGGCTTGAAGTCCTCCACGGCGTTCACCGACGCACCGTCCATCAGCTCCATCATCGACGGCCGGATGCTTCGCCCCACTGCCACCACGGCCGTGGCCGCGGCGGCCACCGTCGGGAACGTCGCCACCAGCGTCGAGGTCGGCCCTGGCGACGGCACCAGCCGGAGGATGGCGCGAGTGATGATGCCCAGCGTCCCCTCACTGCCGACGAAGAGCTTGACCAGCGACAGCCCGGCCACGTCCTTGATCCGCTTGCCGCCGAGCGTCACCAGGGTCCCGTCGGCGAGCACGACGTCGAGCCCGAGCACGTAGTCGCTGGTGACGCCGTACTTCACGCAGCACAGACCGCCGGCGTTGGTGGCGACGTTGCCGCCGATCGAGCAGATCTCGTACGACGACGGGTCGGGCGGGTAGTGCAGCCCGTGCTCGGCAGCTGCCCGCTTCACCTCGACGTTGAAGGCGCCCGGCTCCACCACGGCCACCCGGGTCGCGGTGTCGATCTCGACGCCGTTCATCCGCTCGAGCACGAGCATCAGACAGCCGTCGACGGCGTTGGCACCACCGGAGAGCCCCGAGCCGGCACCGCGCGGCACGACCGGCACCCGGTGCGCGCGCGCCCACCGCACCGCCGTCTGCACCTGCTCGGCGTTCTCGGCGCGCACGACGACCAGCGGGCTGCCGGCGGGCGGGTTCCGCGACCAGTCGTGGCGGTACTTCTCCATCGCCGCCGGCGCGGTCAGCACCACGCCCTCGGGCAGGCTCGCCCGCAGGTCCTCCACACCCGTCATGGGAGCCATGCAACCATTCCGGGGTGAATTCCGGCGTGAGTGGTGGGAGCCCCCGTCGGGGTGAGGAGTCCGAGCCGCGCTGGTTCGGCGAGCGGACGCCCCGCGAGCGGGAGAGCTACGCGCAGTACTTCCGCGGGCTCGAGGCCCGGGGCGAGGACGTCGACGGCGAGGCTCGCTTCATCCACGCGATGGTCCCGAGTGGTGCCACCGTGCTCGACGCCGGCTGCGGGGTCGGCCGGGTGGCGGCGGCGCTGGACTCCTGGGGGCACCTGGCGGCCGGCGTGGACGCCGACCCGGTGCTGATCGACGCCGGCCGGGACTTCTATCCCGCGCTGCCGCTGGCGGCACTCGACCTCTGCCACCTGTCCCCCGGCGCGCTGGAGGAGGCCGGGCTGCCGGGGTCCTACGACGTGGTGGTGGCCGCGGGGAACGTGATGCTGTTCGTGGCCGAGGGCACCGAGTGCCGGGTTCTCGAGCGGCTGGCAGGCGTGCTCCGCCCCGGCGGCCGGGCGGTGTTCGGGTTCCGCAGCGGCGCGGCGTACACCCACGACGACCTCGATCGGGACGCCGGCTCGGTGGGCTGGACCCGCGAGCATCGGTTCGCGACCTGGCAGCTCGACGCGTACGCCGACAATGCCGACTGGGCGGTCTCGGTCTACCGCGGCTGACGACTCGACGTGCGGGCTCGCCACCACCACCGCCCGTCGCGCGGGCGGGCGCAACCGGAGCTCAGGCCGGCTGCATCTCCTGCACCACGTCCAGCGACGCGTCCAGCGCCGGCGTGTCGAGGTCGAGCAGCGCGGCGGCACGAGAGGCCACCAGCGCGTCGTTCTCCTCCTTGAGACGGAGAACGAGCTTCTCGAGCTCACCCACGCGCGAGCGCAGCCGTGCATTATCGCCGGCGAGGCGGTCGGTGGTGAGGCGGTCGCTGCTCAAATATCCGATCAGCGCCTTGGCCATGAACTAACCCTCCGAGGGTACGGTGGAAGCCGGACTCGACGTTCCGGAGCCCGTGTCCGGGCTGTCTTCAAGAGTCCCACTCGGGGCGCTCCGGGTCAAACTCGTGCAGACCGCTCCAGACCAGGTCGGCGCCGCGGCACGGGCTGGCAGCGCGGGCAGAAGTACGACGACCGGTTCATGAACGCGATCCGGCGGATCGGGGTGCCGCAACGGTCGCAGGGACGCCCCTCCTGGCCGTAGGCGCGCAGCGACCGGTCGAAGTAGCCCGACTCGCCGTTGACGTTGACGTAGAGCGCGTCGAAGGAGGTGCCGCCCTCGGCCAACGCCGCGCTCATCACCGCCCGCGCCTGGGCGAGGACCTCGCGCACCTGGGCCCGGGTCAGCCGCTCCCCCGGCCGATCGCCATGGATCCGCGCCCGCCAGAGCGCCTCGTCGGCGTAGATGTTGCCGACGCCGCTGATCAGGCCCTGGTCGAGCAGCAGCCGTTTGATGCCGGCAGTGCGCCGGCGCACGCGGCGGACCAGCTCCTCGTCGTCGAAATCCGGATCGAGCGGGTCGCGCGCGATGTGGGCGATCTCAGCGGGGAGGTCGGCGCCACCGGGCGACACCAGCAGCCCGCCGAACATCCGCTGGTCAACGAAGCGCAGCTCGGTCGCGGCCCCTCCACCGTCGGTGGACAACCCGAACCGCACCCGCAGATGCCGCTCGTCGGGTGACCCGACCGGCTGCACCAGCATCTGCCCGCTCATGCCGAGGTGGCCGAGCAGCGCGTCGCCGTTGTCGAGGGCGAGCCAGAAGTACTTCCCGCGGCGAAGCGCGGCCTCGACCCGCCGTCCCGTCAGCGCCGCCCCGAAGCCCGAGGGACCGTGAGGATCGCGGCGCACCGGCCGCGGATGCAGCACGTCGACGGCGGTCAGCGTGTGCCCGGCAACGTGGCGCTCCAGGCCGCGTCGGACCACCTCGACCTCGGGCAGCTCGGGCATGGCTCGGGTGCCCCTGCTAGCCGGAGGAGGTGCCGTAGGCCGCGCGCAGCTCGCCGTACGCCGTCTCGGCGGCACCCTGCTCGGCCTCCTTCTTGGAGCGGCCGGCGCCTTCGCCGTAGAGGTCGTCGCCGACCCGCACCTGCGCGGTGAACGTCTTCATGTGGTCGGGGCCGTCGTCCTCGATGACGTACTCCGGCACTCCGAGAGCCAGCGCTGCGGTGAGCTCCTGCAGGGAGGTCTTCCAGTCCAGACCCGCGCCGAGGTCGGCGGCCTCGTCCATCAAGGTGTCGAACAGCAGATGCACCGTCTCCGCGGCAGCCTCCAGACCACCTGACAGGTAGACCGCACCAATCACGGCCTCGACGGTGTCGGAGAGGATCGAGGCCTTGTTGCGGCCGTCGGTGGTCTCCTCACCGCGGCCGAGCTTCACGTGGCTGCCCAGGCCGATGTTGCGGGCCACCACGGCGAGCGCCCGGGCGTTGACCACCGCGGCGCGGAGCTTGGCCAAGCTGCCCTCGGTCAGGTCGGGATGGGTGAGGTAGAGGGTCTCGGTCACCACGATGCCGAGCACCGAGTCGCCCAGGAACTCCAGGCGCTCGTTGTTGGGGAGGCCGCCGTTCTCATAGGCGAACGACCGGTGCGTCAGGGCGCGATCCAACAGCTCGGGATCCAGCCGGGGGTCCCCGATCGCGGACCTAAGCGCCTCGTAGTTGCGCGCCTCGTCGCTCAGCGGATCGATGATGTCAGAGGACCTGGCGCCGGGTGTTGCGGGCGCCGTACTGGCCGCAGTCGCCGCACGCGCGGTGCGGCAGGTGCTTGGCGCCGCACGCCGGGTTGGCGCAGGTCACCAGAGTCGGTGCCACGGCCTTCCACTGCGAGCGGCGGTGGCGGGTGTTGCTGCGCGACATCTTGCGCTTCGGAACAGCCACGGTGTCAGTTCTCCTCAGGTCTTCAGTCGTCGTCTTGCTGCAGCGCCGCCAGGTTGGCCCAGCGCGGGTCGATCGCAGCCTCGTGAGCATGGTCGGGGTCATCCGCGAGCCTGGCACCACACTCGATACACAGTCCCGGACAGTCGTCCATGCACAGCGGCTGGAACGGCAGCTCAAGCACCACCGCGTCCCGCAGCAGGGGCTCGAGGTCGAGCAAGTCTCCCTCGAGCCGGCGGACATCGTCGTCGAGGTCGCCCTCGCGGCCATGGTCGCGGTCGTCGTACACGAACAGCTCCTGGAATCCGGTGTCCACCTCGTCGGTGATCGTCTCCAGGCACCGCACGCACTCGCCCTCGAGGCCGGCGTGCACCGACCCCGTGACCAGGACCCCCTCCATGACCGCCTCCAGCCGCAGGTCGAGGTCGACCGGCGAGCCTTCGGGGACACGGAGAACGTCAATGCCCAGATCTGCTGGAGCCGACACCGTTCGCGACATCTGACGCTGGGACCCCGGGCGGCGGCCGAGCTCGTGAGTGTCGAGCACGAGCGGCGCTCTCGGGTCCAAGGCTGACAGGGGAATCACTTCCGGTGTGCGGACACAACAGATCGTCGGGAATGGTATCCGCCACGACCAGTCGGAGCCAAAACCGGCCCCTTCCGGGCTCGCTCAGCCGCTCTCGGAAGTACGCCGCTCCGTGAGCCGGACCAGCAGCCGCTCGCGCACGGATTCGGGCAGCAGCCCCGTCACGTCACCTCCCAGCGAGGCGACCTCCCTGACCAGCGACGATGCCAGATAGGCGAACTCGGGCGCGGTCGGCAGGAACACCGTCTCGACCTCGGGAGCCAGGCGGGCGTTCATCTGCGCCATCTGCAGCTCGTAGTCGAAGTCTCCGGTGCGGAGTCCCTTCACGATCGCAATCGCGTCCTGCTGGCGGCAGAAGTCGGTGAGCAGGCCGCTGAACCCGGCGATCCGCACGTTGCTGAAGCCCGCGCACGCCTGCTCGAGCATCTCGATCCGCTCCGGCGCGGTGAACAGGCGGCGCTTGCTGGCGTTGACGCCTACCGCCACCACGACCTCGTCGTAGAGCCGGGCGGCGCGCGTGATGATGTCGAGATGGCCGTGGGTCACGGGGTCGAAGGAGCCGGGGCACACCACACGGGTCATGGTCGCTCCTCCCTGGCGGTCGCCTCCGACGCGGCGACATCGGCGCGACCGTACCAAAGAAGGGTCTCGCCGTAGCGCCGCTCACGGTCGGCCACCAATCCCTCGGGCCAGGTCAGCGGGGCCCCCCGGGTGGCTCGCTCGACCACGACCAGGGATCCGTCGTGGAGCCAGCCGTGCGCGACGAGCGACGACAGCACCTGCTCGACCTCGGTCGTCGCCACGGGATAGGGCGGGTCGAGGAACACCAGGTCGTACGCCGACGCGGGCTCCCGGGCAAGGGCCGTGAGCGTCGAGACAGCACGCACCTCCGCCACGTCGCAGCCGAGCTCTCGCACGTTGGCGGAGATGACCGCGGCCGTGCGCCGGTCCTGCTCGACCAGCGTCACCTGGGCGGCGCCGCGCGACCACGCCTCCAGACCGACCGCGCCCGAGCCGGCGTACAGGTCGAGGACGCGCAGCCCGTGCAGGGACCCGCACCACGCCTCGACCGACGAGAAGAGCGCCTCCCGGACCCGGTCGGACGTCGGCCGGGTCCGGTCGCCCTGGGGGGTGGCGAGCCGCCGGCCGCGGGCGACACCGCCGATGATCCGGGTCATGACTTCTCCATGAAGTCCGACTCGACGGACACTTCCAGCGCGAGCACGGCCGCGTTCAGCTCGGCGGCACCGGCCAGGTCGGGATCGGTCTCGAGCAGGCGGTCGGCCTCCTCCCGCGCCGCCAGGATCGTCTCCTCGTCGCGGAGCACGCGCAGGTCCTGAAGGGAGGAGCGGAAGCCGTGCTGGGACGCGCCCAGCACGTCGCCCTCCCGGCGCAGCTCCAGGTCGGCGCGGGAGAGCTCGAAGCCGTCGGTGGTCGCCGCGACCGCGGCCAGCCGCTCGCGTGCCTGCGACTCCTCCTCTGCCGACGTCACCAGCAGACAGAGCCCGGGGTGCCCGCCGCGGCCGACCCGGCCGCGCAGCTGGTGCAGCTGGGAGATGCCGAAGCGGTCGGCGTCGAGCACCACCATCGTGGTGGCGTTGCCGACATCGACACCGACCTCGATCACCGTGGTGCAGACGAGCACGTCGAGGTCGCCGGCCGCGAAGGAGCGCATCACCCGATCCTTCTCGTCTGCGGCGAGGCGGCCGTGCAGCATCGCCACGCGCAGCCCGTTGAGCTCGCCGAGCGTCAGCTCGGTGGTCATCTGCTCCACGGCCGCCAGCGTGGCCGGTGGGTCGAGCGGGTTGCCGTCGTCGTCGTACTCCACCAGGGGGATCTCACCCGGCTCGGTCGCGTCGTCGGAGATCCGGGGACACAGCACGAAGGCCTGGCGGCCGGCGGCCACCTCTTCGCGGACCCGCTGCCACACCCGAGAGATCCACCCCGGCTGCTCACGCAGCGGCACCACCGTGGTCTGGATCGGCTCCCGCCCGGCCGGCAGCTCGGCCAACGTCGAGACCTCGAGGTCGCCGAACACGGTCATCGCAACGGTGCGCGGGATCGGCGTCGCCGTCATCACCAGCAGGTGTGGCGGCGATGCGGCCTTGTCCGTCAGGGCCGCGCGCTGCTCGACGCCGAAGCGGTGCTGCTCGTCGACGACGACCAGGCCGAGGTCGGCGAAGGACACCTGCTCCTGGAGCAGGGCGTGGGTGCCGATCACGATCCCGGCCTGTCCGGAGGCGGCGTCGAGCAAGGCCTGGGTGCGCTGGGCCTTCGACTGTGAGCCCGTCAGCAACGCGATGCCCGTGGCCTCGTCGGCACCCCCCAGCATGCCGCCCTGGGCGAGGTCGCCGAGCAACGCCGAGATCGAGCGATGGTGCTGTTGGGCCAGCACCTCGGTGGGTGCCAGCAGCGCAGCCTGGCCGCCCGAGTCGACGACCTGGAGCATCGCCCGCAGCGCCACCACCGTCTTGCCCGAGCCGACCTCGCCCTGGAGCAGACGGTTCATGGGCCACGGGTTGGCCAGGTCGGCGACGATCTGCTCTCCGATCGCGCGCTGGCCCTCGGTCAGGGTGAACGGCAGGCGGGCGTCGAAGGCTGCCAACAGGCCACCGCCGCCGGCCCGGGCCTGCGCCCCGAGCCGGCGGACGGCGGCGCGTCGGCGCGCCAGCACCAGCTGGGTCACCAGCGCCTCGGTGAACCGGTAGTGCCGCTGGGCCCTGGCCACCTGCCCGCGATCGGCAGGCGCATGGATCCAGTCGAGCGCCGTGCGCGCGTCGGGGAGCCGCTGTCGTTCGCGCACTTCGGGCGGCAGCACCTCGGGCGGCTGGCCGTCCTCCAGGATCGTCCGCGCGAACGTCACCGCCCGCTGCAGGTCCCAGGAGTCCAGCCCCTTGGTGAGGGGGTAGAGAGGGTAGAGCCCGGTGGTCCCGTGCAGCACCTGGAACGTGTCTGGATCCGCCCCCTCGTCGTCCTCCGTGAACAGCATGGTCCGCGGGTTGGTGAGCTGCCACTGTCGGCCGAACATCGAGGCCTGCCCGACGAAGAGGCCTCGTCGGCCGACGGCGTACCGGCTGGCGAACCACTCGACCGTGTGCTTGTTCTTGGCGAAGAACGTCATCGTCAGATCGGCGCCGTCGGTGTGCAGCAGCGTCTCGAGGCGGTACGCCGGCCGGCCGGTGCGGCGGTCCTGGTAGGGCTTGACCTGGCTCGACGTGATCTCCCCGACCACGGTCAGCATCTGCCCGGGCCGCAGGTCGTGCACCCGCGTGAGCTGCCCGGTCTCGAGGTAGCGCCGCGGGAAGTGCCGCAGCAGGTCGCCGACGGTGCGCAGACCCAGACCCTCGGTGATGGCGGTCCGGGTGGTGGTGCCCTGGCGCCCCGAGAGGTCGCCGAGGACAGCCGCCACCGGCGAGTCGAGCGTGATCACGACGATCCTTCCTCTGGTCGCTACTCCACCGACATCAGGAGCGGATAGCGCTCCTGACCACCGTCGTACACCACCGCATCGACATGCGGGTGCGTCTCGGCGACCCAGGCGGCGCAGCGTGCGGCCAGCCCGGCGTCCTGAGCTCCGGCCACCAGCGTCACCAGCTCGCCGCCGCCGCCCAGCAGCCGGTCCAGCACCCGGGTCGCCACGGTGTCGAGCTCGGTGCCGACGATCGCGAAGTCGCCGGCGATGACGCCCAGCACGTCGCCGGGGTCGCACGGGCCGGCCATCGTCATCGCCTGCCTGGCGGCGATCGTGACCGCCCCGTGGCGGACCTGGCGAGCGGTGGCCGTCATCTCGAGCACATCCGCGTCGAAGGCCCGCCCCGGCTCGTGCACCGCCAGCGCGGCGAGCCCCTGGACCTGGGTGTGGGTCGGGATGACCACCGCGCGGACGCCGTGGTCCTCCTCAGCCGTCCGGGCGGCGATCTCGGCCACCCGCACCGAGTCGGCGTCGTTGGGCAGCAGCACGATCTCGGCCGCGCCCGCGGCCGTGATCGCCGCCAGGAACATGCCGGTGGACGGCCGCTCTCCCGGTCCGCCCTCGATCATCGTGGCGCCGGCCTCCGCGAACAACGCTGCCAGGCCGGGCCCGGCCGCCACCGCCACCACCGCGCGCCCCTTCCGCTCCGAGACCTTGGCCCGCGCGGCCGCCAGCTGTTCGGCGAAGTGGATGACCCGGATCCGGTGTGGCCTGCCTGCGACGATCCCCGCCTCGATCGCCGGCCCCACCTCGTCCACGTGGACGTGCACGTTCCAGAGACCGCCACCCCCCACGACGACCAGGGAGTCTCCCTGTCCCGCGAGCGTCTCGCGCAGCGCAGGGAGGGCGTCGTCTTCGGCGTCCAGGAGATACATCACTTCGTACGCCGGCCCGTCGGCCGTCAGGTCCTGCCCCGGCTGCGGGACCGGGATCCGGTGCCCTCCGAGGGGCACCGCCACCGGTGCCGGGCGACGCCCGGTGAGCACGGTCTCGGCGGCGTCCAGTACCACGCACAGCCCACGACCGCCGGCGTCGACCACGCCGGCGTCACGCAGTGTCTGCAGCTGGTCGGGCGTGCGGGCCAGCGCCTCGCGCGCTGCGGCGGCGGCCGTGGTGAACACGTCCCGGGCGCGTGCGGTCGGGTCCTCGGCGTACTTCGCGACGGCCTCGGAGGCCGCGCGGGAGACCGAGAGGATGGTGCCCTCGACGGGCGTGCCCACGGCGGCGTACGACGCCTCCGTGGACTCGTGCAGCGCCTCGGCCAGCACCAGGGCGTGGCGCTCACCAGGGGTGGCCCGGGCGATCCGGCCGGCCACCGCGCCGAGCATCTGGCTCAGGATCACCCCGGAGTTGCCGCGCGCCCCGAGCAGGGCACCGCGGGCGAGCGCGGCCAGACCGGCGTCGAGAGCGACGTCGGGGTCCCGGTCGGCGAGATCGCGGATCGCGTCGCGGCCGGCCGACATGGTGAGGAACATGTTGGTGCCGGTGTCCCCATCGGGGACGGGATAGACGTTGAGCGCGTCGATCTCCTCGCGCGCCGCCGCGAGGGCGTCGGTCGCGAGGTCGACGAAGCGCAGCACGATCGACAGCCGGATCCGACCGGGTCCCGTGCTCGTGTCCACGGCCCACAGGCTAGTGGCTGGGCGGCAGCAGGCCCCACAACCGGCCCGGCGCACGATTTCAGAGGCGAGGCCGGGGTCGGCTACGCTAGTGCGGTTGCCCGCGCGCCCCTTGAGGGTCGGCGCCGGGAGTCCGACCCAAGCATCTCGATCGTTTCAGGAGTTCCGGTGGCTGCCGTCTGCGACATCTGCGCCAAGAGGCCTACGTTCGGCAACAACCGACCCTGGTCGCGCAAGATCACCAAGCGTCGCTTCGACCCCAACATCCAGCGCGTGCGGGCCACCGTCAACGGCACGCCCAAGCGCCTCAACGTGTGCACCGGCTGCCTCAAGGCCGGCAAGGTCACCCGCTAGCTCGGTTCGACCCGGCTGATCCAGGCCGCCCCGCGGGTCCGCCCTGAGCGCCCCTGAGGTCCGCTCAGAAGTGCGTGAACCCCGGACTGCCGTCGTACGCCGCCCCGTCGACCGTGACGCCCTCGCCGGCCAGGACCTCGCCGATGACCGTCCACCCCGGCGGCAGCGCCTTGCGCGAGGGGAAGGTCGCCAGCAGCGCGTGGTCGTCACCGCCGCCGAGCACCAGGTGCACGGGGTCGCTTCCGAGTGCCGCGGCCACCGCGTGCAGAGGCTCGGGCACCTCCAGGGTGTCCGAGCGCAGGTCGATCCGGACGCCCGAGGCGGCGGCGAGGTGGCCCGCGTCTGCCACCAGGCCGTCGGAGACGTCGACCATCGCGGTGGCGCCGGCGTCGGCGGCCGCCGGCCCCGCGTCGTAAGGAGGCTCCGGACGGCGGTAGGCCTCCACCAGCACCCGCGGTGACCGGAACCCCCGACCGAGCACCGCCAGCCCCCCGGCCGCCCATCCCTGGCGACCGCACAGCGCGACCACGTCCCCTGCCTCCGCACCCGACCGCAGCACCGGCGCGACCGTGCACGTGCCGAGCACGGTGACCGAGATGACCACCTGGTCGGCCGCGGTCAGGTCGCCGCCGACGACCGAAGCGCCGACGAGCCGCGCCTCGTCCGCGAAGCCGCGCGCGAAGTCCAGTGCCCACGAGACGGGGAGTGACGGCGGAGCGGCAAGGCCGATCGTCAGCCAGCGGGCGCGCCCGCCCATCGCGTTGAGGTCCGAGAGGTTCTGGGCGGCCGCGCGGTGCCCGACGTCCTCGCCCGAGCACCAGTCGCGCCGGAAGTGCCGCCCCTCGACCATCAGGTCGGTCGACACCACCACATGACCGGTCTTGACCCGCAGCACCGCGGAGTCGTCCCCGGGCCCCACCAGCACCTGCGCGTCCTCCGCCACGACCAACGGCACCAGCACCTCGATCAGCGCGAACTCGCCGACATCGGCCAACGTCGCCTCGGGCGGAAAACTCATGCCTCCATCCCACCACGACCGCCTATCGGCCAGGGGAAGCCGCACGGTAGGTTGGGGCCGTCATCCGTCCGCCCCCATCGGAGGAGAGCCCATGGTCGTGCAGGCCTACATCCTGATCCAGACCGACGTCGGCAAGGCCGCGGAGGTCGCGAAGGCCATCGCCCAGGTCAAGGGCGTCACGCTGGCGGAGGACGTGACCGGACCGTACGACGTGATCGTGCGCGCCGAGGCCCGCAATGTCGATGAGCTCGGCAAGCTGGTCGTGGCGCGGGTGCAGACACTCGACGGCATCACCCGGACCCTGACCTGCCCGGTCGTCCACATCTGACGGTGCCGCTCGCTGCGCCCCTCCGCGTCGGTGCGGCGCTGCTCCTCACCACAGCCCTGGCGGGCTGCGGGTCCGACCAGGTCCCGATCACGTCCCCGACCCCCGACGCCGTCGATCGATCCGCGTGCACGGCACTCCTCGACGCCCTGCCCACCACCGTCAACGACGAGCTCCGCCGACCGGTCGACCCCGAGGATGCGCTCGGGGCCGCCTTCGGCGACCCGGCGATCGTGGTCGTCTGCGGTGGCGGGATGCCTGCCGAGTTCGACGAGTTCTCGCCGTGCGTCGTCTTCGACGGGGTCGGGTGGTACATCCCGGAGGACCAGCTCGGCGACGAGCCGCTCCAGGTGACGATGACGACGGTCGGCATCAGCCCGGTCGTGGCGGTCACGATTCCGGCGGCGTACTGGCCCGAGGGCGCCGCCACGGCCCAGGCGGACCTGGGGTCCGCGATCGCCACCACCCTGACCCGCGAGTCCCGCTGCCGCTGACGCGCGACCCTGCAGATCAGCGCAGCCCGGTCCCCCGCGCCAGCGCCAGCTGGATCAGCCGATCGACGAGAGCCGGATAGTCCAGGCCCGACGCTGCCCACATCAGGGGGAACATCGAGGTCGGCGTGAAGCCCGGCATGGTGTTGATCTCGTTGACCAGTAGCCGGCCGTCGGGCATCACGAAGAAGTCCACCCGCGCCAGCCCCTCGCAGCCGACAGCCAGGAACGCCTGCGCCGCCAGCGCTTGAAGCTGCCGGGTCACGTCCTCAGGCAGGACGGCGGGGACGTCGAGCTGGGTGCTCTCCTCGGGCAGGTACTTGGCGGCGAAGTCGTAGAACTCGTGCTCGCCGCTGATCCGGATCTCGGCCGGCAGGCTGGTCTCCGGTGGTCCGTCGAACGACTCGAGCACGCCGCACTCCACCTCGCGGGCGCCCTCAGCGGCCACCTCCAGCAGCACCTTGGGGTCATGCTCGGCGGCCGCCGCGATCGCGGTGCCCAGCTCGGAGGCGTCGTGAACCTTCGAGATGCCGATGCTCGATCCGCCACGTGCGGGCTTCGCGAACAGCGGATAGCCCAACTCGTCCGCGCGCGCCCGACAGGCGGCAGGGTCGCGCGCCCACTCCCCTACCGTCACCGTGGTCGACGCCAGCACCGGGAGCCCGCCGGCGGCCAGCACCACCTTCATGAAGGCCTTGTCCATGCTCACCGCGGAGGCGAGGACGCCGGCACCGACGTAGCGCACCCCCGCCATCTCGAGCATCCCCTGAAGGGTGCCGTCCTCGCCCCAGGGGCCGTGCAGCAGCGGGAAGACCACGTCGACCTCGCCCATCGCCTTCGGCGGCGCCGTGGGCTCCGAGACGACCAGCGACGTGCCGTCGGCGTCGCGGCTCAACGTCACGCCCGCCCGGGCGCCGTCGACCGCCGGCAGCCGATCCGGCCCCTCGATCCGCAGCCGCTCCGGATCCCCTGACTCCAGCACCCACCGCCCGTCGGTGGCGATCCCGATCGGCACGACGTCGTACCGCTCGCGGTCGATGGCCCGCAGCACGCTCCCGGCGGTCACGCAGGAGATCGCATGCTCGTTGGACCGCCCGCCGAAGACCACGGCGACGCGCGGCTTGTGCGCGGGGTCTCGCGCATCTGGGTGGCTCATCGCAGCCGACCCTACCGGCCTAGGCTGGTCGCCATGCCCGCCGACCCGCCCCCGTCTCTGGCCACCCGGATCGTCAAGATCGGTCGGCCGGAAACCGCTCCGGACGCCCCCCTCAACGAGCCGATCACCCTGGCCTCGACGTACGTCGCCGGCGGCGACCTGGAGTACGGCCGCTATGCCAACCCCACCTGGATGGCGTTCGAGGAGGCGCTGGGGGCGCTGGAGGGCGGTCGCTGTCTGACCTTCGCCTCCGGTCTTGCGGCGGTGGCGACCGTCCTGGACCTGGTCGGTCAGGGCAACACCGTGGTGGCGCCGCGACATGCCTACAACGGCGTGACCATGCAGCTGGCCGACCTCGAGGCGCGCGGACGCGGCACCGCGGTGCTGGTCGACGTGACCGACACCGACGCCGTCCTCTCCGCCGCGCAGGACGCTGCGATCGTGTGGCTGGAATCGCCGACCAACCCCGCCCTCGAAGTCGCCGACCTCCCCACGATCATCGCCGGTGCGCATGCGGCGGGAGCCCGGGTCGTGGTCGACAACACCTTCGCGACGCCGTTGCTCCAACGTCCGTTGGAGCTGGGCGCTGACATCGTCGTGCACTCCGCCACGAAGTACCTCTCCGGCCACAGCGACGTGCTGATGGGCGCGGTGGTGACCGGCGACGACGAGGTGTACGCCGCCCTCAAGGGTCGCCGCGACCTGATCGGCGCCATCCCCGGCACCCTCGAGGCGTGGCTCGCGCTGCGGGGGCTGCGCACCCTGCACCTGCGCGTCGAGCGGGCGCAGGCCAACGCGCAGGAGCTGGTCCGGCGTCTGAGCGGCCATCCCGCGCTGGCCGAGGTGCGCTACCCCGGCTTCGGGGCGATCATCTCGATCGTGCTGGCCGACGGCGCCGACGCCGCCGACCGGGTCACGCACGGCACCAGCCTCTGGGTGCACACCACCTCACTCGGCGGCGTGGAGTCGACCTTCGAGCGCCGCCGTCGCTGGTCCACCGAGCCCACGACCATCCCGGACGGGCTGGTGCGGATGAGCGTCGGCATCGAGGACGTGGACGACCTCTGGGCCGACCTCGAGCAGGCCCTCCCTGGCTGACCTGGCTCTAGTCGGACTCGGCCTTGGTGTCGCGGCTCGTGAACGAGTGCACGAGGTCCTCGGCCGACATCCGACCCTGGACCACCAGGTCGACATGCTCGGCGATCGGCGCGTCCACCCCGGTGCGGTGGGCCAGCTCCAGCAGCGACGAGCAGGACTTCGCCCCCTCGGCAACCTGACGGGTGCTGGCGAAGATCTCCTCCGTGGACAACCCTCGGCCGAGCTTCTCTCCGAAGGACCGGTTGCGTGACAAGGGCGACGAGCACGTGGCGACCAGGTCACCGAGCCCGGCCAGCCCCATCAGCGTGAGCGGGTGAGCGCCGAGCGCCGTCGCCAGTCGCGCGGTCTCGGCCAGGCCCCGGGTGATCACCGACGCCGTCGTGTTGTCGCCGTAGCCGAGCCCGATCGCCATCCCCACCGCGAGCGCGACGACGTTCTTGTAGGCGCCACCGAACTCGCAGCCGACCACGTCGGTGCTGGTGTAGGGGCGGAACGCGGCAGAGTGCGTGAGCGCCTGCAGCCGTTGTGCGACGTCCTCGTCAGTGCACGCCACGACCGACGCCGCGGGCTCGCGACGAGCGATCTCCTTGGAGAGGTTGGGGCCGCTCACCACGGCGATCCGGTCCGGACCGGCGTCCGCCACCTCCGCGATCACCTGGCTCATCCGTTTGAGCGTGCCGAGCTCGACCCCCTTCATCAGCGAGACCAGCACGGCCGAGGACGGCAGCGCCGGCGCCCACTCCTCGAGGTTGGCCCGCAATGTCTGCGAGGGCACGGCCAACACGACGACCTCGGCACCGGCGGCCGCCTCCTCGGGGTCGTGCGTGGCCCGGATCGTCTCGGGCAGGACGATCCCGTGTAGGTAGTCGGGGTTCTCGTGCCGCTCGTTGATGTTCGCGCACACCTCGTCGCGCCGGCCCCAGAGCACGACCTCGTTGCCGGCGTCCGCCAACACGATGGAGAACGCCGTGCCCCACGAGCCGGCACCGAACACCGCAATCCTGGCCATGGCCTACCTTCCGAACTTTGGTTTGCGAGGGTTCTCGCGTGGGTTCCCGATCGGTTTGACGCCGGCCTTCCGCGGGTCGAACCGCTCGGCCGGCGGTCGCTCGCCACGCAGGTCGGCCACCAGCACCGTCAGCGCGTCCATGATCCGGTCAGTGGCCTCCGCCACCGACGCCGGGGTGTGGGACTGTCCCACGAGGTCGGTCAGGTCGACGGGATCGCCGGCCTTCATCATCACCGTCTTGCGCGGGAACAGGTCCGGCTTCCTCGCGTACGGCGCCAGCACTGCCTGCGAGCCCCATTGCCCGACGGGAATCACCGGACAGCCGGTATCCAACGCGATCCTGGCCGCTCCAGACTTGGCCTTCATCGGCCACAGGTCCGGGTCTCGCGTGAGCGTCCCCTCGGGGTAGAGGACCACGCAGTCCCCGGCTTGCACCGCGGCCACGGCTGCGCCGTACGCGCCGATCGCGTTGCGGCTCAGTCGCTCGACCGGGATCTGGCCGACGGTGCGCAGGAAGCCGCCCAACACCTTGTTCTCGAACAGCGTCGACTTCGCGAGGTAGCGCGGCAGCCGTCCGTGGTCGTAGACGAAGTGCGCCGACATCAACGGATCGATGTGGGAGATGTGGTTGACGACGACCAGGCAGCCGCCGGTCGCCGGTATCTTCTCGCCGTCGACCCACACCCGCGTCGCCGACGCCAGCAACGGTGGCTTGAGCACACCGACCGCGAGATTCCACGCCCAGTTCCGCTGCTCGGACAGCTGACGAACGGTCATGCCACCCCCTCCCGCGCGTCACGGCCCACCCAGGTGCGCCGGTCAGGCGCGTCGCCAGCAGGCTACTCGGTCGGGAGGAAGGTGACCGACGACCGACACCCAGCACCTTCAGCGAGGTGGGCTGAGAGGATGTCCCGGTGGGGCCGACCGTCGTACTCCTGCCGGTGAAGCGGCCCGAGCTCGCGAAGTCACGCCTGGCTGCGCTCGGCGATACGGTCCGCCGGGAGTTGGCGCTGGCGTTCGCGTTGGACACGCTGACCGTGGTCCTCGAGACCCGCGGTGTGGACGAGGTCGTCGTGGTGACCGACGACCCGACGATCAGCGCGATCGCCCGCGCCGGCGGAGGCGGCGTCGCACCCGATGCCGGTGAGCTCAACGAGTCGCTGCGCAGGGCCGGGGCTGCACAGCCTGAGGACGCGCTGCTGGTGGCCGTCTGCGCCGATCTTCCGGCGCTCCGAGTGACCGACCTGGCTGCGGCTCTGGCCGAGTTGGGGACGGCACCGTCGTTCGTGGCGGACGCGAACGGCACCGGCACCACGTTGTACGCCGCCCCGCGCGCTGTCTTCGACCCGACGTTCGGGCCGGACTCGGCGGCGCGACATCGAGCTGCCGGAGCCCGCGAGCTGGCCGGCACCCTGACCACGTTGCGCACCGACGTGGACGATGTCGCCTCGCTTCGCGTCGCCGCGGCGCTCGGGGTGGGCCTGCACACGAGTCGGGTGCAGGCAGTGCTGGTCGCGGACACCTCAACGGTGGCCGACCCCGAGGGGACCGGCCACCGTTGAGGGGTGGTTCAGGACTTCTTGGCGGCCTTCTTGGCCGGAGCCTTCTTCGCGGGCGCCTTCTTGGCCGGCGCCTTCTTCGCGGGCGCCTTCTTGGCCGGCGCCTTCTTCGCGGGCGCCTTCTTGGCCGGAGCCTTCTTCGCGGGCGCCTTCTTCGCGGGCGCCTTCTTCGCGGGCGCCTTCTTGGCCGGCGCCTTCTTGGCCGGCGCCTTCTTGGCCGGCGCCTTCTTGGCCGGAGCCTTGGCGGCTACGGTCTTCTTCGCGGGGGCGGCCTTCTTCGCTGCAGCCTTGGCCGGAGCCTTCTTCGCGGGAGCGGCCTTGGCCGTGACCTTCTTGGCGGACGCGGCAGCCTTCTTGGCGGTCGCAGCCGGCAGCTTCGGCAGCTTCTTGGCCCCGGAGACGACCTTCTTCAGGTCCGCGCCCGCGCTGAACTTCGGCACCGAGGTCTTCTTGGCCTTGATCCGAGCACCGGTCTGCGGGTTGCGCACCCAGCGCGCCTCGCGGATGCGCTTCTCGAACGAGCCGAAGCCCGTGATCGCGACCTTCTCGCCCTTGGCCACCTCGCGCGTGATGGTGTCCAGCACGGACTCCAACGCGTGCGCCGCCGACTTGCGGTTCCCCTCGTAACGCGCGGCGAGCGCGTCGATGAGCTGAGACTTGTTCACTAGCTTCCCTTCCCAATCAACGACATGCCCGATGAAGAGACATGCGTCGAGCCCGTGCTCGACTTTCACCAGGAAACGCTAGGTGTTCTGAGCGTTTTGGCCATCATTGAGCGCGGCGTTTCGCAGTGTTTCGAGCGCAAACAGGCCGAAAAGCCCAAGTTGCGCAGGGTTTTCTGGTCTGAAGCGGCGTCCGCGGCCCTAGAGCGTGGCCGGCTTGAACGCCGGCCGACCGGCCTCGAAGGCCGTGATGTCGCCCTCGTGACCCAACGTGATGCCGATGTCGTCGAGCCCCTCGAGCAGTCGCCAGCGGGTGTAGTCGTCGATGTCGAAGGAGTCCTCGATCGCGGTCTCGCCGTCACCCGCGCGCACCGTTCGCGACTCCAGGTCGACGGTGACCGTCGTGCCGGGCGCGCTCTCGAGCAGGTCCCACAGGCGTTGCACGACCTTCTCGTCAACCTGTGCCGCGAGCAGCCCGGCCTTGCCGGAGTTGCCGCGGAAGATGTCGGCGAATCGGGACGAGATCACGACCTGGAACCCGTAGTTCTGCAACGCCCAGACTGCGTGCTCGCGAGACGATCCGGTGCCGAAGTCCGGGCCTGCCACGAGCACCGAGCCGCCGTCGTACGCCGGGTTGTTGAGCACGAAGCCGGGATCGTTGCGCCAGGCTGCGAAGAGACCGTCCTCGAACCCGGTGCGGGTCACCCGCTTGAGGTAGACCGCCGGGATGATCTGGTCGGTGTCGACGTTGCCGCGGCGTAGCGGGACCCCGATGCCGGTGTGGGCGCGGAACTTCTCCATGGGGTTCTCCTCAGTCCAGGTCGGCCGGGGACGACAGGGTGCCGCGGACGGCGGTCGCGGCGGCGACGGGCACCGACACCAGATGGGTGCGCCCGCCCTTGCCCTGCCGACCCTCGAAGTTGCGGTTGGAGGTCGAAGCACTGCGTTCGCCCGGCGCGAGCTGGTCGGGGTTCATCCCCAGGCACATCGAGCAGCCGGCGCCGCGCCACTCGGCGCCCGCGGCCAGGAACACCTCGTGCAGTCCCTCCTCCTCGGCCTGCAGGCGGACCCGCACCGAGCCGGGAACGACCAGCAGCCGGGTGCCGTCGGCGACGGTGTGGCCCTCGAGGATCGCCGCGGCGGTGCGCAGGTCCTCGATCCGCCCGTTGGTGCAGGAGCCGACGAACACGGTGTCGACGTTGATGTCGCGCATCGGCGTGCCGGCGGTGAGACCCATGTAGGTCAACGCGTTCTGGGCCGCGACCCGGTCAGTGGGCTCGGCGAAGTCGTCGGGACCCGGGACCACGCCACCGAGCGGGACTCCCTGACCGGGGTTGGTGCCCCAGGTCACGAACGGCGTCATCGTCGAGGCGTCGAGGGCGATCTCGTGGTCGTAGGAAGCGTCGGCGTCGGTGACCAGGCTCTTCCAATGCGCCACCGCAGCGACCCACTCCTCACCGTGGGGTGCCTCGGGCTTGTCCTCGAGGTAGTCGAAGGTCGTCTGGTCAGGAGCGATCAGGCCGGCCTTCGCGCCCCACTCGATGGACATGTTGCAGACCGTCATCCGGCCCTCCATCGAGAGCTCTTCGATGGCCTCGCCGCGATACTCCACGACGTACCCCTGACCGCCACCGGTGCCGACGTGGGTGATCAGGGTGAGCACGAGGTCCTTGGCGGTGACGCCCTCCGGGAGCGAGCCGTTGACGGTGACCGCCATCGTCTTGGGGCGCGCCTGGGGCAGCGTCTGGGTGGCGAGCACGTGCTCGACCTCGGACGTGCCGATGCCGAAGGCCAGCGCGCCGAACGCGCCGTGGGTCGAGGTGTGGGAGTCGCCGCACACGATGGTCATGCCGGGCTGGGTCAGGCCGAGCTGCGGCCCGACGACGTGCACGATGCCCTGCTCGATATCACCGAGCGGATGCAGGCGTACGCCGAACTCCGCGGCGTTCTTGCGCAGCGTCTCGACCTGCAAACGGCTCACGGGGTCGGCGATCGGGAGGTCCCAGTCGAGCGTGGGGACGTTGTGATCCTCGGTCGCCAGGGTGAGGTCGGGGCGGCGTACGGTCCGGCCGGCCAGCCGCAGTCCGTCGAAGGCCTGCGGCGAGGTGACCTCATGGAGCAGGTGGAGGTCGATGTAGAGGAGGTCGGGCTCGCCCTCGCGCTGACGGACGACGTGCTCGTCCCAGACCTTCTCGGCCAGGGTCCGACCCATGGCGCCCCTCCTCCCATCGCGGTTTTCTGCCCCCGGCAGGCTAGCACTTGCATCCCATGATCTGAGACGGCAGTATTGCCATATGGACAACACCAGCGGTGTCGGCGTACTCGACAAGGCGGCTCTCGTGCTCTCCGCTCTCGAGGCCGGGCCGGCCACCTTGGCCGGCCTCGTGGCCGGCACCGGGCTGGCGCGGCCCACTGCCCATCGACTGGCGGTGGCGCTCGAGCACCATCGACTGGTGGCCCGCGACCTGCAGGGCAGGTTCGTCCTCGGGCCACGGCTGGCCGAGCTGTCGGCTGCCGCCGGCGAAGACCGGCTGCTCGCGACTGCGGGGCCGGTGCTGGCCCGGCTGCGCGACATCACCGGTGAGTCGGCCCAGCTGTGGCGACGTCAGGGCGACCACCGCGTCTGCGTCGCCGCGGCCGAGCGGCCGTCGGGGCTGCGCGACACGATTCCGGTGGGCTCCCAGCTCACCATGAGCGCCGGTTCGGCTGCCCAGGTGCTCCTGGCGTGGGAAGACCCCGAGCGGATGCACCGCGGCCTGCAGCAAGCCGCCTTCTCCGCCGCCGCCCTCTCCGGCATCCGCCGGCGCGGCTGGTCGCAGAGCGTGGGCGAGCGCGAGCAGGGCGTGGCCTCGGTCTCGGCCCCGATCCGCTCCCCCGGAGGCAAGGTGATCGCGGCGGTCTCGGTCTCCGGTCCGCTGGAGCGGCTCTCGCGTCAGCCCGGACGGATGCACGCCCCCGCGGTGCTCGCCGCCGCCGAGCGGCTCTCGGAGTCGCTGCGCCGCGCCGCCGCGGAGTAGCCGACCGGGCCCGGGTACTCACCCGAATTCGAGTGCCGGCCACCCTCCCTTGCCGCCGCCGTGCGGCGAGACTCGACACATGACAACTGCGCTTGCCGTCATCGTTCGCTTCCTGTCCCTGGCCACCGTTTCCGCCGCCGGGTTCGCGCTCGTGTCCCTCGGCGACGACTCCGGGGGAGCCGACATCGGTGGGGGCATCGCAGTGCTGGGAGCGCTGGCGCTCGTCGCGCTTGCCTGGGGATTCGTCGACGGCCGGAGGGAGGAGCTGGGGGCGACGGTCAAGCGCTGGCTGTTCGTGGCCCTCGGCTGGGCGCTGTCCGTCAGCAGCCTGGTCGCCTTCCTGGACGGCCCGATCAACGCCGAGGCGATCAACGCTGCTGCGTTCCTCGCGGTCTTCCTCGGGGTCGAGGTGTTCATCGCCGCGCTCGTCGGAGCCGCCCTGGGCCAGTCCGGTCGCGGACGCACCGTGTCCTGACTGACCCTGCGCACGGCGCTGGTCCGGGCCAGCCGGCCGAGGGTCGCCTGGCTCGGTCAGAAGAGGGCGTCCTGCTCCAGCTCGAGCAGCGTCTGCTTGCGGTCCACGCCACCGGCGTAGCCGGTGAGGCTGCCGTCGGCGCCGATCACCCGGTGACAGGGGATCACGATCGGGATCGGGTTGCGCCCGTTGGCCAAGCCCACGGCCCGGCTCGCGGCGTTGGTCATCCCGAGTCGGTGCGCGATCTCGCCGTACGACGCGGTGTCGCCGTAGGCGATCCCCTGCAGCTGCGCCCACACCCGCTGCTGGAAGTCCGTCCCTGCAGGCGCGAGGGGTAGGTCGAAGTCCTTGCGGTCTCGTGCGAAGTACTCCGTGAGCTGCTGCACGGCCAGCTGCAGCACGGGGCTGTCGTCGGCGTGGTCACCCCGTGGGCGGCCGTCGGGCGCCTGGTCGAACGGCGAGAACTCGATCGCGGCGATCGCACCATGGCGCTCGACGATGCGCAGCTGGCCGATGGCGGAGTCCATCACGGTCCACATGGTCAGATCCTCTCTGAAGGGTCGGTCGTCGCGGTCAGCGACTGCCACAGATGCAGTTGGGCGTAGGAGCGCCACGGTCGCCAGGCCTCAGCGAGGGCGGCGGCGTGCCGGGGCTCGGCGCCGGCCAGGAGCAGCGCGTCGCGGGTGCCGAGGTCGGTCGGCAGGAACACGTCGGGGTCTCCCAAGGCACGCATGGCGATGTAGTCAGCGGTCCAGGGACCGATGCCGGGCAGGGCCAGCAGGGCGCGGCGTACGTCGGCCCGGCAGGCGCCCCGGTCCAGCACGATCTGCCCCGTCGCGAGCGCCGTGGCGAGACCGATCAGGGCCCGACCGCGGGCTCGCGGCATCGGCAGGGTCGCGGGATCCAGCTCGGCGAGCGCCCCTGCCGTGGGGAACGCGTGGGTGAGCCCGTCGACGGCGGTGTCGAGCGTGGCACCGTGGTCGGATGCCAGCCGGCCGGCCACGGTGCGGGCTGCTGCCACGCTCACCTGTTGGCCGAGGACCGCCCGCACGGCGACTTCCGTGCCGTCGACGTGACCGGGCACGCGGAGCCCGGGACAGCGATTCACCAGACGGCCCAGGATCGGGTCTCCCGCGAAGCTGTCGGCCACGGCCACCGGGTCGCCGTCGGCGTCGAGCAGCCGGCGTACGCGCTCGACGGCGGCGGCCGTGTCGCGGAGGTCTCCGAGCTGGAACCGAGCCGGGACGAACGCCGTGCCGGTCCCTGCAGCATGGTCGGTCAGGGTGAGGCTGACGCTGCCGGGACCGTGCGGCAGATCCAGGGTGCGGGCGTAGCGACCGGTGGCAGCATCGGCGAGCTCGATGCCCGGGACAGCCCTGGTGGCCAGGAAGGCGAGCAGTGCGGAGCCGGCGTACGGCGTGCGGACGGCGAGCCTGAGCTCGAGCGCCCCAGCCCCGTCTCGGACGACGCCACGCCGCCCCCGCAGCCGGGTCGGGCTGGCGTCGTAGACCTCGCGCACGGTGTCGTTGAACTGCCGCACGCTCGCGAACCCCGCTGCGAACGCGACGTCGGCGAAGCCCAGCTCGGTGGTCTCGATCAGGATCCGCGCGGTCTGGGCACGTCGGGCCCGGGCCAGGGCCAGCGGGCCGGCGCCGAGCTCGGCCGTGAGGAGCCGCGTGAGATGGCGTGGGGTGTAGCCGACGTGGCGGGCGAGGCCCTCGACGCCCTCGCGGTCCACCACGCCGTCTGAGATCAGCCGCATCGCTCGCCCAGCGACGTCCGCGGCGACGTCCCAGTCGGGGCTCCCGGGAGTCGCGTCCGGCAAGCAGCGCTTGCAGGCACGGAAGCCGGCCGCCTGGGCAGCGGCCGCCGTCGGGTGGAAGGTGACGTTGGCATAGGCCGGCGTACGCGCCGGACACGACGGCCGACAGTAGATGCCGGTCGTGCGGACGGCGGTGTAGAAGACGCCGTCGAACCGCCGGTCCCGCGACTTCACGGCCCGGTAGCAGGACTCGGCCCCCAGGCGGCCCGGGCCGGACGAGGCGACGGGCCCAGACGAGGCGACGGGCGCAGACGAGGCGACGGGCCCAGACGAGGCGGTCAACGGCGGCATACCGATCATCCTGCCTCATCGAACCGACCCCTTCTGGCGGGAATCGGACACCGCCTCCTCCACGAGACGGCGCTCGTGGTCGCACGAGACGGCGGCGGGGGTTACGCGAGACGGCAGTCCGGGTAACGCGAGCGGAACGGCGCTCCTGTAGCGCCGCGTCGGCGGGCCCCGTTCCGGCCACGCACAAGATGTACGACGCTTCGGCGCGGTCATGGGCAGCCACACGAACCGTCTCGCGCGACCACCAGCGCCGCCACTCAGCGCTCGGCTACCGCACCCCCATCGAGTACGAACCACTCTCCGCGGAGAACACCATCCCAACCTGAAACTCACCACCGAAGGTGGAAACCAAGTTGTGGGGCAGGTCAACCTTTCACCAGTTCGTGCAGCAGACCCATGCACGGCCACCGGCTGTCCCGGCCGAACACGCTGGCGCGGTCGCGCGGGCACTGACCTGGCCACCGCCTGAACCGGACCCCCCGCGACCAACTTCAGGTGGTGCGCACTAGGATGAAGGAGGACCAGCCCGCAGGGCCAGAGATGAGGCTTGCGCAGGGCAGCTCAGCCTTACGGGGGCCCGTGGAGGCGAATCATGTGGGTCCGGAGCGCCGTCAGTCTGATGACCGCCGCAGCACTCGGGCAGGGGGTGGTGGGCGCACCCGGCTCGGCCACGGCGACGCCCGAGCCGGTCGCCCGGGTCTCGCTGGCCGAGACCTGGGGCCCGGTCAAGAGGTTCGAGAGCAACCCCTGGGGCGCGTCGATGGTCGTCGACTCCCGCGGCGTCACCACGGTGGTGTGGGCCTCGACCAAGACCTGGCCGCACAGCATCAAGGTCGCCCGGCGCACAGCAGCCGGGGCCTGGAAGGACCCGGTGAAGGTGGGCCGCGGGAACAACCCAGTGGTCGCGGCCGACGCCAAGGGCACGGTGACGGTGGCGTGGGAGCGCGAGCGCAACGACCTCACGACGGGAGTGTGGGCTGCCCGCAAGGTGGCCGGCAAGACGTGGAGCGCCCCGGTCCACCTCTCGGCCGACAAGGCGGCGCCCGGATACCCGGACGGTGGTGACGTCCGCGGGGTCAGCGACCTCGCGCTCGTCGTCCACCCGAAGGGGGCGACGCTCGTGGCCTGGGAGTGGACCAACAAGACACCGTCGAAGATCCAGGCTGTATTCCGTCCGGTCAGAGGTCCGTGGCGCACAGTGGTGGATCTGACCGGTGCCACCAACGCGACCAACCCGGTGGCGGCCTTTGGGCCTACGGGGCGTGCCTGGGTCGCGTACAGCCGCGCGCCGGCACACGGCCCGACCGCGGTGAAGGTGCGCGACCGACTGCTCAACGGCACATGGACATCGCCGGTGCGCGTGGGGACCGGTCAACTCGGCGGGCTGGGCGTCGACCGCTACTCCGAGGTGACAGTGGCGTTCCGGAAGGCCGGGGCCGTGCGGACGGCGCTGTGGTCGCCCGTGGCCGGCTGGCAGGCTCCGACGCTGGCCACGCCAGCCGGCGCCAGCGTGCAGGAGTGGGCGTTCGCCACCAACCGGCGAGGGGCCGCCGTGGTCGAATACACGCGCCCGAACGGCCGCGTCGACGCGGTGCGTCGGACCAACCAGGGCGACTGGATCGCGCCGGTGACCCTGGCCGCCCCTGGGGGCAACTCCCTCCCGACTGCGGCCATGAACGCCGACGGTGACCTGTTCGCCGCCTGGGGCATCTATGGCCTCTGGGCGGCGTACCGCCCAGCCGGTGGAGACTGGCACGCCACTATGACCGTGCAGCCCGACACCGGAGGCGTCGACGTACTGGAGTCGACCGCGTCACAGGTCGCCCCCGATGGAGACGTGGCGCTGCTCTGGGACCAGGAGGCGCGACCGCTCCGGGTCCGGGTGATGGACGGCAGCGAGGACTGAACCGCCGACGCATGTTCGCAACTCGCGCTCCGTCCACCCGTGCGCGCGTTGCCTCGAGGTGGCGGTCCCTGACCAGATGCCGTCTGTCGGAGGAACCTCGCTCCCCATGCTGACACGGACGGAAGACATCGAAGCTCACGCGTTGCACAGGCAGGCTGGACGACCCACCGCGATCGCCCGGCACTGGTGGGCGGCGATCTTGTTCGACGAGGTCGTCGGCCTGGGGTTCGACTGGCCGTATCCGACCTTCGCCATCCAGTCCGAACCCGCTACCGCCCCGTCGACCTTCTCCGTACTCACGAGCTCGGCTACCACGCGTCGGCGCGACCACCAGTGCCGTCTCGTGCAACCACGAGCGCCGTTTCGTGCGAAATGGCGTCAGTCCGGGCGCCTGGACGGAGACCTCGGGTTGTCGATGTGGTTCTGACGGGAGTCGGACCCGCGCTGCCGCCTTGACAGAGGGATCGGGGGGTCGTCGGACGACGTTGAAGATCACGGAAGCCGCGGGTCAGCGGCATGATTGGTGGTCGGCTGTCATTGGCCGTTTCGGGCTGTTCCTGGAACTCGTGTTGCCCGAGAGCTTCGACCGAGACGTGCGAACCGATAGCAGGAATTGCTATAGTCCGGACATGAGCAGTCGGAGTGACGTGCTGCGCGAGGTGATGCTCGAGACGGGCACCACGCAGTCAGAACTGTCCCGGTTCAGCGGCGTGCGTCAACCGAGCATCAGCGGCTTCCTCTCGGGTCGCGTCCACCTCAGCGACGAGCAGCTCGACCGGCTCCTGTCGTGCATGGGTCACCGGCTCGAGGTCGTACGACGACCGGTCGTCCCCAAGCTCACGCGCTCGGAACGCCGATCGTGGCAGCTGCATCGCAGGCTCTCGACGCTCCTCAGCCGCCAGAGCTTCGAGGACTGGCGACCGACCATCGAGCGCAACCTCGACCGTCTCGATGACCGCGTGACCGGCCAGCCGCACGAGCGGAATCTCGACCGCTGGCGGCAGTTTGTCGACCGCGGCGACCTCCCCGGCCTGCACCGCGTCCTGACCGGTCTCGACCGCGAATCGATCGAGATGCGGGAGGTCTCCCCTCTGTCCGGTCTGCTTCCAGACGAACAGCGCCGTGAAGTCCTGAGTAGGTTGGCGGGCTGATGCGGCGCGATCAGCTCGAGCACGCGATCCGCACGGCCTGCCAGATCATTGAGCAGCCCGAGGTGATCGTGATCGGCTCGCAGGCGATCCTGGGCACCTACGACGAGTCCGAGCTCCCCGCCGCGGCCACGATGTCCATCGAGGTCGACATACTCCCGATCGCGGACAGCAATGACGAGACCGCTCGGCTGGCCGACCTGATCGAAGGCGTCGCAGGCGAGTTCTCGCCGTTCGAGGAACTGCACGGATTCAGCATCGACGGCGTCGACCTCGAGACCGCCGTCCTGCCGGACGGTTGGCGCGACCGCTTGGTCAGAGTGCAGAACGCCAACACGGCGGCCCCAACCGGCGCGCTGCTCTTCACCGGCTGGTGCCTGGACAAGGAAGACCTCTGCGTCGCGAAGCTCGCCGCCTTCCGCGAGAAGGACCGCAACTTCGTCGCCCGCGCTCCTCGAAGCCGACCTCGTGAACGCCGACCTGGTCGTGTCGCGGCTATCGACCGTATCCGGCGAGCACCTCAAAGCAGTCGAGCTGGCACTCGCATGGCTCAATTCGAGGCGATGAAGAATCCGTCCGGGACCGTACGACGATCGGCAGTACGAGGGGAGCTTCCCCGCAGGGCACCGACCGGCATCCTGGCCGAAGCACCGGCCAGGCGTGCTTGACCTGACAAGTCGATGGCAGGCGGCTCGATGGCAACGAGGCGTTCTCCACATGCTGCACACCGCCCACTATGCGCGTGTCCCGGAGGTGGCTGCCTACCACCCCTGGAGCCCGCGGACTGGGTTCGCGGTCTGGTCCTCCACCGCGCCATGTTGTAGTCGTTTGGTATACGCTGTTGCCTGTGGCTGAACGCTTCGATCCCGACGGTCTCGAGGAGGATCCGTTCGAGGTCGACGCGCAGGCCGCGCACCTGTTCAAGCATCCCAATCTCGGCTTGCAGGACGTGTACGACGTGTGGGTCAGCGATCCGCTCTTCTACCCGGCCAGACCACCGGCGCACTGGCTCATGTGCGCCGAGGTCGCCGGTCGGGTGCTGGTGGTTCCGTTGGCTCCCGCCCGCGACGGCAATCCGGGACGTTGTCGACCGATCGGGTGCTATAAGGCTTCCCCGGGCCTCACCGCCCAGTACCGGAGGGACCGATGACCGACAAGCAGATGACTCCAGAAGCGGAGTACGAGTTCTACGCTCGCCCTGAGAACCAGGAACCGCAGGGTCCGCCGCGCAGGCGCACCGTGCGGTTGACCACCCCGATCCCGGTTCGTTTCCCACCCGAACTGCTCGAGGAGATCCGACGCCGCGCCGCCGACGACGATCGCTCTGTCTCGGCCTGGATCCGGCGAGCTGTCGAACACGAACTCCAACGCCCCGCCTAGCGGAAGAAGACGTCCGAAGGGACCGCATCAATCCGCGTGGGCTGTCAAGAGCGACAGGGGGCATCGCGTATGCGGTTGTCCCGCGTGTAGTGACACGGCACCATGGCGCGCGTGTCCATGCCGAGCCCCCGCTGCATACCGCCATTGACTTCGTGCGTTGGCACGGGCTCGGCGTCTGCTCCGCGCTCTTTGGCCTAGAGGAACTCCGCGACGGGGCGAGCCATTGGAGAGAGTTGGGCGGACGACATTGCTTGCGGTGCGGAATCCTGAACGAGAAGGAGCGTGCCTGGCTGTCGTAGGACGGACTAGCATCCCACCCGTGGGGGCCTCGAACATTGACTTCGTCGACATCGTGGTGGCCGACCGCGACCTCGTGGTGACGAGTGTGGATGAACACTCTTGCCGGTTGGAGCCGCGGGAATCGGATGGTCTCGCCTGGCACTGCGACCTCGATGACGGCACGCCGACCGCTGACGACCACGACCCGGCGTCGTTCGTCCGGTGGGTCTGCCCGTCGCTGCGGGTCAGAAGTTCGGCGGCAGGGACGGCCGTCCCGCTTCTCGAAGTGAGCCGGCCAGGTCCCCACTCCGACCTCGGCAGATTGGTGAGGAGCTTCGGGCGCATCGCCGGTCGGGCGTCTCGCCGCACGCCCGGAGCCGATATCGAAGGCCGGTTCGTCTACACCGATCCCGCTGGGGTCCTCGATGTCGCACTGCGCCGGCGGGCCGAGAACTGGCCCTCGGCCATGCACGGCGACGGTGTGGTGAGGCCCGCCGAGCTGTGGTCAATCAAGCTCACTGGCGAAGGGCTCGTCGTGGAGTCGGTGTCGTGGTGGGGCAGCGCGCTGGCCCTCGATCACCAGATCGGTCTGGCCAATGACATTGCTCATCGACTGACAGCACAGCGATAGTCCACGACGCGGGCTGCTGTCGATCTCCGACCAGGCCAGGCCCGTGGATGACCTGAACACAGAGTGACCACGGCGCGACGCTCGTGAACACGAGTCCAACCGATGACCGCACCGGTTTGCGTCGGCCAGCGGCAGAGGGCGAGCACCCGCGTCTTAGCGCCGCGTATGCGTCTCGATCGATGGGGTCATGTCTTGGCCGCGATGCGGGCGCGTCACCGGCCGAGGCTGGCAGGGCCGATCGCGGGTCAGGGCAGCAGGTCGAAGTACTTCTTGCGGGCGGGCATCGCGTGGATGATCATCTCCTCGATCGCTGAAGGTGAGCACCACGGGCAGGCGAGCGTGGGTGTCGAACCCGAGGCGCAACTCTCGCCCAGGCGATTCGTCGTCGGCCAAGGGCTCGATCCATACCGCCCACTCCGCGGCCTGCACAGCGTCCTCTGCAGCCACCCCGTGTTTGAGAGCGCTCGAATGGACCTTCACGCCGCGAAGTGAGCCAGCGCCGCCCGGATTGCCTCGGACCGGCTCATCTCGTGCTTGCGCGCGGCTGAATCCAGCGCATCTAGTTCCTCGGCCGTCAGTCGAACCGCGACGACCTGCATCGGCTCCGCCCCGCGTCCGGGGCGGCCCCGGCCACGTCGCTTCAGCTCCTCGACGTCATAGCCTGCCTCGGCCTCATCGGCCCACTTCTGGACCTGCTCTTCACTCACCACGCTCCATATCGTATAACGAAAACGTCGCACGAGGCATGGCTACCCCACCGAGGGTGCTGCTCGGCCCGTCTACCTAGCCCATAGCGCCGCGTGCGGGACGCATTGTCATGCCGAGATCACGACTTGAACTCCGGGAGGTCCGCGCACTCGGACTCCGTGAGTGGTGGGGGGCACGACACCACACGCCGGTCGAGGCTCGCTCGGTATCTCTTGCCTGCGACCGTGTAGACGATATCGATGCGATCGCGCCAATCCAGCGTGTCCGCGGCGACTCGATATCCCATGATCAGCATGTAGAGCTTGCCGGGCTCGAGCACCGTCCCAGCGGCGTCGACCTGGAACTTGGCCGGCACAGCCTTGGGGGGGAAGCCCCGCATGTTCTGGTTGAAGTCGTCGGGTCGTCCCGGCAGTCCCACACGGGCTCCCAGGAAATCCCAGGCATCGCCACCACCCAAGGATGTGACGGACTCAATCGTGGCCGGGGCTGACCCGCTCAACACGAGAACCGTGAAACCGTCACTAAACGTCTGACCGACCTGGGACTCGTGGAACCACGTCGTGCGAGAATGGTCGGCCGGCTGCAGCGGGCCGCCCTTCACCACGTGATCGTTAGACGTGCTCGCACAGGCCACAAGCAGCATGAGCGGCCCGACGAGCATGGCCGCTACGTCACGCCTTAGGCTGGTCAATTGATCTCGCGTATCAAGCCAGACGCGCTCGCCGTTGTTGTGCTGAAGCAATAGCGCGGGGTCGTCCGGGGCTCCGGAATGATCGTCAACGCTGTCTGAGTGGACTGCGTCTGCGTAGAGTCCAAGGTGACTCCAACGACACTGAACCAGTCCTTCCAGCCGACGGTAACGCCGCCTTCCATTCTTGTTTCTGAGCCGATGGGCCCAGCCATCGCGCAACAAAGAGGTGGGTTGTTTGCCACAGGCATGGCCCGTGGTTGATCTGGAGCGTTCTGCTCGGACAACTCCCATCCGCTCCGGATCCAGTCCCCGACCTCCGAAACGTATGAAGCGGTCTCGGCCAACGCGGGTCTGGCAGCTGCGCTCTCTTCCACGAATCGATTGATGCTCTTCTCTGCCATCGACAGGGCGAAGAGGCGGTATTCCTCGTCATTGCCGGAGTGGAATCGGCGGTCGATGCTGGAGGCGATGTGTCGGGCTGCCTGAACACGGAAGATCGCGGCGATCGCGTTATCGAACTTGCCATGGAGGGCGTCACGCCGCTGGCGTAGCGACTCCAGGGAGGGTGTCAAGATGGCCACCACTAGGGCAACCGTCGCAGCGATGACCGCGGTCGCGAGCTCCATGGCGAAGACACTATCTGCGGGGCAATCAACCCGACTCGCGGCCCGCGTCTTAGCGCCGCCAATCGGCGCGCCCCGGCTACCGGATCTGGCTCCCCTCTGTGTCAAGAGGCAGCCGGGAGTGGGGTTCTAGGATTGGTGGTGGCGGGTCCGGGAAGTGGCTTGTCCGAAGAGTTGGTGTGGGGCTGTGAGCCGGCCGCGCTGGAGTCAGAGTCGTTGCCCCGTTGCCCTCCCGGGCCCGTCGCCATGTGCCGGGCGGCGTCATTGACCATCGTCCGATAGACGATGTCGGACAGGCGTCGCTTGAGAAGGCGCATCGATTCGTTCGAGGTCTTGCCGCGGGCTTTGGTGCGGTCGAAGTAGGCGCGGCCTTCGGTGGGGTTGCGGAGTTGGACGACGGCCATGATGTGCAGGACTCGGTTGATCTGCCGGTTGCCGCCCCGGGAAAGCCGGTGGCGCACGTTGTCTCCAGATGACGCGTCGATCGGGGCGGTGCCGGTCCAGGAGCCGAAGTGGTTGTTGTCGGGGAAGCGGGTGATGTCGCCGACCTCGACGAGCAGTCGCGCAGCGCCGGAGGGTCCGATTCCCGTCAGCTCCATCAGACCGGTTCCCGTCGCCGCGACCAGCGCGGTCAGTTCCTTGTTGGCTGCCTTCTTACGTTGGTAGATCCGCTCGAGATCAACAATCAGCTCCGCGGCGACGCGGCGGCGGGTCTTCCCTGCGAGGTCGCGAGGCCGGACCGTCGCGAGCAGCGCCTTGGTCTGGGCGGCGGAGAGGTCCTTCTTCGCACCGCCCGGGATCAGTTCCAGCAACAGGTGATGGACCTGCGACATCTTGCGGGTGTGCTCATCTCCCAGGGATCGGCGCCGGTCGACCAGGATCCGCAACACCGCTAGCTGCTCGTCGTTGATGACCGGGCGCAGCCCACTCATCCGGGTGCCGACCAAGGCGACGGAGTGAGCGTCGGTGGCGTCGGTCTTGCGGCCCTGCCCGGTCGCGAAGACCCGTGCCCGTGCCGACAGCTTGGGCGGGACGTCGACCACCGTCTCACCTTCGGCCAGGAGCCAGTTGGCCACGTGCCGGCCGATGCCCTGGCAGCCCTCGATGGCCCAGACACGCTGGGGCCAGGCCTTCACGTGACGACGCATCGCGTCATGTCCCTCACGGTCAGTGCCGAAACGACCCTTGCCAAGGATGGACTCATCGCTGGCCATGACCTCGATCGTCACCGACCGCTTGTGCGGGTCCATCCCGATGACCACCCGCGGTGTTGCCTCGTTCATGGTGTCCTCCGAACTCGAACCTGTTGGGGTTGTCGAGCTGGGAGGGCAACGCTGCTTCGAGCTAGGGCACACCCATCTTGAGCCTCTCCCGCCCTGGCGACGTCCGGGGATGCGCAGGCCAAATGAGAGCCACACCAAGGTGAGCAGCCGAAATGAGAGCGACAACCCCGGACGCCTAGACCGACCCTCGTCAGAGACCGGTCATGGCGTCAATGAAACAAGTAGCCGATGAGAGGGCGGGGCGACGGAAAGCGCTGGCACCTGTCCGGGCGTGCTGCGACGATTCGCCTCATGTCGGCCCTCACATCACCAGAGTCGTTACCCCAAGACTGCATCTTCTGCGCCATCGTGGCCGGAAAGGTCGAGGCGAGCATCGTGTACGAGGACGAGGTCGTTGTGGTGTTCATGGACTTGAATCCGGTAACCCCCGGGCATCTACTCGTGGTGCCTCGGAAACACGCGGTCGGGCTGGAAGACCTCGAAGAGGCGATCAGTAGCCACGTGTGGGCTGTCGGCCACCAGATGGCCAAAGCCCTGCGTAGGTCTGGCCTGCGCTGTGAAGGCCTCAACGTCTTTCTCGCCGACGGCAAGGTGGCGTTCCAGGAGATCTTCCACTTCCACTTGCAAGTGTTCCCTCGGTACGCCGGTGACGGCTTCACGATCGGGGCCAACTGGGCAGAGCGCTCGCGCGGCCTCTTGGACGCGGAGGCTGAGGGGATCAAAGGCGCGGTGGTATCGGTTCCGAGCCTCGATTGAAGCGCACTCACATGCCGCAAGGCGGTGGTCCGGCGACGTCGCCAAACGGCGACTCGCGCACTACGACGCCGCGGGAGGCTACCTGGGTGCCGTGCAGGTGCCGCCGCGCCTGCTGGTCAACGGCCGCTACTTCCAGTGGCAACTGCCGCACGTCCTGGCCGACGGGTCGTTGGTCGCTGCCCGACTTACCGGCGACGGGGCGGCGTTGCTCCGGCTTCGGGGCGGCCGTCTCGATGAGCTTCCGTTGAGCACGATGTTCTCGCCGGCATACGACGACGGGACGGGCGAGCTGCGCCCAACTACCGGATACCTCACACCCGGGGGCACGCCGTTCTCCGTGGACGTGGACTTCGACCACGGCACGGTCCGCATCGAGCAAGGACAGACGGTCCAGAGACTTGTCCTCCGCACGGTCGCCGGCGCAGTCGCACATACCGGTGTGCAGGTCCGGGCAGGGCCTGATGACTCGCTCTACCTGTTCCTGATCGGCATTTCGGATGATGGCGAGTCAGGCCAACTCGTCGGCTACCTGCCCCTTGACCCCGGCGGAGGCGTCGGGGAGGTCGAGCCCTTCCTCAATCCTGACTCACTAGCAAATCCTGGGAGTCCCGCACAACTGGTCGTCGCCCCAGGCTCCTCGGCGCCGATGCTGGTCTACATCCGACCCGACGGCGTACACGTCTACGCGAGGCGCTGAGCGAGACCAGCGACGTTCCGATCCCCGCTCCGGGTCCCGAAGGCCGCACCCACGGCATCGGCGTCGGCCGATCCAGGGCGTTGACGAAGGTGGCGAGCAACTAGGGTCCCGGCAGGTGGCGCACACCGAGGAGACGACGGGAAATGCCGAGGGGCCCTCCCCAGCGTCTCCGCTGTTCAGGACCCCTTTTCGATGTGGTACCCCCGACGGGATTCGAACCCGCGCTACCGCCTTGAGAGAGGGACCGAGGGGTCAGCGGACGACGTTGGAAATCGATGAAACCCCAGGTCAGAGGCACAATCGACGATCGGCAGTCATTGATCGTTTCGGGCTGTTTCTGGCCCTCGTGTTGCCCCAGTGTTGCCCGAGAGTCAGATCGGTCGCCTCAGGTCTATAGTGATTACTGCTATGATCTCGCTCATGTCGAGTCGGAGTGAGGTACTGCGCGACGTGATGCTCGAGACGGGCACCACGCAGTCCGACCTGTCGCGGCTCAGCGGCGTACGCCAGCCGAGCATCAGCGGCTTCCTCTCGGGCAAGGTCGACCTCAGCGACAACCAGCTCGACCGGCTGCTGTCATGCATGGGCCGCCGGCTAGAGGTCGTACGCCGTCCGGTGGTCCCCACGCTGACTCGCTCGGAACGCCGCTCGTGGCAGCTCCACCGGCGGCTCTCGACCCTCCTGAACCGTGACAGCTTCAACGAGTGGCGACCGAGGATCGAGCGCAACCTGGACCGCCTCCGGGACGGGGTGACGGGCCAGCCGCACGAGCGCAACCTGCAGAGGTGGCGCGAGCTGGTCGACCGCGGCGACCTCCCCGGGCTGCACCGCGTCCTGACGGGCCTGGATCGTGACTCGATCGAGATGCGCGAGGTCTCCCCCATGTCTGGCCTGCTCCCCGACGAGCAGCGGCGCGAGATCCTCCAGCTGGCCGGCTGATGCGGCGAGACCAACTGGAGCACGCCATCCGCACGGCCTGCCAGATCATCCAACAGCCCGAGGTCATCGTGGTCGGCTCACAGGCCATCCTCGGCACCTACGACGAATCCCAGCTCCCCGCCGCGGCCACCATGTCCATCGAGATCGACATCCTCCCCATCGCGGACACCAACGACGAGGCCGCTCGGCTGGCCGACCTAATAGAAGGCGTCGCCGGCGAACTCTCTCCCTTCGAGGAGCTGCACGGCTTCAGCATCGACGGCGTCGACCTGCAGACCGCAGTGCTGCCCGACGGCTGGCGAGACCGACTGGTCAAGGTACAGAACGCCAACACCGCGGCCCCAGACGGCCAGACACAGTTCACCGGCCTCTGCCTCGACAAGGAAGACCTGTGCGCCGCCAAACTCGTCGCCTTCCGCGAGAAGGACCGCAACTTCGTCGCCGCCCTGATCGACGCCAGCCTCGTCGACTCCGGCGTCATCGTCGCGCGGCTCTCCGCTGTTTCAAGCGAACACACGCCCGCGGTCGAACAAGCACTCGGCTGGCTGGCCGCGCGAGGCTAAGCCGCCACTTCCCGGAAGACCCGCCGGCTAACCGACAGAGGGGTGCCGGATCCGTGCGGCCAGGGGCAGCAACCGGGCTGTCCCGCAAGCCGATCGTCAATCGAACAGGGCGTCCCGTATCCGACACCCACCCGGGACGCCGGCGATTCCAGCAGCCCGGCCTGGTGGCCAAGTCCGGTAGTCGTTCGGCTTCCCCGGGGACGACCCTAAGGATCGACGGGGTCTTCCAGGGTCTTCCAGGCCCGACTACGAGGGTGCTCCCGCGGGCTTGTTGCGGCCGTGGAGGATGACGCGTCGGAAGTCGTTTCGGGAGCGGTGGAGCATGGGCGGCGGCGACGAGGTCGAGGGCGTCCAGGGCGCGGATGCCGGCGCGGATGCTGCCCTGGTACCGGGTCGGGTGACGCACCGATACCAGCCAGCCGGGTGCTTGGATCTGTTTGACCAGGTCAGTGGGCTGCGAGTAGGGATCTGCTCCCAACGGTCGGTGGGCAGAGGCTCTGCGAGTCTGGCGAGGTGTCCTCGTCTGAGGAGCTGGAGGCCGTAGGCGTCGGGGACGTGGTCGGTGTCGCGATGCCGTTAGTTCTGGTCGTAGGGCCAGCCGCCCTGGGCGGGGTCTGGCGGCCAGGATCTGCCCTGACGGTATGGCCACCCGTGTGTTCCTGCCCAAGGCCATCGGGGAGAGCATGCGCGCGCAGCCGTTCCTCGACGCTCCGTCGTCGTGCCCCTCCAAGGGGGGCGACCACTGCCCTGCATGCTCCCTGTTGGAATCTCCTCTCTCCCACCGCTTAAGATCAGAGGACCGGAAGGACAAAGAACATTGCCAAACCGAGCCCAAGGCAGGTAAGGAACGTCCACCTTGCATGAGAACTGGTCTCCATTCCAAGACGAGACGCTTCCTTACGACGGCTGACAGCCCAGAAGACAGGCGCACCAACGAGCACCGGCCAAACCAGCCACGCGTCCGAGAGAACGCCGCCTGACAACAACGTCCTAAGTTCGCTCCCGAAATTCGGGCCGAGCCCCCCAGTCATCGAGATCCTCCAGATGAGCAGCAGCAATGGCCCCAACGCCCAAGCCGCAACCGTCACGACCCAGTCATGGCCGAGCCGAGTGCCAATTGCCACAAGGACGGCACCCAAGCCAGCCATCAGGATGCTCACGAGCGTCGCTATCATTAGGTAGCCAATTAGTCCGTCCACAAATTCCGCGTCATCAGATCCCCAGTGGAATACGGCGTGAGCCAGGCATACGAAGACGACGTAGGCGATCGGAACAAGAATGATCGTAACTACGCCTGCGAATCCCAGCGTTCTAAACGATACGATGCGGTTCATGGCTCAGTCGTTATCGCTACAGTCGTGCTTATTGAAAGAAGGCTCTCCCCGATAGGAGTTCGGGCCCCACGGTCCAGTAGTATTCAAGCGACCGCCGACCTGACCAAAACCCCCTCCGAACCCCCACCACGCCTTCGTCACGGCATTACTCAGAGACGTTCGGGCGTCCCAAACCTTGGTTGTGCTTCCCTCCCACTCAATCAAATCGTCCAGTTGAGACGCGGAACCTGGATCCGCCCCCGGTGGGTACACTCCATGTGAATCGCGAGCGACCCCAAGTTCGAGCCTACCTGAACTGTTCTTCAATGAAGACCCCCAAGTCTCGACACAGGAGTCATGGTGGAAGAAGTACTGTACTTGTTTGGGTACATAAACGCCCGACGACGGGGGGCCTTCGAATTGCAGCCGGATCGCCATCGACTCCCAGTCTCCTTCGTGATGGGTGAAGGGCTGCGTTACCCCGAACCTCCTGGTCGCACTGTCTGCGTATCCGAACCAGTATCGAACGTAGCGTTCCCCGTCTCCGTTGAACCCGAACAGATAGTAGATCGGCTCATCCGTTTGGAGCCCGCCACCTCCGCGCAGACTGTTTGGCAAGTCCAAGTACATGCCCTCGCCCTTGTCGTCGTTGCTCACGGCTCCACGGAAAGGAGCTACCGACGCGACGTTATCCCACTGGGGACCCGTGTCGAAACACGCCGCATTGGCAGTTCGGTGCGTGTACCTCTCGTTGGTACCCAAATCAGTGTTCGTCGGGTCATCATCAAGCCGGTCGTCATTGCACACACCGTCCTGCGCCCAGTAGAGGTCACTGTTGTCGATGAAGTTGTTGATGGAGTAAGGCCAGTGCTTCTCCGGATCGGTGGTGTAATTGCCGTTGGCATCCTTAACTCCGTTGTGGAGATACAGAACAGGGGCGTACTTGTATGCGAGATCGGAGTCCGACGTGCGTTGGGCCGGATCGGCGCTTACGTAACTATCCGGAGTGTCACCCCTTGGGTCAGACACAGTTGCGACGACTCCTTCGGCATACGTAAGTCCAGAAACCCGTTGCAGATATGGGACGTCCTGCGTCTCGCTCTCAGACTCAATATTTAGCACCTGCCAACCGCCCCATACGGTCGTTGCAGGAGACGAAGTTGGGACACGTGCGCCCAGCCGGACGAAGTACTCATCCGATCCGAGCAGATCGGATGGTGTAGTCCAGCTGAGGGCTTGCTGCCCTCCAACAGCATTGCCTATGTCGAACGGGGCAAGCGGGTTTTCGGTGTCAACGGCGAACTGTAGGGAGACGGTCTGACTGACACCGGATTCCCCTTGCGGCAGCACCTGGAAGGACGGCGTAAGACTCGGGGAGGTCGACGCAGCCGCACCAGCAGAGCAAGGGGCGGGGCTGCAAGGCGAAATCGCGGCCAGGATCGGACTCCGAACTTGGGTAGGAATAGACACTGTGAACGCGTTCCAACTCGACCACACCCAGCTCGAGGAATCATCAGCTGTGCCGATCCTGAACTCGTAGTTGCCGTCACCGGGTATTGTTCCCGCAGGAATTGAGAGTAGGCCGGCTGACTGGCCCGGCACCATGACGACGGGCAACTGTGAGACAACCCCAACGGCGTTGCGGACCTCCAGGCGAGCGCTGACGCTCGTGGAGTCGCTATCCGAGAATTGGCCCACAATCGACGGCGTCGCTGTCGATGTGATCACAGGCATGCAGGGAGAGCAGGGTTCCATCACGATTTCGGTCGCTGCGGCCGGAGGGTCGTCTACATCTACGGCGAAGACAAATGTGTTCGTAACGGGGGTCTGGCCATCAGTTACTGTTAAGGTCAATTTGTAGGCGGACTCGTCTGCAAGAATTGCCGGTGCAATTGCCCACGAGCTAGTGGCGCCGGACGCCGCGGTCTGAGTATTGGTGGCTACGAGCGTGTTGGAGGCATTGTCGGCTCGTATTTCCCAATTGTAGGTGAGCGTCTGGGAGTCCAGGTCCGCCGACGACGCCGTCATCGTCGGCGCGACGGTGCTGGTAACTCGGAATGAAGGATCGCAGCGTCCACGACATGAACTGATCGACAGGCTTGGACTGCTTGGTGGGTTGGTGTAGGTGACGTTTAGGTACGGCCGCTTGTTGTTGTTGGTGGTGGCGGTCGATGAGGAATAGAAGTACAGCGTGTTGGCAGTACCTTCGCCGACCTGCTTGAGAACTAGCCCGCGCTTTGGAATGGATCCATCAACCCAGCCTTGGACGAGCGGGCTCATGCCGGTGAACGCCCTATACCCGCTCGCTCCGGTTCCGCTGAGGTTCTTGGTTCCATAGGCGGCTGCGCCAGGATCGCCGCCCGTCCAGCTGCCGGCTGACCCCGCTGTGTTCCAGTTGGCGGAGTCGAAGGCCTTGCCAGCCGTGTGGAAAGCATAGTCAGCGGCTGCGGTTGTGGCTGTCTGACTCGTGTCGAGGTAGAGCGAGATTGACGCGTCAGTGATCAGCGCTGTCGCGGGGATGCTTGAGACATCGAAGTCAAGGAGGCCACGCTTCTTCGACGACGTGGACGTGTCGGTGCGCCCCACGCGGATGAACGATGAAGGGTTGCCGCAGTAGAAGGTCGTCGGCGATGACTGGTTCATCCAGCAGTCTCTCGAGACCGGTTGGTTGGTTAGCGTAGGGTCGATGCTCACCGGGTAGACGCGCTCGGGCGCCGTCAGCCACCCGTGGCTGGGCGTGACCGTTAGGGTCCATGCCGGCCCGGTGTCAGCCAGGGAGTATGTGACCTGGTTGCTGTGTGCTGGGGAAGCTGCCGTGTCAACCATGACACCTGCCGGCATCCCAAAGATCGGTTCGCCCTGACCGTTCGAGAAGGCGATGCTGCCGTCGGCCTTGAGCGATGGCGTCAGTCCGGCGCTCGTGTCAATCGTGTACGTGTAAGAGACTGGAGCCGTTGGCGGCGTATCGAGATGTGATGGTCTCCTTGAGTCCTGTATTCACAACTTCGTAGGTCACCCCGTCGGTGTTCGCCACGTCGGTGTAGTTTGCTTCTGAGCCGGTTACGTCGGCTGGTACGTCCTGGGCCCCGTGCATGCGCATCGACACCCAGGCGCCGTCCTCGATGAACTTCACCGGGGTGGTTTGGGGGTCTTCGGGCAGTTTCGCGGTGAAGGAGTTGCCCGTGTTCTGGACGTCGTAGACCGTGCCTGGGGCATCGACAAGCGTGTTGTCGATCGGCTGCCACGTCCCCGAGTCATCGAGATAGTTGATCGGGACAGGTGACGACTGCAAGGTGTACGACCCATCGGCCTCACGCACGGTGTTGGAGAACTCGGTCGACAACTCGTTGACGGGACCTGGAGCAATGACTGGCGCCGGCTCAGCTGGGCTCGACGCCTGCGTCGCGGCCAGGGGTGGTGTGAGCGTGAGTCCGGCGGTCACTGCCAGAGCGAAGGTTGGCAGCCACAGCCGCCGCGCAGAAGCGATGCAAAGACCTGAGGGAGTGGACACGTAGGGCCTTCCCGAGTCGGCGAGAGACCTCGACCCCTACCGAGATGCTCGCAGCCGCACGCAGTGCCCGCGACGTGGGCGCACGCTAACCCGACGAGGCGTAGTGGTCAACAAGCGGGACTGTAAAGACTCGGTCAGTGACTGCTGTTCAACATCCTTGCCAGGGTGGCCGAGTTCGAGTCCGACCTGATCCGGCTGCGCACCGTTGAGGGCATCAAGGTCGCGAAGGCCAAGGGCCGGCGCGCCCGAGATTCTCGAGATGATTACGGCCAACATCGCACTGCCGATCAGTGGCTGCCTTGCCGCCATCAACCACTCCAATCACGTGAGCGGACCACAAGCGCCGACCACGCACGCCGGCAAGAGGGAGAACGGACAAATCTCACCAGCGCGACGAGACTGCGTCGGCGACTCCTTGCCGCCGTACGCAGCGCAACTCCGTCCAGGACGAGAGCCGAGCAGGGGGTTGCGTCAACCATTGCCACTTCAATGACCAGACTCCTGTTTGCCGAACCTCCTGCGGGATGTTCCGTTGGCTCGCCGGGTTCCGGTTGCCGCCCGTCCCGTATGCCCTGTCCGTTGACGTTCCCGGGGAGGGGGCGCGTAGCGGAACGTGGGTCGCCGAGGTGATCGACCAGTTGCGGAACCCTTTCGCAGCTTTGATCTCGACCGCTTGAATCGTTGATTCCTATTGACTATTGCTGGCCCCAAGAATTCTTTCTGGATTGCCCTCTCACCGGCTGTCTAAACCCTTCCTTCAATGCGGCACGCATGCTACGAAGTACGTAGATCGGTCCGCCCTCTGGGGGCGGGCCGAGCGGCATTTCCAGGGTAGTTGTTGGACGTTGCTGGCTGTTGTTGGCCTCGCCCGGCACTGGGATCGGGGTGGGTGGCATGCAAGGCGGGATGACGTTCTACCGCGGCTCGGCTGCCGCGGCGCGCGCGTACGTCGAGGCCGACCACTCCCGCGCCGACGACTACTACCTCGCTGAGGGTTCGGGTGTCGCAACCCGGTTCGTGGCCGAAGTGAGCGACTCGGTGAGCCTGACCCGCGTCGGCGAGCTCGACGGCCAGGGCTACGAGCGGTGGGTGGCTGGGTACGACGTCGAGACGGGCGAAGCGAAGGGTCGGCTCCGGGACGACGCGAACGCGCTCCGGTTCGTCGAGGTGGCGGTCAACGGCCCGAAGACGTGGTCGCTGGCCGCAGCGTTGTATCCCGAGGTGTCGGCTGCACTCGATGAGGCGCAGGACCGGGCGGCCGGGCAGATCATCGGCTGGGTCGCCGAGCACGCGACGACCCGGGTGGGCCCGCGGGGCCGGCAGGTGCAGGTGCCGGTAGAGCAGGTCGAGGCGGCTGTCATCCGGCACTACACCTCCCGTGCCGGTGACCCGCATCGACACCTCCACTTGCAGGTCAACGCCCGCGTGTTCGCCGCGGGGAGGTGGCGGGGCCTGCACTCGGTCGGGACCCGGGACTATCTGGAGGCGATCAACGGGATCGGCCACGCCGCCGTGGCCACCGATCCGGGCTTCCGGCACGCGTTGGCAACCCGCGGCCTCACCCTCGACCCGGCGTCGGGAGAACTGGTCGAGCTCGCGCCGTACGCGGCGCGGTTCAGTGCCCGGGCAGCGCAGATCCACCGCAACATCGAACGCTTCGAGGCCGAGTGGCGCGCCGCTCATCCGGGCGAGGAGCCGGGTCCGCGTTTGCGGCAGGCGTGGGATCGTCGGGCCTGGGCACAGGCCCGGCCAGACAAGCTGGTCCCGACCGACGGGGCCGCGATGGTCGCGGCGTGGAACGACGAGCTCCGCAGCCTGGGTTACGCCGACCCGCCCGGTCCCGCCAGCCTCGTTTCGCCCCATGCGGGTGCGCTGGATCGTGACGGGGCGGTCGTGGTGGTGCTCTCGCGTCTGGGGTCGAAGCGGTCGGCGTGGAACGCCGCCGACGTCCGTGGTCAGGTCGAGCGGTGGATCGCCGAGACCGGTCTGGTCGCCGATCCGGCGGTCCGGATCGAGCTCGCCGAAGACTTGACCGCTCGCGCCGTCGCCGCGTGCACACCCCTACAGGACCGCAGCGACGTTCCGCAGCACGTCAGAGCCTTGACCTCGCCGCAGGTGATCGCGGTCGAGGACCGGATCACCCGACTCCTCGGTCTCGTGGCCTACGCCGACGGCCGCGAGGCGAAGCTCGACGCGCTGACCGCGGTCAGCCTCGACCCGGCGCAGCGAGCGGCGGTGGCCGCGCTGGTGGGGTCGTCGCGGCAGCTGCTCGTGGTCGAAGGCGCCGCCGGAGCCGGGAAGACCACCACGCTCGCGACCACGAAAGACCAACTCGGGCGGCGCGGGCACCGCATGCTGGTGGTCACCCCCACCCTGAAGGCGGCCGAGGTCGCGGCCGGTGAGATCGACGCACCGGCGTTCTCGGCCGCCTGGCTGGCCCACCAGTGGGGTTGGCGGTGGGACGACGACGGCCACTGGACCCACACCATTGCCGAGCCCCTCGACCCGCGCGCGAGGATCCGCGCAGGTGACCTGCTGATCATCGACGAGGCCGGGATGCTAGACCAGGACACCGCCCGAGCCCTCCTCGAGATCGCCCAGGAGACCGGCGCACGGGTGGCGTTCATGGGTGACCGGCACCAGCTCCCCGCGGTCGGCCGCGGCGGCGTGCTCGACCTCGCCGCCCAACACGCCGGCGCAGAGGCGACGGTGTCGCTGGAGGTGGTGCACCGGTTCGCCGACCCCGCCTACGCCGAGATCACCCTGGCGATGCGCCGCGGCCAGCCCGTCGCAGACACCCGCGAGACCGTGTTCGACGCGCTGTGGCGCCGCGGACAGATCCGGCTGCACGCCAGCGAACCCGAACGCATCCGCACACTGGCTCAGGAGGCGGCCGAGGCGATCCTCGCCGGCCACACCAACCGCGCCTTGATGGCCGACACCCGCGACCAGGCCGCCGCCCTCAACGGCGCGATCCGCGACCGCCTCGTCGCTAAGGGGTTTGTCGACAACCGCCTGGTCGTCGTGAACGAGTCCGGTGAACGGCTCGGCATCGGGGACCGGGTTGCCACCCGCCGCAACGACTGGCGCCTCGGAGTCGCCAACCGGCAGACCTGGACCATCACCCACCTCACCGACCAGACCGTCACCCTGCGCAACGACCGCGGCCGGACCCGCCAGATCCCGACCTGGTACGCCCACGCCTCGGTCGAGCTGGCCTACGCCACCACCGTCTACGGCGCCCAAGGCGACACCAACACCGAGGCACACCTCGTCGCCGGCGAGACCACCACGGCCGCGGCGGCCTACGTGGGCATGACCCGCGGCCGCCACGACAACACCGCCCACCTCGTCGCCGACACCCCAGAACAAGCCCGCGCGATCTGGGAACAGACGCTCAGCCGCGACCGGGCAGACCTCGGCGTCGCCCACGCCCGCCTCCAAGCCATCGACGCCATCGACAGATACGGACCCAACGGACCCGCCCAAGTCCACCAAGCCGACGCCCACCGGCGCGCACAGCAGCAGCGCCGGGCCGAGCACCGACGCGAGCTCGAGCGGCGGCACCCCGAGCCACTCGAGCCGACCCGCCCCCACCCGACAGGCCCAGGCATCGGCTTCTGACCGCCCGCCGGCCCGCCCTCCTTCTCACCACCCGGGCACCCGGAGCTCCACGACGTCTCACCATTCGAGAAGCCCCCGACTTTCGGACGGGCGACACCCACGCGGCGCTGACCTGCGCAAACACCATCGCCCGCCCCACCGCCCGTCCCCCGCCCGTCCGGGACGGGCGCAGCCCAGGACGGGCGGAAATTGGTGCCTTCCATCCGGACAGTGGAAGCCAACGGTGTCCACTCGCCACCACTTCCGCGTTTGAAGTACCAGCACCAACCGACACGACGAACAGGAGAAGTCACCATGACCACCACACCCACACACGGCCACCAGCACGACAACCACGAACACGACGAGATGCTCACCATCACCGAAGCCGCCCAGCTCCTTCGCCTCCCCGTCGCCACCCTGCGCTACTGGCGCCACACCGGCGACGGACCCCACAGCTTCCGCCTCGGCCGCCACGTCCGCTACTGGCGCACCGACCTCATCCTCTGGCTCAACGAACAGACCAATCGTCAACAGGGACACCGGTGACCGGCGACAGCCCGTCGACCCGAGAGGCAGGATGAGACATGGCCAGCATCGAGAAGCGCCTCCGCGATGGGCAGACCACCTGGCGGGCGCACTACCGCACACCGGCCGGCGCGCAACGCAACAAGACCTTCCGGCGCAAGGTCGACGCCGAACGCTTCCTCGCCGGCGTCGAGAGCGCCAAGGTCGTCGGAACCTACGTGGACCCGGCGCTTGCGAAGGTCACCGTCGGCGAGTGGGCGCAGCGATGGCTCGACGGTCAAGCACATCTCAAGCCGACCACGCGCTCCCGGTACGCCGGGATCCTGAGCAAGCACATCCGGCCGAAGTGGGACCGGGTCAAGCTCGCCAACGTCTCCCACAGCGACGTCCAGGCTTGGATCAGCGACCTGGCGAGTCGCCACTCCCCCGCCACCGTCCACAAGATCCACCGGGTGCTCAGCCTGGTCCTCGACCTGGCGGTCAAGGACGGTCGACTGGTCCGCAACGTCGCCGCCGGGGTGAACCTGCCCCGCACGGTCAGGCACGAGCACCGCTACCTCACGCACGACCAGGTCGAAGACCTAGCCGCGGCGACCGGCTACCCCTCCGCCGCGAGCAAGTTCAGCAGCCTCGACACCCGCGCGAACGAGACCTACCGGCTCGTCGTGCTGTTCCTGGCCTACACCGGCGTTCGCTTCGGGGAGATGGCAGCACTCCGGGTCGCGCGGCTCGACCTTCGGCGCAACCGAGCGGTCATCGCCGAGTCCGTGACCCCGGTGCAGGGCCAGGGACTCGTGTGGGGCACTCCCAAGACCCATCAACGAAGGGAGGTGCCGATCCCGCGCTTCCTCGCGGCCGAGCTGGCCGGCCACGTTGCCGGCCGGAAGCCCGACGATCTGGTCTTCGCCGGCATCCGCAACGGCCAGCCGCTGCGAGTCAGCACCTTCCGGACGGCGTTCAGCGCGGCCGCGCGAACCATCGGCGTCCCCGACCTGTATCCACACCAGCTCCGGCACACGGCAGCCAGCCTCGCGATCGCCAGCGGCGCCGACGTGAAGGTCGTCCAGCAGATGCTCGGCCACGCCTCGGCCACCATGACCCTGGACACCTACGGCCACCTCTTCGAGGACCGCCTGGACGAGGTCGGGGACGCCCTGGATCGAGCACGTGAGACCGCCCGTCAGCGCCGCCAGCTGTTGCCCCGTGTTGCCCGAGTGTTGCCCGAGCGTGATTTCGACGGAAATGCGGAAGCGGTCCGTCCCAGCGTCTCCGCTGGTCAGGACCCCTTTTCGACGTGGTACCCCCGACGGGATTCGAACCCGCGCTACCGCCTTGAGAGGGCGGCGTGCTAGGCCGCTACACAACGGGGGCCTGGTGTCGCCAGAACGCGTCCGGCAACCTGCGGAACTTTAGCCAACACGTGAGTTTCGCACAAAATCCCGGTGGCCCGCGGGCCGCCGGGATCGCTTGCTGGGATACTAGGACTCGAACCTAGACTAACTGGACCAGAACCAGTCGTGCTGCCAATTACACCATATCCCACTGGGGTTTCGGCCCCCGGCTCTCAGTGCTGAGGAGCTGCGGGCGGGACCGAGGGGCCACGATACACAAGCCCGCGAGAGGCAGCCAAAACGCCCGGATCGGTGCGGGTGGCCAGCCCCATCTTGCGTGCGACGAACCACGCCAGGCCGAGGTACACCAGCGACTTGGTGAGCGTGGCGAGGATCATCCACCAGTTCCCCCCGGACGGCTGCAGTGACTCGGCCAGCGTGCCGTAGGCCAACGCCACCCCGAACGCGAGGTAGTTGTTCAGGACGTGCATCGCGATCCCGGCCTCGAGCCCACCGGTGACGATCACCAGCACCCCCGCGACGACACCGAACGCGAAGCGGTCGAAGAACACCGGAATGCTCTGCACCCCGTGCGCGAGCGCGAACAGCGTGGCCGGGGCCAGCACCGCGAGGATCCGGCTCCGGCGCTCCCCGAGGAATCCGAAGACACTGCCGAACGCCTGGGTGAGGTAGCCACGGAAGCCGTACTCCTCCCCCGCCGCCTGGAACGGCGTCAGCAGCAGGATGATCAGGGCCAAGTCACGCGTCCGGGCGTCGAACTCCTGGAGCGTCTCTCCCCCGGAGGTCTCCCCCTGGCCCGGCAGGAGCTGGGAGAGCCCCACGGTCGCGAGCAGCGCCACAAAGGCCAGGCCGAGGCAGACAGCCAGGTAGCGCCAGCGCAGCCGAGGCCGCACTGAGGAGGCCCACCCAGGCTTGAGTCCGTGCACGAAGCGCATCGTCAGCAACACGATGGGGATCAGCACGGCCAAGTTGAGCAACAGGAACGCCATTGAGGCCGGAGTCGGGTCGGAGAAGTCGGCGAGCGCAGCCACGGCGTCCTGGACGGATTCACCGCCCGCGACTGCCACCACCAGGAACGGCACCGTGATCATGACCTGCGCGAGCAGGAAGGCAAGCACCACCACGGGCAGCCCGATCATCGGCCACCACCAGCCGGGGCGACCGCCGCGCAGGATCTGGTGGAACTCCAGGGGCGTGGCCGCAGGGTCGTCCGTCGGCAACGCCGCCGCGTAGGGGTTGGCGGGGTACGCCGCCGGCGGGCCGTAGGCCGGCTGGAAGCCGGTGCCGTACGGCGCGGGGTACGGCGGCGGGTAGCCCGGCGCCTGCGGAGGGTACGCCGGAGCGGGATACCCGGGCGGGGGCGGCAGCGGCACCGGGGCGCCGTACCTCGGCGGGGGCGGTTGCGACGGCGGCGGCAGCGGCGGCTCCTCCGCCCCGCCCGGCGGCGTCCAGTCGCTCACGTGAGTGCGCCGGCCAGCCGTCCGAGCGCCCGCTCCCGCCCGAGCAGCTCGAGCGACTCGAACAACGGCGGCGAGACACGCCGCCCGGTGACGGCGATCCGCACCGGGCCGAAGGCCAGCCGTGGCTTGAGGCCCAATCCCTCGACCAGCGCGGACCGCAGCGCCTCGTCGATCGCGGCCGTCGTCCACTCGGGCAGCGTCGCCAGCGCCTCGTGAGCGGCAGCCACCGCGGCCCGACCGTCCTCGTCGAGCTCCTCGGCCCGCGCGAAGACGGACTCCTCGACGAACAGGAAGCTCAGCATCTCGCCGGCCTCGGTGAGCTTGTTGATCCGCTCGTGCACCAGCGGCATCGCGGCGTCCAGCGTCTCCCGCTGGGCCTCGGTGATCGGCGTCGAGACCACCCCGTCGCGCTGCAGGAACGGCAGGACGCGCTCGGTCATGTCGGCGAGCCCGATCAGACGCATCTGCGAGGCGTTGATCGCCTCGGCCTTCTTGAGGTCGAAGCGAGCAGGGTTGGGGTTGACGTCGGCGATGTCGAACGCGGCGTACATCTCGGCCATGGTGAAGACGTCGCGGTCCGGCGCGATCGCCCAGCCGAGCAGCGCGAGGTAGTTGAGCAGCCCTTCTGGGGTGAACCCCCGGTCGATGTAGCCCAGGAAGTTGGCCTCGGGGTCGCGTTTGGAGAGCTTCTTGTTGCCCTGGCCCATGACGTAGGGCAGGTGTCCGAACGCCGGGGCCCGGCGCGCGATGCCGATCTCGATCAGGGCGGCGTAGAGCGCGATCTGGCGCGGCGTCGACGACAGCAGGTCCTCGCCGCGGAGCACGTGGGTGATCTCCATCAGGGCGTCGTCGACCGGGTTGACCAGCGTGTAGAGCGGGTCGCCGTTGGCGCGGCAGAGCGCGAAGTCGGGCACGTGCTCGGTCTGGAACGTGATCTCGCCGCGCACCAGGTCGTGCCAGGAGACCTCGCCGTCGGGCATCCGGAAGCGCAGGATCGGCGCGCGGCCTTCGGCCTCGAAGGCACTGCGCTGCTCGGGGCTGAGCGCGCGACAGAAGCCGTCGTACCCCGCGATCTTGGAGCCGCTGGCCTTGCGCCGCGCCTCCACCTCGTCGCCGGTGCAGAAGCAGTCATAGACGTACGCCGTGGCGCGCAGCCGCGCCAGCACGTCGTCGTAGATCGACCGTCGCTCACTCTGGCGGTAGGGCCCGTGCGGGCCGCCCTTCTCGACGCCCTCGTCCCAGTCGAACCCGCACCAGCGCATCACCTTGAGCACCGTGTCGTAGGACTCCTGGGAGTCGCGCGCGGCGTCGGTGTCCTCGATCCGGAACACGAACGTGCCGCCGTGGTGGCGCGCGAAGGCGTAGTTGAACAGCGCGGTGCGGGCCATGCCGACGTGGGGTGCGCCCGTCGGGCTGGGGCAGAAGCGGACCCGGACGTCGGAGCCCGTGGGGAGGTCGGTGTCAGTCACGAGAGGCGACCCTATTCGTCAATGTCCCGATCCCCGCGATCGACACCTCGACCTCGTCGCCGACCACCATCGGGCCGACCCCCTCGGGGGTCCCGGTGAGGATCACGTCGCCCGGCAGCAGCGTCATCGCGCTGGTGATGTGGGCGATCAGGGTCGGGATGTCGAAGATCAGGTCCGCGGTGGTGCCGTCCTGCTTCAGGTCGCCGTTGAGATGGGTCTGCACGGTGCGCCCCTGCTCGAAGTCGTGCGGGTCCAGGTCGGTCTCGATCCACGGTCCGAGCGGGCAGAACGAGTCGAAGCCCTTGGCCCGGCTCCACTGCCCGTCGGTCTGCTGGAGGTCGCGCGCCGTGACGTCGTTGGCGACGGTGTAGCCGAAGATCACGTCGGTCGCCTGCTCCGGCGGGATGTCCCGGCAGATCCGCCCGATCACGACCGCGAGCTCCCCTTCGTAGTGGAGGTCGTGGGTCTGCCGGGGGTAGAAGATCGGGTCGCCCGGCCCGACGACGCTGGTGTTGGGCTTGAGGAACATCAAGGGCTCGGCGGGCAGCTCGCCGCCCATCTCGGCCGCGTGGGCGGCGTAGTTCTTGCCGATCGCGACGACCTTGGAGCGCGGGATGACCGGGGCGAGGAGTCGGACGTCGGCCAGCCGGTGCTGCTGCTCGATCGGCTTGATCCCTACATAGAGCGGGTCGCCCTGGAGGACCGTGACGACGGAGTCCTCGTCGGGCTGGCCGAGGTCGTCGACGTCGCCGGTGATGACGCCGTAGGAGGGGTCGTCGCCTGTGGTGAACCTCGCGATGCGCACCCGGTGAGCCTAGCGAGCGCCCCCAGGGTCGTCTGGCCCACCGGGGCCGCCGCCTACCCTGACTGTCGTGGAGACGACGACGCTGGCGCCATCGGACTGGCGCAGCCGCGCCGACGCGCATGCCGCCCGCCTCGACCCCTACACCGCGCCGCACCTGGCCCGCCGCGGCGCCTCCGTCGCGCATCCGGTGCATGACTTCCTCTTCACCTACTACTCCCAGCGGCCGGTGCAGCTGCGCCGCTGGCATCCCGGCTATGGGATCGCGCTCGAGGGAGCCAGCGACGAGTACGCCGATCTCAAGGGCTACGCCCACGCCGCCGACGGCGCGGTCGCCGTCTCCGAGGAGTACGCCGCCAGCCAGCTCCCGCTTCTGCGGCAGCTCCACACCCTGCTCTCCGCCACCGCCGGCCGCCCGCCGTCCTACGGCTGCTTCGGGCTCCACGAATGGGCCATGGTCTATCGACTGGCCGAGGACCAGACCCGCCACGCCGCCTGGCCGCTCCGGCTCGGCCCCGAGGGCACCGACGCGGTCGTCGAGTCCCAGCGCATCGCCTGCTCCCACTTCGACGCCTTCCGGTTCTTCACCCCGCCGGCGCGCCCGCTCAACACGCTGCGGCCCGGCCGCGACGACCGGCCGGCGTACGAACAGCCCGGCTGCCTGCACGCCACCATGGACCTCTACAAGCACGCCTTCCGGCTGACCCCCCTCGTCCCGTCCGACCTGGTCGCGGACGCGTTCGAGCTCGCCTGGGACGTGCGCGTCCTCGACATGCGCGCCGCGCCGTACGACCTGGCCGACCTCGGCTACGAGCCGGTCCGGATCGAGACCCCCGACGGCAGGCAGGAGTACGCCGTCGCGCAGCGAGGCTTCGCCGAACGGGCCACCCCGATCCGGGCCCGACTGATCGCGCAATGTGCACGGCTGCTCGCCACCGCTGAGGCACCCGCGACCTCGGCTACCGTGAACGGGTGACCCGTCTCGCCGCCACCCTGAGCGCCCTGCTCACGATGCTGCTGGTCGCGACCCTGCTCACCGCCACACCCGCGCAGGCCGGGGGCGACCCGCGCTGGGTGTTCTACAGCAAGGACAAGCATTGGTACGCCTCGCCCTGGTGGGCCGGCAAGCACCGCACGATGGTGCCCTACGGCTGCACCAGCGCGCCCTACTACGACGCCGATCCACGCTGCGCCGACGACCGCGGCTTCCATCACGGGATCGACTTCGCCATGACCTGCGGCAAGAAGCTGTACGCCGGCCGCCGCGGCTGGGTGGTGTCGAACAAGAAGCTCGGGCCGGCGTACGGCAAGAACCCGCTCCTCATCCGCAACTACCGCCTGAAGAAGGACTTCCTGCTCGCGCACACCCGCAAGGTCTTCGTACGGCCCGGGGATCGGGTCAAGGTGGGCATGCTGATCGCGAAGGCGTCCGACTCGGGCGCCCCCGACGGCTGCCACCTGCACTTCGAGGTGCGCAAGGCCGGCGGCGGGCTGAGCTCGGCGCGATGGCCCCGGAAGCTCCTGGACCTCACGTCATGAGGCGACCCGAGCCGGGCGGCGGCAGCCGGCCACCCCCCGAAGCGCCCGACCCGTTCCCCGACCCCGAGGCGGCGGCGCGCATCGTCGCGAGCTTCTCGCGCGGCGACGGCTCCCTGCACACCATCCCGAGCATGCAGAGCATGCTGGTGGTGGTGCTCGACCGGATCGCGCAGGAGTTCGAGCCCGGGCGACGCTATGCCGAGTTCGAGGTCGTCGAGCTGCTCACCCGGTTCCACCCGGACCATGCCGCGCTGCGCCGCCACCTGGTCGACGACGGGTTCCTGACCCGCGAGTCCGACGTCTTCTGGCGCAGCGGCGGCACGTTCGATGTCTGAGCCCAGGGTCCGAGCCCATGGCTGAGCGCCCCCTGGGTGAGGTCGAGGATCAGCGATTCACCGGCGACGACTGGTACGCCGACGAGCTGGGCGACGCTGTGTTCCGCGACTGCACGTTCGTCGACGTGGACCTCACCGAGGCCACGACCGAGGGAGCCAGTTTCGAACGGTGCCGCTTCGAGCGCTGTCGGCTGAACGCCTCGCGGCACACCGGGTCGTCGTACGTCGCCTGTGACTTCGCGCACACCAGCTTCTTCGACGCCGAGCTCGACGGCTGCCGCTTCCTGGGTTCGGTCTTCACCGACTGCGTGCTGCGGCCGATGGCGGTCACCGGCGGCTCCTGGCAGAGCGTCACCATGCGCGGGGCCACTCTGACCAAGCTGCGCCTGGACGAGCTCGATCTGCGCGACATCGATCTGGCGATGAGCGACTTGACCGAGACCAGCCTGCGCGGCGCCCGGCTGGACGGGGCATGCCTGCGCGAGGCGAACCTCACCGGCGTCGACCTGCGCGGCGCCTCCCTCATCGGCGCCGATCTGACCGGTGCTCGGCTGGCCGGCGCCCGCGTGGACATCGCCGGAGCCGTCGCGGTGGCCGAGCAGTCCGGCGCCGTGGTCGACCTCGGGGACTGAACATCACCGACGCGCCAGGCTGGAATGCCTGGCCGGGCTCGTCGGTTCACCTGATGACACCCCATCCTTCTCTGCTTCCCCCAGGAGATCCATGCCCACGCTCACCGACTTCTCCGCTACCACGCTCGACGGCCCCCCGCAGGACCTCGAGGCGTACGCCGGCCAGGTCGTGCTGGTCGTCAACACCGCCTCACAGTGCGGCTTCACGCCGCAGTACACCGGCCTCGAGGAGCTGTGGCAGACCTACGGCGAGCAGGGGCTGGTCGTGCTCGGGTTCCCCTGCGACCAGTTCGGCGGCCAGGAGCCCGGCAGCGAGGAGGAGATCGGAGCGTTCTGCCAGAAGAACTTCGGTGTCACCTTCCCGATGTTCTCCAAGGTCGAGGTGAACGGCGACGGTGCCCACCCGCTGTTCGAATGGTTGCGCTCGCAGACGGGCGGACTTCTCGGCAGCAGGATCAAATGGAACTTCACGAAGTTCCTGGTCGGTCGGGACGGGCAGGTGGTCAAGCGCTACGCGCCCACGACCGAGCCGGCCAAGCTCGCCGACGACATCGAGGCGGCGCTGGCCGGCTGAGCCGGGGCGCCGCGCGCCTCAGCCGGGCAGCGGCCCGTGCTCGGCGCAGTCGGCCGTCCAGCCGCGGGGCGTGACCTGGACCTTCATCCGGCGGCGGCACTGTGGGCAGAAGCGTGGCGGCTCCAGGACGAGTCGCGCCTCGCAGGAGGCGTGCTCACCGGCCTGGCGCGGCTCGCCGCAGTGGCCGCAGTACGCCGTGCCCGGGAGCTCTGTCACAGGGTCTTCGACAGTTCCTTGATCGGCATCTTCAGCTCCGTCAGCAGGGCGAGATCCTCGTCGGCATCGCGGCCGAGCGTGGTGAGGTAGTTGCCGACGATCACCGCATTGATGCCACCCAGCAGCCCCTCGCGGGTGCCGAGGTCGCCCAGTGTCAGCTCGCGCCCGCCGGCGTACCGCAAGATGGTGCGCGGCATCGCCAGCCGGAACGCCGCGATCGCCCGCAGCGCATCGGCCGCACTCATCAGCGGCATCTCTCCGAACGGCGTCCCCGGCCGCGGGTTGAGAAAGTTCAGCGGCACCTCGTGCGGCTCCAGCTCCGCGAGCTGGGCGGCCAGCTCGGCCCGCTGCTCGAGGGTCTCCCCCATGCCGATCAGCCCACCGCAGCACAGCTCCATGCCCGACTCGCGCACCATCAGGCAGGTGTCCCAGCGTTCCTCCCATGAGTGGGTCGTCACGACCGCCGGGAAGTAGGAACGCGCCGCCTCGAGATTGTGGTTGTAGCGGTGCACCCCCATCGCGCGGAGGTCGTCGACCTGCTCCTGGGTGAGCATCCCGAGCGACACCGCCACGTTGATGTCGACCGCCTCGCGAATCGCGCGGACGCCGTCACGCACCTGGCTCATCAGCCGCTCGTCCGGCCCGCGCACCGCCGCGACGATGCAGAACTCGGTGGCGCCGGTGGCCGCCGTCTCCTGCGCCGCCTTCACCAGCTGGGGGATGTCGAGCCACACCGCCCGCACCGGGGAGGTGAACTGCCCGGACTGGGAGCAGAAGTGGCAGTCCTCGGGGCAGCCGCCGGTCTTGAGCGACACGATGCCCTCGACCTCGATCTCGGGGCCACAGTGCTTCATCCGCACGTCATGGGCCAGCTCCAGGAGCGCGGGAACCTGGTCGTCGGGCAGCTGCAGCACCTCGACGAGATCGTCGTACGACAGGCCCTGGCCGCCGTCGAGAACCTGCTGCCGGGCGCGCTCCACGATGTCCGTCACGGCGCCCAACCTAACCGGTGCCGGCGTACGGCGGCCGGGGTGGCCCAGCCAGCGAGCCCCGGCCGACCAGAACCGCCGTCTCGTGCAACCCGCAGCGCCGTCTCGTGCAACCCGCAGCGCCGTCTCGTGCAACCCGCAGCGCCGTCTCGTGCAACCCGCAGCGCCGTCTCGGGTCAGGGGGTGGTGCGGGAGACGCTGACCGAGGACCCCGAACCCGAACCCGACCCCGAGCCGAGCTCGACGGTGTCGACCCGGCGTCCGGCCGCGCCGGGCTCGCTCCAGGCCACCAGCGCCACGTCGTCGACCCGGAGCTCGGCGGCGAGGTTGACGTCGTGCAGCGGGGAGAGCCGCACGTAGGGCTGCGCCGCGACCATCCCCTCGGGCACCACCAGATCCAACCGCACCGGCGCGCACGGGCCGGCCAGCCGCTGCGGCAGGATCGCCACCGACTCGGCGCCGCTGGAACGCTTGGTCGGGTCGAGGCTGCGGTACCACCGCACCTCCAACGAGGCCCCCTCGCTGGCGAGTCGCACGTTCGCTCTCAGGGTCAGCCGGGTGCCCGACGTGACCGGCTGGCGGTACCTCGGGGAGATCACCACGTCCTTCGCGCTGAGCGGGCCGCGGCGCAGCTGGAGCCCTTGGGCGCCTTGGCAGCCGGCCTCCATCGACGTGGTGACGTACTTCCCGAGCGCCCACAGCGTGGACCCGGTGGCGTCGGGATCGGTGTCGAGGTCCTCGAACGAGCCGGTCCCCCACAGCAGATCACGGCCGGCGCGTTCGTCCGGGGCGAGCCCGTCGAGCGTCCAGGCGTTGCCCAACGGCACCAGCGATCCGGGCGCGCCAGGGCGAGGTTCGGTCCGGGCGCTGCCCACGGCCGGCCAGTAGGTCGTCCCCTCGCCGAGCGTGGTGAGGCCCGCGACGGAGCCGCGCAGTTGCCGGGCGATGCCCGCGGCCAGCGTCCCGACCACGGGGACCGGACGGTCGGCGACCCGCGCCAGCGGATCCACCGTCAACGTCTCGGCACGACCACCGCTCAGGGACACGCGCGCGATCGAGGAGGAGAGCCCTGTCCACTGCTGTTGGTCAGACACCAGGGACCCGGTGCTCTCGATCCACGGAACGCCGTCGATCCCCAGGATCTCCTGCGGGCCCTGGGCGGCGAAACCGCCGGCGACGACCGAGGCTCCGGACTCCGCTGCGACCTCCGCCAGACGGCGTACGCCGGCCCTGACGCGCGCCTCGGAGGGAGCTCCCCCCGGCCGGGCCGCACCGTCGAGCACGACCACCACGGCATCCGCCTTCGCTGCGGCGGCGGCCACCTCGCGACGCAGCCGCGGGAGGTAGCAGTTGGCGACGCCGGGGGTGTCGACCCCCGCCGCGGAGGAGTCGGGGCGCCCCGGTCGGCCCAGCGTGGTACACCCGAGGAAGGCGACCACCTGGCCACGCACCCCGGCGTACGCCGGCGCCCACGCGGCGTCGACGTCGACACCGGCCCCGAAGTGCACGACCCCGGCCGCGTCCAGAGCCGCGACCGTGGACTCCAGTCCGAGGTCCAGCGCGTCCATCAGGTGATCGTCCGCCAAGCTCACGACGTCGACTCCAGCCGTGCCCAGCGCGTCCGCCACCGCCATCGACTGAGCGAGCACGACGGCCTTGTCCCCCCGGTAGCCCGGGGGCAGCTCGCCGCCGAGATCGGGGCCGATATCGGGGCCGACATAGGGGTCGGGCACCAACGGCGCTCCGAGCCCGGCCACCGTCAGATCGGCGTCGCCGATCAACGGCGCCGCGGCGGCAAGAACGCGATCGTGGCCGGCGACGTCGTCGGCTCCCGCCAGCGGGGCGGGTCCACCGGTCGTCGGCGGCACGTAGAAGGTCCGCCCCATCATCACCTGGCCGGCGACCCGAACGGTCACGGCGTCGTCGGTCGACGCGCTCAGCGGGACGGCCACCGGGGCCTCGGGGCCGATGGCGAGGACCCGGCTCTGGTAGCCGGGCGCTTCGATCCGGACCAGCCGCGGTGTCCCGACCGGGAGGTCCACGCGGCCCTCGCGCAGCGGCAGGGGTTCACCCAGCGCGTCGCCGAGGTCGACTAGACGGGTGATCGTCCCCGTCACGGGGGCACCGGTGAGGGCGTCGACCACGCTCACCGACGTCGCCACCGGCGGCGCCTCGCCCCCCTTCTGCAAGGGGGTATGCCAGAGCAGCTCGACCACGACGACGAACGCGGCGAGCAGTCCTAGGTAAATCGGGAGTTTTCGCACGATCCTCCGTTTGCGCGATTACCGTTACTCACGTCAAAACAGGCGAGTGTGCCGGCCGCGGATATTGCATCACGGATCCCGCAGCGGCACTTCACTTTCTCGGAGCACGGCGATCGACACCCGTCGATTGGTCGTGGACACCCCCATGGGACGAGAAAGGAGTCACGTCGATGCTCACCGCTCTCACGCACGGCGTGCTCGCCCTTGCCGTCTTCGGCGTCGTCCTGCCATTGGCCTATCGACGGTTTGCCGGAGGTGAGTCCGGTGTTCAACCGTTTGACCTCGGCCTGGACTGACGCCCACGCCGGCCTCGTGGCCGGCGGTGCGATGCTGGCGCTGCTCGGCGCCCTCTCCGTCTCCGGTTCGGTCGCCTCCCTGGACGTCGCGCTGACGACGCTCGCGGTCGCCTTGGTCGCCTTCGTCCTCGCTTCCCTCACCGACGCCTTCGGCGGGATGCTCGTCGGATTGGTCGCGGCCGCGGTGTTCACCGCCGTCCACCAGTACCTCCCCGATGCTCGTCCGATGTCGTTCGCCACCCAGGCGATCACCCTCGGCCTGCTCTTCCTCCTCGGCACCAGCTCCGGGCTGGTCGCCGACCGGATGCGGCGTGCGCACCGGATCTCCGCCCGAGGCGCAGACCACGCGATCCTCCCCGTCGAGGGGTCGCTCGGGCTGCTCTCGAGCGCTGACGCGGCCGACGTGCTGACCCACGAGCGGGCGCGCGCCGAGCTGCACCGGCGGCCGCTCACCACCGCGAGCATCCGGGTCGAGTTCAGTGATTCCGGTCTCGCCGCGGAGGACGTACGCCGCGCCCGGCGTGCCGTCGCCCGCAGCCTGGAGACCGAGCTGCGCGTCACCGACCTCGTCTTCGTCGATGCCGCGGGACAGTTCGGCGCCATCCTCCCCGAGACCACACCGTCCGGGGCCGTCGACGTGGTCGAGAGCGCCCTGATGGTGGCGCGCGCCGCCACCTTCGCTGACCGCGCTGCCGGTCGGCGTACCTCCGTCGGCGACGTGGCCACGCTCACCTCAGTGCTCACCACCATCCTCGACCCCGCCGCTGCACCGAAGGCGTCGAAGATCCCCAGTCGCCGCCAGCCGCGCGCGTCCAACAGCCGCTCGGGACCGCGTCGCATCGCCGCGCCGCAACACGCCCCGACGCCCAATGAGTCGGCGTCTACGGAGCGCGCCGAAGCCGTCTGATGAGGGGCTGACCCATGGCCGGCGCCGTCGTCAGCATCTCCTTGCTCTGGATCGTCACCTTCGCGCTGATCGCGATCTGGGGATCGTCGGTGCGTCAGCACCAGAAGCGGCTCGAGCAGTTGGACGTGCGCGTGCACGTCAACGGCATCCGGGGCAAGAGCACCGTGACCCGCCTGGTCTCCTCGGTGCTGCGGGAAGGCGGGTTCGTCACCGTCGCCAAGACCACCGGCAGTGCCGCCAGGGTGATCGGACCGCTGGGTGAGGAGTCGCGCATCGTCCGCCTCGGCGCCGCGACCATCAACGAGCAGATCGACATCGTCAAGGAGCACGTCACCCCCGGCGTCGAGGCGCTGGTGATCGAGTGCATGGCGGTGCGACCGATCTATCAGGAGTACTCCCAGGAGTACATCGTCCGCTCCGACATCACGGTGATCACCAACGTCCGGTTGGACCATCAGGAGGAGATGGGCGAGACGCTCGAGGAGATCGCAGACTCGCTCGCCCTCACCACCCCCCGCAAGGGCATCCTGATCACGGCCGAGGAGCGCCCCGAGCTGCGCGCCCGGCTCGCCGAGCACGCGGCTCGCCGCGAGTCGCAGTTCGTGTACGCCGACGCCGCCAGCGTCCGCGACGAGGACATGAAGGGCTTCGACTACCTGCAGTTCAAGGAGAACGTCGCGATCGGCCTGGCCCTGGCCGACATCCTCGGGATCAGCCGTGAGGCGGCCATCCGCGGGATGTGGAAGGGCGTCCCCGACGTCGGCGTGGTGAGGCTCCGCACCTTCGACATCCGGGGCAAGCAGATCCTCTGGATCCCGATGTTCGCCGCCAACGACCAGGAGAGCGTCGTGATGACGCTCGACACCCTCAAGGCTCAGTGGCCGGAGGACGCCACCGTCGTCGGCATCCTGAACAACCGCCGGGACCGGGGCCGTCGCGCCGAGCTGTTCGCCGCGATGTCCACCCACGAGCTGCGCGCCTACCTCGACCACACGCTGCTCTTCGGCGCCTACGAGGACAGCGTCGAGAAGACGATCCTGGAGGGCGGGCTGCCCCGCGACCAGGTGCACAAGCTGGGCGACACCGTCGACCCGACGTTGGATCAGATCCTCGACAAGATCGCCGCCTTGATCCCAGGTGAGCGTGGGGTGCTGATCGGCATGGTCAACATCCACACCCACCAGGCGGAGATGCTGCTGGAGTACTTCGAGCACGCCTCGGGCGAGGACCACGTCGACGAGCTGGCAGCGTCGCTGGATCCGGAGCGGCAGCCCGAGTCCCGTCGCCGCCTGCGCGCGGCGGCTGCGCGCCACAGCACCACGATCACCCACGACGAGCACCCGGAGCGGGTGTGAACGAGTACCTCTACTCCCCGGACGTCGTCCGGGTCACGCTGGTCATGGGCGTGATCACCTCGATGCTGTTCTACGAGCGGCTGCACCTGACCACCGGCGGCGCCATCGTGCCGGCGTACCTCGCGCTGGGGCTCCAGGCCCCGGTCACCGTCACGACCACCGTGCTCGCGGGGTTCGCGGCGCACACCATCGTCGAGAAGGTGATCACCAGGCAGCGGATCCTCTACGGCCGCCGCAAGTTCGAGGTCGAGGTCCTGGTCGGCCTGGCGCTCGTCGGCGGGATCTTCCTGGTCAGGATGCTGCTGGACGACCTCACCACCTGGGACATCACGGTGAGCACCATCGGCTTCCTGGTCCCCGGCATCATCGCGCACGACATGACCCGGCAGGGCCCGGAGAAGACGGTGATCGCGCTGGCCTCCACCGCGGTCATCCTGGCGACCTTCCTCTACGTCTACGTCATGGTCCTGCCGCTGGCCGGGGCCGACGTCGCCCCGCCGCAGATGCTGGCGCCGATCCTCGGCTACGACCGGCGGCTGATCCTGATCGCGGTGACGGCGAGCGTGCTGATCGGGATGCTGACCTTCAGCAAGATCGGGCTCCGGTCAGGTGGCTTCATCACCGCGGCGTACGTCGCGTTCATGCTGCCCCGGTGGTGGGACCTGCTCTACATCGCGATCGTGGCGGTGCTGACCTGGGTGATCGTGGTCAAGGTGATCATGCCGCGGCTGATGCTGTTCGGTCGCCGCAAGCTGTCGGTGATGGTGCTGTTCGGGGCCCTGATCGGCTGGACGATCGAGCTGGCGGCCCGCTATGTCACCGACGGCCTCTGGGAACCTGCCCGCGGCTTGACGGTGATGACGGTGATGCTGCCCGCCCTGATCGCCAACGACGCTCATCGGCAGGGCTGGGAGAAGACCACCTGGGGGGTCAGCCTGACCACGATCGGGGTGTACGGCGTCACCAACGTCGTCGCGGCGGCCCTGCTCTTCACCGGGCTGATGTCACCGGAGATCCCCGGCTGCAACACCAGCTGCGAGTCCCCCGCCTCCACCGTCGTCGCCACCCGCTGAGCCGGGGCGACCACGGCGGATCGCTGCTCCTAGACTGCAGCGGTCATGTCCGACCTCCTCGCCCCGCGCGCCGAGGACGGGGCCGCCCTGCTCGCCTATGACCGGGAGCACCTGTGGCACCCCTACACCTCGATGACCGACCCGACGCCGACCCGGCTCGTGGTCGGAGCGGAGGGGACGCGACTGCGGCTGAACGACGGTCGTGAGGTGGTCGATGCGATGTCGTCGTGGTGGGCGGCGATCCACGGGTATCGGCACCCCGTGCTCGACGACGCCGTCCGCCGGCAGGTCGACAGCGTCGCGCATGTGATGTTCGGCGGGCTCACCCACGAGCCGGCGATCCGGCTGGCCCAGCGGCTGATCGAGCTCTCCCCCGCCGGGCTGGACCACGTCTTCCTCGCCGACTCCGGGTCGGTCAGCGTCGAGGTCGCGCTGAAGATGGTGCTGCAGACGCAGCGCGGCCGCGGGCGGCCACAGCGCACCCGGATGCTGACGGTGCGTGGCGGCTACCACGGCGACACGTTCGGCGCCATGAGCGTGTGTGATCCGGTCGGCGGCATGCACTCGATGTTCACCGGTGTGCTGATGCCGCAGGTCTTCGCCCCGCGGCCACCGGGCGGCGAGGACGGCGTCGCGGCCTGGGCCGACGGCGTACGCCGGCTCGCGGCCGAGCACGCCCACGAGCTGGCCGGCGTGATCGTGGAGCCGCTGCTCCAGGGCGCGGGCGGCATGCACGTCTACCCGGCGGCCTGCCTGCGGGTGCTGCGCGAGGTGGCCGACGAGCACGGCCTGCTTCTGGTCTTCGACGAGATCGCCACCGGCTTCGGCCGCACCGGCACGATGTTCGCCGCCGACGCGGCGCGCGTCTCCCCCGACATCATGTGCCTCGGCAAGGCGCTCACCGGCGGCTATCTGAGCCTGGCGGCCGCGCTGTGCACCACGGAGGTCGCCCGCGGGATCTCCGACTCCGAGTCGGGGGTGCTGATGCACGGACCGACGTACATGGGCAACCCACTCGCCTGCTCGGTCGCGCTGGCCAGCCTCGACCTCCTCGAGTCGAACGACTGGCAGGCTCAGGTGGGCCGCGTCGGATCCGCGCTGGCGGCGGGGCTGGCCGGTTGCCGGAACCTGCCCGGAGTCGTCGACGTGCGCACGCTCGGTGCGGTCGGCGTGGTCCAGCTCGACCACCCGGTGGACGTGGCGGTCGCCACCGAGGCCGCCCTCGACCACGGGGTCTGGATCCGGCCGTTCCGCGACCTCGTCTACGCGATGCCGCCCTACATCTCCTCCGAGACCGACCTCGCCGCGATCACGTCCGCCGTCACCGCGGCGGTGAGCGTCGGATGAGCTGGACCGAATGGCTGGCCACCGAGGCACGCCGGCGGGCCGAGGCCGGGCTGGTGCGCGCCCTGCTTCCCCTGGGCGCCGGTGACCCCGCCCTCGACCTTGCGGGGAACGACTATCTCGGGCTGGCTCGCCACCCGGAGGTGGTCGAGGCCGCGGCGGCGGCGGCGAAGGAGTGGGGGGCAGGTGCCGGGGCCTCTCGGCTGGTGACCGGGACGACGACGCTGCACGCCGAGCTGGAGGGCGAGCTCTCGCGCTTCCTCGGGCAGCCGGCGGCGCTGGTCACCTCCACCGGCTACCACGCCAACCTCGCCGTGGTCGCCGCTCTCGCCGGCCGCGATGCGCTGGTCGTCTCCGACGCTCACAATCACGCGTCGCTGATCGACGCCGCGCGACTGTCTCGGGCCGAGGTGAGGGTGGTGGACCACCACGACGTCTCCGGCGTACGCCACGCAGTGACCGCCGCCGCCGGACGCCGGGCCATGGTGGTCGTCGAGTCCGTCTACTCCGTGTTCGGTGACGCAGCGCCGCTGGCAGAGCTGTCGCAGCTGTGTGCGGAGCTGGGCGCGCTGCTCGTGGTCGATGAGGCGCACGGATTGGGTGTCGCCGGTGCCGGCGGCCGCGGGCTAGTGGCCGACCTCGGCCTGGCCGGGCAGCCGCACGTCGTCGTCACCGCAACGCTCTCCAAGTCCCTCGGCGCCCAGGGCGGCGCCGTGCTGGGGTCGACGGCCGTCATCGACCACCTCGTCAACCAGGCCCGGCCGTTCATCTACGACACGGGGCTGGCGCCACCGGCGGCAGCCGGGGCACTGGCCGCGCTGAGGCACCTGGCCGCCCGCCCTGCGCTGGCGTCGGTCGTCGGCAGTCGGATCACCGCCCTCGCGGCCGCACTCGGTGTTCCCACGCCGGCCGGAGCCGTGCTGTCGGTGCCGATGGCCTCACCCCAGGCGGCACTCGCGGCTCAGGCGGAGGCGCTGGCCGGGGGCATCCGGGTCGGGTGCTTCCGGCCGCCGTCCACACCAGACGGCAGCTCGCGCCTGCGGATCACCGCCTCGGCGGGGCTGAGCGACCAGGAATGGGCGCGCGCGATGGCGGTCCTCCAGCAGGTCGTCGGAGGCGACAGGTGAGCGCGCGGGTCGTCGTGGTCACCGGCACCGGCACCGACGTCGGCAAGACCGTGGCGACCGCGGCGCTGGCCGTCCGGGCAGCGGAGAGCGGCACCGTGGTGGTGGTCAAGCCGGTGCAGACCGGGGTCGGCCCGGGAGACCTGGGCGACGCGGGCGAGGTGCACCGTCTCACCGGCTGCGCGACCCAGGAGTTCACCGCGTTGGCGGACCCGCTCGCCCCGGACACGGCGGCGCGGCTTCGCGATGTCCCGCTACCGGGTGTCTCGGAGTACGCCGACCGGATCCGGGTCCTCGCGGAGTCCCACGACGCCGTCCTGGTCGAGGGCGCGGGTGGGCTGCTGGTGCGGCTGGACCGGCAGGGCGGCACCGTGCTCGACCTCGCCGTCGAGCTCGCCGCGACGCATGAGGTGCAGGTCGTGGTGGTCACCACGGCCCGACTGGGCACCCTCAACGAGACCGAGCTGACCGTCTGGGCGCTGCGCCAGCGAGGGCTGGAGCCGGCGGGGCTGGTGATCGGCTCCTGGCCGGACCGGCCCGGGCTCGCCGAGGAGTGCAACGCCGACGATCTGCCGATGGTCACAGGCGTTGCCGTGATCGCCAGAGTCCCCGCAGGGGTGGGCAAACTCGACCCGGAGGCCTTCCGGGACGCCGTACCAGCCTGGTTCGTCTAGACCTCTGACGGCTCCGTGCAGTGGAGTCAGCCATTCTCGTCCGCCGCCGCCACAATTCGTTGAAAATGGGGGCATGTCGAGGAAGAGCCGGCTCGCTGCGCGCGCCCTGGGAGTGACCTCACTGTCGTTGCTGATGGCGCTGGGAGCGAGCGCGACCGCGCCCTCGCTGGCTGTCGTCGACGTCGACGCCAGCCCGGAGACGACCTGGCAGGTGGACGGCCCCGTCTACGCCTCCGTCGTGATCGGCGACACGGTCTACCTCGGTGGCCGGTTCAACAACGCCACCTCGACGGCCGGGGACAGCCAGCCTCGAGCGGGTCTGGCCGCGTTCTCCGTGACGTCCGGAAAGCCGCTTCCCTGGAACCCCAGCACCAACGGGGTCGTGTGGGCGCTCGAGACCGACGGCAGCTCGATCTGGGCCGGCGGCGAGTTCACCAAGGTTGCCGGTCGCAGCGCCGACCGCCTGGTCCGGGTCTCGGCCACGACCGGTGCGGTCGACACCCGCTTCGACGCCGGAGTCAACGACACCGTGCGCGCGCTGGAGCTGGACCACGGGATGCTCTACGTCGGCGGCGTGTTCACCCAGGTCAACAAGTGGAAGCAGGCGCACCTGGCCAAGGTCAACGCGACCTCCGGTGCCGTACCCAAGGGGTTCGACCCGGAGGTCGACGTCAACGTGCGTGCCATCGTGGTGCCGCCGGCCGGCAACGGCAACGACGTCTACATCGCCGGCAACTTCCGCAAGGTCAACAAGGTCGCCCGCTCGCGCGTTGCGCTGATCAACGGCGGCAGCGGCAAGCTCCAGTCGCTCACGTTCGCCAAGCCCGAGAAGGCGACCGTCCGGGCGCTCGACATCAGCCCCGACGGCAAGCTCCTCTACGGCGGCGTCGGCGGCAGCTACAACTCCGCGGTGGCGTGGTCGACCACCACCGGCGCACGCGTCTTCCGGCACCAGGTGGTCGGGGACGTGCATGCCGTGACCTACCACCAGGGCACCTTGTGGATCGGCTTCGCCGAAGGCGCGCTGGACGACCCGACCGCTCGGGTTCGCGCGCTGGACGGCTACAACGGCACCCCCGAGCCCGGCTTCGCCCCTCGGGTGAACAGCAAGTGGGGCGTGCGCACCATCGCAGCCTCGGCGAGCGGACTGGTGATCTCCGGCAACTTCACCCGCGTCGCCGGCGCCGCCCACCGCTACCTGGCCTTCTTCGGGTCCGACCTGCCGAAGGCCACCGAGTACGTCGGCGGCCGCACGACCTGGCGCTTCGACGATCGGCGCTCGACGGCCGCCTCCTGGACCTCCCCGGCCTTCGACGACAGCGCCTGGGCCCAGGGCATGGGCCAGTTCGGGTACGGCGACGGAGACGAGCTGACGGTGACCGACGGTGGTACCGCGGCGGCGCCGCGCGTGACCTCCTACTTCCGCACCCAGTTCCAGGCGAGCACCGTTCCCGCGGAGCTGACCCTGCGGCTGGCCGCGGACGACGGCGCCGTGGTCTACCTCAACGGGGTCGAGGTGTTGCGCGACAACATGCCCGCGGGCGAGGTCGGCCCGACCACGATGGCCGCCACGTTCCGCACCGGCGCCGACGAGGAGCTGCTGCGGAGCTTCGTGATCGACGCGAGCCTGTTGGTGCCCGGCACGAACACGCTGGCCGTCGAGCTGCACCAGGCGAAGGGCGGGCTGACCGACGCCAGCTTCGACGCCCGACTGTTCGGCCGCTGACACCGACGCTGACGGTTCAGGCCGGGGGCACCCGGTCCGACCAGGGCGCTGCGGCCTCCACCTGAGCGGCCAGCGAGAGCAGCAGTGCCTCCTCGCCCGGCCGCCCGGCCAGCATCATCCCCACGGGCAAGCCCTCGGGGGTCCAGTGCAGCGGCAGCGACACCGCCGGCATCCCCGTGACGTTCCAGGCTGACGTCCACGGGGTGAAGGCCTTCTGCGCCTCGAAGTCGGCAGCCGGATCGTCATCGTCACGCAACGCGCCCACCGGCAGCGGCGGCTGGGCGAGCGTCGGCGTCAGCACCGCGTCGTACGCCGCCAACGCCTCCAGGGCGCCGGCCGCGAGCCGCCGGAGCTCGCCGATGGCCAGCCCGAACTCCGGCCCGGACACCGCTGCGCCCCGCCAGCTCAGCCATCGGGTGAGCGGCCGGAGCAGACGCTCCTGTTCCGGTGGAACGACCGACAGCGCCGTCAGGACCGACCACACCGTCTCGAACACCGGGACCGCCGACTCCGGCAGCGGCACCGGCACGTCCTGGATCTCGTGACCCAGCGACGCCAACAGGACCGAAGTGTCGTCGAAGGCGCGTCGCACCTCCGGGTGCACGGTGGCGTGGGCGATCACGGGCTCGATGAACCGGGCGATCCGTAGCCGCCCGGGAGCGCGGTCGCAGGCCGACAGGTGGGACGCGGCCTGTGGCGGGGCCCAGAACGGGTCCCCGACGGCCCGTCCGGCCAGCACGTCGAGCAGCGCCGCGGCGTCGCGCACCGACCGCGCGATCGGCCCGTTGGTGGCCAGCCCGACGGGATCGCCGTACATCGGGGCGCCCGAGATCCGGCCGCGCGTCGGCTTGAGCCCGACCAACCCGCAGCAGGACGCCGGGATCCGGATCGACCCACCTCCGTCGGACCCCTGGGCGAGCGGGGCCAGGCGGGCGGCCACCGCCGCTGCGGCCCCACCCGACGAGCCGCCGGCCATCCGGGTCCGGTCCCAGGGGGTGACGGCCGGCGGCAGTCCGTCGGGCTCGGTGTAGCACGGCGACCCGAACTCCGGCGTGCTGGTCTTGCCCAGGCTGACCAGGCCCGCGGCCTCCATCCTCAGCACCACCTCATCGGACACCTCGGGCACGAAGTCCGCGAACGCAGCCGAGCCGAACGTGGTCCGCACCCCCGCGGTGAGATTGAGGTCCTTGATCGCCGTGGGCACGCCCCACAGCGGTGACTCGCCACGGTCAGGCAGCGACCGGGCCCTGGCCAGCGCCTGTTCCGAGGTCCGGGTCACGAACGCCCCGACCGTGTCCGGACGCGCCAGGTAGTGCTCGACCAGCTCGACCGGGGACACCTCGCCTCGCCGGACCAGCTCGCCCTGGGCGAGGGCCGTCAGCTCGTGCAGCTCGGTCACCGGCGCCTTCTTCCTCTGGTGAGAAGCCTGCCTCAGCGCACGTAGGGCGCGTGCCAACGCGGCCCGGTCGGCACCTCGGTCGGCAGGTCCGTCGGCTGGGCGGTCGGCACGTCGGGATCGCGGGGAAGCCTGCTGCCGGTCGCCGGCGTCGGCTCCGGGAGCGGCCCGAAGTCCTTGCGGCAGCCCGATCCCGCACAGTCGCGGAGGGCGCGGAAGCGGCGCAACAGCTCGGCGCGCACTGCGGCGTACGCCGGATCGTCGGAGACGCTGGCGATCTCGAACGGGTCGATCCTGCGGTCGTAGAGCTCCAGCACGCCGTCGTGGTAGCGGGCCAGGGTGTAGCGGCCCTCACGATAGCCGCGGTAGGCCCAGTCGCGCTGCGGCCAGAACCAGCCGAAGCCTCCCGACTGCACCAGGGAACCAGGGCGGGCGTCGGCCGCAGCAGGGTTGGCCAGATAGCGCTTGAGAGACAGCCCGTCCAGGCGTCGCGAGTGCCGCGATCGCGCGACATCGACGATGGTCGCCGTCAGGTCGGCGGTGGTGGCCAGCTGGGTAGCGGTCCGGGCCCGCGCCACGCCCGGCCCGCGAATGAGCAACGGCACCCGCACCGACTCATCGAAGGGCAGCACCTTCCCGATCCAGCGATGCTCGCCGAGCGCGTAGCCGTTGTCGGAGGTGAAGACGATCAGGGTCCGCGACAGCTCGCCGGCGCGCTTCAGTGCGCCCACGGTGCGCGCCACGGCCTGGTCGACCGACACCAGGGTCCGGATCCGTCGCCGGTAGTCCCGGACCACCACCTTGCGGTCGACCTTGCCCAGCAGCTGGAGCGCGGGCGACTTGTCGGTCATGTCGGCCTCGTTGAACGACGGCTTGTCCAGCGACGGCGGCCGCGCCTGCTGAAAGAGGGTCCGGTGCCGCGGCGCGGCGATCGGGTAGCCCCAACACAGCTGAAGGCGCGGACAGCGTGCCGGCTCGGAGCGGTGCGGCGCGACGTAGGACGCCCACAGGAAGAACGGCGCGCGGTCCTGCTGCTCGAACCGTCGGATGACACCGGCCGATGCCTTGGAGACGTAGTCGGTGATGTATCCGTTGTGGACGGTCACCGGACGGCCGTTGCCGTAGCTGACGAAGTCGGTGTAGCGGTAGACGCCGCTCACGGTGGGATCGAAGTAGTCCCACCCGGGGTCGCGGCCGTCGAGGGCAGGCTCGTAGCCGTTGAGGTGCTTGCCGATCATGGCGGTGCGGTAGCCGGCGCGCTGCAGCCACTCGGGCAGCCGGCTGCGGCGCGACAGCCGGTCGTAGCCGCCGTGCGGACCGCCGTTGGTCCATACCCCGTTGTTGTGGGACTCCTGGCCGGTGAGCAGCGTGGCCCGGGCCGGGCAGCACAGGGGGTTGTTGGCGACGGCGTTGTCGAACCGCACGCCGTTGCCACCGATCAGCTTGCGCGTGCGGGGCATCCACTTCAGGTCGGTCACCGCCATGTCGTCGGTCATGATCACGACGATGTTCGGGCGGGCCGCGGCCCGGCGTACGACGGGCGTCGCCGCGACCTTCGGGGCGGCCGCCCTCACGACGGACGTGGACACCGGTGCCGGTGCCGGCCCCGGCGCCGCGGCGACGGTGGCGGTGGCCGTAGGCCAGGTCATGACCAGACCGAGGACCACCAGCCACGTCCAGCGTGCTCGGCTCACGGCGCCCTCCCGACTCGGTCGGCCGAGGTTCGACCGCCGGGCCACTCTAGTGGGGCACAGCGCCGCTCGGCGGACGGAACGCAGAGCCCTCGCGCCGCGTCCTACCCTCAGACAGGAGGTGAGGCTCGTGCGTGGACCCGCGATCTGGGTTGCGGCGATGACGTTGTCGGGCGCCCTGAGCGGCTGCGGTTCGGCCGTGGTGGTGGCGGGCGAGCCCGGCGGGTCGCCGTACGCCGGTCCCCTGGACACGCCGGCCCCGCACGACGACGTCCGCGATGTCCGCAAGCGCGCCGGCGCGGCCGGGGCCGCCGTCCAGTGCGACCCGGCGATCGAGGAGGGCCGGCCCGACAACGGCGGCGGCGCAGACTACGACTCGGGGTTGTCCCGATCGCAGGCGACGCCTCAGCGCGCCATCGCGAACTGGTTCGACGAAGATGGCAGCTGGTTCTCCGGACTCCCGCGCGCAGGCTACGTCGAGGAGGCCACCCGAGACGGCCACGTCCTCTACTCCTACGACGTCGACGGCCGGACCAAGGCCGCCGTGATCGTGTCCGAGGAGGTCACCGACTGGCGCGGAAACACCGGCTGGGGAGTGTCGTCCTGGGCGGTCTGTGACCCGGCCGAGCTCCCGGCCGAGCTCACCGACGACATCGGCATCTGGGTGTGGACCGACGCGGGCGGCCACCGAGTCGCCACCAGCACGATCCGGTCGGCGCCAGGACCGGAGCACTGCGACTGGCAGGAGATCACGTTCCTCAGCCTCGGCGGCCCGACCGGGGCGCAGTACCTCAGCGGCGACGCCGGGGGCGACCTCGCCGACAATCTGCTCGCGCCGCCCGCGACCCGGACACACCTTCCGAAAGACGCCGTCGACAGCGGCTACCAGCGGGACGGGCGTCGACTCTTGCTCGCCGCCGACCGCTCCGCGGCGTACCTCGTCGACCTCGACGACCCCACCGACGTCCAGCGCTGGCCCCGGGCGCGGGAACCGATCTACTGCGCGTAGCGACTCAGTGGTGGTGTTTGCGCAGCCCGAAGGTGAGGCCGTCGAGGAGGGCACCCCATGACGCCTCGATCACGTTGTGGCCGACCCCGACGGTGACCCAGGTGGACTCGCCGTCGGAGGTCTCGATCAGGACCCGGGTGATCGCGTCGGTTCCGTGGCCCTGGTCGACGATGCGCACCTTGTAGTCGATCAGCTCGAACTTCGCGACCTCGGGGTAGGCCATGCCGATCGCCTCGCGCAGCGCCTGGTCGAGCGCGTTGACCGGGCCGTTGCCCTCACCGGTGACGACGTAGCGGACGCCGTCGGCGCGGAGCTTGACCGTGGCCTCCGACGCGGCCTCATCCCCCGGACGGGAGTCGGTGATCACCCGCCAGGACTCCACGTCGAAGTACGCCGGTCGCCGGCCCTCCACCTCCTCGGCGAGCAGCAGCTCGAAGGACGCGTCGGCGGCCTCGAACGTGAAGCCCTTGGCCTCCAGCGCCTTGACCCGGTCGGTCACCCGGCTGACCAGCTCCTTGTCGCCGGACAGGTCGAAGCCCAGCTCGCGGCCCTTGAGCTCGATCGAGGCACGGCCGGCCATGTCGGAGACCAGCAGCCTCATGTCGTTGCCGACGGCCACGGGGTCGAGGTGCTGATAGAGGCTCGGATCGACCTTGATCGCGGAGGCGTGCAGGCCGGCCTTGTGGGTGAAGGCCGAGGTGCCGACGTAGGGCTGCCGCGAGGCCGGGGGCACGTTGGTGACCTCGGCGACGGCGTGGGCGATCCGGGTGGCGTCCTTCAACAGGCCCACCGGCAGCACCCGGCGGTCCAGCTTGAGCTCCAGGTTGGCCACGACGGCGACCAGGTCGGCGTTGCCCGTGCGCTCGCCGTACCCGTTGATCGTGCCCTGCACGTGGGTGGCGCCGGCCTCGACCGCCGCGAGGGTGTTGGCGACGGCACAGCCGGTGTCGTTGTGACAGTGGATGCCGACTCGGGCGCCGGTGCTGGCGACCACGTCGCCGACCACGTCGCCGACCCAGCCGGGCAGCATGCCGCCGTTGGTGTCGCAGAGCGCGAGCACCTCGGCACCGGCCTCGGCCGCGACCCGGAGCACCTCGAGGGCATAGTCACGATTGTCGCGATAGCCGTCGAAGAAGTGCTCGGCGTCCAGGAAGACGGTCTGCCCCTCGGCCCTCAGGTGCGCGACGGTGTCGCGGACCATGGCGAGGTTCTCCTCCAGCGTCGTCCGCAGCGCCAGCTCGACGTGCCGGTCGTGGGACTTCGCGACCAGCGTCACCACGGAGGCGCCGGAGTCGCGCAGCGCAGCGACGAGCGGGTCGTCGGCGGCCTTGGCCCCGGCTCGGCGGGTGGCGCCGAACGCCGCGAGCCTGGCGTTGCGCAGGTCGAGCTCGGTGCTCGCCCGCCGGAAGAACTCGGTGTCCTTGGGGTTGGCACCCGGCCAGCCGCCCTCGATGTAGCCGACCCCGAGTCCGTCGAGCTGCTTGGCGATGCTCAGCTTGTCGGCGACCGAGAGGTTCAGCCCCTCCTGCTGAGCGCCGTCGCGCAGGGTGGTGTCGTAGACATGGAACGCGCCCTGCAGATCGAGAGGCTGCAGATCGAGGGGGAGGTCGAGCGGCAGGTCCATCGGGGTCTCGCTTCTGGTCAGGGCGGCGCATCTGGATGATCGGTGGGAGAGCAACAAAAAACCTCCCGTGGGAACGAGAGGTCGGCGCGTCGAGGAGGCTCGACGCGCTAGGAAATGATGATCTCCGAGTGGTGCACGACTCCATGGTGCCACGGCTGTGCCCGGTCCGTGGACCGCCGGTCTCGGCATCTGGGCCAGGGGGTCACAGGCTGGAGAGCGGACCCTGCTGGGCCGGAGCCCAGTCGACACCGCGCTCGGTGGCCAGCGCACCCGCCCCGGCGGCCACCGCGGCCGCGATGAGCGCGACCACCAGCCAGAGCACGGGACGTGCGGCGATGGGGCGGAGCACCCGCTCGACCGGCCCTCGGACCCGGGAGCCGCCGGGCCCCAGCCACAGCGCCCCGGCCAGGGCCAGGCCGGCCAGCCCGAGTGTCGCCTCGACCGGCGCCGCAGCGGCATAGCCGATCAGCGCACCCGCCACGGCGAGTCCCCCTGCCCACAGCACCAGCATCGCGGTGCCGGGGATGGAGCGGACCAGGTGCCACGGGGCGGAGAACAGCAACCGCGGGCCGTCGTACCACCGCTGGCCGCGCCGCCGTCGCCGGTCGCCGGCGGCGCTGGCCGCCAACGAGCCGCTCCGCAGCAGCCAGGCGCCGACGACGAGCGCGGCGGTCGCGAGATAGGGGTACGCCGCCATGGCGCCGGCGCCGACGAGCATGCCGAGGCCGGCCAGGACGCCGCGTCGCGCGCGCGGCGGCCAGGGTTCGCGACGCGGAGGCTGGGTCTCGACCAGCGTGGGCGCCGGGGTGACCGCGGCTGTGGGGCTGTGGGCGGACGCGAGCGTCGCCGCGGCCAGCGGTTGCGTCATGGGTGGGGCCGGGGCTGCGACCGGGCGCGGCGGGACCTGGAACCGCACCGGTGACCGCAGCGTGAGCAGGACGTCACGCAGCGTCGGCCGGCTGACCGGGTCGGGGCGGAGAGACTCCTCGACGAGCGACAGCAACGGCTCGGGCAGGCCGCTCAGCTGGTGCTCGCCGCGGCGCACGCGGTCCATCACTGCCATCGCCGGACCCCGCCCGAACGGCGGCTCACCGGCCGCGGCGAAGGCCACGGTGGCCGCCCAGGAGTGCAGGTCCGAAGCTGGGGTTGCGTCCGCGCCGTGCAGGATCTCGGGCGCGAGGTAGCCCGGAGTGCCGAGCAGCCAGCCGGTGAGGGTCAGCCGCGGGTCGTCGGCGACCCGGGCCAGCCCGAAGTCGATGAGGACGGGGCTGCGGCCCTCCATCAAGACGTTCGACGGCTTGATGTCGCGGTGCAGCACCCCGCAGGAGTGGACGGCCGCCAGGGCCTCGGCGAGACAGACAGCGAGGTGGTGGAGGTCGGCACCGGTGACCGGCCCCTCCTCGACCACGTGGTCGTGCAGGGACAGGCCAGGCACATAGCGGGTCGCCACGAACGGCACCGGACCCCACGGGTCGGCATCCACGATCTCGGCGATCCGCGGCGAGCGGATCCGGCGCAGCGAGCCGACCTCACGCGCCAGCCGGGCTCGGGCCTCGTCGTCGCCGACGATCTGCGGGCGGATCACCTTGAGCGCGACCCGATCCCCGCCCGGCTTGTGGGCCAGGTGGACGACGCCCATCCCACCCTCACCGATGCGCGTCAGCAGCGTGTATCCCCCGACGGTCAGTGACGGCGCGGCCTGACGCGGCGTACTCGACACGCCTTGAGGGTACCGGTGGGCGCCCCGAATCCCCGACTACCGCGGGTCGGGCCGCGGCGAAGCTCAGCAGACCTGGTGCATCCAGCCGAAGGTGTCATCCGCGCGGCCGTACTGGATGTCGACCAGCGCCTGCCGCAGCGCCATCGTGACCTCGCCGGCCTCGGCGACCTCCGGGGTCGCCCCACCGTCCCACCGCAGCGCGCCGACCGGGGTCACGACCGCGGCGGTGCCGCACGCGAAGACCTCGGTGATCTCCCCGGACGCGACCCCGTCGCGCCACTCGTCGACGGAGAAGTGCTGCTCCTCCACGCTCATCCCCATCTTGCCGGCCAGATCCATGATCGAGCTGCGGGTGATGCCTTCGAGGATCGTGCCGGTGGCGGGGGTGACGATCCGGCCGTCGCGGTGGACGAAGTACATGTTCATGCCGCCGAGCTCCTCGACGTACTTGCCCTCCTCGGCGTCGAGGAAGACCACCTGGTCACAGCCGTTGGCCGAGGCCTGCTGCTGCGCGACCAGGCTGCTGGCGTAGTTGCCACCGGTCTTCGCGGCGCCCATGCCCCCGCGTCCGGCGCGGGTGTACTCCGTCGACAGCCACAGCGTGACCGGCTTGACGCCCTTCGCGAAGTACGCGCCGGCCGGGCTGAGGATGACCATGAACGTGACGTGTCTGGCCGGCCGGACCCCGAGGAACGCCTCGGAGGCGAACATGAACGGGCGGATGTAGAGGCTCTTCTCCCCCGCGGCGTCCGGCACCCATCGCTTGTCGAGGGACACCAGCGCGTCGACGGCTCCCACGAAGTCGTGGACCTCCATCGTCGGCAGCGCCAGCCGGTGCGAGGACCGCGCCATCCGCTCGGCGTTGGCCTCGGGACGGAAGGTCCAGACCGACCCGTCCTCGTGGCGGTAGGCCTTCATCCCCTCGAAGATCTCCTGCGCGTAGTGCAGCACCGCGGTGGCGGGGTCGAGGGAGATCGGGCCGTACGGCGTGATCCGGGCGTCGTGCCAGCCGCGCTCGGGAGTCCATTCCGTGGTGAACATGTGGTCGCTGAAATGGACGCCGAAGCCGGGGTCGGCGAGCACCTCGGCCAGCCGCTGATCGTCGACCGGGTGGTCACAGAGAGTGGTGGTGAACTCCATAGGAGGCACGGTAGCCGACGCGCTCAGCCGGCGATGCGCCCGGCGATCGCGTCGCCGACCTCGGACGTGGTCCGCGTCGCGGAGGATGCTCGCTCGGTCAGGTCGGCCAGCACCGCCTGCTCGACGGCGGCCGCGGCGTCGGCGTGGCCGAGGTGGTCCAGCAGCAGGCTCACCGACAGGATCGCGGCGGTGGGGTCGGCCTTCTGCTGGCCGGCGATGTCGGGGGCGGATCCGTGGACCGGTTCGAACATCGACGGCGCCGTGCGGTCGGGGTTGATGTTGCCCGACGCCGCCAGGCCGATCCCGCCGGTGACGGCCGCGGCCAGGTCGGTGATGATGTCGCCGAAGAGGTTGTCGGTGACGATCACGTCGAAGCGCGCCGGGTCGGTGGTCAAGAAGATGGTGGCCGCGTCCACGTGGAGGTAGTCGACGCTGACCTCGGGGAACTCCGAAGCGACCTCGCCGACGATCCGGCTCCAGACGGCGCCGGCGTGGACCAGCACGTTGGTCTTGTGGACCAGGGTGAGCTGCTTGCGGCGGCGCATCGCGCGGGCGAACGCGTCGCGGACCACCCGCTCCACGCCGTACGCCGTGTTGACCGACACCTCCGTGGCCACCTCGGCCGGGGTTCCGACGCGCAGCGCGCCGCCGTTGCCGGTGTAGGGGCCCTCGGTGCCTTCGCGCACGACCACGAAGTCGACCTCACGACCCGCCAGCACGTGCTCGGCCAGCGGTGAGGCGACACCGGGGAAGATCCGCGACGGACGCAGGTTGACGTAGTGATCCAGCTCGAAGCGCAGCCGGAGCAGCAGGCCGCGCTCGAGGATGCCGGGCGGCAGGTTCGGGTCGCCGGGCTTGCCGCCGACCGCGCCCAGCAGGATCGCGTCGTGAGCGCGGATCTCCGCGAGCACCGAGTCGGGCAGCACCTCGCCGGTGGCGAGGTAGCGCTCGGCACCGAGGTCGTAGCGCGTCTGCTCGATCTTCACCGGCGCGACAGCGTCGAGCACCTTGAGCGCCTCGACCGTGACCTCAGGCCCGATGCCGTCGCCGGGAATGACGGCCAGTCGGAGGTCGCCCATGACGTCAGGGGCGGCGGAGGAGTCGGTCATGACGGGCAAGGCTAGTTGTCGTCGGGGCGCTGGCTGCCGTTGTCTCGCAGGTCAAGCGCGGCCTGGACGGCCTCGGTGCTCTGCGGGTTCTCGGGGTTGTGCTGGGCGGGGCCCCACTCGGGGTACATCTGATACATCGTTCGGCTCTCCTGGTGCGTCTGCGCTGGTGGCAGAGGTCTTGACGGATCTTGCTGATGGGTGAGGGAGGTGGCGCCCCCCGCGGCGGAGAGATGGGAGTGGGGGCTGCGGATCACGCGGCCCTGCTCGGCCTCTCGGCCGGCCATCACCACCGAGGCTGCGGATCGCGCTGGTCTGTGGACCTGAACTGCGGAGGACCCGCCGCGGGGGCATCTCGAGATGCGAGTCCTCACGAAGGAGGAGCGATCTCGAGGGATCGGTAGGGCCGTCAACGCCGAACACCGCGGCGAGGTGGCCTTACCTGATGAAGGCCTCGCCGCGGCAGCCGATGAGTACGAACACGCTCCGCATGATGCGACCACGGTACGCCGACCGGGACGATCGCGCCCAGGACTTGGTCCGAACATTTCACGATGCGAGACGGGTGCCGCCGGATGACAGACTCTCCCGCATGAGCGCCCCGCCCGAGCTCCCCGAGATCGTGTCCCGTGCCTTCGACGGCGCGCGGCGTGCGGGCTATGTGTCCTTCTGCCGCAACGAGACCGGCCGGCTGCTGGCGACGCTCGCCGCCACCCGCACCGGCACGCTCGCGGAGTTCGGCACCGGCTGCGGGGTCGGGACCGCGTGGCTGCGCTCCGGCGTCCCCGACGGCGCGCGGATCGTGACCGCCGAGCTGGACGCCCGGTTGGCGGGCGCGGCCGCTGCGATCTTCTCCGACGACCCCCGGGTCGAGGTGGTGACGGCGGACTGGTCGACCCTGCTCGACAAGGGGCCGTTCTCGTTGTTGTTCCTCGACTCCGGCGACCCCGCGGCCGCGCGGGTCGACGCCGTGGCCGATCTGGTCGAGGACGGCGGGATCGTGGTGCTCGACGACTTCGCACCGTGCGCCCTGTGGCCGCCGGTGGAGAACGGACGGGTCGACACCCTGCGCGAGGAGTGGCTCACCGACGAGCGCTTCACGAGCGTGGAGGTGATGGTGGCGACCGACGCCTCCGCGATCATCGCCACCCGGCGCCCCGGGCGCTAGCGACCCGGCAGCGCCAGGCCGACCCGACAGCGCCTCGCTCAGTCCAGCCGCACGGTGACCCAAGGCAACAGCTGCTGGGTCAGCTGGCCGATGGCGACGGCGTACAGGACCGTCCCGACACCCACCACTCCACCCAGCAGCCAACCCAGCGCGACCACGGCCACTTCGAGGCTGGTGCGCACCAGCCGGACCGACAGCCCGGTGCGCCGCACCCAGCCGGTCATCAGCCCGTCGCGAGGTCCCGGGCCCAGCTGCGCGCCGATGTACGCCGCGGTCGCCAGCCCGTTGAGCAGCACCCCTGTCACCATCGCCGCCATCTGCAGCGGCAGACCCTCCGGCGCCGGCACGATCGCCAGGGTGCCGTCGGCGAACAAGCCGATCAGCACGGCGTTGAGCACCGTGCCCAGGCCCGGCGCCTGCCGCAACGGGATCCACAGCAGCAACACGACGAACGACGTCGCGATCACCACCTGCCCCAGCGACAGCGGGAGGTGCAGCGAGATCCCGTAGTGCAGGACGTCCCACGGCATCTGCCCCAGACCGCTGCGGATCATCAACCCCATCGACACGCCGTACACCCCGAGCCCCACCACGAGCTGGGTGAGCCGCCGGGGCAGGCGGCCGGCACGGAGCTGGTCGAGTGGCCCGAGTGCCGCAAGCCCGGTGGCGGTCATGGGCTCGGGGTGGGTCAGCGGAGGTCGACGGCGCGCACCGAGATGGCGCTGATCGCGTCCTCGATCTCGGCCAGCGTCTCTGCCGGGATCGCGCTGTCGACCGAGAGCACCACCAGCGCGTGACCGCCCTTGGCATCACGCGAGACCTGCATGCCGGCGATGTTGACCGCGGCCTCGCCGAGGATCCGGCCGAACAGGCCGACGATGCCGGGACGGTCCTCGTAGCTGAGGAAGGCCAGATGGTCGGTGGGCTCGATGTCGACGTCGAAGCCGTTGACCTCGACCAGCCGCTCGCGCTGGGAGATGCCGATCAGGGTGCCTGAGACCGACACCTGTGACCCGTCGGCGAGCGTGCCGCGGATCGTGATCAGGTTGCGGTGGTCCGGGCTCTCGGGATCGGTCACGAGCCGGACGGCGGTGCCGCGCTCGGCCGCCAGCAACGGCGCGTTGACGTAGGAAACCTGGTCCTCCACCACGGCGGCGAAGACCCCTTTGAGGGCCGCCAGCTCGAGCACCTTGACGTCGTAGTCGGTGATCTCGCCACGGACCTCGACGTCGATCTGCTGGGCGACCTCGCCCGCCAGGGCGGTGAAGACCCGACCGAGCTTCTCGGTCAGCGGGATGCCGGGGCGCACGTCCTCGGCGATCACCCCGCCCTGCACGTTGACCGCGTCGGGCACCAGCTCGCCGGCCAGCGCGAGTCGCACCGAGCGGGCGACGGCGATGCCGGCCTTCTCCTGGGCCTCGTCGGTGGACGCCCCCAGGTGGGGTGTCGCCACGACGTTCTCCAACTCGAAGAGCGGGCTGTCGGTGCACGGCTCCTTCGCGAACACGTCGAGTCCGGCGCCGGCGATCCGGCCCTCCTTGAGCGCCGCGAACAGCGCGTCCTCGTCGACGATCCCGCCGCGGGCCGCGTTGACCAGCACCAGCGACGACTTGGCCTTCGCGAGCTGCTCGGTCCCGATCAGGCCGATCGTCTCGGGCGTCTTCGGCAGGTGCACGGACATGAAGTCGGACTCAGCCAGCAGCGTGTCGAGGTCGACCAGACGAACCCCCATCTGGGCCGCGCGGCCGGCCTGGACGTAGGGGTCGAACGCGATCACCGACATCCCGAACGCGCTGAGGCGCTGGGCCACCAGCACGCCGATCCGGCCGAGGCCGACGATGCCGACCGTCTTCTCGTAGAGCTCGATGCCGGTGTACCTCGAGCGCTTCCACTCACCGTTCTTGAGCGCCGCGTGGGCAGGCGAGACGTGACGCGCCGCCGCCAGCATCAGCGCCACGGCCAGCTCGGCCGCCGAGACGATGTTCGACGTCGGTGCGTTGACCACCATGACGCCGGCCTGGGTGGCCGCCTTGACGTCGACGTTGTCGAGGCCGACGCCGGCCCGCGCGATGACCTTCAGCCGACGCGCGACGGCGAGCGCCTCGGCGTCGACCTTGGTCGCCGAACGCACCAGGATGGCGTCGACCTCGGCGATGGCGGGCAACAGCTCGGCCCGGTCGGCTCCGTTGCAGTGCCGGATCTCGAAGTCGGGACCCAGCGCCTCGACGGTGGCGGGGCTGAGCTCCTCGGCGATGAGTACGACGGGCCGGTCGGTGGCAGTCACAGCGTGTCCTCTGGGGGCGGGGCGACCTGAGTCGCGAGAGTTCGGGACCGTGCACGACGCTGTGCTCGCAGGACTCTACCCCCGCAGCTCAGGGCGCGCGCCATCCGTCCGAAGCGCAGGTGTGTGGGGTCGGACACGGCTCAGACCTGGCCGAGCACGCTGACGAAGGCCTCGGTCGGCTGAGCGCCGGCGACGCCGTAGCGACCATCGAGCACGAAGAACGGCACCCCCGTCACGCCGTACGCCGCTGCCTGCCGCTGGTCGGCCTCCACCTCGGCGGCGAACTCGTGGCCGGCCACGACCGATCGGACCCGATCGCCCGACAGGCCGGCCGCCTCGGCCACCGGCACCAGCACCTCCAGCGACGACGGGTCCTGAGCGCGCTCGAAGTACGCCGCGAAGAGGCCGCGCAGCATCTGCTGCTGGGCCGGCGCTCCGCCGTCGGCAAGCGCCAGCCGCAGCGCCCGATGCGCGTCGAGGGTGTTGGTGAGCGGCGATCGCTCATGATCGAAGACCACGCCCTCCTCGGCCGCCAGCGCGCTCAGTCGCGCGACCATCTCCCGTCCGGCCTCGGGGCCGCCGCCGTACTTCTCACCGAGGTGCTCGACGACGGTCTGCGAGGAGGTTCGTGGCGCCGACGGGTCGAGTTGGAAGGCCCGGTGCACGACCACGGCCTCGCGACCGGTGGCCGCCAAGGCCTTGTCGAGCCGTATCGAGCCGAGGTAGCACCAGGGGCAGACGACATCGGCCCAGACCTCGATCCGCATGCCAGCCACAACAGCAGCGACGGCCCGCCCATTCCGACGGTCACGGGGACTGGGTGACGGTGAGGTCGACGCGGATCCCGTCGCCCTCCATGCCCGGCTTGCAGGCGGCCACATAGCTGCCCGCCGAGGCCTCGACGGTCAGGGCTCGGCTGAGCCCGGGGCCGATGTCCTCGACCTCGCCCACGACCCGCTCGCCGTCCTCGCCGTAGAGATAGAACTCGGTGACCAAGCTGCCGTTGTTCGTCACGTCGAAGGTCACCGACCCCGACGTGGTCTCGGTCGCCGACAGGTCGCACGCGTCGTCGGAGGCATCGACGCTGATGGTGCGTTCGGGTTGGTCGGCGACGGGGTCGGCCTGCGTGCAGGCGGCAAGAACAGGGACCAGGAGAGCCGCAGCAGCGGCCACGGGCAGACGGAGGTAGAGGGGCGGCATGGGTCTCCTTGTGGGGTCAGCTGACCGGTGTCGGGGTGGGGACCTGCGCGGCCGGCGTCCGCCGCTGGATCCGGCGCAGGAAGATCGTCATGGTCGGGATCAGGTAGGCCAGCCAGGCGAAGCCCTCGAGAACCGAGGTGCGGGGGCTGAAGTTGAAGACGCCCTTGAGCAGGGTGGCGTACCAGCTGCCGGGCGGGATCGCGCCGGACACGTCGAACAGGGTGGTGTGCAGCCCGGGCAGCACCCCGGCCTCCTGGAAGTCGTGCACTCCGTAGGACAGCACTCCGGCCGCGATGACGATCAGGAAGGCGCCGGTCCAGGTGAAGAACTTGGTGAGGTTGATCTTCAGGGCACCTCGGTAGATCGCCCAGCCGAGCGCGACCGCGGTGGCGAGCCCGAGCGCTGCTCCGGCCAGGGCAGCGGGCCCGGAGCCGCCGACGCTGGTCGCGGCCTGGGTCGCGGCCCACAGGAACAACGCCGTCTCGAGACCCTCGCGGCCGACCGCCAGCATGGCGACCAGCGCCAGGGACCAGCGGCCCGCCTCGGCGGCGGAGTCGACCGCCTCCCGCAGCTGGGCGCCCAGGCCGCGCGCTGCCCGGGCCATCCAGAAGATCATCCAGGTGACGAAGCCGACGGCGACGATCGACAGCGTCCCGCCGATCAGCTCCTGGGCCTGGAAGCTCAGGCCCCGCGGCCCGAAGGTCAGCAGCGCCCCGAATCCCAGGCTGACTCCGCCGGCGATCGCCACGCCGGCCCAGATGCGCGGCAGCAGGTCGCGGCGGTCGGTCCGCACCAGGTAGGCGATCAGGATGCTGACGACCAGCGCCGCCTCCAGCCCCTCGCGCAGGCCGATCAGGTAGTTGGCGAGCACCGCGGTCTCCTCCGAAGTTAGGTCACCCTAATTAGGTATACCTAACCTAACAGAAGATCGGCGGACCGCCCCAACCGGGAGTGCCGCGCTGCTGGGAGCCGGCCCGCGTCAGCGGGTCGCGGTGCCCTCGACGTAGTCGGAGTCGTGCGACTTCACCCACGACATCAGCTTGCGCAGCTCGCGGCCGGTGCCCTCGATCGGGTGCTGCTCGCCCCGGGCGCGCAGCGCCTTGAACTCCGGCCCTCCGGCATCCTGGTCGTCGATGAAGCGCTGCGCGAAGCGTGCCGTTCTTGATGTCCTCGAGGACGGCCTTCATGTTCTCCTTCACGCGCTCGTCGATCACCCGCGGGCCGGAGACGTAGTCGCCGTACTCCGCGGTGTCGGACACCGACCAGCGCTGCTTGGCGATGCCGCCTTCGTACATCAGGTCCACGATCAGCTTCAGCTCGTGCAGGCACTCGAAGTAGGCCACCTCGGGCTGGTAGCCGGCCTCGGTCAGCACCTCGAAGCCGTACATCACCAGCTGGGACGCGCCGCCGCACAGCACGGCCTGCTCGCCGAAGAGGTCGGTCTCGGTCTCCTCGGTGAAGGTGGTCCTGATCCCGCCGGCCCGCAGCCCGCCGATGGCCTTGGCATAGGACAGCGCGAGTGGCCAGGCGTTGCCCGACTCGTCCTTCTCGACCGCGACCAGCACCGGCACGCCGCGCCCGTCGACGTACTCCCGGCGCACCAGGTGACCCGGGCCCTTGGGTGCGACCATGAACACGTCGACGCCGGCCGGCGGGGTGATGTAGCCGAAGCGGATGTTGAACCCGTGGCCGAAGACCAGGGTGTCGCCCTCGGCGATGTTGGGCTCGACCGCCTCGGTGTACAGCGTCCGCTGCACGTGGTCGGGGGCGAGGATGACGATGACGTCGGCCTCCTCCACCGCTTCGGCCGGGGTGAGCACCCGCAACCCCTCGGCCTCGGCCTTGGCCCGCGAGCCGGACCCCTCGAGCAGCCCGACGCGGACGTCGACCCCGGAGTCCCGCAGGGACAGCGCATGGGCGTGCCCCTGGCTGCCGTAGCCCAGAACGGCCACGTTCTTGCCCTGGATCAGGGACAGGTCGGCGTCATCGTCGTAGAACATCTCAGCCACGGTGGGCTCTCTCCTTCTATCGGGGGTTCGGGGGTGCTGGTGGAGCAGGGCGTCGCGCCCGTCTCGGAGACGCGTCAGATCGCGGTCGCGGGCGGCAGGACAGGGACGGGGCGGACCGGGCGATCGCTGATCGAGCGGGAGCCGCGCGAGATCGCCACCCGGCCCGACTGGACGAGCTCGCGGACACCGAAGGGCTCCACCACGCGCAGGAAGTCCGAGAGCTTGCCGGCGTTGCCGGTGATCTCGACGGTGATGGCGTCGGGCGCCACGTCGACCACCCGCGCCTTGAACAGCTGTACGGCATCCAGCACCTGACCGCGGGTCTGGGCATCGGCCCTGAGCTTGACCAGGATCAGCTCGCGGTTGACCGAGGCCTCGCCGTCCAGCTCGACGATCTTGATCACCTCGATCAGCTTGTTGAGCTGCTTGGTGACCTGCTCCAGTGGTGACTCCTCCACGTTGACGACGATCGTCATCCGCGAGACCTCGGGATTCTCGGTGGGGCCGACCGCGAGGCTGTCGATGTTGAAGCTGCGGCGGCTGAACAGGCCGGCGATGCGGGCCAGCACGCCCGGCTTGTTCTCCACCAGGACCGACAGGGTGTGCCTAGTCATCGCTTGTCCTCACAGCTCGTCCTCACAGGTCGTCCTCTTCGAACTGCGGGGCCAGGCCCCGGGCGTACTTGATGTCGTCGTTGCTGGTGCCGGCGGCCACCATCGGCCACACCATCGCGTCCCGGTGGACCCGGAAGTCCACCACCACCGGCACGTCGTCGATCTCCATCGCCTTGCGAATCGTCGCATCCACGTCGGAGGGCGAGTCGCAGGCCAGGCCGACGCAGCCGTAGGCCTCCGCGAGCTTGACGAAGTCGGGGATCCGCCGATCGGGGCCGGTGTGCAGGTCGGTGTTGGAGTAGCGCTCGTTGTAGAACAGCGTCTGCCACTGGCGCACCATGCCCAAGGACTCGTTGTTGATCACGGCGACCTTGATCGGGATGCCCTCGATCGCGCAGGTGGCCAGCTCCTGGTTGGTCATCTGGAAGCAGCCGTCGCCATCGATCGACCAGACCGTCGCGTCCGGTCGGCCGACCTTGGCGCCCATCGCCGCAGGGACCGAGAAGCCCATCGTCCCGAGGCCACCGGAGTTGATCCAGGTCCGGGGGTGCTCGTAGCCCACGAAGTGTGCCGCCCACATCTGGTGCTGGCCGACGCCGGCGACATAGATCGCCTCGGGCCCGGCCAAAGCGCCCAACCGCTCCATGACGTACTGCGGAGCCAGGGAGTCCTCGGTGGAGTCGTAGCCGACGGGGTACTTCTTCTTCACCGCCACCAGCAGGTCGACCCACGCCTCGTAGTCGCCGGTGTGGCCGGCGTCGGCCTCGGCCTGCAGCGCGATGGTGAGGTCGGAGATGACCTCGCGGCAGTCGCCGACGATCGGGACGTGCGTGTAGCGGTTCTTGCCGATCTCGGCCGGGTCGATGTCGGCGTGGATCACCTTGGCGTTCGGCGCGAAGGAGTCGAGGTTGCCGGTGACCCGGTCGTCGAACCGGGCGCCCAGGCTGATGATCAGGTCACTGCGCTGCAGGGCGGCCACCGCGGCCACGGTGCCGTGCATCCCCGGCATACCGAGGTGCTGCGGATGGCTGTCCGGGAACGCACCGCGCGCCATCAAGGTGGTGACCACGGGCATGCCGGTGAGGGCGGCCAGCGCGGCCAGCTCCCGGGAGGCGTTGGCCCGGATCGTGCCGCCGCCGACGTAGAGCACGGGCCGGCGCGACTCCAGGATCAGCTTGGTCGCCTCGCGGATCTGCTTGCTGTGCGGCCGGGTCACCGGGCGGTAACCCGGCAGCGTCAGCTCGGTCGGCCAGGTGAAGGTCGTCTGCGCCTGCAACGCCGACTTCGCGATGTCCACGAGCACCGGTCCGGGACGCCCGGTGGAGGCGATGTGGAAGGCCTCGGCGATGGTCCGCGGGATGTCGTCGGGGTCGGTCACCAGGAAGTTGTGCTTGGTGATCGGCATCGTGATGCCGCGGATGTCTGCCTCCTGGAAGGCGTCCGTGCCGATCATGGCGGCGCCCACCTGCCCGGTCACGGCCACGATCGGGACGCTGTCCATGTGCGCGTCGGCGAGGGGAGTCACCAGGTTGGTGGCGCCCGGGCCGGAGGTGGCCATGCACACGCCCACCTTGCCGGTGGCGGTGGCGTACCCCTGGGCAGCGTGGCCGGCGCCCTGCTCGTGGCGGACCAGGATGTGGCGGATCTTGGTGGAATCCATCAGCGGGTCGTACGCCGGCAGGATCGCGCCGCCGGGGATCCCGAAGATGTTCTCGGTCCCCGCCTGCTCCAGCGATTGGATCAGGCTCTGGGCGCCGGTGACCTGGGCGCCGGAAGTCGGGCCCGTCGCGTCCTGCTCGCTCATCACATGTGTCCTGTTCCTCGGCGCCTCGCAGGCGCCGTCTCGACGACCAACAAAAAACCCCTCGGCCCAGGCGGGCAACGAGGGGATGACGCGTGGAGAAAGGGTCGGTGCCCTCAGCCCACGCGCCAGGTGCGTACGAGGCTCTCGATGCGCATCTGCCTAGAGTCAGGGTAGCGCGCGACGCCAGTCAAGCGCCGTGCGAGGTCGTTCCACCATGTGATACGCGGGTCCTATCATGCGAAACGCGGCGCGCTCCGGAAGAACTCGTCTGGACAGGGGGTGCGGCCGCAGGAACTCACGCCCTAGTCTGGCGGTCTGTCGGGCCGCGACTGAGCAACCGACAGATCGACGACCCGATCGAGGAGATCACGTGGCTTCAGCGTTGCGCACCAGGACCCGGGTCGCGCTGGTGGCCGCGACGGCGGCCGCCCTGGCTCTGGGAACGACCTCGGTCTCCTCCGCCGACGAGCTGCGTCCGGCGACGCCGCTTCTCCTCACCAAGTCCGAGGCACTCCGCGATCTCGCCGTCGGCCAGCGCCCGCTGGAGCGCGCCGCACTCGGGCGCGCGTCGTACTTCGTGCAGTTCCGCGGGAGCGGGGCAGCCGCCATCGCCGGCGCCGGGCGCGCCGCGGTGGCCGACCGCCGCGCCGAGGTCGACCGGCAGGCAGGCAGCCTGCTGGCCACGGCCCGTCGGGCCGACGCGAAGGCACGCCAGATCTTCGTGGTCGCCAACGCCGTGCCCGGCATGGGCATCAGCGCGACCCCGGCCGCGATCCGCGCATTGGCGGCCCGCCCGGGCGTCGTCAAGGTCTCCCGGATCGTGCCGAAGACGGTCGACAACTCCAACGCCGCAGCTCTGGTCAAGGCACTGCAGACCTGGCGCTACCCCGGCGGCACCGGCAACGGAGTCAAGATCGGCGTCATCGACACCGGCCTCGACTACACCCACGCCGACTTCGGCGGCGAGGGCACGACAGCGGCCTACGACGCGGCCGTCGCGGCCAGCGCGGACCCCGGCTGGCGCGAGGCGCTGCCCGCCCTGGCCCAGGCGAAGGTCGCCGGTGGCTACGACTTCGTGGGTGACGCCTACAACGCCGACGACCCCGAAAGCCCGTCCGCGACCCCGGTGCCCGACGACAACCCGCTCGACTGCAACGAGCACGGCACCCACGTGGCCGGGACCGCCACCGGCCTGGGCGTCAACGGCAACGGCAGCACCTTTGCGGGCGACTACAAGTCGCTCACCTCGGCGAAGCTCAAGAAGATGCGGATCGGCCCCGGGATGGCGCCGAAGGCCAAGCTCTACGCGCTGAAGGTCTTCGGCTGCGACGGCTCCACCGACTCCGTGATCCCTGCCCTCGACTGGGCTTTGGACCCCAACAACGACGGCCTGTTCGGCGATCGCCTCAACGTGATCAACCTGTCGCTGGGCAGTTCCTACGGCATGGTCGACGACCCGCAGAACCTGGTCGTCAACGAGCTGGCCAAGCTCGGCGTGCTCGCCGTGATGTCGGCCGGCAACTCCGGTGACCTCACCGACGTCGGCGGCTCCCCCGGCAACGCGGTCAGCTCGCTGCAGGTGGCCAGCTCGGTCGACTCGTTCCAGCTCCGAGACGGCCTGGCGGTCAACGCCCCCGCCGGCGTGGCCGGCACCGCGGCCGGCCAGATGTCGATCGCCTACGACTGGGCCAACAACGGTCCCACCGGACTTCCGGTGACCGGCTACGTCGTCGCCATCCCCGGCGCCAACGCGGACGGCTGCGACACCTTCTCCGACGACGAGGCGGCATTGATCACCGGCAAGGTGGTGTGGCTGGACTGGGACGACACCGCACCGGTGTTGGCCTGTGGCTCGGTACAACGCTCCGGCAACGCCCGCAACGCCGGAGCGATCGGAGCGATCTTCACCTCCGGCCTCGACGTGTTCTCCGGCGGCATCACCGGCGACGAGACGATCCCGGTGCTGCAGCTGCCGAAGGCCGAGGTGACCCGGCTGCAGGCCGCCGTGAACGCCGGGACCCTCAACGTCACCTTCGACGGCGCGCTGCAGGCCAAGATCAAGGACTACAACGCCGCCATCAGCGACACCCTGTCCAGCTTCTCCTCGCGCGGCTCCCACGGCTCGCTCGGGGTGGTCAAGCCCGACGTCACCGCCCCCGGCGACACCATCGCCTCGGCCGGGATGGGCACGGGCACCAAGCCGTTCGCCTTCTCCGGCACCTCGATGGCCTCGCCGAACGCTGCGGGCATCGCGGCACTGGTCAAGAGCCGGCACCGCGGCTGGTCGCCGCTGATGCTGAAGGCGTCGATCATGAACACCGCCTCGCACGACCTCTACACCAAGCCGGGCAAGAAGGGCCGCAAGTACGCCCCCGCCCGGGTGGGCGCCGGCCGGGTCGATGCGCTGAAGGCGGCGACCACGAAGCTGGTGGCCTACGTCGCGCAGCCGAACAACGGGGTCTCCGCCTCGTTCGGCGTCGTCCAGGCCCCGATCACCTCGAGCAAGGTCGTGAGGACGAAGAAGATCACCGTCGTCAACACCTCCCGCTCGAGGCAGACCGTCGCCCTGTCCTACCAAGCGGTCAACTCGACGCCGGGTGCGAGCTACTCGGTCAGCCCGAAGACGCTGACGATCAAACCCAAGAGGAAGGCGATCGCCAAGGTCACGCTGAAGCTCGTGCCCCGCAAGCTGCGGCACACGATCGACAAGACGATGGCCAGGACCACGCCCTTCGGCCCTGTCGACCTGGCCCGCCAGTTCGTCACCGACGCCTCGGGTCGGGTGCTGCTCAAGCAGAGGGGCAAGGCCGCGCTGCGGGTGCCGGTCTACGCCGCCCCGAAGCCGGTCTCGAAAACCACCACCTCGGTGGTGGGCAGCGACCTGCTGCTCTCGGGCAAGGGCATCAACCAGGGCGCCGGCACCAGCGGCTACCTGTCGATCCTGGCCGCCATGCAGCTGGGCGAGGAGAGCCCGCAGCTGCCGGTGTGCGTCACCGGTGACCCCCCGATCGGCTGCACCTCCAACCGCACCGAGAAGGCCACCGACATCAAGGCCGTCGGTGCCGGGGCCGACAGCACGAAGTTCTGGTTCGGAATGGCGACCTACGGCGACTGGGCGAACGTCGGCAACGGGATCATCCCGTTCGTCGACTTCGACGTCGACGGGGACGACGCCCCCGACTACGAGACCTACGTGCAGAACTACCCGGACACCGACCTGCTGCTGGCGTGGACGGTCGACTACGACACCGGTGACGTGGTCGACCTCGAGCCGGTGAACGGGTTCTTCCCCAACGTGTACGACACCAACGTGTTCGACACCAACGTGCTGGTGATGCCCGTCTACCAGGACATGCTCCCGACGGGCCTCGGAGCGATCACGTACTCGACCGGGATCTACAACGCCTACTACGGCGTGGTGTCCGACGAGACCGCACCGGTGGACTTCAACATCGACGACCCGGACCTGAGGTTCGCTGCGGCCTACCAGGACGCCGGCAACACCACGATCCCCATCGAGTACGGCGCGAACGCGTCGACCTCGACGGATCTGGAGGCGCTGCTGTTCCACCTGCACGGCAAGAAGGGGGCCCGCGACGAGATCGTGAGCATCCCGCCGCCGCCGGCACCGGTTCCGTGACGACCGTCAGCGTCTGACTGTCAGGGGTCACCCGGCGGCGGGCTGCCAGGTGCACAGGCAGGCGTGATTGCCCTGGGCATCGGCGAGCACCCAGAAGCTCGGCGCCTCGCTGTCATCGACCAGGGTGCCGCCCGCCGCGAGTGCCTCGGCCAGTCGCTCCTCGACGGTGTCGTGCGGCACGAACACGTCGAGGTGGAAGCGCTGACGCGGCGGCTCGTGCGCGTCGGTGCTCTGGAACCACAGACCCGGGAGGGTGCCACCCTTGTCGGCGAGCTCGTCGCCGCTGGGGGTCGGCTGCACCCCGAGGACGGCTGCCCAGAACGGCATGACCTCGGCAGCGTCGGCGGTGTCGAGCGCCAGGTCGAGCAGCCGCAACGCCGAGGGTTCCGAGCCGATGCCGAGCTCGGCGGCGATCTCGCTGATGGTCCGCGCCAGGGCGAGGTCACGCGAGGTCAGCGCGGCGACGTCGTGGCTCAGCAACCGCACCTCGACATGGCCGTAGCGCAGGTCGACGTCGGGGTGGTGGTTGGCGGCATCGGCTGCCTCCCCCACGCGCTGGGCGAAGCCGGCGCCGGTGTTGAAGTCGCCGGTCGTGAAACGGGCGTGCAGGGCGCGCATCAAGAGCCGCCAGTCGGGCAGGTCGGCGGCCAGCACGTCCTGGCCGGTCACCGGCGCCTTCGGGTCGGGTGCGTGCTGCTCCGTGCTGGTCATGGCAGGACCTCCAGTCCGATCGGGCCCGGGTTGTAGGCGATCTCCCAACGGAAGCCGGCGGGATCGGCGAAGTAACCGGAGTAGCCGCCCCAGTCGCGCTGGATCCCGGCGCGCACCTCGGGGGCGCCGGCGGCTGCCGCGGCCGCCAGTACCTGGTCGACCGCCTGGGGGGTGGCGTAGTTCTGGGCCAGCGTGAGGGGGGCGAGCCCTTCGCCACGGCGCACCGGACCGACCTCGGCCTCGAACGCGGCCTCGGACCACAGGGACAGGACGACCTTGTCGGCCACCTTCACCATCAGTACCTCCCCGGGGACGTCGAGCGACGCCTCCCAGCCCAGCCCGTCGAGATAGAAGCGGCGCACGGCCTCCAGGTCGGGGACCGCCAGGGTGACGAAGCTGAGTCGTTGGTCCATGGTGCCACCGTGTCAGATCTCGGCGACAGAACGCTAGGCCGACGGGTCGGGAGCCAGTGCCCGGGCGGTCAGCGCGGTCAAGGCGACCCGCTGCCGCCCGTCGCCGTCGACGTTGTCCGGCGCCAGCCAGGCGTCGTACGCCGGCGCGAGCAGCGCCCAGTCCGCGTCGGTGACCGCGAACCAGTCGGTGTCGCGGTTGCGACCCTGGTAGACCATCGCCTGCCGGAACCGGCCCTCGTAGCGGAAGCCGAGCCGGCGCGCCGCCACCCGGGACGGCTCGTTGAGGCTGTCGCACTTCCACTCGTAGCGGCGATAGCCGAGGTCGTCGAACACGTGTCGCATCAGCAGCCACATCGCCTCGGTGGCGGCGCGGGTGCGTTGCAGCGATGGGGCGTAGACGATGCTGCCGACCTCGAGCGACCCCTGAGCGGGATCGACCCGCATCAGGGTCGCCAGCCCTCGTGGCTCACCCTCCTCGGTCGGCACGATCGCGAACGTCACGGTGGCGGGATCGGCCGCTGCGGCGGCCACCAGCTCGGTCATGCCCGCCAGGTCGGCCGGCATCGGGAGCTGGCGATAGGTCCAGAGCGCGGCCCGGTCGGGGCCGCACAGGGAGGCGTAGAGCGCCGGCGCGTGTGCGTCGGCCACCGGCTCGAGCCGCACGCGGTCCCCCGGCAGCGGGTGCCGCGAGGGCGCCCGCGCGCCCGACCAGTCGGGGACCGGGTCGCCGATCGGCTGGCCGAGGCCGTTGCGGCGCGGAGTCGACGTGGTGGTCACGCGAGGGCCACCAGGACGTCCCGGACGGCGGACATCCCGCGGTGCACCTCCGCGAAGGACGTCGACAGCGGCGACAGGCCGAGCCGCAGCCCCCCGGGGTCGCGATAGTCGGGGATCACGTCACGTTGCCACAGCGCCGCGGTCACCTCGCGCATCCGGGGGTGGTGGACCGTCACGTGGCCGCCGCGCAGCGCAGGATCGCGGGGGCTGGCCACCGCTGCCCCCAGCGGGGCCAGGAGAGCATCGGTCAGCTCCACGGCGTACGACGTCAGCGCGACCGACTTCGCCCGCACCGCGTCCAGGCCGACCTCCTCGATCAGGTCGAGCATGTCCTGCAGGGCGAGCATCCCGAGCACCGGCGGGGTGCCGGAGAGGAAGCGCCGGATGCCCGGCGCCGGGGTGTAGCCCGGCCCCATGGCGAACGGGTCGGCGTGCCCGATCCAGCCGGTGATCGGCTGGGTCAGCGCCTCCTGGTGGCGTGCCGCGACGTAGCCGAACGCGGGCGCCCCGGGACCGCCGTTGAGGTACTTGTAGGTGCAGCCGACCGCCAGGTCGGCTCCCCACGCGTCGAGCGCGACCGGGACCGACCCGACCGAGTGGGAGAGGTCCCAGAGGATCATCGCACCGGCACCGTGGGCCGCGGCCGTCAACGCCGCGCCGTCGGAGAGGTACGCCGACCGGTACGCCACGTGGCTCAGCAGCACCAGCGCCGTCGCCGGTCCGACGGCGTCGCGGAGCTGGTCCACCGTGACGCCCGACGTCGGCTCCATCTCCAGCCAGCGCAGCCGCATCCCTCGCTCGGCAGCGATGCTCTCCGCGAGGTAGCGGTCGGTCGGGAAGTCGTCGGACCCCACCACGATCTCGTCGCGGCCGGGGTCTCGCTCCCGCTGGTGGTCCACGGCCGCACGCGCCAGCTTGTAGAGCAGCACGGTCGTGGAGTCGCCGACGAACGTCTGCCCGGCCGCGGCGCCCACCAGGGCGGCGCCGATCCGGTCCCCGACGCTCAGCGGCAGCTCCATCCAGCCCTCGTCCCAGCCGCGGATCAGCCGGTCGCCCCACTGCTCACGCACGAACCCGGCCAGTCGGTCGGCCGTGACCGCCAGCGGACGGCCCAGCGAGTTGCCGTCGAAGTAGATCAGCGGTGTCGCGGCTCCGTGGAAGAGATCTCGGCGGGCGGCGAGCGGGTCGGCGGCGTCGAGCTGCTGGGCCCGGGTCAGGTCGGTCATGCGCCCTTGTCTATCGCAGCCGACAATCGCAGCCGACCCGGACGCAGGCTACTGATAGCTGACGAAACGGACCGCCGGCCGGATCGCCCGCACCCGGGCCGGCCGCATCAGGTGCCGGTCCTCGTCGTAGAACAGCTTGAACCCGAGCTGGAACTGCCGTGGCCGAGCGACGGCGTGGAACGTCGCGAGCTTCTGCCGCGGCGTACCGAAGCCGTCGACGTGCTGGACCATGGCCAGCCCCGGCTGCCGGCGGATCGACCCGGCATCGGGCAGCATCGAGTGTCTGAACTGATGCAGGAGGAACAGCTTCTGGGGCAGCCGGTGGCTCCGGGTGAGCCGCGAGAGCCAGGCCGCGGTGCGGTTGACCTCGGCTGCGGAGACCCGCCCGATCGTGCGGCCGGGCACCTGGCGCGGACCCATCCGCCACTCGGGATCCAGCGCGAGGCCGACGTACGGGTCGCGCAGTGCCCACGCCCAGCGGCGCGCGACCGTGAGGAAGCCGCTGCGACCCGGCTGGAGGTCGAGCACCACCAGGGCGCCGTGCCGGTGCGCGGCCCGGATGAAGTCGCGCACCCGTGCCCGCGGGATGTCGTGGCTGAAGTCGCGGTCGGGTCCGGGGATCCGGTCGGCGACCGTCACGATCAGCTCGTAGACCGGCTGGATCGGCTCGCCCTGGCGTCGGAACGGTGCGGCGGCGCGCCGCAACCGCGCGTCCGCGCGGGCCACGCTCGTCTCCCCGAGGACGCCGAGGGAGCCGGTGCCGGCGGTGCCGTAGTAGGCGACCAGGAACCTGCCGTCCGCGAAGATCTGCCTGCCACCCCCCGGCAGCGTCGGCGGGCGGCGTACCCGGAGCGGCGGCTCGGCGGCTTCGAGCACCACTGGTCGGGGCTCCGCCGCGGTGGTGGCCTGCTCTCCGAGCGGCACCCCGGACCGCGACGGCCCCGCGGACACCGCTCCGACGACCGCGACCAGGCCGAGGAACATCGCGAGCGCCGACCCGGCACCGAGCAGCCCTCGGCCTTGCTCGCCCAGCGAGCGGAGCCACTCGCGCAGGCGCTCGATCAGCTGCACACAGCCCCGTGAGCCGCCGACTGGACGAGCTTGGCGTACTTGCCGAGGACGCCGCGGGTGTACTTCGGCGGCAGCGGTTCCCAGCCGACCTTGCGGGCGTCGAGGTCGTCGATCTCGACGTCGAGGGTCCGGTTGGCGACGTCCAGGGTGATCGGGTCGCCGTCGCGGACGAACGCGATCGGCCCGGCGTCGACGGCCTCGGGTGCAAGGTGGCCGACGCAGAGCCCCGTGGTGCCACCGGAGAACCTGCCGTCGGTGACCAGCAGAACGTCCTTGCCCAGCCCGGCGCCCTTGATGGCACCGGTGATCGCCAGCATCTCCCGCATGCCCGGCCCGCCCTTGGGGCCCTCATAGCGGATCACGACCACGTCACCGGCCACGATCTGGCCCTCGGTCAGCGCGTCGAGCGCGGCCCGCTCCCCGTCGAAGACCCGGGCGGTGCCGGTGAACACCGACTCGTCGAACCCGGCCGTCTTCACCACCGCCCCCTCCGGAGCAAGCGACCCCTTGAGGATCGTCAGCCCGCCGCTGCGGTGGATGGGCCGGTCCAGCGACCGGATCACCTCGCCGTCGAGCTTCGGGGGCGCGATCGTCTCGAGGTTCTCGGCCATCGTCCGGCCGGTCACCGTGAGCACGTCCCCGTGCATCAGCCCGGCGTCCAGCAGCGCCTTCATCACCATCGGGATGCCGCCGACCTTGTCGACGTCGTTCATCACGAAGCGGCCGAACGGCTTGAGGTCGCCGAGGTGCGGGACCTTGTCGCCGATCCGGTTGAAGTCGTCGAGCTCGAGATCGACCTCGGCCTCGCGGGCGATCGCGAGCAGGTGCAGCACGGCGTTGGTGGAACCGCCCAGGGCCATCACCACGGCGATGGCGTTCTCGAACGCCTCGCGGGTCATCACCTGACGAGCGGTGATCCCCTGACGCAGCATCCCCACGACCGCCTCGCCGGAGCGATGCGCGAAGCCGTCACGGCGCCGGTCGACCGCCGGCGGGGCGGCGCTGCCCGGCAGCGACATGCCGAGCGCCTCCCCCACCGACGCCATCGTGTTGGCGGTGTACATGCCGCCGCAGGCACCCTCACCGGGGCAGATGGCTCGCTCGATCTTGTCGACCTCGGCCCGGGTGATCTTGCCTGCCAGGCAGGCGCCGATGGCCTCGAACGCGTCGATGATCGTGACGTCACGGCCGTCGACCTGACCAGGCATGATCGAGCCGGCGTACAGGAAGACGCTGGCGAGGTCGAGCCGCGCCGCCGCCATCAGCATGCCGGGCAGTGACTTGTCACAGCCGGCGAGCAGCACCGAGCCGTCGAGCCGCTCGGCCATCATCACGGTCTCCACCGAGTCGGCGATCACCTCGCGCGACACCAGCGAGAAATGCATGCCCTCGTGGCCCATCGCGATGCCGTCGCTGACCGAGATCGTGCCGAACTCCAGCGGGTATCCGCCCGCGGCGTGCACGCCGTTCTTCACGGCCTTGGCCAGCCGGTCCAGTGACAGGTTGCAGGGCGTGACCTCGTTCCAGGACGAGGCGACGCCGATCTGCGGCTTCGCGAAGTCGTCGTCCTGCATGCCGACCGCCCGCAACATGCCACGAGCGGCCGCCTTCTCCAGGCCGTCGGTGACGTCGCGGGAGCGGGGCTTGATGTCGGGTCCGGTGCTGCCGTCGGTCATGCCAGGAGCCTACTGGCCGCGGTCGGCGGGTCCGGCTAGTGTCCCTGCGTGCTCACTGCGAACGACGGACCGGCCGTGGCGGCGGCGTTCGGGTTGGGCGAGGGACGCCTGGACGGCCCGGTCGACCGCGGCCAGCTGGGGCGAGTGTGGCGGCTGGAGACCCCGCGCGGCAGCTACGCCGTCAAGGAGCCGCTGGCCGGCGTCGACGTGGCCGCGCTCGAACGCGCCGCCGACTTCCAGGAGCAGGCGGCCGCGGCCCTCGACATCGTCGTCCCCCCGGTGCTGCGCACGATCGCGGGCGCCAGCATTGCCGTGGTGTCCGGCACCCCCGTGCGGGTCTACGGCTGGGTGGAGATGCGAGCGACCGACCGGCTGCTGGACCCGGCCGACGTGGGTCGCGCGGTGGCCGGCCTGCACCGGGTGGTGGTCCCGGCCGGCGGAGCTGTCGACGAGTGGGTGTCCCGGCCGCTCGGAGACGCGGCCTGGGAGGCGCTCGCGGATCGCCTCGACCGGGCCGGTGCGCCGTTCGCCACCGAGCTGCGCGCCCTACTGCCGGAGCAGGCGCGGGTCGAGGCCCTGCTCGGCAGGGTGGCCGCGGTCCAGACCTGCCATCTGGACCTGTGGGCGGACAACGTACGCCGGACCGCAGGCGGCTCGGTGTGCGTGTTCGACTTCGACAACGCCGGACCCGGCGATCCGGGCGGCGAGCTCGGCATGGTGCTGGTCGACTTCGGCTGCGGCGATCCCGCCCGGATGCGCCGGTTGTACGCCGCCTATCGCGACGCCGGCGGCCCCGCCGAAATCTCCGGCCCCGAGACGCTGACGATGGCCGTGGCTCAGCTCGGGCATATCACCGAGCTCGCCTGCGACCGGTGGCTGAGCACCGAGGACCCGGTGGAGCGAGCACGACTAGAGAGCTGGGCCCGGGAGTACCTCGACGAGCCGGTCACCTCCGCCGTCGTGGAGGCGGTGCTTGCCGCGGGCCGATGAGTCGCCCCGCGTCCGGTCAGGTCAGGTCAGGTCAGGTCAGGTCAGGTCAGGACTCGGCCGCGTCCTTGAGCCGCGCCAGCCCCTTCTCGAAGTCCTTGCCGACCAGCTTGTCCATCGGGAACACCTTGCCGAACAGCGCGCCGATGCCGGTCTGCTCGCCGGTCATCCGCCACGCGACATCGGTGCCGCCGTCGGCCGGTGCCAGCTCGAACACGATCTTGTTGTCGGCCTTGAACGGCTTCTCGAAGTGCAGGTCGATGCCGACCTGCTGGGGGTTGGACTCGGTGATCAGCATGCTGCCGCGGCCGGCCTTGCGATTGCCGGACCAGGCGTAGCGGGACCCGACCCCTGCGTCGCTGCCGGAGTAGTCACGCTCCAGCGCGGGGTCCAGGCCCTCCCAGGGCGACCAGGAGCGCCACCTCTGGAAGTCGTTGATCAGGTCATGGACCCGGGCGGGATCGGCGGCGATATGCGCCCGGCGCACCACTTCGAAAGCTGACATGGAGGCATGGTCTCAGATCACAGCCGCTCGCACGACCATCACATCGGGCAGATCGCGCACGATCTCCTGCCAGGAGTCGCCGGCGTCCGCGGTCGCGTAGACCGACCCGTTGCGGCTCCCGAGATAGAGGCCGAGGGGATCCATCCCGTCGTGGCACATCGCGTCGCGCATCACGGCCACGAAGAACTGGTCGGGCAGGCCCTTGCCCAGCGACTCCCAGGTCTCGCCGGCGTCGCGGGAGCGCCACACGCTCGCGTGGCCGTCGACCGGCCAGCGGCCGGTGGCGTCGACCAGCGGGAACACATAGACGGTGTCGGGATCGTGCGGGTCGGCGATGATCGGGAACCCGAACTCCGCGGGAAGCCCGTCGGCGATGTCGTCCCAGGAGTCGCCGCCGTTGTCGGAGCGGTAGACGCCACCGTGGTTCTGCAGGTAGAGCCGATCGGGGGCGCTGGGGTTGCGGGACACCTTGTGCACGCACTGACCGAACTCGGGGAAGCTGCGCTCACCGGGGAAGAACTCCGCCTTGATGCCCTGGTTGGCGGGTGCCCAGCTGGCACCGTCGTCGGCGGTGCGATAGACCCCGCCGGTCGAGATCGCCGCGAGCAACGACTGCGGGTCCGTCGGATGCGGCAACAGCGTGTGGAAGGCCTGCCCACCGAAGCCGGCATTCCACTCGGTGCGGTGCGGGTGGTCCCACAAGGCGCGCTCCAACTCGAAGGTCTCGCCCCCGTCGGTGGACCGGAACACCGCTCCGGGCTCGGTGCCTGCCCACACGACGCCGGGCTCCACGCCGGGCTGGAGCTGCCAGACCCGCGCCACCGCAGCGCCGGCGTCCTCGGGGAACTTCACCGCGCCCCCGGGGGTCTCCTGCCAGGTCTCGCCGAGGTCGTCGGAGCGCCACACCTGGGGCCCCAGCCACGACGACGAGGCGCCGGCGAGGATCCGGGGCGTGGCGCCGCGGGTGTCGATCATGGCGGAGTAGACCTCCTCCATCGGGAAGTGAGGACCGGTCCAGCGCCAGTCCTGGCGCCCCTCGTCGGACTTGCCGATCCACAGCCCCTTGCGGGTGCCGGCCAGCACTACGTTCGTCGTCATCGTGGTGCTCCCTTCGTCCCGCCGTGCTCGGCGGGAGTAGCGGTCGAAGCCCTACACGCTAGCGCGGTCCGGGGACATCGCGCCCGGTCGCAGGGCACTAGATTGAGCCGGGTGACGCACGCCCCCCGCCCCACCCGGCCGGGGTCCGGCGTAGGCGGCTCCGGGCCCGCAGTCTCCCCGGTGTGGCTGGTGCTGACCGGCATCCTGTCCGTCCAGTTCGGCGCAGCCGTGGCCAAGCTGCTCTTCGACGAGGTGGCGCCCACCACGTTGGTCTGGCTGCGGCTGGTGACGTCCACGCTGATCCTGGGCGCGATCGCGCGCCCGACGCTGCGGGGGCGCTCCGTCGCGGACTGGCAGGTGGTGCTGGCGTTCGGACTGGCGCTCGCAGTGATGAACTGGGCGATCTACCAGTCGTTCGCCCGGATCCCGCTCGGGCTGGCGGTCACCATCGAGTTCCTGGGTCCGCTCACCCTGGCGGTGCTCGGGTCCCGCCGGGTGCGGGACCTGGCCTGGGTGGCGCTCGCCGGGCTCGGGGTCGCCCTGCTGGGGCTCGAGCCGGGCTCGGTCACCCAGGCAGGCGTGCTGTTCGCACTGCTCGCGGCCGTCACCTGGGCGGCGTACATCTTGCTCAGCGCCAGCACCGGAGCCCGCTGGCCCGGCCTCGACGGACTCGTCGTGGCCAGCGCGACGGCCACCCTGCTGCTCACGCCGTACGCCGTCGCGCGCGGGGGCCAGGCGCTGACCGACCCACGGATCCTGGCCCTCGGCGCGGCCGTGGGACTGCTCAGCTCGGTGGTGCCCTACTCCCTGGAGATGATCGCGCTGCGCCACCTGAAGCCGGCGGTCTTCGGCATCATGATGAGCCTGGAGCCGGCCGCCGCCGCGCTGGCGGGTGCGCTGGTGCTGCAAGAGCTGCTGGCCCCGCTGCAGTTGGCAGCCATCGCGTGCGTCATCGCCGCCAGCATCGGGGCCACTCGCAGCACTCCCCTGTTCGTCGAGCCGGTCCCCGACTGACCTGTCGCGGTGCTGGCGCCGCCCGCACGGGCTCCTGGTGTGTACGGGCTACTGGTGTGTACGACTCACCTGGTGCGTCGTACACACCAGTAGCCACAGCAGCCCGCCCGCCGACCGACCCGAACTCAGGACTCGGGCACGACCAGGGCCCGCCGCGAGGCGCGCCGCAGGGTGACCAGGACCGCCGGACCCAGGGCGATCAGGGCCACCGAGTTGGTGATCGCGCGCCCGGTATCCCAGCTGCCGGTCGAGGTGAGCAGCGTGTAGACCGCGAACCGGTGCAGGTTCTCGCCGAGCGGAGCGCCCGGCAGGAACGACAGCGACCCGGCGCTCTGTCCCGGCACCTCGACCCCGAGCAGGAACGGCCAGCCCGACAGGTTCATCAGGATCCCGAAGGCGTACGCCGCCACGATGCCGTAGGCCACCAGCATCGCGATCTCGGTGCGACCGCGCGCCCGGCCGGGCAGCATCCCCGCGCCCATCCCGACCCAGGCGGAGACCAGCATCTGGTACGGCAGCCAGGGCCCGACCCCCGCGGTCAGCAGCGCCGAGGCGAACAGCGAGGTCGCCCCCAGGGCGAACCCGAACGCCGCCCCGAACACGCGGCCGCCGAGGATCAGCAGGAAGAACACCAGCTCCACCCCGGCGACGCCGGCGCTCAACCCGCGCAGCACCGCGTTGATGGCGCTGAGCACCCCGAGGATCGCCAGCACCCGCGCGTCGATGCCGCCCTCGCTGAGCTCGGCCAGCACCACCACGATCACCAGCGGCAGCAGCAGCAGGAACACGAACGGCGGCTCCAGGCGTGCCCCCTCGGGCACCCTGACCAGCAGCGGCCAGACGAGCATCACCAAGCCGGCCGCGGACGCCACCGTGAGCACGAGCCGGCTCCGCCAGCGCAGGGGTACGGCGGCCACGCGGGCCGCCACGGCGGCGCTCATGCCGGCCTCCGCGCGGCCCGGACCTCGTCGACCCGCAGCCACGGCGAGCCGAGGATCTTGGTGATCTGCGGTGCGAACGACGGGGACTCCGCCACCACCCGCCGGACCGGGCCGGACGACACGCACTCCCCGTCGGCGAGGACGACCACGTCGTCGGCCACCGCCGCGACGAACTCCACGTCGTGGGTCGAGACCAGGACTGTCCGTCCCTGCGCGGCCAGGTCGCGGAGCACGCGTGCCAGCACCCGCTTGGCCGCATAGTCCAGACCCCGGGTCGGCTCGTCGAGCAGCAGCGCCTTCGGGGCGGCGGTCAACACCACGGCGAGGGCCAGGGCGAGCCGCTGGCCCTCCGAGAGGTCGCGAGGGTGGGACGACGGCTCGATCCCCGGAGTGAGCCGGTCGAGCAGTGCGCGACAGGTCCCGGCTGCCGCCCCGACGCCGTCGTCGCCGGCGGCACACTCCTCCGCCACCGTCTCGAGGTAGAGCAGGTCCGTGGCCGTCTGGGGCACCAGTCCGACCAGCGCCCGGCGCTGCGCTGCGTCGAGCCGGACCGGGTCGCTGCCGGCGACGTCGACGGCGCCTGAGTGCCGTCGACCGGTGCCCTGCAGCGCCCACAGCAGCGAGGACTTCCCGGACCCGTTGCGGCCCATCAGCGCGGTCACCCGTCCGACCGGGAGGTCGAGGTCGAGGCTGCGGACCGCGACCGTGTCGGCGTACGTCACGGTGAGGCCGCGCGCGGTCAGCAGCGGACCCTCCGGCCGCTCGACGGCCGGCTCGGGGTCGGGCGGCGGCCGGAGATCGAGGTCACGAGCCCGGCGGCGGGCCTCCCGGACCTGGAGCGGGAGCGGCGACCAGCCGAGCTCCAGGCCGAGCTCGACGATCGGGGGCACCACCGGCGAGGTCGCCAGGACGTCGGCGGGGTCGCCGACGCGGAGCAGGCCGTCCTCGAGCACGGCGAGGGTGTCGGCGAACGGCACCACGCGCTCCAGCCGATGCTCGGCCAGCACCACGGAGACGCCCAGGTCGTGCACCAGCCGACTCAGGGTCGCCAGCACCTCTTCGGCTGCCGTCGGGTCGAGCGCGGAGGTCGGCTCGTCGAGCACCAGCGCCTGCGGGTGCATGGTCAGCACGGAGCCGATTGCGACCCGCTGTTGCTGTCCGCCGGAGAGGCTCCGCAGGTCGCGGCGCCGGAGCTCGGCGATGCCGAGCAGGTCCAGGGTCTCCTCGACCCGGCGGCGCATGGTCGCGGCCCGGAAGCCCGAGCTGCTCCATGCCGTAGGCCAGCTCCTCCTCGACGGTGTCGGTGACGAATCCGGCGGCCGGGTCCTGGCCGACGTACCCCACGAGGTGCACGCGCTCGCGCGGCGGCCGGGCGGTGACGTCCACGCCGTCGACCAGCACCCGTCCTCGCAGGCGGCCGCCGGTGAAGCGCGGGACCAACCCGGTCAGCACGCCCAGCAGGGTCGACTTGCCGGAGCCGGTAGGCCCGGTGACCGCGAGCAGCTCCCCCTCGGCGACGCTCAGGTCGACGCCGCGCAGGACGGCGCGGTCGCCGTAGTCGAGATGGAGGTCGCGCAGCTCGATCACGCCGCCACCTCCAGGGGTACGCCGGCGCGCACGACGACAGGCCGCCACGGGTCCACAGGCCGCGGCGACACCCAGGCCGGCAGAGCGGCGCAGACGACGGCCAGCAGCAGTGGGACCGTCGCCCGCGGCCACGCGGTCACTCCGGGGTGCACCGCCTGGAGATCGGTGCGGGCGCTCCACCACAGCAGGGCCGCGGCAGCGATGCCGAGCACCGCGACCAGGGTCTCGCCGGCGCTCCACTGGTCGGGTCGGTAGCGCGAGCGCGTGACCTGGCGGCCGGCCGACCACAGCCCGGTCACGGCCAGCGCGGTCCCGGCGAGCAGCATCGGGCCGGCCAGCCAGCGCGGCGCGGTGGTGTCCAGCACGGCGTACGACCCGACGCAGAGGCCGACCAGCCCGCCCAGCAGCAGGACTCCCGATCCGGCGCGCTGGCCCGAGGTCCGCCCGGCCGGGCGGCCGTAGCCACGGGTGTCCATGCCTGCGGCCAGCGCGAGCGACCGCTCGAGGGCGTCCTCCAGCACCGGCACCAGGAAGCGCCGGGTGCGCGCGACCCGGCCGGAAGGGCCGCCGCGCAATGCCTGAGCCGCCCGGACCCGCCGGACGCTGTCGGCCAGCTGGGGAAAGATCGTGACGCTGACGACCAGGGCGGTGCCGACCTCGTAGAGCGCCGACGGGAGCGAGGCCAGCAGCCGCTTCGGGTTGGCCAGTGAGTTGGCGGCGCCGACGCACAGCACGATCGTGCCGAGCCGCAGACCGTCGTAGAGCCCGGCGAGCACCGACTCCCGGGTCACCGGGCCGAGCAGACGGACGCCAGCGACCCAGTCGGGCAGCGGCACCTCGGGCAGGTCGAGCAGCACGTGCCCCGTCTCGACCCCGAACACGACGCGGAACGCCACCCGCACCAGCACGATCACCAGCGCCAGGACGGCGTACAGCCGGAACGAGCCGGACCACGCCCGCGCCGAGCGACGGGCGATCACCACCACCCAGGCCGCGGCCGCCAGCGACAGCAGCAGGAGCGGGTTGGTCGTCAGCGAGGCCGCGGCAGCAAGGCCGAGGGCCCACACCCACCAGGCGACGGGGTGCAGGTCACGCGGCAGCCGCCGGTCGGTCATCCGCCGGTGCCCGGCCGCCGTCGTAGGTACGCCGTCAGGGCACCGGTGGAGACCAGGGCGGCCAGCACGGCCGCGAGCGTCCACCCCGACAACCCGTCGCGGTCCGTCCCTGCGTCGGGCCCCGAGCCGTCCGTGGCCGCTGCTGCCGCGACCGACGCCGAGGGCTCCGTGGCGACCGCCGAGGACGGCGACGCCGACTCCGACTGGCGCGCGGACCCGGAGCTCGTCGCCGACGGCGACGCCGAGCCCGAGGTCGAGGGCGACCCACTGGCGGTCGGGGAAGCGGTCACGTCGGGCGACGCCGAGCCGCCCACGGCGGACGACGACGGCTTCGGCGAGCTGGAGGGCTTGCTGCTCGGGGAGGGGCTCGTCGCGGGTGCGTTCGGCGCCGGCGGCGCCACCCCTGGTGGCGTCGAGCTGGTGCTGCTCTGCCAGGAGAACCCCACCGACTGGCCGTCGCGCAGCGTCAGCCCGCCGACGCCGAGCGTGGAGTACTTCCAGGTGGCCGCTTTGCCGTCAGCCCAGAAGAGACCCCAGTAGGCGTCGGCGGGAGGTGTGTTGACGCAGGCCTGCGTGTCCGGGTCGGGCAAGCCGCCTACCCGGCAGACGAAGCCCGGCTGGCGCTGGACGTAGGTCAGCGGGAATCCGTTGTCGGGGAACAGCGAGACCGCCGACGCGCCGTCTCCGCCGGCCGCGCACTTCTTCACGACCCCGCCACCGAGCTGGCGGTAGTCCACGACCACCGTGACGCCCGTGTCTCCGGTGCACACGGCCGCGGACGCCGGGCTCGCCGGCGCCCCGACTGCCGCAGCCACCAGGGCCGCGGCAGTCAGGAGCCGGCGCCAGGAAGGGCCGGGAGGCGAGGACATCCGGGTCGTCACGAGGCCTTGCAGTCGGAGACCACCAGGTTGCCCAGGGCCGGGGCTGCCTGGGTGCTCGCCCGGCGCCACTGGTCGCGCAGCTCCGGCGTGATCCCGGCGACCTGCGCCGCGTCGTACGCCGCCTTGTCGTAGGCGATGGCGCCCAGCTCGCCCGCCAACGGTGCGGCATTCGTCGAGACCTGCCGCTTCGCGACCCACTCCGCAGCATCCTGAGCGACGCCGCACGAGCCCGTCACGCCGAGCGCCCAGCCGGCCAGGCCGGTGCTGTTGGTGTTGGCCGCCTCGGTGGAGGTGCCGCCGCCGAAAGAGCCGTTGTTCTTCTGGTGGCTCTTCAGCCAGGCGACCGCCTTGGCGATCTTCTTCTTGGTCTTGAACGTCTTGCCCCTCATCGCCGAGCAGCTCGATCACGGCGAAGGCGGTGGCGTCGGTGTCGGGGGCGCTGATCTTGTTCGGGTTGCCGCCGTTGCACGACTGGTTCTTGGCGGTCTTCTTCTTGGTGAAGTTCAGCCGGAAGTAGCCGTCGCGACACTGCTGCTTGAGCAGGAAGTCCAGCGCGCTCCGCGCCTTCCCGGTGCCGGCCGCGCCCAGCCCGCGGGCCGCCAGCGCCTGGCCGACGACGTTGGCGTAGTCGGGATAGGGGCTGCGGTCCTGGATCCGGCCCTTGATCACGGTCTTGGTGCTGACTCGCCTGTTGAGTCGCTGGACGAGGCTGTAGCCGCCGTACGACGTGGGGTCGGCACCGGCGGTCTGGGCGAACACCAGCAGCTTCGCGGCCGAGCCGGCGTACACCTCGCTTCCCGACCCGGTGTAGTTCCTGACGTTGGGCTCCATCGCCGTGGCGATGTCGGACACCACCGCCTCCTGGCCCACGGCTGCGAGCGCGAAGCCCAGGTCGAGGCTCAGTCCGTAGTCGTCGAACCCGCCGAACTGGTCGTTGTGGACGAGGCCGGACGTCAGCTGCGACTCCAGCCACGTGGACGCCAGCTGCTCGGGGGTGGCATCGACCGCCTGGGCCGGCGCCACGGCCAGCGTCGACAGCAGGGCGGTGACGGTGCCGGCGACGACCAGGCCGGTGGTGCGGCGCAGCGCGCGACGCAGGTGAGTGTGGATCATGGGTTTCCTTCCCGCTGCAACGGCGGGAGGGCGGGCACGAGGCACGACCACCCGCTGCTTTCCGCGACAGCGTGGGTGTCAGGACGCTTCGCAGCGGGCGTTCCGGCTCACGGCCCCGGAGGGCCGCCTACGGTTGCGGGTCAGCGCCGGAATCGGACCGGCTTCCCCCACGTGCGGGCGTGATGAATGGAGTTCGAGCCTGCGCAGCGTAGCAGTCTTCGGCCGGCTGACCTCGTCGCGCAGACACCGGGATCCTCGCTGGGTCAGGCGTACGCCGGAACCCCCAACAACTGGTCGACGGTGGTGAAGGAATAGCCCTGATCGAGCCACCGGTCCAGCACCATCTCCAGCGCCGAAAGAGTCTGGGACCGGTCGGCGCCGACGCTGTTGTAGCCGTCGTGGAAGATCACGATCCGGCCCGGCCGGGCCACCGCTTCGGTCCACGGGGCCATCCGCGCCGCGTTCGGCTGGAACGGCTCCAGGGGGTGGCAGAACTCTCCGGAGACCGGCTGCAGGCCCAGCTCATCCAGCACCTCGAACGTGGCCGCGGTCCGAATCAGCCACGGCGGCCGGTAGAGCAGCGGACGACGTCCGAGCTCGGCAGAGAGCACCGCCTCGGCGGCGAGGATCTCCTCGCGCAGCGGCTGTGCCGCTGAGGCCACGCTGAGAGCGCCTTGTCCGTCGGCGGGGCGGGCCGCGATGTCTACTGGTGTGTACGGAGCGCCTGGTGCGTCGTACACACCAGTAGCCCTCGTCGTACGCACCAGTAGCCGGCACCCCACGCGGCGGCGGCTGCCTCAGCCGGTCAGCCCAGCTTCTCCAGGATCAGCTCGCGCACCCGGCCGGCGTCGGCCTGGCCGCGCATCTCCTTCATCACCGCGCCGATCAGGGCGCCGGCGGCCGCGACCTTGCCGTCGCGGATCTTGTCGGCAACGTCGGGGTTGGCCGCGATGGCGTTGTCGACGGCCGCGCTCAGCGCGCCGTCGTCGGACACGATCCCCAGGCCGCGCGCGGCGACGATCTCGGCCGGCGTGCCCTCCCCCGCCAACAGCCCGTCGAAGACCTGGCGGGCCAGCTTGTCGTTGAGCGACCCGCCGTCGACCAGGGCCTGCACCTGCGCCACCTGGGTCGGCGTGACCCCCAGCGAGGCGAGGTCGACCCCGGTGTCGTTGGCGCGGCGTGCCAGGTCGGCCAGCCACCACTTGCGCGCCGCCTGCGGCGGGGCGCCGGCGGCGATCGTCGCCTCGACCAGCTCGAGGGCACCGGCGCCCACGGTGTCGCGCATCTCCAGGTCGGAGAAGCCCCAGTCCGACTGCAGCCGGACCCGGCGCTCCCGCGGCGGCTCCGGCAGTGTCGCGCGCAGCTGCTCCACCCACTCGCGCGACGGCGCGACCGGCACCAGGTCGGGCTCCGGGAAGTAGCGGTAGTCCTCGGCATCGGACTTCTCCCGGCCGCTCGTGGTGACGCCGGTGTCCTCGTGCCAGTGCCGGGTCTCCTGCAGCACCGAGCCGCCGGTCGACAGCACCGCGGCGTGCCGCTGGACCTCGAAACGGACGGCGCGCTCCACCGACCGCAGGGAGTTGACGTTCTTGGTCTCCGTGCGGGTGCCGAGCGTGCCCGCACCCGCCGGCGCCAGCGACAGGTTGACGTCGCAGCGCAGCGAGCCCTGCTCCATCCGGACGTCGCTGACGCCGAGCCCGAGCAGCAGCTCGCGCAGGTGGGCGACGTACGCCTTCGCGACCAGGGGGACCTGCTCGCGGGTGCCCATGATCGGCTTGGTGACGACCTCGATCAGCGGGATGCCGGCCCGGTTGTAGTCCACCAGTGAGTAGTCCGCGCCGTGGATCCGGCCGGAGGTGCCGACGTGGGTGGACTTGCCGGTGTCCTCCTCCATGTGGGCGCGCTCGATCTCGATCCGGACGGTCTCGCCCTCGACCTCCACCTCGGTCCAGCCGTTGAAGGCGATCGGCTCGTCGTACTGGCTGGTCTGGAAGTTCTTCGGCATGTCGGGGTAGAAGTAGTTCTTCCTGGCGAACCGGCACCACTCGGCGATCTCGCAGTTGAGGGCCAGCCCGATCCGGATGGCCGACTCGACCGCCTTCGCGTTGACCGCCGGCATCGCGCCCGGCAGCCCCAGGCAGGTCGGACAGACCTGGGTGTTCGGGTCGGCGCCGAACTCGGTCGGGCAGCCACAGAACATCTTCGAGGCCGTGTTGAGCTCGACGTGCACCTCCAGCCCCAAGGCCGGGTCGTACGCCGCCAACGCGTCGTCGTAGGTCAGCAGGGTCTCCGATGAGCTGGTCATGCCGGCCCCCCCTTCAGCTCCGGGGCGCGGTCCAACAGACGCCCACCCCACTTCTGCGCCAGCAGCGCCTCGGCGGCCGCCCCGACCCGGTAGCACCGGTCGTCGGCCAGCGCCGGGGCCAGGATCTGCAGCCCCGCCGGCAGGCCGTCCTCGTCGGCGAGACCGCTCGGCACCGAGATGCCCGGGACGCCGGCCAGGTTGGCCGGGATGGTGGCGAGGTCGTTGAGGTACATCGCCAGCGGGTCGTCGAGCTTCTCCCCGAGCCGGAACGCCGTGGTCGGCGCCGTCGGCGAGACCAGCACGTCGGCCTGCTCGAACGCCGCCTCGAAGTCGCGACTGATCAGGGTGCGGACCTTCTGGGCGGTGCCGTAGTAGGCGTCGTAGTAGCCGCTGGAGAGGGCATAGGTGCCGAGGATGATCCGGCGCTTCACCTCGTCGCCGAAGCCGGCCTCGCGGGTGGCCTTCATGACCTCCTCGGCCGACGGCGAGTCGCCCTCGGGCCAGACCCGCAGGCCGTAGCGCATCGCGTCGAACTTCGCGAGGTTGCTCGAAGCCTCCGCCGGCAGGATCAGGTAGTAGGTCGCCAGCGCGTGCACGAAATGCGGGCAGGACACCTCGACGACCTCCGCACCGGCCTCGACCAGCAGATCGACGGACTCGCGGAACCGCGCCATCACGCCGTCCTGCCAGCCGTCGCCAGACATCTCGGTCACCACCCCGACCCGCACCCCGCGCAGGTCGCCGTCGGCGCCGCGCCGCGCAGCGGCGACCAGGTCGCCGACCGGCTCGTCGACCGAGGTGGAGTCGAGTGGGTCGTGCCCGCCGATGATCTCGTGCAGCAACGCCGCGTCCATCACGGTGCGGGTCACCGGGCCGACCTGGTCCAGGCGAGTTGGCCAGCGCTACCAGGCCGTAGCGAGACACCCCGCCGTAGGTCGGCTTCATGCCGACCGACCCGGTCACGGCCGCCGGCTGGCGGATCGAGCCGCCGGTGTCGGTGCCCAGCGCCAGAGGCGCTTCGTACGCCGCGACGGCCGCCGCGGAGCCACCGCCCGAGCCGCCCGGGATCCGGTCCAGGTCCCACGGGTTGTGGGTCGGGCCGTAGGCCGAGTGCTCCGTGGAGGAGCCCATCGCGAACTCGTCCATGTTGGTCTTGCCGAGGATCGGCAGCCCGGCCCGGCGGAGCCGGCGGACGACCGTGGCGTCGTAGGGCGGGACCCAGCCCTGAAGGATCTTCGACCCGCAGGTGGTCGGCAGCCCGTCGGTGGCCAGCACGTCCTTGACCGCGATCGGCACGCCGTCCAACGGCGAGGCGACCTGGCCGGCGGCGCGCCGCGCGTCGGACGCCGCGGCCTGCTCGAGTGCGCCGTCGGTGTCGATGTGCAGGAACGCGTGCACGGCCTCGTCGACCTCCGCGATCCGGTCCAGATGCGCCTGGGTGAGCGCCACCGAGGTGGTGTCACCGGACTCCAGGGCGGCCACCAGCTCGGCCGCGGTCTGCCGGATCACTGCTCGTCTCCCAGGATCCGCGGCACGCTGAAGCGCTGCGACTCGACCGCAGGCGCACCCGACAGCGCCTGCTCCGGCGTCAGGCACGGCACCACGACGTCGTCGCGGAACACGTTGGTCAGCGGCAGTGGGTGCGAGGTCGGCGGCACCTCGGGGCCTGCGACGTCACCGATCGAGGCGACCGACTCGAGGATCACCGAGAGCTGCGGGGCCAGGTGGTCGAGCTCGTCGGGGGTCAGGTCGATCCGGGCGAGGTCGGCCAGGTGGGCCACCTCGTCGCGGGTGATCTCGGGCATGGAGAGTCCTTGCGGGGTCAGGCGGGGGTCGCAGCCATCCTAGGGAGCCTGGTCGTCGCTCACCCAACCGATCGGCCGCCGGCGGCAGGCTACGCGCCCAGCCACATGGCGTAGAGCGCGGCGAAGTCGGCCACCACCACGGTCACGGCGATCAGCAGACTCCGGACCTCCGGCCACTTCCGGTAGACGCCCACCCATGGAAGCACGATCCCGATCCCGCCCACCACGAGCCCGAGGGCGAGCCAGCCGGGTTGCCTGGTCACGAAGCCGGCGATCACCGTCACGAGTGAGAGGAACACCGCCCCGTTGACGAAGGAGTCGAGCACCAGCCCCCCGATCACGCGACCGGCGAAGCCGGTCGGCGTCAGGTCGGCGTCCTCGCGAGCCGGCTCGGTCATCGCGCCAGCCTAGACATCGGCGCCTGGCTCGGGCTGCACCCACGGCTCGAAGTCGGGGTCGCTCTGGATCTGGGCGCGCCAGCCGTCGGCGTAGCGCTCGCCCATGGCGCTCAGGTGGGGCAGCAGCAGGTCGGAGTACGGCGAGGAACCCTCGAAGACCTCCGCCCAGGACGTCTCGCGCGAGGCCACCCGGTCGGCGATCTCGCGCATCTCCGGGCCGAGTCGGCCGCTCGCGGCATCGTCGTCGAGCTGCTGTCGCTCCTCCGGTGAGTGCACCGGCGTCGCGGCCACCAGCGCCAGGTGGGCCTTGGCGTCCGCGAGCGCGACCCGGAAGCTCGCGAATGCCGACACCACCGCGGCCTCCGCGTCGCGGTCGCTCACGGGCCGGCCGGAACAGCCGGCGCCGACGGCAGCGACTCGATGCCGAAGGCATGGACCATGCCGATGAGCAGGTCCTTGATCGTGGTCAGGATGAGCCAGAACGCCTGGATCGCCTTGCGGGCGGTCTTGAAGATCTCCCAGGCCTCCTTGATCGTCTTCACCGCCTTCCACTGCCCCCACAGCGGGATGTAGGACGATGCCAGCGCCGCGCTGCACATCGAGATGATCATCCGGATCAGGTCGACGACGCTCTGCGCCAGGTCGACGGCCGAGCGGATCATGTCGCGCAGGTGCCTGCTGATCTGGCCCATGCCGGAGGCCTGCTCCGTCAACGCGGCGAGCCAGCGCTCGACGTACGCCGACGACGCGGTGGCCGCGTGGCCGCTCCAGGTCCCGTTGATGGTCGACTGACCCCGCTCGAGGTTGCCCTCGACTCGGTCGAGGCAATCGCTGACATGCTGCCAAGCGGAGGCTTGGAGTGAAGCCTTCTCGATGTCGCCGGCGATCCAGCGGGTGACGTACTCGCGCGGGTCGATCCCGATGATCCAGGACGTGAGGTCGCAGATCTTGTCGAAGATGGCGCCGAACGACACCACCGGCAGCGTCTGGCCGTCGATGGAGGGAGCGGTGACCGGCAGGACGCCGGGGACGTCGTAGAACCCAGAGGCGACGAGACCGTCGTCGGTGAGCCGCGCGCCCACCCCGAAGTCCTGCGCTACCCGAGCGTCGGTCGCTGCGTAGTCGGTCACGATCCGGCTCAGTGCGTCGCCGGTGTCACCCAGCCGCTGCCCGTCGGTGGCCAGTGCCTCGGTGAAGACCGGGATCAGGCTCTCGTAGTCTCCCGTGATCAGCTCGAGGATCATCCCGAAGTCGCCGTCGGGCACGTTCACGGTGACGTAGTCCGAGAGTCCGCCACAGTCGGACCCGGCACGGCGCGTCTGCTCGGACCACGCCGCCAGGTCGGACAGCTCCGCAGCAAGAACCGACATCGCGCTGCTCCTCTCGGCTGGTGTGTTGCCTCACATCTGCCCACTCCACAGCCCCGCCAAACAACCCCTGTGGACGAGCGGACGAAACGACCGCCTCGACGCCACCGGCCGGGACGCCCTAGATCGCCGTCGGGCCGCCCTCCAGCAGCGCTGCGAACCCTGCCTCGTCCAGCACCGCGACCCCCAGGGACTCCGCCTTGTCGGCCTTGGCGCCGGCGTTCTCGCCGACCACGACGTAGTCGGTCTTCTTCGAGACCGAACCGGAGGCCTTGCCGCCGCGGCTGAGGATCGCCTCCTTCGCGGAGTCGCGGGAGAAGTCCTGCAGCGTGCCGGTCACCACGATGGTCAGGCCCTCGAGCGTCTGCGGGGTCGAGGTGTCGCGCTCGTCGGCCATCGAGACGCCGGCGCGCGTCCATTTGTCGGCGATCTCGCGGTGCCAGTCGACCCCGAACCACTCGACGACCGCCTCGGCGATCGTCGGCCCCACCCCCTCGGCGGCCGCCAGTGCCTCCTCGGACGCCGTCCGGATCGCCTCCATCGAGCCGAACTCGTCGGCCAGTGCGCGGGCAGCCGACGGGCCGACGTGGCGGATCGACAGCGCCACCAGCACCCGCCACAGCGGCACCTGCTTGGCCCGGTCGAGGTGGGCCAGCAGTCGCTCGCCGTTGGCCGAGACGACCCGGCCGTCCACCGCGTGGTCTGCCTCGGTCTTCTTCGCAGCCCGGGTGAACAGCTCGGTGCGCAACAGCTTGGCCTCGTCCAGGTCGAAGACGTCACCTTCGTTCTCGACGACTCCGGCGTCGAGCAAGGCCGCCGCCGCCTCGGACCCGAGCCCCTCGATGTCGAAGGCGCCTCGCCCGGCGACGTGGAAGACCCGATCGAGCACCTGGGCCCGGCAGAACCGGTGGTTGGGGCAGCGGAGGTCCTTGTCGCCCTCCTTCTGCTCGACCAGCGTGGTGCCGCACGCGGGGCACTCGGTCGGCATCACCCACTCCGCCAACCCCTCGGGGCGCAGCGCGAGCACCGGGCCGAGGATCTCGGGGATCACGTCGCCGGCCTTGCGCAGGATCACCGTGTCCCCCGGCCGCACGTCCTTGCGCTTGACCTCGTGCCCGTTGTGCAGCGTCGCCCGCTCCACCGTCGAGCCGGCCACCCGGGTCGGCTCCATCACCCCGAACGGTGTCACCCGGCCGGTGCGGCCGGTGTTGACCTCGATCGAGAGGAGCAAGGCGTTGACCTCCTCGGGTGGGTACTTGAACGCGATCGCCCACCGAGGCGCTCGCGAGGTCGACCCGAGCCGGCGCTGCAGCGCCACCTCGTCGACCTTCACCACGACCCCGTCGATCTCGTGCTCCACGTCGTGGCGGTGCTCGCCGTAGTAGGCGATGAACTCGCGCACCCCCGCCAGCCCGGGCAGCACCTTGACCCGGTCGCTGGTGGGCAGCCCCCACACCGACAGCGCGTCGTACGCCGCACTCTGGGCCGTCGGCTCGAACCCCTCGCGCGCGCCCACGCCATGGCAGACCATGCCGAGGTCGCGGGAGGCTGTCACCCGGGGGTCCTTCTGCCTCAGCGAGCCCGCGGCCGCGTTGCGCGGGTTGGCGAACATCGGCTTGCCGGCGTCGGCCATCGCGGCATTGAGCCGCTCGAACGCCGCGACCGGGAGGAACACCTCGCCCCGCACCTCCACCAGCGCTGGGACGGGCAGGTCGTCGGTGCCCGTCAGGCGATGCGGCACGGAGTCGATCGTCTTGACGTTGGGTGTGACGTCCTCGCCGGTGCGGCCGTCGCCGCGGGTCAGCGCACGCACCAGCCGCCCCTGCTCGTAGAGGAGGTTGATGGCCAGCCCGTCGACCTTGAGCTCGCACAGCAACGCCGGGTCGCTCAGCCCCTCGCGGGTGAGCCGGGCATACCACGCGTCCAGCTCTTCGTCGGAGAATGCGTTGTCGAGCGACTCCATCCGCTGCAGGTGGTCGACCGCGGTGAAGTCGGTCGACACCGCGCCGCCGACCTGCTGGGTCGGCGAGTCGGGAGTGCGCAGCTCGGGGAACTGCTCCTCCAGCGCCTCCAGCTCGCGCAGCATCCGGTCGAACTCGGCGTCGGACAGCGTCGGGTCGTCCAGCACGTAGTAGCGCCAGCGGGCGGCTTCGACCTGCTCGGCGATCGCCTGGTGCTGCTCCCGCGCCGCGGCCGTGGCCGGCCGGATCTCGGTCTCCTCGGTCTGGTCCGCAGCCGTCATGGGCACATCCTGCCCGCCCCCGTCGACATCGGTCGACAGCGGGCGACCACCCATCCGCCAGACTGAGGGCAACGAACTCCTTGCGTGACCATTCCCGCCGGAGCGTCCCCCGGAGCCAGCTCAGGAGTCAGCACCGTGTCCACCACCGCCACCGGCGTCACCCCCACGCTGAGGAGGTACGACGCTCCTGGTCGCTCCCGCGCGGCCGTTCTCGTCCTGCACGGCGGCCGCCCGGAGTCCCGCCGCACCGTGGACGGCCGCAGCGCCTCGTGGCAACTGATGCTGGGCCTCACCAAGTCGCTGGCCCAGACCGTCCAGGACGAGGGCGTGAGCGCCTGGAGCCTGCGCTACCGCTACCGCGGCTGGAACGGCGGCGGGGACCCGGTCGCCGACACGCGCTGGGCCCTCGACCGGGTGCGCCGCGAGCTGGGCGAGGTGCCGGTGGTGCTGGTCGGGCACTCGATGGGCGGCCGGGTCGCCCTGCACGCGGCCGACGACCCCTGCGTGGTGGGCGTGGTCGCGCTGGCGCCGTGGGTCGCCGACGACACCCCCGTCGGCACCCTGGCCGGTCGACACCTGGTGGCGGCCCATGGCCGGCGCGACCACCTGACGTCATACGCCGCGACGCGCGCCTACGTCGACCGTGCGGGCCGGACCGCCGACTCCGCCCGCTTCGTGGACATGGGCCCGCTCGGGCACTACCTGATCCGCGGCCGAAAGCAGTGGCGGGAGGTGATGGTGCGGGAGTCGTTGGCGCTCCTTGCCATGAGCGTGTCGTGACACTTCCATGACAGTGGCGCACGGGCCATATCGAGGACTGGAAGGCCGGATCTACTCTAAAAGATCATCCGAGATCTCCCGAGGAGGACGGCATGAACACCCGACTAGGCACGCTCACAGAATCGATGGCCGGCCCGGCGGATCTCGCAGAAGACGTCCTGCGGCGTGGCCTGGTGGTGATCTCGCTCGTGGGGGTGGCCCTGGTTCATGTGCTCGATGCGCAGGGCAAGATCAAGAACGCTCCCCTCGTGGGCTGGCTCTACATCCCTCTCATCATCGCGTGCTTCGTGCTCGCGGAGATCCTGATCCGCAGCAGCAACGAACTCGCCTGGATGGCAGCAGGGGCCCTCTCCGCGGCCACCATCATCGGCTTCGTCCTGAGCCGCACCATCGGGCTGCCGAGCGAGGGCGGGCATGAGATCGGCAAGTGGACCGGGGACCTCGGACTCTCGTCCATGGTCCTCGAAGGCCTGATCGTATGGATGGTGGTCGCGCAGCTGATGCGCAGGCCGGACTGACGCCGAATCACGACGGGACTGGTGATGAGGGGGCTGCCAGCGTCTCGGGAGGGTCGCACCAACGAGGGTGCCGCGACCGGGTCGGCGCTGCGACAGCGACCCCCGTCATTCGCGGCGCGACTGGCCACCTTCGGCTCGTCGCCGGCGCTGGTGGGGCCCGGCATCCCCGGCGGCCGGCTGTCGTACGCCGAGCTGGCTTCCCGCGTCGACGAGTTCGCCGAGTCCCTGGGACCCAAGCGCAGCCTGGTCCTCGCGGGGGGAGATCACGGGGTCGACTCGCTGGTCGCCTATCTCGGCGCGTTGGCCGGTGGCCACCCGGTCATGCTCGTGGGCTCGCCCACGCTGGACGCGCTGGTCTCGGCGTACGACCCCGACGTGGTCGCGGGCGACGGCAGCCTGACCATCCGCCATCGGACTCCCGCCCACGACCTGCACGCGGACCTGGCGGCGCTGCTCTCGACGTCGGGCACGACCGGGTCCCCCAAACTCGTGCGCCTCTCGGCGGACAACCTGGCGGCCAATGCTACGGCCATCGCCGAGTACCTCCACGTGAGCGACCGGGACGTCGCCGCCACCACCCTTCCGATGCACTACTGCTACGGGTTGTCGGTGGTCAACAGCCATCTGTCCGTGGGCGCCGCGCTCCTGCTCACCGACAGGTCCGTGGTCGAGCCGGCGTTCTGGGACGACTTCCGCAGCTTCGGCGCCACGTCGTTCGCGGGTGTCCCCTACACCTTCGACCTTCTGGACCGCTCAGGGTTCGCCGACCTGGATCTCCCCTCGCTGCGCTACGTCACGCAGGCAGGCGGCCGGCTCACACCCGACCGAGTGCGCTCGTTCGCCGAGCTGGGACAGCGGCGCGGCTTCGACTTCTTCGTGATGTACGGGCAGACAGAAGCGACCGCCCGGATGGCCTATCTGCCGCCCTCGCTCGCGATCACCGCGCCCTCGGCCATCGGTGTTCCCATCCCTGGCGGGTCCTTCACGATCGAGCCGCTGCCCGAGTCTCCGGGCACCCACCAGGCTCTGGACCCGGGGGTGGGCGAGCTGGTGTACCACGGCCGCAACGTGATGCTGGGGTACGCCGAGAGCCCCGCTGATCTGGCGCTCGGACGCACCGTCGGGTCGCTGCACACGGGAGACCTGGGACGACAGCGCCCCGACGGTCTCTACGAGATCGTCGGCCGGCGTAGCCGGATCGCCAAGGTGTTCGGACTTCGCCTCGATCTCGACCACGTCGAGCGGGTCCTGGCGTCGCGCGACGTCATGGTCACGGCCGTCGACGGCGGTGACCGGTTGGTGCTCGCGGTTTGTTCAGGGGCGCGGCCTGTGGACTCCGCGGCGGTCTTGGCACTCGCCATCCAGGCGCTGGGGCTACCGGCCTCGGCCCTCAGGATCCTGGTGGTCGCGGAGTTGCCCCGTCTCGCCTCGGGGAAGACGGACTTCCGGGCGTTGCTCGCCCTGCACCGGGCCGTCCCCACCGATCCCGTCGAAGTCGACTCCGACGCGCCCGCTGCGGTGCTGCGGCTCGTGGGGTCGTTGCTCAGTCGTCCCGACGTGCGCCCCACCGACACCTTCGTCACCCTCGGCGGTGACTCATTGTCGTACGTCGAGGTGTCGCTGCACCTCGAGCGGCTGCTCGGTCACCTACCGCCCGACTGGCACACCACGCCGCTCGAAGATCTGGCTCACTCGCCGGTGCCTCCTCGTCACGGCAGCCTTGTCGAGATGAACGTTCTGCTGCGAGCGGTGGCCATCGTGTGCATCGTCAGCACGCACGCGAATCTGTTCTCGGTGCTCGGTGGCGCCCACCTGCTGATCGGCATCGTCGGCTTCAACTACGGCCGCTTCCACGTCAGTGCCGTCTCGCGTCGCCAACGGCTCGGGAGCACGTTACGCAGCGTCGCTCGCCTCGCCATTCCCTCGGCGCTCGTGATCGGGACGTTCGCGCTGTGGACCGACGGCCTGGGCTGGCGGCAGAGCCTGCTGGTGAACTCGCTGACCAGCAGGAGATGGAGCGAGCCTGCCTGGCACTACTGGTTCATCGAGGCGATCCTGCACATCGTGCTGCTCGTCGCCCTGCTGATGGCCGTGCCGATGGTGGACCGCGCCGAGCGGCGTTGGCCCTTCTGGCTGCCGTTCTGCCTGGCCGTTGCCGCCCTGCCGTCTCGTTTCGAGATGGGTGCCTCCGGCGCCGAGATCCACCGGGGCTATGTGCTGCTGTGGCTGTTCGCGATCGGCTGGGCCACGGCGAAGGCCAGCAGTCGGGTGCATCGGATCAGCCTGAGCCTGCTGATCCTGGCCACGGTCCCGGGCTTCACGAGCGAGCCGGCACGCGACGCGTACGTCGTGCTGGGACTCCTCGCGCTGGTCTGGGTGCGCCACGTGCGGATCCCTCGCCACGCGGCCGGCGTGCTCGCGGAGCTCGCGGCCGCTTCTCTGTGGATCTATCTCGTGCACTGGCAGGTCTATCCGATCCTCGAGGATCGGTCACCGGCGCTGGCGACACTGCTCGGCCTGGCTGCTGGCGTGCTCGCGTGGCGGGCAGCCAGCCTTGCGACGGCGACGCCGCTGCGACACCGCCTGGGCCGACGGCGCGACACCGCGACCGCGGAATAGCCAGCGGGGGCGCCGGGTTGGACCGGACGAAATCTCTTCTCGCGACGCCACCCAGCCAAGGAACCGCCATGACCGACACGCCTGCCGTCGAGGCGGCAGCTCCCCAGCGCGAGCTGCACCTGGGCTGGGCCCTGGTGCTCATCTCGATCGCCCAGCTGATGGTGGTGCTCGACGCGACCATCGCCAACATCGCCCTGCCCTTCATCGGCAGGGACCTCGGCATGTCGGGAGCGAACCTCACCTGGATCGTGACCGGCTACTCGCTGGCCTTCGGTGGCCTGCTGCTGCTCGGTGGCCGCTTGGGTGATCTCTACGGCCGCCGCAGGATCTTCATGACCGGGCTGAGCGTGTTCGCGATCGCCTCGTTGCTCGGCGGGTTCGCGACCACGGAGCCGCTGCTGCTCGGCGCCCGCGGTCTGCAAGGCCTGGGTGCCGCGCTGGCCTCCCCGGCGGCGCTGGCCCTGATCACCACGACCTTCCCCGCCGGGCCGGCCCGCAACCGCGCCTTCGCGGTGTACGCCGCCATGTCGGGCGCCGGCGCGGCTGTCGGCCTGATCCTCGGCGGCTGGCTGACCGGATCGGACTTCTCCCTGGCCGGCTTGGACGTGCACGGCTGGCGGATGACGTTCCTGATCAACGTGCCGATCGGCCTGTTCGCCGCGATGCTGGCTCCTCGCTTCCTCGAGGAGTCCGACCCCCACCCCGGCAGGCTCGACGTTCCGGGCGCTCTCACCGGCACCTTCGGGCTGCTGGCGATCGTCTTCGGCCTCACCCGCGCCGGGAACCCGGCGTACGGCTGGGAGAACAGCTGGACCCTCACCAGCCTGGTCGCCGGCGTCGCCCTGATGACCGCCTTCATCGTGATCGAGACCCGGGTCGAGCACCCGCTGCTCCCGTTCCGGATCTTCGCCAACCAGACCCGGGCAGCCAGCTTCCTGGCCTTCATGCTGATGCCGGCGGCGATGTTCTCGATGTTCTTCTTCCTCAGCCTCTTCATCCAGAACGTCATGGGCTACAGCCCGCTGCGCGCCGGGTTCGCGTTCCTGCCGTTCTCGTTCGGGATCATCCTGAGCGCGACGGTGGTCTCCAACCTCATCAACCGCATCAACCCGCGGCTGATCGCGGGCACCGGGACCCTGGTCGCCTCGCTGGCCCTGTTCGGCTTCTCGCGCCTGAGCGTGCCGGACACGTCCGGTGACGTGGTGAGCGCCCTGACCAGTGGTCAGCGCCTGGGAGGCGACGTGAACTACTGGACCCAGATCCTGCCGTTCGTGGTGATCATGGCCCTCGGCATGGGCGCCGTCTTCGTTCCGTTGACGCTGACCGCCGTCCACCACGTGCGCAAGCAGGACTCCGGGATCGGGTCCGGCGTGCTCAACACGATGCAGCAGGTGGGTGGCGCACTCGGACTGGCGGTGCTCAGCACCGTGGCCAGCCACTACTCCACACAGCACGCGAGCGAGATCGGCCCGGGCGTCGCCAAGGGCCTGACCGAGGCTGCCGCGTCCCGGCCGGGACTCGCCGACCAGCTGATGCAGGCCACCGGCGCGGACTCGTTCGAGCAGGTCATCGGCAACGCGACCTACCTCGGCTCCTTCACCCAGGGCGCGACGCACGCGTTCTTCATCGGCACCCTGATGATGCTGACCGGCTCGCTGATCGTGTGGCTCTTCCTCAACGTCACGCACCGCGAGCTGGCCCAGGATGCGGCAGAGCACCCCGAGGCAGGCGTCCACGTCGACTGACGACGTTCGGCATCGGGGCAGCGGGGCATCGGGGCAGCCACGACCACGGTCGCTGCGGCTCCTCAGGAGAGGTTCGCGGCGGCCTTCGTCGTCACCGACAGCGCGGCGCGGGCCCACGTCGACGAGGCGTCGGCCAGGCCGCACGTCGGCGTCAGCACCAGCCGGTCGCCGACCGACTCGGGATCCAGGCCGAGCATGTCCAGCCAGCGCAGCACCACCTCCGCCACCTCGGCGTCAGTGGGCCGACCAGCGGGATCGACCGAGGGGACCACCCCCAGGGCCACGACCTCCCCGGCCTCCAGCGCCGCGGCCAGCACGTCGTGGCCGGCGGCCGACAGGGTGGCCAGGTCGGCCGAGACGCCCCGCGCGCCGGCTCCCCGGACCAGCTCCCACGGCACGTCGGCGGCACAGGAGTGCACCCAGGGCTCGCCACCGGCGTTCTCGACGCCGGCCAGCACCAGCTCGAGTGCTCCGGACAGCTCCGGCCGGTCGACCGAGCGGTGCCGGCCGAAGCCCGACGCCGTCGGCACCCCGCCGCCGAGGACCGCCGGCAGCACCGGCTCGTCCACCTGGACGACGATCCGCTCGGCCCCGCTCACCCGGCGGCGCAGCTCGGCGACGTGCGCACCGAGTCCCTCCGCCAGCGCCTGGGCGACCTCGCGGCGCGCGCCATGGTCGGCCAGCAGCCGATCACCGCGGGGACGCTCGACCGTGGCGGCGAGGGTCCACGGTCCCGCGACCTGGACCTTCACCGGACCGGCGTGCCCCTGCAGGGCCTCCTCCCAGGCATCGAGGTCCTGGGCCAGCAGCGACCGCGCCCGCCGGTGGTCGACCCCGGACGCATCGGTGAGCCGCCAGCCGGCCGGCTGGAGGTCGAAGCCGAGGTCTGCCACCACCGCCAGCGCGCGACCGGTCATCGAGGCGGCCGGCCCCCGGGCCGGCAGCTCGGGGAGGAAGGGCAGGCCCCGCTCGCCGCCGAGCTCCCCGACGACGACCCGCATGGCCTCGGCGTACGCCGTGGCGTCGTCTCCGGGCATCGAGCCCACTCCGGTTGCCAGCACGCCCCCATCCTGCCGGTGCCGGGGAGGGTGTCGCGGATCACCCCCGAAACGGGAAACAGATCAGTGGTCCCGGACGTCTCATCTAGGTACCCCAGTACGTCGCCGCACAGACCCGCCCCAGACCCCGAGGTGATCCACCCGTGACTTCAGCACCGACGCGCTCGCAGCCGCCGGCCGCAGACCTGGCGCCGCCCTCGGCGCCGCCCCCGGCGCCGCCGCTGGGCCTGAGCCCCGCTCAGGTGGCCGGCTCCGCCCTCGCCGCGGTGACCGGAGCCTTCCTGGCCTCTCGCCTGGGCGTCGCCGGGACCCTGGCCGGCGTCGCCATCGGCAGCCTGGTCGGCACCATCGGCAGCGCGTCGTACACCTACTCGCTGCGGCGAGGGCGAACCCTGGTCTCGACCGGTGCAGGCCGGGCCGGAACGGCCGGCGGCCGCGAGACCGTCGCGCCGCGGAACCTGTCCTGGCCGAGTCCGGGCTGGCGGGCGCTGCCCTGGCGGCGCCTGGGCGTCGCCACGGCTGCCGTGGCCGCGATCGCGCTGGCCACGGTGACCGTCGTGGAGACCGTCACCGGGGCGCCGCTGTCGTCGGTGACCGGCGGCGGGGTGGCGTCGGGAACCACGCTCGGCGGCGCCGTCGGTCAGGCCGCGGACGACTCCTCGACCGGTTCGCAGGACTCGCAGCCGCCGTCCGGCTCGGAGACCGGGGAGCCGACCAGCCACCAGCCCACCACGGAGCCGACGCCGGCGACCGACCCCACCACCGAGCCCAGCCCGGTGGTGCCCACGCCCGATCCGTCGGCCGACCCCTCGACGGACCCCTCGACCCAGCCCGATCCCACGCCGACCCCGGTCAACCCGAGCCCGGCCAGCCCGAGCCCGGTCACCCCCTGATCGGTGACCCCTGATCGGTGACCCCCTGATCGGCCACCCCCAGACGGGTCACCCTGCGACGGGGGACCGTGAGGTCGCGGCGATGGTGGCGGAGCCGACCACGCGGGTGCCGTCGTAGATCACCGCGGCCTGGCCGGGGGCGATCCCCTGCGCCGGATCGAGCAGCTCGATCTCGACCCCGGCAGGTGACGCCGTGACCCGCGCACGGTGCTCACGACCGTGGGCGCGCAGCTGGACCGTGCCCGGGAAGGACCCGGACGCGGCGGTCCCGCACCAGAGCGGACGGATGCCGGTGACCCGATCCACGGTGAGGTCGGCACGCGACCCGACCTTCACCGTGCCGGACACCGGCTCGATGTCGAGCACGAACCGAGGCTTGCCGTCCGCCGCCGGGCGACCCAGCCGGAGGCCGCGGCGCTGTCCGATCGTGAAGCCGTAGCTCCCGTCATGGCGACCGAGCACCTCGCCGGTGGCCGCGTCCACGATGTCGCCCTCGTGATTCGGAGCGCGGTCCCCGAGCTTCTCGCGCAGCCAGCCCGCGGTGTCGCCGTCGGCGACGAAGCAGATGTCGTGGCTGTCCGGCTTGGCGGCAACCCGGAGGCCGCGGGCGGCGGCCTCACGTCGGACGTCGTCCTTGCAGGTGTCGCCGAGCGGGAACAGGGAGTGCGCCAGCTGGTGCTGGGTCAGCACGCCCAGCACGTAGGACTGGTCCTTCGCGGCATCCTCGGCGCGATGCAGCTCGACGCCGTCCGGACCCTGGCGGAGGTCGGCATAGTGCCCCGTCGCGACCGCGTCGAAACCCAGGTCCAGCGCGCGGTCGAGGACGGCGGCGAACTTGATCTTCTCGTTGCACCTCAGGCACGGGTTGGGCGTGCGCCCAGCGGCGTACTCGTCCATGAAGTCCTCGACGACGTCCTCATGGAAGCGCTCGGAGAGGTCCCAGACGTAGAACGGGATGCCGATCACGTCGGCGGCGCGACGGGCGTCGTTGGCGTCCTCGATGGTGCAGCAACCACGCGCCCCCGAGCGGTACGACGCCGGGTTGCGCGACAGCGCCAGGTGGATGCCGGTCACGTCGTGCCCGGCATCGACCGCCCGCGCGGCGGCGACGGCGGAGTCCACGCCGCCCGACATCGCAGCGATGACCCGCATCAGGCGCCCTGGGCGGCCGGCTTGCGCAGCGCCCCCGCGCCGCGGGCGCGCTCGACCACCGGTCCGATCGCCTGCACCAGCGCCGCGACATCCGACGCCGTGCTGGTGTGACCGAGCGAGAAGCGCAGCGAGGCGCGGGCGAACTCGTCGCTGCAGCCCATGGCCAGCAGCACGTGCGACGGCTGTGGCACCCCGGCCGAGCAGGCCGAGCCTGTCGAACACTCGATTCCGCGCGCGTCCAGAAGCATCAGCAGGCTGTCGCCCTGGCAGCCGGGGAACTTCAGGTGTGCGTTCGCGGGCAGGCGATGCACCGGGTCGCCGTTGTAGATCGCGTCGGGCACCGCTGCCTGCACCCCCCTCACGAGCTCGTCGCGCAGCGCGCTGACCCGCAGGGCGTAGTCCTGCTGGTGGGCGACGGTGTACTCGATCGCGGCCGCGAAGCCGGCGATGGCCGGGGTGTCGATGGTGCCGCTGCGGACGTCGCGCTCCTGGCCCCCGCCGTGCAGGAGGGGCGTGAGGTCCAGGTCCCGGCGCGCCACCAGAGCACCGACGCCGAACGGGCCGCCGACCTTGTGGCCGGTGACGGTCATCGCGTCCACGTCGAGCGCGGCGAAGCTGACCGGGATCTGCCCCACCGCCTGGACGGCGTCGGTGTGGACCGGGATCGCGTGCTCGGCCGCGATCGCCACGACCTCCTCGATCGGCTGGATCGTGCCGACCTCGTTGTTCGCGCGCATCACCGACACCATCGCCACCGAGCCCGGGTCAGCCGCCACGGCGTCGCGCAGCGCCGCCAGGTCGAGCCGGCCCAGGGAGTCCACCGGCAGCAGCTCGACCTTGGCCCCGTCGCGGGCGGCGAGCCACTCCATCGGGTCGAGCACCCCGTGATGCTCGACCGCGCTGGTCAGGATGCGGATGCGGGCGGGATCGGCCTCGCGCCGGGCCCAGAACATGCCCTTCAGAGCGAGGTTGTCGGACTCCGTGCCACCGGAGGTGAAGACGATCTCGCTCGGGCGGCAGTCGAGGGCCTGCGCGATCCGCTCCCGGGACTCCTCCACGACCCGCCTGGCGCGGCGTCCCGAGGCGTGCAGGGAGCTCGGGTTGCCCACGTCACCGAGATGCGCGCTCATCGCCTCGATCGCCACGGGCAGCATCGGCGTCGTGGCGGCGTGGTCGAGGTAGACCGTCGCGGGGGCGTCGGGCGGGGGGTTGTCGGGCATGGCTGGACAAGCCTACGACCTGGGGGTGCGCCGACACGCGCGAGCCACCTCCGGGAGGCTGCTAGCGAGCGGCGACCTCGGCCAGCAGCGCGAGGTGGTCGGTGCCCTCGAGCGTCACCGTGCCGGTCTCCACCGCCGTCACCCGCGGCCCGACCAGGACGTGGTCGATCTGCACCAAGGGCGGCCACCAGGGCAGCAGCCCGGCCACGGAGTAGGCACCTGGCGCCGGCCAGGTCGGCTGCCAACCGGCGTTGGTGAGCTCGGCCGCGGAGCGCAGCCCCACACCCTCCAGCCTCCGGAACGGCCGGTGGTCCGGCGTGGCGTTGAGGTCGCCGACGACCAGGTCGGCGTCCGCGGCCGCGGCGAGCACGGCGTCGTGGTCGCTGGCCCACTCGGCCGGCTGGACCGGCGAGGTGGTGTGCACGGCGACCAGACGCCAGGGCCCGTCGGGCGCCGCCACGGTGACCTCCCAGCAACCGAGCCGCGTGGGCAGTCGCTCGATGTCGGTCAACGCGAAGCGCGAGAACACCATCGTGCCGCTGACCTCGACGCCGGTCGTGCCCGCGCGATAGGGCCACAGCTCGGCGAGTCCCCCGTTGTCCATCACCTGGAGCTGCTTCGGTCGCACCTCCTCCAGGACCAGGACATCGGCGTCGGCCTGCTTGGCAGCGGCGACCACCTTCAGGCCACCGACCTGCCCGTGCCAGAGGTTCGCGGTGAGGATCCGGACCGGCTGGGCACCGGCAGCCGGCGACGGGACCCGGCCGGCGTACTGCGGCGCCAGCCACCAGCCGTGCAGCACCATCGGCACGGTCAGGGCAAGGACGGCCAGCAGCCAGCCCCGGCGTCGGACCGAGCGCAGCCCCGCGGCGACCAGCAGCACCACGGCGACGGCGTACAGCGGCAGCGCGAGCGGCGTGAACGCCGCCGTCCGGATGGCCCAGCCGACCTGCGGCTGCCAGACCCGCACCACGGTCAGCGCCGCAGCGGGCGCGAGGAGCATGAGCAGGAGCGCGGGGAGGACCAGGCTCCGCAGACGCACGACCATCGCGCTAGAGCAGCGCCAGGTCGTCACGGTGCACGACCTCGCGCTCGTACGCCGCACCCAGCTCGCGCTTCAGGTCACGCGTGGACCGACCGAGCAGCGCCGGCAGCTCTCCGGCGTCGAAGTTGACCAGACCGCGGGCGACGGGCCGGCCCTCGGGGGTGACCAGATCGACCGGGTCACCGGCTACGAAGCCGCCGTCGACGCCGATGATGCCCGCGGGCAGCAGCGACGCCCGCCGCTCCACGATCGCGCGCACGGCACCCTCGTCCAGGATCAGCCGCCCGCGGGGCTCGGTCGCGTGTGCCAGCCACAGCAGCCGGGTCGGGCGGCGCCGGCCAGTGGACCGGAACAACGTCCCCACCTCCTCGGCCGCCAGCGCCTGAGCGGCCCGCTCGGCCGAGGTCAGGACCACGGGGATCCCCGCCCCGGTGGCGATCCGCGCAGCCTCGAGCTTGGTCCGCATGCCGCCGGAGCCGACCGCCGCGGCGCCGACCCGGCCGACCCGGACGTGCGAGAGATCTGCGTCCGAAGCCACCTCGGGCACCAGCGTGGCGGCGCCCCGGCCGGGATCGCCGTCGTAGAGACCGTCGACGTCGCTGAGCAGCACGAGCAGGTCGGCGTGCACCAGGTGCGCCACCAGGGCCGCGAGCCGGTCGTTGTCGCCGAACCGGATCTCGGTCGTGGCCACGGTGTCGTTCTCGTTCACGATCGGGAGCACGCCCAGCTCGAGCAGCTGGGCGAACGTGCGGTGCGCGTTGCGATAGTGCGAGCGCCGGGTCACGTCGTCGAGCGTCAGCAACACCTGTCCCGCGATGATCTGGTGCCTGGCGAGCTCTTCGGTGTAGCGGTGCACCAGGAGTCCCTGACCCACCGACGCCGCGGCCTGCTGCGCGGCCAGCGCGCGCGGGCGACGCGGCAGCCCGAGCGGAGCCAGCCCGGCTGCGATCGCGCCCGACGAGACCAGGACCAGCTCGACACCACGCGCCCGGGTCGCGGCCAGGGCGTCGACCAAGCGGCGTACCTGAGCGGGGTCGATGCCGCCGGCCGCAGTCGTGAGCGACGACGACCCGATCTTGACGACGATGCGACGAGCATCGGCCACCAGGGCACGGCTCACCCCGCGCCGGACCCGTCAGGGTCGGCCTCGGCCCAGTCCGGATCGTCGGCCGACCCGATCTCGTAGGACATCGGCCCGCGGGCCGGCCGGTCGAGGCGACGTGCCACGTCCGCGCGGACCTCGCCCTCCTCCCGCTCGGGCATGGCCTCGTCGATCGCGCGCCGGCGGCTCGCGGCAGGGCGCTCGCCGTCGAAGCGCGGATCGGATCCACGTCGGCCCAACGACTCCGCGCCGGCGTCGGCGCCGGGCTTGAAGTCGAACACCACGGCATCGTCAGGGCTGCCGATCAGGACAGCGTCGCCCTCTCGCGCACCCATCGCCAGCAGCCGCTGCTCCACCCCCAGCCTGCCGAGCCTGTCGGCGAGGAAGCCGACGGCTTCGTCGTTGGTGAAATCGGTCTGGCGTACCCACCGCTCCGGCTTGATGCCGTGCACCCGCCACCCGTCGGGCGTCTCGACGATCGAGAACTCATCCGCCCCGTCCACCGACGCAGGGCGGATCACGATCCGCTCCGCCTCCGCGAGCGGACGCTCACGACGAGCGGTCTGGACGATCTCGGCCATCGCGAACCTCAGCGCGTTCAGACCCGCGCCGGACGCGGCTGACACGGGGAACACCTTCAGGCCACGCGCTTGGAGATCCTCCTGGACCATCGCCGCGATCTCAGCGCCGTCGGGGACGTCCACCTTGTTCAGCGCCACCAGGCGCGGCCGGTCCTCGAGGCCGCCGTACCTCGCGAGCTCGGCCTCGATGACGTCCAGGTCGTCGACGGGGTTGCGGCCAGGCTCGACCGTCGCGGTGTCGATCACATGGACCAGCGCGGCACAGCGCTCGATATGGCGCAGGAAGTCGTGGCCGAGCCCGCGTCCGTCCGCGGCCCCCTCGATCAGCCCCGGTACGTCGGCGACGGAGTACGTCGTGTCCCCGGCCGTCACCACGCCGAGGTTGGGAACCAGCGTGGTGAAGGGATAGTCCGCGATCTTGGGGCGGGCGCGGGAGATCGCCGCGATCAGCGACGACTTGCCGGCGGACGGGAAACCGACCAGGCCGATGTCGGCGACGATCTTCATCTCGAGGCGGATCTCGAGCTCGTCACCGGGCTCGCCCAGCAGTGCGAAACCGGGCGCCTTGCGCTTGGAGCTGGCCAGGGCCGCGTTGCCGAGGCCGCCGCGTCCACCGTGCGCGACCACCAGCTCGGTCCCGGGACCGACCAGGTCGGCCAGCAGCCGGCCGTCGGCGGTCGTCACGACGGTGCCCTCGGGCACCCGCAGCACCAGATCGGCGCCGTGGCCGCCGTTGCGGTGACCTCCGGCGCCATGGCCGCCGACCTCGGCTCCGCGGCGCGGGCTGTGGTGGTAGTCCACCAGGGTGGTGACGTCCGGGTCGACCCGCAGGATCACCGAGCCACCCGGCCCCCCGTTGCCACCGTCCGGTCCGCCCAGCGGCTTGAACTTCTCGCGGTGCACCGACGCCACGCCGTTGCCCCCGCGGCCGGCGCTGACGAGCAGCGTGACCCGGTCGACGAAGGTCGGGACGGCCATGAGGTGCTCCAGGACGGTTGGCTCAGCGCGGGTGGTGCGGGACTGCTCAGGAAACAGACGAGGGGCGCCCCGGTCGGGAGCGCCCCACGTGAAGGATCGAGGTGTAACGATCGAGGAGTGGGGTCACTCCCCGGCCGGGACGATGTTGACGACACGGCGACCGCGCTTGGTGCCGAACTCCACGTTGCCCGCCATCAGGGCGAACAGGGTGTCGTCGCCGCCACGCCCGACGCCGGCGCCGGGGTGGAAGTGGGTGCCGCGTTGGCGCACGATGATCTCGCCGGCGTTGACCAGCTGGCCGCCGAACCGCTTGACGCCGAGCCGTTGCGAGTTGGAATCGCGACCGTTCCTGGTCGAGGCCGCGCCCTTCTTGTGTGCCATGACTTCAATCCTTCGGTCGAGATCCGCGGCGTGCGCGCGGGGGGGAACGGGAGGTGAGCCGGGGGCTCACAGGGAGATGTCGGTGACCTTCACCTGGGTGTACTTCTGGCGGTGACCCTGGCGCTTCTTGTAGCCGGTCTTGTTCTTGAACTTCTGGATCACGATCTTCGGGCCCTTGATGGCTCCGAGCACCTCCGCGGTCACGGAGGCCTTGTCGAGGCCGGAGGCGGTGACCTGGTCACCGTCGACGACCATGACCACCGGAAGCGTCAGCGTGTCGCCGACCGCGGCCGCGGTCTTGTCGATCTCGATGACGTCGCCCACGGCAACCTTCTGCTGCTTGCTGCCACTGCGCACGATCGCGTACACCGCGACTCACTCTCCTTGAAACGTCAGGTCGAAACTGGGCCCTGGCCGCCGCGCGAAGAACCGCTACCGGAGGGGTACGACGGATCGCGCAGGCGCGTCAGGTGGTGTGCGGACACACCGACGGACCATGGTACGCGGCGCCGGTCCTCACGGGCAAAACGGGCACACCGACGGCGCCGGCCCGCGACTCCGCAGCGGAGCAGAGGGGTGAGCGGGCCTGCGCCCACTCACCCCTCCTCGCCCCCCACGCCGGGAGGTCACTTGGCGGTGATGGTCCAGCTGAACGCCTTCGTCGCGTTGCCGTTCTCATCGGTGATGCCGGAGGTCAGCCGCACGACGTACTTCTTGCCGGAGACCAGCGGGGCGCTCGGGTTGAGCGTGGCGATCTTGTGGGTGGCGTCCAGGCTCACGTTCGCCGCCAGCGGGTTGCTGCCGCCGGAGGCGGTGATCGTGAAGGTCTGGTCGGTCACGTTGAGCAACCGCTCATCGAAGGTCACCTTGAAGTTGGCAGTCAGTCCGGCCGTGCTGGTCGGCGTGTACCCCTTGACCCGGGGTCCCGTCGAGTCCGTCTTGAACGCACGCCACGCCGAGCCGCCGAGCGGCTGCGCCGCCGCGTCCAGGGCCACGGCCCGCCACTCCCAGCTGCCCGTGTTGAGCTTGCCGGTCGGGGCGTAGCTCGTCGCCACGGTGCCCAGGCGCTGCACGATGGACGTGGTGCCCGCGTTGCGCCACTCCCAGCGGTACTTCGCCGCCCCGGCGACCGGGGTCCAGGTGAACAGCGCACCGTCGTACGGCAGCATCAGGTTGGCGTTCGGAGACACCAGGGACGGGGCACCGCCGACCACGGTGAACTCCGCCGCGGCGTTGAGCGTGCTCCAGCGACCGACGTTGCCCTTGGCGTCGGTGGGCCGGACCCGCCAGACGTAGGGCTTGTCCGAGACGGCGATCGGCGTGGACAGCGAGAGCGACGGCACGGAGGTGGGGAAGTAGGTCAGCCGCGTCGGCGAAGCAGCGTTCTTGTAGATCTCCACGTCGTACTTCGTGGCTCCAGGCTGCGGAGCCCAGGAGAACGTGAGGGATCCGCTGACCTGGGCGCCGTCCCGCGGCGAGAGCAGCTGGACCAGCGGCGCCTTCTTCGTGAAGGACTGCGTGCTGCTCCACGGCAGGGACGCACCGCCGGACGCGATCGCCCGCACCCGCCAGAAGTAGGTGCCCTGCGGGTAGAAGGTGGAGGACGCGGTGAACTGCGTCTGGTTGAGGATCTCGTCGTTGACCAACGTGCTGAAACCACTGTCCTTGGCGACCTGCACGCGGTACTGGCTGGCCTCGATGCCCGCCCCGACCGACTGCACGCCGGTGCTGTCGGTGATCGGGAACGCGGCCACGTCCTGGTTGGTCTCGGCGTAGTCGCGCCAGGTCAGGGTGATCTGGTTCTCGTTGACGGTGTCACCGTCGCCCGGAGTCAGCAGCTGCACCGGCTTGGAGGTCTTGGTGAAGCCGTTCGTCGCGCTGCTGACCGTGGTGCAGTCCGATGCGGTGCGGCACGCCTGGACGGCCCAGAAGTAGCCGCCGCTCCCGGTGTTGTCGGCCAAGGCGCTGGTCGGCACGTTGCGAGTGGTGTCGACCGTCATCGGGTAGCCGGTGACCGGCTTGGTCAGGGCGGCGTCCGTGGCCAGGAAGATCCGGTAGTAGACAGCGTCGGCGTCGGAGTTCCAGGCCAGCACCGGCGTCTGCCGCAGGTCGGGGCAGGTGCTGCTGAGCGACCTACCGCACGAGGTGCCGACGGAGCCCGCGGCCGTGCCGTTCATGCCCACCTTCAGCCCGCTCGGAGAGCTCAGAGAGCTGATCGTGAAGGTGCCGACCGTCGCCGAGGTGGTCAGCGCGGTCACTCCGTTGTAGGCAGTGACCCGCCACTGGTAGCTGCCGGGGGGCCACGTCGACGCGGCGTCGTCCCCGGCGGGGTAGACGTAGGTGTCGGGCAGCGTGGTCCACGTCGACGCGGCCACCGTCTTGACCTGCACGCGGTAGCTGGTCGCCGAGGTCACCCTCGACCAGGTGAGCGCGGGGAAGCGGGCCACGGTCTGGTTGCCGACGGTCGGGTTGGGGATGGTGGCGATCGGGTTGGCCTGGGCGACCACCGTGAACTGCGGCTGCTCACCGGAGCTGTAGGCGGGGCCGACCTCTCCCGTGCGGCTCACGGCCTGCACCTGCCAGCGGTAGCCGCCGAGGGCCAGCGCGGCGCGCGGGGTGTAGGAGGTCGCGTTGGTGGTCGCGGTGGTCGTGCCCTGTCCGGAGAGCCCCGTGATGGTGACCCTGTACTGCGCGGCGCCGTACCCGGCGTTCCAGCGCAGCGTCGGCACGCTCAGGGAGCCGGACAGCGGAGCGGTCATCACCGGACGCGTCGGGCTGTAGGTGAACGAACGCACCTGCGGGCCGGTGGACGACTGGGCGCCACTGCCGCCCAGCGGGGCGGGGCCGTCGCTGCCGATCACGCGCCAGTAGTACGTGCCGCCGACCGCGGGCCAGCAGTCACCGGGGCCGGTGGGCACATAGGTCGTGTGCTCGGTGGCGCAGCTGGCGTAGATGGAGGAGAAGCCGGAGCTGGTGCTGAGCTGCAGGGTGTAGGACTCGGCGAGACGCGCCGGACTCCACTGGTAGAACACCGGCTCGGACACCGTGGCACCGTTGGCGGGGTACTGCAGGCCGGCCGCGGCGGCGTACCCGCGGGTGAAGCTCCAGGTGTCGACGTCGGTCCAGGCCAACACGCGGTTGGCGGCGTCGGTGGGCCGCACCCGCCAGTAGTACGTGCCCCGGGCGAAGCCGGTGGGCGGCGCGAAGCTGGTCGCGACCAGACCCTTCTGGGTCAGCAGGGTGGTCGTGAACGCGGCGCTGGTCGAGATCTGGAACTCATAGGTCGCGGCGCCCGGCACCGGCTGCCAGGACAAGATCGGCTCGTCGACGGAGGCGCCGAGCGCCGGCGCGGCCAGCACCGGCTTCGCCAGCCTCCCGAACACGAAGTCGCGGGTGGGCGTCCAGTCCGACACCAGCGTCGAGGTGACGTTGGCCCGGACCCGCCAGTAGTACGTCTTGTTGAGCAGGTTGCCCAGGATCGTGGACAGGTTCTTGGTCGTGGTCGTCTTCACGATGGACGTCATGCCGGCGTCGTTGGCGACCTGCACGGTGTAGCCGGTGGCACCGCTCACGGCGTCCCATGACAGGCGTGCGGCCTCGGCCGGCTGCGGGAACGACGTGCCGTTGGCCGGCTGCAGCCCCGACGGCACCGTCAGCGCCGCTCGGGTGAAGGACCCCTGGGACCAGGGGCCCAGGGTCGTGCCGGCCTTGGCCTGAACCCGCCAGTACAGCGCCCCCGCAGGCAGCGCGAGGGTCGGCACAGCGGCGGCGTTGATCGTGGTCGAGGACCACAGCACCGTGCTGAAGTCAGTGGTGTTGGACACCTGGACCGCGTAGTTGCTCGCACCGGTCACCCGGTCCCACGAGAGGGTCGGGTTGTTGGCGTAGGAGCCGCTGACGGGAGCGAGGTTGGCGGGCGCGGAGAGTGACACCGCGGTCGCCGGTGCTGCGGTGCCGATCAGGCCGAGCAGCAGCCCCAGCACCGCGAACAGGAGCCCCATACGACGGGCGGGGCGAGCGACGACAGACACGAGGTTCCTCCAGCAACGGCGCGATATGACGTCGTCACGGTAGGAGCGGCTCGGTGCCGTCGCGGGGGAACTAGTCCCGAACCGCCCGTTCGGGCCATCGGGTCGGGCCGAAGGGCGCCAGACCGGTCTGGACCGCTCGCCCTCCTAGTGGCGCGCCACTGGCGGGATTCGTCAGCGCTTGCGGCCGCGGTGGCGTTTGACGGGGACGTGCTCCACGGTCGAGGTTTCCCCGGCCGCGAAGTCCTCCTCCGCCTCCAGCTCGAGCGTGGCGGTCCCCAGGGTCGTCGGAGGGCCGGCCGGGCGACTGGCGCTGCGCCGACGGCTGCGGGTCACCACGACCGGGGCCGGCTCGGGCTCGGGGTGCACCGCGGGAGCTTCCACGACCGGGGTCTGCTCGGCGGTGGGCTCCTCCACCTGGGGCTCCTCCACCTGAGGCTCCTCCACCTGGGGCTCCTCCACCTGGGGCTCCTCCACCTGAGGCTCCTCCACCTGAGGCTCCTCCACCTGGGGCTCCTCCACCTGAGGCTCCTCCACCTGAGGCTCCTCAGCGGCAGGTCGGGCGTGGGCAGCCACGTCCTTCGGTGACGGCACCGACTTGGGGGCCGGCTCTGCCGCATCGGGGGACCGGCGACCGCGGCTGCGGCGGCCGCGACGCGCCTCGTCGTCGCCACGCTTGGGCTCGACCGGCACGTCGTGGAGCACCAGGCCGCGACCCTGGCAGTGGTCGCACGTCTGGCTGAACGCTTCCAGCAGGCCGGTCCCGATCCGCTTGCGCGTCATCTGCACCAGGCCGAGTGAGGTGACCTCGGCGACCTGGTGGCGGGTCCGGTCCCTGCCGAGGCACTCGACCAGGCGGCGCAGCACGAGGTCTCGGTTGGACTCCAGCACCATGTCGATGAAGTCGATGACGATGATGCCGCCGATGTCGCGCAGCCGGAGCTGGCGCACCATCTCCTCGGCGGCCTCGAGGTTGTTCTTGGTGACCGTCTCCTCGAGGTTGCCCCCGGACCCGGTGAACTTGCCCGTGTTGACGTCGACGACCGTCATCGCCTCGGTGCGGTCGACGATCAGCGAGCCGCCCGACGGCAGCCACACCTTGCGATCCAGGCCCTTGGCGATCTGCTCGTCGATGCGGAACGCCGAGAACGCGTCGCCGCCCGACTGCGAAGGCTCATGGCGCTGCAGCCGAGGCTGCAGATCGGGCGCGACATGCTCGACGTAGGCCTGCACGATGTCCCAGGCTTCGTCGCCCTCGATCACCAGCCGGGTGAAGTCCTCGGTGAACAGGTCGCGGACCACCTTGAGGGTGAGGTCGGGCTCGCCGTAGAGCAGCGCGGTAGCGCTTCCCTTGGCCTTGCTCTCGATGTCCTCCCAGCGGGCCTTGAGCCGCTCGACGTCGCGGGTCAGCTCGTCTTCCGAGGCACCCTCGGCAGCGGTGCGCACGATCACGCCCGCGGAGTCCGGCACGATCTCCTTGAGCAGGGTCTTCAGCCGGTTGCGCTCGGTGTCGGGAAGCTTGCGAGAGATGCCGCTGGTGTTGCCGTCGGGCACGTAGACCAGGAACCGGCCCGCCAGACTGATCTGACTCGTCAGCCGGGCTCCCTTGTGGCCGACGGGGTCCTTGGTGACCTGGACCAGGACGGCCTGCCCGGAGGACAGCACCGACTCGATCTTGCGCGGCTGGCCGTCTGGGTGTCCGAGCGCGCTCCAGTTGACCTCTCCGGCGTACAGCACCGCGTTGCGGCCCTTGCCGATGTCGATGAACGCTGCCTCCATCGAGGGCAGCACGTTCTGCACCCGGCCGAGGTAGACGTTGCCGATCAGCGAGGTCTGCGACTCACGGGCGACGTAGTGCTCGACGAGCACCTTGTCCTCGAGCACCGCAATCTGAGTGAGCTCCTGCCGTTGGCGGATCACCATCACCCGCTCGACGGCCTCCCGCCGGGCCAGGAACTCCGCTTCGCTCACGATCGGCGCGCGTCGACGGCCGGCTTCTCGCCCTTCGCGGCGCCGCTGCTTCTTGGCCTCCAAGCGTGTGGAGCCGCTCACGGCGGTGATCTGGTCCTCGGCGCTGCGGGTGCGCCGCACCCGAGTCACGGTGTTGGCCGGATCGTCGGAGCCGTCACCCGAGTCGTCGCCGGACCGTCGGCGGCGCCGGCGACGGCGGGTCGAGCCGTCCGAGTCCTGGTCACCAGCCTCGTCGTCGGCGCGGGGCTCGTCCGGGGCGTCCTCAGCAGCGGCACCCTCCGCGCCCTCGCCGGGCTTGCGACGACGTCGGCCGCCGCGGCGGCGGCGGCGGCGGGGCCCGCCGTCCTCGTCGTCGGAGTCCTGGTCGCCGCCGGCCGCGTCGCCGGCGGTGGCCTCGGTCTGCTCTGCGTCCGCGGGCGTCTCTGCCGCAGCGGGCTTGCGGCCCCGCCGGCGGACCGGTGCCGTGGGCTCGGGCGCCTGGAACAGCGGCACGATCGCGCCGTCCGCCGATCCGGTGTCCTGAGCGGAGTCGCCAGCGCCGTCGGGAGCCGACGCGGCGGCACTCGACTTCTTCGCTGCTGACTTCTTCTTCGCGGTGGCCTTCTTCGCCGCCGGCTTCTCGGCGGTCGACTTCTCAGCAGTCGACTTCTCAGCAGTGGCCTTCTTCGCCGTCGACTTCTTCGCGGCCTTCTTGGCAGGGGGCGTCGCCTCGCCGCCATCCCCGGCGGGCCCAGGGGCGGCCGGTTCAGGGGCGGCCGGCTCCGAGTCGGCCTTCTTTCTCGCCCTCGCCGCGCGCTTGCGTGGCGCCGGAGCCGTCTCGGGCGCCGAGTCTCGCGCTCCCGCGTCGGACTGGTTGCCGTCAGTGGTGGGTTCGACCTGGTCGTCGGCCATGGGAACTCCTTCGGGCCCGGACGCCGTGACGTCGGACCGTGTCGGCGCGTACGCCCCGATCACCGGAGTGCCGCGCAAAGCCTTCGTGGACGACGACACCCTCCGCAGATGCGTCACCGGGCCTTCGGCCGTCACCTACCGCGGTCGCCGGGCCCCGGCGTTCCGAAGAACGAAAGCTGGCTCGCTGTCACCGAACCAATCAGGGCCGCGTCGCGGTCTGGCGACGACGTGTGCCCGCCGTGCCCACCCGCAATCCACGCGAGTGTGGCGAGAACGTCGTCCGGCTGGTCCCCGGAGGGAACATGTGACCTGGGCCGCATGCCAGCCACGGCGAGTATGGCACACGGGCCACCCCCTGCCGCCATCGCCGTGCCGCCATCGTCGCGCGGGCTCAGGCCAGCGGGTCCTCGATCCGCGCTGCCTGGGCGTCCCACGGTCCCTGCTCCCACCGGGTGATCCGTGGCGGCGCGTCGACCTCCAGCCCGGCGAACCGGGCCAGGCCGGCCAGAACGTCGTCGGGGCGCACGGCCGGCTCGACGTGGCGAAGCACCATCTCGACCTCGACCCCCGTGTCCGCAGGGCCGACCCGGAGCGCGAGCACGGCGGCTCGCGCGTCGAAGTCACGCAGGCCCTTCTTGGTCATCCGCTGCACGCGGACCTCCTCGGCCCCCAGGAAGGCGGCGACCGCGGCCACCACCAGCTCGGCGGGCGCCGTCACCACCACGCCCCATCTGCTCGCCTGCAACCGGTCGGCGAGGGCGCCCCCAGGCGACTCGGCCACAGCCAGCACGTCGAAGCCGTCCGGCAGGGCGTCGTCCAGGAGCGTGCGCGCAGCCTCGGGGTCGACCCGCTCGGCCAGGCCGATCTCGAGGTACTCCGCCTCGCTCGATGCTCCCGTGGGCGCTGCGCCGGCGTAGGAGATCCGGGGATGCGGGTTGAACCCGGAGGAGTAGGCCATCGGCAGGCGGGCGCGGACCAGCGCCCGCTCGAAGGCGCGGGCGAAGTCGCGGTGGCTGGCGAACCGCAGGCGACCCCGCTTGGCGTAGCGCAGCCGCAGCCGCTGCACCGGGGGCGCCTGCTGCTCGGGCTGGGCCCGGCCTCCGGGGGCGTTCATCGGTCGGCTTCCAGCCGGTCACGGGCGATCTTCATGGCAGGGGAAGGGTAGACCGTGCCCACCCGCTCACCGGACAGCCACCCGGTCAGCTGCGCGGCTTCGTCCGCCAACGCCGCGCGGCCCGCGGCCGGGACCTCCTCCAGCAGCTCGAGCCGGACGACGCCGTCGCCGTCCTGCACCCAGCAACCGACGACCCGGCCGCCCCACCACGCGGTGGTGCCCGCGTTGCCGTTGCGGTCGAACAGAGCCGGACCGTGGGGGCCCAGAAAGAACTCGCGTCCCTTCCAGCCCATCACGGTGGGGTCGAGCACCGGGAGCAGTGCCGCCCACGGCTCGGCGGGCGCGACCGGGTCGAGGTCCTCGGCCAGCAGGTGGGCGGGACTCCCGTCCTCCAGCTCCACGCCGACCGCTCCGATGTCGGCCAGGGCGCCCGACACGATGCCCTTCGTGGCACCCAGCCACCAGACCAGGTCGTCGGTGGTGCCGGGACCGAAGCTGCGCAGCCAGCGACGCACGAGCTCGGCCCAGCCCTCCGCAGTGGACGCGGCCGCGGGAACCTCGCCGAGCCAGTCGGCGCACGCGACCCAGCGGGGCCGCGAGACGCGCCAGTGGCTGGTGTTGACCCCGCGCACGATGTCGGCGGTCGCGCCCAGGTGGGTCAGCACCCGCGAGTGGTTCCAGACCGAGCCGGCCGAGACGGCGATCGGCGAGGCCAGCTCGGGCAGCAGTTCGCGGACCTCGGCTGCCTGGCAGCCGCCGGGGGTGCGCCGCAGGTGGTCCAGGACCACGGAACGGACCCGCTCGAGCCAGGCCTGCCCGTCGGCGGCGAGGCCGGCCCTGACGACGTCGCCCGCGATCCGCTTGCCTTCGGAGACTGCGACGCGGGCCGAGGCGCTCCCCCAGGCGGCGGGGAGCAGGTCACGAGGAAAGACGAACAGGGTACGCCGCATCGCGAGCTGCTTGACCAGGGAGCGGTCGACGTACAGCGCACGATCGACGTCGGCCAGCGACAGCCCCGGCACCCGAGCCCGCAGGGAGAGGTAGACCGTGGCCGGCTCGGTCGAGTGCAGCACCGTCATCGCCCGCGTCGCTGCCTCCGGGTCGGACGCGCGCGCCCGCGGAGCCAGGGCGTGCCGCAGCCCGATCCGGGTCCGGCGTTCGGCATCGGTGACGAGTCGCACCGACCTATCATGGCCGCCGCGGCCGACACCACCGTCGGGCCGGTGGTCCGACAGCTGAGGAGCCAGCATGAGCGAGCCCGAAACTCCCGGGGCTCCCCCGCAGCTGGGGCAGTACCCGCCAGGGCTGTTCCCCCCTCCGCCGCCCCGCCGGCGCTGGTCCACCGCTGCCATCGTGGCGCTCGTTCTGGTGGTCGCGCTCGGCGTTCCCGCGCTGCTCGTGGCCGGGGTCTACCTCTTCGGGGCTCGGGTTCAGGACGCGTTCGACCAGGCCGGCGAGCCCGCTCGGGACTCGAAGAACCGGATCACCGAAGCCCAGGACGTGGCGACGGCCCGGATCAAGCAGGGCGACTGCCTCAGCAAGTCCGGGCTCAAGCCCCTGGACGCGAGCGACTCCAGCGAAGAGATCGAGATCGGCAGGGTGCGGTTGGTGCCCTGCTCCCAGGTGCACGAGGTGGAGGCGTACCTGAACGGGAACCTGAGCGGGGGCAGCTACCCCGGGACCACGGAGATCACGATTCAGGTGGCGGACCGGTGCCGCCGGGAGTTCCGCACCTTCATCGGGATGCCGCTACAGAAGTCCCGGCTCGACGTGTCGTACTACTACCCGTTGAAGAAGACGTGGGCCTTCGACAAAGGCTTCACCTGTGTGGTCTACGAGCCGGACATGACCACCCGCGGATCCCTGCGCGACGCCCGTCGCTGAGCCTCCTCGCTCACACGACGTCGAGCGGCAACAGCTTCTGGCCGGTGGGGCCGATCTGGATCTCGGTGCCGAGCTCGGGGCAGACGCCGCAGTCGTAGCAGGGGGTCCACCGGCAGTCCTCGACCTCGGCGTCGGGGTCGAGCGCGTCCTCCCAGTCCGACCAGAGCCAGTCCTTGTCGAGGCCGGAGTCGAGGTGGTCCCAGGGCAGCACCTCGTCGTAGTCGCGCTCGCGGGTGGTGAACCAGTCCAGGTCGACCCCGGTACCGGCCAGCCCCTCGGCCGCCGCCGTCTCCCAGCGCTCGAACGAGAAGTGCTCGCTCCAGCCGTCGAAGCGCCCGCCGTCGCGCCACACCCGCTCGATCACGGTCCCGACCCTGCGGTCGCCGCGCGACAGCAGCCCTTCGATGATGCCCGGGCGGCCGTCGTGGTAGCGGAAGCCGATGGCACGGGCGACCTTCTTGTCGGCGCGCACGGTCTCGCGCAGCTTGCGCAACCGCTCGTCGGTCGTCACATGGTCGAGCTGGGCCGCCCATTGGAACGGCGTGTGCGGCTTGGGCACGAAACCGCCGATCGAGACGGTGCACCGGATGTCGTGGCGACCCGACACCTCACGCCCGGTGGCGATCACCTTGGTCGCCAGGTCCGCGATCGCCAGCACGTCCTCGTCGGTCTCGGTCGGCAGGCCGCACATGAAATAGAGCTTCACCTGCCTCCAGCCGTGGGAGTACGCCGTCGCGACGGTCCGGATCAGGTCCTCCTCCGAGACCATCTTGTTGATCACCTTGCGCATCCGCTCCGAGCCGCCCTCGGGGGCGAACGTCAGCCCGGACCGGCGGCCGTTGCGCGAGAACTCGTTGGCCAGCGTGATGTTGAACGCATCGACCCTCGTCGAGGGCAGGGAGAGCGACACGTTGGTGCCGTCGTACCGATCGGCCAGGCCGGTGGCGATGTCGCCGATCTCGGTGTGGTCCGCGGAAGACAGCGAGAGCAGCCCGACCTCTTCGAAGCCGGTCTTGCGCAGGCCGGTCTCGACCATGTCGCCGATGGTCTCGATCGACCGCTCGCGCACCGGCCGGGTGATCATCCCGGCCTGGCAGAACCGGCAGCCACGGGTGCAGCCGCGGAAGATCTCCACCGAGAAGCGCTCGTGCACGGTCTCGGCCAGCGGCACCAGGGGCTTCTTGGGGTAGGGCCAGGCATCGAGGTCCATCAGGGTGTGCTTGCGCACCCGGAAGGGCAGGCCCGGTCGGTTGGGGACAACGGCCTCGAGATGACCGTCCGCGGCGTACGTCACGTCGTAGAACTGCGGGACGTAGACGCCGCCGCTCACCGCGAGCCGGCGCAGCAGCTCCAGCCGTCCCCCGAGACGACCCTCTGCCTTCCACTCGCGGATGACCTCGGAGATCGCCAGCACGACCTCTTCGCCGTCACCGAGCACCGCTGCGTCCAGGAAGTCGGCGACCGGCTCCGGGTTGAAGGCCGCGTGTCCACCCCCCAGGACGATGGGGTCGTCCTCGCCGCGGTCCACGGCGTGGAGCGGGATGCCGCCCAGGTCGAGGGCGGTGAGCAGGTTGGTGTAGCCGAGCTCGGTGGAGAACGAGATGCCGAGGACGTCGAAGTCGCGCACCGGCCGGTGCGCGTCCACGGTGAACTGGGGGATGTCGTGCTCACGCATGGCCTGTTCCATGTCGGGCCAGACGGAATAGGTGCGCTCGGCCAGCAGCCAGTCGCGCTCGTTGAGCACCTCGTAGAGGATCTGCACGCCCTGGTTGGGCAGCCCCACCTCGTAGGCGTCGGGATACATCAGCGCCCAGCGGACGGTCGGCCCGTCCGGCGCACAGTTCCAGTCCTTGAGGCTCGCGTTGAGCTCGCCGCCGACGTACTGGATCGGCTTCTGGATCGTCGGGAGCAGAGGCTCCAGCAACGGGAATACCGACGCGACCGACTCCGACACGACACACCTCAGGACGGGGGTAGAGAACCGACACAGAGTACGTCGATCAGCGCGCGACCGCGATTCGGGCCACGAACGCCTACCCGACCAGCCGGCCGGCCGACGACGAGCGCAGATGGATGTTCTGCAGCAGGCCGACGGCCAGCAGCGAGGCGAACAACGCGGATCCGCCGTAGGAGACGAACGGCAGCGGGACGCCGGTCACCGGCATGATCCCCAGGCACATGCCGACATTCTGGAACGCCTGGAAACCGAACCAGCAGGCCACCCCCGCCGCCGCGACCCGGCCGAAGACGTCGTCGCTGGCGGCCGCGATCGCCAGCGCTCGCCAGATCACCACCCCCAGCAGCACCACGAGCAGACTGGCGCCGACCAGCCCCAGCTCCTCGCCCGCGACCGTGAACACGAAGTCGGTGTGCTGTTCGGGCACGAAGCCGGCGCGGGTCTGGGAGCCGGAGAACAGGCCCTGGCCGAACAGCCCGCCGTTGCCGATCGCGATCCGGGCCTGCTCGGTGTTGTAGCCGGCGCCGCGCGGGTCGAGGGACGGGTCGGTGAACGCCAGGAAGCGGTCGACCTGGTAGGGCCTGAGCACGCCGGAAACGGCCGCCGCCAGGGCGGCAGCGACGCCTCCGCCGGCGACCAGGGCCAACCAGCGGCGCGGGGCGCCCGAGGCCGCCAGCACCCCCACGACGGTCGCCGCGAGCACCAGCAGCGTCCCGAGGTCGGGCTGCAGCAGGATCAGCCCCGCGGGCACGCCGGCCACAGCGAGCATGCCGAGCACCTCGGTGGCACCTACCCGGTGCCGCCAGCCGGACCGGGCCCGTTCGGCCACGACCAGGGCCATGCCGACCACCACGGCGAGCTTGGCCAGCTCCGAGGGCTGGACCGAGACCGAGCCCACGTAGAGCCAGGACCGGGAGCCGTTGACCGTGGTCCCGGCGACCAGCACCAGGACCAGCGCCGCCACGGCCGCGAGGTAGACCACCGGCGCCAGCAGCCGCACCCATCGGTGTTCGACGGCGGCCACGATCATCATCAACGCCAGGCCGAGCACCACGTTGACCAGCTGCCGGGAGAGGAACGCTCGCGGATCGCCGCCGGTGAGCACGTCACGCGCCGACGTGGCCGACCAGACCAGCAACACCCCTGCCGCCAACAGGGAGATGACGGCGCTCATCAGCACCCAGTCGAGTCCCGGGGCTCGCACTCGCGACCGGGTCGCAGCCACGGGCAGCACCGTCACCGTCATCGTGTCCTCCGCGGCGGTAGCACGGAGCCGTCACGGGTGAAGGTCGGGAGACCGGACGGGGGCGTAACACCGGGGATGGCGGCGCGGTCGGGGTCGGCGATGCCACCGCGCACGCCGTACAGCGACTCCCAGATCGCGCGTACGGCCGGCCCGGAGGTGCCAGACCCCGTCCCGGCCTGGCTGACCATCATCACGACCACGAAGTTCTCGTCGTAGGACGCGACCCATGATGTCGACTGCTTGCCCTGCACCTCGGCCGAGCCCGTCTTCGACCGGATGTGCACCTGGTCGAGCGGGAACCCCGTCATCCGCCAGGCCATCGTGCCGACCTTGGCCGTGCCGAGCAGGGCCTCGTCGACGTAGCGCATCGTGGCCCGGGTCGCGGGCACCTGTCCGGCAACCTTGGGAGCGATCTCGCGCACCAGTTTGCCCTGCGGGTCGACGATCGCCTTCGCGACCCGCGGCTCGTAGAGCGTGCCGCCGTTGCTGAACGCGGCGTAGGCGCGCGCGAGCTGGAGCGGCGTGACCAGGGTGTCCCCCTGGCCGATGACGAAGTTCACCGAGTCGCCCGCGCGGTAGTAGTAGCCCTCGAGGCAGAACTCGTGGGCGAACAGCCGCACGAAGGCACTGGCGTCGCCAGGGTCGGCATCGAGGCCACAGTAGTAGTCCTTCATCGCCCGGTAGTAGCGCTGCTTCCAGCGCCGGTCAGCCACCCGGCCCGACGCCTCCCCCGGCAGGTCGACGCCGGTCGCACGGCCGAAGCCGAACGCCTTGGCCCCGTCGACGAGCGGGTCCCGGGCGCGGACGTCGGTCGGGTCCCCTCCGGAGGCGTTCCAGTAGTGCAGCCCGACCCGGTAGAAGAACGTGTCGCAGGACAGCTGGAGCGCCTGGTCGAACCCGATGTAGCCGCGCGAGGCCGACTCGTAGTTCTTGAACCACCGGTTGCCGACCTGCAGCCCAGAGGAGCAGTTGAGCCGGGTCGCCGGTGAGAATCCGTGGTCGAGCGCCGCCACGCTCATGATCGGCTTCCAGGTCGAACCGGGGGCGAACTGGCCCTGGGTGGCCCGAGCCAGCAGCGGGTTGCCCGACCGGTCGGCGTACAGCCGCGCGAGCTGGCGGGGCCCGATTCCCCCGACCCAGTCGGCGGGGTCGTACGTGGGCTGGCTGGCCATCGCCACGATCCGGCCGGTGTTCGCCTCCATCACCACGACCGAGCCCGAATCGGCCACGTAGTTGCGGTTCGTGACGTCGTCATAGGTGGCCCGCGCGGTGCGGATCGTCCCGGCGAGCTGGCGCTCCACGACCGACTGGACCTTCGCGTCGATCGAGGTCACCAGGGTGTCGCCGGGCCCGGCCTCCACCACCCCTGCGTCGCCGACGACCCGGCCCTGGGAGTCGACGGCGACGCTGCGCCGTCCGGGCACCCCTCGCAGCCACCGGTCGTAGGTCCGCTCCACCCCCGCGCGCCCGACCACCGAGGCGCCGTTCAGGCTGGTGTCGCCGTCCTCGGTCGCGGCTGCCAGCTCATCGGAGGTCACGGGGCTCAGGTAGCCCAGCACGTGGGCGAGGTTCACGCCGTACGGCGCCGGGTAGGTGCGCATGCTCTGCTGCTCGGCCAGGACTGCGGGGAAGTCCTCGGGCTGCTCCATCACCCGCAGCGCGATCTCCTGCTCCACGTCCTCGGCCACCGGCACCGGCTGGTAGGGCGATCCGTTCCAGCAGAGCCCGGCGCGGGCGCCGTCGCTGCCGCAGTTCTGCAGCCGCGCCCGCAGCCGCCGCTCGGGGACGCCCGCCGCCGCAGCGACCCGGCGCAGCACCAGCTCCTGACCCCGTGGGGACAGGCGACCCAACGTCGTGCGGTCGACGGAGATCGTCCAGGCGGTCCGGTTGGCGACCAGCGGGCGCCCTTCGTCGTCGACGATCAGACCGCGCTCGGGTTGCTGGACGATGTCGCGGACCGACTGCGAGGCCGCGCGTGCCTGATAGCTGCCGCCTTCGACGACCTGGAGGTAGTAGAGGCGGCCCAGCAGCGTCGCCACCAGGGAGAAGGCCAGCACCTGGATCACGACGACCCGGAGGCGGGTCCGCCGCCCGGCGGCCGCGCCGGACTGGGAGGTCATCCGGCGACCCACTGCGGCGTGGGCCGGCGCCGAGCGAGCAGCACCACGAACAGCAGCACCACGGCCGCGGCGGCCAGGTCGAGGAGCACCGCGACCAGCACGCCGCGGATCAGCTCGGGCAGGCCCCACGACACTTCGCCGAAGACCAGCCCCGACAATGCGAAGACCGACGTGGCGACGAAGGAGGCCGCCGCCACGGTGAGGGCGAGTTGGGCGACCTCGGCGCCGCGAGCCCGCCAGGAACCGCTGGTGGTGGATCCGGGGCGCGGCGTACGCGCGGCGGCGACCCGGCCGGCCAAGGACCCGGCGAGGACGAGGGCGAGGGCCCAGCGGCCTGCCAGGTGGTCGGCCGGCGGAGTCAGGTCCAGGGCAAGGCCGGCCGCGAAGCCGGTGACCATCGCGGGGATCTCACCGGCTCGAAGCCCGACCCCGACGGTGATCAGGAGGCACAGGTTGGGCACCAGGGTGGAGCCGGTGAGCGCCGGGATCGCGCTGGCCTGCACGACCAGCGCCACCAGAACCGCCAGCGCGACGCCGACCGCGCGCGGACCCCTCATCGCAGGCCTCCCGCACGCACCAGGGCGCGGTCGCTCTCGGTGCCGGGCGGCACGACCACGCCGACCAGGTCGAGGGAGCTGAAGTCGACGAACGGCGCGATCACCGCCCGCCGCGAGGTGTCCCGCACGCTGTCGTAGACCTTGGTCACCGTCCCGACCGGCACCCCGGAGACGTACGGCGCGCCCCCGGCGCTGCCCCACGTGACCACCGCGTCGCCCCGCGACGGCAGTGCTGTGACGTCGACCAGCTGGAGATCGAGACGTCCAGGGGCGCCGACCACGCCGCGGCCGCGCAGGAAGCCGAGCTCCATGCTGTCGCCGATCCGGCCGCCCACCACCGACTCTGCGTCCATCACCAGCAGGACGGTCGCGGTAGAGGGCGTCACCCGGATCACTCGCCCCACCAGGCCGTCGCCGTTGACGACGGTCAGATCGGTGGTCAGCCCTGCGCGGCTGCCGGCATCGATGGTGACCGCCCGCGAGAACGACTGCTGCGGCCCCCAGGCGACCACCCGGGCCGGCACCAGCACCCGCCCGGTGTCACCGGCCAACGAGATCAGCTGGTCGTACTCCGCGAGCCGGTTGCTGTCGTAGCCGCTGCTCTCCAACCGACCGCGAAGGTTGGAGTTCTCCGCCTGGAGCTCCGCGACGTCGTGCCGGAGGTCCGCGCGATCGCGGAACCAGGCCGGGACGGCGGCCACCGGGCGCACGACCGCGGTGGCACCCGACTGGAGCGGCCCCACGGCCTCTCCTGCGACCGAACGCACGCCGTCGAGCAACCCCGACTGCTGGTCGACCGTGATCAGGGTGACGGCGGTCAGCGCCAGCGCCGCCAGCGTGGACCGGGCCGAACCACCGGCGGCCGAACCACCGGCGGCAGAACCACCCCGGGACCATCGCCGCCCACCAGCGCGTGTGGGTCGCGACCACGGGAGTCCGATCATCCTGCGGTCCACCGTTCGGCCACCATCAGGGGCTGCAACGCGGCGTTCTCCTCGACGCAGCGCGCGACCCCCGTCACCACGCAGGCGCGGGGGTCTGCGGCCACGTGGACCGGCAGTTCCGCCTCGTGTCGGATCAGCTCGTCAAGACCGTGGAGCAGGGCGCTGCCGCCGGTCAGCACGATGCCGCGGTCGCGCACGTCACGGGCCAGAGGTGGGGGGCTCTGGTCGAGCGCCGCCCGGACCAGGTCGACGACCGCGCGCAGCGGGTCGGCCAACGCGAGTCGGACCTCCGTGCTGCCGAGGGTCACCGCGCGTGCTGCGCCGGTGGCGTGGTCGAGCCCCCGAACCTCGGCCTGCCGATCGGCGACGGTCGGGAACGCCGACCCCAGCGCATGCTTGAGCTGCTCTGCTGTGGCCTCGTCGACGACGAGCCCGTGCTCGGCGGCCAGCCAGGTGACCAGCGCCCGGTCGAACGCGGCGCCGGCCGTGCGGATCGATCGGGATGCCACGAGCGTTCCCCAGGAGATCAGCGCGACCTCGGTGGTCCCGCGGCCCAGGTCGACCACCATGGTGCCGGTGCTGTCGTAGACCGGCAGGCCCGCGCCGATGGCGGCCGCCATCGGCTCCTCGATCACGTCTACCTGGCGAGCGCCGGCCTGGTAGCCGACCTCGCGCACCACCCGCTGCTCGACGGCCGTCACGCCGCTGGGCATCGCGACCACCATCCGGGGCCTGGTCAGCGCTCGTCGGCCCCGCGCGGCGACGACGAAGCTGCGCAGCATCTGCTCGGCAGCATCGAAGTCGGCCACCACCCCGTCCTGGATCGGGGCCACCCGGACCAGCCCGGGAACACCGGTGACCTGGACGGCTCGGCGACCCGCAGCAACCAGGGTCCCCTCGGCGTCCAGGGTGACAACCGACGGCTCGTCGACGACGATGCCGCGGCCGCGGACGTAGATCTGCGTGCTCGCGGTGCCGAGGTCCACGGCCAGGTCTCGGCCGAGGACCGTGCCACGGGAGGTTCCAACCATGAGCGCGCCCTCGCTGGTGATCCGGGGAAGGAGGGTCGGCACACCAGCCGACCGACCCTGACTCAGAGTAGAAAGGCTGAGGCTCCGATCACGTGCACGACACGCGCCAAACCCCGAGACACTCCACCGGCGGACTCAGGAGGTCAACGAGGGGAACCACAGCGCGATCTCGCTGGCGGCCGACTCCGGCGAGTCCGAGCCATGCACCAGGTTCTCCCGGTTGGACAGGGAGAGGTCGCCCCGGATCGAGCCGGGCGCGGCCTTGCGGCCGTCGGTGGCGCCGTTGAGCGCTCGGACGACCTCGACCGCCTCGTCACCCTCGAGCACCAGCGCCACCATCGGCCCGCTCGTGACGAACGCGCGCAGCGGCGGGTAGAAGTCCCGCTCGACGTGCTCGTGGTAGTGCGCATCGGCCTGGGCACCGTCGATCTGCCGCAGTTCCAGGGCCACCGCGCGCAGCCCCTTGGCTTCGTAGCGGCCCAGGATCTCCCCCATCAGTCCGCGCCGCACGGCATCGGGCTTGAGCAGGACGAGGGTGCGCTGGGCAGTGGGCTCGGGCGTCATGGGGCGCAGCCTAGCGAGCACCGGCGAGCCGGTCTCGGGGGTGGCTGGGCGACTCGGTCAGGCATCGCGGTTGAAGGCGGCGTACGCCGAAGCGCGCTCGCGCTCGATCTTGAGGCCCAGGAAGTACGCCGTCCCCCACAGCAGCGCGAACAACGCTCCCAGGAAGAACATCAGCGGGACCAGGAAACCCAGTCCGACCGCCGCGACCTGGACGCCCCAGCCGGCGAGGTACGCCGCCTCGGAGCGCAGCGCCCCGGCCACCACCAGGCAGACCGCGGCCAGTCCGAGTCCGACGGCCAGGGCGGGGCCGGTCGAGACGCCGCCGACCACGATCATCACCGGCGTGGAGAGGCCGATCGTGATGGCCTCCAGGCTGAGCACAGCGGCACACATCCCTCGACGCGGCGAGCGCAGGGGCCCGCTCGGGACGGAGTCGCTCATCGCGACCCACGCAGCATCGCCCGCGCCTCGCCCACGGTCACCACCGAGCCGGTGATCAACACCGCGCCCGACCCGAGCGAGCCACCGTCGGCCCCGCCGGCCTCGGCCATCGCCGCGGCGATATCGATCGCGTCCGCCAGCCGCGGCACCACGGTGACCCGGTCCTCGCCGAACACCTCCGCCGCCACCTCGGCCAGCGCCTCCGCGCGCAGCGAACGCGAGAAGGAGTTCTGGGTGCAGACCAGATGCGCCAACTGCGGCTCGAGGGCCCCGAGCACGCCTTCGTAGTCCTTGTCGGCCATCACGCCCATCACGCCGATGAGCGGGTCGAAGGCGAACGAGTCGGCCAGGGCCGCAGCGCAGGCCTCCGCGCCGTGCGGGTTGTGCGCGGCGTCCAGGATGATGGTGGGGCTGCGCCTGATCACCTCGAGCCGCCCCGGCGTGCTCACCTGCGCGAACGCCGCGCTCACCAGCTCTGGGTCCAGCGCTTGGTCGGAGAGCAACGACTCCACGGCGGCCAGGGCGACGGCGGCGTTCTGGGCCTGATGGGCGCCGTAGACCGGGAGGAACAGATCGTCGTAGCGCCCGTGCAGCCCCTGCAACGCGAGCACCTGTCCCCCGACCGCCGGCACCCGGTCGACGACGCCGAACTCGACCCCCTCGCGGGCGACGGTGGCGCCGACCTGCTGCGCCCGGCGAAGCAGCACCTCGGCCACCTCGGCGGACTGCTGCGCCAGCACCGCGACCGAGCCCTCCTTGATGATTCCGGACTTCTCGCCCGCGATGGTGACCGGATCGGCGCCCAGGTAGTGCTCGTGGTCCACCGACACCGGCAGCACGACCGCCACTGCGGCGTCGGCCACGTTCGTCGCGTCCCAGGCGCCGCCCATGCCCACCTCCACCACCGCGGCGTCGACGGGAGCGTCGGCGAAGGCGGCGTACGCCATGCCGACGATGGTCTCGAAGAAGGACAGCGGGTAGGGCTGAGCGGCGTCGACCAAGTGGGTGTACGGCGCCACGTCGTTGAACGCGCTCACGAACTCCTCGTCGGTCAGCGGTGCCCCGTCGAGGCAGATCCGCTCGCTCATCCGCTCCAGGTGCGGCGAGGTGAACCGACCCGTGCGCAGATCCAGCGCCCGCAACAGGGTGTCGATCATCCTCGAGGTGGAGGTCTTGCCGTTGGTGCCGGTCAGGTGCACCACGGGGTAGGAACGCTGGGGATCACCCAACAGCTCGGTGAAGGCGCGGATCCGGTCCAGTGACGGCTCGAGCTTCGTCTCGGGCCACCGCGACAGCAACGCGTCCTCGGCCTCGGCGAAGGTCCCGGCGAGACGGGGGGCGGCGGCATCGACCACTGGGTCGATCAGGGGGTCTGTCAGGGGGTCGGTCATAGCGCCCCCGAGTCTAGTGTCGGGCGCCCGGTGGCCAACTCGCGCAGGCCCGGGGTCCCTCAGAGGTCGCCGCGGCGCTTCCACCCGATGAGACCGGTCAGCCTCACGACAAGCAGGACCGCAGGCACGATGACGAGCAGCCAGGGACCTCCCAGCGCGAAGAAGGCGCTCAGCACGAGTCCGAACAACTGCGCGATCGGGGCGGCCGGCGTCTTCCGCAAGGCGAGTCCGGCCAGCACCGCGAGGCTGAGGCCCACCCCTACGTGCCAGAGGTTCCCCGAGGAGATCCCCAGGAGGCAGAACCCCAGGGCATAGACGCCCACCAGCAGCGCAGCGACCAGGCCGAGAAGGCTGGGCCGCACGCCGGCGTCTACCGAGTGCTTCGTGCGCGTCAGCATCGAATCACCCGCTGAGTCTAGACGCCAGCCCACCTCGGGCAGCCCCTTTTACTTTCCGCGAGTCCTGAGTAAGGTCCCCGGCAGTGGGTACCCGCAAGTCCGTGCGGGACCTGTCAGGGGGATGAAAAGTGACGATCAGTCTGCTGCGCCGTGCTCTGGGCGGCCTCACCGCGATGGCGCTCACCGGCGGGCTGCTCGTCGGCGGCATGGCCGCCGGCCCCGCCTCCTCAGCCGTGTCCGGTCCGGTCGCCGCACCGCCGCCGGCCCTCGACTGGGCCCTGTGCGAGGACTTCGCTCGGGCGCTGTGTGCGACGGTCGAGGTGCCCCTCGACTACGACGAGCCGGCGGGCGAGACGACCCTGGTCGACGTGGTCAAGCTCCCGGCCCTGCTGCCCGACCAGAAGCTCGGCACCCTGTTCGTCAACCCAGGGGGTCCCGGAGGCAGCGCGCGCGAGTTCGCGCCGTACGCCGCGCAGCTCCTGGGGCCGACGGTGGCGACCCGCTACGACATCGTGGGCGTCGACCCACGTGGTGTCGGGCCACACTCGCGCATGGTGTGCCGCACCAGCGCCAGGAGGACGTCGTTCCGTTGGTTCCTCCCGATCACCGAGCTGCAGTCGAAGTCCGTCTGGCGTGATGGGCGATTCCAGAACAATGCCTGCAAGGAGGCGCCCAACGAGATCGTCACCCACATGTCCACCGCCGACACCGCGCGGGACATGGAGACGGTGCGTCAGCTGGTCGGCGACCCGGTCCTCAACTACTACGGCGTCTCCTACGGCACCTACCTCGGCGCGGTCTACGCATCGCTGTTCCCGGACAAGGTCGGTCGGTTCGTCGTCGACGGCGTGCTGGACCCGGAGGAGTGGGCGACCGGCGACGGAAGCAACGGCGACCTGCCGTTCAGCACCCGGATTCGAAGTGCGCGCGGAGCCTACGAAGCCCTCACGAGTGCCCTCACGGAGTGCGATCGGGTCGGCCCGGCCTCGTGTCCCTTCGCGGGGGATGCGCTCGTCAAGTGGCGCAAGATGGTGCGGCTGGCCAAGAAGCACCAGCTGAAGTACTACGGCAGCGAGCTGCCCTACCAGGACCTGGTCAGCATCGCGTTGAGCGGGCTCTACGACACCTACGACTACTCCTTCCTCGGCTACTTCCTCCAGGACATCTATCGGGCGGCGGTCAACAAGCGTCCCACCGGTCGGCTGCGCACCATCTCGCTGGAGACGTTGCGGGAAAGGGCGCGAGACATCATCGATGCGCCGTACGCCGCGCACTCCGCCGCGCCGATCGCCGCACCGCTCGCCGCACCGCTCGCCGCGGGCACGGTCAACGCCGCCGACCCGTTCCTCGGCGTGGCCTGCGCCGACACCGAGAACCCCGTCGGCCGCACCGCGTGGTGGGACGCCGGCCGAGCCCAGGACCGGAAGTTCCCGTGGTTCGGCTCGCTGTGGACCTGGGCCTCCTCGCCGTGCAGCACCTGGAACCCCGCCGCGCAGGACGACGCCTTCCTCGGCCCGTTCGGCGCGTCGACGGCCAACCCGATCCTGGTCGTGGGCAACAGCTTCGACCCGGCTACGCCGGTGCAAGGTGCCCGGAAGTTCACGACGATCTTCCCCGGGTCGCGGTTCCTGCTGCTGGACGGCTGGGGCCACGCCGCCATCGGCAACACCTGCGTCACCGCCGCGTACGACGCCTACTACGAGACGGGTGCGCTACCGCCGGAGGGCACGGTCTGCGACAAGGACCGGCCGCTGTTCCCCGAGTCGGGCGGCCCGGTGTTCAGGCCGATCGACACGTGGCGGCCGCAGGCCGGCTGAGCTCGCGTCAGCCCTGATCGGCTGCGGGAGCCGCGAACTCCTGGAAGGCCGCCAGGGCTCGCGGCCCGTAGACCGTGGCCGGACCGCCGGCCATCAGAATCGCCACGCCGATGGCCTCGGCGACCTCGTCCTCGCTGGCATCCGCGCGGTGCGCGCCGCGGGCGTGGGAGGCGACGCAACCGTCGCACTGCTGGACGACGCTGATGGCCAGGGCGATCAGCTCCTTGGTCTTCGTGTCGAGCGCCCCGTCGGCCATGGCCGCTTGGTGGGTCGCGCTGAAGCCGTCGTAGACGCCGGGAACGCGCCGTCGCAGCTCGCGGGCGGGTAGCCGCAGCTCGGCCAGGACGTCGGGGCCGTGGGTGCCCATGGTTCCTCCTCGGAGTCGTGACGTGGGCGCCAGGCGCCCTTGATACCCCCCAGGGTATTCCACCGATGTTGTCGAAAACCAACCGGGGCGACCCGCCCGCGACCTACCATCGAACAGCCGCCCGCCCGGTCCCCGGGTCCACGACGAGGGCGGCCCCCTGCGCGGGCCGGAGTCGTGACCCACGGAGACAGATGACGCATACCGGACGGACGGCGTTCGCCCTGCTGCTGCTGGTCAGCGGCTACCTGATCGCGCTCGCGCTGACGGCGACGATGCTGGCCGGGGCGCTCGCGCTGGTCGTGTCAGGCGTCTCTGTCGCGGGCGTGCTCGCGGTCCTCGTCCCGGCAGCGCTCATGGCCGGTCTGGTCCGACTCGCCCTGCGGGCGCGCCGCGCTAGGGACTGCATCCTCCCCGAGGGTCTCGCGTTGGCCCAGACCGCTCAGCCGAGGCTGTGGGCGGAGGTCTTTGCTGTCGCCGACCGCGTCAGTAGCCGCGCCCCCGACGAGATCTGGGTGGTCGACCGGGTCGCGGTCGAGCTGGTCGAGGACACCCGCGCCCTGGGCCTACGGCCCGGGCCGCGCCGGCTCCTGATCGGAATCCCGCTCATGGTGGGGCTCTCGGCGGAGCAGCTGCAAGCGGCGATCGCCCACGAGCTCGCCCACGACGGCAGCCGCCAGCCGCGGTTGCGCACCACCGCGTATCGCGGCACCGCGGCCGTACGCCGCCTCCGCGCTTCGCTCGGCACCAGCATCACCGACCGCCTGCTGGCGACGATGTCGCGCGCGTTCGAACGGATCACGCATCCCCTCGTCGACGCTCAGGAGCTCCGGGCCGACCGGATCGCAGCCGACGTCGTCGGCAGCCGCACCGCGATCGCCGCGCTGAGGGAGATCGCTCCGCTCGATGATGCGTGGAACGAGTTCTGCGAGCAGTACGTCCTGCCCGCCGCGCTGGTCGGCCAGCGTCCGGAGGACGTCTTCGACGGATTCGTGGACTTCTTGGACGACGACGATCGGCAGGCGTGGATGGGGGCCTACGCCGGCAGGCATCCCACAGGCCCGCCGCCCGTGGACGGCCACCCCTCCCTCACCACGAGGATCGCGGCACTCAAAGAGGTCACCACCAGTCGCCAGCTCGACTTCTCCGGGGCGGCCGAGGACATCCTCGATCGCCAGGCGGTCGTCTTCGAGGCGCTGGAGGGCGTCGTCTCGGCCGACAGCGAGCTGCGTGCAGGACCGTTCGAGCGCGTCGTTCCCCGGGGCGTCGCCGCCAGGGTCGCGGCTCAGATAGCCGCGTTGAGCGATGCGGCCCGCCACGTCGACCAGTGGCCGCTGGACCAGGAGGCGCTGCTCCAGATGTTGAGAGCGGGCCGCGCGTCACCGTTGATGCGGGCTCTCGCGCCCCACGCTGACGGCGAGCAGCTCGACGCGCTCGCCGTGAACGTCGTCGCCGACCTGGCTGCGCACCGGTTGGTCGAGGACGGCCGCGCCAGGTTCGTGATGTCCTGGGCGCACGCCCCGCTGCTGGCCACGCGGCACGGAGAGGAGCTGGACCCTTGGTCGGTCGCGGCCCGGGCCACGGATTCCGCCGGGCACCTTGCCGACTTCGAGGAGTGGCTGGGCAACCACGGTGTCGCGCTGGGGCGCACCTCGTCGCCCGAGATCACCACGTCGGCCGCCCGGCAGTCCACCCCTGCCGAGCGCCCTGCGCGGAAAGCCGGCAGGAAGCAGAGGGAACGCACTCCCGCACGGGCCACGAAAGCCCCGAAGACCAAGAGCTCGCCCCGCGAGCGGCTGGCGCCGATCTTCAAGAAGATCGCCGCGCCGGAACCCGCGGTCAAGGTCTCGGTCGCCTCCGCCGCTCCGCCGTCGCTGATCGACATGAGAGGCGAGATCGGCCCCGAGCCGGACTTCGAGGCGGGCGCCATCGACGGCGCCGTCGACCGCGCACCGGAGCAGCCGCCCGAGCCCACGCAGCGAGAGTCCCTCAAGTCGGCGCTCAAGGAACTCGATCGGCTGCGCCAGGCCCAGGAGGCCGCCGAGCGTGAGGCAGCCGAGCGTGAGGCAGCCGAGCGTGAGGCAGCCGAGGAGCGGGCAGCAGTCGAGCGCGAGGCCGCCGCCGTACGGGCCGAAGCAGAGGGTGAGGCCGCGGCGGTGAGTGAGGCGGCGCCGGTCGTCGAAGACTCCGAGGCCGACGACGCGACGCCGGCCGGCCCCTCTCTGACCGACACCCTGGCCGCCGCCGTCGAGGCCCTGGCGGACTCCAGTGCCGAGGGCGGCGAGACCGACGAGCTCGAGCTCGACCCGGACGCGTGGGACCCGCAGCTCCCGGCCGCCGCGTTCAGCGCCGAAACTCCGCCCTCGTCAGCGGGCCCGGCGCCCGAGGAGCTGACCGGGGTCCTCGCCGCCGCCGCACCCATCGGGGGCACGTCCTGGGCCACGATGGTGGTGTCTCCGGTCGGGATCTCGCTGCGCGGGGTTCATCTGCCCGAGAAGCTCAGGTTCGCGAAGCTCCGAACAACCCAGGGTGCCTCGCTGCTGTCCCGGGCCGCCGCCCTCAGTGTCCACGAGCTGACCTCGCACCGGCGTACCCACACCTTGTCGTGGGCCGACATCACGCGCGCGGAGTTCACAGGGCTGTCCGAGGACAAGGGAGTACTGAGCTTGTACGTCGGCACCCGACTGGCGCAGCGCGTGGAGTTCCTCAGCACCACCGAGATCCACGGGGATCTGCTCGGGGCGCTCGAGAGCCTGCTCGGCCCCCGGCTCCGGATCAGCTGACCCCGGGCTGCTTCTCACCGGCGGCACGGTGCCCAGCGCCCGGGACCCGCGGGAACTCGTTTTCGCCGCTTGCCTCCGCGCCCCTAGGATTTCGCCCATGACCGACTCCCAGCAGCCGCACCAGTCCACGACGACGAGCCAGCCTCGGCCCGTCGTCGTCCCGGACAAGCCGGCGCTGGAGGGGTTGGAGGAGCGCTGGGGTCAGTGGTGGAAGGAGCAGGACACCTACCACTTCGACCGCACCCAGCCCCGGCAGAACGTCTACTCGATCGATACCCCACCCCCGACGGTGAGCGGCAAGCTGCACGTCGGCCACGTCTTCTCCTACACCCACACCGACCTGATCGCGCGCTACCAACGGATGCGCGGCAAGGCGGTCTTCTACCCCATGGGTTGGGACGACAACGGCCTCCCCACCGAGCGACGGGTCCAGAACTACTACGGCGTCCGCTGTGACCCGTCGCTGCCCTACGACCCGGACTTCGCGGCACCGGAGAAGCCGGACCCCAAGAGGCAGATATCGATCAGCCGTCCCAACTTCGTCGAGCTCTGCGAGGAGCTCGTGGAGATGGACGAGCAGGTCTTCGAGCAGATCTGGCGCACCCTGGGTCTCTCCGTGGACTGGAAGCAGCACTACACCACCATCGGCCCCACCGCGATGAAGGTGAGCCAGACCGCCTTCCTGCGCAACTTCGCGCGCGGCGAGGCGTACTTGCAGGACGCGCCCACCCTCTGGGATGTCACCTTCCAGACCGCCGTCGCCCAGGCCGAGCTCGAGGCCCGCGACTATGCCGGGCACTACCACCGGATCGCGTTCCACCGACCCGACGGAACACCGATTCCCATCGAGACCACCCGCCCCGAGCTGATCGCGAGCGCGGTCGCGCTGATCGCCCACCCCGACGACGAGCGGTACGCCCCGCTCTTCGGGACCACCGTGACCTCACCGGTCTTCGGTGTCGAGATCCCCGTGCTGGCCCACGAGGCGGCGGAGCCGGACAAGGGTGCCGGCATCGCGATGTGCTGCACGTTCGGCGACCTGACCGACGTCACCTGGTGGCGCGAGCTCGATCTGCCGGTGCGCACGGTCGTGGGTCGCGACGGGCGGCTCGCCCGCGAGACCCCGGAGTGGCTCGGCCAGGATCCGGCTGCCGCTGCAGCGTATGAGAACCTCGCCGGCAAGACCACCTACTCGGCCCGCGAGGCGATGGTCGCCCTGCTGCGCGAGACCGGCGACCTCGACGGGGAGCCCACTCCGACGCAGCGGATGGCCAACTTCTACGAGAAGGGCGACAAGCCCCTCGAGATCGTGGCCACCCGGCAGTGGTACATCCGCAACGGCGGCCGGGATGCCGACCTGCGCGCCGAGATGATCGAGCGCGGTGCCGAGATCGACTGGATCCCGGCCCACATGAAGCACCGCTACGACAACTGGGTCGGCGGCCTCAACGGTGACTGGCTGATCTCCCGGCAGCGCTTCTTCGGGATCCCCTTTCCCGTGTGGTACCCGCTCGACGACGAGGGTGAGCCCGACTACGCCCATCCACTGCTGCCGAGCGAGGCCGACCTGCCGATCGACCCCTCGACCGACGGACCGTCCGGCTACCACGAGGCACAGCGAGGCCGGCCCGGCGGGTTCATGGGCGATCCCGACGTGATGGACACCTGGGCCACCTCGTCGCTGACGCCGCACATCGCCGGTGGGTGGACGACCGACGACGACCTGTGGCAACGGGTCTTCCCGATGGATCTGTGCACTCACGCACACGACATCATCCGCACCTGGTTGTTCTCTCGGGTGGTCCGCTCCCACTACGAGAACCACGTGGCGCCCTGGACCCACGCGATGATCTCCGGCTTCATCCTCGACCCGGACCGCAAGAAGTTCAGCAAGTCGAAGGGCAACGCGGTGGTGCCCGACGAGATCCTCGCGAAGTTCGGCACCGACGCCGTGCGCTGGCGCGCCGCGCTGGCCCGGCCGGGGCTCGACTCGCCGTTCGACGAGACCCAGATGAAAGTCGGCCGACGGCTGGCGATGAAGGTCCTCAACGCCTCCAAGTTCGTCCTCGGTGGCGGCATCGCCAGCTCGCCGGACGTGGAGGCGGTCACCGAGCCGGTGGACCGAGCGCTGCTGGCGCGGCTTGCGGGCGTCGTCGACGAGGCCACCACGGCGTTCGACGCTTATGACTACACCACCGCGCTCGAGGCGACAGAGCGGTTCTTCTGGTCGTTCTGCGACGACTACCTCGAGCTGGTGAAGGAGCGGGCGTACGACGAGGCGGGGGGCGCGGCCACCGCCTCGGCCAGGGCGACCCTGGCGACCGCCCTGCACGTGCAGCTCCGACTGCTGGCGCCGATCCTGCCCTACGTCACCGAGGAGGTGTGGTCGTGGTGGCAGGACGGCTCGATCCACCTGGCCCCCTGGCCGACGCCCGACGAGCTCACGACCAGAGACGCCGGCGATGCCGGCATGCTCGACGCCGTGGCGGCGGCTCTCGCGGGCCTGCGGGGCGCGAAGTCGACGGCCAAGGTCTCGATGCGGGCCGAGCTGCTCCGCGCCGAGGTGCGGGGCACCGCAGCCGCGCTGGCGGCCGTCCGCGCGGCGGTCGACGACCTGCGCAGGGCCGGCAAGATCACCGGCGAGCTCGTCCTCACCGAGGACGCCACGCTGGTCGAGCCTCAGGTCAGCGCCGAGCTCGCTCCGACTGAGTCCTGAGCTGCCCAACCGGACGGAAGGGCCTCAGCGGCGGGAGCGATCCCCGCGCGACGAATCCTTCTCGCGAGCCCACCAGTCGCGTGACTGCTGGCTGTGGTCGGACCGATCCCGGCGGGATTCCTTCTCGTCGCGGGATCCTCGACGGTGGCCGCGCGCGTCGTGGTGACCGTCACCCCGCTCGCCGCCCTCCGTCCAGCCGAGGTCGGACCAGGGTGAGTCCTGGCGCCCCGGCGTGGAGGAGTCCGCGCGATCGTCGGAGCTGCGGTGTCGGGACTTCTCGTGACCGGAGGACTTGTCCGGGGACTCGTGCTTGGTCCGCTCGCGTCCGGACTCCTCGATCTTGGACCGCTCCTGCGCCCCGCTCTGGCGCGCCTTGACGGAGTCGCGGGTCACGGTCCCGGGTGCGGCCGGTGCGGCAGGTGCGGCCGGTGCCGCTGCGGCGGCCGTGCTCTGTCGCGTCGAGGTGGCAGCCGTCGCCGGCGTCGCGTCCGGCACGGCTGGCGGCTCCGACGTCGGAGCCACGACCGGGGCCTCGGGCGCCGACACCAGGGTCCCGGGGATCAGCTGCAGGGTGCTGGCGGCCGCGAAGATCGGCGCCTGGTGACGGAGGATCTCGACCGCGCTGCTGCGGGCGGCGTTGACCAGCAGGACTCCGCAGGTGACAGCGATGATGACGAAAGCCAACATCGGCCTCTTGTGTTCGCGACTCACGAGCCGACCACTCCCCATGACAGAAGTCCAAGGGGGCCCCATGCCCACCCAGCGCCTTCAACGCCCATGGTTGCGACCGGGGAGACTCATTTCAATGTCGCGAACCGGAAATAGTCACCGAATAGCCCGTTCGGACTACTCGGGTCACCCGATCAGGTGACCCGAGGGCATCAGGCGGACTTCTTCTTCTTGTCCGCCGTCTCGCGTGGCACCAGGGTCGGCGCCACCCCGTCGGTCACCACGCCGCCGGTCACGATCACCTTGCCGATGTCACCGCGAGACGGCACGTCGTACATCACGTGCAGCAGCACCTCTTCGATGATCGCGCGCAGACCCCGGGCGCCGGTCTGACGCTCCATGGCACGGTCGGCGATGGCGGTGATGGCCTCGGGCGTGAACTCCAGCTCGACGCCGTCGATCTCGAACAGCTTCTGGTATTGCTTGACCAGCGCGTTGCGGGGCACCGTGAGGATCTCGACCAAGGCCTCTTGGTCGAGCTTGGTCACGCTGGCGATCAGCGGCAGCCGGCCGATGAACTCCGGGATCAACCCGAACTTGGTGAGGTCCTCGGGCCGCACCTGGAGGAGCAGGTCCTCGGCCTCGCGCTGCGCGGCTCCCCTGACCTCGGCTGTGAAGCCCAGGGTCTTCTTCCCGACCCGCTGCTCGACGATGTGCTCCAGCCCGGCGAAGGCGCCGCCCACGACGAACAGGATGTTGGTGGTGTCGATCTGGATGAACTCCTGGTGCGGGTGCTTGCGGCCGCCCTGTGGCGGCACAGAGGCTGTGGTGCCCTCCAGGATCTTCAGCAAGGCCTGCTGAACGCCCTCCCCCGAGACGTCGCGGGTGATGGAGGGGTTCTCAGCCTTGCGCGCCACCTTGTCGATCTCGTCGATGTAGATGATGCCGGTCTCGGCCTTCTTCACGTCGTAGTCAGCCGCCTGGATCAGCTTGAGCAGGATGTTCTCGACGTCCTCGCCGACGTACCCGGCCTCGGTCAACGCGGTGGCGTCGGCGATCGCGAACGGCACGTTGAGCATCCGGGCGAGGGTCTGGGCGAGGTAGGTCTTGCCGCAGCCGGTGGGCCCGATCAGCAGGATGTTGGACTTGGCGACCTCGACCGCCTCCTCCTTGGTGTGCTTGCCACTCAGCGGCTGCAGGCCGGCCTGAACCCGCTTGTAGTGGTTGTAGACGGCCACCGCCAGCGACTTCTTCGCCTGCTCCTGCCCGATCACGTAGTCGTTGAGGAACTCGAAGATCTCACGCGGCTTGGGCAGCTCCTCGAGGCTGACCTCGCCGCCCTCGCTCAGCTCTTCCTCGATGATCTCGTTGCAGAGGTCGATGCACTCGTCACAGATGTAGACGCCGGGACCGGCGATCAGCTTCTTGACCTGCTTCTGGCTCTTGCCGCAGAACGAGCACTTCAGGAGGTCGCCTCCGTCACCGATGCGTGCCACGTGCGTCCCTTTCGGTCGTGCTGAAGAGCGGTTCAGCGGAAGGTGCCGCTGAAACCCCTTGACGGTACCCCGTGGCGGCCCCCGATGGGGGCCCAAGCAGTGGTCGCGTGTCGCGTCATCTCGTTGGCCCGGTCCCCTGGTCAGTCGCTGGTCAGCCGGTGGTCAGGTGAGTACGGGGGTGCCCTTGCGGGACTCCAGCACGGCGTCGATCAGGCCGTACTCGATGGCCGCTTCGGCGGTCAGGATCTTGTCCCGCTCGATGTCGCGGCTCACCTCTTCGATGGACCTCGAGCTGTGTTCCGCGATCATCTGCTCGAGGAGCTCGCGCATCCGCAGGATCTCGTTGGCCTGGATCTCGATGTCGGAGGTCTGACCGAAGGTGCCCTCGGTGTAGGGCTGGTGGATCAGGATCCGGCTGTTGGGCAGCGCCAGCCTCTTGCCCGGCGTACCCGCGGCGAGCAGGATCGCCGCCGCCGAGGCCGCCTGTCCGAGGCAGACCGTCTGGATGTCGGGCTTGATGAACCGCATCGTGTCGTAGATCGCGGTCAGCGCCGTGAACGAGCCACCAGGGCTGTTGATGTAGATCTGCACGTCCTGGTCGGGGTTCATCGACTCCAGGCACAGCAGCTGCGCCATCACGGCGTTGGCCACGTCGTCGGAGATCGGGGTGCCGAGGAAGACGATCCGATCCTCGAACAGCTTGGCGTAGGGGTCGATCCGGCGGAAGCCGTACGACGTACGCTCCTCCCACTGCGGGATGTAGTAGCTCACGGAAGTCCTCAGTCCTTGGTGTGGGCCGGGCGGCCCTCGTCGGCGGCCTCACGGGCGCTGGTGATGACCTGGTCGATGAAGCCGTACTCGAGCGCCTGGGGGGCGGTGAACCACCGGTCGCGGTCGGCGTCGGTCTCCACCTGCTCCACCGTCTGGCCGGTGTGCTGCGCGATCAACTCGAGCAGGACCTTCTTGATGTGCAGCGACTGCTGCGCCTGGATCTTGATGTCAGAGGCGGAGCCGCCCATGCCCGACGAGGGCTGGTGCATCATGATCCGCGCGTGCGGCAGGGCGTAGCGCTTGCCCGCGGTGCCGGCGCAGAGCAGGAACTGGCCCATCGACGCGGCCAGCCCCATCCCGACCGTCGCCACGTCGTTGGGGATGTAGTTCATGGTGTCGTAGATCGCCATGCCCGCGTCCACCGAGCCACCCGGGCTGTTGATGTGGAGGAAGATGTCCGCCTCGGGGTCCTCCGCCGACAGCAGCAGCAGCTGCGCGCAGATGGCGTTGGCGTTCTGATCGCGGACCTCGGAACCGAGGAACACGATCCGCTCGCGCAGCAGGCGCTGGTAGATGTGGTCGTCCAGCCCGTAGCCGGCTCCGCCGCCGTCCATCCGGGCGCCGTCGGAGTGCGGGGCGTTCCTGTGTGGCCCGGTCATCCGGACGGGCTCGATATCGAAGTTCACGATTGCGACCCTAGCCTCAACCTCGGACTCAGCCACGGGTTCGACCCTCGTGTTCGCCGACAGCGGAACCTCGATCTCGGTCGAAGCCCGCTCAGCCCTTGTCGCCCTCAGCGTCGCTGTCGGGGTCGCTGTCGGTCCCCTCGGGGTCGTCCTCGCCCTCGCCGGACGCCTCGGCGTCCGCCTCGGGTGCGGGCTCGCCGATCGTGCCGTCCGGCTGTAGCAGCGCGAGCTCGACGTGCTGACCGGACGCGTCGGTCACGGCCGCCGACTCGACAACCGAGGCGAGCGCCTTGCCGCGCAGGATCTCCTGGACGAGCTCGGGGATGTGGTTGTGCTCGAACATGTGGTTGGCGAAGGCCTGGGGGTCCTCACCGGACTGCTGAGCGCGACGGACGAGGTGCTCGGAGAGCTCGGCCTGGTCGACGCCGAACTGCTCCTTCTTGGCCACCTCGTCGAGCACGAACTGCGCCGCGACGGCGTCGCGGACCTTGCGGTCCAGATCGGCCTCGAACTCCTCGACGGTCTGCTTCTCGGTCTCGAGATAGGCGTCCATCGTCATGCCGGCCTGCGCCAGCTGCTGTTCGATGTTCGCGCGACGCGCGTTGAGCTCGTCGGCCACCAGGGTCTCCGGCAGCGGCACGTCCATCTTCTCCAGCAACGTCTCGAGTACGGCGTCGCGCGCGGCGGCGGCCTGCTCGAGGCGCCGGCCGCGACCCAGCCGCTCGCGCACGTCGGCCATCAGCTCGTCCACCGTGTCGAACTCGCTCGCCAGCTGGGCGAAGTCGTCGTCCAGCCCGGGGAGCTCCTGCTCCTGGACCTGGCTCAGGCTGACGGCCACCTCGACGTCCGCGCCGACCAGGTCGCCGCCGACCAGCTGGGAGGTGAACACCGTGCTGTCGCCGGCCGACATCCCGGAGAGCGCCTCGTCCAGGCCCTCGAGCATGCCGCCGCGGCCGACCTGATAGGACATCCCGGCCAGCTCGGCACCCTCGACGACCTCGCCGTCCTGGCTGGCGGTGAGGTCGATCACCACGAAGTCGCCGTCGGCGGCCGCCCGCTCGACGTCCTTGAGCGTGCCGAAGCGCTGGCGCAGCGCGGCCACCTGCTCCTCCACGTCGGTGTCGGTCACGACCGCGTCCTCGACCTGTGCGGTCAGGCCCTGGTAGTCGGGCAGCGTGATCTCCGGCCGGATGTCGACCTCGGCCACGAACTCGAGGGACTCGTTGTCCGCGAACTTGGTGACCTCGATGTCGGGCTGGGCCAGCGGCTGGAGGTCATTGGCCTGCAACGCCTCGATGTACATCTTCGGCACCGCCTCGTTGATCGCCTGGTCGAGGACCGCGCCCCGGCCGACCTGTCGGTCGATCACCATCGGAGGCACCTTGCCGCGGCGGAAGCCGGGGATGTTGATCTGGCCCGCGATCTGCTTGTAGGCGGCGTCCAGGCTGGGCTTCAGCTCCTCGAAAGGCACCTCGACGGTCAGCTTGGCCCGGGTCGGGCTCAACGTCTCGACGGCGCTCTTCACAGGTGGTCTCCGATCATGTGTGGACGCTGCGGGCCGGGTCGGCCGCACGCGGGTGAAACGTGGTTTCCGTCGGGGCGACAGGACTCGAACCTGCGGTCTCCTGCTCCCAAAGCAGGCGCGCTAGCCACTACGCTACGCCCCGCCAAGCCGCGCTTCCGGCGGCTTGAGAGCGGATGACGGGAATCGAACCCGCGTAGCCAGTTTGGAAGACTGGGGCTCTACCATTGAGCTACATCCGCGCACGGTCGGCGAGCAGCTCCGGCACCCTCGATCCGCGGGTGTCATCGTGCCACACCGGACCGCGCCGGCCCCAACCGAGACCAGCACTCAGCGCCGGTGGATCAGCAGCAGCGCCCGGTCGTCGTTGCGGGAGCCGAGGCTGTCGACCAGCCGCTTCGCCCCGCTGACGAAGTTGCCGCGCAGCTCCCGCTCGGCGGAGCCCACCAGCCGGTCGATGCCCAGTCCGATGTCGCGGCTCGGTGTCTCCACCATGCCGTCGGTGTAGAGCAGGATCACGTCGCCGGGGCGCATGATCGCGCGCGTGCCGGTGAACTCGGCGCCCGGGATCAGCCCGAGCACCGGCCCCTCGGTGTCGTGCACCGACCAGCGACCGGAGCCGGCGGAGAGCTGGACGGCCGGCGGGTGCCCGGCGGTCCACACCTTGATGTCGCCGGACCGCACGTTGAGGGAGAGGTGGATCGCCGTCGCGAAGCCCTCGCTCCAGTCCTGCTGCAGCAGGAAGTCGTTGGCCGCAGGCAGGAAGTCCTCGGGATGCAGCGCGCCGAGCAGGCCGCCGAACGCGCCCGAGAGCAGCAGGGAGCGGGTGCCGGCCTCGTCGCCCTTGCCGGACACGTCGACGACGACGACGTCGAACCGGTCGCCGTTGTGCGGCCTGGACGCGACCACGAAGTCGCCGGCGAACGGGGTCCCGTCGGCCGAGCGCAGCGCGGTCTCGACGTACCAGTCGTTCGGCAGCTCCGGCAGCTGGCCCTGGCGGCTGATCCGGTCACGCAGGTCGACCAGCATCGACTCGCCGCGGGCTCCGGCAACGCCGAGCCGGGTGCGCCGGAAGGACACGAGCAGAATGATCAGCCCGAGCACGAAGACCACGAGGGTCTCCGCCACGACGTACGTCGTGATCTCGGGTTGCCGCGGAGAGACGATCGCGAGCCCGGCGAGGGTCAGCACCACGAACCACGGAAGCTGTTTGGGGCCCAGCACGATGTTGCCGATCAGCAACGGCACCGCCAGCACCGAGATCGGCAGCACCGTGGGCCAGATGCCGGCGATGCTGGCCACCAGGGCGCTCGCGACGGCCAGACTCAGGAACATCCGGTTGGCGCCCGACCTGAGATAACGCGTGAAGGCGGCTCGGGTTCGACGCACTCGCGTGTTCCCGGCCGCCGGTGCGATCGCGCGCTCGACGCTCATGATGTAGGTGTCCCTCGGGCCAATGGGGGGCTGACTTCACTGTACGGCGCGGGAGTGGAACCTGCGCTGACATTGGCCACACCAGAACAAGTTCCTGCCCGCCATCGGGGAGGTCCGCACGAGAGTGCCGCACACCAGGCACTGCTGTCCAGACCGGCGGTAGACGTAGACCTCTCCCCCGTGGTCATCCGTGCGTGGCGGTCGGCCCATCGCGTCCGGCGTGTGCTCGTGACGCACGGTGTCGATCCGGCCGAGCCGGACCCCCTCGGCCATGAGCTCGACCAGGTCGTGCCAGATCGCCTGGAAGCTGCTGCGGCGAAGGGATCGCCCCGGCCGGAACGGGTCGACACGCTGCCGGAACAAGACCTCGGCCCGGTAGACGTTGCCGATGCCGGCGATCACCTGCTGGTCCATCAGGAGTTCGCCGATCGGCCGGTGCGAGCGGGAGATCCGCCGCCAGGCCCGGTCGGGATCGGCGTCCGGGCGCAAAGGGTCGGGGCCGAGGCCGGCCAGCACCTGCTCGCGACGCGCCGACGTCACCAGGTCGCAGCGGGTGGCGCCCCGGAGATCGGCGTAGGACCAGCGGCCGGCGGCGCCCGCGACCAGCCGGAGCCGGACCTGGCCGACCGGTGCCGGGACTGCCGGCACCTCGGAGAGGATCGTGAACCCGCCGATCAGACCCAAGTGGATGTGCACCACCTGGTCGTGGTCGAACTCCAGGAACAGGTGCTTGCCTGCCGAGTCAGCGGCGACCAGCAGCGTGCCGTCCAGCAGTGCCGCCTCCGCCGCGAACCGGCCCTGCGGGGAGCTCGCCACCACCACACGGCCCACGAAGCCGGCCGTGAGGTCGTCGGCCAGCCGCCGGAGGGTGTGTCCCTCAGGCATCGCCGCCGGGGTCGCCCCCCGCAGAGTCGGGGATCGCGGACGCCGGGAGGGGCGGCAGCTCCCCCGTCGACTCGTAGGCCGCCAGCTGACCGATCCGGCGGACGTGCCTCTCGTCGCCGCTGAACGCGGTGCCCAAGAACACCTCGACGAACCGCAGCAGGTCCTCGATCGGATGCAGCCGACCTCCGACGGAGACGACATTGGCGTCGTTGTGCTCGCGGGCGAGCACCGCGGTCTCCTCCGACCAGACCAGCGCGGAGCGGACTCCACGCACCTTGTTGGCGGCCATCTGCTCACCGTTGCCGGAGCCGCCGACGACCACTCCGAGCGCCGCCACCCCCGCGGCCTGGTCGGCGACCACACCCGCGGCCGCCCGGAGGCAGAAGACGGGATAGTCGTCCAGGGCGTCATAGACGAACGGGCCGTGGTCGACGGGTTCGTGTCCATGCTCGGAGAGCCAGGCGAGGAGGTGGTTCTTGAGCTCGAGTCCAGCATGGTCGGAGCCGACGTGTACGCGCATGCGCGAATCCTCTCAGGGGTGGTGCAGGCGGAAGAACGCCGCCACCTGACCCAGCACCGACTCGGCGGCGTCGAAGACCTCCAGATGCCGCCAGAAGCCGTGGACCTGGCCCAGCTGCCGGCTGGCGACCACGGCGACCCCCTCCTCGGCGAGCCGGCGGGCGAGCTCCTCCCCCTCGTCACGGAGCGGGTCGTGCTCGGCGGTCACGACCATCGTCGGCGGCAGGGTGTCGAGGCGGTCGGACAGCAGCGGCGCGAGATCGGGATCGGTGTAGTCGGCCCCGTCGGCGGCGTACTGCTGCCAGTACCACGCGGCGGCGTCCGGCTCGAAGCCCCCGTGCACGGGATCGGCGTACGACGGGAACGAGTGCGTCGGGTCCAGGAACGGGTAGATCAGCCCCAGCGCCCGGAAGCGCCCCGGATGCCGCAGCCCGGCCACCAGCGCCAGGTTGGCACCCGCGCTGTCGCCGTGGAGGTACGCCGGCCCGCCGAGGCCGCTCGTGCCGGCGTGCCGGTCCAGCCAGTCGATCACGGTGTCGACGTCCTCGACGGCCGCGGGGAAGCGGTGCTCCGGCGCCAGGCGGTAGTCCACGCTGAGCACCGCGACCCCCGAGGCGTTGGCCAGTCGTCGCGCCGGTGCGTCGTGGACGTCGATGTCGTGGAAGACGAAGCCGCCGCCGTGCAGATGGAGGACGACTCCGGGCGCAGGGTCAGCCGGGAGGTACCGCCGGCACCGCACCCCGTCGAGGTCCAGGTCCGTCACCTCGGCCACGTCCTGACGGGGCGTCGCCAGCGCGGCCTGGCGGGCGAGCTCCCGCGACCGGGCGATGTCGAAGCCGGGCGCGTAGATCGGCGTCGCCGAGGCGGCGGCTTCCACCTGGGCCCGCACCTGCGGGTAGAGCGCCATCAGCGCCCCATGAGTGCGTCCAGGCCGACCGCCATGGCCGCCGCGACCCGGAAGTCCACCCGGGGGTCCGGGACGGTGACGGTGTACTTGTCGCGCAGGGTCATCTGGCGCTCGCTCGACATCAGCAACGCTCCATCGGTCGCGACGAAGTCGAAGTGGAAAGGCAGGAACGGCAGCTCGCTGAAACGTCGCAGGATCGCCACCACCTGGTTGCGCTCCTGCCCGGTGCCGGCGAAGCCGGGCCCTTCGAGGTGGAAGGTCGAGCGCAGCAGGCTGGCCCCGAAGTCCTTGCGGAAGAAGCCGATCTGCTGCCCGGTGGCGTCGGTGACGTCGTAGCCGGCGTTGAGGTCGATCACCTGACGCGCCTTGAACCCGAACACCGGCCGGGTGCGCTCCGCGTCCTCGAAGAACGTCACCTGTTCCTTGAACGCGAACCGCTTCTGCTCGGCCAGGGCCAGGAGCCGGCCCATGCTCCCGTCCTGGTTGGCGGCCAGGATCTCGTAGCGGTTGATCATCATCGTGATCTTCTGTTTGACGAAGAACCTGGGGAGGTGGACGAGTTCAGTCATGGTGGCGACAGTACCGGCGCGGCGAGCAGCCGATCCTGGTCCCCTCGCTCCCGTGACCTAGGATCCCGCCATGTCCAGGTCCCGGGCCGCGCAGCCCGTCGTCGCTGCCGCCGTGCTCGTGGTCCTGACCGGGTGCATGCCGGGCCCGGCCCCGGTGACCGGGTCCCCGTCAGCCAGCGGCTCGCCCTCCGCATCGGGGTCCGCCGCCGCGGGGCCGTACCAGCCCACGGACGAGGACCTGGCCACGATCGAGGCCGCCCTGCTCACGCGCGCGCAGGCGGTGCGGAAGAAGGACCGCAAGGCGTTCCTGTCCGTGGTCGACCCGCGTGACAAGAAGCTCCTGGCGCGGGAGCGCACGCTCTACGCCAACCTGACCAGTCTTCCGCTGACGTCGTACACCGTGAAGGTGAAGGGCACCTACCTGCCGCCGCACGGGGTCGGCCCCAAGGCGGTGGCGCTGCGGCCGATCGCCGTGGAGCAGCTCCAGGTCGCGGGGGTGGACCGCCGACCGGCCGGCTATCCGGTCGAGATCAGTTGGGTGCGTCGGGGCGAGCGCTGGCTGATCGCCGACGAACGAAGCCCCGAAGAAGGAGTCCGCAACCAGGCCAGTGAGTCGCGGCCGTGGTTCGGCGACCCGATCTCGGTGCGACAGAGCGGCGACACCGTGGTGCTGGTCGACCGCGTGGACGGCGCCCGAGCAGACGCACTGCTGTCCCGCGTGCGCAGCGGCATCGACCGGGACGCCAGCGTGCTCGGCATCGCCGGACGCTACGACGTGCTGGTCGACGCGACCTCCAACGGTCTCGCCACCAAGATGAACACCGTCGACGATGAGGAGGCCGCCGCGGTCTCCTTCCGGGCGTTCAGCCGCGACGTCGCCGGACGGGTGCGCGGCGTCGCCGGGAGCCGGATCAAGATCAACCCGCGCCAGATCGCCGCCATCGTCGACGACGATCGCGTGCTGCGCCACGAGCTGGTGCACTTCCTGACCGCGGAGGACGGGGTCACGCCGAAGTGGGTGAGCGAGGGTCTGGCCGAGTACGTCGCCAAGTCGCCCTACGGCCCGTCGGAGTACTACTACCCGGCGGCGGCGTACCGCGCCATCCGTCGCGTCGCCGCCGACGGGCCACCCGGCTCGGGTTCCTTCGGGCTGCACTCACTCGAGGACTACACACTCTCGTGGTGCGCGGTGACCTACCTCGTCCGGGCGCAGGGGATGGCGACGTTCCAGGCGTTCCGGGACGACTTCACCGGCAGCGGCGACGCGTACGGCGACTCCGAGGTGCCTCGGCTGCTGCGCCGGCACTACGACCTGACCCCGCGTCAGTTCCGCCGGGGCACGGCCACCCTGGTCCGCCAGATCCACCGCCAGTAGCCGCCTACGGGAGACTGCTCCCATGACGACCTCTCCCGCTGCGAAGACCCTCGCGTGGCTGGTGCGCGGCGCCGTGGATCCGCGGGGGAGCTGAGAGGTGGACGAGGAGCTCGTCGAGCTGGTCCTGCTGGCCGTGGAGCAGATCCCGCGCGGCCGCGTCGTGTCGTACGGCGACCTCGCGGGCCTGGTCGGCACCGGCCCACGGCATGTCGGCAACGTGATGCGCCTCTACGGCAGCGGTGTCACCTGGTGGCGGGTCACCAGCTCGTACGGCGACCTGCCGGAGCATCTGCGCGACGAGGCGCGCGCCCACTGGGCCGACGAGGGGATCACCTGGAAGGCGAACGGACTCGGCTGCCAGATCACCCGGCACCGCGCCGACCTCGGCCGGCTCGCCGACGACGTCGAGCGCGCGACCCGGCACCTCTGACCGAGCGCTCACCCACCCAGACGCGCCAGCTCGTCCTCGACCACCGAAGGGTCCAGCTTGGCGAAGATCGGCGTGGGCCTCTCGACGACCGCTCCCACGGTGACCGGCCGCGACTCCCAGCGCGGGGTCGCGGAGTAGTCGCCGGTGATCACCGGATAGCTCGACAGCCCTGCGCCGTGGCCGGGATCGAGCTCCTCGACGTGCTCGATGTGCGGCATCGGCATGAACTCGCCCTCCCCGCCGAACGCCCGCCACACGGCGTTGGAGGAGTGCGGCAGGAACGGCGAGAGCAACGTGTTGCAGTCGAGCACGCACTGGGCGGCGACGTGCAGCACGGTCTCCAACCGACCACGCTGCGACTCGTCCTTCATCTTGTAGGGCTCGGTCACGGTGAGGTACTTGTTGACCTCGCCGACGACGCGCATCGCCTCCGCGATCGCCGCTCGCTGCCGGTGCCGCTCGATCAGGTCGCCGACTGTCTGGAAGCCGTTGCCCACTGCCGCCAGGACGGCCTCGTCGACCGGCTCCAGCTCGCCTCGGGCCGGGATCTCTCCGAAGCTCTTGGCGATCATCGTGGCGGTCCGGTTGACCAGGTTGCCCCACCCGGCGACCAGCTCGGAGTTGGTGCGCTGCACGAACTCCGCCCAGGTGAAGTCCGAGTCCGACGTCTCGGGTCCGGCAGCACAGATGAAGTAGCGCAACGCGTCGGGCTGGTAGCGCGAGAGCATGTCCTGGATCAGGACCACGTGCCCGCGGCTGGAGGAGAGCTGCTTGCTCTCCATGGTGAGGAACTCGCTCGACACCACCTCGGTGGGCAGGTTGAGGACGCCGTACGGACCCGGGGATCCGCCGCGGGAGCCCCGGCCGTTGTACGCCAGCAGCTCCGCCGGCCAGATCTGGGAGTGGAAGACGATGTTGTCCTTGCCCATGAAGTAGTACGCCGACGCCTCGGCGTCGTTCCACCATTCGCGCCAGCGCTCCCCATCGCCGGTGCGCCGCGCCCACTCGATGCTGGCCGACAGGTAGCCGATCACCGCGTCGAACCAGACGTAGAGCCGTTTCGTCGGCTGCTCGCGCCAGCCCTCGAGCGGCACCGGGATGCCCCAGTCGATGTCGCGGGTCATCGAGCGAGGACGGATGTCCTGGAGGATGTTCTGGCTGAACTTGATGACGTTGGGCCGCCACAGCCCCGTCGCCTCGCGGTCGTCGAGCCACTCCCCCAGTGCTTCAGCGAGCGCGGGCAGGTCGAGGAAGAAGTGCTGGGTCTCGACGAAGTCCGGCGTCTCTCCGTTGATCTTGCTGCGCGGGTCGATCAGCTCAGTGGGGTCGAGCTGGTTGCCGCAGTTGTCGCACTGGTCACCCCGCGCGTCGGGGTACTTGCAGATCGGGCAGGTGCCCTCGATGTAGCGGTCCGGCAGGGTGCGACCGGTGGAAGGGCTGATCGCGGACTGGGTGGTCTGCTCGACCATGTAGCCGTTGCGATGAACGCCGGTGAACATCTCCTGGACCACCAGGTAGTGGTTGCCGGTGGTCGTCCGGGTGAACAGGTCGTAGGACAGCCCCAGGTCGAACAGGTCCTGCACGATGACGGCGTTGTTCTTGTCGGCGAGCTCGCGCGCTGGCACGCCCTCCTGGTCGGCGGCGACCAGGATCGGAGTGCCGTGCTCGTCGGTGCCCGAGACCATGAGCACGTCGTGACCGCACATCCGCATGTACCTGCTGAACACGTCGGAGGGCACGCCGAAACCGGCCACGTGGCCGATGTGGCGCGGGCCGCTGGCGTAGGGCCAGGCGACGGCAGACAGGACATGGGTCATGGGAGGAATCCTAGGAGTACGCCGCCGCCAGCCGCGACCGGCATCCGCCTGGGTGCTACCAGCCCCGGCCGTAGCAGGCGAACGGCGGCGGATGGGCCTCCTCGGCCATCGCCTCCGCCAGCGCCGCCGCGGGAGCAGCTCCCGCCGCCAGTCGCGCGTGCAGCTCGGGGAGCAGCCGGGCGGCGGCGCGGTCGTTGACCGCTAGTGGTGAGGCGATGACGCACTGCGTGCCTGCGTGGAGCCACGCCACCGTCAGGCCGATGAGGTACTCCTGGGCACGTACGGTCGCGGCCCCGACCTCGCAGGCGGACAGGACCACGAGCTCGGGAACGCGCGCAAGCTGGTCGATGTCGTAGCCGTACCAGTGACCGTCGTGGAGCTCCACCCCCGAGAACATCGGGCTCTCTCCCTCATGGCGGCCGTGGGCAGCCACGTGCAGGATGCTGACGCTCTCCGCGAGCCGGGCGATGCTCGCTGCCGTGGTGGCCAGGTCGACGCGGGCCCCGGGCCAGGCCTGCGCGGAGGCGGCGATCTCCGCGGCGGCGTGCGGAAGCCGTGGACCGCAGGCGAAGCCCACGGTCGCCGTCGGCATCCGGCGCCCCGCCAGCGAGAGCCAGTGGGTGGCCGAGCGGCCGAGGGTCACCGGTCGTCCACGCAGCTGCGGCAGCAGGGTCCAGGGCACGCCGTTCAGCCGGCCGGTCGGCACCAGCACGACGCGGGTGCGCTCGTCCCACCGGGCCGCCACGGGACCCAGGAGGGCCTCCCCCAGGTCGGCGAGCTGCTGGTCGAGGCTGCCGAGGACGGCCCCGCGCAGCATCTCGGGCAGGTGGTCCGCGGCCGAGGTCTCGAGGTCCGCCACCACCCGTGGGATCCGGGCGCGGACCTCGCTCAAAGGGCCCAGCTCGATCACGTCGGCCTCGGTTCTGGTGGCGACCAGCGCCACGATCTGCGCTCCGGCCACGGCCAGCGACACCAGGACGTCGTCGTGGTCGAGCGCGGCCTGGACGGCCCCGAGGTCGGCAGGCCGAGCCGCCGGGCCCGACGTCTCGGTATACCAGCTGTGCTGCCGGATCCGGTCTCGCAGCCCCGGCTCCCCGTCGTCGTGGTCCGCCCCCTGCTGGTCGCGAAGAGCACGCAGCTCCTCCGCGGCGCTGGCGGGCGGGCTGGCCGGGGTCACCCGCGAGTTCAGCACCCGGGACCGCTCCGTCCATTCGAAGACGACTGCGGGCCTTCCGTCCGCCACCGCCAGGTCCAGTCCGAGCCTGGTGAGCCCCCGGCCATGGCCGACCGCCGAGCTCTGGAGGTCGAGGCTGCCGTACGCCGACAGCCAGGCATGGAGCTCGTCGACGCCTCGTCGCAGGTGATCGAGTGCCCTCGTGGGCCGACGCTGGCCGTGCGCGAACCTGGCACTGACCTCGCGGTGCAGGAGCCGCGTCGGCAGCGGGTCGGCGGGGTGGACCCTGGCCCGGCGCAGCCATCCGCGAGCTGCGTCGGCGTCACCCAGCGACAGGGCGGCTGACGCCGCGTAGAGCGCCACGACCTGAGCATCGGCCCGCTGCCCGCGACGCCGCAACCCGGCGTACAGCTCGCCGGCGGCGGCGAGGGAGGCCGAGAGTCCCCGGCCGCCCCGAACGCCCGCCGCGAAGGCGACCGCGTCGGCGCGTCGCGCCCAGTCCTCACTCTCCCGGCCGCGGAACAGCCGCGCGGCCTTCCTCGCGGCGACGCCAGCCGTGCGTGGCTCCTCGAGCACCAGGATCCTGGCTCGCGCCAGCTCCGCCTCCGCCTGGGACTGCCGCAGCCGCCGCAGCGCGAACGCCCGTGCCGCCCGCTGCAGCGTCACCGCCGCTTCGTGCGGCAGTCCACACTCGGAGAGGACCTCGGCCTTCTCGGTGGCGCCCACCGCTTCGAGCACCGGAGACATCGGGTCGAGGACCTCGGCCGCGCGCTCCATGTGGCGCAGCGCCGCGATCAGCCGGCCCCGCATGTGCTCGGCCGTGCCCAGGTTGTGCTCGGCCTTCGCCCGGATGCTGTCCGTGGGCGCCAGCTCCCGGGCCAGCCGGAAGTCGTCGATCGCACGTGCGGCGTCCCGCTGCTGGATGAAGACACTGCCCCGGTTGAGATGCAGGATCGCCCTGGCGCGGGTCGCATCCCCCTCGATCAGGGTCTCAGCCCTGTCGAAGGCACGTAGGGCGGCCGTCGCGTCACCGGCCCGCGTGTGGAGCAGCCCGAGCTGCGAATGCACGAGGCCGCACACGCCGGGGCTGACGTCGGACTCGGCGAGCGCTTGCTCGCACAGCTCCAGCCCCTGCCCGACGGCTCCCGCGCTCGGCGGCGACGTAGGCCATGCTCATCAGGCAGCGGGCCCGCGTGTCGCCGTCCTCGGCACGTTCGAGGGCACGCGTCAGCAACATGCGAGCCTGCGCGTGACGACCCGAGTTACTGGCGGCGCGCCCCCGCTCGAGGTAGTCGAGTGCGGTCAGCACTCGTCCATCATGGCGTGCCAGGGGCAGGCTGCAGCGTGGCAGCCACCGCCGTGGCCGCTCGCGTCACCGGATCGAGGTCGCCCTCCTTGCCCAGATGCCGCAACAGTGCCTCAGCAATCAGGCCCGCCTGCACCGGCGCGGCGAACGAGGTGCCGTTCCAGAGCGCGAAGCCTCCACAGTCCCGCACCTGCTTGGGCCGACGGCGGTCGTGTCCGCACGCCAGCGGGCGGGTGAAGTTGTCGGGATCCTTGGACTCGCGCGGCAGGCCGGCCGCCTCGGTCCGCATCAGCGGCTCCATGCCCCCTTGGAACGGTGGCATGGTGCTGAACACCGAGACCCCGAGCTGATAGGAGAGCACCCACGGCCCGGTGTTGCTGAAGACGGCCACGGATCGACCGCTGGGGTTCAGGGCACCCACGGAGGTCAGGGGTACGGCCAGGGTCCCGCTCGGCAGGTACGGCTCGGCGGCGAACGCAGCGGGGAAGCTCGGTCGGGTGGTGGCGTCGTTCCCGGCGGAGCAGACCACAGCGACGCCGGCATCGGCCAGGATGGTCAGGGCATCGATGACTCCCGGGTCGTAGGCGGCGGCGTCCGCCGGGGTCTCGTGGTAGTACCCCGCCGACAGGTTGAGGACGTCGAGGGGCTGGGGCTGCTCGCCGGCTGCGTACTGGCGGGCCAGCTCGGCGATGCCGGTCAGCGCGTTCAGCCAGTCGAACTCCGCGATCAGTCCCTCCGACGGCACGACGCGCCACACCAGGAGGTCGGCGTCCGGGCAGGTCTGCCGGACCAGGCCGCAGATGAACGTTCCGTGACCCGAGTAGTCGTCGAGCGCGCCGTCGAGCGGTCCCGCGAAGTCACCACCGATCTCCGCGTTCGGGACCACCCCTGCCGGGCCATAGCCGATCCGATGTGGTCTGCCCGTCAACGGGTCCGTGAACCCGAGGTAGCGGGTGAGGTAGGGCTCCAGCCACTCGTGCTCGCCGCAGCCCGTGTCCAGCACGCCGACCACGGGCCGGCGGCCACACTCCCAGGCGTCGTCCGGAGTGCGGCTCGGTGGCTTGCCGACGTAGGCGACCGGCAGCCGTCCGCCCGAGTCGGCGTACTCCTGGCCCCGGTCGGGATTGGACTCGTGGTGGGTGGGGTTCGACTCGTGATGCGTTCGGGTGGCGACTGAGTCCACCGATCGACAGCACGTGGTTCAGGCCCGCGCCGCGCATCGCGTCCACCCCGAAGCGGGTGCGAGCGCGAGCCAGCAGCTCCCAGGCGTCGGGGGGTGGCGGCGGAGCGAGACCGGCCACGGTCTCGACTCCTACCGGAGTGATCTCGAGGACGGAGACCCCGGCCAGCGCGTCGCCGCGGAGGCGCGCTCGGTTGTGCTGCACCCGGCCGTTCACCGCTACTCGCCAGCCCACCTCGTCGCCCACGGCGGAAAGGCGCTCCACCAGGTCACCCGCACGGTCGGCGCGGACGAGCAGCTGGCCGGGCAGGTACGCCGTCACCTCGGGCGGCGGCTGCCCCGGGACGGGCGTGGCCGTCGGCGGGTCCAGCAGCCGGCCGCCGATCCGCCGGAGGGCGTCGGGGTCGGGAAGGCCCGGGTCACGATCCCAGTCGCCGAAGTCGGGTTTCTGCGGAGCCATGAGGGACCTCCTGGGGTGCGGGGTCGGCGTCGCGGCGCTCGCCGCCCGCCGGCTCGCTCGGGGCACAGCCGGACCAACGGCATCCGCCGCTCCCCACAGGAGCCACCCGCGTCACTCCTGATACAACCGGAACCGCGCGAGCCTCGGCAAGGTCTCGTTCAGGAGAAGCGCTCGGCGCGCTTGGCAGCACGGTCCCGGACGTCCGGCAGCAGGTCGTAGACCAACTGGCCCGGGCAGGCAGTCTGGTTGGTGTCGCGGTGCCCGTCGATCACCGGCAGCTTCACCCGGTCGCCCCGGGAGTAGAGGTCGCTGCCCTGGGAGGTCACGAACGTCTTCCCGCCCGGATTGCGGCCCTCACGATCCAGCTTCCACGCGGCGAGCCGCACCATCATCGTGACCACGTCGGCGCGGGGCTGCGCCTCCTCGTAGTTCCCGAGGATGGCGATCCCGGTCGAGGAGTGGTTGAACCCGAGCGTGTGCGCCCCGCGCACCCGCCGCTCGGCCCCACCGGCGCGGCCCACCCAGGCCCGCCCGAACCGGTCGACCAGGAAGTTGTAGCCGATGTCGGACCACCCGAGGTTGTGGGTGTGGTAGCGGTAGATCGAGCGGAGGATCCCCCGCACCTCCCTGCGCTTGTAGTCGTTGCCGGTCGCCGTGTGGTGGACGTGCACCTGCTTGAGCTTGTCGTTGTACCTCGGCCTGCCGTCGCGCCACCGCTCCTTGGCGCCCCAGTCCTTGCGGGTGTGGATCTCGGGGCGGGGTGCCCGGGTTGGGGGCTTGGCAAGCGCTCGCGGCCGGCGTACGACGGGCGTACGCCGCGGGTCGGCGCCCGGGGTGATCACCACCAGTCGCGCCTGGACCGTCGCTCCGGTGAGCCGCACCGACACGCGGTGGGCGCTGCCGAGCCACACGGGCTCGGTGCCGCTGGTGGCCGACTCGTCGCCGTGGCGGGCCAGCTGATCGAGCCGTTGCCACGGCTGCCCGCCCACCCCGATGTCCACCGTCGGCGCGACGTCGCCGCGCCAGGTCACGGCCACCAGTGAGTGCGCGGCCGTGCGCCAGCGCGTGGTGCCCGGGTCGAGGCGGGCGGCGCCACTGCGCGACCCCTGCTCGTCGACCACCCGCAGCGCCACGCGGGCGCTCTTCGTCGGAGCCTCGGGAACCGAGGCGGGAGCGGCGGGCACCGCCGCTCCGGTCAGCGCCCCAGTCAGGACGCCGTCAGGACGCCAGCCAGGACGCCGGCCACGGCGATGATGGGCCGACGCACGTCAGCTGAAGTCGAGCTCGCCGGCGCGGGTGCGCTTGAGCTCGTAGAAGTAGGGGAACTTGGCGACGGCGACGCACCCGTCCCAGAGGGTGCCGGCGTCCTCGCCTCGCGGGATTCTGCTCAGCACCGGCCCGAAGAACGCCGACCCCTCGAACGAGATCGTCGGAGTGCCTACCTCGTCGCCGACCTGGTCCATGCCCCGCTGGTGCGACTCGGCGACGGCGTCGTCCAGCGAGCTGTCCGTCATCGCCTCGACGAGCATCGGGTCGAGGCCGGCCTCCTCGACCGCGGCGGCCACGAGCTGGCGCGACACCTGCTGGCCCTCGACATGGATCCGGTCGCCGAAGGCGGTGTAGAGCGGCAGGAGGACCTGGCCGCCGTACTTCTGCTCTGCGGCGACGCAGACCCGCACCGGGCCCATCGCCGGCTTCAGGTACTCACGGGCGCGGTCGCCGATGTGCTTGTCCTTGTTCAGCACGGCCAGGCTCATGACGTGCCAGGACACGGAGAGGTCCCGCACCTGCTCCACCTCGAGGATCCAGCGTGAGGCGATCCACGCGAAGGGGCACATCGGGTCGAACCAGAAGTCGGCGTCAGTCACGTGCGTCACGGTAACAACCCGGCGTATCAGAAGCCGAACTCGCGGACTCCTCTAGGGAACAGCCGCAACCCCTAAGGATCCATCATGAGCAGCAACCCACTCTCTCTCGGGATCCCCGCTCTCGCCGCCCGCCGCGAGCAGGAGCATCGACGCCGGCGCCAGCGCAGCGCGCCGGCCAGCACACCTGTCAGCGCACCTGCCAGCGCACCGGCCCCGGCGCCGAGGCACCGGCACCTGTCGCTGGTGAGAGCCGCCCTCAGCATGGGGCCGGGGGTGGCCAGGAAGGTCATCGCGGTCACCCGGTCCATCCGGATGTCGCGCGCCCACTGAGGCGGGCAGGCCAACCCTCGCCCGTGTCGACCCGGCGCACCGGGTGACATGATGCGGGGCATGCCTGGAACCAACCTGACCCGGGACGAGGCCGCCACCCGCGGCTCCCTCCTGAGCGTCGACTCCTACGACATCGCCCTGGACCTGACGGTCTCCGACAAGGTCTTCGAGAGCACCACCGTGATCCGGTTCTCGTGCGCCCAGCCCGGAGCCGAGACGTTCGCCGACCTGCGCGGGGCCACCGTCCACGAGATCACGCTCAACGGCGAGGTGCTGGACCCCTTCGAGGTCTACCGCGACCACCGGATCCGCCTGGAGGGCCTGGCGGCCCAGAACGAGCTGCGGGTCCAGGCCGAGCTGCCGTACTCCCACACCGGCGAGGGCCTGCACCGGTTCGTCGACCCCGTCGACCAGCGGGTCTACCTCTACAGCCAGTTCGAGGTGCCGGACGCCCGCCGGGTCTACACCACCTTCGAGCAGCCCGATCTGAAGTCGGTGTTCACGTTCCACGTGACCGCACCCGAGCACTGGGTCGTGGTCTCCAACGCGCCCACGCCCTCCCCCGAGCCGCTCGGCGACGACGCGGCCGTCTGGCACTTCCCGACGACCGAGAAGATGTCGACGTACATCACCGCGCTGGTGGCCGGTGAGTACCACGCCGTCCACGACGAGTACGCCGGCGCGCACGGCACCATCGCGCTCGGGCACTTCTGCCGTCAGTCGATCAAGGAGCACCTCGACGTCGACCAGCTCAACCTGCTCACCAAGCAGGGCTTCGAGTTCTTCGAGAAGGCCTTCGCCTACCCCTACCCGTTCGGCAAGTACGACCAGCTCTACGTGCCGGAGTACAACATGGGCGCGATGGAGAACGCCGGCTGCGTGACGTTCCGCGACGAGTATCTCCCTCGCTCCCGCCAGGTCCACTCCTTCTACGAGACGCGCGCCAACACCGTCCTGCACGAGATGGCGCACATGTGGTTCGGCGACCTGGTGACGATGAAGTGGTGGGACGACCTCTGGCTCAACGAGTCCTTCGCCGAATGGGCGAGCCACTACGCGTTGGTCGAGGCCACCGAGTTCACCGAGGCCTGGACCGGCTTCACCAACGCCCGCAAGAACTGGGCGTACCGCCAGGACCAGCTTCCCTCGACGCACCCGATCGCCGCCGACAACTACGACCTGCAGGCCGTCGAGGTGAACTTCGACGGCATCACCTACGCCAAGGGCGCCTCCACCCTCAAACAGCTGGTCGCCTGGGTCGGCATCGAGGGATTCCTGGCCGGGCTGCGTGACTACTTCAAGACCCACGAGTTCGCGAACTCCGAGTTCAGCGACCTCCTCAGCGCGCTGGAGCAGGCCTCGGGCCGCGAGCTCGGGAGCTGGGCCGAGGAGTGGCTGCAGACCTCCGGTGTGAACACCCTGGCGCCGGACTTCGAGCTGGACGACGAGGGTGGGTATGCCTCGTTCTCCGTCACGCAGGCGGCGGCGCCGGAGTTCCCGACCATCCGGCGGCACCGGATCGGCATCGGCCTCTACGACCTCGGCGACGACGGCCTGGTGCGCCGATCCTCGGTCGAGATCGATGTCGAGGGCGAGAGCACCGACGTTCCGGCGCTGGTGGGGCAGCGTCAGCCCGACCTACTGCTGCTCAACGACGGCGACCTGACCTACGCCAAGATCCGGCTCGACCCGCGCTCGCTGGCGACCGCCGTGTCGAGCATCGACCGGGTCGACGACTCGCTGGCCCGCGCGCTGCTGTGGGGCGCCGCCTGGGACATGACCCGCGATGCCGAGATGTCGGCGACCGACTTCGTGGCGCTGGTGCTGCGCGGCATCGGCACCGAGACCGACACCACCGCCATCACCCGGCTCCCCCTCTACACCCGCACCGCCGTGCACTACTACGCCGCCCCGGAGCATCGCGAGGCCCTGGCCGCTGACTGGGAGTCCGGGTTGCGCGCGCTGCTGGCGGCCGCCACCCCGGGTTCGGACCACCAGCTCGCGTTCGCGCGGGCTTACGCCGGCGCGGCGCACACGCCCGAGGCGCTGGACCAGGTGGCCGGCCTGCTCGACGGGAGTCGGGAGCTGCCGGGTCTGGTGGTCGACACCGACCTCCGCTGGACCTTGCTCACCGGGCTGGCCCGCCACGGACGCGCCGACGCCGACCGGATCGCCGAGGAGCTGGCCCGCGACAACACCATCTCGGGCCAGGAGCAGGCCGCAATGGCGCTGACGGTGCGGCCCACCGCCGAGGCCAAGGCACAGGCCTGGCGGGATGCGATCGAGCGCGACGACACCGCGAACGAGACCCAGCGGCAGATCGCCTATGCGTTCCAGGTGCCCGGTCAGGCCGAGCTGCTCGCGCCGTACCTCGAGAGATACCTCGAGGTGGCCGACACGATCTGGGAGGAGAAGGGGACCCAGCGTGCCTCCACGGCGCTGGAGTACATGTTCCCGATGCCACAGCTGTCCGCGGCGACCCTGGACCGGATCGACGACTGGCTGGAGCGATCCGAGGCCAACCCGGCGGCGAAGCGCTACGTCCGAGAAGGGCGAGCCGACATGGCCCGCGCGCTGGCCGCCCAACTCAGGGACGGCCCCATCTAGGGCGGCCACATCCAAGACGGCCACATCCAAGACGGCCGGCCCGGCTGGCGGCTACTCCTCCTCGGCGCTCTCGAGCTCTGCAGGCCGATCAGCGGTCAGCAACTCGTCCAGCCCGGCGTTGGGCTGGGGGGTGCTGAACGTGGGGGCGGCTTTGGCCGCCGCCGCCCAGCGCGGCATCAGGGTCAGCCCCACCGTGAGTGCGATCACCGCGAGCGGCGCCAGCAGCAACACGGCGAGCGCCGACAAGACGCTGACCGGGTCGGGGTCGCTCCAGCCCTCCGGCGGGTTTGCGGCGGCCGGTCCGGCGGCCGCGAGCACCACCACCAGCAGCGGCGCGGCGAGAGCGAGGGCGCGCGAGGCGCTCCGGGTCCGGAGGCGGAGATGGGTCGTCACCACGGCAGGATATCGGCTCTGGCCGTTGCTGCCACCGTGCCCTGCCCGGAAGACCTGTGGACCCGACCGGAATACTGGCCCCCATGAGTGTGCAGGACGCAGGAGAGCTCATTCTCGGGCGACCCCTGACGGTCGTAGGCCTGCTGCTGCTGGGCCTGGTGGTGCGCTGGGTGCTGCACCGACTGGTCGACCGCATCTCGAGCCGCGCCGAGGACGGGCTGCTGCCCGACCGGCTGTCACACCTCGGCACCGACCCGACCCGGCGGACCCAGCGGGCGCGCGCGGTGGGCAGCCTGATCAAGAGCATCATCAGCGGCGTCACCGTCGCGGTGATCGGGACGATGATGCTCAGTGAGTTCGTGAACATCGGACCGATCCTCGCCAGCGCGGGCATCCTCGGCGTCGCCCTCGGCTTCGGCGCCCAGAGCCTGGTCAAGGACTTCCTGTCCGGCATCTTCATGATCTTCGAGGACCAGTACGGCCTCGGCGACGTCGTCGACGCAGGCGAGGCGACGGGCACGGTCGAGGCGGTCGGGCTCCGGGTGACCCGGCTGCGCGACCTGGACGGCACGGTCTGGTACATCCGCAACGGTGAGATCGTCCGGGTCGGCAACAAGAGTCAGAACTGGGCCCGCAGCGTTCTCGACATCGGCGTCGCCTACGACGAGGACATCGGCCGGGTCCGCCGGGTTCTCGAGGAGGTCGCCCACGGGCTGTGGGAGGACGAGGACTTCCAGGGTGTGATCATCGAGGAGCCCGAGGTCTGGGGTGTGGAGGCACTCGATGCCGACGCGGTGACGATCCGGCTGACCCTCAAGACCGCGCCTCTGGAGCAGTGGCGGGTGGCCCGGGTGATGCGGGAGCGGATCAAGTCCCGCTTCGACCACGAGGGCATCGAGATCCCCTTCCCCCAGCGCGTCGTGTGGCAGCGCTCGACCGATGCCGAGACCCCGACCCCGGAGGAGCAGGACTCGTGAGCACGTTCTACGACGAGATCGGCGGGATGGACACCATCCGCTCGATCGTGGCCGCCTTCTACGAAGGCGTGGCCGACGACGAGCTCCTGCGCCCGCTCTATCCCGAGGAGGACCTCGGCCCCGCCCAGGAGCGGCTGACGCTGTTCCTCGCGCAGTACTGGGGCGGCCCCACGACGTACTCCGAGCTCCGCGGCCACCCTCGACTGCGCCTGCGCCACGCTCCCTACGCCGTGACTCCCCTGGCGCGGGACCGGTGGCTGCTGCACTTCCGCGACGGCCTGGACGCCGCCGAGCTGACCCCCGAGCAGGACACGCGGTTCTGGGAGTACGTCCATCACGCGGCGATGTTCATGGTCAACACCATGGAGGAGGGCGACGCCGCCGCCCCCGACGTCAGTTGACGACGTCGCTCACCTCGACCACACGACAGCGCGCCATCACCCGCGCTCCGTCGCGGATCTCCGACTCGAACGTGACCGAACCGGACCCGACGTCCACGACGCGACACCACACGTCGTACGGCGCGGCACGCAGCTCCATCTGGCCGAGATAGTCGATCTCGGTCCTCGCGACCACCGGATCGAGCCGACCGGGAACGCCAGCCTCCTCCAGGGCCTCGGTGCTCAGGTCGGCGATGGCCTCCTGCACGTAGTCGAGGTAGCGGACGTTGTTGACATGGCCGAGCTGGTCGATGTCGGAGAAACGGACCAGGACGTCCTGGCAGAACGCCGGTGGACTCCAAGTCCCGGCCGGCGCGCGTCGCTCGTCGGAAACCGGAGACTCCTCGAGGTCGTGGGTGAGCATCGCCCGCTCCTCGGGGGTCAGGCGGCGCGGCCGCTCCGCGTTGAAGTCGAACGGGGTCAGCACCGTCGTCGCGCGGGCGTGCACCACGGGCTTGTCGGCGTCGCCGCTGGTGAGCTCATAGCCCAGCGTGAACGACGCGGCACGCACCTGGGTCGGCCACACCGAGGCGACGAGTGGGGCATCGGACAGCCGGAGCGGGGCGACGTACTCGATCACCGTGCGCACGACCACCAGACCCTCGCCCGGCTGCGGCGACGGCACGCTGCCGTGGCGCCGCAGGAGGTGGAGCCTCGCCTCCTGCAGATAGTCGGCGAACACGACGTTGTCGACGGTCCCCCCGGGGCGCAGGTCGGCCCGACGGATCGGGCAGTCGTAGGTGTGGCGCACGTCCCGATCGTCCCAGACCGGGACTGCCACCGCCGGGTCGGTCTCAGCGTTCCCGCCACCGGACTAGGGTGGCCGAGACCGCTCCTCGACCCACCTGGGTCGTCTCGCCCACGGAGGTTCCCGATGCCCGAGGCCGTCATCGTCGCCGCAGCCCGCTCCCCGATCGGACGCGCAGGGAAGGGGTCCTTGAAGGACGTCCGACCTGACGACCTGGTCGCCGGGATCGTGCGTACGGCGCTCGACACCGTGCCGGCACTCGACCCCGCCACGGTGGACGACGTCTACCTCGGCTGCGGACTCCCCGGCGGCGAGTCGGGGTTCAACATGGCCCGGGTGGTCAACGTCATCAACGGGATGGACACCGTGCCGGGGGCCACGATCACCCGCTACTGCGCCTCGTCGGTGCAGACGACCCGGATGGCCTTCCACGCGATCAAGGCGGGCGAGGGCGACGTCTTCGTGTCCGCGGGCGTCGAGACGGTCTCGCGCTTCGGCCACGGCACGTCGGACTCCTGGCCGGACACCCCCAACCCGCGGTTCGCCGACGCGGTGGCCCGGACGAACCAGACCGCGAAGGGCGGGCAGGACTGGCACGACCCGCGTGGGGACGGCCAGTTGCCCGACATCTACATCGCGATGGGCCAGACCGCTGAGAACGTCGCGCGGCAGCGGGGTCTGTCGCGCCAAGAGCTCGACGAGTTCGGGGTCAGATCGCAGAATCTCACCGAGAAGGCCATCAGCGAAGGCTTCTGGGCCCGCGAGATCACCCCGGTGACCACTCCGGACGGAACCCTGGTCACCGCGGACGACGGTCCGCGAGCGGGGGTGACCTATGAGGCGGTCTCACAGCTGCAGCCGGTGTTCCGCCCCGACGGCGTCGTCACCGCCGGCAACTGCTGCGCGCTCAACGACGGCGCGGCCGCCGTGGTCGTCATGTCCGATACGAGGGCCGCCGAGCTCGGCCTGACGCCGCTCGCCCGGATCGTGGCGACCGGGGTGTCGGCGCTCTCCCCGGAGGTCATGGGCCTCGGCCCGGTCGAGGCCACCCGTCGCGCGCTCGCCCACGCGGGGATGTCGATCGGCGACATCGACCTGGTCGAGATCAACGAGGCGTTCGCGGCGCAGGTCGTGCCGTCGTACCAGGACCTCGGGATCGACCTCGACCGGCTCAACGTCAACGGTGGCGCGATCGCCATCGGTCACCCGTTCGGCATGACCGGGGCGCGACTGCAGAACACCATGCTCAACTCGCTGGACTGGCACGACAAGTCCATCGGCCTGATCACGATGTGCGTGGGCGGCGGTCAGGGCATGGCGCTGATTCTCGAGCGGCTGGGCTGACGGCTGGGGCTGACGGCTGGGCTGACGGCTGGGGCTGACGGCTGGGGCTGACGGCTGGGCCGACTGCTAGGGCCGGCGCCGGATGTCCATCTCGGGGTGACCGACGATCAGCTCGTCGCTGACGGCGTTCATCACCCGGCCGAGCGCCTCGAGGTCGTCCGGGTCCGCCAGGTCGACCAGGAGCTGACGCACCCCCGTCACATGCGTGTGCGCCGCAACCTCGAGCAGCCGTCGCCCCTTGTCGGTGAGCCGCGCGAGCACGCCACGCCGGTCGTCGGGGGTCTCGCATCGTTCGACCAGCCCCTGCTTCTCCATGCGGGTGACCGTATGGGTGATCCGGCTGCGGCTGTGCGCCAAGGCTCCGGCGAGCTGAGCCATGCGGAGCTGGCGATCCTCGCTCTCCGAGAGTCGGACGAGGATTTCGTACTCCGCCAGCGACAGCCCGTGCTCAGCCCGCAGATCGTCGTCGAGCCGGTCGGTGAGCAGGGTCATGCCCATCAGCAGGCCGCGCCACGAGCGCTGTTGGGACTCGTCCAACCAGCGCGTTCCCCCGTTCATGGGACCAGTCTAGGAAACCCGGAGCGCGCTCGTGGCGCAAACGAAGGCGCCCGGCGCGGCGGCGTGGCCGCAACGTGGGCCGCTGCGCGTGCTCAGTCGCGGGTGAGCCGCCGGTGGGTGACGCGGTGCGGACGCGCCGCCTCGGCACCCAGACGCTCGATCTTGTTGTCCTCGTAGGCGGCGAAGTTGCCCTCGAACCAGAACCATCTGGCCGGGTCGTCGTCGTCGCCCTCCCACGCGAGGATGTGGGTCGCAACGCGGTCCAGGAACCACCGGTCGTGGGACGTGACCACCGCGCAGCCGGGGAACTCCAGCAGGGCGTCCTCCAGCGACTGCAGCGTCTCGACGTCCAGGTCGTTCGTCGGCTCGTCGAGCAGAAGCATGTTGCCGCCCATCTTCAGCGTCAGCGCCAGGTTGAGCCGGTTGCGCTCGCCGCCGGACAGCACGCCCGCCTTCTTCTGCTGGTCGGGGCCCTTGAACCCGAACGACGCGACATAGGCCCGCGACGGCATCTCGAAGTTGGCCACCTTGATGTGATCCAGCCCGTCCGACACGACCTCCCACACGTTCTTCTTCGGGTCGAGGCCGCCCCGGCTCTGGTCGACGTAGGAGAGCTTCACCGTCTGGCCGAGCCTGAGGTCACCGGCGTCCGACTCCTCGTGACCCGTGATCATCCGGAACAGCGTGGTCTTCCCGACGCCGTTGGGGCCGATCACACCCACGATGCCGGCTCGCGGCAGCTTGAACGACAGGTCATGGATCAACAGCCGGTCGCCGAAGCCCTTGGCCAGATCGTCGGCCTCGAGCACCACGTCGCCGAGCCGCGGACCCGCCGGGATGTTGATCTCGCCGGTGTCGACCTTGCGGTTGCGCTCGGCCTCGGTGGCCAGCTCTTCGTAGCGTTGCAGGCGCGCCTTGCTCTTGGCCTGCCGCGCCTTGGGGTTGGAGCGCACCCAGTCGAGCTCCCGCTCGAGAAGCTTGGCTCGCTTGGCGTCCTTGGCCCCCTCGATCTTGAGACGGTCCTTCTTGGTCTCGAGGTAGGTCGAGTAGTTGCCTTCGTAGGGGTGAGCCTTGCCCCGGTCGAGCTCGAGGATCCACTGCGCCACGTTGTCGAGGAAGTAGCGGTCGTGGGTGACGGCCAGCACGCAGCCGGGGTACGCCGCGAGGTGGGCCTCCAGCCACTGCACCGACTCTGCGTCGAGGTGGTTGGTCGGCTCGTCGAGAAGCAGCAGGTCGGGCTGCTGGAGCAGCAGCTTGCACAGCGCCACCCGGCGCCGCTCACCACCGGAGAGGTTGTCGACCAGGACGTCGCCGGGCGGGCAGCGCAAGGCGTCCATCGCCTGATCCAGCCGGCTGTCCAAGTCCCACGCGTTGACGTGGTCGAGATCGGTCTGCAGGTCGCCGGTCTCCTTCATCAACGCGTCCTGGTCGGCATCGGGGTCGCCCATCTCCATGTAGGCGTCCTCGAGGCGCTTCATCTTCGCCTTGATCTGGTGCACGGCCTCCTCGACGTTCTCCTGGACCGTCTTGCCCTCCGTCAGCGGCGGCTCCTGCTGGAGCATGCCGACGGTGGCCCCCGGGTCGAGGATGGCGTCGCCGTTGTTGGGCTGGTCGAGCCCCGCCATGATCTTGAGCAGCGAGGACTTGCCGGTGCCGTTGGGCCCCACGACGCCGATCTTGGCACCGTGCAGGAACGACAGCGTGACGTGGTCGAGGACGACCTTGTCACCGTGGGCCTTGCGTACATTGCGCAGCGTGAAGACGTAGTCAGCCATGATGCGCCAACCCTACGGGCGTGGGCCCGTCGAAGCCGATTCGGGGCGCGAGCCCGGCGGACCGGTCGTCGGCTCATGCGGCCGGCTGCATCGGAGTCGTCTCGGCGGCGGGCGCCACGACCTGCCCGTCGGCGTCCAGCGTCGGGCCGGACTCGTCGTAGGCGTGGATGGCCTCCTTGACCCGCGACTCGTCGGCGTTGGCGGCGGTGTCGCGCCGCGGCGCCTTGGTGAACGCGCTGGTCCCCCGGTTGAGGTCGTGGCCGACGGCATGCGCCACCACGACGTAGCGCGTCGAAGTAGTGCCGTCCTCGCGCTCCCAGACGTCCGCGACCAGCCGACCCTGCACGATCACCGGGTCGCCGGTGCGCACCGACTCGTGCACCTGCTCGGCGAGGGCACGCCAGGCCTTGACCGTGAACCAGGCGGTCGGCCCGTCCTCCCAGCGCCCGGCTCGGAAGCGTCGCGGCGTGCTGCCGACCCGGAACGTGGCGACCGGTGCCCCGGGCGCCACCTCGGCCAGGCTCACGTCGCTGCCGACCCATCCGCAGAAGGTGATCTGGGTGTCGTTCATGGCTGTCTCCTTTGTTGACCGGCGAGCCAGGATGCTCACTCCTCACCAGGGTCGGCGTCGCCACCCTTCGCGCGGGCACGCCACGAAGGGTGGCTGTGGACAGAGGACCGGGACGCTCGGCTGTGGGCGGCAATCGGCCCCGGCGTCGCCCGCCTGCTACGTCCACCCTCACTGCCGCGGGCTTGGCGTCACTGAGTGCGTGCTCGAGCACCGCACGAGTGACCACAAACCCGCACCAGTGGGGAGCGAGCCGGGCGCCAGCTGGTCAGTGGAGGGCGACGGCGAGGTTGTCGCGCACGTGCTGGTACGCCGACAGCTCGGCGCGGATCGGCTCGACCACGAGCTCCTCGGACACCTCGTTGATCGCCGACCGAAGCCGCCGGTCCGCGGCCCGCGCCCGCCTGCGTGCCGTCAGCGAGACCAGCACCCGGCTCACCATGGCCAGCGCCACCCCGACAACGATCCCCCCGGCGAGCAGCAGCAGCGGGACCGCGACACCGCGCCAGCTGGGGGTGCCAGGGTCCAGGACCTGGATGTAGCGGGAGGCGGCCAGCAGGGCGTACCACCCCGCTCCCACCAGGGCCGTCAGGATCAACAACCACTGGAGCACCCTGACCAGGCCGGCCCATGCGGGGATCCTGTCGGCGCCGAGCTCGGTGCGGGCCAGCGCCGCGTCGAGCCGGTCGTTGAGATCGTCGAACCGCGAGGTGGACGCATGGCGGATCGCGGCCGCCCACGGCGGGGCCATGCCGCGGGAGACGTCCTCGACGAGCGCGCGCACCTCGGTGTCGACCCGGGCCCGCTGCATCTGGGTCGCCGGTGGCATCGAGGTCCTGGCGGTGCCGGTCAGCTGCTTGCCGAAGGCCCCGAGGTCGAGGTGGAGGCGCTTGAGCGGATCCGGCCTCAGCTTGGTGACCCAGGCGACCAGGGGCCAGCCGGTCGCGCGGTTGGCCCGGATCCTGGTGGACTTCTCCACGGCGGCGACGACCGTCGGCACGCCGGCCGCGTCGGCGAGGGCATCGTCGAGCGCCAGGACCCGCTCAGCCGACAGCGACCGGGTCTTGGCCGACCCGGTCGCCTCCTCCAGCCGCGTGGCCACGGCCTTGATGTCGGCCTCGGTGCGAGCGCGGTTGGCCTTCTTGGTGGCCACCCGCTCGGCGATCATCGAACGGAGCTCGTCGATGCCGTCGCCGTGTCGCGCCGAGACCGCGACCACCGGGACCGCGTCGAGACCGTCGGCGGCCAGCAGGCGGCGGACGTCGGAGACCATCGCCTCACGCTTCTCCGCGGGGACCGTGTCGATGTGGTTGAGCACCACCATCATCACGCCCTGGTGCGTCGCCAGTGGCGCGAAGTAGCGGTCGTGGATCGCCGCGTCGGCGTACTTCTGCGGGTCGAGCACCCACACCAGCAGGTCGGCGAGGATGACCAGGCGGTCGACCTCCAGGTGGTGGGAGACCTCGGTCGAGTCGTGGTCGGGGAGGTCCATCAGGACCACGCCCTGAAGGTCACGGTCCTGACCGCCGGTGTCGAGCATCGAGTCGCGCATGGTCTGGTGCCGCGCGGGGATGCCCAGCCACTCCAGCAGCTCATCTGCCCCCTCCTGCCCCCACACGCAGGCGGTGGCCCACGAGGTGGTGGGGCGGCGGACGCCGACCGAGGAGAGGTCGAGGCCGGTGAGTGCGTTGAACGTCGAGGACTTGCCGGAACCCGTGGCGCCCGCGATGGCGACGACGGTGTGATCGGCGGAGAGCCGCATCCTGCTGGCGGCACGGTCCACGATGGTGGCCGCCTCGTCGACGATCGCGTCATCCAGCCGGCCGCGTGAGGCGTCGGCGGCAGCCTCGAGAGCCGCGACCCTCGAGCCCAGCTCGGTGCTCCGAGTCACCAGCTTCTTTGCGCCGTCGAGCAGGGACGTCATGGTCTCCCTCGGGCCACTGCGCATCCGGCCTTCGGATGCCTCAGGGATCACCCTAGGGGACCGTGACCCGAATTCTCCGACTGGCTCTGGGCGGCGAACCGAAGATCGTCGACCCTGCGCGCCGCAGTCCGCAGCTGCTCGTCGGCATCGCCGGCGATCTGCAGACCGTCGAGCAGGTCGAGGTAGCGCGCCCGCTCGGTGGCGAGCAGCTCGGTCACCCGGAGCTCGAGGTCCCGGCGGGCCCGCTCGGCCAGGTCGCGGACCGCCTGGTCGCCGAAGACCGCCTCGAGCAGCTTCTGACCCACCACGGCTCCGCCGCCGGCGATCCCGACCTCGGCACCGCCGAGCATCCCGCCGGTGTGCGCGAACACCACGACCATCAGCGCGACGGAGAGCCCGTTCACGCCATAGGCCATGAACCGCGCCGTCGTGCGCTTGTCGGCGCCTTCGGTGCGCACCATGTCGAGCACGCCCTGCTGCCAGTCGCGTACGGCGCGCTCCGCACGGCGTCGGAAGTCCCGCGACGCCCGCCCCAGGTCCTCGCCGGCGTCGGCCAGGAGTGCCTGACCCGACGCCAGCGACTGCCACGAGGCCTCGGCCCGCTCGGCCGCCGCCTCGGCGTGCTCCAAGATGAGCGTCTCGAGCCCCGACTCGACCGCCACCGTGACCCGCTCCGCCTGGGCCGGACGCCCCTTGATGGTGTTGACGATCCGGTCGCGGAACGCACCGATCCGGGTCTCGAGGGAGCGCAGCAGCTCGCCGGTGCCGACGAACTCCTGCCAGCGGGCCAGCACCTCGCCCCGCAGGAGGGTGCCGTCGGCCGAGGCCTTGGCGACGGCGTCGACGGCCTCGTCGTAGGCCTTCGCTGCATCCTCGCGAAGCCGCACGGCTGCCTGAGTCTGCTCCGAGGCCGCGTCGGCCACGCTGTGGGTGCGCCAGGCCAGGTTGCGGATGGCGCCGTCCAGAGTCTGCTTCACCACCGCAGCCCGGGCGGTGCTGTCAGCGGCCAGTGACTCCAGCCAGCCGCGGATCTCGGCGACGTGGTCGGCCGGCAGCAGCCCCTCCTCGCTGACCAGCCCCTCCCGGACGATGAACATCGGGGAGTCCTTCAGGCCACGGCTGGCGAGCATCCGGGCGAGGTGGCTGGAGACCGTCTCGACGGCCTCCTCGGGGGTGCGGTCGAGGACGATCGCCACCGCGGCGCTGCGCTCGGCGGCCATCCGCAGGAAGTCCCACGGCACCTGGTCGGCGTACCTCGCGGCCGAGGTGACGAAGAGCCACAGGTCCGCGGCGGCCAGCAGCTGGGCGGCCAGGGTGCGGTTGCGCTCCTCGACGGAGTCGATGTCGGGGGCGTCCAGGATGGCCAGGCCGGAGGGCACGGTGTCGGAGGGCACCAGTTGGAGGGCACCCGGATCGTTGGTGGAGTGAGCGACCCGCTCCAGGTCGGGCAGCAGCCGGTCCTGTCCGAACCAGCGGCCGTCGTCCGGGTGGTGCACCAGCACCGGCGATCGGGTGGTCGGCCTGAGCACACCGGGCTCGGTCACCCGGCGCCCGACCAGCGAGTTCACCAGCGTCGACTTGCCGGCTCCCGTCGAGCCGCCGACCACGGTCAGCATCGGAGCGTCGGTCGTCATCAGACGTGGGATGACGTAGTCCTCCAGCTGGTCGACCATCTCCGACTGCGCCTGCCGTTGCTCGTCGGCGCCGGGCACCGCGAGCGGGAGACGGGCATGTTGGAGAGCGCCCCGCAGCCTGACCAGGGCGGTCAGCATCTGCGTGGCCTCTAGGGACTCCACGGCGCCGTGGTTGTCGCTCATCGGGTGGGTACCACCTGTCCGGGGAAAGAAATGTAGGGGCGGGCGACGGCAATCCGAGCGACATAGTGCTGGCCGCGAGCCGCGAAATCAGGCGGGGGTGTGCCTCGTAGGTAACGATGATGCAGGAAACCGAGCTCGATTGCCGCTTGCTGGTACGCACGCATGGCGCGCTCCCCCTCCGGACCACGGTGCTCGCGGGCCCAGGCGCGAGCCCTACGACGGGCCCCGAGGTCGACCACCCAGCCGATGTCGGTGGCGGGGATCAGCCCCCGCGCGGCGGCGTCGGACAGGGCCGCGGTCAGCATCCGGCGCTCGCTGGTGCGAGTCCAGACGGCGAAGGCCCCGAGCGCCAGGAAGGCCGGCGCCATGACCACGACGTAGACGCCGAGAAAGCCCTGGGCGCCGAAGAGCGTCGCAGAGTTCCAGGTGGCGTGCGCGATCACGGCCGCGGTGTACCCGAGGATCGGCGCCAGCATGCGGACCGTCGAGCTCCGGCTGGCGACGGCGATGCCGACTCCGATGCCGATGAAGGAGGTGAACAGCGGATGCGCGAAGGGGCTGGCGAGGCAGCGGACGACGAAGGTCCAGGTGAGTGCCTCGGTGCCGCCCGGCCCGACACCGTCGGTGCCGTCGTACGCCGCTGCGAGGTAGAGCACGTTCTCCACGAAGGCGAAGCCGATGCCGACCATCCCGGCGTAGACGATCCCGTCGAGGATGCCGTCGATCTCGTGCCGTCGCCACCACAGCAGCAGGAGCAGGAAGAAGCCCTTGGTGGCCTCCTCGCTCAGCGGCGCCACCACGCCCAGCATCAGCTCGGGGTCGAGCCCGACCACCCAGCCGCCGATCCCCTGCAACAAGACCGCGGCGGCCGTGGCGACGAAACCGCCCCACGCGAGCCCCGCGACCAGCAGCCAGCGAGGCTCCGGCTCGTAGCGGTCCAGCCACAAGAAGCTGCCGACCAGGGGGCCGACGGGCAGCGCGGCGAGGGCGGCCGCGAGCACCAGCGTCCCGGGCGCGCCGGACAGGGCGATGACCAGCATCATCAGGCCGCCGCCGAGCACGGACAGCACGGTCACCAGCACGGTGAACCCGATGCCCGAGCGCGGCACGGGAGGCCCCGAATAGGCGACTGCTGGCATGGGCGGCAGCCTAACGGAGCAGTAACTTCGCTCGGCGTACAGTGAACGCGTGAGCGACGAGAACGGCCTGAAGACCGAGCAGCACGACCCCTCGGTGCCCAACGCGTGGGCTGAGTTCATGCGCGAGGGCTGGGGCGACCGGGAGCTCGACCTGCCGCCGCACGCGGTCGCACCGTACGCCGCGGCGCGACGCCGGCGGCTCGCCGAGCAGTTCCCCGGCGAGCGCCTGGTGCTCCCGGCCGGTGGGTTCAAGGTGCGCGCCTATGACACCGACTACCGCTTCCGCTCCGACACGGCCCACACCTACCTCTGCGGCAACCAGACCTCGGACGCCGTGCTGGTGATCGAGGACGGCGAATCCGTCCTGTATGCCCGGCCCCGCTCGGCGCGGGACACCGATGAGTTCTTCCGCGACCGGCAGTACGGCGAGCTGTGGGCCGGCCGCCGGCCGTCGGTCGGAGAGATGTCCGCGTCGCTGGGTCTGCCGGTGCGCCACCTCGACCAGCTGCCGGCTGCGCTCGAGGCGGCGGGCAAGACCCGGGTCCACCGCGGCGTCGATGCCCGGGTCGATGCCCTGGTCGCGGGCGACAAGACCCGCGATGACGACTTCGCACGCGCGGCCTCGGACATGCGGCTGGTCAAGGACGAGTGGGAGATCGGCCAGCTCCAGCAGGCCTGCGACATCACCACCCTCGGCTTCGAGGACTCCGTGCGCGAGTGGGACCGCGTGCTGGAGTTCGGCGAGCGCTGGCTGGAGGGCACCTTCTTCCGCCGCGCCCGCGCGATGGGCAACGACATCGGCTACGACTCGATCGTCGCCGGCGGCAAGCACGCGACGACCCTGCACTGGATCGACAACACCGGCCCGGTCACGCCCGGGGAGCTGATCCTGCTCGACATGGGCGTGGAGGGGCACCACCTCTATACCGCCGACGTGACCCGCACGCTGCCGGTCGATGGGCGCTACACCCCGCTGCAGCGTGAGCTCTACGACCTCGTGTACGCCGGGCAGCAGGCCGGCATCGACGCCGTCCGCCCCGGGGTGCCGTTCCTGGCTGCCCACCACGCGGCCATGGACGTGCTGGCGCACGGACTGGAGTCGATGGGGCTGCTGCCGGTCACCGCGGCGGAGGCGCTCGACCCGGAGTCCAAGGTCTATGCCCGCTGGACCCTGCACGGCACCTCGCACATGCTCGGCATGGACGTCCACGACTGCGGCCATGCCTCGCTCGACATCTACCCCAAGGGCGACCTCACCGAGGGCATGGTGCTGACCGTGGAGCCGGGGCTGTACTTCCAGGAGGACGACCTGCTGGTCCCCGAGGAGCTGCGCGGCATCGGCATCCGGATCGAGGACGACATCCTGGTCACCGCCGACGGCTCGCGGAACCTCTCCGCCGCGCTCCCCCGCACCGCCGACGCCGTCGAGGCGTGGATGGAAGAGCTGCGCGGCTGACCACCCCCGAGGGTGGCCGCACGCGATCCGTCACAATGGGGCCCTGCCTCCGTAGCTCAGCTGGATAGAGCAGCGGCCTTCTAATCCGCAGGTCACAGGTTCGAGTCCTGTCGGGGGCGCCAGCTGGATGTGTGCCTTGGGACAGCCGATTTCGCCGAGGCGTTCAATAGTCACTTCAGGGCCTTGTCGGTCGATGTCGTGCGGGAATACTGGGCGCGGCCAGAGGTTCTCCGTCGCCCGAGAGGTGAAGCCTGATGCTTCAGATGCTCAAGAAGCTCCCCAGCCCGGCCATGATCGTCGCCTTGATCGCGCTCTCGTTGGCGCTCGGCGGCGTCGGCTACGCCGCCGTGGCGCTGCCCAAGAACTCGGTCGGCACGCCCCAGCTGAAGAAGAACGCGGTCGTCGGCAGCAAGGTGAAGAACAACTCGCTCTCCGGGGCCGACATCAAGGAAGGGACCCTCAAGATCCCCGGCGTGGCGGGGAGCATCACCATCGCCGGAGTCGAGTTCCAGCCGCGCGACGGGACTGGCACCTACGGCTACGGCGGCAACGGATCCATCTACGGCGTGACCGGGACCGGCCACTACACGGCTCCGGTCAGGGTGCCTCAGGGCGCGACGATCACTCTGGTGACCTTCTACCTCAATGACGCCAACGCCGCGAACATCAACTGCGCTCTGAGCAGCTACGCCCCCTCGACCGCCGGCCTCACCGACCACGGCTTCGCGAGCTCCGCGGGGGCCGGTGGCCTGGGCGCCTACCCGACGGCTCCGCTCACGGTCCAGGTCGACAACACCATGCGCGACTACCGCGCGCTGTGCGCATTCGGCGCCAACGCCAGTGACCTGGCCCTGCAGGGTGTCCGGGTGGACTACACGTTCAAGGCGACGCTCAAGACGCGGCCGACCACCCGCCTGAAGAACAACGTCACCGAGTAGACGACGTTCGAGTAGACGCGCTTCCGGCAGGAGCAGGGCAATATGGTTCGAGTCCTGTCGGGGGCGCTCCGCTTGACCTCTCAACGGTCAGTCGTGACCGTCCTCCCGGTGTCCGCGGAGGGCGATCGTCGCCACCGAGCCGTCCCCGAAGACGTCGTACGCGACGTAGAGCTTGCCGTGGGCGTACTCCAGGCCCGCGGGCGGCGCGAGCTGCACCAGCGGCTCCGGCCCGTGGCGTCCGAGCTTCGACACCTGTCCGGCGAAGATCTCGCTGACGTAGATCCCGTGCCGACCGACGGCGAGCGCCGTCGCCCCCAGGAACCCCGAGCCCAGCATCTTGATCTGACCGGTGCGAGGGTTGAGGCGCCACACCGAGCCGCGCGCGCCGAGCGCGGGGCTCTCGGGTCCGCCAGGCAGCGTGGTGACGTACAGCTTCCCGCCACGTCCCACCTCGACGTCGGTGGGCACCGGCTCGAACCGGTAGGTCAGGCCCAGCGTGCAGTCCGGCAGTCCGAGCTCGGCGACGGCGTCGGGGGTGATGGTCGCCGGCTGAGGCGGCAGCACCGCCACCGTCTGGATGTGGCCGCGGCGCGAGACCTTGAGGATCGCGTTGGCGCCCGAGTCGGCGACGTAGGTGCCGTGGCGGGTGATGGCGACCGCGAACGGGTTCGAGTCGACCTGTCCCGGGTACGTCGGGGGACCGAGCTCCGGCGGGAGCTGGGCGGCGCAGTCGTCCGGGATCGAGGTGAAGCCGTAGGTGTTGACCTGGTCAGGGTTGGCTGACTGCTCGTAGGCCATCAGGTCGGCGATCTGCCTCGACGACCCGTCTCGCTTCAGCCGGTTCAAGGTGGCGAAGGCCGGGGGCTCGCCGGGTGGGGCATCGGCGCGGGTCGTGAACAGCACACGCCCGTGCTTCGCGTCGACGCCGTCGAGGTTGGGAATCGGGACATCGCGTCGACCGTCGTCGCTCACGATCGTCAGCACGCCGGCGAAGCTCTGGGCCACGTAGACCTTGCCGTCATCGACCGCGATCTGGAGCGGTCCTGCGAGACCGGACACCAAGGGGTCCGAGAGGGTCGGCCCTCCGCCACCCCCTCCGTGGCCGCCACCGGCGAACGCCGCCGACGCGGGAACAACGAGCGCCACCGTGGAGATGACTGCGAGAAGACGTGTGCGTGTGCGCATGAAACACCACTCCCTGCAAGATGGACAGCAACATCGGAATGCAAGACGATCCCCCACGACCCGCCGCCCCGAGCCGTCAGCCGCAGCGTCAAACTAATTGACATTACGGCGGCCGGTTCAGGCCGTCAAGAGGCGTCGGCGAAGGCGACAGGAGTTGGAGAATGTTGAGATCTGGTCGCGATACGGCGGCGATGGTCGCCGCAGCGCTGGGGGTCACCAGCCGCGCGGTCGCGCTGGCCGATCCCTCCGCCGTCGGCTCCCCTTCCTCGCGCCCGACCCAGGCCGACGCCTGGGCCGAGATCCTCGGGATCGCCGCCGGACTCCGGCTGCCGGCGGCAGGTCCGCGACTGCTCCGGGCGCCGCGCGGCGACGGTCACGTGGTCTTCGACATCCCCGGCTGGAAGGCGCCCGAAGCATCAGGGGCGCCGCTGCGGGGCTACCTGCGCTGGCTCGGGTACGACGCCCGCCCGTGGGGGTTCGGCAGCAACGACGGCTTCCCGGAGCGCGATGCGCCACGACTTGCCGAGCGGGTGCGAGTGGCCGCCGCGCAACACGGGCCGGTGTCCCTGGTCGGCTGGTCGCTGGGAGGCGTGATCGGGCGGGAGGTGGCCCGCGAGCACCCGGAGTCGGTGCGCCGCCTGATCACCTACGGGACGCCGATCATCGGCGGGCCGACGCACACGCTCGGCGCGGCGGCGTACGGCCGCGACGAGAGCGCGCGGATCGCGTCCCTCACCGAGGACCTCGACCGGAGCCGACCGATCACCGTTCCCATCACCTGCGTCTACACCCGCCGGGACCACGTGGTGGCGTGGGAGGCGTGCGTGGATCACTACAGCCTCGACGTCGAGCACGTCGAGGTCCGGTCGACCCATATCGGCCTGGGAGTCGACCCGGACGTGTGGTCGATCATTGCCGATCGGCTGGCCATCCCCCAGGACGACATCGCCTCGCGGTGACTCGCACGGAGTCGCCCAGACTCGGATTCGCTCAGACTCGGATTCGCTCAGACTCGGATCTACTCGCAACCGATACCGGACAGGTCTAGCCGAATCGATGTCGATATCGACTGCCTCTTGCCCTCGCCACCACCGAAGTCGTAACCTGACCGCCAGTTCTCAGGCGAGTTCCAGAACCCGGGGTCGGATGTGGCCGGCTCCGAGTTTCGGGACCGGGAACTCGGGGTCGGGTGGGGCCGGCTCCGAGCTTCCGGGACCGCCCTTCCCTTCCGGGGGCTGAGGACCTGACCCGTACAGGCGTCGTTCAGACGCGGATGACCACGCCGCGGTCCGGTGCCGCGGTGCCCCCGCGGATCTCGGCGTAGGCCTCGGGCAGGCCCTCGAGTCCGGCGACCTGGTCGATGGCGAGCCAGCCACGGCTGTGCTCGAAAGCCTCGACGACGAAGGCCCCCGAGCGCAGCTGGAACTCCGCGAGACCCCAGTCCTTGATCCGTCGAGCAATCACGGACGGCGCGAAGAAGGTCTCGGTGTTGGCCAGATCCAGGCCGTCGCCGGCCTCGCCGGGGTCACCATGGGTCAGCCCGACCCGCACCGTGCGGAGCAGGTCCTCACCGAGATGCCGCTGCAGACGGGACAGCAGTGCTGTGCTGCCGGCCAGGTCCACCACGACACTCGGCCGGTGGGCCAGGGCACCCTCCAGCTCGTCGTAGCCGATCACCTCGGTATAGGCCGAGGTCGATTCCACGAACTCCCGGTGTCGTTCGGAGGTGACGCCGAGGGTGGCCGGCGCCCCGGGCCTGGCCCGCACGGCCTGAGCCATGCCGATGGCGGTCTTCGAGGATGCCGACGTGACGATCAGCTGCGCGGCTCCGGACCAGCCCGACTCGGCCAGCATGTCGTCCAGAGCCCAGGCCGTGAGGAACAGCGGGAACAACAGCATCCGGCGATCCTCGGCCGGTTCGTTCGGGCTGCCCGGCAGCGACTGGTAGGCGTTGTACCCCGCCGGCAGCTGGGCGCGATGGGCCGAGCGATCGACCACGGTGCCGTCGGGCGAGCACGCGGGGGTGAGAACGACGTGGGTGGCGGCCGGGAACAGGCCGAACAGACGCTCGCCCAGTGCCAGGTCGCTCCCCTCCGAGGCCACCACCTCCGCGATCCCCCAGACCGGCACGACGCCCCAGGAGCCGGCGTCGTCGCCCTCCGCGGGGAAGAACCTCCAGTAGCCGAGCCGATCCCCGAGCGCGACATAGGTGACGTTGTTCGCGGAGAAGCCGAAGCGGCGTACGCGCATCAGGGCCTGCCCGGCCTGCAGGTGGGTGTCCGCGTCGGTCCCGGCGGCGGGGCCGGGGACCCCGCCCACCGGCGGCACCAGCCGGGTGACCGCGGGATCCACCCTGTCGATCTGGAACTGCGTCATCCTGCCACCGCCTGTTCGTCGAGTTCCGCCACCAGTTCGTGGAGCCGCTCCATCGCCGGCCGCGACGCCGCGCGCAGCCGCGACATCACCTCGGCCCGGTCCGGATCATCACCGGCGCCGGCCGCCAGTCGAGAGAACCCGTCGAGCCGGCTGGCCCGCAGCCAGCCGCGCAGCTCCGGGTCACGCGACCAGTGGTACTGGTTGATCATGTAGGGCACCATCATCCGCAGCCAGTCGGTGTCGTGGTTGGGCAGCGGGACGACCTGACACAGCCGGTTCTTCTCGTCGTCGGAGTCCCGGGTGGCTTCCACATGAGCGATCAGGGCCGCGCTGAAGACGGGTTGGTAGGACCGCACCGTCTGCGGCGTGATCAGCCCGTCGGCGAAGATGGGCTTGGTCTCCAGCTGGGAGATGGCCCGCGCCGAACAGTCCACCACCACGGTGTCCGGCGTCACTGGAATCTCCCCCTCGTCGAGCACGACGCGCTCGGTCTCGATCTGCCGGACCCGGCCCAGCCGCACCACACCCTGGATGCGCCGCAGCTGCGCGAGCTCCTGTTGGCTGACCGTCGCCCCGTGGAACATCAGCGGCCGGACAGCCGGGTCGAGGCGGACCAGCACGCCGGCCGCCTCCAACCGGTCGAAGAGATCAGCCACCGAGGTAGCCGCCGCGATCGCCTCGAGCTGCGCGACCTGCGCGCCCATCGTGTCGAGAAAGAACTCTGGCGCCGCCTGGGTGTTGCGCCGGTCGAGGAGCCAGGCGTCGCGAGGCACGATCCAGCGGATCTGGTCTGCCGGGACTCGATGGCTCAGCAGCCACAGGCACGCGTCGATGCCGGTCTTGCCGCCGCCCACGACGACGAACCCGTCCGGGCGCTCGGTCAGGGTCGGCAGCTGGTTCAGCGGCAGGAACCGGACGCCGTCCGCCACCGCGAACGAGGGCCGGTGCGTCGATGGCACCGTGGTCTTGAGGTACGTCGCGTCGATGACCTTGCGGCGCACCGTCACCGAGAACGACGCCTCACCGAGCAGGCTCGCGAAGCGACCCTCCCCCTGGTAGTCGCACATCGGGAAGTAGCGCAACCTGCCCGAAGGCAGCATCCGGTGCCGCATCACCTGGTCGAAGTAGGCGCTGACCTCCGCGCCGGAGGCCAGGTCACCCAGTCCCTGGTTCCAGCCGACCTCGTCAGTCAGGCCACGGCTCAGCTCGAGCGACTCGACGCCGTAGTAGGCCGAGGGCTGGTGCAGCGTGACGAACGGGTAGGCGTCGTTCCAGTGCCCTCCGGGAAGATGGTGCCGATCGACCAGGACGATGTCGGCATCGCTGTCGGTCAGCAGGGTGTCGGAGAACGCCATGCCGACCGCACCACTGCCGACGATCAGATAGTCGGTCTCAAGCTCTTCATGGGTCACCTGGCGTCCTCCCGTGACGGCGGGCTGGCGCTCAGCTCGATCCGGACGCCGCCTGCCAACGACTGGCCGACTACGCAGTATCGCTCGGTGGCCACGGCCAGTCGCGCCAGCTGCTCGTCGGAGGCGTCGACGTCCACCGCTGCGCTGACCACCACACCGCTGACCCCGACCGGCACCTCGCGCTCCAGCCCGAGCGTGCCGCGCGCGTCGAAGTCCCCGGTCGCGGTCAGGGTCGCACCGCGGATCTCCAGGCCCATCGCGGTGGCCACGCTGCGCAGTGTCACCCCTGCGCAGGCGAGCACCGCCTCGAGCAACATGTCACCGGAGCAGGCGTCCGCACCGTCGCCCCCGGTAGCGCGGTGCAGACCGGCCCGCACCGGCCCCGCCCAGCCGTCCACCGTGCACGTCACCCCGGCGGCCGCGAAACTCGCCCGCGCAGTCAGCGGCGTCACCGCCGACCCGGGATCGGAGCGATACTGCTCTTTCAACGGCGCCTGAGCAGCACGGAGTTCATCACGGTCCATGCCGTGATCGTGCCGCTTCCCGTTGCCGAGCGCATCACCGGTGTCAGATCAGGGGGCGGATCGCCGCGATCGCGCCCCGCAGGTAGCGGTCGACCACCGCGCGCTCGTCATCGGTGAGGTCGGCATCGAGCCGGGCGAGCCCGATGAACATCGGCATCAGGTGGCCGAGCACCTCCTCGCGACCGGAGTCGCTGAGCACCACGCGGGTGCGCCGCCCGTCGCTCGGGTCCGGCTCCCGCGTCACGTGCCCGCGGGCGACCAACCGGTCCACGATCCCCGACGATCCCGCGGAGGTCACCCCGAGGTGGCGGGCCAGGTCGGCCGGCCCGAGCTGGCGCTCCACCAGGAGCTCCAGGGCCGCGAGCTCGCTGTGGCCGAGCTCGGCCCTCTTGGCGACGGCCGGGCCCACCTGCTGAGCCACGTGCAGCAGCTCGCGCAGCGCCAGCAGCGTCGAGGTCTGCTGCCAGTCCTCGACGTACGCCGTATGCGGGGCCACCGCAGTCGCGTCCTCAGGCATTTTGCTCACTTGATTAGTAACCTGATAAGTAACCTACTGAGACAAACCCATGTACCGCGAAGGATCTCCTCGATGCCGGACCTGACGAACCACACCGTGCGACGTGGCCGCAGCTGGTGGCTGGCTCTGCTGTTCCTGATCGCGACCGGAGCGGTGATCGGAGGCGTGGGCCAGGCCGAACGCACCCCGAGCCCACTGGACAACCTGCCCGAGGGGCTCGACTCGACCACCGTCGTCGAGCTCTCACGCGAGCTCCCCCAGGACAGCGGAAGCATCGCGGTAGTGCTCTACACCGCCGACGAGGGCACTTTGTCGTCCTCTGCGCTCGACCAGCTGCGCGCTCGCTACCCCGGCTCCGACCGGGGCCCGGGTCTGCAGGTCAGCGACGACGGCACCGCCGCCATCGCTGTCGTGCCGGTGCTCGAGGAGGGGGCGACCGAGATCGCCGACCGGGTCACCGAGATCCGGTCCGAGGCCGCCCAGGACCTCCCGGACGCAGTGACCTCCCAGGTCACGGGCCCGGCGGCGATCCAGGCCGATCTGGCCGCGGTCTTCCAGGGCGCTGATGTGACGCTGTTGCTCGCGACGGCGACCGTGGTGGCCGTGCTGTTGCTGATCACCTACCGCAGCCCGATCCTCTGGCTGGTGCCGTTGACCGTGGTCGGGGTCGCCGACCAGCTCGCGGGGACGCTGGCCACGCACGCGCTCAAGCTCGGCGGGCTGTCGTGGGACGAATCCACCATCGGAATCCTCTCGGTGCTCGTGTTCGGCGCCGGCACCGACTACGCGCTTCTCCTCATCTCGCGCTATCGCGACGAGCTGCGCAGCACCGAGGACAGGTACGCCGCCATGCGGCACGCGCTGCGGCGTACCGCCGAGTCCGTCTTCGCCAGCGCCACCACCGTAGTGCTCGGACTGCTCACCCTTCTCCTCTCGGTGGTGCCGGCCACCCGAGGGCTGGGCCTGGCCTGCGCGGTGGGCGTCGTGGTGGCCGCGACCTACGCCCTCGTCGTGCTCCCGGCCGTGCTGGTCGTGTTCGGCCGCTGGGTGTTCTGGCCGCTGGTGCCCCGGGTCGGGCAGCAGATGCTGGTCGACTCCGAGCGCTCCTTGTGGCGACGAGTCGGCAACGCGGTCGCGCGTCGCCCCGGCACGTTCATGGCCACCACCCTCGTGTTCCTCGCCCTGCTGGCCGGCGGTGTGACCCAGATCCAGCCCGGACTCTCACAAGCCGATCAGTTCCTGGACACCCCCGAGGCCATCACGGCCGGGGAACGACTCGCCGAGTCGTTCCCCGCCGGCGCCTCCGACCCCACGGTGGTGCTGACCCGTGCCGACGTGCGCGGGGTCGCCGACGCGGCCGGCCAGGTCGACGGCGTGATGTCGGCGACGCCGACGGTCACGGCCGACGACCTCTCTCGGATCGACGTGGTCATGGCGGCGAGCGGCGGGACGCCGCAGGCCCAGGACACGGTCGAGAGGCTGCGTTCGGCCCTGTCGTCCTACGCCGACACCTGGGTCGGAGGCAGCGAGGCGCAGAGCGTCGACGAGAACGACGGGGCCGCGCGAGATCGGATGGTCATCATCCCTCTGATCCTGCTGCTGGTGATCGGAGCCCTGGCCGCACTGCTGCGCTCGGTGGTGGCCCCGCTGATCCTGGTCGCGACCGTCGTGGCGACCTACCTCGCTGCGCTGGGCTCCTCCTGGTGGCTGTTCACGGGACCGCTCGGATTCGAGCGCCTGGACAGCGGGGTGCCGTTGCTGGCCTTCCTGTTCCTGGTCGCACTCGGCGTGGACTACAACATCTTCCTGGTCAGCCGGGCCGCCGAGGAGTCCCGCGAGCACGGGACCCGCGAGGGCATGCTGCGCGCCCTGACCGCCACCGGCGGCGTGATCACCAGCGCGGGAATCCTGCTGGCGGCGGTGTTCGCGGTGCTCGGGGTCCTGCCTCTCGTGGTGCTCGCCCAGCTCGGGATCGTGATCTTCGTCGGCGTGCTGCTCGACACGTTGTTGGTGCGCACCGTCCTGGTGCCGGCGATCGCCCTCCAGACCGGCTCACGCTTCTGGTGGCCGCGGCGCGTGGGCTGAATCTCACCGGATTCCAGGATCCGGCAACCATCCGGGGTGGGCCTCCGAAGGGAGGGGCAACGGGCTGCGAGGAGCGCGGCCCACAACCCCGAGGACACATCATGAGGATCCGTACCATCGCCTCGACTCTCCTGACCACCGCTGTCCTGACCGCGGCAGCGGCCACCCCCACGGCGGCCCAGGCGGCTCCGGCTCCGGCACCGGCCAAGGCCAAGCTCGGCAACACCAGCCTGGCGGAGGTGCTCACGTCGGACGGCAACAAGTTCGACCGCCGATCCCGTGACTACGACATCCTGACCGAGGCCGTGCTCGCCGTCCTGGCCGCCAAGCCGGACAGCCCCGTTGGAGTGTTGGCCGACGGCTCGGTCAAGCTGACCGCGTTCATCCCGAACGACGCCTCGTTCCGGATCCTCGCCAAGGACGTCACCGGCAAGTGGATCCGCTCCGAGCAGAAGATCTTCAACGGTCTCGTCGCCGCCGTCGGTGTCGACGCCATCGAGCAGGTGCTGCTCTACCACGTCATTCCCGGAGCCACGATCACTGCGAAGCAGGCGCTGTCCTCGGACGGCGCGGTGCTGACCACCGCCCAGGGCGGCACGCTCACCGTCGACGTCCTCTACAAGCGACTGCCGCTGGTGCAGCTGCGGGACCAGGACAAGGACGACATCGACCCGTTCCTCAACCCGGGCCAGCTCGACATCAACAAGGGCAACAAGCAGATCGCGCACGGCATCCTCTTCGTGCTGCGGCCGCTGGACCTGCCCTGATCCGACCATCCCGACGAATCAAGGAGCTCTCATGAAGACCCTGTTCGCCCTCATCGCCACGGCACTCACGACGGCAGCCGCCGTCTCCCTGGCTCCGGCCGCACATGCCGCTGACGACGCCCACGTCTCCGTGCTGCACGGCGTCCCCGACGCCGTCGTCGACGTGTACGCCAACGGCGACGCCCTGTTGACCGACTTCAAGCCCGGCACGCTCACCGACCCGGTCGCCCTCCCGGCCGGCGACTACGACCTCAAGGTCGTGGCCGCCGGAGACGGCGCCGACGGTGACGCCATCATGGAGGCCAACGGCGTGGCCGTGCCCGGCGGAGCCAACATCACGGTCGTCGCCCACCTCGACGAGGGCGGCACTCCGGTGCTCACCCCGTTCGTGAACGACACCTCGCCGATCGCGGCGGGCGAAGCCAGGCTGACCGTCCGGCACACCGCGGCGGCTCCGGCCGTGGACATCCGAGCCGGTGGTGACCCGGTGTTCACCGACCTGACCAACCCCAACGAGGCCAGCGCCGACCTCCCGGCCGGCACCGTGTCCGCTGACGTGGTGCTCGCCGGCACCGCGGACGTCGCCATCGGCCCGGCCGACGTGACCCTGGCGGAGGGTGTCCACACCATCGTCTACGCCTGGGGCAGCGCCGAGGACGGCAACCTCGACCTCGCGGTGCAGACGATCGCCGGCAGCCACTCCTCCCCCGGCGGGGTCCCCGGCGGGAACGGCGGCCAGGCGGCCGGTGCTCCCACCGGTCCTTCGCCCTGGTGGCTCGCCGCCGGCAGCGTCGGCGCCGCAGGCGTCGCCCTGCTGATGCTGCGTCGACCCGCACGGAATCGGGTGTCATGACCCTGACCCCCACCAGGAGGGCGGTCGCCGTACTGGCGGCCGCCCTCCTGGGCGCGTCCGCTGCCTGGATGCTGGCCCCCCGGGACCAGCAGGTGGCCTTCGACGAGCTGCCCCGCATCAGCGGGCCCGCACGGCTCACGGTCAGCACCACCCCGCCGATCGAGCGGGGCTCGGGCGTCGCCTCGGCGCGCGGCCGGCCGGCCAGCATCGCGGCGGTCAATCGAGCCGCACGGGAGGCGGTCGCACCTCGGCGGCTGTCGATGCCGCGGCTCGGCGTCTCGCTGCCGGTGCGTCCCACCGGGCTCGACAACCGTGGGCAGATGGCCCTCCCGGAGTCGGCGTACACCGCGGGGTGGTACCGGTTCGGCCGCGGGCCGCTCGATCCTCGTGGCTCGACGGTGATCGCCGGCCACGTCGACACCACGGCCGAGGGCGTCGGACCGTTGGCCCGACTGGCGTCCGCACGGGCCGGCGACGAGGTGCGCCTCTCGGTGGGCGAACGCCTGGTGCGCTACCGCGTCGTCTCCGTGCAGCGCGTGGCCAAGAACGCGCTCGATCTGCCCGCCCTGTTCGCCCGAGACGGAGCCCGGCGGCTGCACGTGGTCACCTGTGGTGGCGCCTACCTGCCCGCCCAGGGCGGCTACCAGGACAACGTGGTCCTCACCGCTCGGCCGCTCTGAGAAACTTTCTTCGTGGTGGCGGCATCCATCCCCCGTCCGGCTGCGAAGTACCCATGTGGAGTTTCCAGACAACGCCGCGGGCAGAGCCCTCGGACTGCGCCTCGCTGGGCAGGACGAGACGGCGCTCGAAGACGCCTACGCGGCCTACGCCCCGTCGGTGCTGGCCTACGTCAGTCGGTACGTCGGCCGCGACGAGGCCGAAGACGTGCTGCAGCGCACGTTCCTCGACGCCTGGAGGTTCGCCGGCCGCTACGACCCGGGTCAGCGGTTCACCGGCTGGCTCTTCACCATCGCCCACCGACGCGCAGTCGATACGCTCCGGACCAGGCGGCACCAGGTCGTCGACGTGGACACGATCCGCGACCTGACCGGCGAGGACGGAAGAGAGACCGTGGAGCGTTTCGCTGATGCCGCCGACGTCCGCGCCGCGGTGGCCAGGCTGCCCGAGCACGAACGCGTGGTGCTCGCGATGGCCTACTTCGAGGACCTCACCCAGCAGGCGATCGCCGACCGCCTCGACGTGCCGCTGGGCACCGTCAAGGCCCGCGCGTCCCGCGGCACCCGCCGCCTGGGCACCCTGATCCGAGCAGAGGAAGGAGTTGGGTCATGACCAGCCAGCAGCCCACCCCGCCCGCCGACCAGCATCCCGACCTGCTCGGACTGGTGCGCGGCGAACTCACCAATGCCGAGGTCGTGTCGACCGCGGACCACCTGGAGTCGTGCGACTCGTGCCTCTCCGACCTCGTGGAGACCACCGTCGGCCATGCTCTCCTGGCCCGGGCCGGGCGCACGCTTCTCGACGAGGAGTCCCATCCGGCCGCCGAACCCGAGCGGCCGCTGCCCCCAGCCCCCGTCCCGACGTCGTTGCCGCGACGGTGGGCACGACCTCTGGTCGCGGTGGCCGCTGCTGCGGCACTGGTGGCCGGGACCGCCGGGGTGACCTGGCAGCTGGTGCGACCCGAGCAGCTGACCTCGCCCCCGGTCGCGACCACGCAGACCGCGGACTTCGCGCCGGTGGAAGGCGCCGGCGGCGGTCGGGTCCAGATGGTCGACGACGCCGGTGCGGTGTCCATGACCGTCGAGACCCGTGACCTTCCTCGGATCAAGAAGGGTGAGTTCTACCAGGTCTGGCTGTTCAACCCCGAGACCGGGAAGATGCTCTCGCTGGGCATCCTGGGGCCGGGCGGCAAGGGAGGCTTCGAGATCCCTGACGGCCTGCTGGGCGGCTACCAGGTGGTCGACGTCAGCCTCGAGGAGGACGACGGCGACCCGGGGCACTCGATCACCTCGGTGCTCCGCGCGGACTACAGCGACCCGGCCAGCGCCTCCTCCTGAGCTCACGAGCGACGCGCCGGGTCCCGGCGCACCGCCCGGAGACTGGTGAGCGTGGTCACCACCAGGATGCCCAGGATCAGCACGAGCGACGCCAGAGTGGGGATCTCGGGCACGGCCGGCCAGATCAGGTGCGCCCAGTGCAACACCAGCTTGGCGCCGATCAGCGCCAGGATCGCCGCCAGGCCGAAGCCCAGGTGCACGAGCGTGTCGAGCGCACCCTGCAGCACGAAGTAGAGCGACCGCAGGCCCAGCAGCGCAAAGGCGTTGGTCGCGAACACCAGGAACGGGTCGCCGGTGATGCCGTAGACCGCCGGCACCGAGTCGACGGCGAACACCACGTCGGTGACCAGCACGGCTGCCACCACGATCGCGAACGGCGTGAGCGCGCGCCGGCCGTCACGCCGCGAGAGCAGTCGCGGGCCGTCGTACTCCTCGGTGACGGGGAACAGACGCCGCAGCAGCCGGACGCTGCGCATCTGGTCCACGTCGACGACGTGGTCGGCGCCGGAGCGCGCGTCGCGCAGCACCTTCACCGCCGTGAGCAGCAGGATCGCGCCGAACAGGAGGAACACCCAGTCGAACGCCTCGAGCGCGGCCGCCCCGACCGCGATGAAGATCCCGCGCAGCACCAGGGCACCGACGATGCCGTAGAGGAGCACTCGCTGCTGCAGCACCGCCGGCACCGAGAACGCGCTCAGCAGCAGCATGAACACGAACAGGTTGTCGACGCTGAGCGACTTCTCCACGAGGTAGCCGGAGTAGTACTCCAGGCCGCGCTGGCCGCCGTGCTCCACCCAGATGTATCCCCCGAACGCGAGCGGCAGAGCGACGTAGAACACCGACCAGGTGACCGCCTCCCTCATCGTCACCTCGTGCGGGCGGCGGGTGATCACGAAGTCCAGCACCAACAGCACGACGATGCCGCTGAGCAGGAGCAGCCAGAGGCGTGGGGTCCCCACGGACGCGACGCCGGCCACGGCGGGCTGGAGGGACAGAGACAGTGACACGGGAGGCTCCTCAGGTCGCACGGCCTGAGGTCTCCTTCGCCCGGTGAACCGGGCCGCCGCCCGAGGCGCCGATGGTGGCGCCGCACTGACCGGGACGGTGTTGGGAAGTACTCCCCTCGCTCTAAAGTCTAGCGAGTCACACCAGATAGTCCGAATCGGAAGGCGGCCAGATGAGCTCGACGGTGCTCTTGAGCGCGGCGTTCGTGGTGCTGGTCGTGGCGTACGCCGTGCTGTCCGCTCGGTGGGTGGCAGCCGAGCCGGGCTGGTACGCCGGCCTCGCCAAGCCGCGCTTCCAGCCTCCGGACCTGGTGTTCGGGCTGATCTGGCCACTCAACTTCCTGGCTCTGGCCGCCTCGGGCATCGTGGTCAGCGTGCGGGGCACGACGGCCGAGGCGGCCGGGTGCCTCGCCGTCCTGGCCGCCTCTGTGGTGCTGGCCCTCGGCTGGGCCTACCTGTTCTACGTCCCTCATCGGCTGGTCGCGGCCGCGATCGCGCTGGCCGGAGCGGCCGCCCTCACCTGGCTGCTGCTCGTGCTGGAGGCGAGGGTGGCCGCCCTCCTGGGCCTGCTGCTGGCGCCGTACGCCTGCTGGGTCAGCATCGCTACCGCGCTGGCGTTCGGCTACGCCCGGCTCAACCGCCGCGGCTGAAGCTCACCAGCTCGACGCGGCCCTGGTCCGGGCTGACGCCGAGCTCGAGCACCATGCCGACCCCCGGGGCGTAGAACTTCAGCTCGACCAGCGACGGCTCGAGCTGGGTGGTGTCCTTGGTGACCCAGACACGGCGATACCGGCCGAGGTCCAGGCCGACCGTGGTCCGCCGGTCCAGCAGCATCCCGAGATCCTCGGCCTCGCCCGCGAGGTACTCCTGGCGGTAGCCGCGATGGATCCTGCCGCGGGGGAACATCACGACCCCGGCGCGGGCGCAGTCGAGGCCCGCCCGCCAGGAGCCGAGCGTGCTGGTGGTGTCGCCGGCGTACGACGTGGTGTCCTCGCCGAGGTACCAGACCCGGCCGCGCTTGTCCTGGGCGTACCAGTCGAAGGTCCGCTCGATGACGGTGCCGTTCTCGTAGGCGATGTCCTTCACCACCGTGGCCCGGATCCCGAGGATGGTCTTGGTGCGGTTCAGCACCACGGTGACGGTGCGTTGGCCGGCTTCGCTGCCGTAGCCGCGATAGACCCAGCGGCTGCCGGGTCGCAGGTCGAAGTACGGGTGGGTCACGTGACGCCTGAAGTGGGACGGGCTGGGCAGGGCGAGCACCGGCGGCCCGCTCTCGGGCGTGGCACACGCCGTCGCCGGCGCCGCGCCGGCCGGGAGTCCGGCCGGGAGTCCGGCCGGGAGTCCGGCCGGGAGTCCGGTCGGAAGTGCGGCGGTGGGTCCGGTGAGTCCGACGGTCAGTCCGGCCGAGACCGCAAGGGCAGCCGCAAGCCGGGACAGGGAACGAGCACGCAGTGGTGACATCGTGGGTCTCCTTCCAGAGATGGTCGACTCAGCGTGCGCGCGCCGCGCTGAAATGGCGCTGAACCGGAACCGACGACCCGGCCCCACGAGTTCAGCGCGGGTTCAGCGCCGGTTCAGTCGCGCGATGGCACAGTGGAGTCGTGCGCGTCCTGGTCGTCGACGACGACACCCGTCTCGCTCGGTCGCTGGCGCGCGGGCTCGCCGCGGAGGGCTATGCGACCGACGTCGCCCACGACGGCGACGAGGCGCGGTGGCTGCTCGGCGAGTTCGCCTACGACGCGATCGTGCTCGACGTGATGCTGCCCGGGACCAGCGGCCACGACCTGTGCCGCGAGCTCCGCGCGGCCGGCAACGGCAGCCCGGTGCTGATGCTGACCGCGCGGTACGGCGACGCCGAGGAGGTCACGGCGCTCGACCTGGGTGCCGATGACTTCTTGTCGAAGCCGTTCTCCTACGCCGTGCTGCTGGCGCGGCTGCGCGCGCTGGTACGCCGTGGCGAGAGCCCTCGGCAGCCCGAGCTGGTCGTCGGCGACCTGCGGCTGGACCCGGCGCGGCACACCCTGCACCGCGGCGCGGCGCCGGTGGAGTTGACGACCCGGCAGTTCGCGCTGATCGAGTTCCTGATGCGGCATCCCGGCGAGGTCGTCTCCAAGGCTGAGATCTTGGAGCACGTCTGGGACTTCGCGTTCGAGGGTTCAGCCAACATCGTGGAGGTCTACGTCTCCCAGCTGCGCAAGCGTGTGGACCAGCCGTTCGGACGCGACTCCCTCCAGACCGTGCGCGGTGCCGGCTACCGGCTGGCCGAGGACTGACGATGGCGCTGCGCTCGATCCGGGCCAGGACGACGGTGGTCGCGACCGCCGCCACCTTCGTGACCCTGGCGGCCGCCTCGCTGTTGCTGCTCTGGGCCCTGGAGGACTCCCTCACCGAGAGCCGCGACCAGGCGGCCCGCGCGCGCGTGGCGGAGCTGGTCGCGGGAGCGACCAGCGGCACACTTCCCACGCAGCTGCCCGTCGGCGAGGACGAGATGGCCCAGGTCGTCGGACCTGAAGGCGATGTTCTTGCCCAGTCGGCGAACCTGGGCGACTCACCCGCGGTGACGACGATGCAGCCCGAGCCCGGCGAGGTCGGCCTGGTAGTGCTGACGAACGTTCCCGACGACACCGATATCGAGACGTTCCGCGTCTGGGGCACCACCGCCGACGGCCCCGGCGGGCGGGTCAGGATCTATGTGGGCACCAGCCCCGAGCGGACTCAGGAGGCGGTTCGCGCCACCCGTGGCGGCCTCCTGGTCGGCGTCCCCGCGGTGGCGGCCGCGCTGGCCGCCCTCATCAGCTGGCTGGTGGGCCGAGCGCTCGCCCCGGTCGAACGGCTGCGCGCCGAGGTGGCCACGATCAGCGACGGCGACCTCGCCCGGAGGGTGCCGGCCCCCGACTCCGGCGACGAGATCGAACGGCTGGCGCGGACGATGAACGCGATGCTCGAGCGCCTCGAGGCCGGCAGCCGTCGGCAGCGAGAGTTCGTCGCCGACGCCTCACACGAGCTGCTCAGCCCGATCGCGTCCCTGCGCACCCAGCTGGAGGTGGCCGCCGCGGCCCCCCAGGCTCGACCAGGACCGGCTGGTCGTCGACCTCACGGCGGACACCGACCGGATGGAGCGGCTGGTGCGCGACCTCCTGCTCCTCGCCCATGACCAGGTGGCCGACGGCGAGGACGGGTGGGACCTGGTCGACCTGGACGAGATCGTGCTCGCGGAGGCACGCCGGCTCGAGCCTCCTGCCGGGGTGGCAGTGGATACCTCGGGGGTGTCGGCTGCCCCGGTGCGCGGTCGCTCGCCCGACCTGGCCCGGGTGGTGCGCAACCTGGTGGAGAACGCTGCCGCTCACGCCGGCTCGCTGATCACGCTCACCCTCACCGAGCGGGACGGGACCGCGGAGCTGGTGGTGCGCGACGACGGGTCCGGAGTCCCCGCGGAGCTGGGCGAGCGGGCCTTCGACCGTTTCGTGACCGGCTCTGCGGCCCGTCGCGCCGGCGAGGGCACCGGACTGGGGCTCGCGATCGCCCGCGCCGTGGCCACCCGCCACCAGGGCACGCTGACCCTGGACCAGGGGTCGGGCGGCGCGGTGTTCCGGCTCCGGCTGCCCTCCGGCTGAGGCGACACGCGCGGCGCGCCGGCTCCGACATCCCCAGGATCGGGCCCGCCTCCCGATACAAAGGGTGAGGCCCCGCTAAGTATGAGTTAGCGGGGCCTCGAACGTCTTCGGGGCCTTGCGGCCCGTCCGACTACTCAGTTGTATCGCTGTCGGTCGCCGCCGCACAAGAGGCAGTGGCTATTTACCGGCCGCGAGCACGTAGGCGTCGATCTCATCGAGCAGCCGCCGCCGTACCCCTGAGGGTGCGTACGCCGACCGCGCCGCGGCCCGCGCCAGCTCGGCCAGCCCTGCCTCGTCGAGGCCCAGCAGGTCGCCGGCGATCTCGTACTCACGGTTGAGCGTGGTGCCGAACATCGGGGGGTCGTCGGAGTTGATGGTCACGGTGACCCCCGCCTCGACGAACCGGCGCAACGGGTGCTCCGCCAACGAGGGCACCGCACGCGTTGCCACGTTGGACGACGGGCAGACCTCCAGCGCGATGCCGGTCTCGGCGAGGTGGGCGAGCAGGGCGGGGTCCTGGGCCGCTGACGTGCCGTGCCCGATCCGCTCGGCGCCGAGCAGGGTCAGGGCCTCCCAGACCGTCTCCGGCCCGGTGGTCTCGCCGGCATGCGGGACCGACCGCAGCCCGGCGGCCCTCGCCGCGTCGAAGTGGGGCTGGAACATCCGCCGCGGGAACCCGACCTCGGGACCCCCGAGGCCGAAGCCGACCAGACCGTCCGGTGCGTGGTGCAGCGCGAAGTCGAGGGTGCCGTCGGCCCCGGGGATCCCCATCTCGCTGGGGATGTCGTAGATCCAGCGCAGCACGGTGCCGAAGTCTCGCTCCGCGGCGACCCGCGCATCCTCGATCGCCTCGGTATAGGCCTCGATCGCGATCCCCCGGTCCGGGTCGTGGGGCCACACCGAGGTGTACGGCGTGCAGGTGAGCTCGGCGTACCGGATGTGCTGGGCCGACATCCCCCGCGCGATCTCATAGGTCAGCAGCCGCACGTCCTCGGCGGTCCGCACCAGACCGACCACGCTCAGGTAGACCTCGATGAAGTGGTCGAAGTCCTGGAACGCGAAGTAGTCGCGCAGGGCGTCGGGGTCCGCCGGCAAGGTGCCGGGATGGCGCTCGGCCAGCAACGACACGACCTCGGGCGAGGCCGAGCCGACGTGGTGGACGTGCAGCTCGGCCTTGGGCAGGCCCGCGGCGAACGCCGCGAGCCTCCCTGAGGGCAGCGGCTCAGCCAAGGGCGTCGAAGATGATCTGCGCCTTGTCATCGAGGTTGCCGGCCTCCACGATCTTGCCGTCGAGGTAGACCGTGGGCGTGCCCCGCACCTCGCTGGCGTCCTTGGTGGCCGCGTCGACCCAGTCCTGGTACTCCATGTTGTCGATCGCCGGGCGAACCTTGGCCTCGTCGGCACCGGCCGCGACGGCCTTCTCCACGAACCAGTCGGTGTCGGGGAAGGGCCCCTCCTCCGAGGGCTGGTCGGCGAAGAGTGCGGCGTGGAACTTCTCCGCAGCGTCGGGACCGGCCGTCACCCACACGGCACGGAACGCGTTGGCTGCCTCGCCGGAGTAGGGGCCGATCCGCTCCAGGAAGTTGAAGGCGCGATACTCGACGTACACCTTGCCGTCGGCCGCGGCCTGGGCAAGCTTCTCGCTGGTCACGCTCTCGAAGTAGCCGCAGGCGGGGCAGAGGAAGTCCTCGTAGATCACGACCTTGTGGGGAGCGGTCTTGTCCCCGACGCCGAAGCTGTACTCGCTGGCGCTGACCGTGCTCGAGCTGGTCTTGTCGGCGCGGCTCATCGCGAACAGGCCCACCCCGACGATCACCGCGAGCACGGCCATCACCGAGCCCACGATCATCACCTGGCGGCGACGCTCGGCGCGCGACTGCTCCTTCATCAGCGCAGCAGTGCGCTCCGCGCGAGAGGCTTCAGTGGACTTCTTCGACATCGAGGATCCTTTCGGGACTTCGGTGGAACAGCAGGTTGTCGACGGCGTACTTGGTCTGGGGCCAGACCACGAGCCAGACGCCCATCAGGAACATGCCCACGTCGCGGGCGATCTCCCAGGGGTAGTCGGCCGAGGCTCCCGGCTTCGCTCCACCGTCGCCGAAGCAACCACAGTCGATCTCCATGCCCCGGGCCCAGACCGACGCGATGCCGATCACGAACATGACCATGAGGGCGGCCGCGAACACTCCGGTGACCCGGGTGATCAGGCCGGCGACCAGGCAGAGGCCGACGAGCAGCTCGACCAGCGGCAGGGAGTAGCCGACCAGCATGACCAGCGGCTCCGGAAGGAGGTCGTAGGCACGCACGGCCTGCACATTGGCGTAGGGATCCAGCAGCTTGTGCCAGCTTGCGGCGAGCATGACGCCGCCCAGTACGAGACGGACGGCGAGGCCCGTCCACTGCTTCCACTCAGCCACGGAAATCAGCCTAGGACACTGGCCTAGACATCGTCTGCGGAAGCGCGCAGAAGGGCTGTGTGAGTAGGGTGACACCTCGTGAATAACCGACTCGTCTGGATCGACTGCGAGATGACCGGGCTGGACCTCGGTGCCGATGCCTTGATCGAGGTGGCGGCGCTGGTCACCGACTTCGACCTCAACGTCTGCGGTGAAGGGATCGACCTGGTGGTCCGACCGCCCGCCGAGGCGCTCGCGCAGATGGGCGACTACGTCCGCGCCATGCACGAGACCTCCGGGCTGTCGAAGAAGCTGGACGAGGGTACGACGCTCGCCGACGCCGAGGAGCAGGTGCTGGCCTATATCCGCGCCCACTGCCCCGAAGGCAGCCGCCCGCCGCTGGCCGGGAACACCGTCGCCACCGATCGCGCGTTCCTGGCCAGGGACATGCCGGCCTTGGATGCGTTCCTTCACTACCGCATCGTCGACGTGTCCTCGATCAAGGAGCTCGCACGCCGGTGGTACCCCCGGGCCTGGTTCCAGTCCCCGGCCAAGCAGGGCAACCACCGCGCGTTGGCCGACATCCAGGAGTCGATCGAGGAGCTGCGCTACTACCGCGAGGCGGTGTTCGTGCCGGCCCCCGGACCGGACACCGAGACTGCCAAGGGCATCGCCGGTCGGCACGGCGGCGCGCTGACCGGGCTGGCCGCTCCGAGCCCGACCTCGGCGCCGCCGTCCGAGCCCGTTGCCGATGATGAGCGAACCGGCTGACAGCGCTACACTCTTCCCTCGGTCCCGACGCCCGGGCCTTGCCCTCGTGCAGCTGCGCAGGAGGCGGAAGCAGGGCGTCGTTCCATGGTGGGTGTAGCTCAGCTGGTAGAGCTCCTGGTTGTGGTCCAGGCGGTCGCGGGTTCAAGTCCCGTCACTCACCCCAGTCGATCGAGGCCCCGGGTTCAACCCGGGGCCTCGGTCAGTCTCGTGCTCCGGCTCCGCCGGTCTCTGGCTAGTGGCCTGCGCCACTAAGGTCGGGCCATGGTTGCCGAGCGGCCGCAGCGCGCCTCCTCGATCGTCGTCGAGCGGGTCGCACCGGGATCCGCCGAGGCGACGGCGGCCGTGCAGCGCTACTTCGCCGAGCTCAGCGCCAGATTTCCGAACGGCTTCGACCCCGGCGACGCCGCCACCTCCGACGTCGCGGAGTTGGCCGCGCCGCACGGGAGCTTCCTGGTCGCGCGCGGGGGCGCTGCCGTCGTCGCCTGCGGCGGCGTACAGCCGTGGCGCGGAGACATCGGCGAGATCAAGCGGATGTGGGTCGACCCCAGGTGGCGCGGCCGCGGCGTGGGTGCGCGGATGCTGGCGGCCCTCGAGGACGAAGCGCGGCGGCTCGGGTTCGTCCGGGTCTATCTGGACACCCACGCGACCCTCACCGCGGCGATCGCGATGTATGCCGGCGCGGGCTACCAGGTGATCGAGCGCTACAACGACAACCCCTACGCCGAACGCTGGTTCGCCAAGACCCTGTGACGGGCTGCCCGGGTGCGCTCAGGCCGGGGGATGCCCGAAACTGCCCCGCTGGAAGTCGTCGTAGGCCTCCATCACCTCGGCCTTGCTGTTCATCACGAACGGCCCGGCCCATGCCAACGGCTCGCGGATCGGACGGCCGCCGAGAAGGATGATGTCGAGCTTCGGCGACCGGCTCTCCTGCAGCCCGGCAGCAGCCACCGTGAGGAAGTCGCCCGCACCGAACAGGGCAGCCTGCCCGGTCCGGATCGGGCGCGCGTCGGCACCGACGCTGCCGTCGCCGTTGAGGACGTAGGCGAGCGCGTTGAAGTCGGAGTTCCATGGGATCTCCAGCTGGGCGCCGGCCTCCAGGGTGGCGTGCACCAGCACCATCGGCGTGTACGTCGAGCCCGGCCCGGCGTGCCCGTCCACCTCGCCGGCGATGACACGCACGAGCGCACCGCCGTCGGAGCTGGTCGCGAGGGCCACCTCGCCGGAGCGCAGGTCCTGGTAGCGCGGGTCGTTGCGCTTGGCCTCCCGCGGAAGGTTCACCCACAGCTGGATCCCGTGGAAGAGGCCACCGCGCTGCACCAGCCACTCCGGTGGGGTCTCGATGTGCAGGATCCCCGCGCCGGCCGTCATCCACTGGGTGTCGCCGTCGGTGATGCTGCCGCCACCCCCGTGGGAGTCGCGGTGGTCGAAGACGCCGTCGATGATGTAGGTGACGGTCTCGAAACCACGGTGCGGGTGCCACGCCGTGCCCTTGGGCTCCCCCGGGGCATACTCCACCTCGCCCATCTGGTCCATCATGATGAACGGGTCGAGGTGGGCGAGGTCGACGCCGGCGAACGCACGCCGCACCGGGAAGCCCTCGCCCTCGTAGCCGGTGGGAGCGGTGCTCACCTGCCGGACCGGGCGCGGCTGGTCGCCGAGCCCGGGACGACGCAGCCGCGGCAACGCGGTCAGGTCCTCAACGGTGATGGCGGGCATCGAGACCTCCTCGGGTCGGGCATGTGACTGACTGCCTCAACCGTAGTTGAAAGTTGGATATTCCGACGGCGAAGGGGCCGTGTCGCCTCCTGCTGGAGAGAGGCTCGATTTCGTCCGCCCTCGGCCGCGCTGGTAGTCTTTCCGACGCTTCGGAGGACGCTCCGGGCGGGCGCCATTAGCTCAATTGGCAGAGCAGCTGACTCTTAATCAGCGGGTTCGCGGTTCGAGTCCGCGATGGCGTACTTCTTCTCTTGCTTCCCTTGCCTCCTCGCCCCGCCGGGCCAGATTTGCCTTCCTGCGACTAGCGGCGGACCCGCGTTGTGTGGTGGTCTTAGCCTGAGGTCTCGGGACCACACGGGGGACGCTTCTCGGTCGTCCCGGTGACACGCGCGCGAAGCCGCGCCCGAGGCCGAAAGCACGGGGAATGACGAGCCGAACCACCGACCCCGTCGGATTCCGCGTCCATGGCCGCTATCTCGCCACCAAGTACCTCTTCTCCGACGGCGACGAGGCGACGTACGACGTCCTCGACGAGCACATGAAGCAGCCCGCGTCGCTTCGGCTCCACACCGGCTCCGATCAGAGCCAGCGGGCCCGACACCTGGCGGTCGCCGCGTTGGTGCAGCGAGCCGGGCACCCCAACCTGGAGACGGTGCTGGCTCACGGCGAGAGCCCCGAAGGGGCCTATGTCGTGACCGAGGGCGGCAGCGGACATCGGCTGACCGACGAGCTTCGTGACGGCCAGACGTTCTCACCGAATCGCGCCTTCGTCTTTCTGGAGCCGATCGTGAGCGCGCTGGCCGCGGCACATGCGGTGGGCCTCGCCCACGGCAACCTCGGGCCGGACCAGGTGTTGCTGGTCGACGACGGGCGGGTCGAGGTCACCGGGTTCACGGTGCCCGCGGCCGGGCCCGAGGACACCCAGGCCGATGTCGTGGCCGTCGGAGCCCTGCTGCACCGGCTGCTGTCGGGAGAGCCGTTCGTGGCCGGCGCACCGGTGCCGGCCTCCGCCCAGGGCGCCGCACTGCCTGGCTACCTCACCGCCCTGATCACGCGGGCGACCTCGCTCGATGACGACCAGCGACCGGCCAGTGCCTCCGCCCTGCTGCCGATGGTGCGGTCGGTGGGTCGGGCTCTGCTCGACGGGATGGAGGACAGCCCCGCGCTCGAGGCACGCATCATCGGACGTGCCGGCGTCCGCGCCCCGGCACTCGTAGCGGAAGCCCCCGCCATCGCCTTGCCGGCCGCACCTCAGCCGCCACCCAAGCCGACGGCGCAGCCGACGTTGTCGGAGACGACCAGTGCCGTCACGGTGCCCACCCAGGACCGTAGGGAGCGCGCATCGGCCCCGCCCACGAAGGCGCTGCCCACGCGGACCTTGCCGACGATGGACCCGCCTGAGCCCACGCAGCCAGAGACCACCCTTCCTGAGACCGGGCAGCCGACGACCACGCGGTCGTCCCGCGCGAACACCGGCCGGCGGGTCGTGATCGTGCTCGCCCTGGTGGCGGCAGCCTGGGGGGTATGGGCGGCGCTGGCCCCGGGTGAGAAGGCGGAGCCGGCCACGGTCGTCGACCTTCCGCGCGTCATCGGCATGACCGTCCCCGAAGCCAGGCAGGCACTCCAGGCGGCCGGCCTGCGCGTCGGCATCTCCGGACGCGAGTTCTCCGACACGGTGCCGACGGGCGGTGTGACCGCCATGGCGCCGTCCTCCGGACCGCTGCGCACCGGGGAGACCGTCACCCTGGTCGTCTCGCAGGGATCGGATCGGCCCACGCTGCCGGATCTGACGGGTTTGGACCTGGCCGCCGCCCAACGCCTGATCGTGGAGTCCGGTCTGACCGTCGGCGCCATCGTCAACGTGAGCGGCAGCGACGCGCCCGCCGGCCAGGTGGTCGCCAGCATTCCCGCGGCCAGGAGCAGGCTTGACCGTGGGACGGTGGTCGCGTTGTCCGTCAGCAACGGCCGGCAGACCTTCGCCATGCCAGACTTCCGCGACTGGACCCTCTTCACGACCCGTGCCGGCGCTCGCCGCTTCGGGCTGGAGGTCAAGATCGTCGGTCGCGAGGCCAGTCCCGACGGCCCCAGCCGTCGGGTCCTGAGGCAGTCCCCGGCGCCAGGGACGACCGTGACCGGGGGCAGCGTGGTGAAGATCGTCATCTCCCGCTGATCGCGCCACACCGAGGCTGACGGCGCCCGAGCTGCCGACGGTCGAGGCACACTAGGCGCATGCAGCGTGTCGTGAGAGCCGTCGTGGCCACGGTCGTCATCGGCGCGACCGCCGGCGCCGGCCCGTCGCTCGGGGCGCCTGAGGGTGCCGCCGCGAGCGCCAGCGCAGGCCCGGCCGTCGTCACTGCCGGCTCGCCACCACCGCTGACCAAGGGCGCGAACGCCTGGGTGAGGGTCTCCGTCGCGACGCTCTGGCGCTCGCGCACGTCCCCGCGGCCGGTCGACGCGCCCGCGCTGGAGAACCCTGCGCGGATCGGCGCCTGGCTCTCAGACATGACGACCGGCGAGCGCCGCGCCCTCACCGGTCGTGCGGATACCCAGGTCCTGCTCGGCGACAAGGTGATCGTGCTGCGGCTGCGTCCGCGCTGGGTCAAGGTGGCCGTGCCCGACCAGCCGACGCCGGCGCTCAAACGCGGCTACCCCGGCTGGGTGCCGCGGCGACAGCTGACCGGGCTCCCCCCGGTCTCCACGTCCCGGCGGGCCACGGTGGTGGCGCCGCTGGCGTGGCTACGCACCGACCGGGCCGGAGGCCGACGGGTGATGCGGATCAGCTTCGGCACCCGGCTGCCCTCGCTCGGCAGGGTCGGGAGCTGGGTCCGCGTGGCCACACCGGACGGGGCCGTCCTCCGGATCCGCCGCACCGCGGTCTCGGTCCATCGCCCGGGGACTCCCGCGCTGACTGCTACCCGCGCGGGCGTGGTCGCCAGCGCCACCGCGTTCGACGGACTGGACTACCTCTGGGCCGGCCGCTCCGGCTTCGGCTTCGACTGTTCCGGGCTGACCTCGCTGGTCTATCGGGTGCACGGAGTCCGGATCCCACGCGACGCCGCACCGCAGTCCTCAGCGGGGAGGGCCGTCACCTCGCTACGCCGCGGCGATCTGATGTTCTACGCCAACAGCGGCGGTGTCCACCACGTCTCGATGTACGCCGGCAGCGGCCGGATGGTCCACTCCCCCCGCACCGGCAGCACGGTCCAGGTCATCGCGACCACCACCCCACCCTTTGCTGCGGAGTTCGCGGGCGCCCGGCGATTCCTCGGCTGAACCCGGTTGCCACGAGCCGCCTCGTGGCTCAAGGATGAGCGGCATGGCCGTTCTCACCGTTGACGAGGCATGCGTGCGTGCCGCCCAGCTCAGCACCGCGTCGTACCTCATCGAGCTCGACCTGACCGGTGGGACCGATTCCTTCGGGTCCACCACGACGATCCGGTTCTCGGCCGTCCCGGACGCCGTCGACACCTGGGTCGAGTTCGAGCCGACCACGCTGCGCAGGGCGAGGTTGAACGGCACCGACCTCGATCCGGCCAGCCTGGTGGAGAACCGGCTGCCACTTCCGGGCGAGCAGCTCCGGGCCGACAACACCCTGGTGGTCGAGGCCACCATCGACTTCTCCCGCGACGGGGAGGGGCTGGTGCTGACGCACGACCCCGAGGACGACCGGGACTACATCTACGCCATGAGCTCGGAGACGTCGGCACCACGCTGGTTCGCCTGCTTCGACCAACCCGATCTCAAGGCCGCCTTCGACCTGCACGTGAGGGCCCCCGAGGACTGGACCCTGGTGGCCAACGCGCCGGTCTCGCGCCAGGAGCCGGGTCGGTGGGAGTTCCAGACGACTCCGCCGATCTCGACGTACCTGGTCACGCTGATCGCCGGCCCCTACCACTCGATCACCCGCGAGCACGACGGCCTGCGCCTGGCCTGGCACTGCCGGGCCGCACTCGCCCCGGTGCTCGAGCGGGACGCCGACGAGCTCTTCGACGTGACGGCGCGCTGCCTCGACGCCTTCCACGAGCTCTTCGGCATCCGCTACCCGTTCGGGGAGTACCACCAGGTGTTCTGCCCCGACTACGTCGCCGGCGCGATGGAGAACCCCGGCTGCGTGACCTTCCACGAGGACTACCTGCCCCGCGGCCGGGCCACGCTGGCCGACCGGGAGGAACGCGTCGAGGTGATCTCCCACGAGATGGCGCACATGTGGTTCGGCGACCTCGTCACGATGCGCTGGTGGGACGACATCTGGCTGAACGAGTCCTTTGCCGACTTCGCGGGCTACTGGGTCGCCGACCTGGCCAGCCCGTTCGAGAACCACGCCCTCAACCAGACTGCGCGCGAGAAGGCGTTCGGGCTCTGGGCCGACAGCCGGCGGTCCACCCACCCGGTGGCCGGCAACGGCGCCGCCGACGTCGACGAGGCTCTCAACAACTTCGACGGCATCTCCTACACCAAGGGCTGCGCGGTGCTGGGTCAGCTCTGCCGCTACCTCGGCGAGGACGCGTTCTTCGAGGGTGTCCGCCAGCACCTGCGGGAGCATGCCTACGGCAACGCCACCATGGCGGACCTGATCGGCGCCTGGGAGCGAGTCAGCGGCCGCGACCTCACCGAGTGGACCCATGCCTGGCTGGGCACCGCCGGGGTCGACACCCTCACCCTGACGGAGCAGACCGGCGTTCCTACCCTGGTCCGGACCGCGTCGTCGACGCCGCCGGCGCTACGCCCGCACTCCTTCACCGCGGCCTGGTTCCCGGCCGTGGGCCGGGAACCGGTCGAGATCCCGGTTGACCTGGACGCCGCCTCCGTGGCCTTGCGCTTCCCCGGGTACGACCGCAGCGGGTTCGTCGCCCCCGACCGGGACGACGCCGCCTGGGCCACGATCGTGCTCCCGGACGACGCTCCCGTGGCGGAGTACCTCCCCGCCATCGCCTCCGCCAGCACCCGCTCGGCGATCGCCGCCTCCCTGCGCGACGCCGTGCGCGACGGCCGGCTGGCGCCCTCCGAGTTCCTGTCCATCAGCGAGCAGTGGCTCCCGCGGGAACCCCACGACACCCTCCTCACGGGCTGGCTCGACCGAGTCACCCGGTGGCACGGCTCATTCCTGCCCGCCGGCCTGGCCGACCGGATCGCGACGATGCTGTCCGCGATGCTCGACGGCGCCGAGCCGGGTTCGAACCGTCAGCTTGTCCTCGCGCAAGGGCTGATCTCGTTCGGGCCGGCTCAGGTCTCGACCTGGCTCGCCGGCCCGGCGCCGGCAGGCCTCGAGCTCGACCAGGACCTTCGCTGGCGGCTGGTCCGCTCCCAGTGCACGGCCGGCCTCGCCGACCAGTCGCTGATCGACGCCGAGTCAGCGGCCGACTCCTCGCTGACGGCCCACCTGCACGCCCTGACCGCCACGACCTCGCTGCCGGACCCGGCCGCCAAAGCCGTCGCGTGGGAGCGCTTCGTCGGCGACGCCGAGCTCACGGTCGACGAGGTGCTGGCCGTGGCCAAGGGCTTCTTCCGCCCGGGTCAGGACGAGCTGTGGAGTGAGTACGTCCCCCGGTACGTCGCGGAGTTTCCGCGGACGTCGCAGTTCCGCGGCGACGGGGCGGTCGAGCTCTCGGCGTCTCAGGGCTTCCCGCGCCCGGCGGTCAACGAGCACACCGTCGGGTTGGTCGAGCATGCGATCGCCGACAACGCACTCAGCCCTCGGCTGCGTCGGCGCTGGTCAGACGAGTCCGACGAGCTCCAGCGGGCGCTCGCCAGCCGACGACGGTTCCCGCCCGCGTAGGAGCCCCGCCCGGAGCAGCACCTGGTCTTCATCGGCTCGAGGCGATCTGCAGGTTGGCCTGAGCGAGGTCGACCACGGCGTCAGAGCCGTCCAGCAGGGTCAGCCGAACACCGGTCACCGAGATCTTTCCCCGACCCCGCGTGACCAGGCCTGCCTCCACTCGGGCGACTCCAGGCACCGTCAGCGTGCCGGACCGTGGCAGAGCGACCCGCTTGCCGGCCACCCAGATCTCACCGATGCCGGTGCCGCGTGAGTCGGCGGTGACGCCCTCCGCACTCCGGATCACTCGCGCCCGAGCCACGATCGACTTGATCACCAACGCGCCATCACCCACGTCGACGCTGGAGACCGCGGCGCGCTGCCGACCCCAGGCCGTGTCCCGATCCTGGTCGCTGACCTGGCGGCTGGTCAGCTCCGTGACCACCACGCTGTCACCCAGGTCCATCCTGGCCATGCTCTTCTTGCGCGGCGTGCCGCCCGTGCCTTGGCACGGAGTCAGCGACAGCGGCTGACGACCGGTCGTCGCCCCGCCGCTCACGGCCCCGGCCCGCAGCGCGAACGAGGAGCCACGGAACAAGCCGTGTTTGACGCCCGCCGCGATCCTCGCCTTCGACCTCGCCAGCTCGATCCGGGTCTCGGTGTCGGGCAGCTTGATCACCAGGCCGGTGGTCCGCGACCAGGCACCCTGGGTCGACTGGCCGGACGAGGGGGTCCCGAGAATGATCGTTGCCAGACCGGGCACGGCCAACCGTTCACCCGCACCGGGCACTGCTAGGGAGACGCTCGGCCCGTCCACGGGCGTCAGCACCACCGCGGCGACCGCCGTGGCCGCTTCGCCGTGGAACCCGCTCCGGTCGTGCCACGCCGTGGCGGTGCTCGTGATCCCCTGGATCGCGAGCGTGCCGTCCACGGTGTCCTCGATGACGATCTCGGCCACCGAGTGCCGCGACGTGACCGTGACCGCGCCCTCGGCCTTGACCGTGGACAACGAGGTGTCGACGGCGGTGGCCGTCGCTTGGTCGGTCAGCTGTACGGACTCCCGCCCGTTGGCGTGCCCGATCCCGCCGCGGTTCGTGCATCCGATGGCGTGGTACGCCGTGGTGCCCAACGAGGCCGGGGCCTCGCCGACCTGGACCCGAGTCCCGAAACCTGCCGCGGACATGGCGAACGGCGTGGCGACGAGAGTGGATCCTTGATCGGCGGCCGCGGCGACGGCGGGCGCCGGAACCATGCCGAGCGTGGCCAGCCCTGAGGCGACGACAAAAGGAACAATGAACTTCATGATGCGCTCTCCCGAGTGGTAGCGATCTTCCGAGGCCCCCACCCTGTGCTCGACCGACCCACGGAAATTGCCATTTCGCCGTGTCTTAACTCTGTCGTCTAGACCTGACGCGTCGTGGCTCAGGGAAGGAAGAACGCGTCGACGTCGAGCCCGCCCGTGCCGCCCAGGCCGCGCGCCGAACCGTCGAAGGTGACCGACCACGCGCCGCCGGAACGCGTCACGACGTCCTCGTCGCGGACCACGCCCAGCCCGGCGACCCGCACGGTGGCCGGCGCGAAGGAGACCGACTGCTGCGAGGGACCCGTCCAGCTGAGTCCGTCCACGTCGGCAGAGCGGGGTACGCCCTTGCGAGTGGCGCGCCAGACGCGTGAGAAGCGGGAGCCGTTCCACTTGTAGACGTCCGCGTCGTCGGGAGTGGCGCCCACCCCGGGGATCTTCGCGTTTCCTCGGGTGGAGAAGAAGAGGTTGTCCCCGCGCACCGACAGTGCATCGAGGTCTGCTCCACCCGCAGTGAGACCGTGCCGGCTGCCGTCGAAGAACATCGACCAGGCGCCGCCGGCGTACTCCACGACGTCCTCGTCCTGCACCCAGCCCATTCCGGGCAGCCACACCGAGCGCTCGAAGGAGGCGAAGAAGTGGCTGCCGTCCGCGGTGACCAGGTCCAGCCCGTCCACGTCGGCGCGACCGCCGAGACCCGCGACCGAAGCATCGAAGCGCAGGGTGAACGCCGAGCCGTCGAAGCCGTAGAGGTCGGCGTCGTCGCCGTCGCTCAGCCCGGGCGGGCCGGCGTTCCCGACGGTCGAGAACACCAGCAGATCAGCGGGTGGCACCACCGGCTGGATCTCGAGGGTCACCGGCACGCCGTGGGTGAGGGCCCCCGACGTGCCGGTCACAGTGAGGGAGAAGGTGCCGCCGGACGCGGCAGCATCGGTGGTCACGCTGATCGTGGCGTCACCCGAGGCTCCGGTCACCGTGGACGGCGTCACCGTGGCGGTCCCCTGTCCGCTCGGGAGTCCGGTGACGGCGAGAGTGACGTCGCCGGAGAACCCGTCGACGGGGCTCACCTGGACGTCGTACGTCGTGGCGGCGCCCGCGGTCACCGTCACCGATGGCGGGGTGACGGTCAGCGCGAAGTCGGGTTGGAGCGCGGGCAGGGCTGCGTAGGCGGCGGCAGCGTTGAGCCGTCCCGCGCCGTAGGTGGTGTCGGCACCGGCCGCTCCCAGGTCGACGGCGGTCGAGGTGAGCAGGTCGGACTGCTGCTGGGGCGTCAGTCCGGGGCGGGCACCGAGCAGCAGCGCCAGCGTCCCCGCCGCATGTGGAGCGGCGATCGAGGTGCCCGTCAGCGTCTGGGTGAATCCGTAGCGATCCAGGGTGAGGATGCCGGACCCGGGCGCCACCAGGTCCGGGAAGACCCGCGTCCGGCCGCCGCAGGTGCTGGGGCCACGACCGCTCGCGGAGAGGATCACGTCGCTGCCGTTGACGGCCCCGACCGACAGTGACTCGGGGTAGTTGGCCGGGCTGATGCTGCTCGAGGCCGACGAGCCGAAGTTGCCGGCCGGGAACACCGGGAGGATGCCGGCCAGCCGCAGCGCGGCCACGTCCGGCTGGAAGACCAGGTCGCACGAGGGCGCGGTCCCGATCGCCCAGGACGCATTGACGACGCGCGGGGCGTCGTCGGTGGCCGGGTTCCCATCGGGGTTCAGCAGCCACTGGAAGGCCGCGTGGATGCCGCTGATCGTCGAGCCGCCCGCGTTGTTGAACACCCGTGCGCTGATCCACGAGGCGCCCGGAGCCGTGCCGACCGCGCTCCCGGTGCCCTCGCCTCCCACCATCACCCCGAGCACACCGGTGCCGTGGCCGGTGGCGTCGAAGGGGGTCGCGCGTTGTGCGTACGGGTCGAACCAGCTGTTGCTTCCGCCCCGCCAGGACGCGGCGAGGTCGGGGTCCGTCGGGTCGACCCCGCTGTCCAGCGTGGCCACGACGACGCCCTGGCCGGTCTGGCCGGCGGCCCACACGGTGGGGCTGCCGATGGTCGTCTGGTTGGGGGTCGGGTTCGCCGCCGGCGTGAGCACGATCGCGTCGGGCCGGACCGAGGCGACGTCCGCGCGGGCGGCGATCCGGCGTACGACCTCGGGCGTGGCGGTGACGGCCACGGAGTTGGAGATCCAGAGCGACCGGACCGAGGAGACCGACCCCTGGCGGCGCCAGTCGGTCAGCCGGGTGAGCAGCGGCCGCTGGGACGAGGCCGCGTGGGATCGCAGCCGGGACTCGACCACGCGCGAGCCGAGAGGTCGGGCGGGAGCGCGGATCCGACTCAGGTCGGCCCGGTCACGCAGGGTGACGACCACCGAGATCTTCGCGGAGGGCGGCACCGAGGCCGCAGCGGAGGAGGGGGGATTCCCCGCCGACGACCCCGGCACCGCGACACAGAACACCAGCGGAACTACGAGAGTCCCGACGAACCAGCCCGCCCGGAGCCGTCTCACGACATGCTCCGTTCACGTGTGGGGTGGGGTCGGACCGGCTCACCGGGTGATGTCCTGCGCCGTCTGAGGATGATCGCGGCCGCCGCCAGGGCGGCCAGGATCAGCATCGCCAGCACCCCGGTCAGGGTGCGAAGCGCTTGAGGCAGCTGGTCAGCGGTGGCCGACTGCTCCCAGGTGGTGGACACGACCGTGTCCGGGTGTGCCTGGCGGTGCAGGCGGAGCTGCACAGACCAGCGACCGGTCTCGGGGGCGGCGACCGATCCTTCGTAGCGGCCGTCCTCGATGGCCGTGAGCGTCGCCTGCTCGGCACGCCCGTCGGGTCCCGTCACGGCCGCCTCGACAGAGAAGACGGGTGCCGTGACCGGCAGCACCGTGGGTTGCGCCCGCACCACGATCCGCCGCTCACCGGGACCCTCGGGGACCGCCTCGACCGTCACGAAGAGACCGTCGACGTTCTCCGCGTGCGGGACGGCCGGGCGGGTCGCCAAGGCGACCTCCCGGGTCGTGGGCACCGAGGTGAGGACGCCGGCAGCCAGCATCGCGACGACCAACACGGCCACTTCCGCGGCGACGGCGCGGGTGAAGCGCCGGGGACTGTCCTCGGAGGACCCCACGTGGCCCGCCAGGCCCGGCACTCGTGCCGCGAGTCCCGGATTGACGAGCAACGTGTTGATCCCCGCCAGCGCGATCGCCGCTCCGAAGAGGACGACCTTGACCACCACGGCCTTGCCGTAGAGGCCGGAGTCGAGCGAGCCGAGACTGGGGACGTACTGACCGGCCTGGTAGAGGCCCGTCGCCAGCAGCACCCCGGATGCCAGTGCGGCGCGGGGGCTGTAGGCCCGCCAGACCCCGGGCCGTGGAGGGGCCGCGTCGCGACGCGCGGCGCGCAGCACCGTCACCGCGAGCACGGCCAGGCCGCCGGCCCAGACACCGGCCGCGAGGATGTGCCCGGCGCCCATCACGGCCGCCACCGTGGAGCCGACGGGAAGCCCCGCTGCATGTCCGGCGAAGCCCTCGACCACCACCGCGACGGTCAGGGCCGCACCGGCCAGCACCTGCTCCCGCGCCGAACCTGAGCTCCGACGCCATCGCCACAGCGCCAGGGTCGCGAGCACCAGCGCCACCTCGCGCAGCAGCCAGAGGTTGCCCCAGCTTGAGCCGGTGAGGGAGAGCCAGGTCTGGCTGACCCACGTGGGCAGCGGGGTGCCCGCAGCCCGGGTGCGCAGGAACGCCGTCAGGATGCCGCTGTAGCAGGCGACCAGGCCGGCGTACGCGGCGTACCTCCGCACCCGCCTGCCCACGGCGGCGCCGGCCGACCCGCCCGCCAGGAGGACGCGTCCCCCGACGGCCACGGCTCCGATCGCCACCAGCAGCGCTGCCAGGTCCACCCAGCGAGCCACCACCAGCGCCAGGGGTGGCGACTCGCCCGAGGTCGCGACGACGTCGGGCCGCAACCCGGAGCCGAAGATCACCTGGCCGGTCGAGGCATGGCCGTCGACCATGGACAGGGCGTGCCAGTCCAGGACGTAGGAGCCGCGCTCGAGTGCCGGGGTGCGGATGACCATGGCGCGGCCGTCCTCCTCCAGGTCGAAGGACGAGTCCACCCGCAGTCCGCCGAGCGTGCGCACCTCGACGTTGGTCGAGGAGCCCCCGATCGACTCGTCGAACCACAGCGTGAGCGTGGTACGGCCCTCGGCCACCATCCCGCCGTTGGGCGGGTCGGAGCGCATCAGCTCGGTGTGCGCAGAGGCGGTGGGTGCGCTCGTCAGCAGCAGCGCTGCGACCGCTGCCAGGATCGCCAGCAGGCGCCCGGCTCGTCCCCGCCCCACGGGGCTATCCCTGAACCGTGAGATGTTCGAGGCGTGCGTCACCGATGACCAGGGTCACCAGTGATCCCTCGTGCAATGCGTTGCGGGCGTTGGCCATCAGGAAGAAGTACTGACCACCCGTACGCAGCTCGGCGCCATGCTTGTGGGGAGGCGAGGACATCCTCAGCGTCTTGCCGGTGTCCTCCGCGATCAGGATCGGCGCCAGCTCCTCGTCGTGCAGGATCCGCGTCGCCTTGTCGGGGTCGACGACCTGGTAGCGGAGCTCGATCAGGCCACCTCGGGCGGTGGCGGCGATGAGGTTGACGTCGACGCCGTAGCGTCCCGCCATCTCATCGGCCGTCACCGCATCCGTGCCCGACCGTAGGTCAACCGGCCGGCCCGCCCACCACGTTGCCCCGAGCACCACCGCCAGCACCAGCCCTGCGGCCACCAGCCAGCGGCGGTTCCCTCCGGACCGGGCCGGCGACGTGGGCGCCGCCGGTTCCCGCACATTGAGACTCATCTCTCTTCTCCCCCCTCAAGGATCAGATCGAGTGGTTGTTGACACCTACGGCAGATCGAACGCGTCGATGTCCAGGTTGTTGTTGTTGTTGAGGCCGTGCCCGGCACCGTCGAAGTAGGTCCTCCACACGCCGCCGCGTAGGAACACGACGTTCTCGTCCGGGACGTTGCCCAGACCCGCAACCGCGGTGTTGTTCGGGGCGAACGACAGGTAGAGCTGCGTGGTGCTCACCCAGACCACACCGTCGACGTTCGTGTTCCCCGGGAGGCCGTTCGCCGTCGCATCGAAGACCCGGATGAACGAGTCGGTCGTCGCGTTGAACCGGTAGATGTCCGAGCTGTCCGCGACACCGCCCACACCCGGCACGGTCGCGTTGCCTATCGTCGAGAAGAACAGCAGGGTCCCGTCAGCGGAGACGTTGATCGCATCGAGGTCCTGGCCGCCGGCCGTGAGGCCGTGTGCCGAGCCGTCGAAGAACATCGACCAAGTGCCGTTGTCGTAGTAGACGACATCCTCGTCACGCACCCCGGACAGCCCCGGCAGGTTGGTGTTGTTCGGTGAGAACGACATGTAGAAGTGCGTGTCGTCCACGCGGTCGAAGCCGTCCACGTTGGGCGGTCCGGGCACACCGTACGGCGCCGTGCTGGCGTCGATCACCCGTGAGTGGCCAGACCCGTTCCACAGGTAGATGTCGGAGTTGTCCGCGCTTCCGCTCACACTTGGCGGAGAGGTGTTGCCCACCGTCGAGTAGTAGAGCGCGGGCGTCACCGTGACCGACACCGTGCTGGTCGTGCCCCAGTTCCCGGCTCCGTCCTGGAAGCGCACCCGGATCGCGAAGGTGCCCTCTCCGAGGTCGGCGGCACTGATCGTCCCGGTCACGGCGTACGGGCTCGGGCCGGTGGCGCTGAGCGAGCCCAGCGGCGTCCCGGTCCCGACCGCCGGCGTCGCGCCGATGAACCACTCCGCGGCGGTGACCCCGGTCAGCGCCTCGGTCACGCTGGCGTTCACGGTCAACGTCGCGGCACCCACAGCCGGGCTGGGCGTAATCGACAGGCTGGCAATGGCTGGCGCCGTCTTGTCGACCAGCAGCGTGCCCTTGGCCCAGTCGCCCCAGTTGCCGGCGTTGTCGCGGGCATGGACCCAGATGTCGTGCTCACCGTCGGTCATCTGGCGGACGGTCGACAGCGGGATGTTGCCGTAGGCACCCTCTGCCTGGTCGTTGAAGAGACCGTCGCTGGCCGTCATCGGGATCCCGGCGCCATTGGTGCCCTGGGTGTCCAGGAACATCTCCACCTTCGCCACGGTGCCGGAGACGTCGAAGTAGACGTTGTCCACGATCTGGGGCACCGACACCCGCACGAACTGCTGGCTCGGAGTCAGCGGGATCCGGCCGTTGTTGGGCGACTTGGCCACTTCGACCGCGTTGACGCCGCCCTGGATCTCGGGAGCGTGCAAGTCGACGGCGAGGTTCACCGTGACCGCCTCGCCCCAGTTGCCCCCGGCGTCCTGGGCCCGCACCCACACCGGGTGGTTGCCCTCGAGGAGAGCATCGAGAACGCCCTGGTCGATGGTGCCGGTCAGCTCGGCCACCGGAGACGGGTTGGGCACGTCCATCGGCGTGCCGGTGCCCGCATCGGCGGGAAGGTCGCCGATGGAGTACTCCGCAGCCGTCACGTTGCTGTTGCCGGTGCTCGAGTCGTCACCGGTCGCGTCGATCGCGATGCCGGCCGGGGCAGGCTGCCGGGTGACGTTGGGCGTCAGCACCGGCTGGACCACGGTGGGCCCGCCTGCGTCGGCGCCGGTCACCAGCACCGAGGTCAGCGGACCCCAGGTGGTGCCTCCGTCATCGGATCCCTGCACGTAGATCGTGTGCTCGCCGCTCACGATCGTGATCGATCCGGTCACGTCCACGGTCGCCGTTCCGAATGCCCCGGTGAGATCGATCGGTGTACCGCCCAGCTCGTCGAGGAAGGCACGCGCCGAGGTGACCGGCTGACCACCGCGCGTCGAGTCGTCCACTGTCGCCGTCAGGGTGTTGGTGCCGGTGTCGAAGAGCGCATCGCGCGAGAGTGGCGCGCCTGCAACCGGATCGCCGTTCGCGGCGACCTCGACCGTCGCAAGCATGCCGCCCAGGCCGGCGCTGTTGCCGTTGCGGAGCGCGAAGCCGGCGTCGTAGACCGACAGTCGCTGGACCACGCTGGCCGACGCGGGAGTGTGCACGAGGGCGTCGAGCGTCTGGCCGGGGCCGATCGTGTCGGCCACGTAGTGCCGCGCGTCGCGCAGGGGGAACCCGTCGAGCGCGATCACCTTCTGGTTCTGCGCGCCCAGCACCCCCATCGAGTGATTGGTGATGCCGGCGTTGACGTAGCGCAGCAGCACGTCGGAGTCGGCGGCGGCCGAGATCGCGTCGATCTGCGGGTGTGCCTTCCCGTTGACCAGGAAGTAGCGCGGCCGGTAGGTGCGCATGTCGAACGTCGACGGGTCGGCCGTGTTGTTGAGCACCGGGTCGATCTCGCTGAGCACCAGCACGGAGGCGGAGTCGAACGCGGTGCTCGGGTCTTCGTACGCCTGGCCGGCGATCACGGTGTCGGGAGCGCTCGTCGGAAGCACCACGAGCGCGCCGTGCAGGCCCATCGCCGTCTGGTACTGCGTGTTGGGCAGCAGGCCCGCCTCGTAGAGGTAGGTGCCCGGCTCACCGGCGGTGAAGGTGTACGTCGCCATGGCGCCGTTGCCCACCCCGGTCAGGTCGGGCTGCATCGGCTGGCCCTCGACCAGCAGCGAGGTCTGCACGCCGGCGCCCAGCTCGTTGTGCAGGTTGATCGTGACCGAGTCACCCTGGTTGACCGTGATCACCGGTCCGCCGGGCTTGTCCACGGCCGTGTTGGTGTCGTTGTAGCCGAGGACCGGGACCGGAGGCGCCAGCCCGGGCAGCGTGGTGCTGCCCTGGACGGCGTACAGGTCGATCGTCTGGTCCGCGGCGGCGGCCGGGCTCGCCGTGCCGAGCAGCACGCCCAGGACGGCCACCACCGAGCTGCCGAGCAGAGTCAGCGCGTTGCGCCGGAGGTTCTTGCTCCGGGGAGTCGTGTTCTGTCCCATGATCGTCACCCCTTTCACTGGCCGCAGGGCACTGGGTCGGCGGAGGTGCCGGGATTTATCCGCATGTACGTGATGGGCCCGGTCATGTTCACTCCCCATGAGGTGATCTGGAACAGGGCGTGGTTGTGGCTGATGATGTAGAACTCACCGCACTGGTTGAGGCCCTCGGAGCCGGTCGGAAGATCCAGCTGTTCGCCCAGGTACGGACTCCCGCTGTAGAAGGCGCCGATCACCGAGTTGGGCAGGGCGGGGACGGTCACCGGCACCGGGTTGGACGGCGAGTAGTCCTCGGCGTCGAACCACTTGAAGATGACGTCCCAGGTCTGACCCGGACCGATGTTGACGGAGAACTTCTCCATCGACAGGTCCCCGCCGCCCGCGCCCTTCATCTCGTGGCCGTCCCGGCCGATGACCAGGCCGTTGTTGCCGTGCGGGTGGAACGGGTAGTCCTCCGTGCCGACGTTCAGGTAGCGCGCCATCGACGGCAGGTCGGACGCACCGGCGAACTCGTAGATATCCGCCAGGGCACCGTAGGGCTGCGTCGGAAGCCACGAGGCGCCGTTGTCCGCGATGCTGTCGGGGAAGCCGCGGCCGTTGATGAGCCAGTAGCGCGCCTTGTAGTTGTTGATGTTGAAGGGCCTGGTCCGTTCGACCGCCTGGTGCTGGTAGGGGTCGATCTCTGAGAGCAGGACCATGAACTCCTCGGTCGGCTCGAACTGGCTGTCCTCCGGGACCGCGCTGTCGTAGGCGTAGCGCTCGCCACCAGTGCCGTCGGGCGGACGAACGATCAGGGCTCCGAAGAGGCCCATCCGGACCTGCTTCTCGGGGTTGGTGCCCGACTCGTACAAGAACGTGCCCGCGCGTCCGGCGGTGAACGTGTACGTCACGGTGCCGCCCGCGGGAGCTGCCGCGTCGGTGAGCGCCAGCGCCTTGTCGTTGACGTCGACCTCCTGCGAGGCGGGTAGTCCGTCGGCGAGCACACTCTCCTGACCCGGGAAGGCGACCGAGACCGGCTCGGCGAAGGTGTTGTGCAGGATCACGGTCACCTGGTCGCCCTGGTTGACGCACAGGACCGGGCTGGGGTGCTGGAAGCCTCCGAAGCCGGCCGAGTAGCCCCACATGTAGGCCGTGTTGCCGTCCGGAAGCGTGATGTAGCCGGTCTTGGTGGTGAGGTTGAAGACCGGCTCTCCGGCCACCCCACCCTCGCCCTGGGTGCAGACGATGCCGGTCTTCTGCTCCGGCGGCGCCGCCGCGTCGGCGCCGGGTGTCTGGCCGGTGACCGCGGTGACCGCGAGGGCCACGAGCCCGACCGCGATCAGCGCCGTGCGTCGCAGATCCTGTCGCACCGCCGCCACGGCTCGCATCGAGTTGACTCGGGTGCTCATCACGCGACTCCCGCCCAGTCGTTCGGGAACGCCTGATCGCTCAGGTGTCCCGGTGGATATACATGGATCTGCGTCGCCGCTCCCCCGAACCCGCCCGTCGGTTCGAGGTTGTTGGAGCGTTGGTACGCACGGTTGTAGAGCATGTAGGTGTCGTGGCCGGCGCCCCCCGAGTGGCCGGGAACGTCGAGGATCACGTCGTAGCTCTCGCCGGGACCGATGTTGAGCGTCTCGGTGGTGTACGACGTGTCGTAGCCGCCGCGTCCCACCATCGGCGTGGCGTCTCGACCGACGACCTTCATCGGGATGCCCGCCAGCGTCATCGCCACCTCGCGGAAGCCCAGGTTCGCGAACCGCAGCGCCACGCGTTCCCCGGCGTTGCAGCGCACCAGGGAGGAGAACGGCTGGAACTGCAGGTCGGCCCTGCCCGCGGGCGGGATCGGGTCGCCGTTGGCGTCGACCCGGTCGCCGATCGGAGCGAACGGGTTCACGTCGGACCCGTTCTCCTCCAGCGTGTCGGGGTACACCCGGCCGTTCAGCAGGCTGAAGTCGGCGCGGTAGTCGCTCCACTCGGGGAGCTGGATGTGCGCGTCCGCCCAGTGCGACTCGGCCCACATCTCGCTGAGGAACATCGAGAACTCTCGGTCGAAGCGGGTCGAGCCGTCGCCGTCGTTGTACATGTACGTGTCACCGGCCGTGTGCGTGTGCGAGCCCAGGACCGTGCCGTCCGGCGACTCGTCCTGGCGGGGCCGGACGAAGACCAGCCCGGTCATCCCCATCTGCACGTGCTCCACGTCCTCGACGTGGCAGTGGTACATGTAGGTGCCGGGGTCACGCGGTCGATAGGCATAGGTGAACGTCCGGCCGGACGGCACCGAGATGGAGCCCGAGGGCTCGCCGTCGAAGAACGGGATGACGTTGCGGAAGCCGTGCCAGTGCAGGGTGTGGGCGTCGAACAGGTCCGGCCGCAGCGCCAGGCCGAGGTTGGTCAGCGTGACGAAGAAGCCCTCGCCGACCCCGGTGTACTCCGGAACCCAGAACAGCGGCGCCATGTGCTGAGCCTTGTTCTTCTGGGCGAGCCGCTGCGATTCGTTCATCCCGGTGAGGTTGCGGAACCCGAAGATGTAGGTCGTCAGGCCGTCGGGCGCCAGGTTGTCCGGGTGGAAGGGCGGGACAGCCGGCTCCGGAGGCAGGTAGATCCACCCGTCCGTGCCGCCGATGAACAGGTCCGGGTCGGCCGCTGTCCCGGCCACGGCCTGCGGCTCGAGCACCCTGCCGGCCCAGGCCACACCGCCGATTGCCGCCACACCGCCACCGGCCCGGAACAGGCCTCGCCGGTCGAGCCGGAAGCGGCCACCGCCGGCTTCCACGGCCGGCACCGCCGGGGTCATCCCCTGAGGTGAGTTCATCGTGTTCACCAGATCCCTTTCGTGCCTGCGGTTCACGGGATGTCGAACGCGTCGACGTCAAGGTCGGGAGAGTTCCCCAGACCATGGGCAGTGCCGTTGAAGTAGACCGACCACGTGTTGGCCGCGGTCACCAGAAGCACGTCCTCGTCCTGCTGGGTCCCGATGCCCGGGAGCGTGACGGTGTCGTTGCTGAAGGACAGGTAGTAGGAGTTGGCCGCGGCACGGACCAGCCCGTCGACGTTGACGGCACCAGGAACCCCGTGATCAGTCGCGTCCCAGGCTCGGGTGAAGTTGCCCGTGGTCCGGACCCACTGGTAGACGTCGGAGTTGTCAGCCTGGCCACCGACCCCCGGCGGCCCGATGTTGCCGACCGTCGAGAACAGCAGCGTGTTCGCGTCGAGGACCTGGATCGCGTCGACGTCCTCACCAGCCGCGGTCAGGCCCACCGAGGTGCCGTCGAAGAACAGCTCCCAGTGGTCGCCGTTGTAGTAGACGACGTCCTCGTCCTGCACCGCGCCCAAACCCGGCAGGCTGGTGTTGGCGTTGAAGGACACGTAGAAGTGCGTCGCGTCCACGTAGTCCAGGCCGTCCACGTCGGCTCCCGCCGGGACTCCGAGGGCCGTGGCGTCGGCGTTGCGGGAGAAGGCGGTCCCGCTCCACCCATAGATGTCAGCGTCGTCCGGGGCGGTGATGGCACCGTCGGGGCTGACGTTGCCCACCGTGGAGAAGACCAGCGGGTCGGCCGTCGGCGGCGGGGGCGGCGGCGGCGGGGGCGGGGGCGGCGGCGCAGGCGCGAAGCTGAACGCATCGATGTCGAGGTCGCCCGAGGCGTCGAACCCGTTATTGCCGCCGTCGAACCACATCGACCAGGCGCTGCTGCTGTACTCCACGATGTCCTCGTCCTGGACGGTGCCGAGAACAGGCAGCGTGGTGTTGGTGTTGCTGAACGACATCCAGAAGGTGGCGGCGTCGATGAACCGGAGGCCATCGACATTGGCAGCGCCACTGACACCGACCGTGGTCGCGTCGACGACCCGCGAGTAGGACGACCCGCCGTTCCACTGGTATACGTCCGAGTTGTCTCCGGGTCCACCCGCTCCCGGAGGCACTGCGGAGTTGTTCACGCTGAAGTACAGGTCCGTGCCGTTCACGGTCATGGCGCCCACATCGAAGCCGGTCCCGAGACCGTTCGCGCTGCCGTCGAACCACAGCGTCCAGGTGCCGTTGTCGTACTCCAGGACGTCCTCATCCTGGGTGTTGCCGAGAGGACCGGGCGGGTTGATGGTGCCCGTGAAGGACACGTAGAAGTGGCTGGCGTCGATCACCGAGAACGCATCCACGTTGGCGCCTCCGGGCAGCCCGTTGGCGGTGGCGTCCCACACCCGGCTGGAAGTGGTGCCGTTCCAGTAGTACAGGTCAGCGTTGTCAGGCGTCCCGGTGGTCACACCGGGCGGGTTGGTGTTGCCGGCGGTGGAGAAGTAGAAGCTCTTGTCCGCGGGCGGCGGCGGAGGCGGTGCCACCGAAGAGCCGAACTCGTGCGAGCCGATGTCGAACCCCGCGCCGAACGGGCGCACGCCGTCGTCGATGTCAGTTCCCGGTGCCGACACGCTGCCGACGGAGGGCGTCCCGGTGTCGACCGCGGGCGACGTGGCCTGGAGGTGGTAGTCACCTAGCCCCGAGGCCGGCGAATCCACCGCCACCAGGGTGGCGTCGACGAAGGCGGGGTTCTGCCGCCAGGCCGCGAAGCTCACGGACACATCGATCGGGTCGACCACCTCCGGGTCGGCCGACCCGTTGCCGGCACCGTTGGTCCACGGGCGGCCACCGTTGTCGTTCTGGATGATGGAGTACGTCGGAGCCAGCAGCTGTGTTCCGTTCGTCGGGTCGGCCACGCCCAGGTCCCAGGTCTCGATGTCGAGGGGGCCGCCGAGGCCGAGACCGTCGACGGTGTTGCCGGCGCGGGTGCCGGCCCGGTTGTCCCAGAAGATGTTGTTGAACAGGACCGGGTTGCTGAACTCGCCGGCGCTCGGGAAGGCGGCCCGGAGCAGGTCGCTGTTGACCGAGGTCGACAGACCGGCGGGAGCCGGTGCGCCGTTGGACGTCACCGCGGTGGCCGTCGTCAGGTTCTTCATGATCGTGTTGTTGACGATCCGGACGTTGGAGGCATCGTTGAGTGCGATGCCACCGCCCTCGTGGGTGGACACGTTGTCCGCGATGACGTTGTTGTTGACGTCCATGACGTCGTTGCCGGCCATCAGGAAGCGAATGCCGCCACCGTCGTCGTTGGACATGTTGGCCTTGATCTCGTTGTGGTCGATCGAGACCGAGCCGCTGCCGGGCGACAGGTCGTCCGGGTTGGCCGGGAGCGCGCCGGCGATCATGATGCCGCCGCCCTCGTCGTTGGCCTGGTTGAGGTAGATCGCGTTGTGGTGGATGCGACCACCCGGGCTGAGGCCGTAGACGCTGATGCCGCCGCCATACTCCAGGGTGAAGTTGCCACACACGTCGTTGTTGTCGATCTCGAAGTTGTCCGAGCCGCCGAACACGCCGAGCCCGCCCGCAAGGTTGGTGCCCGCGTTGTTGATGATCCGGTTGTGCGAGATCCGAACGTTCTCGTTGTGCTGGTTGGCGTCGGCGCCGGTCAGGTCGGGGGTGCCGATCCGGATCGCGCCGTAGCCGCCACCGTTGTTCTGCACCACGTTGTTGGTGATCTGGAGGTGGCGCGCATAGGCGTTGGCCATGATCGCGCCGCCCTGGGTGGTGATGTTGGCAGGCAGGCCGGTCGGGCCGGTCACGAAGTTGATGTTGCCCGGGAAGCCGCGCTGGTCACCACCACGGATGTCGAAGCCGTCGATGGAGGCCTTGAAGGTGCTGGTGAACTGCCGCGCGTTGCCGCCTCCGCCGCCGCCGCCCTGCGACGCCAGGACGTAGATGCCCTGCCCGTCGTTGACGGTCTGGTTGCCGTCCCAGGTGAGCGTGCCGACCAGGTCGTACCACTCGGTCGAGAGCTGGGTGTCACCGCCGAAGCCGCCGGCGTCGAGGAGGGTACCGGAGACGTAGTCGTTGCCCTGGAAGCCACCGGGGCCGACACCCTGGAGCTTCACCGGCGAGGCCATCACCAGGTTCTCGTAGTAGGCACCCAGGGGGTTCACCCGCGGGTTGTCGAGGTTCGGCGTGCCGGGGTAGACCACGACCAGGTAGCCGCGGCTGGAGTTCTGTGTCCGCGCCTGGTTCAGCGCCGACTGGATCGTCGGGTAGGTCGAGCCGTCGTTGCCCACCTCGAGCACGATCGGGTTGTAGGTCCCGCCGATCACGTGGAAGGTCAGTCCGTTGCGGGTCACGTTCCCGTTGTCGGAGGTGATCAGCAACTGATGCGGCCCGGTCGCCGAGCCGTTCGGCGCTGTCACCGAGATCGAGGTGTCACTCCAGCTGGTCGTGGGCAGAGCGATCCCGTCGAGGGTGACCGAACCGGTGCCCTGGCTGGCACCGAAGCCGAGGCCTTCGATCACGAAGTCTCCGCCGCCGTTGACGTAGGGCTGCGAGACCGCGAACAGCTGCGGCACCGCGTTGTCGACCGGGCAGGTGACCGCGGAAAGCTGACCGGATTGCGGTCCGCGGATCTGCGCCCCCACCTGCGTGGGAGCGAGGTCGGTCGGGATGGTGACTCCCGGGACCGCCTCGAACTCGGTGGCGATCACCCGGAAGCGAGGGTTGTAGTTCGGGTTCAGCGCGCCCGGCACACCCGGGTCGTTGCCCACGAAGCGGTACATCCCGGCGCAGATGCCCGACGGGGTCGGGCAGTTGATCTGGTTCGTCGACGGCAGCAGCACGTCGTAGAAGCCGTTGAAGTCCGACTCCACGGTCGTGACCAGCCGGTTGCTCCAGTCGTAGATGCCGATCGGCAGGAACTGGCCGGGCGACTTCTCGCCGTACGCCGTGTTGCGCTTGTCACCGGAGAAGTTGATGTCGTCGATGATCAGGCCGCGCAGCCGGCTGGGCAGCGGGACGTCGGTGAAGATGTTGAACATCGGGACGATCGACTTGCCGTTGTTCAGCCCGACCAGCTTGGTCTCACAGGTCGGCTTGTCCGTGCCCTCGTAGGGCGAACCGCCGATGTCGAGGAATGTCGGGTTGTCCACCGCGTTGGGCCCGTCTCCGCCGAAGTCGGGGTTGGGGTCGCCGTTCGGGAGGAACTCCAAGTCGCCTTGGGCGTCGATGCCCTTCACGTCGACGGTGTGCAGCGGGCCGGCGCACGACGGCGGCGGCACCTGCGGCACGATCTCGTTGCCGTGGCCGATGTTGATGTCTTCCTCACCGGTCGGCTTGTAGAGCGGGTTCCCGGTCAGGGAGTCGTTGGGGATCTCCAGGCTGACCAGGTAGTCGCCGGCGGCCAGCGCCTCGAAGGTGCCGCCGGCGCACACCGGGGCGGACGGGTCAGTGGCGTCGAGGGTGCCGGTGCAACCGTCACCGAAGCCGTAGTTGCCGTTGACGGCCGCGCCGAAGTTGGCGTCCGGCGTTCCCTGATCGGTGGGGTAGGCACCGACCTGCACGCTCTGACTGAACGCCGCGATGCACTTGCCGTCGTCCTCCTGGTTGAGCGCCAAGTGGTCCTCGTCGACTCCGTGCACCAAGGGGTTCCCGTCAACGTCGACCGCGTCGCAGCCGGTCGGGACCTCCCAGCTCTCGGACAGGGCGCTGTTGATCAGGTCACCCTTGAGGTAGGAACCGTCGGTGTCCAGCTGCAGGCGCTCGTCGGCGTCGCAGGTCTGCGTGGTCGCGTCTGTGCAGTCGACGGTGGTGTAGAGCATGACCGGGATGTTGGGAATGCCGGGCTGCCAATCCTCGGAGGCGGCGTACGTCGGGTCGAGCTCGTTGCGGGTGGTGTCGTAGCTGACCGAGCCGACGATGCCGCCATTGCGCGGATCGAGTTCGTTGGTGCCGGTCGGGTCGTAGGCGTGCACACCCCAGTCGACGGTGGCGCCCAGACCGATGATGTTGAGCGTGCTCAGGTCGACACCGGCACCCTTGATCACCTTCGGGGTGGTCATGTTGTCGGCCTGCCAGGTGACGCCGGTGGTGTAGAAGGAGTCGCTGTAGGCCTCCATCACGGTGTAGCCGAACTCACCGAGCGGGTAGGCGCCCTCGAAGGAGTACGTGCCGTCGGCCTTGGTCACGGCCGCAGTCTGGCCGCGGTCCATCAAGGTGTTGTCGCGCTTGCGCATCGTCAACCCGAAGTTGGGCACCCCGGGCTCGCCCGCGTCGCGCTTGCCGTTGCGGTTCCTGTCGTTGAACACGGTGCCCGTGAACTCCGTCCACCAGCCGCTCACCGGCAGCACGCCCATGTCGACCGGCTCGCCGTCGGCGACGGTGACGTTCTGCAGCGCGATCAGGTGGTTCTGCGCCTCGTCCCACCAGGTGATCTGGTAGTTGCCGTCCGGAACGTTCTGGATCGTGAAGTTGCCCTGCGGGCCGGCTTGCCCGACCCACACGGCCTGGTCACCGACGTCGAGGCCGGCCAGAGAGATCCAGGCGTCGGGGATCGGACGCTGGGTCTTGGAGCCGGTGTAGCCGTTGAACAGGTCGAACTCGCCGCCCTTGGGCGGGACGTAGTGGACCGTCCTCATCACGCGACCCGAGATCGAGCCGGTGCCGCCACCGAGCGGCTGCCCGTTCTTGAGCGGAGCCGCGAAGCCGAACAGAGGCATCGGCACGGCCTCGCCGGCCACGGCGAACTCGGTGTCGAAGCCCGTGGAGCCCTCCATCACCCAGGTGTCCCAGTCGTGGTTGCCCTCGAGGGTGGTCGTCTGGATCCAGGTCTCGCCGTCCGGAGGGGAGACCGACTGCGTGTAGCGGTTGGTCCCCATGTGGGGGTAGGTGACGATGCCGCCGCTGTCGGAGCGGCAGATGCCGCCGATCTGGTCGACCACGGGGGCGCCGTCGACGAGCGCCCAGTCCGGGATCTCGTAGGTGACCGGGTCCTCGTTCAGATACGTCGTACACAGCGGGTTGCCGTAGACGTCGGTGCTGATCTCACCCAGGGTGTCGAAGAGGTGACCCTCGAAGCCGGCAAGGAGGACGTCACCGTTGTCGAAGGCGCCGTTGGTGGGGGCCACGTCCTTGAAGACCAGGCCCTTGACGGTCGAGTCCGGGAGCGGGAACGGCTGGAGCCCCACGGGCACCGCGCTCTCGTCGGGCAGCGGGATCGAGAAGTAGGCGCCGTCGAGCTTGTAGCCGTCGGCGAGGACGGAGATCAGGTAGTCACCGTCCGGCAGGGTCATCCCGCCGGCCAGGTCGTCCTGGTCGCCCTGCGCCACGATGGGGGTGGCGTCGGGCGCGGCGTTGAGGGACGTCCACGTGCAGTTGTCGGGGTAGCTCGCGTCGCCCCCGGTCGGGGTGCAGGCACCCGTCGGGGTGCGGACGTCGGTCCCCCCGACGGTGTTCTCGTTGATCAGGAACTTGTAGTCCGTGATCGGGTCACCCTCGGACACTCCGGCGCCGCCGTTGGCGCGAGGCTCCGTGCGGGCGCTGGCCACGTCGAGAGTCAGCACGTCGGACGGCGCCGCCTGGGCGGCGCTGATCGGAAGCCCGACCAGCGTGGCGAGCGCCAGCACCAGTGCTAGGCCAGTGGAGGCGGCCCATCGCATCGAGTGCGGCGACCGCGACCGGCCGCGGGTTCCGGACGCACCGGCCGCTGTGAATCTGCTGTTCGTCATGCTTTCCCCATCTCGCATCGACGTCACCCCTCTACGGGAACAAAGTCCGACGTGTCCCAAGGTGAGGTACGAGAGGCCGCCTGAGGCGATTCATGACTGGGGTGTCATGGGGATGTCATCAAGTGCTCATCGAGCAGTGCTGGCGGGCTCCACCGTCGGTGCCACGATGCTCGTCGCGGGGGGCGAGGACACCCTCGCCGGCACCGCCATCAACAACAGCGCGCCGCCCTCGGACGACCTGCCCGCGACCAGCCGTCCGCCGCGTCCCGCGGCCGCCTCGCGCACCAGATGCAGTCCCAGGCCGGTCTGGCTCAGCGGGTCGGTCCCGTGCGGTGAGTCGAACTCGTAGGGGTCGTCGTGCGCCCGTGCCTGGTTGACGCCCATCGCCATGTCGGCGTCGAGCCCCCGGCCGGAGTCGGCCACGCCGATCAGCACCAGGTCGCCTGCCCGACGACCGATCACGCGCACGGTGTCGTCGACATCGGTGTAGCGCACGGCGTTCTCGATCAGGGTGTCCAGGCACGCGCGCACCCGGTCGGGTGAACAGTCGAAGGTGAGCGGCTCGGCCTCCACGACCCAGCGCCGCTCGGCCACGACGTGCCACCGCGAGCTGGTCTCCTCCAGCAGGGACGCCAGGTCGACGCGCCGGAGTGCGTCCTGCTCGGGCATCCGCATCATCCGCACCAGCCTGTCGCTGGCCCGGACCAGCCGGTTGAGCTCGGAGCGGATCACCTCGAGGTCGTGACGACTCTGCTCATCGCCCTCGCGGGCCAGCAACAGGTCGGTGAACCCCTGGGCGATGGTGGCAGGCGTCCGCATCTCGTGGGACGTGAGACGGCTCAACCGGACCCGTAGCGCTGCCCGCTGGCGGTCGCGCTCGTAGACCCGCCGAAGGGCGGTGTTGGCCTGGTGCCGACGGCGGCTGTTCCACAGGACGAGCAGCAGCAACGAGGTCATCAGCGGGATCTCGGTCGTCTCCTCCCACTGCAGGACGCCTTCCCAGACCCGGAACACCATCACGGCCCCGGTGACGGAGGTGGTCACGGCGACGGCGACCAGCGTGGTGCGCCATGGCCACACCTCACGGTCGTGCGCCAGGGCCAACCCGATCCAGATCAGGTGATAGGCCACCGTCTCCGAACCTGGCGCGACCACCATCGAGGCGGTCTCGAGGACCGCGAAGATCAGCCAGAGGATGAGCAGCGGGTAGCGGCCCAGCGCAACGCCGGGCACGTCACTCGCCGTAGAAGCAGTACCCGAGACCGCGCACGGTCTCGATCGGCGGGTCGACGAGCTTGGTGCGCAGCCGGCGCATGCAGACGTCCACGACGTTGCTGCCGGGGTCGAAGTCGAGCCCCCACACGTCATGGAGCAGCTCGTCGCGTCGGCAGACGGACCCGCGGCGGCGCATCAGATGGGAGAGCAGGCCGAGCTCGCGCTCGCTGAGCGCCACGTCGGCACCGGCGTGCCGGACCCGGCGCCGGTCCAGGTCGACCGAGACTCCGCCGGCGGAGAGATAGCGGCCGGGCGTCTCCTGACGCTGCCGCGGCACCGTCACCGGCAACGCCAGATGGCGACGCACCCGGGCCATCAGCTCGGCCGCATGGAACGGCTTGGACACGAAGTCTGCCGCGCCCTTGTCGAGGGCGGCCACGCGAGTGCCGATCTCCTCGACCGCCGACAGCACGATCACCGTGGGTGAGGACGTCCGTGACGACAGCGTGTTGAGCACCGTCATGCCGTTGGTGCGCGGCATCGAGAGGTCCAGGAGCATCAGATCGACGTCCGGACCCTGGTCGAGCACGTCCAGCGCCTCGGCGCCGTCGTACGCCGCCGCGACCTCATGCCCATCGGCCATCAAGAACCGGCTGATGAACTCGACGACGCGCTTTTCGTCGTCGACAACCAAGACTCTGCTCACGATCCCCCCACGAGTTCATGAGTAATGCGTTGCACTGGCCCGAGAGAACCTGCGCCTCACGCCGAACACTGCCCGAGTCCGGCATCGAGGCCCACTCCGAAGATGGCCCCTATGGTCATCCCCCCAGATCATCGTTATACCCGCCGGAGCCCACACCCTGTCAATGAAAATCTCGGGCTATTGCCAAGGGTCCAGACCAGGAGTAGGGCGGGGTGCGCCGCTGGGAGCGCATGGTCTAGACCATTCTTCGACCGCTATCGTGGCCGGCTGGTCCACCACCCCGAGGAGTCCTTCTGTGACCGTACGGCTTTCGCGGCGCGCCCGCCCGCTCGTGGCTCTGTCCGCTGTCCTGCTGATGGCTGGGGCGCCGGTCCACGCCGCGTCCGCACCCGTGGCGGCCTGGTCGAAGGTCACCAAGAAGTGCGTGGTGAAGGACCTTCGGATCAAGGAGAACAGCGGGATGGCGCGCAGCAGCTATCGCCGCCAGGTCCTGTTCGCCCACAACGACTCCGGCGGCGGGCCGCAGTTCTTCGCTCTCGGCCGCCGGTGCGGCACCCGGGCGGTGTTCGACCTGCCCGGCGCGCCGGCTCGGGACTGGGAGGACATGGCGGTCGGCCCGAAGCACACCTTGTGGTTCGGCGACATCGGCGGCAACAACCCGCGCGAGGTGATCAACGTCGTGCGGGTGAAGGAGCCCAAGAGGCTCACGAGCCGCACCCTTTCCTACACCGCCTTCGAGCTGACCTACCCCGACGGCGTTCACAACGCCGAGTCCTTGATGATCCGTCCGCGGACCGGCCGGCTCTTCATCACCACCAAGGCAGCCACGGGTGCCGCGATCTACCGCGCTCCGCTGACCCTCAAGGCCTCCGGGACCAACCGACTGACCAAGGTGGCCGACGCGCCGGCCGGCCGGACCGGCGCGGACTTCTCGCGCGACGGCAAGCACTTCGTGCTGCGGGGGTACAAACAGGCCTACGTCTACTCCTCGATCCGAGACGCCCGCCCGGTCGACCTCGACCTCCCCGCGGAGCACAAGTACGGCGAGGCGGTGGCCTTCGCCCGCGGCGGCTCGCTCTACTTCGGAGCCGAGCGCACCAGGCAGTGGCTGTGGAAGGCCAAGCCCTAACCGACGCGCGCCAGACTAGAGGTGGAGGCTAGAGGTACAGGCCGGTGGCCGAGTCACCGAGCCGGTCGGCCGCCACGGCGTGGATGTCGCGCTCGCGGACGACGATGTAGACCTCGCCGTTCACCTCGACCTCGGCCTTGTCCTCCGGGTCGAACAACACCCGGTCACCGGGCTCGACCGACCGGGCGTTGGGTCCGACCGCGACCACTTTGGACCACGACAACCGGCGCGCGCCCATGGCTGCGGTGGCCGGGATCACGATGCCGCCTGAGGAGCGCCGCTCCCCGGCCTCCTGGTCCAGCTCGACCAACAGCCGGTCGTACATCATCTTGATCGGGGTCTTGTCGGGCAGGCGCTCGGTCCGGGCGGTGCTCGCGCGCTCGGCGGCCAGCGTCATCGCACCAGCTTGCGGATCACCGCGAAGACGACCACGACCCCGACCACACCACCCACGACCTTGAGGATGTTGTCGGTGCGCGGCGCCCCGGAGTCGGCGTCGACGAAGTGCGCCTTGGTGGTGGCGACCTGCCGTCCCAGCACTGTCTTGGGGTTGGCGCGGTAGAGCAGCTCGTCGATCGTCGACGCCAGCCGCTGGCGGGTCGCCTCGATGTCGGACTCGAGTGAGGAGAGATCCGTGGTCACGAGGGAAGGCTACCAACCGTGTGCGGGTCGAACCCGAAGGGCAGCTCCAGCCGGTGGCTGCGCATCAGCGTGTCGTCGGTCAGCAGGTCCCGGGTAGGTCCGTCGGCCACGACCTCGCCGCCACTGAGGATCACCGACCGGGGACACAGCTCCAGGGCGTAGGGCAGATCGTGGGTGACCATCAGCACGGTCACGTCCAGGCTGCGCAGGATCTCGGCCAGTTCGCGCCGGGACGCAGGGTCGAGGTTCGACGACGGCTCGTCGAGCACCAGGATCTCCGGTCGCATCGCCAGCACGGTGGCCACCGCGACCCGGCGGCGCTGGCCGTAGGAGAGGTGGTGCGGCGGCCGGTCGGCGTACGCCGCCATGTCGACCTGCTCCAACGCCTCCCGCACCCGGTCCTCGAGCTCGTCGCCCCGCAACCCGAGGTTGGCCGGGCCGAACGCGACGTCCTGGCGGACCGAACCGAGGAACAGCTGGTCGTCGGGATCCTGGAACACGATCCCGACCCGACGGCGGATCTCGGCGAGGTTGGCCTTCTCGACGGGCAGGCCGCTGACCGCCACCCGACCGGCGCCCGCGCGGAGGATGCCGTTGAGGTGCAGCACCAGCGTGGTCTTGCCGGCGCCGTTGGGACCGAGCAGGGCGACCCGCTCCCCCCGGTGCACGTGGAGGTCGACCCCGAAGAGCGCCTGGTGGCCGTCGGGGTAGGCATAGGCCAGGCCGGCCACGTCCAGCACGGGGGTCATCCGTCCCTCCTGGTGTCGGGCAGCCGACCGGTGTAACCGCGCGACAGCATCGCCAGATGGACCCGCTCCCCGCGCTCGTAGGAGCGGATGAACAGCGCCCCCAGCGCTCGGGCCAGCGCGGGCCACTGACGCGGGGAGCGGGGGTCGCTGCCTCGCGAACGCATCGCGACCAGGGTGCGGGCGAACTCGTCGGTGACCACGTCGAGGTAGCGCACCATGAACCCCATGATCTGCACCAGCTGGTGCGGGAGCCGGAGCCGCTGGAGTCCGAGCAGCACCTGATCCGGCTCGGTGGTGGCGGCCAGCAGCAGCCCGCCGAGCACCCCGAGCGTCGCCTTGGCCAGCAGCGCGCCGGCCGCCACCAGTCCCGGCTGTGAGACCTCGACCCCCGCGATCTCGATGCGGGGGCCGGTCGCCACGAACGGCACCAGCACGGCGAAGACCACGAAGGGCACCTCGACGACCATCCGCTTCGCAAGGTAGGACGGAGGCACCGTCGAGGCACCCACGAGCACGAGCAGCGTGATCAGGTAGCCGGCGTAGGCGGCGTACCAGGTGCTCGGCGTGGCCACTACCAGCACCATGAAGGTGAGCAGCCCGGCGATCTTGAGGTGGGCCGGGGCGCGGTGGAGCGGGCTGTGGGCGTGGAAGTGCAGCCGGTGCCCGTGTCCGGCGCCCACGCTAGGACTCGTCCCGGGGCCGGGAGCGCACCAGCCAGAACAGCCCGCCGCCGAGCCCGAGCACGGCCAGGGTGCCGATCGCCCCGGCCAGCCCACCGCTGAGGCGGCCGTCCTCGACACCGCTCGTCTGGTAGCCGGCAAGCGGGCTGGACTCGGCCGTCGACGCGGACTCGCGGTCGGCGAACCCGAGCGTGGCCGACACCTGCTGCAGGCCGTCGGGCCGGCTGCTGGCGTAGTAGCTCGCGACCCCGGCCACCAACAGCGCCGCCAGCAACCCGGCAGCCCACCAGCGGCGGCCTCGCGACGGCCGATTCCCGGCGCCGGTCACAGTCCGGATCACGGCTGGCTCCCGGCGCCGCGCACCTCAAGGCGGCGGCGCTCCAGCAACGGTCGGGCGCCGTAGACCAGATCGGGGCGTACGCCGACCACGCTGGCCACCACGAGACCGGTGATCGCCGCCTCGCCCAGGCCGATCACCAGATGCCACGACACCATCGCGGTGAGCACGGCCGAGGCCGACACCGGGGCCGTCCCGCCGATCGCGAACAGCCAGGAGAAGACGGCCGCCGCCACGGGGACGCTCGCGAACGCGCCGACGGCGGCGGCCGGCGCCACTGCCGCCGGGCGGCGCGGCAGGACGGCGCGGGCCAGGCGGAACACCAGCCAGCCGGTGCCGACCGCGACCAGCCCCATCAGCGTCACGTTGGTGCCGAGCGCGGTCAGCCCGCCGTCGGCCATCAGCAACGCCTGGACGAGCAGCACCACGGTCACGCTGAGCACGGCCGTCCAGGGGCCGACCAGCACCGCCGCAAGCGCCCCTCCGACCAGGTGCCCGCTGGTGCCGGCACCGACCGGGAAGTTGACCATCTGGGCCGCGAAGACGAACGCCGCCACCAGACCCGCGAGCGGTGCGGTCCGGTCGTCCAGCTCGCGCCGCGCCCCCCGCAGCGCCAGGCCCACCCCGCCGACGGCGACGAGGCCCGTGGCCAGCGACGTCGTCGCGTCCAGGAACCCGTCGGGCACGTGCACGAGGGGCCTCCTGGCGGGCGCTAGATTGGAGTGCGGGCGATTGCTGCCCAGCCTATGTTATTGCACATAGTGTGCAAGAAGCCCACGCCCAGGAGCCCGCCATGACCACCGAGACCCCCGGCCGCCTCACCCCGGGAGACCCGGCCCCCGACTTCACCCTGGTCGATGATGAGGGCGCGCAGGTCGCGCTGCGTGACTTCCGCGGCCGCAAGGTGATCGTCTACTTCTACTCCGCCGCCATGACCGCCGGCTGCACCAAGCAGGCCTGCGACTTCACCGACTCGCTCGACTCGCTGCACGCGCAGGGGTTCGAGGTGCTCGGCATCTCACCGGACAAGCCGGAGAAGCTGGCGAAGTTCCGGGCGCGTGACGGGCTGACGATCCGGCTGCTCTCCGACCCCGACCGAGCCGTGATGACGGCCTACGCGGCGTACGGCCAGAAGATGCTCTACGGCAAGACCGTCCAGGGCGTCATCCGCTCCACCTTCGTCGTGGACGTGGACGGCGTGGTCGAGGTGGCGCAGTACAACGTCAAGGCCACCGGGCACGTCGCCAAGCTCCGCAAGGATCTCGGTCTAGCCTGATCTCGTCGCGACCGGCGCTCCCGGCCGCACCCGCGCCCGTAGCCCAATTGGCAGAGGCACCAGGTTTAGGTCCTGGCCAGTGCGAGTTCGACTCTCGCCGGGCGCACCGCTACGGCAAGCCGCGCAACGCGTCCGCGATCCGTGGGCCGAGAGCCCTCAGGGCACGGCCGCGGTGGGAGATCGCGTCCTTGTCGGTCACGCTGAGCTCGGCGGTGGTCAGCCCGGACCCGTCCCACTCCTCGGCGACGAAGAGCACGTCGTAGCCGAAGCCCCCGCTCCCCCGCAGCTCACGGATCACCCGGCCCGACATCCGGCCGGACTCGAGGATCTCGGTGCCGTCGGGGTGACAGAACGCCACCGCGCACTCGAACCAGGCGCCGCGCCGGTCGTCGGGGACGTCGCTCAGCTGGGCGAGCAGCAGCTCGTTGTTGCGCAGATCGGACTTCGGCGGGCCGGCCCAACGGGCCGAGAGGACGCCCGGCATGCCGCCCAGTGCCTCGACGCACAGCCCGCTGTCGTCGGCCACCGACGGCAGGCCGGTCGCGGCGAGCCCGGCGCGTGCCTTCACCAGCGCGTTGCCGGCGAACGTGGGCTGGTCCTCCACCGGCTCGGCGTACGCCGGGACGTCGTCGAGGCCGACGATCTCGACGACGTCGGCGTGCTCGGCGAGGATCCGCTCCATCTCGGCGAGCTTCTTGGCGTTGCGCGACGCCAGGAACACCCGGGTCATCCGCCGAGCGCCTCCTGCTGGAGGCGGGTGAGGTCGGCGCAGCCCTTGCCGGCCAACGTCAGGAGAGCGTCGAGCTCGGCCCGATCGAAGGTCGCACCTTCGGCGGTGCCCTGCACCTCCACGAACTTGCCGTCGCCGGTCATCACGACGTTCATGTCGGTCTCCGCGCGCACGTCCTCCTCATAGGGCAGGTCGAGTCGCGGCGCCCCGTCGATGATGCCCACGCTGACCGCGGCGACCGAGCCGGTCAGCGGCTCCCCCGCGAGTGCGCCGGTCTCGCGCAGATGCGCGACCGCGTCGGCCAAGGCGACGTAGGCGCCGGTGATCGCCGCGGTGCGGGTGCCGCCGTCGGCCTGGAGCACGTCGCAGTCGAGGACGATGGTGTTCTCCCCGAGCGCGCGATAGTCGATGATCGCGCGCAGCGAGCGGCCGATCAGCCGCGAGATCTCGTGGGTCCGGCCGCCGATCCGGCCGCGTACCGACTCGCGGTCGGAGCGGGTGTTCGTGGCCGCAGGGAGCATGGCGTACTCCGCGGTGACCCAGCCGAGGCCGGACCCCTTGCGCCAGCGCGGCACGCCCTCGCTGGCCGAGGCGGCGCAGAGCACCCGGGTGCCGCCGAACTCCACCAGCACCGACCCGGCGGCGTGGTCGAGCCAACCGCGCGTGATCCGGATCGCACGGAGCTCGTCGTCGGCCCTCCCGTCGGCGCGCAGGGATGGGGACGGTGCTCCGGGGGTGGTCATGCCGCAGATCCTAGTGGCGAGCCGCTGGGTGTCGGGCGTGGACACAGCCGTACGCCGGTGACGTCCCCCGTGGCGTCACCGGCGTACGAGATCTGGCTACTTCACCTCGGCCCGGAGCACCCGCCACAGCCCGATCACCAGCGGCAGCACCAGCCAGAGGGCGCCGGAGGCCACCAGGTGTGACCAGTCCGACCCGGAGATGTTGCCGTCGATGAGGGGGGTCTGTGCATCGTTGAAGTCCACCCACGGGCGGACATCGGCGATCCAGCCGACGAGCTGGGCGCCGATCTCGAACAGCCCCGGCAGCACGAAGGAGTAGACGAAGTAGAGCACGATCGCCACCGCGGTGTTGAGGAACAGGGTGCCGAAGGCGAAGCCCGTCGCCAGCCCGATCGCGTGCAGCAGGAAGTAGCGGCCGACGTCGGACACGCCGACGCCCCAGACCGCCTCGGACCCCGACAGCGCGCCGTACAGCACGTTGGCGAGGGACGCGAGAAGCAGGCCGACGACGACCGCGACCACCGCCAGCCCGAGGGTGGCCACGAACTTGGCGCCGAAGACGGTCAGCCGGGACGGCACCTGGGTGAACGTCGTCAGCGCCGTGCGCTGCCCGAACTCCTGGGTGACGGCCATGATCCCGAGCACCGGCAGGAAGACCCCCATCGGGGTGTTCATGCCGACCATGAAGTCACCGAAGTTCACTGTGAGGTCCTGCGCCACGACGACCCACAGCTGGATCACGAGCACCAACGCCGTCACCAGGCCGGTGGAGATCAGCAGCCAGCGGCCGGCCCGGGTGTCGACCATCTTGCGGACCTCGACCGACACCAGGCGGCCGAACGGGATCCCCGGAGTGCCGGAGACGTCCAACGTCTCCGGAGTCATCGTCTGAGCGGTCATGACGTGGCCCCTTCCAGGGTGGGAACGCCCTCACGCGAAGTGTCGGCGGTGAGTTCGAAGAAGATGGACTCCAGCCCACCGCCGGCGGGACGGAGGTCGGTCAGGATGAGGGAGTCTCGGGCGGCGACGGTGCCGACCTGCACGGGAGTCGCCTCGACGTGGAGGCCGTCGCCGGCGACCGTCGCCGTCAGCCCTTCGGCGGACAGCGCCGCCGCTAGGGCGGCCTGGTCGACCGCCTGGACGAGGGTGCCGGTCTGGCTCGAGGCCAGCAGGGTCGCCTTGTCGCCCGCCGCCACGATCCGGCCATTGCCGATCAGCACCATGTCATCGGCGACCTGCTCCACCTCGTTCAGCAGGTGGCTGGACAGGAGCACGGTGCCGCCGCGGGCGGCGAAGCCCTTGAGCAGGTCGCGCATCCACCGGATGCCGGCCGGGTCGAGGCCGTTGGCCGGCTCGTCGAGGACGAGCACGGAGGGGTCGCCGAGCAGCGCGTGGGCGATGCCCAGGCGCTGCCGCATGCCCAGGGAGTAGTCGCGGACCCGGCGCCGCGACTCGTCCTCCGACAGCCCGACCAGGGCCAGCATCTCCTCCACCCGGGAGGTCGGGAGTCCCATCGTGAGCGCTCCGACAGTCAGCACCTCTCGGCCGGTTCGGCCGGCGTGCTGCGCGGAGGCGTCGAGGAGGACGCCGACATGGCGACCGGGGTTGGGGATGTCGGCGAACCGATGGCCGCCGATGGTGACCTCGCCCGAGTTGGCGGTGGTCAGGCCGACCATCACCCGCATCGTGGTGGTCTTGCCGGCGCCGTTCGGGCCGAGGAAGCCCGTCACGCGCCCGGGCCTGCAGGAGAAGGTCACGCCGTCGACGGCCGTGAACCCCCCGTATCTCTTGGTGAGTCCGGTGATAGTGATCATGGGTCCAGCCTGCCGGACCCGGCCTGACCGCGCATCCGGCTTGCGTCGCGACCGCGGTCCGACCAAAGTCGTACGCCGGCAACGACCCAGGCAGCATGCGCTCGAGCCGGGGGTCTCCTAGCCTGGTGGGCGTGGAGCGCTCCGACCCGTCTCAGTGGCAGCCGCGCCTGAGCTGGTGGCAACACGGCTGGCGCTTGGTGGTGATGCTGCTGCTCAGCGTCGGTGCCACGGTGGCGGCGTTCCAGTCGATGCCGGCGGGCCTGCGGATGCCCTGGCTGACGATCGACCTGGTGCTGGGCGTCGCCGGCCTGGTGCTGGTGCACTTCCGGCGCCGCTGGCCGTTCGCGGTGGCCGTCGTGCTCGCGCTCGCGGGCTGCGTGTCGGCGTCGGTGGCCGGGCCGGGCCTGCTGGCCGGCGTCTCGGTCGCGACCCGCCGACGCTGGGCGGAGATGCTGCCGGTCGGGGTGCTGGTCGTGGTCAGCGGCCAGGTGTACGCCCTGGTCACGCCCACCGACGACGGCGGTCCGTGGTGGCTCGACCTGACGGTGACCCTGCTGTTCACCTCGGCCGTGCTGGGCTGGGGCATGTACCTCGGCTCCCGCCGCGAGCTGCTCTGGGCGCTCCACCAGCGCGCCGAACGGGCCGAGGCGGAGCAGCTGCTGCGCGCCGTCCAGGCCAAGACCAACGAACGCGCCCGGATCGCCCGGGAGATGCACGACGTCCTCGCGCATCGGATCTCCCAGATCGCGATGCAGTCCGGGGCGTTGTCGTTCCGCGAGGACCTCGACGCCGCAGCCCTCCGGAGCGGCGTCGGTGAGATCCAGGACCAGGCACACCAGGCGCTCGCGGACCTGCGCGGCGTCCTCGGGGTGCTCCGTGATCCCGGCAGCGGCGAGCTGCTCGACCGCCCGCAGCCGACGTACGCCGACGTGCCCCGGCTGGTCGCCGACTGGCGCCGGAGCGGGCTCGCCGTCGAGCTCGACGACGAGGTGCTCGGCGTCCTGCCCGAGGCGCTCGGCCGCACCGTCTACCGGATCGTCCAGGAGGGGCTGACCAACGCCCGCAAGCACGCACCCGGCGCGCAGGTTCGGGTGCGGGTGATCGGGACGCCCGAGTCCGGCGTGGACATCAGCGTCGTCAACCCGCTCGGCTTCGGCGCCACCTCGACCCCCGGCTCAGGGCTGGGTCTGGTCGGCCTTACCGAGCGGGCGCACCTGGCCGGCGGCACGCTCGAGTCGGGGCGCCGCGAGAGCACCTTCGAGCTGCACGGGTGGCTGCCATGGGCGGCGTGACCCGGGTGCTGGTCGTCGACGACGACCCGCTGGTGCGCTCGGCGCTGACCCTGATGCTCGGCGGCCAGGCCGACCTGGAGGTCGTGGGCGAGGCCGCGGACGGCGCAGCCGGGCTGAAGCGGGCCCGCGAGCTGAGGCCGGACGTCGTGCTGATGGACATCCGGATGCCGGTGCTCAACGGGCTGGAGGCGACCCGGGAGCTGCTGGGCGACGCCGATCCTCCCCGGGTGATCGTGCTGACGACCTTCGACGCCGACGACTATGTGCTCCGCGCCGTCGCGGCCGGAGCCGACGGCTTCCTCCTCAAGGACACCCCGCCGACCGAGATCGTCGACGCGATCCGCCGGGTGGTCGAGGGCGAGACGATGCTGTCGCCGTCGGCGACGCGCAGCCTCGTCACGCGAGTGCGGCAGTCGGCGGCCGCCGACCGGTCCGTCGGGGCGCGCCAGCGCCTGGAGCTGCTGACCGACCGTGAGCTCGAGGTGGCCGTCGCGGTCGGTCAGGGGATGTCCAACGCCGAGATCGCCGCCGACCTGTTCCTCTCCGTGCCCACCGTGAAGACGCACGTCTCGCGGCTCTTCGACAAGCTCCAGGTCACCAACCGGGTGCAGATCGCGATCTGCATCCACGACGCCGGGCTGGGCTGAGCCGCCTCACACCTCGGCAGTGTCGCCGGGGCGGGCCAGGTCGAGCGGGCCGTCCCAGGTGGTGCGGGCCTCGTCGACGGCGCGCTGCGGGTCGTGCCACGGCGGGATGTGGGTGAGCAGCACTCGCCCGACGGCGCCGACGGTGGCAGTGCGCCCCACGTCGACCCCGGTCAGGTGGATGCCGGTCGGCTCGTCGTTGCCGACGCGGAAGGACGCCTCGGCCAGCAGCAGGTCGGCGCCGGCCGCCGCGCGGTCCAAACCCTCGCAGGGCGCCGTGTCGCCGGAGTAGGTCGAGGACCCGACCGTCGGCGCTCACCCGCAGGGCGTACGCCGGCACCGGGTGCACCACCGGCACCGCCTCCACGACGAACGGTCCCAGCCGCACCGGCTGGTCGGCGTACTCGTGGAAGTCGAACTGCTGGGTCATGCCCGGCTGCTCGGGCAGGTCGTAGGCCCGCGCCATCCGGGCGGCCACCCCGCGCGGGCCCCACACCGGGATCGGCGGCCGCGCGCCGTCGGGGTGGTACTTGCGCATGACGTAGTAGCCGCAGAGGTCCAGGCAGTGATCGGCATGCAGGTGGCTGAGGAACACCGCGTCGATTGACAGCGGGTCGGCGTACCGCTGGAGGGCGCCGAGCGCGCCGTTGCCGAGGTCGAGCAGCACCCGCCAGGTGCGGCCCTCGTGGTCGGCCTCCACCAGATAGCAGCTCGCGGGCGACTCCGGCCCGGGGAAGGAGCCCGAGCAGCCGACGACGGTCAGCCTCACTGCGAGCCTCCCGAGAACGGGCCGCCGACGAACTGCGACGCGGCGTGCAGCTCGGGGCCGAGGAACCGGCGCCCGAGGGTCTCGAACTCGTCGGGCGAGCCCGTCGTCAAGAACGTGTACGCCGGATCGCCACCTTCGCGCATCAGCGCGGTCGAGGCGAGCATGCGGTAGACGTCCTTGGCGCACTCCTCCGCCGAGGACACCAGCGTCACGCCGTCGCCCATGACGTAGGAGATCACGCCGGTGAGCAGGGGGTAGTGCGTGCAGCCGAGCACCAGCGTGTCGACGCCCTCGGCGACCAGCGGGTCGAGGTACTCGTGCGCGGCGGCGAGCAGCTCGTCGCCCCCGGTGATGCCGTCCTCGACGAACTCCACGAAGCGCGGGCAGGCGCGGGTGACCAGGTGCGACCTCTGGCGCGGCGGCGAAGGCGTCGTCGTAGGCCAGCGAGCCGATCGTGGCACGGGTGCCGATGACGCCGATCCGGCCGCTGTGGGTGGCGGCCGCGGCGCGGCGGGTCGCCGGCAGGATCACCTCGACCACCGGGACGTCGTACCGCTCGCGGGCATCGCGGAGCATCGCCGCGCTCGCCGAGTTGCAGGCGATCACCAGCGCCTTGACGCCGCGGGTCGACCAGGTGGTCGAGGCACTCCAGGGCGTACTCACGCACCTCGCTGATCGGCTTGGGACCGTAGGGCGCGCGGGCGGTGTCGCCGAGGTAGACGATCGACTCGTGCGGCAGCTGGTCGATCACCGACCGGGCGACGGTCAGACCGCCGAAGCCGGAGTCGAAGATGCCGATCGGCGCAGCGAGGTCGACGGGGGACACAAGGAGACAGCGTAGGCGCGAGGAAGCCTCGGTGGCACGCAGACGCGACGCACGTCACGCCCGAAGGCTCAGCCGAACAGCCGAAGGCTCAGCCGAACAGCTTGGGCTGCGGCGGGCCGAGCGAGGGGTCGACGCCGTCGAAGAGGCTGCTGACGGACTTGCCGGCGTTGACCCGGGCGATCGTCTCGGCGAACAGGCCGGCCACCGACAGCACCTTCAGCTCCGGCCAGTCGCGCGGCGGCGGCACGGTGTCGGTGGTGACGACCTCGGTGATCATCGGGTGCTGGCGCAGCCGGTCGACGGCCTTGCCGACGAACAGGCCGTGCGTGCAGGCGACGGCAGCCGAGGTGCAGCCCTCGTCGGCCAGCCGGTCCAGCAGCTCCACGATCGAGCCGCCGGTCGCGATCTCGTCATCGAGCACGATCGCGCGCTTGCCGGCGACGTCGCCGACGATGGCGTCGATGACGACGCGGTCGTCGGCCAGCCGCTGCTTGCTGCCCGCGGCCACCGGCAGGCCGAGCAGCCGCGAGAACTGGGTCGCGGTCTTGGCGTTGCCGAGGTCGGGCGAGACCACGATGCAGTTGGAGAGGTCCTGACCCTCGAAGTGGGCGGCGAGGACGCCCAGCGCGGTCAGCTGGTCGACCGGCACCGAGAAGAAGCCGTGCACCTGCGGGGCGTGCAGCGTCATCGTGAGCACCCGGTGGACCCCGGCCGTGGCCAACAAGTCAGCCACCAGCCGACCGCCGAGGGAGATCCGCGAGGCGTCCTTCTTGTCCGAGCGCGCGTAGGCGTAGTGCGGGATGACCACCGTGATCTGGGCCGCCGAGGCGCCCCGCGCCGCGTCGACCATCAGCAGCAGCTCCATCAGGTGCTCCTGGGTCGGCGGCACCAGCGGCTGGACGAGGTAGACGTCGCGCTGCCGGCAGTTGGCCTGCAGCTGGACCTGGAGACAGTCGTTGCTGAAGCGGCTGATCTCGACCGAGCGGAGGGGCACTCCAAGGTCGGCACAGATCGCCTCAGCGAGAGGGCGATGCGCGCTGCCGCTGAAGACGACGATGTCGCGGACGTGCTTGGGCACCGGGGCTCCGTCGAGTGGCGAACCGATGGGTCGCGGTCACCCTAACCCGCGATCGCCCAGGCAGAAAGCCGGCGTCCCGCCTGCTGGCCCACGATCGGTCGTCCGGAGATCCGGAACCAGCGTTCGGAGCGCAGCGGCCACGGGTTGTGCCGGCAGCCCGCGAGGTCCTTGGACTGCTGCATCATCACCGGAGCCAGCCGGCCGCGGCCGGGGCACGAGACGTGCGGGTGCCCCAGCCAATGGCCGGTCTCGTGGTCGACGACCATGTGGCGGTACCCGCGGCGCGGCAGGTTCCGGCTGTTCCAGGACGGCGTGGCGCGCTGCCAGCGGGTCTGGTTGATGATCACGTAGCGCCCCACCCGGCAGCTCCACTCAGCGCTGCAGACCGACGAGAACGACGGCACCCGGCTGGCCTGCGCGAGCACCACGGTGAACGTGCCTCCGCGGGCCACCCGGCGGAACTCCACGCCGGCGCTGCGCCAGCCGCGCGGGTCGTCGTACGTCTGCTTCACCTGGCGCTTGAAGACGCCGAGGTTGGCGGTGATCTTGCCGCGGGTGATCACGGAGTAGGTCACCTTGCGCTTCACGGCCACGAGGTGCCGGATCCGACGGGTGGGCGCCGAGGTCGTCTCGGCCTTCCGGTAGCCCTCCCGGCGCACGGTCACGCGGACCCGGATCCGCCGGCCGACGTCCTTCACCCCGAGTCGGTACGCCGCCTTGGTGGCGCCCTTGACCGGCTTCCCTGAGCGCAACCAGCGGTAGTTCACGCGGGAGGGACGCTTCGACCACTCCCCCGCCGACGCGGTGAGCTTGCGGGTGTAGCGGGTGACGCCGCTGATCTTCGGAGCCGTGACCAGCTCGAACGTGGCGCGGCGCACCGTCGCGGTGGCCTGCGTGGTGACCGACGAGGTCGACTCGTCCGGAGCGGTCGCGGTCACGGTCGCCGTGATCGTGTGCCCGAGGTCGTCGACGCGCAGGCGGTGGTAGCGGCCGGTCTCCCCCGGGATCCGCACCCCGTCGCGCGCCCACCTGTAGCCGAAGGTGAGTCCGTCCGGGGTCCAGCTGCCCGTGCTGGTCTGCAGCACGACCCCGAAGATCGGGTCCCCGCTGATCACCGGAGGCTCGGTGTTGACGATCTCGGTGGTGCCGACGCCTGCCGACTGCGCCGGGAGCGTCGCGAGCGGGGTGGCGACCAGGGTCGCCGCCAGGGTCGCCGACAGGGCGAGCACCGTCATCAGTCGCGCCCCTACGCCCACAGCTGCCCCTCGAGTCGCTCCTCGGCCTCGTCGACGGTGCCTTCGTAGGCGCCGGTCGAGAGGTACTTCCAACCACCGTCGCACACCACGAAGGCGATGTCCGCAGGTTCGCCGGCCTTGACCGCCTTGGCGGCCTGGCCCAGGGCGGCGTGCAGGATCGCCCCGGACGAGATCCCGGCGAAGATGCCCTCGAGCTCGAGCAGCTCACGCACCCGGCGCAGCGCGTCGCGCGGCCCGACGGAGAATCGGGAGTCGATCAGGGAGGCGTCGTACAGCTCGGGGACGAAGCCCTCGTCGAGGTTCCGCAGGCCGTAGACCAGCTCGCCGTAGCGCGGCTCGGCGGCGACGATCCGCACGTCGGGCTTGTGCTCGCGGAAGAAGCGCGAGACCCCCATCAGGGTGCCAGTGGTGCCGAGCCCGGCGACGAAGTGGGTGATCGAGGGCAGGTCGCGCAGCACCTCCGGGCCGGTGCCTTCGTAGTGCGCGAGCGCGTTGGCCTGGTTGCCGTACTGATACAGCATCACCCAGTCGGGATGCTCCTCTGCGACTAGCTTGGCCACCCGGACGGCCTCGTTGGAGCCGCCCGCGGCCGGCGAGGACACGATCTCGGCGCCCCACATCCGCAGCAGCTGGCGGCGCTCCTCGGAGGTGTTCTCCGGCATCACGCAGACCAGGCGGTAGCCCTTGAGCTTGGCGGCCATCGCGAGGCTGATGCCGGTGTTGCCCGACGTCGGCTCGAGCAGGGTGCAGCCGGGGCGCAGCCGTCCCTCCTTCTCGGCGTACTCGAGCATCGCGAGCGCGGCGCGGTCCTTGATGGAGCCGGTCGGGTTGCGGTCCTCCAGCTTGGCCCAGAGGCGTACGTCGGGGCTCGGGGACAGGCTCGGCAGCCCCACGAGCGGCGTGCCGCCCACGGAGTCCAGCAGGTTGTCGAACCGAGCCACGTGCGCTCCGGGTCTCAGCCGCCGGCGACCGCGGGCAGGATGACGACCTGGTCGCCGTCGCTGAGCGGAGCCTCGAGGCCGCCGAGGAAGCGCACGTCCTCGTCGTTGACGTAGATGTTGACGAAACGGCGCAGGTCCGCGCCGTCGAGGAGCCGCTCGCTGATGCCGGGGTGGTGGGCTTCCAGGTCTGTGATCAGTCCGACCAGGCTCTCACCGGAGGCCGTCACGGACTTCTCGCCACCGGTGTAGGTGCGGAGGATGGTGGGGATCCTGACCTCGATGGCCATCAGGTGGTGCTCCTGTCTGCGTTGTCGGTCACGGCGACCTCTTCCTCGGTCACGTCGCCGTCGACGATCCTGTAGGACCGAAACTCCGCCGGGCCCTCGTTATTCCCGCAGTCGCGCGTGGAGACGAGCACATAATGGGCGTTCGGCTCCATCGCGAGGTTGATGTCGGTGCGGCTCGGGTAGGCCTCGGTGGCGGTGTGGGAGTGGTAGATCACGATCGGCTCCTCGTCGCGATCGTCCATCTCCTTGTAGAGCTGGAACAGCTCGGTCGAGTCGAACTCGTAGAACGTGGGGCTGCCGGCCGCATTGACCATCGGCACGAAGCGGGTCGGGGCATCGCTGCCGGCCGGCCCGGCCACCACGCCGCACGCCTCGTCGGGGTGGTCACGGCGCGCGTGAGCGAGGATCGCGTCGTACGTCGCTCGGTCCAACCTCAGCACAACGGACAAGCCTAGGCTGCCGCCCCCCTGGGCGGCGCGCAGGCCCACGATGCGACCGCCGTTCAGCCCTCACTCACTCAGGGCCGCGACCAGCGTCTCCTGGAGGTAGCCCACCCAGTCGTAGATGTCGTGCGCCTGGGCGCGCGGGTCGTCGTCGGGGAGGCTGATCCAGTAGTCCTCGTCGTCCTCCTCGACGCCGAGCCGGGTGGCCAGGGCGAGCCGGAGGTCGGTGAAGGACCGCATCCAGGTCTCCGCCTCGACCGGCTCGAGCTCGATGTCGATCATCAGCCCGGCCTCCTCCAGCTGCGGCGGGAGGCCGGCGTCCTCGAGACCGTCGATGAGCATGCTGGCGGCGGCGGCCTTGCCGTCGCGCAGCGTCCCCTCGGTGAAGCGGCGGAACTCCGCGGCGGCCTCCTCGTCGTCGGGGTACGCCGTCGGGAAGAGCCGCTGCAGCACCGGATCCTCCGGCTCCGAGGTGGGGCCGGAGAAGTCGAGCATCGCCTCCAGCGGGTCCTCCGTGTCGCTCGGCATCGCCCGCTCGTTGCGCAGCAGCTCGACCAGCTGGGAGGCCAGCGAACGCAGCAGATCGGCCTCGAACCCGGTGAAGGTGGCGATCACCCGCCCGCTCGCCAGGTGGTGCGCGAAACCGCTCACTCGCTCTTCTCCATAGTCGCCCAGAGGCCGTACTCGTGCATCGCCTGCACGTCGCGCTCCATCTCCTCGCGACTGCCGCTGCTGACCACCGACTTGCCGTCGTGGTGCACCTCGAGCATCAGCTTCTCGGCCTTGATCTTGTCGTAGCCGAAGTACTTCTGGAACACGAACGCGACGTACGACATCAGGTTGACCGGGTCGTTCCACACGATGGTCACCCACGGCCGGGCGACGAGCACGTTCTCGTCGTGGCCCAGGTCCGGGCTGAGGGTCGGGTCGACCTCGACGGGACTGGCGGCGGACACGCCCCCATGGTGGCACACGGGCGAGCCGGATCAGGGGCGCTCTAGCCTGGTCCCGTGACCTCAGGTGGATCCACCGCGCTGCTGACCGACCACTACGAGCTGACGATGCTGGAGGCGGCCCTCGCATCGGGCACCGCCCAGCGCCGGTCGGTGTTCGAGCTCTTCCCGCGACGGCTGCCCGACGGCCGGAGGTACGGCGTCGTGGCCGGCGTCGGGCGGGCCCTCGACGCCCTCGAGCGCTTCCGCTTCGACGACGGGGCGCTGGCGTTCCTTCAGGACCAGGCGATCGTCGACGAGCCCACCCTGGCCTGGCTGGCCGACTACCGCTTCGGCGGCGCGCTCTGGGGCTATGCCGAGGGTGAGACGTACTTCGCGCACTCGCCGCTGCTCGTCGTCGAGGGCACGTTCGCGGAGTGCGTGGTGCTCGAGACGCTGCTGCTGTCGATCTACAACCACGACTCGGCGATCGCCAGTGCGGCGTCGCGGATGACGCTCGCGGCCGGGGACCGCCCGTGCATCGAGATGGGGTCGCGGCGCACCCACGAGGAGGCGGCCGTCGCGGCGGCCCGGGCGGCGTACGTCGCGGGGTTCGCCGCCACCTCCAACCTCGCCGCGCGCCAGCGGTACGCCGTCCCGACGGCCGGCACCTCCGCCCACAGCTTCACGCTCCTGCACGACAGCGAGGCCGACGCGTTCCGCGCGCAGGTCGACTCCCTCGGGGTCGGCACCACGCTGCTCGTCGACACCTACGACGTGGCCGAGGCGGTCCGGCTCGCGGTCGAGATCGCCGGCCCCGAGCTGGGCGCCGTGCGGCTCGACTCGGGCGACCTGGGCGTGGCCGCGCGGCGGGTGCGGGCCCAGCTCGACCGGCTCGGCGCGACCGGCACTCGGATCGTGGTCACCAGCGACCTCGATGAGCACGCCATCGCCGCCCTGGCTTCGGCCCCGGTCGACGGGTACGGCGTCGGCACCGAGCTCGTCACCGGCTCCGGCCACCCCACCTGCGGCTTCGTCTACAAGCTCGTGGCCCGCGAGGGCGCCGACGGCGAGCTGGTCGGCGTGGCCAAGCGCAGCGCCGACAAGGCCTCGATCGGCGGCCGCAAGTTCGCGCTGCGCCGCCGGTCGGCAGACGGCCTCGCCGAGGCGGAGGTGATCGGCATCGGCACCCCGCCGGCGAACGACGGCGACGACCGGTCGCTGCTGGTGCCCTTGGTCCGCGACGGCGACGTCGTCGGCCGGGAGTCGCTGGCGTCCGCGCGGGAGCGGCATGCGGCCTCGCGCGCCGAGCTGCCGCTGGTGGCGCAGAAGCTCAGCCGCGGACAGCCGGCGATCGACACCCTGATGCTCGGCGACTGATCTCTGGTGGAGGAGAAGGACCTATGGCCCTGCTGACCTGCGACTTCGACTCAGAGGCGCTCGCGACCGGCGCCTCGATGACCCTCATCCTCCCGGAGGCCACCGACGAGGAAGGTCGGGTGAGCCGCCCGGCCGACCCACCGGTGCTGTACCTGCTGCACGGCCTGACGGACGACCACACGGGCTGGCTGCGGTGGACGTCGGCGGCGCGGTACGCCGAGGAAGCCGGCCTGGCCCTGGTGATGCCGTCGGTGGCCCGCAGCTTCTACGCCGACGAGGTCCACGGTCACGCCTACTGGGAGTTCGTCTCCGAGGAGCTGCCCGCTGTGGTCGGCACCTTCTTCGGGCTGAGCCAGGACCCCGCGAGGACCTACGTCGCCGGGCTGTCGATGGGCGGGTACGGCGCCCTCAAGCTCGCCCTGCGCCACCCCGAGCGGTACGCCGCGGGGGCCAGCATGTCGGGCACCCTGGACCTCGCCGCCCTCCTGCAGCGGTCCGACCGCGAGGACATCCGCGACCGGGTCTTCGGCGGCGCGCCGGGCCCCGGCGACGATCTGCTGGCGCTGCTGGACCAGCCCCGGCTGCCGCGGCTGTGGGTGGGCTGCGGCACCGAGGACCACCTGTTCGGCGGCAACGAGACCTTCGTGGAGCGGGCGCGTGCCGCCGGGCACGACCTCACCGTCGACTTCCGGCCGGGCACCCACGAATGGGGGCTGTGGGACGCCATGCTCGCCGAGGTGGTGCCGTGGCTGACCGGCGGGGCCGGCTGAGCCGCGCCCTCGGTGCAGTAACGCCGGGCCGGCCGGGCATAGGCTCGGGGCATGAAGCGCGCGTTGATCGTCGTCGACGTCCAGAACGACTTCTGCGAGGGCGGCTCGCTGCCCGTCACCGGCGGCGCCCAGGTGGCGCACGAGATCGGGACCGTGCTGCACCACTGGACCCGTCGCGACCCGGACTCCCCCGGCTACGCCCACGTCGTGGCCACCAAGGACCACCACGTCGACCCGGGCGCGCACTGGTCCGCCGAGCCCGACTTCGTCGACACCTGGCCGGTGCACTGCCGGGTCGGCACCGACGGCGAGGCGTTCCACCCGAACCTCGACCCGCAGCCGTTCGACGCGATCTTCCTCAAGGGCGACCACGCGGCGGCGTACTCCGGCTTCGAGGGCCACGAGGCCTCCGGGGCCGCCCTCGCCGACTGGCTGCGCGCCCATGACGTGTCCGAGGTCGACGTGTGTGGGATCGCGACCGACCACTGCGTGCGGGCCACGGCGCTGGACGCCGCCCGCGAGGGGTTCACGACCCGGGTGCTGACCCGGCTCTGCGCCGGGGTCGCTCCGGCTACCACCGCCGCTGCCCTGGAGGAGATGACGGCCGCCGGGGTGAAGCTCGCCTGATTCGGGCTTGTGGGGACGTTCGAACTGGTGTACGATTGTTCTCAATCAGGCTTCGTCGCTCGGTCTGGTGTTCTGGCTTTTCCGATGTGTGGTCACCCGCCTTCCTGGGGTCGGGGTGCACGCCTGGTGGCGCGATCGCATCGCTTCTGTTGTCGTCGTGTGAAGCGAGCGTCGCCCGTGTCGGATCCTCAGCCTCCTCCCCCGCAGACCGCGGGGCTGCTGGGCTGTCTCGCGACGATCGCCGGGGTGCTGGATGAGGCCGGCGAGCGCGACCCGATGTATCTCTCAACCACCGACAAGGCCACCGCGCTGACCCGGCTCTCGGTGCTGACGGCCCGGATGGAGGCGCTGCGGCTCCAGGTGATCGCGGTCGCCGGTGACGTCGCCGACGTCGAGGCGCACCGGGATGTCGCTTCCTGGCTCGCCGCGCACACCCGCGCCGACCGTGGCGTCGCCGCGCGCGACCACCGCCTCGCCCACGCCCTCGACGGTCGCTGGCACACCATCGCGAAGGCGTTGGCCGACGGGCGGCTGACCGTCGAGCAGGCCGCCGTGATCGTTCGTGCCCTCGACCAGCTCCCGACTGACCTCGACCCCGAGATCCTCGACCGCGCCCAGGTGCACCTGATCGAGCAGGCCGGCGACTTCGGGCCCCGCGAGCTGCGCATCCTGGGGCGCCGGGTCCTCGACGTGATCGCGCCCGAGATCGCCGACGATCACGAGCATCGCCTGCTGGAGGCCGAGGAGCGCCATGCCCGCCGCAGCTGTCGGCTCACCACGACTCCGCTCGGTGACGGGACCACCCGGATCATCGCCCAGGTGCCCGACCCCGTCGCCCACCGGCTGCTGACCTACCTCGAGGCGTACGCCGCCCCCCGGCGGGGTCATCTGGACGGCCCCGCCGGATCAGCCGCCGGATCAGCCGCCGGATCAGCCGCCGGATCAGCCGACGGATCAGCCGACGATGGGGAGCGGGTCCCCTACGACGTCCGGCTCGGCCATGCGTTCTGCGGGTTCCTCGAGCACGCCGACCCCGGCCGGCTCCCCCTGCACGGCGGGGACGCCACCACCGTGGTCGTCACCCTGTCGCACCAGGACCTGCTCGACGCTCTCGGCGTCGCCACCCTGCCCGACGGCACCCCCGTCACCGCTGGAGAGGCCAGGCGCCTGGCCTGCACCGCCGGCATCCTCCCTGCCGTTCTCGACGGCGACTCGGTCCCCCTCGACCTCGGCCGCACCCATCGGCTGTTCAGCCCCGGCCAGCGCAAGGCACTCGCGCTGCGCGACCAGACCTGCCGCGCCGCCGGCTGCGACATCCCCGCCACCTGGTGCGAGGCCCATCACGCCGGCGAGCCCTGGCATGCCGGCGGGTCGACCGACCTCAAGGACGGCCTGCTCCTGTGCGCCTTCCACCATCACCGCGCCCACGACGAGGGCTACCTCAAGGACCGCCTGCCCAATGGGGACCTCCGCTACCACCGGCGCCGGTGAGCGGCGACCCGCCTCAGCACATCTGAGCGGCGACCCGCCTCAGCGCACCTTCACGACGTTGGTCTTGGCGATCTTGTCGTGCAGCGCCTGACGCTTGCCGTCCCACAGCGGCCACAGCCCGTCAACGAGGGTGTAGACGCCGGCGATTGAGCCGACCCACGGGATCAGGTTGACCAGCGAGGCGACGTTCTGGCCGACCCAGCGCCGCACGATGGTGCCCCACGACAGCTGGCCCGGGGCCTCGCGCAGCCGCACCCGGAGCCCGAGCGCCAGCTTGCCCGGGGTGGCGGATCGCCAGCGCAGGAAGCCGGCGTGGTAGACGAAGCTCACCACGATCCCGATCAGGCTCAGCACGAACAGGCTGGGGTCCAGACCCAGCACGAACGCCGACGTGTCGGGCGCCGGCTGACCAGAGTTCACCGCGTCCATCGTCTCGTTGACGAAGTCGAGATAGGCCGAGAACACCGTGCGCACCCAGGGAAAGCCGAGCACGCCGGTGATCAGCCCCGTGATCAAGCCGTCGATGATCCAGGCGGCGACACGTATCCACCAGCCGGCCAGCGGTTGCCCGTCGGGAGTCGCCGCGCGCGGGCCGGCCGCCGGCGCGTTCGGGGCACCGTACGGGTTCTGTCCGTAGGGCGCCTGGCCGTAGGGGGCTGGGTAGGCCGGCGGGGCGCCGTAAGGCGCGGCGGGGGGTTGGGCGGCGGGGGGTTGGGCGGCGGGGTCCACCGGGGGGGCCTCGACGGGGTCGGGCGACGGCGCCTGCTCGGGTGCCGCCTGGACGTGCTGAGTCCAACGGGTGCCGTCCCAGTAGCGCACCACGCTGGCGCCGGCGGACATGGGATCGGGGTACCACCCGGCTTGCATCTGGCTCATGGGCCGATGCTGTCATGCCATGCATCGCCGCGGCGGGACCGGGACAGCGGGTCTGGCCAGCGGTTTGGGCCAGCAGGTCAGGCCCAGCAGGTCAGGCCCAGCAGGTCAGGCCCAGCGGGTCGCGAGCTCGCGCAGCACGGTGAGGTTGCGGTTGGTCGCGACGCCGGCCCGCTTCTCCACCCACGCGTTGGTGAGGGTCGCCTGGTGGTAGGCGTTGGGTTCCTCGAGCACGATATGCACCGCCCGACCGCTTACCCGCGCATGCTCCCCCGCCACGTCGAGGTCCGCGAGCGCCCGGCCGATCTCGGCGCCGGCAGGCTCCTTGAGCAGGGAGACATACTGCGTCCCGACCTGCGTCCCGACCTGCGTCCCGACCTGCGTCCCGACCTGCGTCCCGACCGCCAGCGTCGACCCGAACTCCTCAGCCTCGGCGACGATCTCGGCCAGCTCGGACATGCTCACGGCCACCGTGGGGACCTGGAACCCCCGATCGGCGAGGAACGCCTTCTCCAGTGCGTTCTCGAGGCTGCGGTGGGTGCGGCGGGAGGTACTCACACGCACGTTGCCGGTGTTGAGGTACGTCTCGACGTCGGTGCAGCCGGCGGCCTCGGCGGCCGCCTTGATCGCGTCCTTGGGGAACTTACGGGTGGCGCCGAGGTTGATCGCGCGCAGGAAGGCGGCGTACGTCGGCATCGGGTCATCCTGCCTCAACTTGCGCGGACTCCACGACCGGCGCCAGCTAGGACGACTTGCGAGCCGCCCACTCGCGGACCCGGTCGATCCTGGCGGTGAGCTGGACGGCGTTGGCGATCGCCGCGGGCGGGCCGCCGCACTCCTTGCGCAGCGTGGCGTGGGTGACGCCGTGGGGCTGGGCGGTGCGATGGTGCCAGGCTGCGACCAGTGCGTTGAGCTCGCGGCGCAGCACGGCCAGCTGCTCATGGGTCGCGACCTCGGTGAGCGCGTCGGCGTCGCGGCGCACCAGGTCGTCGCGGCGCACCAGGTCGTCGCGGCGCACCAGGTCGTCGCGGCGAGAGCGCTGCCGGCTGCTCAGCAGCTCGCGCACCTGGTCGGGCTCGAGCAGCCCGGGGATGCCGAGGAAGTCCATCTCCTCTGCCGACCCGGCGTGCACCTCGCCCTCGTGGCCGAAGGCGGCTCCGTCGTAGAGCACGTGGTCGAAGGTCGCGCTCGACCCCAGCGCCTCGAACGGCAGCCCGTCCTCGCCTGCCTCGTTCGCTCCGGTCTCGGCGCGCGCGAGCAGCGCCTGCTCGGCGGCGAAAAGATCGCCTTCGTTGGTGATCCGACGGCCCAGCGCGTGGTCGCGCTCGACCTCCATCTCGGCTGCGAACGACAGCAGGCCGGGCACCGACGGCAGGAACACCGACGCGGACTCGCCGCGAGCCCGGGAACGGAGGAAGCGTCCCACCGCTTGGGAGAAGAACAGCGGCGTCGCCGTCGTGGTGGCGTAGACACCGACCGCCAGCCGGGGGACGTCGACGCCCTCCGACACCATCCGCACGGCCACCATCCAGCGCGCATCGCCGTCGGTGAACGCGGCGATCTTGCGCGAGGCGGACCTCTCGTCGGAGAGCACGACCGTCGGCGACTCGCCGCTGATCCGCTTGAGCAGCGCGGCGTAGGCGCGGGCGGAGTCCTGGTCGGTGGCGATCACCAGGCCGGCGGCGTCGGGCACGTGTCGGCGTACTTCGGAAAGCCGTCGGTCCGCGGCCGCGAGCACGGCCGGCACCCACGAACCGTGCGGGTCGAGCGCCGTGCGCAGAGCCTGGGCGTTCAGGTCCTGGGTGAGCGGCTCGCCGAGCCTCGCGGCGACCTCGTCACCGGCGCGGGTGCGCCACTGCATCTCCCCGGAGTAGGCGAGGAACAGCACCGGGCGCACCACCTGGTCGGCGAGGGCGCGGCCGTAGCCGTAGGAGTAGTCGGCGATCGAGCGCGGGATGCCGTCGACGTCGGGGGCGTAGGTGACGAACGGGATCGGGTTGATGTCGGAGCGGAACGGCGTCCCGGTCAGGGCCAGGCGGCGGGTCGCCGGGGTGAAGGCCTCCAGCACGCCGTCGCCCCACGACATCGCGTCTCCCGCGTGGTGCACCTCATCGAGGATCACCAGCGTCTTGAAGCGCTCGGTGCGGATTCGCAGCGCGAGCGGGTTGACCGCGACGCCGGCATAGGTCACCGCGATCCCGACGTAGTCGGAGGAGGTCTTGCCCTTGCCCGCGGAGTACGCCGGATCGAGCGGGATGCCGGCCCGCGCCGCGGCCTCGGCCCACTGCACCTTGAGGTGCTCGGTCGGCGCCACCACCGTGACGCGCTCGACCACCCGGCGACCGAGCAGGTCGGCGGCCAGCGCCAGGGCGAAGGTGGTCTTGCCGGCACCCGGGGTCGCGACCGCGAGGAAGTCACGCGGGGAGCGCTCGGCGTACTTCCCCAGGGCCTCGGTCTGCCAGGCGCGCAGAGGCCGCGCACCCGGCGACCGGGTCGTCGGTGAGGTCATCAGTCGGCGGAGCCCCCACCTGAGCCGCCGCCGGAATCGCCGCCCGAGCCGCCGCCCGAACCGCCGCCCGAGCCCCCACCGGGCTTGAGCGACTCCCAGATGTCCTTGCACTCCGGGCAGACCGGGAACTTCTCCGGCGCCCGGCTGGGCACCCAGACCTTGCCGCACAGCGCGATCACGGGGGTGCCCATGACCATCGCCTCGGTGAGCTTGTCCTTGGGGACGTAGTGGCTGAACTTCTCGTGGTCGCCGTCCTCGATCGGCAGGGTCCGCCGGTCCTCGAGGGTGTCGGTGCCGGGCGAGAAGCCGACAGAAGGGTTGCTCACGAGGCCTGAGTCTAGTTGAGGTCGGGGTCGGTCGGACGCGTGGAGTGCCAGGCCAGTTGACCGGGTTGGCGACGCAGGACGTCGCGCCACAGGTCCGTCGGGTCCAGTCGGAAGACGTCGGGGGCCTGGCCGGGGACGGCGTACCAGCTGCCCTCGTCGATCTCGGCCTCGAGCTGGCCGGCTCCCCAGCCGGCGTAGCCGGCGAAGATCCGCAGCCCGGCCAGCGAGCCGTCGACGAGCTCCACCGGCGTGTCCAGGTCGACCAGGCCGAGAGGGCCGAGGACCTCGCGGAACCCGACGGGGGCATCTCCGTCGTCGCGCAGCAGCCCGATGGCCAAGGCGCCCTCGGTGCTCACCGGGCCACCCTGGAAGAGCACCTCCGGCTCGGCCACCACCTCACGCCAGGCATGGAGCACCTCCGCGACCGCCACCGGACTCGGCCGGTTGAGCACCACCCCGAGCGCGCCGTCCTCGTCCACGTCGAGCAGGAGCACCACCGTGTCGGTGAAGTGCGGATCGCTCAGGATCGGCGTGGCCAGAAGCAACATGCCCGGGCTCAGCGCCGCCTGCCCTGTCGTCATGGCTGCCCCGTTGTCATGCCAGCCATACTGCCGAACTCTGCCCTCCGGCAGTAGGCCGCAAGGGGTGAAGGTGGCGCCGAGAGCCAGTGCCGAGCCGGTGACCCGCTAACGCAGCGACACGTTCCCGTTGGAGAAGCGGGGGTCGCCGCCGGCCCCGGGGACCAGCTCGATCCAGACCCGGCCAGGCGGCACCGTAAGGTCACCGGTCTTGGTCGACAGCTCCAGAGGGGCGTCCAGCGTGGCCTTGGACCAGGTGCCCCGCACCAGCTGGCCACCGTGGAACAGCAGCGCCGCGCCCTGGCCGACCAACTTCGTCTCGGGGACCGGGTTGCCTGCGGGATCGAGGTAGCCGGCGTCGCCCACCGGCGCCCGGAGCACCAGCACGGTGTCCGCTGGGAACTGGTCGTCCGCGGCGGCGTAGCTGTTGGTGTTGACGTAGCCGCCGTCGCGGTAGACCCACGACGTGGTGTGGCCACCGGAGAACACAGCGTTCACCGCGCGGACCGAACGGCCCTGCGGGAGATCGCCCTCCGCGCCCCACGGAAGGTAGTCGGCTGGCCGAGCCGCGTCACCGGCAGCCGTCTTGGCGACCTTGGTGAGGTCGGCCAGCACGTTGTACGGCGCAACGCGGTCGCTGGCGCGGTAGATGCCTGCTGCGCCCTCCTCGTAGAAGTCGATGCCGGCGGCGCTGATCTTGGCCTTGGTGCCGGCCGCGGCGCCCGAGGTCACGACCGACCCGCCGACTGGCGAGACGATGCCGATGTCGCTGGCCCTCATCGATCGGACCGGACCGACCTGCTCGGGCAGCACGGAGTAGTAGAAGACCGCGAGCCGGGTGAGCCCACCCTCGACCATCTCCTCGACGACGAGATCGGCCGAGCCCAGCCCGACCTGGGGGCTCGCCGAGCTGGTGTTGTCGATCTTGGTCACGATGACCGGGTGCCGCTTGGCGACATCCTCGCCCGCCGTCGCCTCGAGACCGGTCAGCGGCCACATCGAGACGAGCGTCCGGCCATTCGACACGCTCGGCCCGGCGCCGCTCAGGGACGCCGAATCGGGGTTCGCGTCCGAGCCGCAACCGGCGAGGCCCAGGGAGCCGATCAGCGAGCCGACCAGCCCGCCGACTAGCAGGGCGGCGTAGGGCGAGAGGCGACGCACGGGCGCTCCGATCAAGTGTGTGGCCGGTCCGAGCAACCTGCTCCCCGGAGACCGGATGCCGGGACTCCCGGGGCCGCGGCCACGAGCGCACCACCAGTGTGAACCCCGGACCAAGCCGAGCGCGGCAGGCGCGCCCGTGGGGTTGGCTTGGCCCGGGGCGCCGGAGGCCGGCGGGAGTGCCGGTCGTCAGCCACACGGGCTGTTGAAGCGGGCTGTTGAAGCGGGCCGTTTGAGTTGGCAGGTGGAACTGGCGGCTGGAACTGGCAGGCGAAACAGGCGGTCAGTGGTCGGGCAGCCGACGGGCGAGATCCCGGCGGGCTCCCGAGCAGTCCGGGCCTTCTTCACGCGTAACGACCATCATGGCACTTTTCCGGAGGATGTCACTGTCCGCACGCGACTCATCCGTCCAGCGCGACCCGTAGCCGCTCGGCGTACGCCGCGGCCTCGCCCTCGGCGTACTTGGTGCGGGGCCAGAAGAAGCCGCGCAACCCGTCACCTCGGGTGCGGGGCACCACGTGACAATGCAGGTGCGCGACCGACTGGGAGACGGTGTTGTTCATCGCCACGAAGGACCCCTGCGCGCCGAGACCGTCGATCATCGCCGTGGCCAGTCGCTGCTGGTGCTCGACGAAGCCGTCCCGCAGCGGCCCCGGCAGGTCCGGCAACGTCACCACGTGGATCCGCGGCACCAGCAGCACGTGGCCTCGGAAGACCGGCCGGGAGTCGAGGAAGCCGACGAAGTCCGGCGTCATCAGGACCACCTCGGCCGGTGTCTCCCCCGCCGCAATGGCGCAGAACAGGCACGGATCGCTCACCTGGCCGACCCTAAAGCAGAGGGGACCGGGCAAATGGCACCGGGCAAATGGGACCGGGCAAATGGCACACGGCCACCGCCCCCAGGGGCAGCGGCCGCGCGTGAGTGGAGCTGGCGGGAATCGAACCCGCGTCCTCGAGCGTCGAACCAGGTCTTCTCCGGGTGCAGTCAGTGCTGGCGTGTTCTCAGCCCCGGCGCTCGCACTGACACGTCGCCGACAGACTCAGCCGCAGAAAGAGTCCCGGTCATCCCCTACGGCAGGGAGCGACCAGCGAGTCTCCTAGATGAGGCCTGGGTCCGGGACGGAGACGGATGCCCGGTCAGACCCTCCGATCACTGCTTAGGCAGCGAGAGCGAAGTCAGTGCGCTTAGAGTCGGCACTTGTTGGTTTCCAGCGATCGTTAACGAGATAACGCTGGCTCCTCGACCCGCTTCCCCTGGAACTAACGTCCCAAGTCGAAACCGATCAGCCCCTTTTGAGTTGTCTGACCAGTCTACTCGGTAGGACCTCAGTCCATGCCCTTGAGCCGGCGTCCGATGGCCTGCTCGGTCTCCCGGGTGGCCTGCCGCTCGGCGATGCTGTGCCGCTTGTCGAAGGACTTCTTGCCGCGGGCCAGGGCGATCTCGACCTTGGCCCGGCCGTCCTTGAAGTAGAGCTGCAGCGGCACCAGGGTGTAGCCCTTGTCGGTGATCTTCCGCTCGATCTTGTCGATCTCGGAGCGGTTGAGCAGCAGCTTGCGTTTGCGGCGGGCGGCGTGGTTGGTCCAGGTGCCTTGGGAGTACTCCGGGATGTGGACGCCCAGCAGCCAGGCCTCGTGGCCCTCGATCTCGGCGAACCCGTCGACCAGGGACGCACGACCGGCCCGCAACGACTTCACCTCGGTGCCCTGAAGGACCAGGCCGGCCTCCCAGGTGTCCTCGATGTGGTAGTCGTAGCGCGCCTTCTTGTTCTGCGCGACGGGCTTGTGCCCTTGTTCCCTGGCCATGCCGGCCATTCTCTCAGGCGCTCATATCCGGCGCGGGACCCGACTACAGCCAGCCCATCGGGTTGACGGCCTTGCCGTTGACCATCACCGTGAAGTGCAGGTGACACCCGGTGGACCAGCCGGTGTCGCCGACGTACCCGATGACCTGGCCGCGAGACACCTGTTGCCCCACCGAGACCGTGTAGCTCGACGCGTGGTTGAAGATCGTCGCGAGACCGACGCCGCGGACCAGGCCGTGGTCGAGGATCATCCGGTTGCCATAGACCGAGCTGTAGTACGCCGACAGCACCTTGCCGGAGGCGCCGGCACGCAACGGGCTCCCGCACCCGGCCCCGAAGTCGATGCCGTCGTGCAGTCCCCAGTAGCCGTAGATCGGGTGGATCCGGTAGCCGAACGGCGAGGTGACGCCACCCGAGGTCGGATAGCTGAGGTAGCCGCCGGTCGGCCCCTCAGGGTTGCGCGCTGCTTCGGCCCGGCGGGCCAGCAGCGCCTCGATCTTGACCTGCTCGGCCTTCAGCGCCCGCAGCTTGGCCAGGTCGGCGCGACGCGCGGACACCGCCCGCGTCCGAGCCACTCGGCTGTCGACGAGGCTGGCGGAGACGGCGGCTTCGGCGTTCTCCGCGGCCGTCTCGGCTACGCGGGTCTGCTCGAGCTGCCTGGCCGCCTCGCGGCGCCGGTCGGCGGTCTGCTGCTTCGCCTCACGCACCTGCTGCGCCCGCACGTCGAGCAGCACCTCGGTGGCCCGGAGCTGGTCGTAGACGTTGTTCTGCGTCGACACCAGGACGTGCTGGGCCTCCACGCTGGCGGCCAGGTCCGACGGCGTCTGGGAGTCGAGGATCCCGGTCAGGGCGTTCAGCTGCGGGTCGCCGCTGGTGTAGGCCTCCAACACCATGGCCCCGACCTCGGTGCGCTGGACGACCACGTCGCGGCGCCCGGCCTTCAGCGAGCCTCGGGCGGCCTTCAGCCGGACGATGGCGCTCTCCAGGCGGTCCTGCATCTCCTGGTCGCGCACCTTCGCGGCGCCCACCCGGGCGCGGGCGACGGAGAGCTCCCCGCGCGCGGCGACCAGGCGCGTCTGCGCTGACTCCAGCGCCTGGGCGGTACGCTGCGCCCGCGCGCTCGCCTCGACCAGCTGGCCGCTCGCCGCCTTGATCTGGCCCTGGACCTCGCGCTTCTTGTCCTTGAGCTCATCGGCCCGCGCTGCGTCGGGACCACCCAGCACGCCCGCGGTCAGGGCAACGGCCAGCAGGCCGACGACCAGCGCCGACAGGGCGCGGCGCCCCCCGGTGGGGACGCGGCGGCCAGGGGTACGGGGGAAGGAACGCACCGTTTCGCCTTCGAGTGTTCGGGGAAGTGAACGTCCACGAGGCTAACCGAACAAGGTCACACGTTCAGGTATTTGCGGGTCAGTACGAGTGTCGGAATCACGGTGAGCGTCGGCGCGAGCACCGACGTCCACAGTGCTGCCGAGCGGTATTCCTGCCAGCCGACCCAGCGCAGGAACTTCAGTTGCTCGGCGATTCCCTGCACGACTCCGAAGTGCATGAAGGCCGCCAGCGCCCCCGCGGTGAGCGCGGCACCGATCGCCGCTGTCACCAATGCTTCGAAGAGGAACGGCAACATGATGTAGAAGTTGGACGCGCCGACCAGCCTCATGATCCCGATCTCGCGACGGCGCGCCATCGCAGCCAGCCGGATCGTGTTGCCGACCAGCAGCAGCGCGGTGACGATCAGGGCGGCCGCGACCCCCAGCGAGCTCCACTTCATCACGTCGAGCACCCGGAAGATCCGGCTCACCAGCTCGCGTTGGTCGGTGATCTTGCTGACCCCGTCGAGACCCACCACCGCACTGGTGATGCCCTCGAACTCCTTCGGGTTCTTCAGCGTCACCCACACCGACTCGGGCATGGCGTCGGCGGTCAGGATCGGATTGGGCCCCTCGAACAGCTCGGGGCCCTGTTGCTCCTTCACCTTCTCGAACGCGACCAGCTTCGACTCCGTCCTTGAACTCTCGACCTCGGGGTTGTCCTCGACGACCTTGAGGATCGCGTCCTTCTGGGAGGTGCTGGCCTCGCTGGAGCACGACGGGTTGTCGTCGTTGGTGCGGCACAGCCACACGGTGATCTCGAGCTGCGAGCCGATCGCCTCGGTGGTGGTCACGCGCTGGGCGTTGAGCAGGAGGCCGATCCCGACCATCGTCAAGGACACGAACAGGGTCAGCACCACGGCGACGTGCATGGACAGGTTGCGGCGCAGTCCCTGGCCCAGCTCGGTGAACGTGTAGCGCAGCTGCATGGAGGCGTGGTCTCTCTTCGGTCAGTGCTGGAAAGTCAGTGCTGGAAAGGTTCAGTGCTGGAAAGGTTCAGTGCTGGAAAGTCAGTGCGGGAAGGTCAGTGGTGGAAACTCAGTGCTGGAAGCCGTAGACGCCCTGGGCCTGGTCGCGCACCACGTGGCCGGCCTCGAGCTCGATGACCCGTTTGCGCATCTGGTCGACGATCCCGTGGTCGTGGGTGGCCATCACCACCGTGGTGCCGGTGCGGTTGATCCGGTCGAGCAGCTTCATGATGCCGACCGAGGTCGACGGGTCGAGGTTGCCGGTCGGCTCGTCGGCGATCAGGATCATCGGCCGGTTGACGAACGCGCGCGCGACCGCGACCCGCTGCTGCTCGCCGCCGGACAGCTCATCGGGCATCCGGTTCTCCTTGCCGGCCAGACCGACCAGCTCCAACGTCTCGGGCACGGTCGCGTTGATGTGCGCCTTGGACTTGCCGATCACCTGCAGGGCGAAGGCGACGTTCTCGGCGACGGTCTTGTTCGGCAGCAGCCGGAAGTCCTGGAAGACGGTGCCGATCTGGCGGCGCAGCCGCGGCACCTTCCAGCCCGCGAGCCGGTTGATCTCCTTGCCGGCGACGTAGACCCGCCCCGAGGTGGGCCGAGCCTCACGCAGCACCAGGCGCAGGAAGGTGCTCTTCCCCGAGCCGGAGGTGCCGACGAGGAAGACGAACTCGCCCTTCTCGACGTCAACGGTCACGTTGTCGAGAGCGGCTTGGTTCTGGCCGGGATAGGTCTTGGTGACCTTTTCGAAGCGGATCACTGTGCCGAGGTTAGCCGAGCCCGCCACGGGGGCGGCGCAGGTGTCGCTCGTCGTCGGGTCGCGCCGGTAGTTTGGGGCGGTGCAGAGCGGATTCGGAGGCGGGGTGAGACGAGGTGCGGCGGCCGTGGCACCTGCCTGCCTTCTCGCCATCCTGCTCGCCGTCCTCACCGCCTGTTCCGGCGGCGGGGAGGTGGCGCCTGCCCCGGCTCCCGCGCCCGACCGGGGCACCCCCCTGCCGGATTTCGAGACCCGGACGGTCTCGGTGGCCCGCGAGTCCTTCTGCGAGGCCATCGCGACCGAGGCCGTGGCCAGGGCCCTGGTCGGCGACCCCACGCGCGCGACGTCGTACGCCCCGGGCGAGAAGGTGAGGCTCACCTCCGAGGTCAAGGATGTGGCCCACGAGTTCGGCTGTGTGTTCAAGGGCCGCAAGAAGGCCGAGGCCCGCGCCTGGGTGTTCGCGCCGCCGGTCACCCGGGCGCGCGCCAAGGAACTGGTCACGGCTGCCTCCAAGGCAGCTGGCTGCGCGGCCGTGCCGGGGGCACCGCCGTTCGGCAAGCCCTCGGTCGCCACTGTCTGCCCCGGGGCGAAGAAGACCAGCAAGGCCACCGTCGCTACGTACGCCGGCCTGTTCGGCGACGCCTGGCTCTCCTGCAACGTCGCCGCCCCGGCGAAGGTCGGTCAGGACGAGCTGGTCGACCGCGCCGGCCGCTGGTGCGTCGAGGTCGCCATGGCTGCGTCGACGACGCCGGACCAAGCGAACTAGACCCGCCGAACTAGTTGTCGGCGGCCCTCTCGGCGCCCATCCGCCACCGGATGCCGGCCTCGATGAAGTCGTCGATGGCGCCGTCGAAGACCGACTGCGTGTTGCCGGTCTCGTGGCCGGTCCGCAGGTCCTTGACCATCTGGTAGGGATTCAGCACGTAGTTGCGCATCTGGTCGCCCCAGGCCGCGACGACGTCGCCCTTGAGGTCCTTGAGGTGGGCGGCCTCCTCGGCCTTCTTCAGCGCCAACAGCTTGGCCTTGAGCACCACCATGGCGCTGGCCTTGTTCTGCAGCTGGGACTTCTCGTTCTGACAGCTCACGACCGTCCCGGTCGGGATGTGGGTCAGCCGGACGGCGGAGTCGGTGGTGTTGACGGACTGGCCGCCGGGACCGCCGGAGCGGTAGACGTCAACGCGGACGTCCTCGTCAGGCACGTCGATCTCGTCGGTCTGCTCCAGCACCGGCACCACCTCGACCGCGGCGAACGACGTCTGTCGACGGCCCTGGTTGTCGAAGGGGCTGATCCGCACCAGCCGGTGGGTGCCGGCCTCGACCGAGAGCGTGCCGTAGGCGTAGGGCGCGTTGACGGCGAAGGTGGCCGACTTCAGTCCGGCCTCCTCCGCGTAGGAGGTTTCGAACACCTGGACGGGGTAGTGGTGCTGCTCGGCCCAGCGCATGTACATCCGCATCAGCATCTCCGCGAAGTCCGCGGCGTCGACGCCGCCGGCCCCGGAGCGGATGGTGACCAGCGCGTCGCGGACGTCGTACTCCCCCGACAGCAGGGTGCGCACCTCGAGCGCCTCCACGGACTTCTTGATCCGCACCAGCAGGGCCTCGGCCTCGGCCATCGACTCCGCGTCACTCTCCTCACGGCCGAGCTCGACCAGCGCGCCGAGATCCTCCACGCGGCCGTGGAGCTCGGTGAACCGGTCGATCTCGGAGTTCAGCACCGACAGCCGGCTGGTGACCCGCTGGGCGTTGGCCTGGTCGTCCCACAGGTCGGGCGCCGAGACCTCCTCGCCGAGCACGGCGATCTCTGCGCGCATCGCGTCGAGATCCAGGACCTGCTCGATGGTGTGCATGGTCGCCTGGAGCTGCTTGATCTCTGCGTCGAAGTCGGGGCCTGCCACAAGGAGCAACAGTACGGCGCGCCCCGTGGGCTGTCGAAGAAGCCCCGACCGGTCTCGCCCGGGGAGCTCAGCTGACCTGCTCGCAGTCGTCGTTGGGCAGGCTCTCGACGCTGATGCAGGTGTCGTTTCCGCCGTAGGTCTCGGCGCGGTCGAAGCCCACCCCGCCATCGACGTTGTCGCGCTTGGTCGACCCCCAGACCCGGTCGTTGCCGCCGCCCATGGTGGCGAACAACCGGGTGTTCCAGCCGGTGGCGTAGTAGTCGTCGCCGTCGGTGCCGATAGCCGTCCAGGTGCCCCGGCCGTCGAGGTCGATCCTCTCGAACCCCGAGAACGGGAACGACACGGCTCGGTCGGTGAACGAGTAGGTCTCCGCCACCAGGTCGGTGGTCACCCGGGTGAACACGGGTTTGCCGGAGGAGAGCACCCGCCAGGAGAGGTAGGCCCGGTCGCGGCCGGCGCCGCCGGAGATCTCCTGGTCGGCGGAGAGAGCGACCGGTGCGTCGATGTCGTCGTTCCCGGCGTCGCCGTAGATGTGGTCGGCCCGACGGTCGAAGGCGAAGATCGAGTCGTTGCCGGCGTTGCCGTGGACGGTGTCGTGGCCGAACGCGATCGAGAGGTCGTCCTTGCCGGGGCCGCCGAACAGGGTGTCGTCGCCCGCGCCGTCCTCGAGCCGGTCCGGGCCGGCCTTGCCGCGGATGGTGTCGTTGCCCGCGCGGCCGTCCAGCCAGTCCGCTCCCGCGGTGCCGGTGAGAGTGTCGTCGAACCTGCTGCCGACCACCCGCACCCAGGTACTCGCTGCGATCGTGTCGCTGCCCCAGCCCACGGCGAAGCCCTCGCTGAGGACGACCTCGACCCTCTTCGGCGAAGCGGCGTAACTCAGCACCACGGCGTTCTTGCGTGGGCGTGCCCCGGCTGCGACGAGCTGGTCGTCGCCGAGCCCGCCCTCCAGCACGTCGGCCGGGCCGAAGTGATCGCCGCCCCCGGCCGCTGGCGGACCGCTGACCAGCCAGTCGTCGCCCGGGCCGCCCTTGACGGTGTCCCCGCCGGGGCCACCGCACAGCACGTCGTCGCCGCCGCGGCCGTCGATCAGGTCGTTGCCCCGGAGGCCCGCGATCACGTCCCGGCCGGGGGTACCGACCAGGCGGTCGCGCCCCGGCGTCCCCACGATGGTGGCGATCTTGCCCGCGCACCTGACGGGCGCGGCGGCCAGCGCTGACGGCGCCACCCCGATCAGCGCGAGCGCGATGACACACGAGGCAAGGGCACGAGGTCGCAGGTTCAGGCTCAGGTTCATGGGGGGTCCTTGGGGGGATAGCAACTCGGTTCGGGCACCCCTGAGGAGCACGTGGGAGCCCCGGCGATACTTCTTCAGCTGACATGCTCGCAGTCGTCGAGGGGCAGGCTCTCGACGCTGACGCATGTGTCGTCGCGACCTCGGGTCTTCGCCCGGTCGTAGCCCGGGCCTCCGACGACCGTGTCCGCGAAGCGACTGCCGTGCGCGACATCGTTGCCGGCGCCCATGCTGGCGAACAGCCTGGTGTCGTAGCCGGCGCGGTAGACATCGTCTCCGTCGGTCCCGATCGCGGTCCAGATCGCCCGGCCGCCGAGATCGAGTACCTCCACCCCGGTCAAGGGGAAGGAGACCGAGCGGTCGGTGAACGTCCAGATGCCCGCCACCATGTCCGTGGTGACCAGCGCCCGCACCGTCTCCCCGTTCGACTTCACATCCAGGTAGAGGCTGACCCGATCACGCCCCGGCCCCCCTGCCACGCTCTGGTCTGCCGACACCGTCACATGCTGGAAGATCTGGTCGTTGCCCGGGCCGGCGTCGACGATGTCGGGTTGCCGGTCGCCGCCATACACTTGGTCCTTGCCCCGGTTGCCGTAGGCCTGGTCACGGCCCCGGTTCGTCGCGAGGAAGTCGTTGCCTGAGCCACCGAAGAGGCGGTCGTCGCCCTGACCGGCGAGGAGGGTGTCGTTCCCTCCATGTCCGAGCAGGATGTCGTCGCCCTTCCCGCCCTGGAGGTGGTCGTCTCCCGGCCAACCGCGCAGCCGGTCGTCGTGGTCGCTGCCCACGACCCAGACGGGATTCCAGGCGACGATCCGGTCCTCGCCCCATCCGGTGGCGGTGCTGCGACGGACATCCACGCGGACGGCGTTCGGCGAGTCCTCGAAGCTCACGACGGCGTGGATGTAGCGGTTCCGCGCCATCGACACCAGGCGGTCATCGCCCGCACCCCCGATCAGCACATCGAGGCGGCCAATGCGATCGACGGTCCCGGGGTCGCCCGGGCCGCTGTAGAGCCGGTCGTCGCCCGCACCGCCCTTGAGCCGGTCGCCCCCGGCGCCACCGCACACCAGGTCGTCGCCGCCCCGGCCATCGATGGTGTCGTTGCCGCCGAGTCCCGCGATCACGTCACGGCCCGGAGTCCCGAAGAGCCGGTCCGCCCCCGCCGTCCCGATGATCGTGGCCGGCTGCCCGCCGCAGGTCACGACCGCTCCCGCCGTCACCGCCACAGCCGATCCCGCGGCCGGCCCCACCACCAGACCGGACAGGACCACCCCGGAGACCAGAACGGTGGCGCCCAGCACGCCAGGTGACTTCATGCCGACTCCTCGATTACCTCGGTCGATCCTGTCTACCCCGCTGGGACGCCGCCAGTCTGTAGGAAGTTGTCCCAGCACCGAAGAAATCCGCGACCGGTCCGGAAATGAATAGCCCGGATGGGTCATGTCAGCGACGCCCCCGGGGTTCGATGCTGATCGGGTGAGGCGACGCGCGCCCAAGGGGCGGACGTCAGATGGGTGGGGGAAGTTCGCGGCACTCGGGGCCACCGACTGACTCATCAAAGCAGCCGCTGGCACTTGTGTGGGGGGGTCTGGCGGTTCACATGGCCCGGTGCCCCGGCCCGCTTGCTTGGCCCCGGGCCATGTGACGCTTCCGGCAACATGACGTCTCGGGCCGCCGCCGCAGCCGTGGGAGGTAGCTCGCTCGCAGACTGCGGCTGGTCGCGACCGACGTGGACTGGGCCGCCGGCTCCGGCCCGGAGGTCACCGGCCCCGCGGAGTCGATCCTGATGACGATCGCCGGCCGCACGTCGGCGCTGCCCGAGCTCGCGGGTGAAGGCGTGGCGACGCTGGGCGACCGGCTGAGGTGACCCGGCCCGATCGAAGGGTGCCCCGCCGAGTGGCACTGCCGATCGGTGCCGTGTCGGTGGTTCCCGATACGGTTCTGGGATGACCGCCACACCTTCCTCCAACGCGCCCGCGATCGAGGCCGAGTCACTCGTCAAGCACTTCGACGACACCGTCGCCGTCGACGACGTGAGCTTCTCGGTGCCGGCCGGCAGCGTCCTGGGCATGCTCGGGCCCAACGGCGCCGGCAAGACCACGACGGTGCGGATGATGACCACCCTCACCACACCCACCAGCGGCACCGCCCGGGTGGCCGGCCACGACGTGGTGCGCGAGCCCGATGCCGTGCGCCGTGCGATGGGGCTCACCGGACAGGCCGCCACCGTCGATGAGCTGCTGACCGGCCGGGAGAACCTCCGCCTGATCGGGTCGCTCTACGGCCTCGACCGCGCCACCATCGCCCGCCAGAGCGAGGACCTGCTGGAGCGCTTCTCGCTGACCGACGCCGGCAGCCGGGTCGTGAAGACGTACTCCGGGGGCATGCGCCGCCGGCTCGACCTCGCGGTCAGCCTGGTCGCGACTCCCCCGGTGCTCTTCCTCGACGAGCCGACCACCGGGCTCGACCCGCGCAGCCGGGTCGAGCTGTGGGACGTGCTGCGTGAGCTGGTCGGCGACGGCACCACGCTGCTGCTGACGACTCAGTACCTCGAAGAGGCAGACCAGCTCGCCGACAACATCGTCGTCATCGACAAGGGCAAGATCATCGCCGAAGGCACTCCCCTGCAGCTCAAGGACGCCTCCGGCAAGGCCGCCCTGGTGGTCACGGTGTCCCACGGCGACGACATCGACGCCGCCGAGGCGATGCTGCGCGGCATCGCGCCGGAGGTCCACGTCGACCGGGCCGCCCGCAGCCTCACCGCTCCCGCCGACGGACTACGCGACGTGACCCGCGCGGCCGCCCTGTTCGAGGGCAGCGAGATCGAGCTCGACGACCTGGGACTGCAGCGACCCAGCCTCGACGACGTCTTCCTCCACCTCACCGGCCATCGTGCCGAGGATCCGACCACCGACGAGCTCGAGGAGGCCTCCGCATGAGCAGCGAGATCGAGACCCGGGTCGCCGCGACCGCTCACCTGGAGCGGCCGGAGATCCACCAGACCGGCCTGCTGCGGCAGTCGCTGGCGATCACCCGCCGCAACCTGATCCACATCAAGCGGATGCCCGAGATGCTGATGGACGTCACCGTCCAGCCGGTGATGTTCGTGGTGCTCTTCGCGTTCGTCTTCGGAGCCTCGATCTCCACGCCCGGCGCGTCAGCCGGATACCGCGAGTGGCTGATGGCCGGGATCATGGCCCAGACGATCGCCTTCTCGTCGTTCATCGTGGCCGTCGGGCTGACCGCCGACATCGAGAAGGGCATCGTCGACCGGATGCGCTCGCTGCCGATCCGCACTGCCTCGATCCTGGTGGGGCGCAGCCTGTCCAGCCTGATCCACTCCTCCATCGGCGTCGTGGTGATGTCGGTGACCGGGCTGGCGATCGGCTGGCGGCTGCGCAGCGGCGTGTTCGACGCGCTCGCGGGCTACGGCCTGCTGCTGCTGTGGGGCGTGGCGATGATCTGGATCGGCATCGTGGTCGGCTCGTTGATGCGCTCGGTCGAGGCGGTGCAGGGGGTCATGTTCACCACGATCTTCCCGCTGACCTTCCTCTCCAACGCGTTCGCGCCCACCGAGCGGATGTCACCGGTGCTGCGCGCCATCGCCGAGTGGAACCCGATCTCCTCCCTCGTCCAGGCCGTCCGCGAGCTGTGGGGCAACGATGCACCCGTGCCGCTCGACGCCGCGCTGCCGCTGCACCACCCGGTGTTGGCGACGATCATCTGGACGATCGGGCTCACCGCGATCCTGGCGCCGCTGTCGATCCGCACGTTCACCCGGCGGACCCAGCAGTAGGCCCCCGCTCGTCTGCCCGGTCGCCCACACGTCCCTCGCCTCCGCGCGTGAGGGACGGCTAGCTCGATGCGCAGACTGACAGCGAAAGGGGTTCCAGCGGGCTGTGACCGGTCGGCCGGCTGCTGACGCCGCCGCGACCGAGGGCCATACTGAATGCACCTGGCCAGTCAGGTCTGGCCCACCCGCTGGGAGCTACTCGTGGACACTCAGCTTTGGTACTCATTGTTGCTCGTCGGCCTCACCCTGTTTCTCCTCTCCGTCCGGCGGGCACGCGACGACAAAGGCATCGCCAAGGGGCCCTTCTCCTCGTCCGGCTGGACGAGGATCCGGCTCACGGCCGGTGCTGACAACCGCGACTCAACCTCGAAGACCGTCGTGCTGGGGTGGACCGCCATCGTGGCCTGGGTGGTCATCTCGGCTGTCTTGATGAGCAAGGGCGACAAGGACACCTTCCAGGCACTCATGCAAGGGTTGGGGACGTCGTACTTCGCCGTCCTCGGTGGGCCGGTGCTCGCGGCATTTCTCGCCAAGGCGGTCACCGACAGCAAGACCTCCGGAGAGGATCCCAGCCTGCAGAAGACCACCGCGGCAACGCCCGCCCTCGGCGACCTGGTCACAACAGACAGCGGCGGTTTGGCTGTGGCTGACGCCCAGTTCTTCATCCTCAACGTCTGCGCGGCAGCCTACGTCGTCTACGCCTTCGCCAAGCACCCGGAGATCGGAGTCCCCGACTTTCCCGAGCAGTTGGCATTGCTCGCCGGTGGTTCCGCCGCCACATACGCCGGAACCAAGAGCTGGACGGCCAATGCCCCCTCGGTCACCGCGATGACGCCAACCCGCGTGGCGGGAACGAAAGGTGTCAGCCTGTCGCTGCGTGGCGCCAACCTGGTGTCTCCTGGGAAGGCGATCAGGCTCACCAACCAGGTGAGTGGCACGGACAAGACCGGGGTAGTCATGTCCGCCCGAGGCACGAAGGTGACCATCGGCGGATACGAGGTGCCCTCCGATCAGGTGCGCGCCGGGACGGACGAAGTTGTGATTACCGCCCTGCCCGCCAAGGTAGCGGCCAAGCCCGGCCGCTACGACGTGTGCATTGTGACGGCGGCAGGGCTGAAGGCCACCAGCCCCGACAAGCTCAGGGTTGGGTGAGGCCTTTCCGGTTCGCTCCGCGCTGGCAGTCGCCGCTGGCTGTTCTTGGCAACGGAAGAGTGTCCAAGTCAGGACCGGGGCGCGATCCAGGTCATGGTGTGGTCCAGGTCAGCCGAGGATCGCCCGATCGTGTTGTTGTGCCGGGGCGAGTCGGTGCGGCCCCAGCGGTCGTCGCCGATCCACATCGGCGCGCCGTAAGGCAGGTCGGCGGGAGGGATCCGCACGTAGTCGGCCTCGGCAAGGCTGGTGCCGTAGTTGGGACCGTCCTGGCGGCCGTCCGGGTCCGGGGTCACCACGGCGCGACCGGCAGAGACGGCTGCGGCCCACTTCGCCGCCAGGTCGGTCGCGTTGCGGGACGAGGGATGCGGGATCTCGAACGTGGGAACGTCCGGCGCCTTGTCCCAGAGCGCCAGCGCGGCTTGGGCGTTGCCACCGAACGCGACGATCGCCTCGAGCCGGGAGTCGGTGATCAGGTCGTAGAAGCGGTTGCGCCAGGCCAGCTGGTCGGGATCCTTCAGCAGCGGGAGAGCCTTGCTCACCTTGCTGGGATGGACCGCCACCGGGAACGCGTTGACCAGCGCGTAGCTGGCGGTCAGTCCCAGCTTGGTCAGGAACCCCTGCACCCGCTGACCGGCGTCGCCGACCAGCGTCCGCCCGACCAGCCGCTCGGTCGGCCCGGGATCGGAGGCGATGCCCAGCACCCGAGCGGTGCCGTTGAGTCGGCCGCGGTAGAACACCGGCCCCCAGTCGTACCAGAACAGGTCACGGTGCTCCGCAGCGATGGGCGGCAGCAGGGCGAAGTGCCGGGCCAGGGCGATCGGCGGCCCCTTGTCGGACTCGACGTGGGGCGGACCTCCTGGGTCGAAGTCGATCACCATGGCGGACCCCCTTGGATCGGGCTGATCATCGAAGACTGCTCCTTCGGCTAGGCGAAGATCGGCCCCACGGCGGGGTACTTCGCGATGAGCTTGCTCCGCATCGCCTCCAGCCGGCGCGGCGGCCCGTCGACGCCGGCATCCTCCGGCGACCCGAAGCGCGTGTCCAAGAGCATGTGCCGACCCCAGGTCCCGACCCGCTCGTAGTCGGCCGGATCGGTGACCTGGGCGACCCAGTCGGGACGCCCGTAGACGACGTCGCCGGCGATCATCACCAGGTCGACCCAGGACGGGTAGGCGGCGACCACGTTGTCGTGCGCATCGTCGAGGCGCTTCTGGATGATCGTGAGGTCGGCCGGGCGTCCGACGGCCAGGGTGCCGAGCTGGTCTGCGAGCCCGGCGATCTCGGCGGCGTCGCTGGTGACCATGCGCACCAGGTCCGACGAGTCCACCTTGACGTCCGGCATCCCGGCGAGGGCCTCCCGGGCGACCTTGAGCTCGTGCAGCAGGCTCGGACTCCCCGACGGCATCCAGTCCGCACCCAGCGCGATCGGCACCCCGGCCGCCAGGGCGGCGCCGATATCGGTGGTCTCGTCGTACAGCCGCAGATTCGACTGTGGGGACCAGACGAGCTTGCCTCCGACCTCGGCGAGCCGGTCGAAGTGCTCGCGGGTGAGCGCCGTCCCGTGGATCATCACGGTGGCGTGACTGAACAGCGGTGACTCGGCGAACCGGTCGAACTCCCTGACCGAGGCCTCGTTGGTCTTCTGGCCCTCGGCGAGGTGCACGTAGTGCGCCTTGACCGCCCCGGTGTCGAAGATCCCCTTGCGGATGCTCTCGACGTCGTCGTCGCGGAGCCGGCCGAAGTCCACGGTGCTGCGGGCCACCTGGGTGCCGAAGATCAGGAGGTCGACGTTGCGCACCAGCGCCTCGGCCTTGTTCGGATAGTCCTGGGAGGCTCCCTGGATGGCCGTGACCCCGCCGACGGCCGCCCGCACCTCGGCGTAGCGGGTCATCGCCGTCTTCACCGACACCGACTTGCCGCCGGAGGTCAGCAGGGCCCAAGGCTCCTTGACCAGCTGGGCGTACTCCCGGCTGTTGCGCCACTGACCGCGGTTGATGAAGGTCTTGGGCGGCTCCCAGGGCGCGAAGACGTTGTACTCCGGATGGCCGTGCAGGTCGATGAGCCCGGGCAGGATCACCCCGTTGGTGGTGATGGCGTGCTCGACGTAGCGCGGCTTCGTCGAGCGGACCGACACGATCCGGTCGCCCTCCACCACCACCCAGCCGCGGGCCATCGACCCGTCCGCCTGGAGGATCGAACCACCGAACGCCGTGAGCTCCGCCGGCACCGCCTCCGCCGTGATCGACAGACCAGCGTCTAACCCGGCGTCTAACCCGGCGTCAAAGCCGCCGGGCGCAGGTTCGCTCCGCCTGCGGGCAGGTCTCCTGACCGCCCGCGGGACACCGAGGTCGTAGGCCTCGTCGAAAGCGTGACGATGCGCCATCACGACCAGCATCCCGTGTGCAGTCCGGGCGGGCAACCCCCAGCGAGCCGGGCCGAGCTCCGTCAGTTACCGCTCCGGGCTGACGATCGCCGACCCCGTGGCGCCGATGATCGCGCGCTCCGGCGAGCCCGGCACCGTGAGCGGCAGGTCGAGCGGCGCGCGGAGTCGCACCGTCACGGAGCGGTTCGCGGCGTCGACGCGGACCTCGAAGCGCAGGCCGGGGTAGTCGGCGTACGCCTGGGAACGGGCGAGATAGTCGCCGACACCGGCTCGTGCGGTCTCGGCGAACAGCCGCAACCGCTCCTCGTCGACACCGGACGTGTAGACGTCCTCCCCCGAGGCGCCGGCGTCGGCACCGGCCAGGGCGGCGCCGTCGGCGAGGCTGTCGAGCCCCTGCCGCTGGAGGTACGCCGCCGACGCGTCGACCACCGCCGCGATCAACATCAGCAGCACGACCGCGAAGCCGATGATCATCAGCGTCATCTGGCCTCGCTCGTCGCGCGCCCGCCCGGCCCGCAAACGCTCAGCCATCGGTAGCCACCTCGACGTAGCGCCCGATCGGCACCCGATGCGTGGCATCCAGGGCGAAGCTCGGCGCTCCGCCGCCGAGCACGTCGGGCAACAGGGGCAGCGCCACCCGGCTGCGCACCACCACGGTCACGACGGAGGTGCCAGAGTGGCAGGAGGTCGGGTACGGCGTGCAGGTCACCCGCACGTCGACCGGAGCCCCGTCGATCCCCTGGTCGGCGAACGCCTGGCGCGCCGCCGCCTCCGCTCTGGCCCTCCCGGTCGAGTCATCCGGCGCCAGCGCGAACGCCCGCCCGGCAGCCCGCGCCGCCCCCGTCGTCGCGAAGGCACCGCGCTGCACCTCGAAGACCGACATCACGAACCACACCAACGGGATCAGCAGCAGGATGCCCAGCCAGACGAACTCCACCAGTGCCGTCCCCCGCTCGTCGCGGCGCCGCTCCCCCGGGATCCCGCTCACGGCGACTCCTCCACCGCATGGCCGACCACGCTCAGGTGCACGCCGATCCCACCCAGACCGAGCGCCGGCACGGTCGCCTCCACCCGCACCTCGATCCCGGGAGCACCGCCCACGGATGCGGGCGAGGCGACCACGTGCTCGGCGTAGCGAGAGTTCAACGAGGTGCTGATCTGTTCGCGGGTCTTCGCCGCCGCCTCGCCCGGCCCGCGGTCAGCGGTGGCGCCGTACCGCGCGCCCTCCGACGCTGCGGAGGCCAAGGTGTTGCGGACATGCAGTACCAGCGCGAGCTGCATGATGCCGAGGGTGATCGGCACGAGCACGACCATGATCAGCACGAAGTCGACCACCGCCGACCCGCGCTGGCCCGAGGGTGCGCGGCCGCCCACGGGTCAGCTCAACCCGCTCAAGGCGTTGCTCAGCAACTTGCCCAACTGTCCCTTCGCGATGCCGTAGATCAGGCTGACCAGTCCCGCGGTCATCACGGTGATCAGCACCCATCCGGGCACATCACCTCGTTCGTCACGCTTGCGCGGCGCGACGAGCCACGCATAGAGATGCAACTGCAGACGTTCCCAGCTCATCGATCCCTCACTTCTCTCTGTTCTGGTGGATTCGGTTTCTGGTGGTCAGGGGGTGGTCAGACTCAGCCCGATCACGCCGGGCCAGAAGGCGAACATGACGGTGATCGGCAGCACCAGGAAGACCACGGGCACCATCATCAGCACCTCGCGGCGCGCCGCACTCTCGATCAGCTCTCGGCGCCCGGACTCCCGGACGTCGGCCGCCTGCGCGTGGAGTACGTCGGCAAGGGGCGTGCCGCGCTCGACGGCCACGGCGATGCCGTCGGCGAAGCGGGCGACCAGCGGCAGGCCGGTGCGGGTGGCCAGCCGCTCGAAACCGGAGCTCACGGGCTCGCCGGTCCTGATCGACGCCAGGACGGTGGACAGCTCCCGAGACAACTCGCCGCCGCTGCGGCGGACGACCCGGTCGAGCGCGGCCACCGGCCCCTCGCCGGCCGCGACCGCCAGCGCGAGCAGCTCCGCGATCGTCGGGAACTCCAGCAGCATGTCTCGCTCGCGTCGGGTCACGATGCTGGACAGCTGCTGGTCGCACGCCACGACACCTCCGACGGCGGCCAGGCCACACAGCAGCAACGACGACACCACCAGGCTCGGATCGCTCAGCGACCGCACAACGCCGACCGCTGCCGCAACCACGAACGCGACGAGGCCCCAGACCGCCTGACGGACCCGGAAGTCGTGCACGGACTGATCGAACCCCGCGCGATCGAGGCGACGCCGCACCGAGGCCGAGCCGCCGAGCACCCGCTCGAGGCCGCGCGCCGCCCGCTGCAGCGAGGGGCCGAAGATTGCCGCCGCCACGCCGGACGTGGCGATCGGGGCTGGCAGTCCCGGCAGCCGTCGGGCCTGAGGAAGGTCGCGCACGAACGGCAACACCCGAAGATCGAGTCGAGGACGCCGGATCGCCACCACGCGCTGCGCGGTCAGCAGGGCCCCGCCGGCTGTGGTCGCACCCAGTACCGCGCCCCACATCACGCCGGTCATGCGAGGATCCGTCGCTCGGTCGGCAACCGCCCGATGCGCATCATCAGCCGATAGGCGACCACGCACAGCCCCGCACCGATCACCAGGATCGCGAACCCCACCGGGCTGGCATAGCGCTGGATCACCTCACCCTGAGCCGACATCATGAGCAACACCAGCCACGGTGAAGCGACGGCGAGGCGGGCGCCGTTGACAGTCCAGGACTGCCGCGCCTCCATCTCGGAGCGAGTGCGAAGCTCGTCGCGCAGATAGCCCGAGAGGTTCCGCAGCAGCCGCCCCAGTTGCCCGCCGCCGACCTCCCGAGCTACCCGAAGCCCTTCCACCACCCGGTCACCGACCGGGTCCGCCAACCGCTCCTTGAGCCGATCCAGGCAGTCGCCGAACCTGCCGCTGACCTGGTAGTCCATCGCGAACTGCTCGAAGGCGGCTCGCAGCGGCTCCGGCCCTCGCACCGCGAGCCCGGCCAACGCGTCGGGTAGGGAGAGTCCGGCCCGCACCGCCGATGCCAGGTTGTCGACCGCCTCGGGCCAGACCTCGGCAAACTCGCGTTGTCGCCTCCTGGCCCTGGATCGCAACAGCGTCAAGGGGAGATAGCCGGCCATCACCGCGAAGACCAGCGCCACCGTCGAGGTGCGCGACACGACCTGGACGACGAGGCCGACGCTCACCGCGAGCCCCGCGCACAGCGCCATGAAACTCCGCGGACTCACGGACGCCACTCCGGCCGACGTCAACAGCCGCGAGAGACGGCCGACCGACCGGGCCGGCCGTGACTGCCGCGGCAGCGCGAACGCCGACCACACCAGCAGCAGGCCACACCCGAGCCCGAGCCCGATGAGCGCGCCCATCATGGCGACCCACCCAAGAGGCGCGGCAGGTCGACCCCGAGCCGCGCATAGCGCTCCACCCGCGGCGGCATCCCCCCCGCCCGCACCAGCTCGCCGGCGACCGACTCGAAGATCGGCTCGGTCTCGATCACGTCCGCCTCGACTCGGCCCGGCACCGCCACGATCTCGTTGACCCGGCGTACGCCGGCGTGGTCGATGCCCAGGTGCACCACCAGATCGACCGACGCGGCGACCGTCGGCACCACGAAGCGCGCCGAGATGTTCTCGCCGGCGAGCAGGGGCAACGTACACATCTTGACCAGCGCCTCACGGGCACTGTTGGCGTGGATGGTGCACATGCCGGGCAGCCCTGAGTTGAGCGCGAGGAGGAGGTCGAGGCATTCCTCCGCACGGACCTCACCCACGATCACCCGGCTCGGGCGCATCCGTAGCGCTTCCTTCACGAGGTCGCGGAGCCGGACCTCGCCGGTGCCCTCGAGCCCGGCCTGTCGGGTCTGCATCGGCACCCAGTCGGGATGCGGGAAGCGGAGCTCGAAGACCTCTTCCGCGCTGACGACACGGTCCCCGCCGGGGATCGCCGCTGCCAGACAGTTGAGCATGGTGGTCTTGCCTGCCTGGGTGCCGCCGGCCACCAGGATGTTGAGCCCGGCCCGGACCGACGCCTCCAGGAACGCTGCCGCCGGCGGGGGCAGGCTGCCCAGCTCCACGAGGTCGCTGAGCCTGCCCGCCTTCAGCACGAACTTGCGGATGTTGACCGCGGTGAAGCCGCGGGTGATGCCCTCGAGCACCACATGCAGCCGGTTGCCGTCGGGCAGCATCGCGTCGACGAAGGGCTGGCTGATGTCGACGCGGCGCCCGCTGGTCTTCAGCATCCGCTCGACCAGCTCGTTGACCTGGGCGGTGGTCAGCATCAGGTTGGTCAGCTCGTGCCGACCGTTGCGGGCCACGAAGACCCGGGTCGGGTCGTTGATCCAGATCTCCTCCACGGTCGGGTCGTCGAGGAACGGCTGGAGCGGCCCGAACCCCGAGACCCGTGCCACCAGCTCGGCGACCATCGCGTCCGGGTCGGTCACCGGCAGCACCGCGCCGGTCAGGCTGCGGTCGTCGTGCTCGCGGATCGCGGCCTCGGCGATGCGGCGTACGTGCGGGACGTCGGCCTGCGGATCCACGCCCTCACGGCGTACGCCGGCACGCACACGCGCATCCAGCGCCTCGACCAGCTCGCCGTGAGCATCGGCCTGCACCGCGGTCATCGGGCCTCCCCCGGGAGAAGGTGTTGACCGCGAACCTAGGCGAACTCACGCATCCGGCAACAGGGGGTAACCACAATCTGTGGACAGGCTTTGCCCAACGCGAGGACCCGAGGTCGGTGTCAACCGACCGAGCAGACCCATCAGTCCGCGATGCCGGCCGTCGCGACGTCCTGGCCGTCGGCGGTCTGGGGGTTCTCATCGATCGCCTCGGTGGCGGCCGTGGGCTCGGGTTCGAGGGCCGGGCGCCGGTCCAGGTGGACGCCTGCGATCATGCACCGCACCGACCCACCGGCCAGCTCGATCGTCGGGATGTCGATGGCGATGATCTCGCAAGACTCCTCGATCGCCGCGACCTGGTCCGGGCGCAGGCTGCGGCGCGCCCGGGCCGACATGACCATCAGGTAGCGACGCCGGCCCGCCGGCGTACGACCACACAGCTCCACCGCGTTGCCGGCAAACTCCCGGATCTGTTGCTCGGTCAGCTCGACGACGACCCTTCCGTTGACCGTGAGTCGCTCGCGGACCTCCGCGCGGCGCTTGTGGTCCGGGATCATCTCCAGGGCGATCATCGCGACGTCGGTGCCGATGCAGGCGATCACGTTGGTGTGGTAGACCGGCACGCCCTCGGAGTCGACCGCGCCGAAGGCCATCGGCTCGTAGCCGAAGTCGGTGCAGAACCGCTCCAGGACGTGGGTGTCGGCCCGGTGGCTGTATGCCAGGTAGGCGACCCGTGACACGTGATCGAGCACCATCGCGCCGGTGCCCTCGAGGAAGATCCCGTCGGGTTCGAGACCGGAGTAGTCCACGATGGTCTGCACCCGGTACTGCGACTTGAGCAGCTCGAGCACGTCGGCACGACGCTCGTGGCGACGGTTGGAGGCGTACATCGGGTAGACCGCGACGTTGCCCCCGGCGTGGGTGGAGAGCCAGTTGTTCGGGAAGACGCTGTCCGGGCGGGTGTGGTCCTCGTCCTCGAACACGTGGACCCGAACGCCGGCATCGCGCAGGGCCTGGGCGACGGCGTCCATCTCGGCCACCGCCTTGCTCGAGGTCGCGTCGTCGGACTGCCCGGCCGGGACCTCGCGCTGGAACGCGTTGTCGGCGGCGGTGGCGGGATTGGGGATGAACCGTTCCCCGCGGATCAGGATGACAGCGGACGGGGCCTGGGCGCTCACGAACGGAATCTAGAGCATCGGTCGTTCGGCCGCGGAGAGCGCTGGCCCGAGGAACACCGTTGCGCTTTCAACTAGTCACTTCGTGCCATGGAACGAGTAGACCCTCACCCTGACGTTCGGAACGCCCAACCTGCCGGCCAGCGTCACGACCGCGGCCGCGGCTGCCAACATGACCTGGGTGCCTCGCAACGGCGTCACGGCCGGCGTCGGCGTCACCGACGTGGTCGGCAACCTCGGCACGTCGACGAACCGGCTCGAGACCGACAACGACGACGACTTCTAGGAGTGCTCGGGGTCGTCCCCGGCTACCGCCGGGCTGGTGACCGCCGTCGTGGCATGCGCTCGGAAGCGGCGCAGCCGCAGGCTGTTGGTCACCACGAACACCGAGGAGAACGCCATCGCGGCGCCGGCGAGCATCGGGTTGAGCAGCCCGGCCGCGGCCAGCGGCAGCGCGGCGACGTTGTAGGCGAAGGCCCAGAACAGGTTGCCCTTGATCGTCGCCAGCGTGCGCCGCGACAGCCGGATCGCGTCGACGGCGACCCGCAGGTCGCCGCGCACCAGCGTGAGGTCGCTGGCCTCGATCGCGACGTCGGTGCCGGTGCCCATCGCCAGGCCGAGGTCGGCCTGCGCCAGCGCGGCGGCGTCGTTGACGCCGTCGCCGACCATCGCGACGACCCGGCCCTCGGCCTGCAGCCGCTTGACCACGTCCACCTTCTCGGCCGGCAGGACGTCGGCGATGACGTCGGCGTCGTCGATGCCGACCTCGGCCGCCACCGTGTGCGCGACCGCGGCTCGTTGTCGCCGGTGAGCAGCACCGGCCGGAGGCCGAGGTCGCGCAGCTCGGCGATCGCCTCCGTCGACGTCGGCTTGATCGCGTCGGCGACGACCACCACGCCGCGCGCCCGGCCGTCCCAGCCGACCGCGACCGCGGTCGCGCCGGTGGCCTGGGCCCGGGACATGGCCTGCTCCAGCTCGGGGGTGAGGTGCTGGGACCACTCGGCCAGCAGTTGCGGGCGGCCCACCAGGACGGCGTGGGTCGCCTCTCCGTCAGCGACGACACCCTGGACCCCGAGGCCCTCGATGCTCGCGAAGTCCTCGACCGGGGGCAGGGCGCCCAGGCGCTCCCGGGCTCCGGTGGCGATCGCCTGGGCGATCGGGTGCTCGGAGGCGTCCTCGAGCGCACCGGCGAGCCGCAGCACCTCGGTCGACGTCCTCGCCGGCGGCCGCCACCACGTCGCGCAGCGTCATCCGGCCGGTGGTGACGGTGCCGGTCTTGTCGAGCACGACGGTGTCGACCCGGCGGGTGGACTCCAGGACCTCAGGTCCCTTGATCAGGATGCCGAGCTGGGCGCCGCGGCCGGTGCCGACCATCAGCGCGGTCGGCGTCGCCAGGCCCAGGGCGCAGGGGCACGCGATGATCAGCACCGACACGGCCGCGGTGAACGCGGCAGCCAGCCCGTCGCCGGTGCCGAGCCAGACGCCGAGCGTCCCGACGGAGAGCAGCGATCACGATCGGCACGAAGATGCCGGAGATCCGGTCGGCCAGGCGCTGGACCTGGGCCTTGCCGTTCTGTGCGTCCTCGACCAGGCGCGCCATCTGCGCGAGCTGGGTGTCGGCGCCGACCCGGGTGGCGCGGACGACCAGCCGACCGCCGGCGTTGACGGTGGCGCCGACGACGGTGTCGCCGGGCTTCGACCTCGACCGGGACCGACTCGCCGGTGAGCAGCGACGCGTCGACCGCGGAGGTGCCCTCGCTCGACGACGCCGTCGGTCGCGATCTTCTCGCCAGGTCGGACGACGAACAGGTCGCCCGCCGCCAACGTCTCGACCGGGATCCTGGTCTCCGTCACACCGTCCGGCCCGAGGACCGCGACGTCCTTCGCGCCGAGCTCCAGCAGGGCCCGCAGCGCGGCGCCCGCCTGGCGCTTGGAGCGGACCTCGAAGTAGCGGCCGGCGAGGATGAACGTGGTCACGCCGGCGGCGGCCTCGAGGTAGATGTTGCCCGCCCCGTCGGTGCGTTCGACGGTGAACGAGAAGGGGTGAGTCATCCCGGGCATGCCGGCCGTGCCCCAGAACAGCGCGTAGAGCGACCAGCCGAACGCCGCCAGCGTCCCGAGCGAGATCAGGGTGTCCATGGTGGACGTGCCGTGGCGGAGGTTGGTCCACGCCGCCTTGTGGAACGGCCAGGCGCCCCAGACCACGACCGGGGCCGCGAGCGTGAGGGACAGCCACTGCCAGTTGGTGAACTGCAGCGGCGGCACCATCGCCATCGCGACCACCGGGACCGTCAGCACAGCCGAGACGAGCAGCCGCTGGCGCAGGGTGCGCACCGGGTCGGCCGCGGCCGACTCGCCCTCGTCGCTCGCGTCACCGGTGCCGGGAGCCGGCTTCGGCCGGGGCAGCGTGGCGGCGTACCCCGCCTGCTCGATCGCCGCCACCAGGTCCTCGGGCTCGACGTTGCCGTCGAAGGTGACCTTCGCCTTCTCGGTGGCGTAGTTGACCGTCGCCGCGACGCCGTCGAGCTTGTTGAGCTTGCGCTCGATCCGGTTGGCGCAGGATGCGCAGGTCATCCCGGTGATCGCCAGTTCGACCACGCCGGCCCCGGTTTCGCCGGCCCCGGTGTCGCCGGTCTCGGTGCCGCCGGTCTCGGTTTCGGGGCCGGCCGGTGCAGTGCCGTGGGAGGTGCTCATGCCAGCTGGTAGCCGGCTTCCTCGACGGCGGCCTGGACGGCGGCGTCCTCGAGGGGCTCGGCGCTGGTGATGGTGACGACCCCGGTCGGCAGGTCGACCCCGACGTCCTCGACGCCCGGGAGCTCCCGGACCTCCTCGGTGACCGATGCGATGCAGTGACCGCAGGTCATGCCGGTGACGGTGTAGGTGCTGGTCTGGCTCATGGTGGGTTCCTTTCAGGAGCGGACGAGTCGGGAGATGGCCTCGGAGGCCTCCTGGAGCTTGATCTTGGCCTCATCGCCCCCGACAGCGACGGCGTCGACGACGCAGTGCGCCAGGTGCTCGTCGAGCAGACGGAGCGCGACCGCCTCGAGGGCCTTGGTCATCGCGGAGACCTGGGTGAGGATGTCGATGCAGTACTTCTCCTCCTCCACCATCCGCTGCAGGCCGCGGGCCTGGCCCTCGATCCGGCGCAGCCGTTTGAGGTAGTCGCTCTTGGTGTCGTGGGCGATGTAGCTGTGCTGATGTGCAGCGTTCTCAGAAGGGGTAGCGGCCGCGTTCATGGATCGGATGATACCCCCCTAGGGTATCCATCGCAAGAGCAGGGTTCCGGCCGTTGCGGGGTTCGGTCGCGGCCGCTGGGTTCGCCTGCGGTCATCGGGTTGCTCCTCTCGAGAGTCTCGATCGGTCCGATCGCTCCAGTACCCACAGTCGGCCCCGACACGCGCAGCCCGGGCGCGCGACGGCCGCGCCGCGTGTGCATGACCGGACCGTGACCGGGTACCCCTGCGCCATGAGCACTCCGAACTCACCTGTCCACAGCGACGACGACGCGCCCGTGACCGTGCCAGGCCTCGAGGTCCCCGAGGGACATCAGGTCGCACACGCGCTGCAGATGCGGCTGCATGCCCTCAACGACCTGCAGCTGACGCTCAAGCATGCGCACTGGAACGTCGTCGGCCCCACCTTCATCGGCGTCCACACCATGCTCGATCCCCAGATCGACGGGGTTCGGGAGATGGTCGACGTCCTTGCCGAGCGGATGGCGACGCTCGGCGTCTCCCCCAACGGGCTGCCCGGCGCTCTGGTCAAGGACCGCGGCTGGGACGACTACGACGTGATGCGGGCCGACACCCGCGCTCACCTCGGCGCGCTCGACCTGGTCTACGGCGGCGTGATCGCCGACCACCGTGAGGCCATCGAGGATGTCGGCGAGATCGACCCGGTCACTGAAGACATCCTGATCGCGCAGACGGGTGACCTCGAGCAGTACCAATGGTTCGTCCGCGCCCACCTGCAGGACGCCGGCGGCGCGCTGAGCACCGCAGGAGCGGCGACCGAGAACCAGGCCGCGGCCAAGGCGAGCTAGCCCGCACGCTCGCTCACGACCGACACCAGGTCGGCCACCGAGTCGACCATCAGGCTCGGCCGGTAGGGGAAGTCGGGCACCTGGTCGGGATGGGTCGATCCCGTCGAGACCAGGATCGTCCGCAACCCCGCTTCGAGGCCCGCGATGATGTCGGTGTCCATCCGGTCACCGACCATCACCGTGGTCTCGGAGTGGGCCTCGATCCGGTTCAGTGCGCCGCGCATCATCAGCGGGTTCGGCTTGCCCACGAAGTACGGCGCCCGGCCGGTCGCCGTACTGATCAGGGCGGCCACCGAGCCGGTCGCGGGCATCAACCCGTGCCGGCTCGGGCCGCTGGGATCGGGGTTGGTCGCGATGAACCGGGCGCCGGCGTCGATCAGCCGGACCGCCCGGGTGATCTGCTCGAAGGAGTAGGTCCGGGTCTCCCCCAACACGACGTAGTCGGGCTTGCGGTCGGTCATCACGAAGCCCTGGTCGTGCATCGCCGTGATCAGGCCGGACTCCCCCACGACGTACGCCGACCCGCCGGGCCGCTGGTCGGCCAGGAACGTCGCAGTCGCGAGCGCGGACGTCCAGATCGCGTCCTCCGGCACGTCGATGCCACTGTTGAGCAGCCGGGCGCGCAGGTCGCGCGGGGTGAAGATCGAGTTGTTGGTGAGCAGGAGGTACCTCAGCCCGGACGCCTTCAGCGCCTCGATGAAGTCCGACGCCCCGGGGATCGGGTCCTCCTCGTGAACCAGGACGCCGTCCATGTCGGTGAGCCAGGTGTGGATCGGACGACGTTCGGTGAGCTGGTCGGTCATGGCGTCATCGTCCCAGCACCGCTCGCGGTGCAGTCATCCCCAGCCACCCACACGGTCGATAGTGCTCGAACGTATGTTCTGATATTATCAGACCATGACCGTGACCGCGCTGCGCCAGCCAGCAGGCCACCTGGTCGCGGCCGGACTGGTAAGCGAGGTGTCCGCGGCTCAGGCCGCGCTGCGGCGGGCTGGCGACCCGTCGCTGCGCGACGTGCCGACCGACGGCCTCGCCGAGGCGATCAGCCGGCTCGCCGAGCTGGAGTCCCAGGCAGCAGCGCTGCGCCTGGCGCTGTCCGCGGAGGCCGACGCCCGGCAGGTCCACCACCTCACCGCTGACACTGGGACCGACGCCTGGCTGGCTCGGCTCACCGGCGACACCCGGGCGGTGATGGCGGGCGGCCTGTGGCTGGCTCGGGCGCTGCAGGAGCGCTTCCACGCCACCCGCGACGCCTTCAGTGCCGGGCGGCTTCGGCTGGATCAGGTGCGGGTGATCGTCAACGCCGCCCAACGCGCGCCGGCGGGTGCCACCCTTGACCAGATCCGCGAGGCCGAGGAGCTGTTGGTCTCCCGTGCCACCGGCGACGGCAACCGCTCCGGGCGGCCGATCGATGCCCGGCGGCTGCGCCAGGTCGCGCGCCGAATGTTCGAGACGATCAGCGTCGAGGCCGCCGACGCTCACGAGTCAGCGTTGCTGCGGGCCGAGGAGCGCCGCGCCGCCGAGGAGACCTGGTTCGTTCTCGGAGACCGTGGGGACGGCACCTGGGCCGGCCGGTTCGTGATCCCCGAGCTGCAGGGGGTGCTGTTGCGCAACGCTCTCGAGCGTCTGACCGCGCCCCGGCGACTCTCCCGTGACGCGACGGGCGAGCCCGTCGAGGACACCACCCTCCCCGGCCAGGGCGACCTCAACACCAGCGAGCGCTGGGGCCAGGCGCTCTGCGAGCTGATCGAGCACCTGCCGACCGCGGGCCACACCGGCACCACCACGGAGGTCGTGGTCACGCTCACCCTCGATGCCTTGCTCGCCGGGCTCGGCGCTGCCGGTCTCGACACCGGGGTCCGGATCTCGGCCGCCGAGGCGCGCCGGCTGGCCTGCGAGGCCCAGCTCATTCCGGCCGTGCTCGACTCCCGGTCCGTCCCCCTCGACCTGGGTCGGGGGCGACGCCTCCACAGCCGCCACCAGCGCAGGGCGATGGCCCTGCGCCACGACTCGTGTGCCGTGACAGGCTGCGAGCGGCCGTTCTCCTGGTGCGAGATCCATCATCCCGAGTCCTGGGCCTCCGGCGGTCCGACCGATCTCGACAACGGTCTCCCCCTCTGCGGGTGGCATCATCGCCGTGCTCACGACGACCGGTGGGACCTGCGTCGGCATCCCACCGGGGAGTGGCGGTTCCACCGGCGCCGGTGAGCCTGGTTCGCCTCCGCTAGCGTCTCCCCGTGGCCGCCCTTCTTGCCCTGCTCTCCAGCCTGCTCTGGGGCAGCGCCGACTTCGGTGGCGGTCTCCTCACGCGGCGACTCCCGGCGTACGCCGTGGTGGGAGCTTCGCAGGCCTGCGGCCTGGTCGCCGTCAGTCTCGTCCTGGTCGCGGCCGGCACGTTCGGCGACGACCTGGCCTGGCTGCCGTGGGCGATGGCCGCCGGAGCCGCCGGGTCGCTCGCCCTGGTCTCCTTCTACGCCGCGCTGGCGTCCGGGACGATGGGCGTGGTCTCCCCGATCGCCGCGCTGGGCGCGGTGGTTCCCGTCGTGGCAGGCGTCGCCTCCGGTGAGCAGCCGAGCCTGCTTGCCTACGGCGGGATGGCGCTGGCGTTGGCGGGCGCGGTCGCGGCGAGCGGACCCGAGCTTCGGGGCGCGACCGGTGCCCGGCCGGTCCTGCTCGCTGTCCTTGCTGGGATCGGCTTCGGCCTGACCATGCTCTTCATCGCCCGTGGCGCCGAACACTCGTCGTTGATGACGCTGTGGGGCATGCGCGCGACCAGCGTGACGGGCTTCGGACTCGCGGCCCTGGCCGTACGCCGGATCGGCGGCCTGGCCGCGCGTGACCTCGCTCCGCTGGTCGCCGTCGGCCTCGGAGACGCCGGTGCCAATCTGATGTTCGCGTTGGCGTCCACCAGGGGTCTGGTCAGCGTGACGGCAGTACTGGGCTCGCTCTACCCGGTCGTCACGGTGCTCCTGGCCGGGCTGTTCCTGCACGAGCGCCTGCAGCGCGTGCAGCAGGCAGGCGTGGTCGCGGCCCTGGTGGGCGTGGCGTTGTTGTCGCTGGGCTGAGGAGAGCCCGCCCGCGAGTCAGGCGCGGCGCGCGGTGACCAGGAGGTACTCCCACTCCATCCGGCCGCCGCCGAGGTCGAAGCTCCGGGCGAGGTCTACCAACTGCTCGTCGAGCTCGTCCGCCCGCTCGGGCTGGTCGGCCAAACCCCGGTAGGCCGCCACCGTGGGCCCGTAGTGCGCCTTGAAGAAGTCCAGGAACTCCTCGCCGGAGGCGAAGATGTCGATCGACGCCATCGCCCTGGCCACCTCGAGATCGCTGACGGACTCACCGAAGAGGCCACCCAGATGGTCGACGTTTCCCCACAGCGGCGGCGGGTGCACGCCCGGAGGTGGCGCGGGGACGAACGCCTTCATGATCGCGAACATCTGGCCGATGAAACCTTCCGGTGTCCAGTTGATCAGTCCGATCGTGCCGCCGGGTCGGGTCACGCGGGCCAGCTCAGCGGCCGCCGCGCCGTGGTGGGGCGCGAACATGACGCCCACGCAGCTGAGCACAGCGTCGAACGCTCCGTCGTCGTAGGGCAGGGCCTCGGCGTCCGCCTGCTCCCAGGTGACCCGGGCGCCCCGGGCCTCGGCCTCCGCCGCGCCGGCGGCGAGCAGCTCGGGGGTGAGGTCGCAGGCGACCACGTCTCCGCCCGCGAGAGCGGCCGGGATCGCCACGTTGCCCGCGCCTGCGGCGACGTCCAGGACCCGGTCTCCGGCGGCGATCCCGCAGGCATCGACGAGCGTGGCGCCGAGGGACGGGATCACCCGCGCGGCCACGGCAGGGTAGTCCCCGAGTGCCCAGAGCGCACGGTGCCGTGCCTTGAGCTGACGGTCCTCGTCGGTCCCGACGCCGTGCGCGAAGTCGGGGCTGTCCACAGTGGCGCTGGAGCTGGTCATGAATGGTCCCTCCGGATGCGATCAACGACGGGGTACGCCGCCGCCTGCACACTAGGAGTCGGCCCGGTCCCCTACCAGTACAAGATCTGTACTTCGCAGCGGCCCGACCAGGTCCTACGCTGGCCGGTATGGGCGCCCCCTACTACCAGTTCTGTCCCGTCGCCAGGGCGATGGAGCTGCTCGACGAGCGTTGGACCCTGCTGCTCGTCCGCGAGCTGGTGACCGGCACCGAACGCTTCAACGACCTGCGCCGCGGCCTGCCGCGGATGTCTCCGAGCCTGCTGTCGAACCGACTGGCCCAGCTCGAGCGGGCGGGTCTCGTCACGAGGAGCGCAGAGGGGGCCGAGGTGCGCTATCGACTCTCCGAGGCCGGCAGCGAGTTGCGGCCTGTCGTCGAGGCGATCGGCGTGTGGGGCACGCGCTGGATGGGCGCGGTGGGTGAGGCCGACCTGGACCCCCACCTACTGCTGTGGGACATGCGCCGAAATGTCCGACACGACCGGCTGCCGGAGGGACGCACCGTGGTGCAGTTCGACTTCAGCGACGTCGCCGGCGGGAAGCGTCTCTGGTGGCTGGTGCTGACCCACAGCGACGCAGATGTGTGCGACCACGACCCCGGGTTCGACGTCACCGTGACCGTCGAGACCCGGCTGCGCACTCTGGTGGAGGTCTGGACGGGCGACAACACCTGGCAAGCCGCACTGCGATCGGGCCAGGTGAGCATCGTCGGGCCGCCGCGGTTGCGGCGGGCGCTCCCGGAGTGGTTCGAGCTCTCTGCCTTCGCGGCAGTCCCCCGCCCGCGACCAGTGGCCGACAAGACGGCGGCTGCTTCTTCTCGGTGAGGTCGACCGGATCAGAAGAGGTCACCCTGCTCGGCCACCCGCTCCAGCACCGCGGTGAAGTCGAACTGATCGAGCCCGAGCGGGTCGTCGGCGCCGGCCTCGATCTCGGCCCAGGTGACGGGCGTGGCGACGGTCGGCCGCTCCCGGCCGCGCAGGGAGTACGGCGAGACGGTGGTCTTCGAGCCGGCGTTCTGCGACCAGTCGAGGAACACCTTGTTCGGTCGCTTCGCCTTGGTCATGGTGGCCGTCACGAGCCGGGGATGCTCGGCCTGCAGCTCCTCGGCGATCTGCTTGGCGAACGCGGTCGTCTCGTCGGGGTTCAGCCGACCCGGCAGGTCGGCGTACAGGTGCAGACCCTTCGAACCGCTGGTGACCGGCCGGCCTGCCAGCTTCCGCTCGCCGAGCTTGGCGCGCACCAGCAGCGCCACCTGGCAGCACTCCGACAGCCCGGCCGGCTCGCCGGGGTCGAGGTCGATCACCAGGCGGTCGGGGTTGCGAGGCCGGCCGTTCTTCCCGATCTTCCACTGATGCACATGCAGCTCGAGGGCAGCCAGGTTGGCCAGCCAGGTCAGGGTCGCCAGATCGTCGCAGATCGGGAACTCGAGGTGGTCGCCGTTGCGTGACGGCGCGCGGCTACCCGTGGTCGGGACCCGGGCGGTGCGCACCCACGACGGGGTGCCGGCCGGGGCGTTCTTCTCGAAGAAGCTCTGCTTCTCCACGCCGTTCGGCCAGCGGATCCGAGTCACCGCGCGGTCGCGCAGATGGGGCAACAGCACCGGCGCGATCTGCGCGTAGTAGTGCAGCACCTCGCCCTTGGTAGTGCCGGTGCGCGGGTACAGCACCTTCTCCAGGTTGGACAGGCGCAGGGTGCGCCCCTCGACCTCGACGTGCACCTCGGTGCCGGGCTCGGGGCTCACCTGGGCCATCTCATTCGGCTCGCCTCATCTGCCGATCGCGATCACCGGGTCCGCTGCCCGGTCGAGCTTGCGGACCACACGGACCATGAAGCGACGCGGCGCGCTCACGCAGCCACCCGTGGCGCCGGAGCCGTTGACGTGCAGGAAGATGCCCGAGCCTCGGTGCCGCACCTGACCCTTGTTGAAGCTGGTGACGACGGCCAGCTCGTACTGCACGGGGTAGTCGGTGAGCCGCTCGGAGCTGTTGGCGTCGCCGCTGGGCAGTCGCCAGCGGAAGCCGCCCTGGCGGCGGTTGCGGTAGCGGTTGTAGTACGACGACCTGTTGTCCTGCACCCAGAAGTCGCCCCGGCGGATCTTGCGGTAGCGGATCTGCCACGCGTCGTCGGCCGCCTGGGTGCCGAACACCCACGGCAGCCGGTAGGTGCCCAGCGGAGTGGTGCCGGTGCCCTGCCTGCGGAGCTTCGGGCGCACCAGTCCGCCGGAGCCGATCCGGCCGTCCTTCGCGACCAGCCGGCGCTCCCAGCCGGTGTCCTTGCGCACCCAGAACGCGACCCGCGCGTGATAGCCCTTGGTCCGGTTGACGGTGACGACCTGGGCGGTGGTGTCGGTGACCTGGACGTCCACCCCGGCCAGCCGCACCGTGTCGGCGTACGCCGACCAGGGCGCCACCAGCCCGCCCACCACGCTCAGGGACGCCACCAAGGCGCCCACCGTGACAACTCTCCACTGCGATCGCATGGAGCCCAGACTGCCAGGCGAGCCGGCCGGACGGCAGCACGCCGTCCGGCCGCGTTGCTCAGTTCGCCGACAGCGCCACGTCGTCGACGTAGACCGCACGAGCCTTCGACCCGTAGGCGGCGACGTACACCCGGCCGCTCGCCGACACCGCCGAGTTGGTGAACGAGGCGGTCCAGGCCGAGGGTTCGGCAGTGCCGTCGACCCAGGTGCGCACCCGGATCGTCGACCCGGTCACCTGGAACCGCACCCACTGCTTGACCCCCGCGGTCTTCTCCTGCGCGTTGGCTGCCGATCCGAGCGTCCCCCGGGAGCCGTTCGCCACCCGGTTCAGCACGATGCCGGTGCTACGCGAGTTGAAGGTCACGCCGTATCCGTTGACCGGGTTCCAGGCCGTCTTCCACCCACCCGAGGCGCGCATCCAGAACGTGAGCTTGGTGCGAACGCTCCCCGGGCCCCAGGTGTAGCTCGACAGCAGGGTGCCGTTGGTCTGCTTGCTGGGCTCGACCAGCTTGCCGCGGGCGAACATCCCGCCACCGTCAGCCACCGACAGCTGACCCTGGCCGTCCAGGATGTCGGCCTTGGAGAGCGCGAGATCCTCGGTTGCCCAGGAGTTGGACCAGGCCGAGCCGTCGGGCAGGTCGAAGTCGTCGAAGGCCGCCAGGACCGGGTTGCCCGAGACCACCGCAGCGGACGGGCCGGGATCGCTCTCGTTGCCGGCCCCGTCGGTCGCGAGCACCGTGTAGACGTGCGGTGTCCCGGCCGGAACGCCACGGTCGACGTAGCGCAGCAGCTCCGCATCGACGGTGGCCACCGGCGAGCCGTCCCGCAGCACCTGGTAGCGCTGTACGGCGCGGTCGTCCGAGCCCGCCGTCCAGTCCACCGCGACACCGTTGCGGACCTGCGTGGCGGTGGTCGAACCCGGAGCGGTCGGCACGGTCACGTCGGCCGGTGCCACCTTGGAGTTCGCCAGGCCGGGGGTGCCCGCACCGGTCGAGGCAGCCCATGACGAGGCGACGCTGTTGTCGTAGCCGGGGTCGAGCAGCTCGAGCGTCGAGCCGCCACCGGCGGCCTGGGTCGGCCACGGCGCGGTCGGGGCATAGGTCACGGTGTCGACGACGCGGGCGCCGTCGAGCAGCGTGATCGTCTCGCCGTCGTCCGCCAAGCGGCCGGCGTACTCGCCGCCGACCAGCTGCGTCCCGGGGTCGTACGCCGCGCGGAATGCGACGTCGTCCGCCACGAACACGGCGCGGCCGCCCGGCAGCAGCACGGTGCCGGCCTGGATGGTCAGATCCACGCCGCCCAGCGTCCATCCGGAGATATCGATCGCCTGGTTCGTCGGGTTGTAGAGCTCGACGTACTCGGCGTCCGGGCTGGCCGGCTGGTAGGCGATCTCGGAGATCACCACGCGCGGGGCCGCCGTCTGGGAAACCGGGATCAGCTGCCCGGCGCCGGTGTTGTCAGCGAACACCTCACGTCGGTCGCCGGTCGCGCGGTGCAGGTTGCGGCGGAACGTCTGCCACGAGCCGAGGCTCCACTTCGCGTTCTCGAGGTCCCAGTCCGGAGTCCGGTAGGGCGCGGTGATCTCGTCGTAGCGAGTCTCCGGACCACCGTTGCGGTAGTAGGTGTCGATCAGCGTCTTGAGCCGCCGGTGGTACATCTCGCGCCACTCGGGGTAGGCCATGATCGCCTGGTTGAACTCGTTGGCGCCGGCAGGGTCCAGGAAGTCGCCGAACTTGTCGGTCGAGACGTTGAAGAACGACACGTCGAGGTCCCAGTGCCACATCTCCCAACGGCCCGTGCCCTCGGTGTCGCGGCTCACGAACCAGTTGTGCCAGCCCGAGTCGGTGTGCCGGATCAAGGAGTTGATCGCCATGTAGTTGATCAGCTCGGGGACGTTGACGTTGTTGGCGATCCAGCGCTGCTGGCTCGCGGACGCCGGAGCATCCACGACCTGGCTGAGCTCCCAGACGTCGGTGTAGTCCTCGTCCTCGCGAGCCTTCTTGTCCAACCACAGCCGCGACTGCAGCACCGCCGGCGAGGAGGTCTTCTTCAAGGCGCCGGCGTCGCCCTTGTAGATCGCCCAGTCGTCGACGCCCCAGTACTTGCGCCACAGGCTGTCGTCGTCCTGCTGGAAGCCGCCGACACTGTGGAACTGGCCGTTGCGCTGGGTGCGGATCCGGTCGACGGTGATCCATTTGGCGCCGGCGTCCTGGATGATCTCCCACGACAGCTGCGCGTTGGGCTCGGGGTCGCGCTGGAGCGCGAACTTCTTGACGGGGTAGGGGATGCTCGGCCAGTCCAGCGTGTGCCCGGACGGCAGCTCCACCATCCAGCTCACCTTCTCGGCGGACCGCGTCGACTGGCCCTTGACCCGGAACAGGGCGTTGTCGAAGACCTGGCCGTTGTAGGCCACCGGCACCGGCGTCATGAAGTCGTCGTAGCGGTGGTTGGCCAGCATGTCGGCCATCACGGCGTCGCTCATGAACCACTCGATCACCGGGAGGTTGCTAGCCGCCGCCGGGTTGCGGACGACGAAGCCCTCGTAGTTGATCGTGTCGCCTGCTGCCGGGGCCGTGAAGTCGACCCCGTCGACGGAGGCGTTGATGCGGTAGCGCACCAGCTGACCAGCGTTCTGGCCGGGCACGCCGGCGGCGTAGACACCGTCGCCGGCACCTCCGGGGCTCCCCGCGTTGTCAAGGAACGGCACCGTCACCTCAGCGGCGTACATCACCTTGTAGGTGAGGGTGGCCGTGGACCCGGCCGGGAGCCTGCCCGACACCGTCACCGCCTGGCCCGGGTCGGGCTGGAGCGGGGCCACCGTCAGGTTCTTCACCTGAGGCGGCGGCGCCGTGCCGTCCAGGGTGTTCACGGCGCGAGGGGTGCCCCCGGTCACGGTCGACGCACCCCAGTTGGCCGGGTCGTTGTTGTCGGACAGGAGCCCGCGCAGCTCGAGGCTCGGCCCGTTGCCGTCGGGCGCGCTCGGCCAGTCGCCGGTGTCGGAGTAGGTCACGGTGTCGACCACCGCGAGCGCCGTGTCGGCCAACGTGACCTGCTCGCCGCTGTTGCTCAGGTTGCCGGTGTAGACGAAGTCCGGCGCGAAGCCGTAGAGCGCCGCGAACGCGGCAGCGTCGGGCGAGGCCACGAAGCGGCCACCGGCCGGGATCACCGTCCCGGACGGGAGAACTCCTCCGACACCGGCGGTGAAGGAGTATCCCGAGATGTCGACCGGCTGGTCGCCGGCGTTGGTCAGCTCCAGGAAGTCATCGGTCGAGAGATCGGTGTAGGCGTGGTAGTTCAGCTCTGAGATGACCACCGGACCGGCGGCCGCGTGAGCCGGTGCCGGCATCAGCAGACTGGCTCCGAGCGCCGAAATCGCGCACGACAATAGAACCCGACGAAACATCATCTTTGCCCCCCATGGCGTTTGATGGTGACGGGATTCTACGCACAACCCCCGTCTGTCAACAGACCCGTTCAGACAAGATCTTCGGGAGTGAGGTCGGCGCGGGCACCGACGTATGCCGGCTGCCGGAGCCGCTGCTGGCTGGAGAGCCCCAGCGACTCGACATCGACCACGAGGAAGGGCTCGACCCATCGGGTGCCGAGAGCGTCGGCCGGTGGCACCTCGTCTGCGAAGGGGCTGGTCGCCCGAGCAAGGGGCGCCAACGCCTCGCTGAGCATCGGTCCCGCCTTGCCGGCGATGCCGCTGCCGACGCGTCCCCGGTAGACCAGACCGTCTGGCGTCGGCTCCCCCACCAGGAGCGCTCCGAGACGGCTGGCCGAGTCGGTCTCGTAGCGCCAGCCGCCGACGACGTAGGACTCGCGGCGACGGTGCGGGAACTTCAGCCAGTGCGGGCTGCGCCGACCGGGCTCGTAGCGCGAGCTCAGTCGCTTGCTGACGATGCCCTCCAGCCCCTGCTGGAGAGTCGCCTCGAACAGCATCGCCCCGTCGGCGTACGTGTCCGGCACCTGCCAGTGCACGTCGGCCAGACCGAGCCCCTCCAGGATCTCGCGACGCCGCGCCAGCGGCTCACGCAGCAGGTCTCGCCCGTCGAGCCGCAGCACGTCGAAGACCAGGTAGGTCACCGGCAGCCGCTCAGCCAGTGCTCGCGCCCGGTCTGCCTTGCTGACGTGCATCCGCTCCGCCAGCGCCCCGAACGACGGCGCGCCGTCGACCAGGGCCACCACCTCGCCGTCGAGCAGCACGTCCTCACCCGGCAGGCCGTGCAGCTCCGGGAACGAGACCGTGGCGTCCTTCTCGGTCCGGCTGGTCAGCCGGAGCCGGCGTTCGCGGCCGCCCACGAGGTCGGCCAGCACCCGCATGCCGTCCCACTTGACCTCGTGCACCCAGCCGGGCCCGGAGGGCACGTGGTCGCCCTTGGTGGCGAGCATCGGACGCATGGGGGACATTGTGCAGGGCGCCGGCTCTGCGTCGCCCCACTCGGTCGCGGTGCCCGCCGCAAACCCTCAGCGCCAGGGACAGCGTGGGATAGGTCCGGCGAGCGCATCGCTCCATCGCACCTGCCCGATGAAGCACAGCCGCTCGGTGACGACCTCCCCCTCAGTAGCCACGGACGCGACGACGACCTCGCGGTAGGGTCGCTGCGCCGCCGCCGCCACGGGAGACGTGACCAGGAGCGCCGCGGCAGTGGCCAGGACGATCCCGCTTGTGTGATGCCTGTTCATGGTTCCTCCCTTTCGATGCGGCCCCGAACGGAACCGGCTCCTTCGCACGCTAGGAAGAACCGGTAGCAAGCCGGTATCCGCAGTTGCGCGGTCCGCGGAAATGCGGATGGCGACGACCGGGCGGGCGGCGTACCGTGGAGGAAAGGCCAGCCGTGTTGCTGGCATTCGTCGACCTTGCGGCGGAGGCGCCATGGCGGGATTCACCATCACCCAGCCCGAGACAGCCTTGCTGGGAGCCATCGTCGAGGCCTGTCAGACCCAGGGCGAGGCGCCGGTCTCCATTGAGGCATTCGAGCTGCTCGCCACGCTCCTTCGCGTCGAAGAGCTGTGCCTGATGGGGTTCGACAGGAACCCGGACCGCGAGTACTTCTCCCAGGAGCGTGCGGGTGACGCCTACACGTTCGTCGACGGCGACCGTGCCGGACACCCCTGCGCCAAGGACTTCTGGAAGACCTACTGGGACGTGTCCTGCAGCCATGCCGAGCGCACCGGCGACTATCAGAGCGTGCTGACCGACAGCGAGCTGATTTCCGGGGTCTACGTTCGCGAGCTATGGGCCACCGCGGCGCTGGCCCACGGCCGTCGCCTGCGCCTGACGGGCAAGCGAGACGGCGTCGAGTTCACCGAGCGCGAGACGTTCTATGTGACCCTGCTCAAGCCGCACCTGACGGCGTCCTACCGCCGCTGGCGCCTTGCCCACCCGCCCGATCCGGGGCTCACTGTCCGGCAACAGAACGTGCTGGCCCTGGTGCGCGACGGCCTGACCAACGGCCAGATCGCCCGGCGCCTTGAGCTGTCGGAGGGGACGGTCCGCACCCACCTCAACCACATCCACGAGCGCCTGGGTGTCACGAACAGGACCTCCGCCGTCCAGGCCGTGTTCAGCGACGTGGAGGGCGCGTACTAACCGCCATAGGCGATACTGCGGGGAAGAAAGCTCTCGTCCGAAAGGTCTTCCCCATGCGCGCGATCTGGAAGGGCTCGGTGTCCTTCGGGCTGGTCAACGTGCCCGTCAAGCTGTACGCCGCCACCGAGTCGCACGACGTGTCGTTCCGGCAGGTCCACGCCAAGGACGGCGGCCGGATCAAGTACCAACGCGTCTGCTCGGTCGACGGCGAGGAGGTGGCCTACGCCGACATCGCCAAGGGCTACGAGACCGAGGACGGCGAGCTGGTGATCCTCACCGACGACGACATGGCCGAGCTGCCGTTGACGTCCTCGCGGGAGATCGCGGTGGAGAAGTTCGTGCCGCGCGAGCAGATCGATCCGATGCTGTTCGAGAAGTCCTACTACCTCGAGCCCGAGAAGTCGGGGGCCAAGCCCTACGCCCTGCTTCGCCAGGCGCTGCTGGACGCAGATCGGATGGCGGTGGTGACCGTTGCCCTGCGGCAGCGCACGTCCGTCGCGGTCCTGCGGGTGCGCGATGACGTGATCGTGATGCAGACGATGATGTGGCCCGACGAGGTCCGGCAGCCCGACTTCTCGGTGGAGCCGGGCGAGATCAAGGACGCCGAGGTCACGATGGCCCACCTGCTCGTCGAGACGCTCGCCGGCGACTTCGACGCCGGCGACTTCGAGGACGACTACGCCGGCGCCGTGGAGGCACTCGTCAAGGCGAAGATCGAGGGCGGCGAGGTCAAGAAGACCGCCAAGACGCCCAAGTCGACCGGTGAGGTGGTCGACCTGCTGGCCGCGCTGCAGCGCTCGGTGGATGCCGCGAAGGCCTCGCGCGGGGAGTCGGAGGCGTCGGGAGCGACCAAGTCCGAGCCGAAGTCCGCCAAGAAGTCCGCCAAGACCGCTGGCGCGAAGAAGACCGCCAAGAAGAAGGCCAGCTGAGTCCTGCCGGCCTCGCGTGAGCCGTCAGCCGGCCTGCGACAGCCCGCGCACCACCCGCAACCCGACCGACATCCGAGCCAGATCGGCAGTCTCGTCGGAGCAGATCTCGCTCAGCGTGTCCGCGGCCCGTTGGATGCGGACGCCATGGCTCTCCTCCCAGGCGGCGATCCGGTCACCGGCGGGCAGGTCGGCCTCGGTCTCGTCGATCACCTGGGCGGTGAGCTGGGCGTGTACGGCGTACAGGTCGTCGCGCAGCGCGGCCCGCGCCATCGTCTGCCACCGGTCCTCGCGCGGCAGCTGGAGGATCCGGCCGACGAGCGCCGGCACACCCAGCCGCTCGCCGAGCGGGAAGTGGATGCGCGCGACGTCCGCCGGCTGCATCTCGTGCCGGTCGGCGATGTCGGTGATGTTCATCAGCAGGTACGCCGGGTGCAGCACCGCCACCTTCGCGGCCAGCTCCTCCGGCACGCCGACCGAGACCAGGGAGTCGCGGCGCCGCTCGAAGTGGCCGAGTTCCTCGCCCACCATCAGCTCGGGCAGCTGCTCCATCACGCGTTGCACGCGCACCGTGAAGAACTCCGCCACCGCCTCGCTGTCCAGCGGCGGCCGCCGGTTGTTGACCAGCCAGCGCGACGCCCGCTCCACCAGGGTGCGCATCTCGATCCGCATCTTCGTCTGCACGGCCGCGCTCAACGTGTTGTCGAACGACTTGATCTCCTCGCGCAGCGCCAAGGACCCGAAGATCTCGCGCGCGACGAAGTTGGCGTTCGTGAGCTCCGCTGCCGTGACCCCTGTCTCGCCCGACAGCCGCGGCCAGAAGGTCATGCCGGCGCCGTTGACCAGGTCGTTGACGACCTGGGTCACGATGATCTCGCGGCGCAGGGGATGGTCCAGCATCTGCGGCCGATAGGTCTGGCGCATCTTGCTGGGGAAGTACTCGAACAGGTCGGTCCGCAGGAACGGGTCGTCGGGCAGGTCGGAGGCGATCAGTTCCTCGGCCAGCACGATCTTGGTCCACGCCATCAGCACCGACAGCTCCGGCATCGTGAGCGCCTCACCCCGCTCCAGCCGGGCGGCCACCTCCTTGCGCGAGGGCAGTCCCTCGAGCTCGCGGTTGACGATGCCCTCCCGCTCCAGCTTGCGGATCCACTCCTCGTGCACGTGCAGGAGCGAGGGCGCATTGGCCGCTGCGTTGGCCAGGGCGAGGTTCTGCTCGTAGTTGTCCTCCAGCACCAGGTGACCGACCTCGTCGGTCATCTCGGCGAGCAACGTGTTCCGCTGCTTGCCGGTGAGGTCTCCCTCAAGGACCACCCGGTCCAACAGGATCTTGATGTTCACCTCGTGGTCGGAGGTATCGACCCCGGCGGAGTTGTCGATGAAGTCGGTGTTGAGCCGCCCGCCGGTCAGGGCGTACTCCACCCGGCCGAGCTGGGTGAGCCCGAGGTTGCCGCCCTCGCCCACGCACTTGGCGCGCAGCTCGCCGCCGTCGACCCGGATCGCGTCGTTGGACTTGTCTCCCGCGTCGGCGTGGGTCTCGCTCGAGGCCTTGACGTAGGTGCCGATCCCGCCGTTCCAGACCAGGTCGACCGGCGCCAGCAGAATCGCGCGCATCAGCTGGGCCGGCGTCATCTTGGCGACGTCGTCGTCGATGCCCAGGGCGCGGCGGATGCCGGCGGTGACCTTGATCGACTTCAATGACCGCGAGAAGACCCCGCCCCCCTCGGAGATCAGCGAGGCGTCGTAGTCCTGCCAGCTCGATCGCGGCAGCGCAAAGAGCCGCTGGCGCTCGGCGAAGGACACCGCGGCGTCCGGGTCGGGGTCGAGGAAGATGTCGCGGTGGTCGAAGGCAGCCACCAGCCGGGTGTGCTCCGAGCACAGCATCCCGTTGCCGAACACGTCTCCGGACATGTCGCCGATACCGACCGCGGTGAAGTCCTCGGTCTGGCAGTCGATCCCGCGCTCGCGGAAGTGCCGCTGCACCGAGACCCAGGCACCCTTGGCGGTGATGCCCATTGCCTTGTGGTCATAGCCCACGGACCCGCCGGAGGCGAACGCGTCACCCAGCCAGAAGCCGTAGTCTCGGGCGATCCCGTTCGCGATATCGGAGAACGTCGCGGTGCCCTTGTCCGCGGCGACCACCAGGTAGGCGTCGTCGCCATCGTGGCGGACCACGTCACGCGGCGGCACGATCTCGCCGGTGAGCAGGTTGTCGGTGATGTCGAGCAGCCCGCTGATGAACGTCGTGTAGCAGGCGATCCCCTCGGCCAGCCAGGCTTCCCGGTCGGAGGCGTTGGGCAGCTGCTTGCAGAAGAAGCCGCCCTTCGCGCCGACCGGCACGATCACGGTGTTCTTCACCATCTGCGCCTTGACCAGGCCGAGGATCTCGGTGCGGAAGTCGTCACGTCGGTCAGACCAGCGCAGGCCACCGCGCGCCACCGCGCCGAAGCGCAGGTGCACGCCCTCCACACGCGGGGAGTAGACGAAGATCTCGAACCGGGGGCGCGGCTCGGGCAGGTCGGGGATGTCGCGCGGCTCCAGCTTGAAGGACATGTAGGGCCGGATCGCCCCGTCGGCGTCGTGCTGGAAGTAGTTGGTGCGCAGGGTCGCCTGGACGTGCGTCAGGTAGGAGCGCAGGATCCGGTCGTGGTCAAGGCTGGCGACGTCGTCCAGCGCCCTCAGGATCTTCTCCTGGACGTCGGTTTCGCGAGCGGCCCTCGCCTCGGCCGGATCCTCGTTCGCCCCAGCGACGACGCGCGGGTCGAACCGCGTCTCGAAGAACTTCACCAGCAGCCGGGTGATGTCGACGTTGTTGCGAAGCGCCTCCTCGATGTAGTCCACCGCGAACGGGCTGTTGCCCTGGCGCATGTACTTCGCATAGGCGCGCAGCACCGTCGCCTGCCGCCAGGTGAGCCCCGCGGCCAGCACCAGGCTGTTGAACCCGTCGACCTCGTTCAGCCCGCCCCACACCGCCCTCAAGGCGTCCTGGAACAGCTCCCGGCTGTTGGGGGGCAGGCCGCGGGGGTAGCGCAGGCCGAAGTCGTAGAGGTAGGTCGGCCGCGGCAGGTTCTCCAGGTCGTAGGGCCACTCGTCGACGACGTCGACCCCCATCGACGACAGGATCGGCAGCACCTCCGACAACGACAGCGGTGTCCCGATCCGGTAGAGCTTGAGGCGTGCCTCGCCGGGTTCGGCGTCCACGGGCTCGTAGAGCGACATGTCGAGGCCCTCGTCGCCGGTGATCCCCTCCAGCCGGCCGAGGTCCACCGCACCGGTGCGCGGGGAGTAGTCCTCCTTGTAGGCCTCCGGGAACGCATCGAGGTACTGCCGGGCCAGGCGGGCGCCGACCTCCTCGCCGAAGTCGGTGCGCACCGCCGTCGCCAGGTCGTCGCGCCACGAGCGCGCCGCCTCGCCGAGCTTGCGCTCGAGCTCCGTCAGCTCGAACTCCGCGATGATCTGGCCACGCGGCGGCCGCACCACGAAGTGCACCTGGGCGAGATAGGACTCGTTGACCCGCACCGTGAACTCGACGCTCTCCGCGCCGAGCTCGTCGCGCAGGATCTGCTGCAGCTTCTGCCGGACGGTGGTGTTGTAGCGGTCACGCGGCAGGTAGATCAGGCAGGAGACGTAGCGTCCATAGGTGTCGCGGCGGGTGAACAGCCGCAGCTGGCGCCGCTCCCGGGTGAGCATCGCGGCCTCGGCGATCGGGGCCAGCTCGTCGATCGGGGTGTGGAACAGCTCGTCGCGCGGATAGTTCTCCAGCACGTTGAGCAGTGACTTGCCTGCGTGGCTCCGCGGGTCGACTCCGGTCCGCGCCAGCACCTCGGCGACCTTCTCGCGCAGCACCGGGATCCGCTGCACCGACTCGGTGTAGGTGGCCGCGGAGAACAGGCCGAGGAAGCGGCGCTCGCCCACGACCTCGCCGGACTTGTCGAACGACTTGACGCCGACGTAGTCGAGGTACGCCGCACGATGCACCGTCGCCTTCGAGTTGGCCTTGGCCAGCACCAGCAGCTTCTTCTCCCGCGCACGCTCCCGCACCGGGCCCGGGAGCTTCTGGAACGCCGAGGACTGGAGCTGGTCACCACGCAGGATGCCCAGGCCGGAGGCAGGGATCGCGTGCAACGACAGATCGTCCCCGTCCCCCTCGAGTTCGTACTCCCGGAAACCGAGGAACGCGAAGTGGTCGTCGGCCAGCCACCGCAGCAGCTCGATGCCATGGTCGACCTCGTCGTCGGGCAGCCCGGGCGGCCGGTGCTCCTCGAGCTCGGCCACGATGTCGAGCAGCCGCGCCTGCATCCGCGGCCAGTCCTCGACGGCGTCGCGGACATCGCGCAGCACTCCCTCGAGCAGGCCCTCGACCTCGGCGAGGTCCTCCTCGTCGCTGATCCGGTCGATCTCGACGTGCATCCAGGATTCGCGAACCACCTCGTGCCCGGCCTCCAGGTCGCCGGCCGTGACGCCGCGGCTCGAGGGGTGGACCTCGACAAGCTCTCCGGTGATGGTGCGCACCACCTCGAAGAGAGGGTGCACGATCACGTGCACCGTGCGCTGCTGCTCGCCCAGTGCCAGCGTCACCGAGTCGACGAGGAACGGCATGTCGTCAGTGACGACCTCGACCACGGAGTGGCCGCCCGCCGACCACCCGTGCTCCTGCACGGTCGGGGTGAAGACTCGCACCCGAGCCGTGCCCTGAGGCCGCAGGGAAGCCAGCCGGACCTCCGAGGCCAGCGCCCCATAGAGATCCACCTCACCGCGTTCGGACACGTCATCGGCGGCCACCCGGTGGTAGTAGGCGCGCAGGAGGTCCGGCGTGACGGCCGCCGGACCGGACGACCCTTTGCGATGTGCCGCGATGTCGGCGGCCTTGTCCAGCAGGTTGGCCTTCATGTCCTCCGCAGTGGCTGCCACCCCCCGACACTAGGACCCGGGTCAGGCGGGGACAACAGCCGGGCCGGATGAGCGACCTGCGATCAGACCCGCGGATGGGCCATCATGACGCCATGAGATTCGTCCAGGAGATGACGTACGACGCCACCCTCGGCGAGGTCGCCGCCATGCTCGCCGACCCGGTGTTCCGCGAGGAGGTCTGTGAGTACCAGCAGGTGCTGGAGTACGCCGTCTCGGTCACCGACGACGACGGCGCGCTCTCTGTGGCGGTCGACCAGGTGCAGGAAGCACGAGGGATCCCGTCGTACGCCGTCGCGTTCGTCGGCGACCGCATCGCCATCGAGCAGCGTGAGACCTGGCACTCCCCCGCCGCGGCCGACCTGACCGTGACCGTGCCGGGCAAGCCCGCGCGGATGAGCGGGGCGATCACGCTACGCGAGGAAGGCAGCCGGACCGTCGAGACGGTGACGGGCGACCTCACGGTGTCCGTGCCGTTCATCGGCGGCCGGATCGAGAGCCTGGTCGGCGACATCTTCCGCATCGCGCTCGACGCGGAGCACGCCGTCGCCAAGCGCTGGCTGGCCCGGGCCTGAGCGGCAAGGGCCTGAATGGCAAGGGCCTGAATGGCAAGGGCCTGAGCGGCAATGGCCTGACTGGCGAGCGCTAGTCGGAGGCCCCGAGGTCCTCGTCCTCGTCGTCGCGGTGCCGCAACACGATGACCACAGCCAGCACCACGAACGGGCCGAACGCCAGCAACAGCGCGAGCGCGCTCTCCCAGGCGTGCAACTGGCCCAGGTGCCACGCGACGAACCGGGTCAGCACGTCTGCCACCGGCACGGTCGAGGAGAGCACGTACCGGAGTCTGCCACGAGCGCGCGCCGGGTGCAGCGGTTCGAGTCAGCCCTGGTGCGGGTAGCGGTACTCCGTCGGCGCGTCGAAGGTCTCCTTGATCGACCTGGTCGAGGTCCAGCGCTGCAGGTTCTGCGGGGCACCCGCCTTGTCGTTGGTCCCGGAGGCGCGAGCGCCGCCGAACGGCTGCTGCCCCACGACCGCACCGGTCGGCTTGTCGTTGATGTAGAAGTTGCCGGCGGCGAAGCGCAGCTCCTCCTGGGCCCAGGAGACGACCCGGCGGTCGCGGGCCATGATGGAGCCGGTCAGGGCGTAGGGCGCGAAGCTCTCCATCTGGGTCACGACCTTCTCGAAGTCGCGGTCGGGGTAGACGAAGATCGTGAGGATCGGACCGAAGTACTCCGTCTTGAACATCGCGTCGGTCGGATCGTCGGCCACGACCACCGTCGGACGCACGAAGTAGCCGACCGAGTCGTCGTAGGTGCCACCGGCGACGACGGACAGCTTGCGGCTGCGCTTGGCACGGTCGATCGCCAACTTCTGAGTGGCGAAGGACGCGTCGTCGATGACCGCGCCCATGAAGTTCGACAGGTCCCGGACGTCACCCATCGTGATCGCGTCCACCTCACCGAGGAACCGGTCGGACATCTTCTTCCAGAGCGACGCGGGGACGTAGGCGCGAGACGCCGCCGAGCACTTCTGGCCTTGGTACTCGAACGCTCCACGGATCAGCGCGACCCGGAGCACGTCAGGGTCCGCCGACGGATGGGCGACCACGAAGTCCTTGCCACCGGTCTCGCCGACCAGTCGCGGGTAGGTGCGGTACGACGCGATGTTGGCGCCGACCTCCGACCAGAGGTGCTGGAAGGTCCGGGTCGACCCGGTGAAGTGGATGCCGGCGAGGTCGGGGTGGCGCAACGTGACGGCAGAGGTCTCCGTGCCGTGGCCGGGCAGCATGTTGATCACGCCGGGCGGCAGCCCCGCCTCTTCCAGCAGCTCCATCAGGTAGTGCGCGGCCAGGGTCTGGGTGGCTGCGGGCTTCCAGACCACGGTGTTGCCCATCAGTGCGGGGGCGGTCGGCAGGTTGCCGGCGATCGCGGTGAAGTTGAAGGGCGTGATGGCGTAGACGAAGCCCTCGAGGGGTCGGTGGTCGGACCGGTTCCACACCCCCGGGCTGTTCGCGATCGGCTGCTCGGCGACGATCTGCTTGGCGAAGTGGGCATTGAACCGCCAGAAGTCGATCAACTCGCAGGCGGCGTCGATCTCTGCCTGCCAGGCCGTCTTGGACTGGCCGAGCATGGTGGCGGCGTTGAGGCGAGCCCGCCACGGCCCGGCGAGCAGGTCGGCGGCCTTGAGCAGCACCGCAGCCCGGTCATCGAGCGACAGCGCGCGCCAGGCCGGCGCCGCCTCGGACGCGGCCTTCACCGCCGCGCGCGCGTCCGCCTGGGTGGAGCTGCCCATCACACCGAGGACGTGCCCGTGGTCATGGGGTTGCACGACCTTGATCTCGGGGCCCTTGCCGGCCACCTTGCGGCCGCCGATGGTGGCCTTGAAGGTGTGCTGCTTGCCCGCCAGCCGCGCCAGCTCGGATTCCAGCGCCATCCGCTCGGCAGAGCCGGGGGCGTAGTCCAGGTTGGGCTGGTTGACCGGGGCCGGGGTGCGGGTGAGGGCGTCCATGACCCGATGTTGTCAGACAACCTCGGGCGCCCCCAAACCTGTTGGCCGCCGACGGATCGCCCGAGCCTCGCCCGTCCAGGTCAGGTCACGTCAGGCCGACGAGTCGATCTCCTGCGTCGCGAACCAGGCGAGATCCTCCTCGGCCGCCCCTTCGGGGTCGTCGAACAGTGCGGCGTCGAGGTCCACAGCATCGGCGTGCAGTGCTGCCAGCTCGCTCCAGGAGAGCCCCTCAGGCAGCGTCACGGACGTGCCCTCGCCCGGCGTGGGCGCCTCGGCGTCGCCCGCCAGCACGTAGCGGCGGCGCGCCTCGTCCGGTCCACGAAGCGTCCTGGCCTCGTCCGCTGCGGCCATCAGCGCGGCGTACTCCCACTGCTCGTCGTCACCGTCCGGCAACGCCGCGCGCAGGTCGGACGTCACCGCATGTGCTCGCAGCGGACCGGGCAGCGCCCGCTGGGCAACCAGCCTCATCAACTGCGACTTGCTCACGGGCACGTAGACGCGGGTGGTCATGGGCTCTTCGAAGGCTTGCGTCGCCCTCGCGGCGCGCGGGTGCGCGCGGCTGCGGCGGTGTCCTTCAGCTCATCGAGCGCCTCGGTCAGACACTGCCCGAGCACGTCGACATCGGGCAACGCGTCCCGGTCGGCAGTGACGCCGTAGAAGACCGACCCGGCGTATGACGTGACCCCGACGGCGAGCGCGTGGTCCGGCAGCAGTGGGGGCACGGGATAGGTCTCGAGCATTCGGGCACCCGCGGCGTACAGCGGGAACTGCGGCCCGGGCACGTTGGTGATGCTCAGGTGGAAGCCTCGGCGCTGCTCGGCAGCCGCGACCCGCGAGCCCAGGGCGTGGAACGTCGTCGGTGCGAAGCCGGCCATGCCGACCAGCCGACTGGCCGACACCGCCCGCTCGGTCTCGGAGTGGGCGCGCAGGGAGTACGACACCTGATGCAGCCGCACCACCGGGCTCGCCTCCCCGATGGGGAGGTCGACGAAGTGCGGGGCCACCTGGGTGCCGAGGGAGGTCGCCTCCAGCTCGTCGTCGATGACCGACATCGGCACTATCGCCTTGAGGTGACGCAACCCGCCCATCGACTCGGCTCGCGTCATCAGCCACCCGCGCAAGGCGCCGGTGACCGTGGCCAGGATCACGTCGTTGACGGTGCCGCCGTGGACGTCGCGGATGGTCCGGTAGTCGGCGAGGTCGGTGCGGACGGCCACGAAGCGGCGCTGCTGCGACAGCGGCCGCGTGATCGGCGAGTCTGCGACCGGACGCCGGTTGGCCAGTCCGTTGAGCACCGTGCCGGCCCGGCGGGCGGCCTGGCCGGCGGCGCGCACCGCCGAGTCGAGGTTGCCCTGCATCGTCTGCCCCAACGTGGCCGGGCTCCGCAGGGACTCCGAGACCGCGTCGACCACCAGCGATGCGGACGTGGGCCGGCGGCGTGGCGCCCACTCGTCCTGCAACGGTTCCCTGAGCTTGGGATCGGTATCCAGCAGCACCTGGCCGAGGTCGACCGTGTCGACGCCGTCGACGAGGATCTGGTGTGACTTCGTGAGCAGCGCGACCCGCCCGCCCTCCAGTCCCTCGACGAGATACGCCTCCCACAGCGGGCGGTGGCGGTCCAGCGGACGGGAGATGATCCGAGCCACCAGGTCGCGGAGCTGGTCGAGGCTGCCGGGCCGAGGCAGCGCGGAGCGGCGTACGTGGTAGGCCAGGTCGAAGTCCGGGTCGTCCACCCACACCGGGTTGGCCACCCGCCCGGGCACCGCGGCGATCCGCTGGCGATAGCGCGGCACGAACGCGATCCGGTCGGCGATCAGGTCGACCAGGCGTTGGTACCCGAAGCCGGACTCCGCCGGCTCGAACACCTCGACCGTCGCGTTGTGCATCGGCGAAGACGGCGTCTCCTCGGCCAGCAGCGCCAGATCGCACGGCCGCAGCCGCTCCGTCATCGAGCCCCCTCAGTGTCGCGCATCGCTGGCTATGTCATCCTTTCAGAGGCTGCGGCACGAAGCCCGGTCCACGTGGGGAGAGTATCCATGAAGCGCATCATCACGACCCTGGCAGTCGGGGTCATGCTCGCAGCCGGGCTGGCCGGCTGCGGGGACGACGGCGGAGAGACGGGCGGCTCGAACGCACCGATCGAGGTCACCTTCGACGGCAACGAGGTCACCCCCAAGGGCGAGCGACTCCAGGTCAACCAGGGCACGGTCACCTTCGAGGTGACCGCGGACCAGCCCGGCACCATCCACGTCCACACCAGCCCGGAGCAGGAGTTCGACTACGAGGCCGGCACGCACAACTACGACGTCGCGCTCGACACACCGGGTGTGGTCGAGGTCGAGTCTCACGACCTGGATCTGGTGATGCTGCAGCTCGAGGTGCGCTGAGCCGGTGCCCGAACCCTCCCTCACCATCTTCACCCACGGGATCGGCGGTGCCCAGGACCTGCCGATCTCGCCGATGCTGGCGATCGCCGGGGCGGTGGCCGCGCTCACGGTGTCGTTCACGGTGCTCGCCGTGGCCTGGCGGACCCCGCGGTACGACGAGGACACCGGCAGGCCGGCACCTGCCTGGTTGGCCCGGTTCGTCGACTCGCGCGGTTGGACGACCGCGTTGCGGGTCATCGGGCTGCTCCTGCTCGGCTACACCGTGTGGGCCGCGTTCTTCGGCAAGGACCTGCTGACCAACCCTGCCTTCGGCATCTTCTACGTCCTGCTCTGGGTCGGACTGGTGCCGGCCTCGCTGCTGCTCGGACCGGTCCTGCGCGCGATCAGTCCGACCCGCACGATCAGCCGCGGCATCGCCGCCCTGGCCCGCACCGACCCCGAGACGGGGTTGCTCGGCTACCCCGTCCGACTGGGCTACTGGCCGGCGGCGCTGGGCCTGTTCGCTTTCGTCTGGTTCGAGCTGGTCTACCCTCGCGCCGACGAGCTCGGCTCCGTGAGCTTCTGGATCAGCTGCTACCTGGCGCTGATGCTCGTAGGTGGCGCCCTCGGCGGGCAGCGTTTCCACGAGCACGCCGATCCGTTCGAGGTCTACTCGAGCCTGGTCGCGCGGATGTCGCCCTGGGGTCGGCGCGACGGGGAGCTGGTCGTGCGCAGCCCGCTGGCCAACCTGGCCAGCACGCCGGCCCGGCCGGGTCTGGTCGCCGTCGTGGCAGTGCTGTTCGGCAGCACGGCCTTCGACTCCTTCAAGGATTCGACGGCATGGCTGGGGTACATCCAGTCAGCCAGCAGCCCGACGCTGATGAACAGCGTCGGGCTGCTCGGGTTCTGCCTCGGGGTGGGAGCGATCTTCGCCGCGGGCACGACGGCGACCGGCGTCGGGCCCGAGACCCGACGGGCAACGCTGCCGTCGGTGTTCGCACACTCGGTGGCGCCGATCGTGGTGGGGTACGTCGTCGCGCACTACCTGACGTTCCTGGTCATCGCCGGACAGAACACCATCGTCCAGATGAGCGACCCGCTGTCGAACGGCAGCAACCTGCTCGGCACCGGCAACTGGTCGGTGAACTACTGGCTGCTCGATCACCCCACGCTGCTGGCCACCAGCAAGGTGCTGGCCGTGGTCATCGGCCACATCCTCGGCGTCATCGCCGCCCACGACCGGGCCGTGGCGCTGCTGCCGAAGCGGCATCAGCTCTCGGGGCAGCTGCCGCTGCTCTTCGCGATGATCGCCTTCACCGTCGGCGGGCTGTTCCTGCTCTTCGCCGCCTGACCCGCCGCCCGGCGTCACTGCCCCGCGCGGCGGGCAGCACGGAGTCGACCAGCCCGCCCACCGCTCGCACCAGCGCGCCGTCGGCCTGCTCGACGAGCGTGCGTCCCGCGACCAGCGCCTTGTCGACGGCCGCTCGGTCGTCAGGGAGGAAGTGCAGGCTCGCCACCCGGGCGAAGCCCTCGACCATGCCGGCCACGTCACGGTCTGACCACCCCAGCGAGGGACGGCTCCGGTTGACCGCGACGTGGACGCGGCGGTCGCCGATCAGGTCTCGCACCTCCACCAGGCCCCGGGCCAGCCGGGTCAGCCCCACGGGGTCGGCGGCACCGACCACGACCACCTCGTCGGCCGACTCGAGGGCCGCGAGCGTCATGGTGTTGCGGCCCGGCCGCGCGCCCAGGTCGCCGCCGGCGTCCTGCTCCAGGCAGAACCCGGTGTCGACGACCACGTGCGCCTCGCGGGCGGCCAGCTCCAGCAGGTGCTCGACCGCCCCGGACCGCACCTCGCTCCATCGATCAGGTCGCGGCAGGCCGGTGACCACGTGGAGCCCGGTGCCCACGGTGCGCTGCACGCCCGCCAGCCGGTCGGCGAGGCTGCCGGCCGTGGCCAGTCGGGCGGCGGCCAGCAGCCCGGACATCTCGTCGACGACGCCCAGCTGCGTCGCGACGGCACCGCCGTACGGGTCCGCGTCGACGAGGACCGTGCGCCGACCGCGCGCGGCCAGCACGGCGGCGAACGTGACCGCGACGGTCGTCCGCCCAGGTGCTCCTTGCGGACCCCAGACGGCCACCACTCGTCCGTCGGAGACCGGCGGCGCGTCGGCCCCGCCGCGATCGATGACCGCAGCCTCCGGGTGCGGCTCGGGCGGGTCGGGCTGCGTGACCGCGGCCACCAGCGCCTCGAGGTCACCGGAGGCCACCACCGTCGCGATGCCGCTGCGAGCTGCCCGCAGCCGACGTTCGGGGTCATCCACAGCGCCCGTCGACACCGCGACCAGGCGCACCTGGTGCCGACGGAGCACCTCGACCGCGGTGCCGTCCAGGCCGGGCGCCTCCAGGGCGACCACCGCGACCTGGGCCTGACCGGCGGCCGCGGTGGCCAACAGGTCGTCCACGTCGACGCAGCGCTTGAGCACGACCAGGTCCGAGCGCGCAGTGAGCCGGCCGAACGCGGTCGGCTCCCAGTCGGCGCCGGAGGCCACCATCAGCACGCACAGCACGGCGAGCCTCAGCCTCGCCCGACGATGGTGAGACCGGAGTCCCCGACCGCGGCAAGGGTCCGGCCGAGAGCCTCCTCCTGGTCCGGGTCGACGGCCAGGACGAGCTGTCGGTCACCGGTGGAGCCGAACGCGTCGGCCTGCACCGGCGCAGCCAGGACCACGACCTCGGTCAGCAGCGGCTTGGAGACGGCCTTGCCCGCAGAGGACTCGGTGGTCACCCAGACGTCGACGACGGAGCCGGGCTCCAGGTCGGGCGGCACCGCCAGCGCGGGCACGGACACCGGGACGCTCAGCCGTCCGCTGTCATCCGGCTCACCGAGGGCAGCCGAGGGCAGCAGCTCGCCCTCGGCCACCGAACGCGTCAGCGTCCGTGCCGCCGGCAACGGCTGACCCACCGACAGGTAGCGTCCTTGGTCGGCGGCATCCAGGAACCTCAGTCGCACCGTCACCAGGTCCTCTGGCTCCACCTGCTGACCTGCAGCGAGGTTGCCCGCTGCTGCCCAGACCGCGATGGACTCATCAGCGCGGGCCAGCACCCGGGCACCCACGATCACTGAGGTCGCGACGATCAGCAGCCCCACCCACAAACGAGGATCGCGCCATCCGGGCGGCGTCGCGCGCTGGGCCGATGCGGGCTCGATGCTCCCGAGAGTGCTGGTCACGCAGGACATCATGCGTCAGGACGGCCCGCTGTCACAGTGCCTTGTCCACAGGCGGTCCGCGGAGGGTTCTCCACAGGTGGCGGCGCGGCCGCTGACGCAGCCCGGGGGAAGTGCCACCATGGGTGAATGACAGACCCGCCCCGCTTCCTCACTCTGGCCGACGTCGCGGAGGTGTTGAACACCTCGGTGGCTCAGGTCTACGCCCTGGTTCGACGGGGCGAGCTGCTGGCGATCAAGATCGGCGGCCGCGGGCAGTGGCGAGTGGAGGCCTCTGAGCTGGAGGGCTACATCGAGCGGATGTACGACCAGACACGGCTGTTCGTCCGCGACCACCCGTTCGTCGAGGAGGACCAGACGTGAGCGCTGTTCACCCGACCTTCGAGTCCAGCGTGACCCGCACCGTCTGCTCCTGACCGTCACGACTCAGGGTGAGCATCACGGTCTCTCCTGGCTGATGGGTCCGGATCGCCACGATCAGCGCGATCCCGTCGGCCACCCGCTGCCCGTCGATCGCGGTGACCAGATCCTCCTGGCGTAGTCCGGCACGTTGCGCGGGAGACCCGTCGAGGACCTCGTCGATCGTCGCGCCCTCGGCGTCCCGCGCTGCGGTTCGCGTCTGCACGGTCGCCCCGATCACCGGGTAGCGCGCCTCGCCACTCGCCAGGATCTGCTTGGCAGTGATCCGCACCTGGTCGATCGGGATCGCGAAGCCGACGCCGATGTTGCCCGACTCCCCGCTCAGGCCTCCGGTCGTCGCAATCGCGGAGTTGACGCCGACGACCTGCCCGGTGAGGTTGACCAGGGGGCCGCCGGAGTTGCCGGGGTTGATCGCGGCGTCGGTCTGCACCGCGTTGATGTAGGAGGCGTCGTCGGTGGTGTTGCCGGTCGTGACCGGCCGGTCCACCGCGCTGACGATGCCCGAGGTGACGGTGGCGGTGAGCCCCAGTGGGGAGCCGATCGCGACCACGCCCTCGCCGACCCGAAGCTCCTCGGCGGAGCCGAGCGCGGCGGGCTTGAGGTCCTTGACCTGCGGCGCGTAGAGCACCGCGAGGTCATAGACCGGGCTTCGGCCGACCAGCGTCGCCTCGAAGCGGGAGCCGTCCTGGACGACGATCTCGATCACGCCGTCACTGCCGGCGGAGTCGGCCACCACGTGATTGTTCGTCACGACGTGTCCCGCGCGATCGAGCACGAACCCGGACCCGGTCGCGCCGCCGTCCTCCCCGTCGACCCTCGCCACGATCTGGACGGTGCTGGGCAGCAGCGCCTCGGCGACCGCAGCGACGGAGCCGTTGTCGGCGGGCAGCGGCCCGGGCTCGGTGACCGCGGTGGTCTGCTCCTGCGTCGCAGTCAGCCGGTCGTACGCCGCGCCACCCACCGCACCGCCGGCCACCCCCAGGATCAGCGCCAAGGCCGCCACGGCCGGCCACAGCCACCCCGGGAGCCGCCCGGGCGCCGCCGGAGGCGGCGGGTAGCCGGGCAGCATTGCGGTGGGCGGCGCCCACCCGCCGGCCTCGAAGGGTTGGGCCTCGAAGGGTTGGGCGCCGAAGGGTTGGGCGCCGAAGGGTTGGGTAGCCGGCGCAGGCGGGACCGCAGCGGGAACGGCCGGCGCCACCGGCGGTGGACCGAAGGGATCCGCAGCGGCGTGCCGCGGCGTGGAGAACTCAGACGGGGGCACCCAGTCGCCCGCCGTGGGCGCAGTCAGGGGCTGGGTCGGCTCCGACCCGTCGTCGGCTGCCCAAGGGAGTTCCTCCGGGGGGGTGGGCTCGGTCACGCCCCCATTGTCACTGACGAGCCGAAGGTTCGCTCATCAGGCGTCACTCACGGGACCGTCCGGAGCCGTCCACCACGTCTCGGACCACGGTGACGCCGGAGCCGGGACCGACCAGCGAGGTCACCGGCGCCCGGCGGTCGGTGGCAGGTGCCGAGGCCGGCGAGGCGCCGACGAACAGCACGCCGAGCATGGCCACACCGACGGCCCCCGAGCCCACCGCGACGGCGGTAGCGGTGGCGCGGGGGCGGTGGCGGGTCGCCGGGTCGAGGTAGCTGTGGCCGGGCGGCACCGGGCCGGACGCCATCAGCAGCGAGCCCTTGAGGCCCGAGGGCGCATCGCCGGCACCGAGGCCGAACTCCGCGAGCCGGGTCTTCACCCAGCCCTCGCGCTCGACCAGGTCACGACACAGGTGACAGACGTGCACGTGGTCCCACGCACGCTCCGCCTCGTCGACGCTCAGCTGGCCGTCGAGCAGAGCGCTGACGCGGGTGCCCAGGTGTCCGATCACCGCACACTCCCAGCGGAGCCGGCACCGCTGGGTTGCTGCTCGTGCTCGGGGCCGGCGTACCGCTCACGACCTGCCTGAGGCTCGCGATGCGCGAGCGCGCGTCGCAACTGCGCCCGACCCCGGTGGATCCGGGACCGCACGGTGCCGAGCTTGGTGTCGAGGATCTCGGCGATCTCCTCGTAGCTCAAGCCCTCCACGTCGCACAGGACCACGGCGGCGCGGAACTCCGGGGTGAGCGCCGTGAGCGCCTGCTCGACGTCGTCGTCGAAGCGGACGTTGACGTACGCCGCGTCGGGAGCGTGGTGGTTGCTCGCCAGCAGGCTGGCCCGCGCCTCGGACAGGTGGTCGAAACGAATCCGCTGGCGCCGCCGCGCCTGGTCGAGGAAGACGTTGGTCGTGATCCGGTGCAGCCAGCCCTCGAAGGTGCCCGGGGTGTAGGTGTGCAGACTGCGGAAGACGCGGAAGAAGACCTCTTGGGTGAGGTCCTCGGCGTCGGGACGGTTGCCCGTGAGTCGATAGGCGAGACGGTAGACGCGGCCGGAGTGGCGCTCGACGATCTCGTCCCAGGTCGGGACGCCCTCGGTGACCTCCGGCTCGGCGGAGGGGTCTCCTGCCGGGTGCTGCTGGTGTGTCATCGTGACCTCCTCCTTGCTTGCCTGGGAATGACTCTAGGAAATCGGTCTGAGAGCAACCTGTGAGTTTCCACCCGGATTCCAGTGAACTCGGTCTCACCGCTTGTCTGGTCGAACGCGTGAGTCCGGCCGGGGGTTCCCGAGGCGATAGGGTCGGCTCGTCCAGATCTCCGGCGTCCGCGCCGGCCAGGCGTCACTCGTCCGTTGCCCGGACGCCGACCGAGGAGGCCCCCATCACCACCCCGATCAAGCCGTCGAGCTGGACCTACGCCGAGCAGTTCGTCGCCGAGGACGAGGTCCTGGCCGCGGCCCGCGCCCGTGCCGAGGAGGTCGGCGTGACCCCGCTCGGGTCCGGGGCCGGCGCCGCGCTGGGCTTCCTGGCCTCGGTCCTCGACGCCCGCGCCGTGGTGGAGATCGGCACCGGCACCGGCGTCTCCGGTGTCTGGCTGCTGCGCGGCATGCGCAGCGACGGGATCCTCACCACGGTCGACATCGAGGCCGAGCACCAACGCCTGGCCCGAGAGTCCTTCGCCGAGGCCGGCATCCCCCACCAGCGAGTGCGCACCATCGCCGGGGCTGCCCTGGACGTGCTGCCGCGGCTCACCGACGGCCACTACGACCTGGTCTTCTGCGATGGGGACAAGCGGGAGTACTCCGCCTACCTGCACGAGGCGCTACGGCTGCTCCGCCCCGGCGGCATCGTGGCCTTCGACAACGCGCTGTGGCACGACCGGGTCGCCGACCCGGCCCAACGCGACGAGGAGACGGTCACGATCCGCGACCTGGGCTTGGAGGTCGCCGAGCGTGACGACCTGGTGCCTGCCCTGCTTCCGGTCGGAGACGGGCTGCTGGTGGCGAAGAAGCTCTGGACGGGCGAACGCGACGCCTGAACGGCTCAGCCGCGGGAGTAGGGCGTGAAGCCGGCGCCGCCCTCGGCGACGGCGACGATCTCGCAGGCCTCGATCAGCACGGGCGAGGAGCCGACGAGCTGGGATCCGGGAGCGTCGTCGGCCATCGCGGTGAACTGCTCCTGGAAGGCCGCCCGCGCGGCGTCGTCGACGAAGACGTAGCAGCCCTCGAACCACTCCCCCGGCACCGAGCGCCAGGTCTTGTAGGACAGCCCCGGCAGCACGCTGAAGCGGGCATGTGAGGTGTCGGCGACGTACGCCGCCAACGCGTCGTCCACGCCCGGGGGCGCGTCGCGCAACGACCAGCGCACCGTCAGCCCGTTCATCGGACCCCCGCCAGCGGGTTGTCGCTCGACAGCCACTCGAGCAGCACCCGGGCACCGAAACCGCTCGGGCCCTCGGTCCACTCGAAGCGCTCGTCCGGGGAGTCGCCCACGGACGCGACGTCGAGGTGCGCCCACGGGACCTTGCCCGCGAAGTGCTGGAGGAACAGCGCCGCGGTGATCGCGCCGGCACCGCCCGCAGCATTGTCGGCGTCGGCGATCTTGGAGGTGAGCTTCTCCTCGTAGTCCTTCACCAGCGGGAATCGCCACAACGGCTCCCCGGCGCTCTCACCCGCCGCCACCAGCGCCCGTGCGAGCGCGTCGTCGTTGGCGAAGAGGCCACCCACGCGCTGTCCCAGCGCGACCTTCATCGCCCCGGTCAGGGTGGCGACGTCAACCAGGACCGCCGGCTTCAGCTCGGCAACGGCGTAGGCCATCGCATCGGCCAGCACCAGGCGCCCCTCGGCGTCGGTGTTGGTCACCTCCGAGGTCCGGCCGCCATAGTGGCTCACGACGTCGCCGGGACGCATCGCGTCGGCGCCGACGGCGTTCTCGGCCGCGGCAAGCAGCCCGATCACCCGCACCGGGCACCGCACCCGCGCCAGCGCGCCGAGCACCGCGATCACGACCGCAGCCCCGGTCATGTCTCGCTTCATGGTGGCCATCGCCTCGCCTGGCTTGATCGAGAGTCCACCGCTGTCGAAGGTGATGCCCTTCCCGACCAGCACCACCGTGGGCGTACGCCGCCCCGCGCTGGCGGGCGCGTAGTCCAGGCGCACCAGTCTCGGCGGGGTCGCCGAGGCCCGACCGACGGCGCTCAGCCCGCCCATGCCTCGCCGTTCGAGCTCGACCTCGTCCCAGACGGTGGCGGTGAGACCCTGGCGATCGGCGAGCGCCACCGCCTGCTCGGCCAGCCAGGCCGGCGACTTCAGGTTCGACGGCACGGTGGCGAGCGCGCGGGCGGTCCAGCCGGCTCCCCCCACTGCGATCGCGCGGGTCAGCTCCGGAGCGCGGTCGTCCGCATCGGCGTGCCCGGCCAGGACGACCCTGGCCACCGGCTGCCGTCGCGGCCCGTCGGATCGCCAGTGGAACTCGAAGGACCCCAGCATCATCCCGACCACGAACGCCTCCAGGCAGCCGTCGGGCGCGCTGGAGACGAGGCTGGTCGCCAGGCTCGAGCGATCCTTCGCAGCTCTGGCGAGGGTCGCGCCGGCGCGTCGCAGGTCGACCGGCCGCTGCTCGCCCACGCCGACGAAGTACGCCGGGCAGGGCCGACCGCCGACGACCAGCGGCAGCACCGTCAGCTCACCGACGGCGCCCGTGGCTCCGGCCTGATCCAGTGCGTCGAGCAGGTCCAGACCCGAACTCTCGGCCAGGGCATCGGCCTCGGGGTCCACCAGGAGACCGTCGTCGCCGGGCAGGACGGGGTACGCCAGCGCCGAGACATCGGCCATCGCGGCCGCGCCGAGCGCGCTCAGCGCAAACTCGGGCGGAGAGACCTGAGGCGGAAGGCCGGCGGCACCGGACCCTGCCCCGGACGTGGGCATCGTGGTCAGCGGTTTCAGCCGACGACTGCCTTGAGGGCATCGCCGAGGGAGGCTGCCTCCTCGGCGTTCAACTCGACCACCAGCCGGCCACCACCTTCGAGAGGCACCCGCATCACGATGCCGCGCCCCTCCTTGGTGACCTCCAGCGGTCCGTCGCCCGTCCGGGGCTTCATCGCCGCCATCCGTGCACCCTCTTTCTGTGTTGCCAACAAGCCTGCGGGCGCGCCCAGGAGGTCGAGTTTGGCCCGTCCCCCGATGTGGCGCGCACGCGAAAACCATTATCCCCTATCGGGGAAGTGGGCACGACCACAGGGGTCTCGGCAGGGAGCGACACCCGCTGGCAGACTCAGCGCATGCGCGCGCGGTCGGCCCTCTTCGACGTGTACGGCGATCACCTGGCCGGGGAGCCCGTGACGCTGGACGGCGGGCGCGGATATCGCGCCACCGCTCGCGGGGTCCGGCGCCTGGACGACGCCGCGGCGCGGATCTACCGCCGTGCCGAGCGGCCGTGGGACGGGCGCTGGCGGATGCTGTTGGTCACCGAGAGCCTGCCCCGGCAGACCCGGGATCGACTGCCTGCCGAGCTGGGCTGGCTCGGCCACGCCGTCCTCGGCGAGCGGCTCTGGGTCTCCCCTCACCCCAGCGCGGGACTGGCCGAGGTGCTCGCCCGCCTCGGTGTCCGCGCCGTCACCTGGACGGCCGACGAGCTCGATCCCACCGGGCCGCTCCTCGCGGCGTGGGACCTGCCGCCGCGGTGGCCGGGCATCGAGGCACGGCGGCGCTTCACCGACGCCGCGGCACGACTGCGGCCTGGGTCGGACCGCTTCGCTGCGCGCTGCCTCGACCCCGGCTGGTCAACGCGGGGGTGAGGCAGACTGACCGCTATGACCGACTCCCCGCTCCTGGTCGACCGCGCCGACGGCGTGGCCACCCTCACCCTGCACCGTCCGGACGCGATGAACAGCCTCGACACCACGCTCAAGCTGGCGCTGCTCGAGGCCCTCAGCGAGGTGGCAGCCGACCCGGCCGTGCGCTGCGTGGTGCTGACCGGCGCCGCGCGGGCATTCTGCGTCGGCCAGGATCTCAAGGAGCACGTGCGGATACTGAACGGTCCGGACCGCGATCAGCTGTTCCGCACCGTCGACGAGCACTACAACCCGATCGTCACCGCGCTGATGACCATGCCCAAACCCGTGGTGGCCGCCGTCAACGGGGTGGCGGCCGGGGCCGGCGCCAGCCTCGCCTTCGCCTGCGACCTGCGGGTGGTGGCGGCGTCCGGCGGCTTCAACCTCGCCTTCGCCGGGATCGGACTGTCCTGCGACACCGGCAGCAGCTGGACCCTGCAGCGGCTGGTGGGCCGCGCCAAGGCTCTCGAGCTGCTCTACTTCCCGAGCACCATTCCCGCGGCCGCGGCGCTCGACCTGGGGTTGGCCACCCGGGTGGTGCCCGATGAGGAGCTACCGGCCGCCACCGCCGAGCTGGCGAACCGCCTGGCACAGGGCCCCACGCTGGCCTACGCCGCCATCCGCGAGTCGGTCACGTTCGCTGCCGGCCACGGGCTCGAGGACTCCCTCGCCGTCGAGAGCCGGATGATGCGGCTCACCGGCGCCAGCGCCGACCACGCCGCGGCGGTGGCGGCGTTCGTGGCCAAGCAGCCGCCCGTCTTCGAAGGCCGCTGAGGACGCGAGCACGGCCCAGGATCAGGGATCAGGGCACCGGCTCGACGACGACGTCGCCCCGCCAGCCACCGAGCACCGCGACGACCTGGCGCGGGGCGGCCACCCGCATCCTGCGTCGGGAGGGCCGCGCGTCGTACTCCACGGTGAGGGCGGTGCCCGAGAACTTGTGGTTGTACCACTGCGTCAGGGTGCCGTGGCATACCCCGCCGCAGTCGAACCGCTTGGCCGGGAGCCTCAGCGCCTTGGCCACCCGCCTCGCGAACTTCGGCTTCTTGGTGTCGGTGTCGACGCCGTACAGAGGCTGGTGGAAGCTCAGGATCCGGCGCGGCTTGACGGCCTTGAGGAACTTCATCATCGCCCGGGTCTCCGGCTCGGAGGCCGGCTTCGGACCCGACTCGTAGTTGCCGTCGAGATCCTTCCAGCGGTACGGGAAGTTGCGGTTGAGGTCGACGCCGTGGGCGTTCTTGCGAGCGCCGGTCGCCATCCCGTCCGGGTTGTAGGTCGGCACCACCCACAGGTCGATGTCGTGGACCTCGGGTCCACGCATCAGGGAGCGCAGGATCTGGCGCGGCGCCGCCTCGTTGCCGTGCATCGTCGCGAGGAGGACCATCACCGGAGCTCCTGCCTCACCGAGCCGGTAGGCCCTGATCTTGCGTCCGTTGACCGTCTTCCCGATCACCTTGGTCCTGATCACCGTGTCCGGGGAGAGTGCGGCCGCTGGGCCGGATGCGGGAGCGGCCGTGGCGGGGGCGGCCAGGAGAGAGGCAACGAGGGCGGCGGCAATGACGGCGGGGGCCGACAGCAGAGGGAGCCGGGTCACGGGTCAGATCGCCCCGAGCGCGTAGCTGACGGTCTCGATCGCCACACCGACGACCATGCCGACATGAGCCAGGACCGAGAGCCCGGGGCCGTCGCTCCAGGTGTCCTCGGCGGGCGAATCGGCGTGGCGACCGTGGGTGGGCAGCCACCGCAGCAGGATGAGCAGCCCGCAGAGCACGACGATCCAGAGGCAGGCCAAGCCGATGATTCCGACCACGGGGCTGGCGCCCCACGACTTCTCGGGGGAGGCCAGGTAGGTGACCCACGCAGCCAGTCCGGCCACGCCGAAGACCGTGTGCGAGTTCAGCACGATCCCGGGCACCTGGGACAGCCCGGCAGCGGACTCCTTGCGCAGTCGCAGGCGCGTCAGCACCACCACCACGAGAGAGAGCGCGGTCAGGATGTAGACCGCTACCTGCAGGGACACGTCGGAAGTCTGCCCTAGTCGAGCGAAACGTCGCCATCCTCGGTCCTGGCGGCGTGTCCGCGCTCCTGCGCCAGCCGGTCCAGGAGGGCATCGACCTCGGCGGGACGGTACCCGCGAAAGGCGAGGGAGAAGCGGACGCGGCGCAGGTCCTCAGGGGTGAGCGGGCGGTCGGCCGGCACGCTCGCATCCGGGCGGTCGTCGTACTCCGGCGCAAGCGGGGCGCCGCGCCCTGCGGCGACGACGGCCACGCCGCCCATCGCCAGCACGATGAGGACGGCGAAGAACCACATCATGGGCGAGGCTCCCGCGGGGTCTCGCCGTTGGCCCCGCCGTTGGCCCCGCCCTTGGCCCCGCCCTTGGCCCCGCCCTTGGCGCTGGCCTCGACCATCATCCGCACCGCGTGGTCGACGTCGTCGGTGAGGGTGAGCATGTCCAGGTCGGCCGCGGCGATCTTCCCCTCGGCCAGCACCGTGTCGCGCAACCAGTCGAGCAGGCCCCGCCAGTACGCCGTGCCCAGCAGCACGATCGGGAACGACGTGATCTTCTTCGTCTGCACCAGGGTGAGGGCCTCGAAGAGCTCGTCGAAGGTGCCCAGACCGCCCGGCAGCACGACGAAGCCCTGGGCGTACTTCACGAACATCGTCTTGCGGGCGAAGAAATAGCGGAAGTTGATCCCCTTGTCGACCCAGGGGTTGAGTCCGGTCTCGAAGGGCAGCTCGATCCCGAGCCCGACGCTGACCCCGCCGGCCTCGGAGGCGCCCTTGTTGGCGGCCTCCATCGCTCCCGGCCCACCGCCGGTGATCACGGCGAAGCCGGCCTGCGCGAGCTTGCGGCCGACCTCCTCGGCCGTGGCGTAGAACGGATGGTCCGCCGGGGTCCGCGCAGAGCCGAAGACGCCGATGGCCGGGCCCAGCTCGGCGAGTGCCCCGAAGCCCTCCACGAACTCCGACTGGATGCGCATCACCCGCCAGGGATCGGTATGCACCCAGTCGCTCGACCCGCGCGAATCCAGCAGCCGCTGGTCGGTGGTGATGGCGTCGAACTGGCCGCGGCGCATCAGCACCGGGCCCTTGTAGCGAAAACGGTCCATCATGAGGATCCCCCCAACCAGGCGCGTAGCGCCGCTTCGCAGTGCAGGATCTGGGCCATCGGCACCTGCTCGTCCTGGCGGTGCGCCAGCGAGGGATCGCCGGGCCCGAAGTTGACGGCCGGGATGCCGAGGGCGGAGAAGCGAGCCACATCGGTCCAGCCGAACTTCGGGTTGACCTCACCGCCCACCGCCTCGACGAAGGCCCGCGCCGACGGGGTGTCGAGACCCGGCAGGGCTCCTGGGGCGGAGTCGGTGACGCGGACGTCGTACCCGTGGAAGAAGTCGCGGACGAAGTCCTGCGCCTCCTCCTCGGTGCGGTCGGGAGCGAACCTGTGGTTGACCTCGACGACGCACTCGTCGGGCAGCACGTTGCCGGCCACGCCGCCGCGGATGAACACGGCGTTGAGGCCCTCGTGGTAGGTCAGGCCGTCGATCACCGGCCGCCTGGGTTCGTAGCCGTTGAGCCTGGCCAGGATGTCGCCGGCCGCGTGGATCGCGTTGGCCCCCATCCACGATCTGGCGCTGTGCGCGCGGGCCCCGACGGTGCGGACGTCGACCCGCAGGGTGCCCTGGCAGCCGGCCTCGACGACGGCGTTGGACGGCTCCATCAGGATGGCGAAGTCGGCCCTGACGAGCTCCGGCGCGGACTCCGCCAGCTTGCGCAACCCGTTGTGCTCGGCCTCGATCTCCTCGGCGTCGTAGAGGATGTAGGTCACGTCCCGCACCGGGTCGGCCAGGTCCGCGGCGACCTTCAGGATGACCGCGTCCCCACCCTTCATGTCGCAGGTGCCGAGACCGTGCAGCAGCTCACCGTCACGGCGGGCCGGCAGGTTGTCGTGGACGGGGACGGTATCGAGGTGGCCCGCGATCACCACCCGCTCGTCCCGGCCGAGCTCGGTGCGCGCCACGACCGTGTGCCCGTGCCGGCTGACCCGAAGGTGCGGAACCGCCCGCAGCGCCGTCTCGACCGCGTCCGCGATCCGCGACTCGTCGAGGCTGACCGACTCGATGTTGACCAGCTGCTCGGTGAGCGCGACGACGTCCGCGCCGAGGTCCAGCTGCTCGTGAAGGTCCGTGCCAGGCTGCATGCGCACATCCAACCATTCCCACGAAACGGCACTCCCGGTCCCCCGAGACGGGAGTTGTGGTCGCGCGAGACGGGAGTTGTGGTCGCGCGAGACGGGAGTTGTGGTCGCGCGAGACGGGAGTTGTGGTCGCGCGACGCCGGGTCAGGCGCGGGCGACGGTGATCCGCGGTTCCGGCCCCTCGGCAGCGGAGAGGCTCAGCGAGGAGGCCAGGGTCTCGCGGGTGATCAACTGCTCGTGGGCCTTGGCGGCGTGCTGGATCCCGTGGTCACCGCCGATGGTCAGGCTGATCCGGTCGGAGACGTCGAGGCCGGCGTCCTTGCGGGCCTGTTGGACGGCGCGGATGAGGTCGCGGGCCACCCCCTCAGCCGCGAGCTCCGCCGTGACCTCGGTGTCGAGCACCACGAAACCGCCGCTGGGCAGCATCGCGGTGGCGGTGTGTCCGTCGGAGTCGGCCGCCACGGTCTCGAGCGTGAACTCACCCTCCTCCAGCACGAACCCGCCGGAGGTGACGGTGCCGTCGGGCGCCAGCGACCAGTCGCCGGACTTGGAGCCGCGGATCGCGGTCTGGACGTCCTTGCCGAGCCGTGGTCCCGCCGCGCGGGCGTTGACGGTGAGCCGCTGCTCCACGGCGTACGCCGCCGCGTCCGGCGCCTCGACGTCGAGCAGCCGCACCGCCTTCACGTTGAGCTCCTCGGCCACGATCGCCTCGAATCCGGCCAATGCTCCGGACTCCGCCGCGACCACCGTGAGCGAGGCCAAGGGCAGTCGGGTGCGCAGACCGCCGGCCTTGCGCAGCGCGGACCCGGTGGAGCAGACGTCACGCACCTCGTCCATCGCCGCGACCAGCGCGTGATCGGACGGCAGTGCCTCGGCGGCCGGCCAGTCGGCCAGGTGCACGGAGCGCTCGCCGGTGAGACCGCGCCACACCTCTTCGGTCAGCAGCGGGAGCAGCGGCGCCGCCACCCGCGAGACGACCTCGAGCACGGTGTAGAGCGTGTCGAACGCGTCCTGGTCGACGACCCCGTCGGTCGCCCAGAAGCGCTCTCGGGAGCGGCGGATGTACCAGTTCGTGAGCACGTCGAGGAACTTCTGCAGCGCGTCACAGGCTCCGGCGATGTCGTAGTCGTCCTGCTCGCGTGTCGACTCCTCGACGTACTCCCGCAGCTTGGCCAGGATGTAGCGGTCCATCACGTGGGTCGAGTCGGTGCGCGACCGGGCGTCGTAGCCCTGGGCCCCGGCGGCGTTGGCGTAGAGCGCGAAGAAGTACCACGAGTTCCACAGCGGGATCATCACCTGCCGCACGGAGTCGCGGATGCCCTGTTCGGTCACGACCAGGTTGCCGCCCCGCAGGATCGGCGAGCTCATCAGGAACCACCGCATCGCGTCGGCGCCGTCGCGGTCGAAGACCTCGCGGACATCGGGGTAGTTGCGCAGCGACTTGCTCATCTTGTTGCCGTCGGAGCCGAGGACGATGCCGTGGCTGATGCACGACGAGAACGCCGGCCGGTCGAACAGCGCGGTCGCGAGGATGTGGAGGGTGTAGAACCATCCGCGGGTCTGCCCGATGTACTCCACGATGAAGTCGCCCGGGAAGTGGTGCTCGAACCACTCCTGCTGCTCGAACGGATAGTGCACCTGGGCGAAGCTCATCGACCCGGAGTCGAACCACACGTCCAGCACGTCGTCGACGCGGCGCATCATCGAGGCCCCCGACGGGTCGTCGGGGTTGGGGCGGGTCAGCTCGTCGACGTAGGGCCGGTGCAGGTCGGGGTGGCCGTCGCGATCGCGCGGCAGGTCACCGAAGTCGCGCTCGAGCTCCTCGAAGGAGCCGTAGACGTCGATCCGGGGGTACGCCGGGTCGTCGCTCTTCCAGACCGGCACCGGGCTCCCCCAGAACCGGTGGCGGGTGATCGACCAGTCGCGAGCGTTCGCCAGCCATTTGCCGAACTGGCCGTCCTTGATGTGCTCGGGCACCCAACGGATCTCCTGGTTGAGCTCCAGCATCCGTTCTTTGATCGCCGTGACCTGGACGAACCAGGACGACACGCCCTTGTAGATCAGCGGCTCCCGGCAGCGCCAGCAGTGCGGGTAGGAGTGCTCGTAGCTCTCGCGGCGCAGCAGCACCGTGCCCTCGGTGGTGGCGCCGGCCTCCGCGGCCAGGCCGCGGGTGCGGGCTTTGAGGTGGTCGATGATCGGGAGGTTGGCGTCGAAGACCAGCTGGCCGGCGTACTCCTCGACGGGGGTGAGGAAGCGACCGTCCTTGCCGACCGGCATCACCGCCTCGATGCCCTCGCGGTCGGTGACGACCTTGTCCTCCTCGCCGAAGGCCCCGGCGGTGTGGACCAGGCCGGTGCCGTCGGTGGTCGTGACCATGTCGGCCGGCACGACCCGGAACGCGCGCGGGTGGCCGAGGTAGTAGGCGAACGGGGGCGTGTAGGTGCGGCCGAGCAGGTCGCTGCCCTTCAGCCGCTCCAGGACCACCGGCTCGCCGTCCTCGCCGCCCAGCTCCCGGGCGTACGCCGCCAGCCGAGCCTCCGCCAGGACGTACCGTTCGACACGATCCGGGTCGCCGGGCACGCCCGCCTCGACCACGACGTAGTCGATGTCCTCGCCGACCATGATCGCGAGGTTGGAGGTGAGGGTCCACGGGGTCGTGGTCCACACCAGCGCCAGCTCCCCGGTCTCCAGGCGCAGGCCGACGGTCACGGCAGGATCGACGCGGTTCTGATAGACGTCGTCGTCCATCCGCAGCTCGTGGTTGGACAGCGGGGTCTCGTCGTTCCAGCAGTAGGGCAGCACCCGGAACCCCTCGTAGACCAGGCCCTTCTCGTGCAGCTGCTTGAAGGCCCAGATCACCGACTCCATGTAGTCGGGGTTCATGGTGCGGTAGTCGTGGTCGAAGTCGACCCAGCGCGCCTGCCGCGTGATGTAGTCGCGCCACTCGCCGGTGTACTTCATCACCGACTGCCGGCAGGCGTCGTTGAACTTCTCGATCCCGAGGTCGCGGATCTCATCGGTGGTCTTCAGGCCTAGCTGGCTCATCGCCTCGAGCTCGGCGGGCAGCCCGTGGGTGTCCCAGCCGAAGCGCCGCTCGACCCGTCGGCCGCGCATCGTCTGGTAGCGGGGGACGACGTCCTTGACGTAGCCGGTGAGCAGGTGGCCGTAGTGCGGCAGCCCGTTGGCGAACGGCGGGCCGTCGTAGAAGACGAACTCGTTGGCGCCGTCGTCGCCGGTCTCGCGCTGCTCGACGCTGGCGGGGAACGTCCCGTCCGACTGCCAGTACGCCAGCACCGCCTCCTCGATCTCCGGAAAGCGCACGGAGGCAGGCACGCCTGGGCCCGCGTCGGTGCCACTCGCGCGGGCGGTGTGGGTCACCTTGGGGTAGGCCATCGGTGGCTGCTCCTGCTGCTGTGTCGTCAACTCGGACACGAGGACGACGTCAGCCGCGGTACCACCTCGCTTGCTGCGCCCGGTCCGGAGAGGGTGCGCAACCGCTCGTTCACGGCTGTGACGGGCCAACCCGTCCGGGTCTAGTGGGTCGCACGCTGGCGGCGTACGCCGTTCTTCCGGAGGCTCGCCGCTGATGACGGCTCGAACGCCTGTGGTCGCCAGGGTACGGCGCCGGCGCGAGCCTGCGCCAATCGGATTCGCCGGATAGTCCAGTATCGGCATATGGCTGACACCTGGCTCCCCATGGACGAGGACCCGCGCTTCGACGTCCCCCCGCCGGTCGGGGAACGGGAGACGGTGCTGCAGTATCTGCGCCACTTCCGCACCACGTTCGCGATGAAGTGCGACGGGCTGGATGCCGAGCAGTTGGCGCGACGGTCGGTGCCGCCGTCGACGCTGTCGCTGCTGGGACTGCTGCGTCACCTGGCCAAGGTCGAGCATCACTGGTTCCGACGCTGGATCGAGGGCCGGATGGAGCTTCCCCGCCTCTACCGCACCGAGGAGCAACCGGACCTGGACTTCGACGGCGCTGTCGCCGACGACGAGGTGGTCGCCGAGGCCTGGTCCACGTGGCGGGCCGAGGTGGCCCACGCCGAGGAGGTGACGGCCGGGATCGCGTCCTTCGACCAGGTGGTCGGACCGGAGGACGAGCGCGGCGAGGTGCGAGACGTGCTGGTGCACCTGGTGGAGGAGTACGCCCGCCACTGCGGTCACGCCGACCTGCTTCGCGAGTGCCTCGACGGCCGCACCGGGCAGTGACCGCGGCCGCGCGATTCGTGGGCTGGGCACCCGGTTTGTAGGGTTGCGGGCGATGACTGACTTGACGCACGGGGCTGCCACGTCCCCCTCTCCGGCTTGGGGCTTCGGCCTGGCCACGATCGACGGCTCGGGAGCGGTGCTGGACCTCTGGTTCCCGGCCCCTGCCCTCGGGGAGCCGCCCGCCGACCCCGACGCCCACGCCCCCGCGGAGCTCGCCTCGCTCGCGACCCCGGACGAGTCGCGCGGCATCACCCGCGAGGTACGCCGCGTGGTCGCCGCCGACCTCACCGCGGCGCCCACCTCCGCCGAGGACGCCTGGCTGCGGTTGCACCTGCTCTCGCACCGGCTCGTGGTGCCGCACTCGATCTCCATGGACGGCGTCTTCGGCTTGCTCACGAACGTGGTGTGGACCTCGGCCGGCCCGTGCGCCGTCGACGGCTTCGAGCGGACCCGGGCCAGGCTGAAGGCGACCGGGCAGCCGGTGGCCGTCTACGGCATCGACAAGTTCCCGCGGATGACCGACTACGTCGTGCCCAGCGGCGTCCGGATCGCCGATGCCGACCGAGTGCGTCTCGGAGCTCACCTCGCCTCGGGCACCACCGTGATGCACGAAGGCTTCGTCAACTTCAACGCAGGCACCCTGGGTGCCTCCATGGTCGAGGGCCGCATCTCCTCCGGGGTGCTGGTCGGTGACGGCTCCGACGTCGGCGGGGGCGCGTCGATCATGGGCACGCTCTCGGGCGGTGGCACCCAGGTGATCAGCATCGGCGAGCGCTGCCTGCTCGGCGCGAACTCCGGGATCGGGATCTCCCTCGGCGACGACTGTGTGGTCGAGGCCGGCTGCTATGTCACGGCCGGCACCAAGATCACGATCAAGGACATGGACAACAAGCCCAAGGTGGTCAAGGCCGCCGAGCTCTCGGGTGCGAACAACGTGCTGTTCCGCCGCAACTCGGTCACCGGTGCCGTCGAGGCCGTGCCGTGGCACGGCCATGGCAGCGTCTTGAACACCGCCCTGCACGCGAACGACTGACGCGGGGGAACGACGAGCCGTATGGGCCGCGCCGGACGAGCGACCGTCACCGCACTGGTGGCGCTCGGAGTCGTCGCGGCTGCCGGCATCGCGGTCTACCGGGGGGTCGGTCCCCTGCCCGACGCCGAGGGCTGCCGGGCCGAGGTCGGCGGCCAGGTGGTCGAGCTCAGCACCGAGCAGGCCGAGAACGCCGCCCTGATCGCGGCCATCGCAGTGCGTCGGGAGCTGCCGCCGCGGGCCGTGTCGATCGCGCTGGCCACGGCGTACCAGGAGTCCAAGCTGCTCAACATCGAGCACGGTGACCGGGACTCGCTCGGGCTGTTCCAGCAGCGACCGTCACAGGGGTGGGGCACGGTCGAGGAGATCCTCAACCCGCCCTACGCCATCAACGCGTTCTATGACGCGCTGGTCCGCATCGACGGCTATCAGGACCTGGACATCACGGTCGCGGCCCAAGCGGTCCAACGCTCCGCCTTCCCCAACGCGTACGCCGACCACGAGGCCGACGCGCGGGTGCTGGCCTCGGCGCTGACCGGCGAGACCGGCGGCGGGGCGTTCAGCTGCGTCGTCCACGGTGGCGTTTCGAAGGCGAATGACACGCTGACCAAGCGCGGCCTCACCAGCCGTGCCGACGTGGTGCGCCGCGAGCTCCTCGCCGTGTTCGGGGATGTGCCACTGGGTGGGTTCGCCCCGGGCGGGGTGGACACAGGCCACGTGGAAGGGTCGGCGCACTACGACGGCCGGGCGGTGGACGTCTTCGTGCGTCCGGTCAGCGACGAGAATCGGCAGCGGGGCTGGGCGATCGCGGGATATCTCGTCGCCCAGGCCGACCGGCTCAAGATCGAGCACGTGATCTTCGACGGTCGAGTATGGACCTCCGGACGCCGGTCCGAGCAGGGGTGGCGCGACTACAGCGTGCCCAACGGCGCGTCGGGTGACCGGGCGATCCTCGAGCATCGCGATCACGTCCACGTCGACGTCGCCGCGTGAGGACTTGCCACTCGAGCACCCGGGCTGACCAGTCCGTACTGGCCCGATGGGGTAGCCCGCGGATGGTTCGAACCGACTAGCAAGTCTGACCGATCGTCGAGCGGGCCGGCCGAGCCCTTGTGGTCCCATGGAATCTGCACCGCGCACGAACACCTTGAGACGCCAGAGAGGACCGCCCATGAGCACGTCCCAGATCTTCACGATCGGCACCGCGCTTCGTCGCGCGGAGGACAACCGGGTGCCGGTCGAGGTACTGGTCGAGGGACAATGGATCAAGGGCAACATTGCCGCGCTCGACGGCGACGGCCTCGTACTGGTCACTCCCGAGCGCACCCAGTGCGTGGTGCGCAACGCCCATATCTCCGTGGTGCGGCTCCTGTCCGACGTCTCCTTCGAGGATGGGGCGCCCGACGAGCCGGCCCCGGCGTCCCACGACGGCAACCGGAGGGCCGCCGAGGAAGCCCCGTCCTCGTACAGCTGGGCGACCACGTTCGGTTCGACGCCCACGTCGGCTGCTGCTCCCCCCGCTGCTGCTCCCCCTGCCGCCGCTCCCCCCGCCGCCACGGCGGATGACGCGGCCCTCGCCTACGACGACCGGCTGGTGCTTGACGCCGGCGCCAACGAGACGCTCGAGCTGGGCGCTGCCCAGGGCTCCGACGCGCTGGTGCTCGAGGGGTCGGTGGACGAGGGCCCCCGGGAGCTCGGGATCGGTCGCTCGGACGCCGAAGAGTGGACGCTGTCGACGAGCGAGCACCTGGACCCGCTTCACGTGGAGCCCGAGCTGGAGGCCGTTCTCGAACCGGCCGTCGAGCCCATCCTCCAGTTGGTCAAGGAGCCCGAGGCCGAGGCTGAGCCCCAGGTGGAGGCCGAGGTGGTGCCCGAGGTGGTGCCCGAGGTGGAGGCCGAGGTGGAGGCCGAGAGCGACCCGGTGGCCGAGCCCACGACCGCTGACGCCGTGGAAGCGCCCGCCGACGCCGTGGAAGCGCCCGCCGACATGGTGAGCCGCTTGCTTGCGGAGTCGATGCGCGAGGCCGGTATCGAGCCCGGCGCCGACTCGATCGATGAGGCTTCGCCCGCCGAGCCGGTGGAGCTGCTGCACGCCGACCCGACGCCTGACTCCGACGAGGCGCCCCGAGTGTTCGCGCTCCCGGCCCCCGGCGCCCTGACCGAGCCCGCTCCCCAGCCCGCTCCCCAGTCGGCTCCTCAGTCGGCTCCTCAGCCCACCGCCCAGCCGGTGGCCGCACCCGCGGCTGCCGTCGCTGAGGCCCCGACCCCGGCTGCCCCCGCTGCCGCGGCGGCCCCGGCTCCGGTCGGCGACGACTGGCGCTCGATGCTCGAGGGCCTGCGCGGCGAGGCCCCGACCCCGGCGCCGGCAGAGCAGGCTCCGGACAAGAAGCGCGCCCGCCGGCTCGCGATGCGCTGAGGGACCTCAGCCGGCGAGACGAGCCACCGCTGCCGCCGTACGCTCGTCGGTGGCGGTGAACGCGACCCGCACGTGCTCGCGCCCGGTGGCTCCGTAGAAGGAGCCAGGCGCCACCAGGATCCCCTGCTGAGCCAGCCAGCCCACGGTCTCCCAGCAGTCCTCGCCTCGGGTGGCCCAGAGGTACAGCGACCCTGCGGAGTGGTCGACCCGGAACCCCGCCACCTGCAGCGCCTGCCGCAGCGCCGCCCGGCGCGCGGCGTACCGCTCACGCTGAGCGATCACGTGCGCGTCGTCGTCGAGCACCGCCGCCATGGCCACCTGCTGGGGGCCGGGCACCTGGAGCCCGAGGTTCTTGCGCACGGCCAGGAGCTCCCCGACCAGCGCGGGGTCACCGGCGACGAAGGCCGTGCGGTAGCCGGCGAGGTTGGAGCGTTTCGACAAGGAGTGGATGGCCAGCACGCCGGCGAGGGATCCGCGGCAGATGTCGGGATGCAGCACCGAGAGCGCCTCGCCCTCCCACGCGAACTCGACGTAGCACTCGTCGCTGACGAGCACGCTGCCACGCTCACGGCACCAGTCGACCACCTTGCGCAGATGGTCGGCGGGCAGGATCCGCCCGGTCGGGTTGGCTGGTGAGTTGAGGTAGACGATCGCGGGGGTTCGCGGCCCGACGGCGGTCAGGGAGTCGCTGGCGAGCACGTCCGCGCCGGCCAGGCGGGCGCCGACGTCGTACGTCGGGTAGGCCAGCTCGGGGAACAGCACCAGGTCGCCGGGACCCACCCCCAGGTGGCCGGGCAGGCTCCCGATCAGCTCCTTGGAGCCGATGACCGGAAGCACCCCGTCGAGCCCGACGTCGACGACGCCCAGGCGACGGCGCATCCAGTCCAGGCACGCCTGCCGGGTCTCCTGACGACCGATCGTGAGCGGGTATCCGGGAGAGTCCGCGGCGGCGGACAACGCGGCCTGGGCGACGTCCGGGCTGGGATCGACCGGGGTGCCGACCGAGAGGTCGACGATCCCGTCGGGATGGGCCCGCGCCGTGGCGGCGTACGCCGTCAGGTGGTCCCAGGGGAAGTCGGGCAGCCGAGCAGAGACCGTGACCCGATGGGCCACCGGGACTCAGTGATCCTGGATCTGCGGGGGCAGCGCCTCGATCAAGGGGTGGTCCTTCTCGATGACCCCCATCTTGGCCGCGCCGCCCGGCGAGCCCAGATCGTCGAAGAAGTTCACGTTGGCGGCGTAGTACTCCTTCCACTTCTCGGGAGTGTCGTCCTCGTAGAAGATCGCCTCCACGGGACAGACCGGCTCGCAGGCGCCACAGTCCACGCACTCGTCGGGGTGGATGTAGAGCATCCGGTTGCCTTCGTAGATGCAGTCGACCGGACACTCGTCCACGCAGGCGCGGTCCTTGAGGTCAACACACGGCTGAGCGATGACGTAGGTCACCTGGGTCCTCCTGGCGGTTCGTGCGGTGCGATGCACACAGCCTAGTCTCCCGCTGTTCAGCAGAGCACCCGGTCGGGGTTCACTTCTCCACGCGCTCGAGTGCCGCGACGACGTCAAGGGCCCGGGGAAGGTCGCCGACCTTGGATCCCTTGGGTCCCTTCGGCAGTTCCCGCCCCGTCTTCTTCACGGCGTCACGCAACTTGCTGACCTTCATTTTCGGGGCCACGGCACGCATCAATGCCGCCAGCCCACTGACGAGTGGCGCGGACGTCGAGGTTCCCGCCCAACGGGCGTAGCGCCCGCCCGGTAGCGGCCCGACGACGTCGACGCCCGGCGCACCGATGTCCACCCATTTGCCGCGGCAGGAGAACCCGGCGAGCGTCGAGGCATCGAGCGCCGAGACGCTCAGCACTTCGGCCTGAGCGGCGGGATAGTGCTGCTGGTCGTTGCCGTCATTGCCGGCCGCCGCGACGACCACGACCCCCGCCTTCTCCGCTGCCTTGATCGCCTCGGCAAGCAGGGGGGACCTGCTCTTCGCAGGAGTGCCGAAGCTCAGGTTGATCACATCGACCCCGTCGGCGGTGGCATCCCAGATCGCCTGCAGTGCCAGGTAGGTGTTGCCGACGCCGTCGCTGTCGAGGACCTTGTACGGCGCGATGCGCGCCTGGGGCGCCACCAGGGACACCAGCCCCGCGACAAACGTCCCGTGCCCCACGGCGTCGTCAGGGACACCGTCCTTGTTGCTGTCGACGCCGGTGGCGAGGTCCCGCGTGTCGGCATCGTCGGCGACGTAGTTCCAGCCCTGCTCCACCCTTCCCGCCAAGGCTGGGTGTGAGACGTCGAGACCGGTGTCGAGGACGGCGACCACCGTGCCTGGCCCTCGGCTCAACTCGTGGGCGGCATCCAACTCGAGGCGAGCAGCCAACGGCTGCTCGGTGAACACCCGGCGGTCGCTTCCGGCGTCCGCCGGCTCGCCGTACGGCCACCCGCTGAACTGGGTGTCATCGACGTGGATCACGTCATTGATCTCAGCGAAGACCACGTCGTCGCTGGACGCCAGCTTCTTGGCCAGGTCGCTCGCCTTCTTGGCATCGAAGCGCGCCTTGGAGTCGGAGGCATGGACCAGGTAGATCCCTCGCGAGGCCAAGACAGAGTCGTCGAGGACGAGGTTGTAGGCCGCGACCACCGAGGCAAGGACAGCGGCTCGCGGCGAGGCGACCTTGATCGCGAGCTGGATGGTGGGCTTCTCCTCGCCCTTGCTGGCGAGCCCGGCGGCAGGACTCACGCCGGCCGGTGGCACCAGAAGAAGAGCGGCCGCAAGTGAAACCGAGGCCGACACCGAGCTGCGAGGTTTCATGATCCACTCCAATGTGGGTTGGCGGGTGAGGTGACATGGGTGAAGGCGCCCCAGAAGTAGGGGTGCGGGGCGTGGTCGAGGGCGGCGAGCTGGGCGAAGCGCAAGGCTTCCGGCGGCTCAGCGCCCTCCATGAGGTGGCGGTAGAAGGACGGCATCAGCGTGGCGGCAACCCGATCATCGACGACCCACTGACTGACCACGACGCTGGACGCCCCGGCCGCCAGGAAGGCCCAGGCCAGCCCGACCGGTTCGGCGCTGTCGCCACCGTGACTGCCGGACTCACACGCGCTCAGCGTGACCACCGCGCCCCCCAGGTCCAGCTCGAGAATCTCCGCGCACGTGATCCAGCGATCGGACAGGCGAATCGCTGAGAACAGCGGATTGTCTGCGCGATGCAGGCCGTGGCTCGCGATGTGCAGCAGCCCGGGTCCGGGCAGGCTGGACGCCAGGAGATCGCTGGTCGCCTCCTCGCCCACGGCCACCCGCGCATCGGGGACGAGGGCGGCGATGGCCTGCAACTCGTCGGCGACCAGCGGCGCGCGCGCGTCGGGCACACCCAATCCCAGAAATCCGCTCGCCCGCGGGGCCGCCGACCCGTCGTGAGTTGTCGGCTGTGGCGTTGACCCCGCCAGCGTGATCGCCCAGCGCTCGGCCAGGAAGGCCTGCCCGTCGTGCAGGGCGTGGAACGGCACCTGATGGAGTCGCCGATGCGGCACGACCGTCAGCCGGTGACCCGCGCCGGGATCGAGCAGATCTTCCACCGGCTGGATGAGCAACCGGTGCAGCACCCCCAAGATCTCCACTGCGGTCTGCTGCAGGACGGCGGCGTGCCGGCGGAGCATCGCACTACCCATGCTGAACCGGCTCCATTGAGCCGAGAGTCGATCCAACTCGACGCACACCCGGGGCATGGCCTCGACCAGACGCCGAGCCTCGACCCCCCGACCGGTGCCGACGAAGGCGATGATGTCCGAGCCGATGACGTGATAGCTCAGTCTGGGCCCGTTCTCGGGCCCGTCACCCGGAGCAGGGACGTGACGCTCTGCCTGCGGAATGCGCCGAGTGGTGGACATCCGCCGCAGCCTGATCGTGCTGATCTGCCGCTCGATACTTCGGCTGCGCTGGCGCACCAGTTCGCGACGGCTGGACCCTTCGGCGCGCAAGAGTGCGGCGTACGTGGCGCTGAGATCGGCGCGCAGCCGGTCCTGGCGCTCGTCAGTTCCGTCGCCGCGTCGGATCTCCTTGGCCACCACCGACCCCAACGTCCCGGCCACCAGGTCGACCAACGTCTGTGCCTTGGCTCGATCGCCGATCACACGCGCTTCCGCGAGGGACGAGGGGGTGCCGCGGTCCACCAAGAGGTCGACCAGCTGATCGTGCGCGGCCAGCTTGTCGGCACGGAAAGCCACCCGAAGCGCCTCGTCGGGGAGCGCTGCACCCAGGTCTTCGACGACCCGAATGGCCTCGCGCAGAGCGTCTTCGGCTTCCTTCTCTCGGCCCTGGTCCCGTCGCCGCAGCCCCAGTCGGAGCAGGTAGGCATAGCGGAGCGGCGGAAGGTCCAGCTCCTCGACCAGCTCCCAGGCGGCCCCCAGGTGGGCATCGAGCATCCGTGGCTCCGAAGCCAGGTCAGCCTGCCGAAGCGTGCCCCACGCCAACGGAACGCGCCAACCGCCCTCACGCAACGCGGCGACTGCTGCGGCGGCGAGGTTGCTCGCAAGATCGCCCCGACCGCTGGCCGCGAGCACGTCGACCTCAGCCAGCATGAGGCGGGCCAGGTGCTGCCGGTCTCCGACGGAGTCGAACAGGCTACGGGCTTTCCTCATCTCCGCCTCGGCGTCCTTGAGGTCCCCGCTCAGGACGTGCGCGAGAGACAACGTGAAGTGAGCCCGCCCGGCGTCATGGGCCATGCCAGCGGCCGTCGTGGCGGTGGCAACGGCCGCGGCCTCGTCCCGCGCTTGGTGCAAGAGCCCAGCGGCGAGGTAGACCTCGGCCAAGGTCTGTCGCAGTCGATGGGCTTCCATGTCGGCACCGAGTTCGTCGAGGGTCGCCCGAGCCGGCTCAAGGATCCGCAGTGCCTCGGTCAGCTCGCCCAGCTCGTGATGAGCCGCAGCGGCGTTGCCGGCGCACTTGGCAGCCCAGAGCGGATCGCCCGCTGCTGTAAAGACCGCTGTCGCCTCCGCCAAGGCCTCGAGTGCCTCGCGGGACCGGCCGAGCGCCAGCTGTTCGATGCCGCGGTTGGCCAGCGGCTTGCCGATCTCTGCCTGCTTGTCGAGGCGACGGTACGTCGCTTCGGCCTGGGCGTAGGCCTCCAGCGCGCGCTCGTGCTGGCCGACGAAGCTGTACGCGACGCCGAGGTTGTTCAACGTCGTACCCCGGATCAGTTCGCGCAGTTCGGCCTCGCTGTCGTTGACCACCAGCTCCTCCAGGCGCCGGAGCAGATCCTCACCGACCGACGCCGACTCGCGATGCCGACCCAGATCGTCGAGGACTCCCATCCGGCCGAGGTTCGTGCGAATGGCGGAGAGGCCGTCACCGGCGAAGAGCCATGCATCGTGTGCCTCCGCGATGAGGGCCAACGCCTGCTCGAGCTCGCCCCGCTCCGCGCAGACCCGGGCGGTCAGGTAGCGGGCTCGACCGGTGATCCGGGGTAGGCCGAGCGCCGAGGCCGAGGCATCGCAGAGCCTGGCCAGCTCGTCGGCGTCGCCCGGCTTCAGGTGAACGAGCTCCTCGGCGCGGTCCAGGATCCAGCTCAGGCCCTCGCCGCTCGCCAAGCCGTGCTCGTCGAGATAGCCCAGCCGGTCCGGCAGTGACCCGCCGCCCAGCAGGTCTGCGGTGAGGGCCTCGGTGATGACCATGGCTATCCCCCGCCCAGCCGGAGCGGAGCCACGATCCTCACCTCGCCGTTGCTGGCGTGGAGCTCAGTGACCGTCTCAGGAACCTCCCCGAAGAAGAAGCGGCCCAGCTCGTCTCCGTCGATCGTCCGCTGGGTGAAACTCGGCCCGGTGGCGACGGCCTCGAACACCGGCGCCGACGAGGAACCCGTCGTGAGCACCTGCCCGTCGATTCTGACTCGACCGGACCCGAGGTAGCGAACGTCGAGCAGCAGATCGGCAGCATCGGAGGCGAAGGCCAGGTGCACCGCATCGCCGACATCGGCGCCACCACGGGCGCCCGCCCCGACGAGGTCCTGCCTGCTGTCGAAGACCAACAGCGCCCGGACCTCGTGTGGCGGCGAATCCAGGATCGCTCGTGACCGAGCCCATTTCTCGAAGTGCTGGAGAAGCCGCTGGGTCACCAACGGCGGCGAGTCGCTCAACGGCACCGACTCAGCGGCGACGATGAAGCGGCGTAGCCACTGGACCGTGGCATCGACGGTGTCGTCACCGAGCCGGACCGCCTGCTCCACGGTCGCCGTCTCGTCCGCATCCAATCGTCCCTCCAACCAGTCGATCAGGGTGGCGATGCTGGGCCGCTGGGGAGTCTCGCTCATGGCGTCTCGCCTTCAGCAAGCAGCTGACGCAGGTGCTCGAGGCAACGGCCACGCATAGGTCCGATTGCCCCGACAGGGCGGTTCATCCGGCGCGCCACCTCGGCGTACGTCGGTTCGCTGGCATCGAAGTAGAGGGCGATCAGCACGTCGCGGCATCGCGGGCTGAGCTGATTGACGGCCTCGTGCAGCGCGGCCACCTCCCCCCAATCGACGGGTTCCTCCTCCTTGACCCGCGGAATCGGAACAGCGATCTCCTTCGAAGATCGCCGGCTGAGTCGCCAGGCCTGACGGCGCGCCACCGTCATCAGCCAATAGGGAAGTCTCTCGTGATCCCGCATGGCATCCATGCCGTCGAGCAACGCGATGAACGCGATCTGCGTGACGTCGGCTGCGTCCTCACGCCCGAGCCCCTGCCGCAACGCTGTCGAGAAGACCAGGCGTTCGTAGCGCGCCACCAGCGTCGCCCACGCGGCGGAGTCCCCGCCTCGGCAGCCGGCCAGCAGCTCCTGATCGGAGAGAACCGGGTCGGTCAGCGCGGGACCAGGTCGCGCCTCGTCGACGACAGCCGACTGGCCGCTCCTGGCCACCCCACGTGGCTCCTGCGTCATCCGCTCAACCTCTCGGCAAACACGCCGGCCGCACGCTTCCCCGACATTCGAATAGCATCCGCGCGCGCGGCCACCGTCAATGTAGCGGACCCGACCGGGTCAGGAGAACGGCCGTTCTCCACGCCCGGCGGTGGTCGGCATTCGAGAAACCTGACTCCGAGTGGATTCATTGGCTCCCCCGAGCGCACTGGTAAGTAGGCGACCTGCTGGGTCCCGACCGTGTCCAATCCAAGGAGGACGACCAGATGCGACCATTCACGACCAGGTGGCGGCGAGACCTGCGCCCCCGACTGCTGCTTGCAGCAGCCACCGCTGTGCTCATGGCCATTCCCGCGATGGCGGCGCCCGCGCAGGCGTCCACCACTCCCCTGCCGAACGACTGCGTGAAGCAGACCTACTTCGTCTTCTCCTACGACAACGGGCAGGTGGATTCCGGCTGCGCGTCCAAGAACGACGTCTATCCCGGAACCGCGGGGACAGACATCACGGTCGCCTCGAAGCTGCACGTGTCGTGCTCTGACACCATCACCAACGGCATCCCGAAGAAGGGGGTGATCCCAGCGGGAGTGCGGATCACCGACTGGTCGATCATCAAGAAGGACGGCAAGACGTGCGGCAGCCCGATCACGCCTCCGCCGCCGTCGGTCGACGTGTCGATCCGCAAGACCGTCAACGGCGGGAAGAAGACCGTCACCGCGGCAGCGGGGGATGTCGTCACCTTCACCCTCACCGTGGCCGCCACCGGCGGACCGGCGTCGAACGTCGTCGTCACCGACACGCTGCCGGCCGGAATGGACCTGGTGTCCTCCAGCGGGGCGAGCTGCACCCAGAGCGGACAGGTGCTGACCTGCGAGTTGGGAACGGTCGGGTCGACCGGAACCCTCCCGGGACCGAACCCGTGTGCCGTGGGCGACAGGTTCTACGTCTTCGAGTACAACGACTCCGACGTGGTCGGCATCGACAAGGGATGTAGCTCCAAGAAGGAGGTGACGACGTCAGTCGCGCCGAAGCTCCACCTCTCGTGCTCGGACAAGTTCCCCGGCGGCAAGCCGGAGAAGAGTGACCTGGGAGATCCCAGTCGCCGCGTGCTTGCGTACTACATCACCGACGGGAAGAAGAAGACCTGCGGCAGCGGCACCTTCACCCCGCCACCGCCCGCCACGGTGAAGATCCTGATCAAGGCCAAGGTCCACGAGAGCGGGTGCAACGTGGCCCAGGTGGCGTCGTCCAACGACTCGGACGGGACGAACAACCGGTCCCAGGCGTGCGTCGACATCCCGGCGCCGCCGGACTCGGGGTACCTCGAGGTCTGCGAGCAAGCGCCCAGCGGCACCTTCACCTTCAAGCTGAGCAACGGTACGACCGTGTCGGTGCCAGCCGGGGCGTGCTCGGCGCCCATCGAGGTCCCGACGGGGCCGATCACCATCGTGCAGAACCCCGCGGACTGCTTCACGTTGACCGACGTCAGCACCTTCCCGGAGGCCAGGCTCATCAGCACGACCCTGGATCAACGCAAGGCCGTGGTGCGGATCGTCAAGGGTGGCGTTCAGACCCAGACGATCGCGACCTTCACCAACACGGAGGTGGCGTGCCCACCACCGCCCACCGGTCAGCACAAGGTGTGCGCGACGTCGCTGAGCTCGGTTCCCACGGGTACCCAGTTCTCGGGCACGGCGAACGGCACCCGGTTCACGGTGCGAGTCGGCTACTGCACCCTGGCCGGCCAGTTCCCTGGCGGCACCCAGGTCACCAGCACGTTGCACAAGAAGTCCGGGTATGTCGTCAGCGACATCACCGCCTCTCCGGTCAATCGGCTCGTGAGCAAGAACCTGACGACCCGAACCGGGGTCGTGCGCATGGGTTCTGGCGTCACCGAGACCGTCTTCGACCTCTCGGAAGCCGCCTCGTAGATGGGGTGAGACGGATCTGAGTTGGCGTCCGGCGGCGCGGGTACGACACCCGCGCTGCCGGGCGATCGAGCGTGGGTGGGGTCAAGACGCTCGCCATTCCCCATAGCCGACTTGGGCTATGGCGCTGAACGAACCCTCGTCGCCTAGGATTCCCCCTGTGTCCACCGGCGCCGTAGGCCACGCCCACGAGCGTGCCGAGCAGCCGCCCGTGGGCCGGCATCGGCTCGGGCCGCACGTCGTCGGCCAGCGGGTGGTGGTGCGTCGCGTGCTGCTCGGGGAGCGCGGACCGTCGGGAGGACCCGCCTTCACCGACCTGCTCGGGGTCTGTCTCGCCTGGGGCGACGACGCGGTGCTCCGACTGGCCGACGGCACGGAAGTGTCGGTGCCGGTGGACCAGATCGTCTCGGGCAAGCCGGTGCCGCCCCGCCCGTCCGTGCGGCACCGGGTGAGCCCTCGCGACGCGCAGCGGCTGGCGCTGGCGATGTGGCCGCAGCTGGAGACCGACCCGCTGGGTGCGTGGACCCTGCGTTGGTCGGAGCAGAGCACGGCGCGGCGTGCCAACTCCGTGCTCGCGATCGGGCCGCCCGGCATCATCGATCCGGCCACCGATCCGGTCACCGCAGTGGAGGCCCACTACGACCGGCTCGGCCGGCGCCCGATCGCGGCGGTGCTGCCGGACTCCGACGAGGAGGCGCTGTTCCGGGCACGGGGCTGGACGCTGGAGAGCCACGAGACCGACTCGCTGTTCCAGATCGCGAGCGTGGCCATGGCCCGGCGCGGTCTGGCCGACCGGCCGGCGTACGCCGTCACCGTCGACGAGGACGGCGACCGGGCGACCGCGCGCGTCGGTGACGAGGCGACCGGTCTGGCCTCTCTCGGCCAGAGCTGGGTGGGGATGCGGGCCGTCTGCGTCTCCCCCGAGCGTCGCCGCCGCGGGCTGGGGCTGGCCGTGGTCGGGGCGTTGCTGGACTGGGGCGCCGAGCGCGGCGCCACCACGGCGTACCTCCAGGTGCTCGGCGAGAACCAGCCGGCACTTGCGCTCTACGCCCGCTTGGGGTTCGCCACTCACCACACCTACCGCTACCTGGCCCTCGACGGATAGTCCGCCACGTTCGGCACCCCTGCGCGCCGAAAAATGGTGCCGAACGTACCGGACTATCTGCATAGACTGGCGCTCCGCGCGCGAGGGGTGACGCCCTCGACACCAGCGCGCGGCGCGCGTCCGGCGGACCGACGAGAGGTCGGTCCCGCGGTCACGCAGGTCTCCGGCAAAGGTGTGGTGGCACCGCGATCTGGCCCCCGCCCACACCTCCAGGGCTTCTCAACCGAGAAGTGGAGGTGGATCCGATGACTCACTCACCAGGCCGCACCCTTGCGGCCGCCCTACCCACACTCGCCCCCGGCGACCGCACGCTGCTGCAGGGCTGGGTGCACCGGCGCCGCGAGCTGGCGACGGTGACGTTCCTGGTGCTGCGCGACCGCAGCGGACTTGCCCAGGTGGTGCTGCCTCCCGGCAGCCCGGTGCCACCCGAGGAGACCGCCGTCTCCGTCAGCGGGGTGGTCGTCGCCAACTCCCAAGCGCCCGGCGGGGTCGAGGTCGGTGAGGCGACGGTCACCCCCCTCACCGACGACGCCCGGACGCCTCCCGTCGAGCTGTGGCGCCCGACGCTGGCCGCCTCCCTGCCCACCCTGCTCGACCACGCCCCGGTCACCTGGCGCCATCTCGCGCAACGGGCTCGCTGGGAGCTCGCCGCCGCCAGCCTCCGCGGCTTCCGGAGCACTCTGGACGACCTGGGATTCACCGAGATCCAGACGCCGAAGTTCGTCGACTCCGCGACCGAGTCAGGCGCCAACGTGTTCGCGGTCGACTACTTCGGTCGGCCGGCGTACCTCGCGCAGAGCCCCCAGTTCTACAAGCAGCAGCTGGTCGGAGTCTTCGAGCGGGTCTACGAGGTCGGGCCGGTGTTTCGCGCGGAGCCGCACGACACGGTGCGACACCTGGCGGAGTACGTCTCCCTCGACGTCGAGCTCGGTTTCATCGAGAGCCACCGCGATGTGCTGGCGGTGCTGCGTGAGGTGCTGGCGGGCATGGTCGCCGGGCTGCACGAGTACGCCGCGCCGGCGATCGACCGGCTCGGGCTCGAGGTCCCGGAGATCCCCGCCGAGATCCCGGTGGTGCATTTCGCCGAGGCGCTGCGGATCGTCGGCGCCGAGGACGACGAGCCCGACCTGGCTCCCGAGCACGAGCGCGCTCTGGGCGAATGGGTGCGCCGCGAGCACGGCACCGACCTGCTCGCGGTCGAGGGCTACCCGATGTCCAAGCGGCCGTTCTACACCCACCCGCAGACCGACGACCCGCGCTGGAGCAACAGCTTCGACCTGGTCTTCCGAGGCTTGGAGCTGGTCACCGGTGGGCAACGGCTGCATCGACCGAGCGACTACGACGCCGCGCTCCGCGCGCGGGGCGAGGACCCTGCGGCGTACACGGCGTACCTCCAGGCGTTCCGGCACGGCATGCCGCCGCACGGCGGCTTCGCGCTCGGTCTGGAGCGCTGGGTGGCCCGGCTGGTCGGCGCGGCGAACATTCGTGAGGTCACGCTGTTCCCCCGCGACCTGAACCGGCTCTCCCCCTGATCGAGGCGTCAGCCGTTGTTGGGCGGCGGCTTGCAGATCACCGTGTCCGAGGGGAGGTAGACGGTGTGGAACTTCTCTGTCCGCGCCAGCGCGGACGATCCGGCCTTGCGGAAGTAGCGCCACACGTCGATCTCGAAACCGCCGTAGCCGGTGTTGGGGTAGCACTCCTTGGTGTCGAGGGTCCGGGTCGCCGGCTTCGTCAGGTTGTAACGGTTGCCGGTCTTGGTCGTGATGTCCCACAGCTTGGTCGACCACATCGACACCGTGACGACGCCCTGGGAAGCGCCGGTGGCCGGGGTGACCCGGGCCTCGACGAGCACGCCGTAGGGCGTGTCGTTCTGGAAGCGCAGGTCCACCGCGCCCCACGCCACCGTCGCCTCGCGGCCGACCGGATAGCGGTCGATGTAGAACGAGTGCGGCTTGTGCTCGATGTCCTTCAGCCCGGCGAAGAACATGGCGTTGAAGGTCGTCGTCGCCATCTGCGAAACTCCGCCGCCGAGGTCCTCCTTGAAGATCCCGTTGCTGATGATGAAACCCTCGGTGAAGCCGTTCTCCCGGGTGCGCTCCCCCACGACCCCGTTGAGCGAGAAGGTCTCTCCGGGCTTGAGGACCGTGCCGTTGACCAGCTGGGCCGCGCGCCCGATGTTGATGTTGCGGTACTCGGCGTAGGGGTAGTACGTCGTGAAGGTGGACACCTTCTCCTTGATCTTGAGCTTGCGAGCGTCGGCCGTGGTGAATTTGGCCTTCGCCACGGTCGAGGACACCGTGCCCTCGCGGTCGCCGGGCTCCCGGGTCACCAGTTTCAGCAGCACCGCGGCGACGGCGGCGGACTTGTAGGTGACGCCCGGCTTGGACGGCACCACCTTCGGCCGCCCGGCGACCAGGGCCACCGTCGCGTCCACGGGACCACCGTCTCCGCTGATGGACTGGTCGACGAGCGCCCTGACGACCTTGGGGTCGGCCCGCGGCACCAGCTCGCCGTCGACGGCATCGAGGTGCAGCGCCGAGGTGAACTCCGCCGGCGCCAGCACCACCTGGGCCTTGCCGAAGCGCAGCGTCACCGGCCCGGCGACTGCGGGGTTGGCGAACCCGTCCACCGCGGCCCGCACATCGGCGCCGTCGATGTCGGGCAGGTCGGCCACGACCGGGAGCTCGACTGGCTCGTCGGTGAGGTAGGCCGTCTCCAGCGTCTGCTGCGCCGCGGCGGCGTCCAGATGCGACCCGCTCAAGGCCTGACGGACCTTGACCTGCGTGCCGTCGAAGCTCACCTGCCCGTCCCGGGACGGTCGCCCGTGGCTGTCGCTCAGCTCCTGGAGGTACGCCGACATGGCGGGCTCGTCGACGGCCACCACGGCCTCGAGGTCGTCACCGCCGGTGAAGTAGCGCCACATCCACTGCGGCGACCAGCTGCGTGCGGCCCCCGTCTGCGCGAGCGAGGCGTCGACGTCCAGCGACAGCCCGGCCTCAGCCGGCTGGATCGTGACCTGGTCGCTGCCGACGGTGGCGGTGATCGGCCGGGCGGCCGCCTCGCCGAGGCCCTCCCTCAGGACCTCGGCTGCCTGGTCGCGGGTGCGGCCGCCGACGTCGACGCCGCTGATCGTGGTGCCCCGCGGGACCTTGTCGCCGGTCGTGTAGTAGAGCACGGCGTACCCCGCAGCCAAGAGGGCCAGCAGCGCGAGCAGCATCAGCAGGACGACGCGACCGCCCTCGCGCTCACGAGCCGGGACCGGGGACTCACCGGCGGACAGATCGGGGTCGGAGGTCACGGCGTCATCCTAGAGATCGGTGGGTGCCAGGTGGCTGAGGCGGGCCCGACGGGCCTCACAGCCCTGCGAACAGATCCGTCTCGAGCCCGTCGGGGCCGACCGGCCCCGGCTGCCCCTTGACGCGGCGGAAGAACTCCATCCCCCACACGGCGTCGCCGACGTTGTTGGACAGGGCGAAGAAGGGCCCGTCGAGCGTGATCTGGGTGGCATGCGCCCGGAACGCCGCCATCTTGCGGTCGACGACGTCGCTGCCGTCCACCGCGGCGCCGAGGTCTTCGTCGGGCACCACGAACCGCGGCAGTGGGCCGTCGGGATCCATGCCCTGGAACGAGGTGGTGTCGCCGGCATCGCGCAATGCGCGCAGCCCCGCCCGCATCCGGGTCTCGGACATCGCTCCCCAGTAGATCTTGGCGACCTCCCAGGCCTCGCCCAGATCCCGGCGGTGTGACGGCACCGCCGCGAGCTGGGCGGCGTACATCGCGACCCGATGGGCCTGGATGTGGTCGGGGTGACCGTAACCGCCGAACTCGTCATAGGTCACCAGCACCTGCGGCTGCACCTCGCGGATCACCGCGACGAGATGATCGGCGGCCTCGGTGAGGTCGGCATGCCAGAACGCATTCGCCGGCACGACCTCCGCGGCCACGGCATGGCCGTCCTCGTGCCAGGCCATGCCCGAGTCGTGATAGTGGCCGAAGCCGCCGAGCCAGCGATGGTCGGTGACGCCGAGCTCGGCCATGGCCGCGGCCAGCTCGGTGCGGCGCTGGTCGGCTAGGCCGCCGTCCTGCTCGAAGGCGAGGTGGGCCAGCTCCGGCACCAGCACCTCCCCCATCTCGCCGGCGGTGCAGGTGACGAGGGTGACGCCGCGTCCCTCCGCGGCGTACTTGGCCATGGTGGCGCCCTGGTTGATCGTCTCGTCGTCAGGGTGCGCGTGGACCAGCAGCAGGCGCTGCTCGGGGCGGGTCGTCATGGCGTCGATCCTAGAGAGCCGCACCCACAGCCTCGACCCCCGCGGGTCAGCCTGCGCCGCGTCGCGGCGCGGCAGGAAGCTCGGGAGGGGCCGCCGTCGCGGCCCGTGGCGGCTCCTCCACGTCCAACCAGGCGTCGTCGTACCGTTCGACGAGGAGCTCCAGCAGCACTGCGGGCGCGTCGCTCAGGACCGCCCAGGGATGCCCTTCGTCGTCGTCCTCGCCCGCGAGCCGCTCCCTGACCACCTCGGCGGTGAAACCGTCCGCTCGGAGCGACGCCACAGCGGCGTGCGCCTGATCCTCATCGAAGAAGACTCCCCGAGCGCCGGGAGGATGCTGTTCGAGCCACGTCTGGACCTCGGGGAGGAACGGGCGGTCGGCTTCGAGCCAGTCGACGTCGTGGAGTGCGTCCGCAGCCAGCCACCGGACGGAGTCGTGCTCCGTCGGCGACGGCAGGCCACCCACCAGCCGGGCCACGGCGACCCGCAGCTCGAGCTCGCGCCCGATCGGGACGCTCGGCGTCAGCCAGCCGACCAGTTCGACGCGGCAGCCGAGCTCCTCGGCGACCTCACGCATCAGCGCCGCGGCCGGAGCCTCACCCGGCTCCACCTTGCCCCCGGGCAGCTCCCAGCGACCGGCCGCCTCCGGCGGAGAGGTACGCCGCGCCGCGAGCACGCAGCCGCCCGCCACGATCGCGGCGCCCACAACGAGCGCGCGGCGCGGTGAGGACATGGGGCGAACCTAGCCGGTGCCGGCAGCGGCACGCGGCTACCGTTGCCGTCGTGGTCACCCAGCCGAGCCTCGACGCCGGCCAGCCCGTGCGTCCCGGCGTGCACCTGGACCGCACCGACGAGAACGTCGCCGAGATTGCGGCCCTTGAGGCGCTCCTCGGCGGGCCGGTCGGGCTGGAGGCCGTGCTCGGCGACCTCAACCGGCGTGCACGGCGCTCCCGAGGGTTCCACGGTCGGGCCGTCGACCGGGCCTACACCTGGGACGCCGAGGACCGGCGTACCCAGGCCTGGTGGCCTCAGGGGATCTCCACCTCGGCCGATGCCACCGACACCGGTGCGGTCCACGGTCGGCGGCTGCTCGTGGTCACGTGGTACGCCCGTGAGGTCGACGGCCAGAGCCCCGGCTCCCGGATCACCATCCTCGACCTCGACACACTTCGCTATCGCCACGTGCTGTTGGTGGTCCCGGAGCTCCGGGACGGGCGGTTGGTGCTGGCGCCGCTGCGGGTGCACGCGGGCGGCGTCGTGTGGTGCGGGCAGTACCTCCACATCGCGGCCACGGCGAAGGGCTTCGTGACCTGCCGGCTGGACGACCTGATGCGGGTCCCGGACGACCGGGGCACCCGGCTGGACGGGCTGGGCGTCGACGGCGAGGCTGTCGCGTCGCACGGCTACCGCTACGTGCTGCCGGTGCGGTTCCGATACCGGGCCCACGCCGAGGGCGGCGCCACCCGGCTGCGCTACTCGTTCCTGTCCCTGGACCGCCGCGCCCCGGCCGGGCTGGTGGCCGGGGAGTACGGCCGGGCAGGTCAGACGACCCGACTGGCCCGGTTCCCGCTGGACCTCGAGACAGCGCTGCTCGAGACTGGTGCGGACGATGTCGCGCGCCCGGCGGAGCTCGACGACGGGGTCCGTCAGATGCAGGGCGCGGTGGTGGTCGACGGGCGGTGGTACGTCACCGTCTCGCGGGGCCCGCACGTGCCCGGATCGGTGTACGTCGGCACGCCGGGTCGCCTGCGACCGCGACGGTACGCCGTCCCGATGGGGCCGGAGGACATCGCCTCGTGGCCCGGCACCGACGAGCTGTGGACCCTGACGGAGCACCCGCGGCGACGCTGGATCCTCGCGCTGCGACGCTCCTGGTTCGACTGACCCCGGGGCGTCGGATCCGCGCCGGCTGCGGCACCATGGGGTCCATGTCTCACCGTCATCCTCGCTGGGTCTACGACGCCGGCGACGAACCGGACCCACGGTTCTCGCTGGCCAACGAGCGCACGTTCCTGGCCTGGGTGCGCACGGCGCTCGCGATGATGGCCGGGGGTGTGGCGCTGCACTCGATCGGCGTACCCGGCGCCACCTGGCTCCGGTTGCCGCTGGTGCTGGGGCTGGTGCTCGCCGGCGCGGCCCTGACCGTGCTCTCGCTGGTGCGGTGGGCGCAGGTTGAGCGGGCGATGAGGGTGCGGTCGCAGTTGCCGGCATTCTCGCTGGGCATCTGGACGACGGCCGCGATCCTGGTCGTCGCGGTGCTGCTGGCGGCAACCCTGGTCGCCGCCTGAGCGGTGGTCAGCGGCCCTTGACCATCCGCTCCATCAGGGCGAGGTCGGCGAGGGTGTCCGCGGGGGTCACCTGCGGGGTCTTGCCGGAGACGACCACGTCGGCGAAGTGCCGGAACTGCCCGGTGAAGCTGTCCTCCTGGAGCTCGGCCCGGGTCTGGGTGCCCCGCGTCGTGACGAGCACTGCGTGGTCGAGGTAGAACGATGCGACGCCCGCGCTGCCGACGATGCGGATCTTGGGTCCTTCGAGCGGCGCGGAGAAGCAGCTCGACCAGGTGCCGAGTGCACCGTTGGCGAAGCGAAGCGCAACGCTGATCGTGTCGACCGGGCTGAGCTCCGGCACCTGCAACGTGCTCAGGCCACGCACCTCGACCGGCTCGCCGACGGCCATCCGCAGCACGTGGGCCAGGTGGACGCCGGCGTCGACGACGAAGCCGCCGACGTGGGCCGGGTCGCTGCGCCACGAGGTGTGGAACCACGGCTGGCGGCTGTCCATCACCGTGTGGTCGCGCACCTCGACCACGCGAACCTCGCCGAGCCGACCCTGGGCGACCCACCGCGCCAGCTGGTGGGCGTGGGACATGAAGTCGTAGTTCTCCCCGACGAGGTAGGGCACGTCGTAGCGGGCGGCCGCCGTCAGCAGCCGCTTCGCGGCCGCGGTGTTGGCCGCGTTGGGCTTCTCGGTCAGCACCGCCTTGCCGGCCTTCAACGCGGCCAGCACGTAGTGCGGCGCGATGTCGATCGGCAGCGAGATCATCACCGCTTCGACGGCGGGGTCGGCGATCACCTCCTCGGCCGTGTCGTGGACCACCGGGATGCCGGCGTCGGCGGCGTACTCCTCCGCCTTGCTGCGGGTCCGGTTCGCGCAGGCGACCAGGTCCAGTCGGTGCCCGAGCTCCGCGAACGCCGGGAGGTACAGGTGGCGGGGGGCCAGGCCGGTGCCGATCAGGCCGAGCTGCAGCTTGCGGGGCATGCCCGGCACGTTAGCAGCGGCGATCCGGCGGAACGCTGGCTCAGTCCTGCAGATCTTCTGCCAGGTCGACGAGGAGCGCGGCCGCGCGAGCCAGGTCGTCCACACCGCGGGCGAGCTCGTCGGGCCGGTCGGTGGTGAGGTCGAGGTGGAAGCCGTACAGCGCGGAGTCGACGAGGGTGACCACGCGGCCGACCCGGTCGGGCGGGGTCCCGCTGCGCTCGAGGTAGTCCTGCAACGCCAGCGTCCAGCGCTCGTTGGCGGCTCTGGCGTCCGAGAGGTAGGGCTCGCGCCCGAGGAGTCCCTCACTGGCCGCCTGGCAGTAGACGTCGAGGCAGGCTGAGAGCGGCGAGGTCTGGAACGCCGCCCACAGGGCGTTGACGGCCGCGCGCACGCCGTCGCTCGGCTCGAGGCGGTGGATCGCCGCGACGGCTCGCTCGCTGGTGGACGTGACGATCTCGGACACGAGGGAGTCCCGGCTGGCGAAGTGGTAGACGAGCATCCGGTCGCTGGTGCCGATCGCCGCGGCCAGCGGCCGCAGCGTCAGCCCGATCAGACCCTGATCCAGGACGTGGTCGGTTGCCGCGGCGAGCAGCTGCTCGCGCCGGGTCGGGCCGTCCTTCACACCCCGAACGTAGCATGTGCTACATTTCGTGTCTGTAGCGAGTGCTACGTTTCAAGGTCCAGAAAGAGGAATGACGTGTTCGGCGCAGCCGTGCTCCTGACAGTGGCGATCGCTCTCGAGGTCGCGGCCACCGCCCTGCTCCCGCGGGCCGCGGGATTCACCCATGCCGGGTGGAGCGCCGTCGTCGTGACGGGGTACGCCGTGTCGATCTGGCTGCTCACCCTGATCGTGCGCACCCTGCCGGTCTCGGTCACCTACGCCATCTGGTCGGGCGTCGGCACCGCGATCGTGGCGGTCGTGGGCGCCGTGTACTTGGGCGAGTCGATGGGCTGGCTGAAGGCGCTCTCACTGGGCCTGATCGTCGTCGGCGTGATCGGCCTCAACCTGGTCTCGAGCCTGCACGGCTGAGTCGGAGCTAGGCACCCCAGCGCGTCGCACAGGCCGCCGAGCCCCGCAACCGCTGCGCCAGACCCCACGTCGCGATCCCCGAGGCCACCAGCAGCGTCGCCGGCTGCGGTGGCACGCCCCCCAACGCCATCCCCGCGAACAGCACGGTGAGCCCGGCGATCGACGCACACGGTGAGCCGCCCGCCTCGGCCGAACGCTGCGGGAGATAGGTCGCCATGGTGAGCGCAGCCGGCACCGCCACGAACAGCAGAGCCGCCCGCCACAGCCCGTCCAAGGACGCCCAGCCACCGACCTGGTCGGCGTACACCCCGAGCAGGAACGGCGTCAGGGCCGTCGCCAGCAACAGTCGGGCCGGCCCGAACGCCTGCCACCAGCGCGGGCTCGATCCAGCCGCCGGGATCTCGACCGGCACGGGGAGCGGTCGGAACAAGGCAGCCAGGTCGCGAGGCGGGGTTTCCATCACCTGGACACTATACCCCCGAGGGTATGCGGTCAGCCGCCGAACCGGGCGTCGCACCGGGGTCCGGAGCCGGAACCGTTCCCGGCGCCGAACCCGTGCCCGCCGCGCCCCATTCCGTCGCCCATCCCGTCGCCGCGAGTCGGGACGGTGCCCTCATCGAAGGCGGTGAAGGCACGAAGGTGCTGCTGCGAGCCCGCCAGCAGCCGAGACAGCACCGTGCTGACGTCCGCCTTGTCGATCGTCGCGATCGATTGCTCGAGGTCGGCGATGTCACGCTTCTCGAGTGCGACTCCGACGTCGATCGCGTCGTCCAGGGACTTCAGGCCCTGGGCCTCCCAGGAGTCGTAGAGGCCCTGCACCACCGGGTCGGCGTACTCCCCCGGCTCCAGGCCGGCCGCCGGGTCGGGCAGGTCGTAGGCCGACAACAGCTGCCCGACCGCGTCGAAGTGGCGCTGCTCGCTGGAGGCGATACGAGCGAACGGTCCGGCATCGTAGGTCTCGCTGAACAGGGTGTAGAGGTCGCGGGCCATCCGCTCCTCGTCTCGGTTGAACGCGAGGGCGGAGAGTCCCTCATCGTCCGCAGCCACGACGACGGATGCGCTCGACAGTGCACCGGTCCGGACACCGGACCGGGCATCCTGCCGGGCCTCGGTGGGGTCGCCCCACGACGCCGCCATCGCCGCGCCGCCTCCCACGAGGGCCAAGGCCGCGACGGCGGCCACCCCTGCGGTGAAGCGCGAGCGCCACGGGCGCGATCCCTTCGCCATCCGTCCAAAGCGGTTCCGCATCGTCCTCACGTCCTTCGAGTCAGTGTGTTCGGTGTCTGATCACCACTCAACGACGCCACCGTGAAGGCACGAGCGCTGTCTGGATGAAGATGGTGTGAAGAAGGTGCCGACGGGCACTCGTAGCGCCGCGGACCGCGGCTGCGGCCCTAGCCTGGACACACCACCGGCCTGAGCCGAAAGGAGACCGCGTGAGCGCGACGGTGCTCTTGATCGACGATGAACCCGGCATCCGGGCGGTCCTGCGCGCCTACCTGGACGACGCGGGGTTCCGCGTCCTCGAGGCAGCGACCGGAGCCGAGGGGCTGCGGCTGGCGGCCGCCGAGCCGGTCGCACTGGTGCTGCTCGATCTCGGGCTGCCCGACCTCGACGGCCTTGAGGTGCTGCGCGAGCTGCGCAAGACCTCCGACGTCTACGTCGTCCTCGTCACGGCACGGGCCGAGGAGGTGGACAAGATCGTGGGCCTCGGGGTCGGCGCGGACGACTACGTCACCAAGCCCTTCAGCCCGCGGGAGGTCGTCGCCCGCGTTCAGGCCGCCGTCCGCCGGATGCGGGAGTCCTCGACGTCACCACTCCCCGCACCCGATCTCTCGCGGCTGGCCTTCGACCGGCTGGTCATCGACCGCGACCGGCGCGAGATCACCGCCGACGGCCGACCGGTGGCGCTGACGACCTTGGACTTCGACCTGCTGGTGGCGCTCGCGTCGTCGCCGGGCCGGGTCTTCTCCCGCGCCCAGCTGCTGGAGCGGGTATGGGGCTACGACTTCTTCGGCGACGAGCGGGTGGTCGACGTGCACATCCGGGCCATGCGCAAGGCACTGGGCGATGACGCCAACGACCCGGCGATCGTGGGAACGGTGCGCGGCGTCGGCTACAAGCTGTTGCTCACCCCCGCGGCGAAGGAGGAGTCATGAGGCGTCTGTCCGTGCGCCTGGTGGCTTCGCACCTCGCGGTGGCGCTGCTCGGCGGGCTGGCGACCGCCGTCGTGGTGCGCCAGCTCGCCCCCTCACTGTTCGACGAGCGCCTGCGCGGCATGGGCCGCGGCACTGGCGTCCCGGCGAGCGGCGCCGTCCGCGCCGAGTTCGCAGCCGCGGTCGACAGTGCTCTGCTGATCGGCACGCTGGTCGGAGTCGGAGTGGCCACCGCAGCCGGGACGTTCGCGGCCTACCAGCTGCTGCGGTCGCTGGCCCGCCTCCGCGCGGCGACGCGGCAGCTGGCAGCCGGCCACTACGACACCCGGCTGCCGCTCCCGGCCGAGCAGGAGCTCGCCGAGCTCTCGGCCGACGTCAACCGCCTCGGAGCCGCCCTCGCGGAGACGGAAACGCGGCGGGTACGGCTGCTCGGCGAGGTCGCGCACGAGATGCGCACTCCGCTGGCCGTGATCGACGGCTACGTCGAGGGGATGATCGACGGGGTGCTCGGCACCGGCCCGGAGGACCTGTCCCTGCTCAGTGAGGAGGTACGCCGGCTCCGGCGGCTCACCGACGACCTGTCCGCGTTGTCACGCACCGACGAGGGACGCCTGGACCTGCAGCTCGCGCAGCTCGACCTACGCGAGGTCGTCGCCGCCGTGGTCGACCGCCTCCGGGCCCAGGCCGAGGACGCGTCGGTGGCGCTGCAGACGGGGGTGTCGGACCAGCCCGTGACGGTGAGGGCAGACAGCGACCGGATCGCCCAGGTCGTCACCAACCTCGTCGGGAACTCCCTCCGGGTGACACCCCCCGGCGGTCGCATCGAGGTCAGCTGTCGGTCCGCCGACGGGCGCGCGGAGGTCTGCGTGGCCGACACCGGCGACGGGCTCGCCGCCGAGGATCTGGAGCGCGTCTTCGAGCGCTTCTATCGCGTGCCCGGTCGTCGGCAGGGGGGTGATGCCGGCTCGGGCATCGGCCTCACCATCGCCCGGAGCATCGCCGCCGCCCACGCCGGTTCGCTCTCCGCCGCATCGGCTGGGCCCGGCACCGGGGCAACCTTCACGCTCCGACTCCCGCTGCAGGAGGCCTGAGCCGAAAACCGGCAGGGCCCTGGCACAGGTCTAGTCCGGCATGGCAGGGTGGGCGGGACCCCGACTCGCCAGGAGAGCGCATGCCATCTCAGTTCTCGACCATGACCGTGCCCGGCAGGGCGTCCTTCCGCCTGCTCGCCGCCGGCGCCGCCGCCGCGCTGGCGCTCGGCCTCCTGACGAACGGACCCGCCGATGCCCGCGGTGGCGGCCATGGCCACGACAACGGCAACGCCCACGGCCGCACCGTCTCGCTACAGCTGCTGGCCTTCAACGACTACCACGGCCACCTCCAGGCATCGACGCCCGGGACGCTCAACGGCACGGCCGCGGGCGGCGCGGAGTACCTCTCCGCCAAGCTCAGTGAGCTGCGGGCCGGCCACAAGCGCAGCCTGACCGTCGCGGCGGGCGACCTGATCGGAGGGTCCCCCGCGTTCTCCGGCCTCTTCCACGACGAGCCGTCGGTCGAGTCGTTGAACGCGATGGGCCTGGACGTGTCGAGCGTGGGCAACCACGAGTTCGACGAGGGCGTGGCCGAGCTCAAGCGGATGAAGCGTGGTGGCTGCCACCCGGTCGACGGGTGCTACTTCCCGGGTGATCCCTACGCCGGCGCCGACTTCAAGTGGCTGGCCGCCAACGTCCAGCGCAAGAACGGCAGCCACCCGGTGCCGCCGTACTGGATCAAGAAGGTCGGTGGCGTCAAGGTCGGCTTCATCGGCATGACGCTGGAGGCGACCGACACCCTCGTCGCCGCCGCCGGCATCAAGGGCTGGAACTTCCTCGACGAGGCCGAGACGGCCAACGCGCTGGTCCCGAAGCTGCGCCGCAAGGGCGTTCGCGCCATCGTGGTGCTGCTGCACGAAGGTGGCTCGCAGACCCCGCCACCCGGCGACGTGGACGCCTGCGTCGGCATCTCCGGGCCGATCGTCGCGATCAACGACGCGCTCGACCCCGAGATCGACGCGATGGTGACCGGCCACACGCATCTGCCCTACAACTGCGTGCTTCCCGACGCTGCCGGCAAGCCGCGCATCGTCACCAGCGCCTTCTCCTACGGACGAGTGGTGTCCGAGCTGAACCTCGTGCTGGACAAGCGCACCCGCGACGTACGCCGCGACCTGAGCTCGGCGACCAACCACCCGGTGATCCAGTCCGAGCTGACCCCTGACCCGGCGCTGACCGCGGTGATCGACAAATGGCAGCCGCTCTTCGACGCCTCCGGCAACGACCCGGTCGGCACCATCACCGCCGACATCAACCGCGGCGGGATCGAAGGCTCGGATCGCGGCGTCGAGTCGCCGGCCGGCAACCTGGTGGCGGACGCTCAACTGTGGGCGACCTCGTCCAACGGCGCCCAGCTGGCGCTGATGAACCCTGGCGGCGTCCGGTCCGACCTCACCTACGCCCAGTCGGAAACCGAGGGCGACGGCGTCGTCACCTACGGTGAGGCGTTCACGTTCCAGCCGTTCGACAACACGCTGGTCACCTACGCGATGACCGGGGCACAGATCGTGTCGGCCCTGCAACAGCAGTGCCAGCCGGCCGGCTCCAGCCGACCGTTCCTGCACCTGGGCGTCTCGGCCGGATTCACCTACGACCTCGCCAAGACGATCGCCGGGGGCAACTGCACGTCAGTGTCGGTCACCAACGTCGAGCTGAACGGCGTGCCCCTCAACCCGAGCGGCACCTACCAGGTGACGTTGAACAACTTCCTCGCCGACGGTGGTGACAACTTCGCCGCGTTCGGCGCGATCACCAGCCCGAGGCTGGACGGCGGCAACGACCTGACGGCACTGATCGGCTACCTCGGCTCGTTCAGCCCGGTGGCACCGCCGAGCATCGACCGGGTCAACGAAGTCGGCTGAGCCCGAGGGCGCCGCTGGCTACTGGTGTGTACGACGCGCCTGGTGCGTCGTACACACCAGTAGCCGCAGGCGGCCCCGGGCTCAGAGCTTGGGGAAGGGCTTGCGAGGGTTCTCGTCAGGCTCGAAGATGCGCTTCGCCTTGCCGACGATCAGCTTGTCGGGCTTGCCGACCACCTCGTCGTCCTTCTCCGGGTAGTCGAACTGCGACAGCACGAACCGCATCGCCTCCAGGCGGGCTCGCTTCTTGTCGTTGCTCTTGATCACCGTCCACGGCGCGTCGCGGGTGTCGGTGTAGAAGAACATCGCCTCTTTGGCCTCGGTGTAGGCGTCCCACTTGTCGAGGCTCGCGCGGTCGGTCGGCGAGAGCTTCCACTGCTTGACCGGGTCGTGCGACCGCGACTCGAAGCGCGCTCGCTGCTCGCCGTGGGACACCGAGAACCACAGCTTGAACAGGTCGATGTTCGAGTCGACCAGCATCCGCTCGAACTCGGGGCAGGACCGCATGAACTCGAGATACTGCATGGGTTCGCAGAAGCCCATCACCCGCTCGACGCCGGCTCGGTTGTACCAGGAACGGTCGAAGAGCACGATCTCCCCCGCGCTCGGCAGGTGAGCGACGTACCGCTGGAAGTACCACTGGGACTTCTCCACGTCCGTGGGCACCGGGAGCGCCACGACGCGCGCAGATCGGGGGTTCAGGTGCTCGGTGAAGCGCTTGATCGCGCCGCCCTTGCCGGCGGCGTCGCGACCCTCGAAAACGATGGCGACCTTCTGGCCGGTGTCCTTGACCCAGACCTGCAGCTTGAGCAGCTCGATCTGCAGGTCGCGCTTGATGGACTCGTACTCGTCGCGCTTGATCTTCTTCTCGTAGGGGTAGCCCTCGCGCCAGCTCGGCAGCGGCTTCCCGGGGACCTCCTGGTCCCCCTCCGAGTCGTCAGTCTCCTCGCGGATCTCGGCCAGCTCGTCGAGCTCGTGCTTGTGCCGCTCGACGAAGTCGGCGGCAGGGTTCGCGGCGTCCATGTTCGCGAGCCTACGACAGGACGTAGGACCAACGCGACCGGCCTGCTTCGCCGCGACCCTGTCTACTGGTGTGTACGACGCAGCAGGCGCGTCGTACACACCAGTAACCCGAACGCGGCTCAGCCGGTCCGGACCCGGGCCGTGCGCAGGTAGGGGAAGAACTCCTCCACGTCGTCGAACTTCTGCTTGGCGTCCTCGGTGGACATCACCGGCGGGACCACGACCTTGTCACCCGGCTGCCAGTCGACGGGGGTCGAAACTGCGCTGCGGTCCCCCTCCTGCAGCGCGTCGACCACCCGAAGGATCTCCAGGAAGTTGCGGCCGGTGGACTTGGGGTAGGTCATCGACAACCGGATCTTCTTGGCCGGGTCGATCACGAACACCGACCGCACCGAGGAGGTGTCGCCCTCGCCGGGGTGGATCATGTCGTAGAGCTCGGCGATGGCCTTGTCGGGGTCGGCGATGATCGGGTAGTCGACGGTGGTGTCGTTGTAGGACTCGATCTCAGGCTTCCACTTGGCGTGGTCCTCGACCGAGTCGACGGACAGCGCGATCGTCTTGACGCCACGCTTGGCCCATTCGTCCTTGAGCTGCGCGACGCGGCCGAGCTCGGTCGTGCACACCGGCGTGAAGTCGGCCGGGTGCGAGAAGAAGACGATCCAGGAGTCGCCGGCCCAGGTGTGGAAGGAGATCGGGCCCTCGCTGGTGTCGGCCTGGAAGTCGGGGGCGGTGTCGCCCAGGTGGAGTGACATCTCAACCTCTCGTGTCGGTCGGCTGCCCGTTGCAGCCGAGTCGGGAAGGGACTGGTGCTGCCTCCCATCTTGCCCCTCGGCGGGGTCGTGGCGGTCGCCGGGTCCAGCTCACTCGCTTCCTAAAGCCACGATCCCGGGGGCCAGCTCCTCCGCCATCGCCAGCGCCGTGGTCCAGCCGGGCGAGACGGCGTTCAGCAGGTGTGTCGACCCCGGCCCTGCCCGCACCACGAAGTCCATCTCGAGCCGGTTGGTGCGCAGGTCCAGGAGCTGAGCGCGGATGCCGGGTCGACCCCGTTCCCGGAACAGCCCGTCATGAGCCGACGGCACCAGCTGCCGGGCCTGAGCGAGCAGGTGCCGGCGCGACAGCTTCGGGATCTCCGTGGTGACCAGCCGGGCTGCGGCCGTGCGCTGGCCGGCGAGGAAGCGGGGCAACGTGCGTGCGATCTCGCGCAGCTCGTCGGCGGCGAGGCCACGGAGCCCGCCGTAGGACTCCCGCGACAGGGCGGGGATCGCGGTCGGGCCGGCCTTCACGCGACCGGCCGCGGTCACCGTGAGGTGGACGCCGAGGAACGGGAACCGGGGGTCGGGCACTGGATAGACGTGCCGGTGCAACGGCAGGGTCGCCGGGGCGGCGTACCAGTAGCGGCCCTGGAAGGGCAGCATGCGGTACTCCTCCCCGACCCCGAACCAGCGGGCGACGCGGTCGGCGTACAGGCCGGCGGCGTTGACCACATGTCCGGCCTCACTGCGTCCGCGCTCGGTCTGGACCCACCCTGGGCCGGCCGCGGTCACCGCCGACCCGAGGAGCACGCGCCCGCCACGTCGACGGACCCGCTCCGCCAGCGCCTCGACCACCGCCACGGGGTCGGCCGAGCCGGTGGTCGGCGACCAGAGCGCCAGCTCGTGGGTGCGGGCGAGCGGCTCCAGCCGGGCCAGCTGGGACGGGTCCACGAGCTCGAGGGGTACGCCGTTCGCGGCGCCGCGCCGGTGCAGGTCGTGCAGCGCCGTGAGCTGGCCGACTCCGGTCGTCACCACGACCTTGCCGGTGTCGCGGACCGGCACCTGCTCCTCGGCGCAGAAGGCCCTCAGCATCTCGTTGCCGCGTCGGGTCAGCCGCGCCTTGGCGGAGTCGGGGTGGTAGTAGAACCCCGCGTGCAGCACGCCGCTGTTGCGACCCGACGCGTGCTCGGCCAGCCGGTGTTCCTTCTCGAAGACGGTGACTCTGGCGTCCGGGCGCAGCGCGAGCACCGCGTCCGCCACGGCGAGCCCGACGATGCCGCCGCCGACCACTGCTACGTCGCAAGCCTCGGTCATCGGCTCAGCCGACAGGGCCGTCCCAGGACCACGCGGGGATCCTCAGCCCCGCCGGAACGTCCTCCGGCGACTCGGGGAACGACGACATGGTCAGCGTCGCCCACACGAAGTACGCCGCCAGCGTCTCCCGCAGCCGCCCGTCGTCGGGCATCCCCACGTCCTCGAGTGCCTGCACGAAGCAGGCGTTCCCGAGCTCGTCCATCTCGTCGTGCTCACCGTTGCCCGAGTGCAGCCGCAGCACGAACGACTCGTCGCCGTACTGACGGGAGTACTCCCTCGGCCCACCCAGCGCCTCGATCCAGTACGCCGCCAGCCGCTCGCTGTGGTGGGGGTGGAAGCCATGCGAGAACGCGTGGGAGACCACGGGATCAGCCATCACCCGTTCGTGCCAGGCCTTGGCCAGCGCGTGGAACGCATCGGCACCCCCGGCCGCCTGATAGATCGACGGCTCCATCGGCGAACCGTCTCACGACGCGTGACCCAGAACAAGGGGACGAGGAAAGGAGCCCGCTGAGCAACGTCACGTTCGCCGGGGTCCGCCCGTCACGGGCCTTCAGTGAGCTCCGAGAACAGGTCGACGTACTGGATCAGGTGCCGGTCACCGAGGTACTGGTCCCGGACCCGCTCCCGAGCGCCGGTGCCGAGGCGCTCGGCCAGCGAAGGGTCGCCGAGCAGCGATTTCAGCTGAGCCGCGAAGCCACCGAGATCTGCCGGGTCGTCGAGCAGCAGACCGCTCACCCCGTGGACGATCTGGTCCTGGATCCCGCCCACCTTGGACGCGAGCACCGGACGCCCCTTCCACATGGGTTCGGTCACGGTGAGACCGAAGCCCTCGACGAGGCTCTTCTGCACGACCACCGAGGCGTAGCGCTGGAGTGCGTTGACCAGGCGGGCGTTCTCATCGATGTCATCCATCGGCAGGCTGCACAGGTGTAGCCGTCTCCGCGCGGCAGCGGGCTGGGCCCGCCAGATCGACAGGCACTCCTCCAGCACCTCCTGTCCCTCGGGGTCGTCGCTGACACCCGCGACATCGGGACCGACCAGCATGAGATGAGCGTCGTCAGGCATCTGGGCCAGATGGTCGGCGAAGCCCGTGAGCACCCCCGCCATGTCCTTGAGCCGGTCCCACCGACTGACCTGGAGCACGAGCCTGGCGTCCCGCGGGACGATCTGGTCGCCGGCGATGAGTCCGGTGTGCCGACGTACGACGCCGGGCGTCCCGTCGCGTCGGACGAACTCCAGGCTGCCGTGGTCCTCGGGGATGGCGACCAGGGCGGCCTGTCGCAGGGTCGCCTCCAGGTCGGCGTGGGGCAGGTCGATGTTCTTCGCGCTGAACGGATCCAAGGAGGGCGGGATCATCCTGACCCGCGAGCTGTCGACCCACTGGGGGACGTACTCCATCCGGGAGAAGATCAGGGCGTCCGCCTGTTCCACGTAGGGGCGCAGGAACGCCCAGGCCCGGTCGGTGACGTCCGTGGGCGTGTCGAGGCCCACATGGCAGCGCCACACGATGTGCGCGCCGGTCTGGCGAAGACCCTCGGCGAGACCTGCTGTCTGCGGATCGTGCAGGAGCACCACGTCCCCCGCCCGGACCAGCTCGCGCAGTGAGGAGAGGTTGTCGCGCAAGACCAACTCGTAGAGGTCGCGCTCGGGCCCCCCGAGCGGACCTCCGTCACCTTCGGACCCGTGCAGCAGGTTGTGGATCCGCTTGGTCAGACGGAAGAAGTCCGGGGTGCCGTCCAGCACCAGCCACCGCGTCTCGACCTGAGCGCCCCTGGCATAGGCCAGCAGGCCCTGGAGCATCTCCGCCACCCCGCCGCCGGTGGCCGTGGCGTTGACGTTCCAGACCGTTCTCCCGGCCAGCACCGTCCGCGCCCGCTCGGCGTACTGGCCGAGCCTGGCGGCTCGGTCACCGTTCAGGAACGCCGCGAGCTTGTCCAGGGGCACGGGGTCGATCTGTACTTCGAGCATGGGCGAAAGGCTGGCACACCAGGGCCGCCCGCGCGAGTGTCGGCCGCCGGAGGGGCGGCGCGCCAGTGGGTGTTCACGACCATGGTCGGTGCCCGCGATGTCGACGAAGTCCCTATGCTCGCTGAATGCCCTGTTCCCCGGGTGGACCTCCTCCAACAGGAGTGGTGGCGTGATCGAGCTGCTGATCCTGGCCGTCGTGGTGCTGGGGTATGCCCTGGTCTCGGAGCGGCTCGCGATGTCTCCGATCACCGCACCGATGGTCTTCACCACGGTCGGGATGATCGTCGGCGCCAGCGGCCTCGGGTGGTTCGACCTGGGGCTCAAGGGTGAGGCCACCTCTCTGCTGGTCGAGGCCACGCTCGTGCTGGTGCTGTTCACCGACGCGATTCGCATCGACCTGAGGGCCTTGCGCCGCCAGGCGGCCCTGCCCGGGCGGCTGCTGGGAGTGGGCCTGCCGCTGACCATCGTCACCGGCGCGCTCGCCGCCGCGCTGATCGTGCCCGAGCTCGGGCTGGTCGAGGCCGCACTGCTCGCCGCTGTGCTGGCCCCCACCGATGCGGCGCTGGGACAGGCCGTGGTCAGCGATCCCCGGCTTCCGGTCAGGATCCGCCAGACCCTCAACGTCGAGAGCGGCCTCAACGACGGGATCGCCGTCCCGGTGGTGACCGTGCTCCTGGCAGCAGCGGCCGCCGAGGCGGTCGGTGGCGCCGGAGACTGGGTCGGGCTGGCCGCCCGCGAGGTCGGGTTCGGGATCCTGGCCGGTCTCCTCGCCGGGGTGATCGGCGGGCGCCTGCTCGACTCGAGAGCCGCGGCCGGCGCCGTCGAAGGGATCTATCGGCAACTGGCCACGATCTCGATCGCGGTCGCGGCCTTCGCTCTCGCCGGCGTCCTCGAGGGCAACGGGTTCATCGCCGCGTTCACCGCGGGTCTGGCCTTCGGGCAGACCGCCCGGCGGCAATGCTCGGACGTCCAGGACTTCACGGAGGACGAGGGCGAGCTGTTGTCGGCCATCACGTTCGTGATCTTCGGGGCGGTCCTGGTCGGGCCAGTGCTCGGCGAGCTCACCTGGACCACGGCGGCGTACGTCGTCGTGTCGCTCACGATCGTCCGGATGCTGCCCGTCCTGGTGGCCCTGGCCGGCTCGGGGACCTTGCTCGAGACGCGGCTTTTCCTGGGCTGGTTCGGACCGCGCGGGCTTGCGTCGATCCTGTTCGCTCTGCTCGTCGTGGTCGAGCTCGACACACCTGCCGGGCGCACCATCTTCACCATCGCTGCCTGGACGGTGCTGGTGAGCGTCTTCGCGCACGGACTCACCGCGAATGCCTGGGCCGGCCGGCTCGCGCGGCGACTGTCCGATGAGACCGAGCCGATGCCCGAGACGCAACCGGTGACCGAGCTGCCCACGCGGCGCCGTCTCTAGTCCTGGCGGTCCAGGGGGCGGCCTAGAATGGAAAGAGAGAAGGTGCCACTGATGAACACCACCGTGCACAGTCAGACCCAGCACAAAGCCAGGGCAGCGGCCCTGTTCGCGTTTGCCGCCGTCACCGGTTTCGTCGTTGCCGCCATCGTCATGCTCAACCTGCACATCATGGTCGGCCTCGAAGAGGGCTACGCGGCCAGCCCTGCTGACGTATGGAGTTGGTCCCCGCTCCTCTCGGCGCTCGATGTCGTGCTTCTGGTCGGCGGACCGCTGCTCGGGATCGCCGGAGTGTTGAGAGTGCTCCGCAGGGAACGGCGAGCAGCGCGGCGCTGATCAACTGATGATCTGTGTCGGTGCCTGTACTCGGCCCACGAGTGCCGACGCTTCGGTGTGAGACCGACGGGCTGTCGGGTCACGACCGGGGGCGGGTGCAGCACACACCCCCGGTCGGTCCTCGGATCAACCCCAGGTCACCAGCGTGAGAAACCGATGCCCTCGATCCGCACAGCCTTGCCCGAACTGACCACCACCACGCGGACGCTGCCACGCTTCGGGACCGCGAACGTCTTGATCGGGATGATCACGGCGTTCTTGACGCGCGGTCCGGCCAGGCTGATCGGCTTCGCGGTCAGCTTCCGGCCGCCGAGGTAGACGTCGACCTTGCCGGACCCCGGAGCCTTGGTCACGGCCAGCGCGACTCGCTTGATCGTCGGCGCGAAGCCGTAGAAGGACTTCCCCTTCAGGCGCGTCACCGCGAACCTCGTGAACAGCGAGTCGGGATCCCGCTTCACCCTCCAGCCGGCGGACCGGTTCAGGTTCAGCACTCCACGCGGAACCACGACCGCCCGGACGAAGGGCTGGGGGTCAGCAGACACGTCGGTGACTGCCGCGAAGGAGATCGTGTTGACGCCCCGCTTGAGACCGCTCACCAGGCATTCCCCAGAGTCGCAGCGCGGCTGGGACACCCCGTTCACGACCACGTCGTAGGCAGCGTCGGATGCTGTGCTGTCGAGTGTGAACGCCACGTCGTGGTCCAGCACGAAGGCCTTCTCGTCCGGGCCGGCCACGAGCAGGGTGTCCGGATCGATGACGAAGCTCTTCACATAGGTCGCAACGTTGTCCGCCGCGTCCGTGCAGCGCACGGCGAACTGGTAGACACCCGGCACGAGACCGCTATAGGTGATCGCGCCACTGTCGCAAGCCTCCCAGACGCCCTTGACGCCGTTCTCCGTCAGGCGGCACTCGAAGGTCACCGAAGGCTCGTTCGCCACGAAGCTGAACGACGCGTAGTCCGTCGCCAGCCCATCGATGGTGATCGTCACCACCGCTGCGGTCGTGTCCTCACCAGCGTCCGGCGGCTGCTCACCGTGGCTGTCCGGGGCGGCGTACGAGACGTACTGCGGGTCGGCCAGGTCGGTCCCGGTCTGGATCCCCGCGTCGACGCCGTACTGCCCGACCGGTGCACCCTCGACCACCATGAGATACCACGTGAGGTCGTTGTAGCCCGGCACCAGCGCCGTCGGCCACAGGCCGCCTAGCTGGTCCTGATCGGTGAGTGTCAGTGGCATCGCCACCATGTCGGTGCCATCGGTAGCGAACACCTTGGCGTCGGTTGCTGCCAGCTCCTCGAGCAGATCCGTGGTGGGGTCGTCCCCAGGGCCGGTCAACTGGAACGTCAGCGTGGCGTCACCGTTCGCCGGCGCGTAGATCCGCACCGGAACGGTCAGGAAGCTGCCCTGGGTTCCGAGGGCGGGGATATCGGCGCCCCACATCACGGTCGTCACCGACGCGTTCACGGAGACGAGGGCAACGTCGGTCGCCAGTGCCTCGTTCGGCGCCTCGACGTCCACGAGGTCCACGGTCAGGGCGTAGTCACCCAGCGGTGCGCCCTCGGCCACGGTCGCCGTGAAGTCGGTGGCCGATCGGAACCCGAGCCCAGCGGGGAACCCGTCCTCCGGTCCCCACCAGCCGACCAGGTCGCCGTCGTCCGGCGCCCAGGCCATGGCACCCTCGTCCGTGCTCAACGTGACATCGCTCGCGGTGAGCGGGTCGGGAGCGTCCACGGTCACCCGCAAGCGGGCGCCGGCCACCGGCTCGCCGCCCCAGGGGTTGTAGACCGAGGCGGTGGTCACGAACGGCAGGGTCTGGAACGCCTGCCCGGGAGCCGTCAGGCTCACGGCCGGGTTGGTGATGGCGTCGAGCTGCTGCGCGGTGGTGTCCACCAGGACCGGGTCCATGTAGAAGCCCGGCAGCACGACCTCGTTCTCGTGCAGGTAGCCGATCACCGCGCGGGCGTCGTCGGCCATCTGTGCGAACGCGGTTACGCCGTTCAGCGTCCGGTGGTTGACCTCGTCGGACGTCAGCCCGGCCGGGTCGGTCAGGTTGGTCCACGTCACGGCGTCCAGCACCGGAGTCACGTGCCAGGTGAGGGTTGCGACGTCGAGCCAGGTGACGCTGCCGAGGTAGGTGTCACCCCGGTTGTAGCGGAACTCGCTGTAGTCGACGAAGTTCTCCGCCGCCGGCAGCACGTCGTCCGGCATCGGGGTCGACGGGTCGGGGTCGGCCGACCTGAGGAACCTCAGTCCGTCCCACGACGGCAAAGGATCGCTCGTGGTGAACCCGACGGCTCGGTTGTAGTACTGCACCGTATCGACAGTGAGCGGCACCGTCTTGCTGGCCGCGGCGCCGACCGCGACTGCGGCCAGCTGCCAGTTCGTGAAGGCGATATCCGCGAAGTCCAGTCCGGGCAGGGCGCCGGTGGTCATGATCGACTTGTAGATCGCGGCGTACTCCGGTGCCGCGTCAAGGGCGGTGCCGTCGACGGTGAGCCGACCGGCCGGGTCCAGACCGATCTCGTCGGCCAGCGCTAGTTTCGTCTTGACGTCGATGAGCTTCTTGGCCAGGACCTCGTCACTGGTCCGGGTCAGATTGAGTCGCTCGAGTTCGGCCTCGCTCACGAACATGGCGTACTGCGGCTGCGGGTCGCAGGCCTCGATCTCGGCGACCGGGAGTGGGTCGACGGGGTGGTCGATCCACTCGCCCTGCAGCGGCAGCACCCAGACGTCGCGCCCGTCCAGCGGGTTGACGATCGATCCCACACCCGGCACCTGAGCGTACGAGACCGGCTGCACGCAGTACTCGACAGCCGTCCCCTCCTCGCCCGCCACCACGTACTCCTTCAGCAGGGACGTGCCATCCTCCGCTCGGAGCGCCACCACGAGATCTGAGTACAAGGATCCGGTGTCGGCTCCCCCGTCACCACCGCCCGGCGGTAGTCCCACGCCAGGGGACGCGCCTCCCAACACCACGGCGCAGACGACAGCGCCGACAGCGAGGACTCTCGAGCCTCTCTTGAGATTCACAACGACTCCTCCTTCTGCCTTGCCCCAGACAGACGTCTGGGGATGGCCCGTGGGACCGGCCCGGAGGCGAGGACGGCGAGGCCGGCGTGCGTCAGAAAACGCGGCTCACCCGGAGTTGTCGTCGGCGCTCTGCGAGCGCCCACGCTTTGATCCTTTCCCTGCTCAGGCCTCAGGGCAACGGGTTCCAGCGTGATGACCGACACGCAAGGACAGGCTTGGCTGACCGCTCAGCCCACGGATTCCTACTGAGGACATCGGGCCGACCCTGTTCGCGTGCGCCGCGGTCACCGGTTTCGTTGTTGCCGCCATCGCTCCTCTCAGCGCTCGACGTCGCGCTCCTGGTCGGCCGGGTAGGCCTGCAGGACGCGGAGCGCGCGGAGCGTCACCCAACGGTTGGCCGTCCCGGCGCGCGGAGGAGGCAGGTGAGTCTCGCCGGGGTAGCTGCGGTTGACCGGCCACCGGCCATCGGGAAGGCGGCGGCTCTGGAGGACATCGATGGCCTCCTCCATCCGGCCGTCGTACGGAACCCGCGCGTCGCCCAGGGCATCCAGGCACCTCAGGATGTCGTAGTACCACCGTGTGGGCTGATGCAGCCTGAGGAACTCGGGGCGGATCACGGCCCCGCCCCGCTCGCTGCGGAAGAGGCGATGTCGCAGCAGGAACTCCACGCTCGTGGCCCGGGCTGAGCGAAGGTCGTCGAGCCGGTAGCGACAGCCGGCCCGTTCGTAGCCGGTGATGCCTTCGATGACCGAGAGGGTCGTGTGCACGGAGGAGTGCCTGACCTCGGGGCTGCGGCGGCAGTTGAACCCGCCGTCGCGGATCTGCCCCTCGAGCAAGCAGTCAACGAGGCTGGCGAGCTGCTCCTCAGGCGCACCGAAGTACGCCGAGTAGTTCAGCGCCATGCCGTTCACGCAGGCGTCGCTGCGGGCAACGGCCGGTCTCGGGTCGACGCCGCCGTCGCGGGTCTTGTGGTGGGTGAGGATCAGGGCCACCGTCTCCCGGGCTGCCGGGTGCGCCGGGTCGAGACCGAGGTTGCGCAGCTCGAGCAGCGAGTAGTGGCTGCAGGTCCACTTGGGCTGGTAGAAGCCGCGCCCCCAATGGCCGTCCGGGCGCCTCGCAGCCAGGATCGTGGCGCCGTCGCCCTCGGTGGCCACCCGCGCCTGCAGCGCCGCAGCGTCACCGCGCATGAGGTCGCGGGTCGACTGGAACCGCACGGCGGCATCGCCGTCCAGCAGCCAGGCCAGCACCGTGTCCGGCACGGCCCCAGTGGGGTGCGGCGCGGTCACAGTGGCACGGGCTTGGCGGCCGGGGACGGGTCGACAGGGACGTGCCGGTCGAGGAAATGGAGGGTGCGTTCCCACGCCAGGGCGGCTGACGCCGGTTCGTGGGCCGCGGGCCGATCCCATTCGAAGAACCAATGGCCCGTGTGCGGATAGTGGTGCACCTCGACGTCGAACCCGGCGGCTCGGAGCTGGCCTTCCTGTCTGGCTGCGGCTCCGGGGTCGACGAAGGGGTCCGACTCGGCCAGGTGGAACTGGAAGGCCGAGCGGCTGGCCGAGAAGTCGCCGCCCCTGGTGGCGTAGAAGACCGTCGTGGCGCTGATCGGGGGAACCTCGGGGCGTGACTGCTTGGCAAGCCACAGCGCCCAGTGGCCACCCATGGAGAACCCGATCTGTCCCCAGGACTCCACACCGAAGTCTGACCGGGTCCGCTCGATCTCGGCCACGATGTGCCGCCACATCGGTGTCGGCCGTGGCCGGCGCCGAAGGGCTTTCGCCTCGTCGGGGGTGCCGGCGAGCTCGCCGTAGTAGAGATCGGGTGCCACCGCGACGTAGCCGAGGTCGGCCAGATCGTCACAGACACCGGTGATGACCGGGGTCAGCCCCCACCACGGGTGCAGCACCACGATGCCGGCGCGCACGCTCGAGGTGGGTGCGGCGGTGTAGCCGGTGTCAGTCCTCACAGGTGGCCCTGCCTCGTCGAGCGGGGCCCGGACGACCCAGCCGGGTAGTCCTGCAGGGGTTGCCCCAGCTCGGCCCAGCCCGCGTGGACCGCGTCGGCGACGCGCCAGCATTCCTCGACCTCGTCCGCGCTGACGGCCCAGCGTTGCTCGTCCGACAGCAGGTCCTGGAGGATCAGCGACGACGGGGGCAGCCAGGCCGTGTCGTCGGGCGGCCCGTCGAAGGCGAACCGCAGCGGCGCCAGGCCGCCCGTCCGGTGCACGGTCACCCCTTTGTGCGCCCGACCGAGCGCCTTGCCGGCGCTGAGGTCGAACGGCACCCCGCGCCAGCGCTCGTCGTCGAGGTGGAGCCGGACCGACGTGAACGTCTCGGTGCAGCGTGACGGGTCGACGCCCACCAGCTCGGCGTACGCCGGCACCTGCTGGCCGTCCGTGATGCCGGACGTGTAGCGGCCGCGGACCGAGGAGTGCCGTAGCCGGTCGGGGGTTGGCGCGAGCACCCGGGCCAGCACCCGGGCCTTGGCGACGGCCAACTCTTCAGGTGCGGCCGGCGGGTCCATCGCCACCAGAGCCAGCAGCTGCAGGAGGTGGCTCTGCAGCATGTCGCGCACGGCTCCGGTCTGGTCGTAGAACCGGGCCCGGGCCGCGGGGACCGGGATGGTCTCCTCCCAGGACACCTCGACCCTGGACACGGTGCGGTGGTCCCACTCCCCCGGGTCGGCAAGCCGCCGAGCGACCAGGTCGCGCGCGAACTGGTGGTGCAGCACGTGGTCGACGCGGTAGACACTGACCCCCGGGAGCTGCCGCTCGAGGCTGGCACTCAGCTGCCACGCCGACGCGCGGTCGTGCCCGAACGGCTTCTCGACAGCGAGCCGGGTCCCGGCCGGCAGCTGCTGCACGGCGAGCCAGGCCACGGCGTCCGGGAGGACCGGCCCGGGCAGGGCGCAGTAGACCACCCCGCGCCGACGCCCGCCGCCGGCGATGCCAGGAGACGCTCAGCCGGCGCCGACAGGTCGACCTGGCGCAGCCGGAGCCGCGACACCAGCGAGTCGCGCAGGGCCGCGGGGACGGCCGCGGACTGAAGCGCCAGCAGGTCGGCGGCCCGTGACCGCAACGCACCGACGTCAGTGTCGGCCCGGTCGATGCAGAGCACCGATTGCACCAATCGCCTGCCGGTCGCATGTTCGAGACGACACAATGCGGGCACCAGGTGACGAAGAGCGAGGTCCCCGAGACCGCCGAGGACGACCAACGAAGGCGGGTCCTGCCCGGCAGGGCTCATGGCCTTCTCCGCGATCGGTGGTGGTGTCGACGGGCAACGCACTCTAGTCTGCAACAAGTCCGACGAGGGTGGGGGTCGCGACACATGTCGAAGAAGAGCGGTCGTTTCGCCGACGCCGTGGTGCTGGCGGCGGGCAGCAGCCAGCGCATGCGCGGCCGCGACAAGCTGTTCCTCGAGGTGGCCGGTCTCCCGCTGATCGCGTGGACCGTGCAGGCCGTCGCCTCTGCCAAGACGGTGCGGCGGATCATCGTGGTGAGCCGGCCCGACCGGGTCGAAATGATGCGCGAGGCGCCCTGGGTCCAGGAGGTGGGGGCGACCGTGGTGGCGGGCGGCACTCGCCGCCAGGACTCCGTGGCCTTGGGCGTCGCCGAGGCCGACGGCGAGGTCGTGCTCATCCACGACGGCGCCCGCCCCCTGGTCACCCCGAAGGTGGTCGACCGGGTGGCCAGAGCGGCCCGGAAGCACGGGGCCGCCGTGCCGGTGGCGGAGGTTCCCGAGAGCATGCGCCGGGTCATCGACGGGCGGATCGTCGGCATCATCGACCGGATCGACCTCTTCCGCTCCCAGACTCCGCACGGCGCGCGACGCGAGCTGCTGCTGGAGGCCTACCGTCGACAGGACCCTCACGGCCTCCACACGTTCATCGACGAGACGACACTGGTCCAGTCCACCGGGTTCACGGTGACGCCGGTCAAGGGCGACCCCTCCAACCTGAAGGTGACGCTGCGCGGCGACGCGCCGCTGGCGCTGGCGTTGCTCGAGGCGCAGGCTCGCCTGGGAGCGGGCATCGAGTCCGAATGAGCTCCCCTCCCGCCATCGCGATGCGTCCGGACGCCGTCGACTTGTCGTCCCGTCGGCTGCGTACCCGGGCCAAGCTCCGGGCGCTGGGGTGGCTGCTGGCGGTTGCCCCGGCGCGGCCGTACGCCGTGGTGTCCGGCAGCCCGGACATCGAGGGCAACAGCGTGGAGCTGGTCCGCGCGCTGGCGTCGCGGATGCCGGTGCGTTGGCTGGTGGCCGACCCGCCCGAGGAGCTGCGGTGGCTGCTGGACGGCGCTCCCGGCGCCGACCGGGTGCGGATGGTGCCCAAGGGCTCGCGGGCCGCGTTCCTGTCCTACCTCGGCGCGCGTTACGTCTTCTTCACCCACGGCTTGTACGGCTCGCCGCAGCCGCCGCGCCGCAAGGTCTTCGTCAATCTCTGGCACGGCGACGGGCCGAAACGCCGCCGCGGCTTTGCCCACATCCGCTCCACCGTCGTCGTGGGCGGCACCGAGCTGTGGGGGCGCCGCCGGGGTGACACCTTCGGCGTCGGCCGCGATCACGCCCTGGTGACGGGCAACCCGCGCATCGACCAGCTCCATCGACCGTGCGACGAGGCCACGCTCGCCGCCCTCGGCGTCTCCCCCGGCCAGCGGCTGGTGCTGTGGCTGCCGACCTACCGCCGCACCCACTATCGCGGGCGACGGGTCGGCCACGTCCGCAACTGGAGCGACGGCGACGAGCTGTCGGCCTCCGAGCAGGTCAGCGAGCTCCTGCGCGAGGTCGTGGGGTGCGCCCGCGAACGCGGCGTGACCCTGGCGGTCAAGCCCCACCCGCTGGACGGCGACCGGTTCGGGGGGACGGGCATGGCGCTGCTCACCGATGCCGACCTGCTGGAGCACCGCACCACGCTGTACTCCCTGCTGGGCAGCACGGTGGGGCTGATCACCGACTACAGCAGCGTGTGGACCGACTATCTCGCCCTGGACCGCCCGATCGGCTACTACGTTCCCGACCTCGCCGAGTACGACGCCGACCGGGGTCTCAACGTCGTCGACTACTCCTCGGTGATGGCGGGTCCGCGGCTGGCCACGATCGCGGACTTCAAGGCGTTCATCCGAGACTGCCTCGACGAGCCGGACGAGCCGCGAGCGCATCGCCGCCGCGTGGCGGAGCGGATCGGGGCGGAGACACGTCCGGGGGCCGCCGAGAGGCTCCTGGTCGAGCTCGGGCTGTGACCCGTCAGGGGGCGCGCCGGGTCAGCTCCCGGGCGTGCTCACGCAACAGCAGCCTCAGCTGAGCGTCGACCACGGCCAGCCGTGCCGGGAGGGCGCGGCCCCGCGTCGCGGCCGCAGCCAGCTCGCGCTGCCGTCCCCAGCGCGAGGTCAGTTGGTCGAGCGCCCTGAGATGGAAGACGGCGGTGTCGGTGACCGCCGGGTCGGCGTACCCCTCGAGCAGGCGCTCCTCCAGCCGGCGGCGAAGTGCCCGGGCCGGGGGCAGGGCGACCTCGGCAGCGAAGCGCACCGACCCCGACATCAGCGCGACGAAGCGCACCAGGTCATCGGCTGGGTGCCCGACCCTGTTCAGGGCGGGGTCGAGGATCACCGGACCGTCGGGCGACAACAGCACGTTGCCCGGCCCGAAGTCGCCGTGCAGCAGCACCTGGGGCGCCGGAACCACGCCGCTCAGCCCACCGAGGACGCGGCGCACCGTGGTGGGGAGCGCCAATCCCCGCGGAGTGAGCAGCGCCTCGGCCCGGGCGAGCACGGCCCGCCCCTCGACCCCTAAGTCCACGTCGACCTCGCCATGGGACTCGAGGCGGTGGACGGCTCGCAGCACTCGGCCGGCGGCGGAGAGACCGTCGAGCAGCGCCCGCGGCCGGCGCAGGCTCTGGTAGGTGAGCAGCTGTCTGATCGTGCGGCCCGGCACCCACTCCATCGCCAACGCGTCGATCTCAGGGATCAGGGTCACCGGCGCCGGCGCCGAGCCCGCCGAGCCGCCGGCCAGGTGGCGATGCAGACGTTCGAGGGCGGCGTGCTCCTGCGCCGCAGAGACCGGGCTGGCCAGGTCGTCCTGCTGCCAGCTCGTGCGCGGCACCTTGACGACCAGGCGCGACGGGTGACCCGTCGGCTCCGAGACGGTGACGAAGTAGAGCGCCGAGCGGCCCGCGATCCGGGCGCGGTCCACCGACACGGCCTGCGGGGAGACCAGGCCGAGACGGGCCACCAGCAGGTCCACCAGCTGGGCGACGGGGAGGTCGCCGGCCTCGGGATCGCTCGGATGACGCTCTCGGCTCACCTCAGCCTCCGCCAGGCGGTCGGCGCGACCTCGCTGGCGATCTCTAGGGGCGGCCGGGTCCCGTCGAGCCGGACCAGGCCGAAGCTGGCCTGCTGCTGGTCGTAGAAGCGCGCCATGGCGGCGAGCTCCTCGGGTGTCTGGTCCTGACGCCGTTCATAGGCGACGTCGCTCGGCACGGCCACGAGGAATCCGGCGTCCGGGGTGGGGGCGAGCGTGCGGAACAGCCAGCGTGGCCAGCGAATGTCCAGCCCGCGAGTGTCCGCGTAGTGAAGCTCCAGCTTGACCGCGGTGTCCGGGCTGAAACGGTCGAAGACCAGCACCTTCACCCCGGGCCGGGGCTTGAGGACGTAGCGCCAGAGGCTGATCACGTTGAGGCCGACGACCATCGTCAACCAGGCCTGTCGGGGCAGCGGTCGACCGACCAGCGCCGCCGGCAGCAGCGGGTCGCGCGTCGGGGGCTCCTCTCCGGGCGGGGTCGCTCGCAGCGGCCGGTCAAGGAAGGGAAGTGCCCGGCGGGCGATGGCGCCGGTCTTGAAGCCGGCCCACTGCGGGGACGCGGGCACGCCCACCTCGCCGAGCGTCTCGGCGAGCCGGCTGACCTGGGTGCTCTTGCCGGACCCGTCGAGCCCGGAGAACGACACCACGGCCGGACGCCAGTGGCGGGGCCGCAGGTCGGCGAGCACCCGCAGCTTCTCGGGCAGCGGGCCGGGGGCGCTGGCGACCCGCATCAGGCCGGCGGCCCGACGCTTCGGCGCCAGCGGCGCGTCGTGGGCGCAGGCGGCGCGCAGCAGCGTCACCGCGCCACCGGCGCCGAGCGGGCGTGCGCGTCGCTCGGCGTCGGTCCAGGCTCCCGGGTCGTGCTCGAGGGCGGCCGCCACGCGGCGGCGTACCTTGTCGGTCACGCGGCCGCGACGAGTCACCATGCCCCGCGCGGCCAGCACGAGCACCGTGCCCGGCGCCGGGCGCACGAGGTGGCGGTAGCCCGGAATGGGCTCGGCGTCCTCGAACAGCACGTCCTGAGCGCGGCCCCACCGCGCGGCGGACCCCAGGTCGACGGCGTACGGCGACCCGGCGGGGTCGAACCGCACCCAGGTGCCACGCCAGTCCAGGAAGTTGAGCGAGCTCAGTCGCCGGCGCAGCACGGCCGCGTCGTCCTCCCGCGCGAGCAGGTCGAGGTCTCTCCCTTCCGGCGGCAGGGAGCCCACCACCAGCACCGGCCGGGTCAGAGCCGCGTCGAGGCCGGCCGCGATCTCGGCGGTGGTGGCACTCATCGGGCTCCCTCGGGGGTCGGTGGCGAGCGCCACGGTAGCAAGCGGATCGGGGGCCTAGCCCGAGATTCGGCGCAGCAGCGAGAGTCGGGGATGCAGCGTGGCGTGCGTCGAGATCGAGAGCAGCTGCCGGGCCCTCATCCAGGTGGCGGTGTAGAAGATCACGGCGATGCTGGCGGAGGAAGCCGCCAGCCCGACGGCACCCCACTGCCAGGCGCAGAGGCCACCCACGGCGACCCGCAGCGCCACGGTGACCCAGGTGATCACGGCGACGTCGCCCTCGTGGTGGGCCATGGACAGGGCGGTGGTGGACATGCCGCTCACGGCGTTGAGCAGGAAGCCAGTGGCGATCAGCGCCAGCGCCCATTCGGCCGCCGCGAAGCCGGGGCCGTAGACCAGCGTCAGCACCAGGCCGGGAACCACCACCATGGGCACCCACAACACGCCTGCCGCCAGGGTCGACAGCGAGGCGGCGGTGCGCACCAGAGGCTCCAACTGCCCGTGCTCGTCGCGGCGCGACAGCCGCGAGAGCGCGGGGCTGAACACGATCTGCAGCGACGACGACGGCACGGCCAGCAGATGGCCGAGGCGCTGGCTGGCGGCGTACAGCGACGTGCCCTGGCCGGTGAGCAGGGCGGCGGCCACCCAGAGCTCGACGCTGGAGTTGAGGAAGCCTCCGGTCTGGCTGGCCGCGAACCGCCAGTCTCGTCGTCCGGCCTGCCTCAGGTCGCGGAACAGGTGACCGCGGGGCGACCCCGCCGGCCATGCGCGCCGCAGCAGGAGCGACGCCCAGACCAGCGGCAGGACGGTTCCGACGACCGTGCCCGCGAGGATTCCGGTGATGCCCGACTCCGGCGCGGCGATCCAGACCACCAGCACCGCGATCGCCTGGCAGACGGCGATCAGCGCTCCGCCCGACCTGCCGGTGACCAGGCTGGCCGCCCGGACGTAGCCGAGGCCGCGCAGGAAGTTGGCGCTGACCTTCTGGTACGCCGCGGCCACGACCAGGGCGCCGGCGAACGCCGCCGTGACCCAAGCCTCGGGCTCCGCATCCTGCCAGAGCCAGGTGCCGATGGCCGTCAACGCTGCGGCGACCGGGACGGGCACCAGCATCACCGCGCGCACGCCGCGTCGAAGCTCCAGCAGCAGCTCATCGGACTCGGCCCGGGCGGCCTCGCGCAGCCCTGAGCGATGCACCCCCAGCAGGCTCAGCTGCCCGATCAGCGTGGTGACGTTGAGGATCACCATCAGGTAGCCGAAGCCCGCCGTCCCGAGCGCCCGGCCGGCCACGAAGGAGTAGGCGAGGTAGCTGAGGATCGCGATCGCGTACGACGGCACGAAGTAGGTCAGCGATCTCACCAGGGAGACCGAGCGCGGCCGGCGCGCGGTCACCTCACCCGGGTCGTCGACCGGGTCGTCCACCGGGTCGCCCACCGGGTCGCCCACCGGGTCGCGTGGTTCGGGAGGCACCACTGGCTCCTTCCCGACCGTGTCGCGCCGACCCCGGAGTCTACGGGCGCTCCGGCCCGGCCGGGGCGCTCCGTGGAAGAACCCGGCGGCCGACGCAGGCGAGCAGGCTCGATCTCGTGGAAAAAACATCGTCCACGTTGCATCCATCCGCGCGGGTGCTGCGAAGCAAGGGGTAACAGGTCAACCACCTCCTACGCGAAAAGGACTATCCGATGCGACGCATCCTCCCCGTGGCAGCCGTCATCTCTCTTGCGCTGTTCGCAGCCGGCTGCAGCAGCGACAGCACCGACACCGCCGACAGCAGCACGGCCTCCTCGGCCGCTGAGTCGCCGAGCGAGAGCGCGGCCGCCGCGATGGACATCGTGGACACCGCGGTGGCGGCTGGCGACTTCACGACGCTGGCGACCGCCCTCACCGAGGCTCAGCTCGTCGACACCCTCAAGGGTGACGGTCCGTTCACCGTCTTCGCCCCGACCGACGCCGCCTTCGACAAGCTCCCCGAGGGCACGCTGGACACCCTGCTGGCCGACCCGACGGGCGACCTCGCGGGCATCCTCACCTACCACGTCGTGGCGGGCGAGGTGATGGCCGCCGACGTCATCACCATGGACGGCCAGACCGTCACGACTGTCAACGGGGCCGACCTCACCGTCAACGTCGACGGCGACGCGGTCTCCCTGACCGACGCGGCCGGTAACACCGTCAACGTCACCGCGACCGACATCGAGGCCAGCAACGGAGTCATCCACGTCATCGACGGGGTCCTGATGCCCTCGTGACATCCCGGTTCCACCCGGTGACACCCACACCGGGATGGACCCTTCACGGTGCCCGGCACGGATTGATCCCGTGCCGGGCACCGTCGTCGGCGCGGAGCGGGTCGGACGGGGTCACCGGACGCGGCGGCTCCTCGCCTCTTCCGGGCCGGTTCACACGTTGAAGCGGAACGAATCCGGCCGCTTCCGGTGCTCGCCAACAATCGTCGATTGTAGCGCTGACCTGCGCAAACGTTCCTCGGTGCCCATCAGCACTGATGGTCGCTTTGCGTCCTGCTGAGGGCAGATTGAGGGCACGGGGATACGTCGGAGTGGTGCTCGCCGACATCCGGCAACGTCACCAGCCGAAGCCTTCGGCGAGGCACTCGTCGACGTTCCGCGCGATGTCGGTCCGACCTTCCTTCGCGACACCAGCGCCGAAGAATGCCGGTGGCCACTGCCCGTGGGGCCGCTCCGAGGCCAGGCGCCGGACCTCCGCGAGCACGACCTCCACCTGATCGTCGGGCAGGCCCTCGATCAGGTGGATCAACTCGGCGCGGCCAGGGGTCATAGTCACCGTCATGACCCGCTACGGAACCGTTGCTGGGAGCAGCGTGAAGTAGCCGCCATCCTTGGGCGTGATCGACGGGAAGTGGCGCCTGTCGAGGGTGGCAATCTCCCGTGCTCCCAGCCGTTCTGCGACCGCCACCACCGAGGCATCCGTTCCGCCCAGCGGGAACGACGAGAACTGGCGAACCAACTCGGCCATGCGGACGACGTCGTCGGTGGTCAGCTCGACCAGCGTGAACGTGCCGTCGGCGACCGAGTCGAGGAATGCCGCCTCGACCTCGGGGCCGCCTTGCTCGTTGAGCAGGTAGCAGACCTCGGCCAGAACCGTCGCGGGCAGGACGATCACCTCGTTGGCCATGAACAGGTCACGAAAGAGGTTGTTAGCGGTGAAGTAGTGATCGTCCCGCTCGTTGGATAGCGCGACGAGGGGACCGGTGTCGCAGACGATCAACGCTCGCTGCCGAAGCCTTGCGACATGACTGTGTCGATGTACTCAGGTGACGAGCCGTTCGTGGGGCCGTCTTTGATCATGCCGACGAACTTGGGCGGCCAGGTCCCCCGCGGCTTTGAGCCAGCCAGGCGCTTGGCGTCGGCGAGCAGCACCTCCACCTGATCGTCGGGCAGGCCCTCGATCAAGTGAATCAACTCATCGCGGTTCGCGGTCATGTTCATCAGTCTAGGCGACTCGTCCGACTATCCGCCGGAGCCACGTTGAGGGTCAACAAGTCCCTTCAGCCTTTCGATCTCGCCGTTGTCCAGTTCACCGCGACACCACCGAATGACCTCCGCGACGCTGACGCCTCCGACGTCGAGGAGTTCCGAGAGGGCGCGCCCGGCATCGAGCTCGGCCTTCGGGCTGCGGCCTCGCTGCGCGAGGGCGTTGAGGACTCGGATGACCAGTACCTCGATTCGTTGAGCACGGCGGATCAGCTGACGGCTGTGCTCCTCGCGTCGCTCCCAGGTCCGGTGCCGACCCATCTGACTGCTCATCGCAGATCTCCCCGCGGCGCCGCCCGACGAATCAGGCGAGCGATCTCGTCGACGACACTGCTCCACTTCGCATCATCGAGCGACCCATCCCCCGCCCACTCCCCGAGCTGGCGCAGCACCCGCCGACAGGCTGCCGGCGACTGGAGCACCGCGCCGACGTGCTGCTCGATGGGAACGGTCGGCTCGAGGCCACGGTGGACAGCCTGCCGTTCCGCGTAGTCCGCTCGACGGCACGCGGCGCTGCACCATCGCTTGGGCCGTCCAGGATGCCGCGGCACTCCCTCGTAGATCGTGCGGCCGCACCGATCGCACGGTCGCTGCGTGATCACTCGTCCTTCTCCAGACCCAGCGTCCAGGCGATGACGACCGCAGATCGCCACCGCAGATGCTTGCCGACCCGGAACCCCTTGGGGCCGTACCCCGTGTGACGCCAGGAGTAGATGGTCTGCTTCGGGACGCCGAGGTAGTTGGCGACGTCGTCGATGGTCCAGAGGTCGCTGTAGTCCATCGGCTTCGACGGACGCTGTGTCGGCAGCATGGGCGCTGACCTCGTGCGGCTGGTCGGCGGCGCCGCTGCTGGACGGCGGACCTGCGGAACGTTCTCTCTCGACGACGGACTCGACTCTCCCCAGAGCCCCGGCTGATCCTCACTTCGCGCTTGGCCGCTCATGACGCCCTTCCTTCGGTAGCTGATGGTCGTTCTTCAGTCACCTATGTGCGCGGAACGGGCGGCAGCGATCACTCCGGCCGAGCCTTTCGCGCTCGCGGAGGGGGTCTCCACCCAGGGGACCCTCGCCGTCGACGAGCCGAGCGAGATTCGTCGGGACGAATCTCTGCCGGGAATGCACTAGGTGTGTGGGCTTCGAAGGTCGTCGAAATCGGGGCGGGACACGTCGAGATTGAGCGACCCTTCCGAGCAGGCAACTGCGTCCATCGACACGGCTCGCTCGAGGTTGGCTGCTAGCAGCTCGCTGTCTGGCTACCGCGGAAGCAAGGGGGGAGTGACGGTCGTGACGTCCTCGAGGGTCGTGCATGCGCCGGTGTCGACGTCGCAGGTGGACAGGTCCCAGGTGTCGTACCCCCGCGGGAAGATGCCGTCGATCGGTGTGGTCGGGGCGGGCTGCAGGGTGCCGCCGGTGGCGACGACGGCCGTGGTGTCGTCGGTAAACGCAAGGTTGACGTCCGTGCTGTCCATCCCGCGCGGGACGTCGAGGGCGACGGGCGCTGTGTCGCCGACCCGGAGGACGCCCAGACCGTCGTCACCGCGGATGGCGATGTGGGTGGCGCCCGGTGAGAACCAGCCGCGGTCGCCCAGGTAGCTGTAGAGGACGTCGAAGTCGGCGCGGGTCACCGTCAGGTTCTCGGCCCAGCCGGAGCCTTCGCTCCAGTGGTGCGCGATGCGGAACCCCGCGCTCACGTCGAGCAGGTCGGTGTCCGCCGAGTTCTCGCGGACAGGGTTGTCGTCTCCGGGCGCCCACGACCAATCGCCGTCCTGGCTGGCGTAGTAGATGCGATCGTCGTCCACGGCGATCGGGTAGCTGCCCGCGTCGAGCCGCTCCCAACGCGGCCCGCGGTAGGGAAGGTCGACGCGGCCGAGCTCCGCGCCGGCCCCGACGTCGTAGGCCACCAACTGGGGGGCCTTGTCACGCGGGTCCACCCAGACCAGCCAGCCTTCCGCGCTTCCGGAGGCCATCTCCGCCTCGAAGGACTTGTGCCCGACAGTGGTGCGCTCCCCGTCCGCCTGGACGAGGACGACGTCGCCGTCCTCGTTGCCGTAGGCGACCTCGTCGCCGATCGCCACCAGGTCGGTGACGCCGGCCACCGCCACCGTCACGCCAGCCAGGTGAAGCGTGCCGTCGCCCCACCACGGCAGCGGCAAAGGATTGTCCATCCTCACCACGACCGCGGGCTCGGGCCCGGGCCGGGCGACCAGGACGCCCCCCGCGACCGCGGCTGCCGCGGACGCCACCAGCCCGGCCACGACCACCCGTCGGGTGCGCCCCCGCCGCCGACCTCGTCGGACCACGGCATCCACCGGGGCCGCGCCGACCGGCATGTCCCCCGCGACGATGCGCACCAACTGCGCTACGCGTTCCTCCCTCATGACGTCGCCTTCCTCAGTTCCTCGGTGTCGATGCGGGCGATGGCACGGGCGATCCGGCTCTTCACCGTCCCCGCCGGAATGCCCAGTGCGGCCGCGACCTGCGCCTCCGACAGGTCCGCCACATAACGCAGCACGAGCACCTGCCGGTGCTCGGTGCTCAGATCGGTCAACGCGCACACCAGCGTCAGCCGGAGGTCCGAGGTCGCCGCGCCGTCGGCTGAGGCATCGTTCGGGACCTCCTCCGTCGGCCGTTCTCCCCACCACCGCCGGCGTCGGCTGCTCGCCCAGGTGTTGAGCAGCGTGCGGTAGACGTACGCGTCGACGTCACTCGCCCGCTGCACCCGGTCCCAAGATGTGTAACAGCGCGCCAGCGCGGTCTGTGCCACGTCCTCCGCCTCGTGCGGCGCACACCCAAGCAGCACCAACGACCGGACCATCGCCGCCCACCTGGCTCGCACGTATGCCGCGAAGTCCTCGTCGTTGCGCATGCGGGCTCCTGCCAGGTCGTCCTCAATATCTCAGACGCGTTGACCCGCCAGATCGGTTCCAAACGAAACAGCGTGGATACAGAACAAAGCCATCCGGAACTGTCCACAGTCCGCGCGACCGACGACGAGCATTCGGTCCCGCCCGACGGCGCATCAAGAACGCATCCGTCAGCCGGCCGATCAGAACATTCGGCAACAACCGCAGCGCCCCGCTAGCGACGGGCGGATTGCCTCGACCGGTGTCGGAGCCCGGACCTACTCTCGAAGGTCTTGGAGAGGAGTCCCGATGCCCGAGGGAATCACCAGGCGCGGTTACTCGTGGCGAGCGAGGTACCGCAACACTGAGACCGGCCAGCAGCACGAGCGGTCCTTCGCCAAACAGGTCGACGCGATCAAATGGCGGCGCCAGCAACTCGACGCCCTCGATCGTGGGCGCTGGGTCGATCCGCAGGCCGGCAAGGTGTCCTTCCTACGCTACTTCGAGTCCTGGGAGCGGGACCAGGTCTGGACCGACGGCACGCGCAAGGCGATGTCCCTTGCAGTCCGTTCGGCGACGTTCGCCGAGATGGACCTGCGGAAGGTCCGGCCCAGTCACGTCGAGGCTTGGGTGAAGTCGATGACGGTCTCCGGGCCCGAGCGGTCGACGCCGTTGGCACCCGGCACCATCAAGACCCGGTTCGTGAACGTCCGCTCGGTGTTCCGGGCCGCCGTCCGTGACGGGATGATTGGCGCCGACCCGACCGGACGGGTGCGACTTCCTCGCCAGCGCAAACGCGAGGCGGCGATGACGATCCCGAGGCCGGACACGGTGCGTCAGATCCTCGAGGCCGCCGATCCGCGCTTCCGGGCCTTCGTCGGCCTGTGCGCCTTCGCCGGACTGAGGCTCGGCGAGGCGGCCGCGCTGCAGGTCGCCGACGTCGACTTCCTGCGCCGTGAGATCCACGTTCGTCGCCAGGTGCAACGGGTCAACGGCGGGGAGGTCGAGATCCGGTTGCCGAAGTACAGCTCCGAGCGGACCATCCATACCGCGCAGGCGCTGATTGACATGCTCGCCGAGCACGTGGCGCTCGGCCAGAGCAACGAGTGGCTGTTCGAGGGCAACGCGAAGCTTCCGCCGCACCAGAACACCATCGGTCACCGTTGGCGAACGACCCTGTCACGGGCTGGCGTGAGCGGAGTTCGGCTGCACGATCTCCGTCATTTCTACGCGTCCGGGCTGATCGCCTCGGGTTGCGACGTGGTGGCCGTCCAGCGGGCTCTCGGGCACGCTAGGTCCACGACCACCCTGTCGACGTACGCGCACCTCTGGCCCAACGCCGAGAGCCGAGTCCGGGACGCGTCAGCGCGGCTCGCGGCGGAAGTCCTCGGCTCTACTGAGGGCACTGTGAGGGCAGGTCGTGCCTAAACAGGCGCTGACCTGCACGTTTACACGTTGAAGCGGAACTCCACCACGTCGCCGTCGGCCATCACGTAGCCCTTGCCCTCCATCCGGACCTTGCCGGCCTCCTTGGCCTTGAGCATGGAGCCGGCTGAGACGAGCTCCTCGTACGACACGATCTCGGCCTTGATGAAGCCCTTCTGGAAGTCGGTGTGGATGACACCGGCGGCCTCGGGGGCCGTGGCGCCCTTGCGGATCGTCCAGGCGCGAGCCTCCTTCGGCCCGGCCGTGAGGTAGGTCTGCAGGCCGAGGGTCTCGAAGCCGACCCGGGCCAGCACCTCCAGTCCCGGCTCCTCGACGCCCAGCTCGTGCAGCATCTCCAGCGCCTCGTCGTCGTCGCCGAGCTCGACCAGCTCGGCCTCGAACTTCGCGTCCAGGAAGATCGCCTCAGCCGGCGCGACCAGGTCGCGCATCTTCTGCTTCAGCTCCTCGTCGCCGAGCTCGTCGGCGTCGCAGTTGAAGACGTAGAGGTAGGGCTTGGCCGTGAGCAGCGAGAGCTCGCGCAACAGGCCGTGCTCGATCGAGGTCGCGATCACGGGCGTCCCCGACTCGAGCTCCTCTCGCGCGGCCATGGCGGCCTGCACCATGGGCAGCATCTCCTTGCTGCTCCTGGCCTCCTTCTCCAGCCGTGGGATCGCCTTCTCCAGCGTCTGCAGGTCGGCCAGGATCAGCTCGGTCTGGATGGTGGAGATGTCCGAGGCCGGGTCGACCTTTCCGTCGACGTGGGTGACGTCCTCGTCGCGGAAGACGCGCGTGACCTGGCAGATCGCGGCCGACTCGCGGATGTGGGCGAGGAACTTGTTCCCCAGCCCCTCCCCCTCGGAGGCACCGCGCACGATGCCCGCGATGTCCACGAACTCCACCGTCGCCGGCAGGATCCGCTCGGAGCCGAAGATCTGAGCGAGGGTGCCGAGTCGCGGGTCCGGGACCCCGACGACGCCGACGTTGGGCTCGATCGTGGCGAACGGATAGTTCGCCGCCAGCACGTTGTTCTTGGTCAGCGCATTGAAGAGCGTCGACTTGCCTGCGTTGGGGAGCCCGACGATGCCGATGGTGAGAGCCACGGGCCGGGAGTCTACGACGCGCGCGCCGACGCCCCCGCACCGGCCGGCGTACGCCGCCCGGCGATGTGACAGGCTCGTGCCATGGACCAGGAGCGACCGCTGCCCGACGTGGTCGATCTCCCCACCGAGGCGTCGCTGCGGGAGCCTGCTCACCTGGTGTCGCCGCGGGCCGTGGCGTTCTGGCGGATGTCGGCGCTCGTGGGCTCCCTCTTCGTATGGGCGCTGGTGGGAGTCGGGTTCTTCTTCCTGCCGGAGAAGCCGTGGTACGCCGTGCTCGGCGTGCTGCTCGTGGTGGCCGCGACCGTGGCCCGGATCGTCGTCATGCCCGTGGTGCGCTACCGGATCCACCGGTGGGAGGTCACGCCCACTGCCATCTTCACCCGGTCCGGGTGGCTCTCCCGGGAGCAGCGGATCGCGCCGCTGTCGCGGGTCCAGACCGTCGACTCGCACCAAGGCGCGGTGATGCGGTTGTTCAAGCTGTCCTCGATCACGGTCACCACCGCCTCGGCGGCCGGCCCGGTCCGCATCGACTGCCTCGACCAGGAGGTCGCCCGGCAGGTGGTGGCCCAGCTCACCGAGATCACCGCCTCCGCCGAGGGCGACGCGACGTGACCGACGAGGGCCCACCCTGGCTACGCCTCGACCCGCGGATGCTGTTGGTGGGGCCGGTGCACTCCATGCGCCAGTTCGCGGTGCCCCTGGTGGTGGCGGTGCTCGGCATCAGCGGGTCCCAGGGTGGCTTCCAGCCGTGGCTGGCGGTGCCGGCGATCGCCATCCCCGTGCTGTTGGGATTCCTCCCCTGGCTGACCACGCGCTACCGGATGACGCCCACGCAGTTCCAGCAGCGCCGCGGGCTGCTCAACCGGCAGCAGGTCACGGCGCCGCTCGACCGGGTGCGCAGCGTCGACCTGGAGTCCAGCCTCCTGCACCGTCTGTTGGGACTGACGAAGGTCCAGATCGGCACCGGCGTCGACGACACCCGGATCGAGCTGAACGCGCTGGCCGTCCCGCAGGCGGCGGAGCTGCGGCAGGCCCTGCTGGCTCGGCGCAGTCCCGACGTCGGGCCCGCCACGGCTGCATCCGGCGCCGAAGACGCGGCGCTTCTCCCCTCAGGTGACCCCGCGGACGGCGCCGCGGACGCCTACCCCCCGGCGTACGCCGCCCCCGAGGTGCTGGCCCGGATCGACTGGTCGTGGCTGCGGTTCGCGCCCTTCAGCCTGTCGAGGCTGGCGCTCGTCGCGGGGGCGATCGGAGTGCTCAGCCAGTTCGGCGACTCGCTGCCGTTCCTCGACGAACAGCACCTGAGCTCCGCGTGGAGCTGGGCACGCTCGTTCGCGGTCTCGCTGCTCGTGCTGAGCCTGCTCCTCGGCGGCCTGGCCGCCTGGGTCGCCGTCTCGATGGCCGGCTATGTCATCCAGTGGTGGAACCTCACCCTCACCAGGGAGCACGGCACCCTGCGCCTGGAGTCGGGGCTGTTCACCGCCCGCTCGACGACCGTGGAGGAGCAACGGGTGCGCGGTGTGGAGCTCACCCAGCCGGTGCTGCTGCGACTGGTTGCCGGCGGCGAGCTCGCCACGTTGGCCACGGGGGTCGGCTCCGGGGGCACCACCAACGTGCTTCCGCCCTGCCCGCTCTCGGTCTGCCACGACGTCGGCCACGCGGTCCTCGGCGACCAGGGATCCCTGGTCGCGGAGCTGGCGTCCCACGGTCGCGCCGCCCGGGTGCGCCGACACGTGCGCGCCCAGTGGCCCGCACTGGCGCTGGTGGTCGCCGCCGCCGTCGCCACGCGAGCGAACGAAGGGCCCGGCTGGGTCCCCTTCGTCGCACTCCTGGCCATCCCCCTGGCCGCCGCCGGCGCCGAGGCGGCGTACGGCAACCTCGGCCACGTGCTCACCCCCCACCACCTGGCGGTCGGCGCGCCCAGCGTGGGGGTCCACCGCACCGTGCTGGAGCGCGACGGGGTGATCGGGTGGGTGGTGGCGCAGAGCTTCTTCCAGCGCCGTCGCGGCCTCGCCACCCTGATCGCCACGACGGCGGCGGGGCCCGAGCGGGTCCTCGTCGTGGACGTGCCGCTGCCCCGTGCGGTCGCGCTGCTCGCGGAGATCACCCCCGGCCCGGTCGCACCGTTCCTGGCCTAGTGCCGAGCGCGGCTAGGCTCGCCCCGTGCGTCTGGCCACCTGGAACGTCAACTCCATCCGCTCCCGCATCGACCGCGTCGAGGCGTTCCTCCAGCGGCACGACATCGACGTGCTGGCGCTGCAGGAGACCAAGGCCCGAGAGGACCAGCTTCCGCTGATGGGCCTCCAGGTCCTCGGCTACGACATCGCCGCGGCCGGGGTCAACCAGTGGAACGGCGTGGCCGTCCTCAGCCGGATCGGCCTGGACGACGTCGAGGTCGGCTTCCCCGGCATGCCGGGGTACGGCGACCCTGTGGCTCCCGAGGCCCGCGCGATCGGCGCGACCTGTGGCGGCGTACGCGTGTGGTCGCTCTACATCCCCAACGGCCGCAAGCCCGAGGACCCCCACTACGTCTACAAGCTCGACTGGCTGGCGCGGCTCCGCGAGGCCGCGCGGCCCTGGCTGGACGGACCCGACACCGCGCTGGTCGGCGACTGGAACATCTGCCCCACCGACGACGACGTCTTCGACCCGGCGCAGTTCAAGAACAGCACCCACGTCACCCCACCCGAGCGCGCGGCCTTCCAGGGGTTCCTGGACGACGGGTACGCCGAGGTGACCCGCGCCCACGCGCCCGGCTACACCTACTGGGACTACTACCGGCAGCGGTTCGAGCGCGACCGCGGACTCAAGATCGACTTCGTGCTGGCCAACCCGGGCCTGGCGGCGCGCGTCACCGGTGCCTTCATCGACCGCGAGGAGCGCGCCGGCACCGGCGCCTCCGACCACGCCCCGGTGGTCGTCGACCTCGACTGAGCAGCAGGGGCGCCTAGTGGCGGCCCCCCGCGGTGCAGGGGCAGCCCTTGGCTCGGCCCGGCAGGTTGTCGTGGCTGAGCCTGCCGCGTCCGATGACGTCGGCGGCGGCCGCGCGGGTGGTCATCGATCGGGCGGTCGCCCGGCCGCTCGTGGTGCCGATGTCGAACGTCGGGTTGCCGGCGACCATCGTCAGCTGCGGTGTCGCCTGGTGGATCTCCGAGACAGGGCAGGTCGTGATGTCGCGGTCGAGCATCACGAGGTCGGCGTACTTGCCGGGCTCGACCGTGCCGGTGATCCGCTCCTGGTGCAGCTGGAACGCCGAGGCGTGCGTGTGCATGCGCAACGACTGCAGGCGGGTGAGCCCCTCTTCTGGATACAGCGGCTCGCCCTCGCCGTAGAGCCCGAACCGGTCGATGGCGCTCTGCACCTGGTTCCAGGGGAACAGCGGATCCACCGGCCAGTCCGAGCCGCCGGCCAGCCGAGCCCCGGCCTTGAGCATGCTGCGCGCGGGATACATGCGGGCGTGCCGCTCCGGTCCGATGAACGGCAGCAGAGCCTCCATCGTCCACACGTTGCGGGTCGCCCACTGCAGCTGCATGTCCGGGATGACGCCCAACCGGGCGAAGCGGCGGTAGTCGTCGGGGTGTACGAGCTGAAGGTGGGCGATCGTGTGGCGGTTGTTGCGGCGCCCGTTGGCGCGCCTGGCGATCTGGTAGCCGTCGAGCGCCGCGCGGACGGCAGCGTCGCCGATGGCATGCGCATGGACCTGCCAGCCGGCCCGATCCAGGACCGTAGCGAGGCCGCCCAGCGTGTCCCCGGTGAGGTACAGGTCGCCGTAGTTGTCGGTCGGGACCCCGTTACCGTCCAGGTAGGGCTCCAGCAGGGCCGCGGTCTGGGCGGGGTACTCGATCACGCCGTCCATGAAGACCTTGACGGTGCCGAACCGGAGCTGGGGTACGTCGCGATAGCGCCGCGCCAACGCGCGCACCTCGGCGAGCACCGACCTCGGCGAGGAGACTCGCTCGGTGGTGGTCAGGAGCGCCGGCACCACGCGCTGCCGCAGGTCGCCGTTGCCGGCCAGCGACTTCGTAGAAGTCCAGCTGCCACGGGTCGACCCAGGCATCGAGGATCGACGTGACGCCGCCCGCAGCCATCTGGGCGAAGGCGCCGGCGAACGCGGCGTACATCTGGTCCGGCGTGGGATCGGGGATCAGGGCGCGCACCAGTCCCTGGGCCTCGTCCTTCAGCACGCCCGTGGGCTCGCCGCCGGCGTCCCGGACGATCTCGCCGCCGGTGGGGTCCGGGGTGCCGGCGTCGATGCCGGCCATGGCGAGAGCGCGGCTGTTGACCCACAGGTTGTGCCCGTCGGACCCGCTCAATGCGACCGGGCGCGAGGTGGGGAGCGCGTCCAGGATCGCCTTGTGCGGAAGCGTGTCGGTCGGCGTCCCGGCCGGGTTCCAGGCCTCGACGACGAGCCAGGAGTCGGGTTCCCCGCCGTAGCCTGCGTCCTGCAGGAACGTCGTGACGAGCGCCTGCACCTCGGCGGCGCTCAGCTCGGCATCGTCCAACGACGGGTTCAGCCCGCGCAGACCGGCGTACATCGGGTGCGCGTGGCCGTCATGGATGCCCGACATGATGGTGCCGCCATGAGCGTCGATCAACTCGGTCCGATGCGACCAGAACCGCCGCAGGCTCCGAGCGCTGCCGACGCCCAGGATCCGGCCGTCCCCACCGATCGCGACAGCGTCGGCAACCGGGTGCCGACGATCGCCCACGAAGACCCGGGCGCCGTGGATCAGGGTGCTCGCCCTGCGTCGAGACGCTGCACTCGCACCCGAGGGCAGCGCGCCCAGGCCGACGCCCGCGCCGGTGGCCGCGACGCCGCCCAGCAGGCTTCGCCGCGTGATCTCGTGGGTCATGACTTCTCCTTCTTGGTGGTGGGGACGCGGGCCGAGATCCCGTCGAGCAGCAGGTCGACGGCCAGCGGGAAGGCGTCGAAGTCGTCGTCGAAGTAGGGGCGAGCCGCCGCGATCTGCGGATACCTGTCGTCGGGCAGTCGCCGGTAGGAAGTGGTCCAGGCCGCGTCGCGGCTCTGAACGTCATCGGACAGACTCAGGTACGCCGCGCTGAAGCCTGCCCAGGCGAGGATCGTGTCGGCCAGACCACGCCAGATCTCCACGGCGTCATCGATGGCGAACCCAGCCTCGACCAACGTGGCGAGCACCAGCTCGATGCTCCGAGCCTCGTGCTCGCCCTGCGTCGTCCGGACGCTCACCAGCACCGCGAGACGTGGGTGGCGCACCAGCGATCGATGGACAGCCACGGCCTGCGCGGCCAGCGTGTCCCTCCAGCCGAGCCCCAGGGGCACCGCGTCCATGGCCTCCCCCAGCAACCGGTCGGCCAGCGCGAGCAGCAGGTCGTCCTTGCTGCTGAAGTGTCGATAGGCGGCGGTGGGGTCGGCCTCGAGCTCGGCGCCCAGGGCTCGGAACGTGAGGGCGCCGTCCCCACGACGGTCGATGATCGCCTGGGCCGCGTCGAGGATGCGATCGCGGGAAAGATCGGGTCTGGCCCGGGTGGAGGCCGGCATCCCAGCATCGTGGCCCAGCGCATCGGCCATGTCAACGGTGTTGACATGGGATTGTCGGCGGTCTCGTTCATGCTGCGTCGCATGGACTTCCTCACGCTGACCGCCGGTCTGCTGCTGGGCCTGGCGCTCGGAGCCGCTCTGGGCGTGCTCTGGGCACGGGCCGACAGCGTCGGCCCGCCCCGGCTCGTCGCGGATCTCGAGCAGCGCAGCGCCGACCAGGCGGTGCTGCGTGAGGGGCTGGACCGCCTGCACGACCAGCTGCGCGACCTCGACCATCAGCGTGCGACCTGGCAGGGTCAGTTGGCCCAGCAGGTGCTCGACATGCGCCACACCACCGATCTGCTGCGCCGCGAGACGCAGTCGTTGTCCACGGCGCTGCGCCGCCCGCACGTGCGTGGCCGCTGGGGTGAGCTCCACCTGCGCCGCACGGTCGAGCTCGCCGGCATGGTCGCGCATTGCGACTTCACCGAGCAGGCCCGGCTCGACGACGGCGCACTGCGTCCCGATCTCGTCGTCCACCTCGCCGGGGGGCGGAGCGTGGTCGTCGATGCCAAGGTGTCGCTGGACGCCTACCTCGACGCCGGCCAGAGCGACGACCCCGACATCCGCGAGCATCACCTCGCCCGGCACGCCGACCAGCTGCGCCGCCACATCGACACCCTGGGCGCCAAGCGCTACTGGCGGGCGTTGCCCGAGACACCGGAGTTCGTGGTGATGTTCGTGCCGGCGGAGTCGTTCCTCGGCGGGGCGCTCGAGACCGCTCCCGACCTCCTCGAGTACGCCGCCGCCCGCCAGGTCGTGCTGGCCACGCCCACGACGCTGATCGCGCTGCTGCGCACCGTCGCCCACGGCTGGAGCCACGAGGTGCTGGCCGAGCAGGCTCGCGAGATCCATGGGCTCGGCCGTGACCTGCACGACCGGCTGCACACGCTCACCGGCCACCTCGACTCCGTCGGGAGGTCGCTCAACGCCGCCGTGGGTCACTACAACCAGACCGTCGGCTCGTTCGAGGCCCGGGTGCTGGTGTCGGCCCGGAGGTTCTCCGACCTCGGCGTCACCGACGACGCCCTGGCCTCGCCCCGCCAGGTCGAGACGGTCGCCCGCTCGGTGGAGCCGGTGCCGCTGCGACCGGGTGACCGATCGGCGGACCGGCGCGGCGTCCACGACGATGACCCGCCGAGCCCTAGTTTGGCCCTGTGACCGACGTGTCGTCAGTGTGGACCGACGGCCGCGAGCCAGGGCGCCAGGTGGTCGTCCTCGGCATAGCGGTCGCGCTCTCGGTGGTCGTGGTCGACCTCGCCCTGGTCGGCCAGCTCAGCCAGTTCTTCGACCTGTGCTTCATCGTGATCTGCCTCGGGCTGGCGGTCGCGGTCCGCCCCGAGGGGTTCTTCACCGTCGGCGTGCTGCCGCCGCTGATGATGGTGGCGGTGTTCGGGCTGGTCGGCGCGGTCTCCCCCGAGGCGATCGCGCACCCCGAGGACGGTGTCGTCCAGGCCGTCGTCTCCGGGCTGGCCACCCACAGCGGCGCTCTGGTCGCCGGCTACGCCCTCTGCCTGGGCACCTTGTTCCTGCGGCAGCGGGCACGCACCCTCTGAGCGGGGCGCTCAGTCCGCGAAGCGGGCTGCGTCGCCCGCGCCGTACCTCATGATCTCCGGCGCCCCTTCCGACCAGTCGACGACCGTGGTCGGCTGCGCGGTCACCTCGCCGCACTCGACCACCAGGTCGACCTGGTGGTCGAGGTCCTCCTTGATCGCCCACCCGTCGGTGCGTGCCGCGTCCTCGCCGGGCAGGATCAGCGTCGTCGACAGCAGCGGCTCGCCCAGGGCCTCGAGCAGCGTCTGCGCGAGCAGATGATCGGGGATCCGTACTCCCACCGTGCGCTTCTTGGCGTGCAGCAGCCGACGCGGCACCTCCGGGGTGCCGGGCAGGATGAAGGTGTAGGCCCCCGGCGTGGCGGCCTTGATCGAGCGGAACGCCGCGTTGCTGACATGCACGAAGTGCCCGAGCTGGGCGAAGTCCTTGCACACCAGCGTGAAATGGTGCCGCTCGTCCAGGTCGCGGATCCGCAGCATCCGGTCGCGCCCGTCGCGGTTGCCGATCCGGCAGCCAAGCGCATAGCCGGAGTCGGTCGGATAGGCGATCAAGGCGTCGTCGTCACGCAGCGCGTCGACGACCTGCCGGATCAGTCGCGGCTGCGGGTTCTCGGGATGAAGGTCGACGAAGCGCGCCATCGGGTCGCCGGTCCTGCTCAGCCGCGCTGCGCGGCGCGCAGGTCGCGTCGCAGCTCGGGCGGCAGCGCGAAGATCAGGCTCTCCTCCGCGGTGTGGACGGCCTGGGCGTCGGGGTAGCCGCGCTCGGCCAGGAACTCCAGCACCCCCTCCACCAGCTCCTCGGGCACCGAGGCTCCCGAGGTGACGCTGACGGTGCGCACCCCCTCCAACCAACCCGCGTCGATCTCGGACGCGTCGTCGACGCGGTACGCCGCGCTGGCACCGGCCTCGAGCGCCACCTCGACCAGCCGCACGCTGTTGGAGGAGTTGCCCGAGCCGACCACGATCACCAGGTCGGCCTCGCGGGCGATCTCCTTGACCGCCAGCTGGCGGTTCTGGGTGGCGTAGCAGATGTCGTCACTCGGCGGGTCGAGGAGCTGGGGGAAGCGCTCCCGGATTGCGGCGACCGTCTCCATCGTCTCGTCAACCGACAGCGTGGTCTGGGAGAGCCAGGCCACCTTCGCCGGGTCGCGGACGGTGACCGAGGCGACGTCAGCCGGGCTCTGCACGAGCTGGATGTGCTCGGGCGCCTCGCCCGCTGTGCCCTCGACCTCCTCGTGCCCGGCATGGCCGATCAGCAGGATGTCGTAGTCCTCGCCGGCGAACCGCTTCGCCTCGTGATGGACCTTGGTCACCAGCGGGCAGGTGGCGTCGATCGTCTTCAGCCCGCGTCCCTCGGCCTGCCGGTGCACCTCGGGCGACACGCCGTGTGCGGAGAACACCACGGTCTGGCCCACCGGCACCTCGTCGAGCTCCTCGACGAAGACCGCGCCGCGTGACTCCAGGTCGGCCACGACATGTTTGTTGTGGACGATCTGCTTGCGGACGTAGACCGGGGCGCCGTAGAGGTCCAGCGCCTTCTCGACCGTGATCACGGCCCTGTCGACGCCGGCGCAGTAGCCGCGTGGCGCTGCCAGCAGCACCGCCCGGCCGGCCTCCTCCGGGGTCAGGATCTGCGGGGTGCCCAGGTCCGTCGTCATGCCGGCCACTCTAGAGGGGCAGCGGTGGTGGAGCCGAGTCGCCGTACGCCGCCACGGGGTCGGCGCCGGGGTCGGCGGCGTGGCCTAGGCTCCGCGTGTGGCCCTGGAGACCTCCCTGCAGTCGCCGGCCCCGGTGCGACAGATCGCCAACGCGATCTCCGGCTGGGTGGACCGGCTCGGTGCGGTGTGGGTGGAGGGCCAGGTGGCCCAGGTCAGCCGCCGGCCGGGCGTCAACACCGTCTTCCTCACCCTGCGGGACACCGTGGCCGACATCTCGGTGCCGGTGACCTGCTCGCGGGTGCTGTATGACGGGCTCAACCCGCCCCTGGTCGAAGGCGCGAGCGTGGTGATCCATGCCAAGCCGTCCTACTACGCCAACCGCGGCACCCTGTCGCTCTACGCCCGCGAGATCCGGATGGTCGGCCTCGGTGAGCTGTTGGCGCGGCTCGAGCGGCGTCGGCAGCTGCTGGCCGCCGAGGGGCTGTTCGCCCCGGAGCTCAAGCGGCCGCTGCCATTCCTGCCGGCCTGTGTGGGGCTGGTCACCGCGCCAGGCTCGGCGGCCGAACGGGACGTGCTGGAGAACGCCAAGCGGCGCTGGCCGTCGGTGCAGTTCCGCGTCCTCCACGCGGCTATGCAGGGCACCCGCTGCGCTCCCGAGGTGCTGGAGGCACTCGACCGGCTCGAGCGCGACCCCGAGGTCGACGTGGTGGTGGTCGCCCGCGGCGGAGGCTCGGTGGAGGACCTCCTGCCGTTCTCCGACGAGGCCGTGATCCGGGCCGTCCACACGATGCGCACGCCCGTGGTCTCCGCCATCGGCCACGAACCCGACCAGCCGCTGCTCGATCTGGTGGCCGACGTCCGCGCGTCCACCCCGACCGATGCCGCCAAGCTGGTCGTGCCCGACGTCGCCGAGGAGATCCGCGGGGTCACCTGGGCGCGTGAGCGGCTCCGCGTCGTGCTGGCGCAGCTGGTCGCGCGGGAGCAGTCCGGGCTCGACGCGCTCAGGTCGCGTCCGGCACTGGCCGACCCGGCCAGCCTGCTCGGTGCTCGCGGCGAGGAGGTGTCGGCGCTGCGCGAGCGGGCGCGGCGCACCGTCGGTCATGCCCTGGATCGAGCCGCTGACGACATCGCCCACCAGCGCGCGCGAGCGCGGGCGCTGTCGCCCCTGGCGACGCTGCAGCGGGGGTACGCCGTGCTCCAGTCGGCCGATGGCTCCGTGCTCACCTCGGTCGCCGACGTCGGCGCCGGGGACACCCTCACCGCCCGCGTCGCCGATGGTCGCGTGCACGCCACGGCTGATCGCATCGAGAGCCTCCAGGCGCCCGACCAGCCCCACCAGCCCGCCGACCAGTCCAGCCAGGGAGCCGACCGTGCCTGAGGATATTTCCTACGAAGCCGCCCGCGAGGAGCTGATCGAGGTGGTGCGCACCCTCGAGGCCGGAGGCGTGAGCCTCGAGGAGTCGCTCACGCTGTGGGAGCGCGGTGAGCATCTGGCCACGCTCTGCCAGCAGTGGCTCGACGGTGCACGTGAGCGCCTCGAAGCAGTGCGCGCAGCGCCCGAGGAGTGACCGGCTTCAGCGGGAGTCCGTCGTCAGCGCCGCGAGCAGCCGACGCAGGTCGCCGTCGCTGGCCGAGCCGTAGACGAGGAGAGTGCTGCCGGCTACCTCCGCGGCGTACGCCCGGTCGCCGCCGCGGTCGCTGAAGGTCCGCCAGCGGCTGGCGACCTCGGTCGGCAGCACGACGGACTCACCCTCGACGGCGTTCTCGTCGACATAGGTCTGCACCAGCCCGTCGAGGGAGTCTCCGCCTTGGCGGATGCCCGCGAAGGTGCCGGCCTCGGTGACGATCCCCAGCGCCCAAGCCGGCGTCGCCGCCCCCGGCCGCAGCTCGACGCTGGTGGCGATCCAGCCCTCGGGGAGCGAGATCGGGTAGGCCGGGGTCATCCCCTGCTGCTGAGCCTGGACGACGACCGGCAGGTAGTCCACCGGCTCGCGCGGCACCTCGAGGGTGTCCCGATTGAGGGCGCGGAAGCCCATGAATACCCCGATGGCCAGCAGGGTGACGATCAGGGCGCCGGCCATGCCGCCCATCGACCGCTGGTAGCGCGCCGGGCGCCCGGGCGGGGGCGCTGGCTGCTGATCGCTCACCCCACGATCGTGCCACGATCGCGGCGGCCGGCCTGCTTGCGGGGGGTGGGCGCTCAGCCGGCACGCAGCGCGGTCACGACCTGCGCGTGGACGCGCGGGTCGACGGCCATGCCGAGATGCGAGGCCGCCACCTCCACGGCGTGCGCCTGCGGGTCCACACAGGCGCGCCAGTCGACGACTCCGTCTCGTCGGGAGAAGATCGCGGTGAACGCCAGGTCGTCGGACACCGGGATCCGGCTGGTGTCGTAGCTCTCGCGGGCACAGCCACCGGCCACGCAGTCCTCCGCCATCAGGCCGGGCACGCCGGCCCGACTCAGCCGGACCAGGAGGTCGACACCGGCTGCCAAGCTCAGGTGATGCGCACCGGGGGCGAGCATCGGGCTGCCGAGGGTGACCAGGCCGGCCACCAGGTCGGGGCGGCGGGCGGCCAGGCCGCGGGCGAGCATGCCGCCCAGGCTGTGGCCGACGACGTACGCCGGCCGGCCACGTCGCTGGACGACGCCCTCCAGCCGCTGCTCCAGGTGCAGCATCGCCGCGAGTGTGCAACCCACGTTGAGGCCGATCCCCGACCGGTAGGTGCGGAAGCCCTGATGGCGCAGCGCCGCCGACAATGCCGTGAGGGTGACGTCGCCCGCGAAGAATCCGGGCACCAGCACGACCGGCTCGGCCTGGCGAGTCGCGTTTCGGCCCGGGCCGGGCCGCACGGCCCCGGCGCTGCGGCGTACCTGGACGGCGTACCGCGCCGACTCGCCGATCAGCGTGGCCTCGCGCAGGAGGGCGGCCACGGGCGGCCGCACGAAGCCGTCCGGCCGCAGGAAGGGTGCCGCCCTCGTGATCGAGACAGCCGTCATCGGGCCGACGCTACGCCGCCGACGACGGATTCCTGTGTAGATCGCCACATCCGCTGCCGAATCGTGTCGTGGCGAGGTTGACTGGACCCATGGCCATGACCAACGACCACTCCTCGGCGATCACCGTGTCGCAGGACCTGTTCGCGCCGGTGAGCGTCGGCATCGAACTGTGCTACCAGACCTTCGGAGACCCCACGGGCGACCCGTTGCTGCTCGTGATGGGGCTGGGCGGCCCGATGACCTGGTGGGATCCGGAGTTCTGCGCCGGCCTCGCCCGACGCGGGTTCTACGTGATCCGCTACGACAACCGCGACACCGGTCGTTCGACCAAGATCGGGGGCAAGGTTCGTCGCGCCGACCTGCTGCGGGCCTTCGCCGGTCGCGGGGGACGGCCGGCGTACACCCTGTCGGATATGGCCGGCGACGCCTTCGGCCTGCTGGACCATCTGGGGCTGCCGGCTGCGCACGTGGTCGGGGTGTCGATGGGGGGCATGATCGTGCAGACGATGGCCATCGAGCAGCCGTCACGGGTGCTGTCGCTGACCAGCATCATGTCCACCACCGGCCGTCGCACCGTCGGCTGGCAGCACCCCAAGCTGCTGCCGATACTGATCGCTCCGCGCGGCCCCGGTCGCACGGCGTACGCCGAGACCTCGGCCCGGCTGTGGCAGATGATCGGGTCCCCGGCGTACCCGCTGGAGCACGATGAGGTGCGGCGTCGGGCCGAGGAGACCTGGGACCGCGGGTTCTCGGCCAACGGGGTCATGCGCCAGATGCTGGCGATCCTGGCCCAGCCAGATCGCGGCCCGCGGCTGCGCAACCTCACCATGCCGGCGCTCGTGGTGCACGGCGACCGCGACAAGATGGTGCACGTGTCCGGGGGCAGGGCCACCGCAGCGGCCATCCCCGGCGCCGAGCTGCTGCTGGTGCCCGGCATGGGCCACGACCTGCCGCGGCCGCTGTTCGACGACTTCGCCGACGCGATCCGGCGCACCGCCCAACGCGACCCGTCGTGAAATCACAGCCGACCCGTCGCGAAATCACAGCCGACCCGTCGCGAACTGGCGATTCCTGCCAACTCACGACGGGTCGGATGTAAACAAACGACGGGTCAGTCGGAGAGGCGGTCTCCGGTGTCGGTGTCGAACACGTGCACGTGGGTGGGATCGGTGGTGACGTGGATCGTCTCGCCCTTGCGGACACGGTCCTTGGCCGCCACCCGCACGATGATCGTGGGCGGGGTGCCCTCGACCTCGGAGGTGCCGTAGACGTAGGAGTCGGCGCCGAGCTCCTCGACCACGGTCACCTTGATCGGGAACCCGCCCTCGTCCGGCGAGACCAACCGCCACGCCTCAGGACGGACCCCGACGGTGATGTTCCCCTTCATCTTCTGGGACGCCGCGGGGTCGACGGGTACGGCGTACCCGCCGATGGCGGCCTTGCCGTCCTTGGCCACCGCCTCCATCAGGTTCATCTGGGGCGACCCGATGAAGCCGGCCACGAACAGGTTCTTCGGCCGGTCGTAGAGGTGCAGCGGCGAGTCGACCTGCATCAGGTAGCCGTCCTTCATGACCGCGACCCGGTCGCCCATCGTCATCGCCTCGACCTGGTCGTGGGTGACGTAGACCGTGGTGACGCCGAGGTCTGCCTGGAGCTTGGCGATGTCGGTGCGGGTCTGCACGCGCATCTTGGCATCGAGGTTCGACAGCGGCTCGTCCATGCAGAACACCTGCGGGCTGCGCACGATCGCGCGGCCCATGGCCACGCGCTGGCGCTGGCCACCCGAGAGCGCCTTGGGCTTGCGCTCGAGGAACTCCATCAGGCCGAGGATCTTCGCGGCCTCCTCGACGCGCTTGCGACGCTCATCGGCGGGGACCTTGGCGATCTTCAGGGCGAAGCCCATATTGTCGGCCACCGACATGTGGGGGTAGAGCGCGTAGTTCTGGAACACCATCGCGATGTCGCGGTCCTTGGGCGGCATGTTGGTGACCTCGCGGTCGCCGATGAAGATCTGCCCGGAGTTCACCTCCTCCAAGCCCGCCAGCATCCGCAGCGTGGTCGACTTGCCGCAGCCCGACGGTCCGACCAGGACCATGAACTCGCCGTCCTCGATCTCCAGGTCGATGCCGGGCACCGCGGGCTTGTCCGCCCCGGGATACCAGCGCTGAGCCTTCTCGAATCTCACTGTGGCCATGACAACTAACTCCTTCACCGGCAGGTACGTGCCGGACGATCCGTAGTGAAGTGACGCCGCTCACAGTAGCGGCGCAGCAGCCTGAGCGGTACCCGGGGATCCCCAGGCGAGACACCGGCCGCGTTATAGATTCGTGACCCTCTCACCCTTGACGGCGAGAGGGCGTAAACGCTTACATCGAAACCGGCGTGTGCGCTCCGTCACACCCGACGTAAGAGAGAGGCAAGTGCGCGAATGCGAAAACTCACCAAGCGACCGGCCATGCGAGTGGCTGCGGTGGCGGCTGTGGCCGGCCTGGTGCTGGCCGGCTGTGGCGGCGACAGTGGCAGTGAGCCCCAGACGGCCGGTGGCGACGCGCCCGGCAAGGGCAAGGCCGAGTGCGCCCAGCTGGAGCAGTTCGGCGACCTGAGCGGCAAGGAGGTCAAGGTCTACACCTCGATCATCGCGCCCGAGGACGACATCCACCGGGCGTCGTACAAGGTCTTCGAGGACTGCACTGGCGCCAAGGTCAACTACGAGGGCTCCTCCGAGTTCGAGGCCCAGCTGATCGTCCGCGTCAAGAGCGGCAACGCTCCCGACGTCGCCTACATCCCGCAGCCCGGCCTGCTGAACACCCTGGTCAGAGACACGGGCAACGTCGTGGCGGCGCCGTCTCCGGTCTCGGAGAACGTCGACAAGTGGTTCGGTGAGGACTGGAAGTCCTACGGCACCGTCGACGGCACCTTCTACGCGGCTCCCCTGGGCGCCAACGTGAAGTCCTTCGTGTGGTACTCCCCCAAGATGTTCTCGGACAACGGCTGGGAGATCCCGCAGACCTGGGACGAGATGCTCGCCCTGTCCGACACCATCGCGGCCACCGGCATCAAGCCGTGGTGTGCCGGCATCGAGTCCGGTGACGCCACCGGCTGGCCGGCCACCGACTGGCTCGAGGACGTGCTCCTGCGCACCGCCGGTGCCGACACTTACGACCAGTGGGTCAGCCACGAGATCCCCTTCAACGACCCCAAGGTCGTCGAAGGCCTCGACGCGGTCGGCAACATCCTCAAGAACGACAAGTACGTCAACGGCGGTATCGGCGACGTGAAGTCGATCGCGACCACCGCGTTCCAGGAAGGCGGCCTGCCGATCCTCAAGGGTGAGTGCGCCATGCACCGCCAGGCCTCGTTCTACGCCGCCCAGTGGGGCGACGGTGTGGACGTGTCCGAGAACGGCGACGTCTTCGCGTTCTACCTGCCGACGATCGACCCGGCAGCCGGCAAGCCGGTGCTGGGTGGTGGCGAGTTCGTGGCCGCCTTCGCCGACCGTCCCGAGGTCCAGGCCTTCCAGACCTACCTGTCCAGCGACATCTGGGCGAACGAGAAGGCCAAGGTCACCCCGGGTGGTTGGGTCTCGGCGAACACCGGGCTCGACATCAACAACCTGAAGAGCCCCATCGACCAGTTGTCGGCGACGATTCTTCAGGACCCGGACGCGGTCTTCCGCTTCGACGGCTCCGACCTGATGCCGGGAGCCGTGGGTGCCGGGTCGTTCTGGAAAGAGATGACCAACTGGATCGTCGGGGATGACACCCAGACGGTCCTGGACAACATCGAGAAGTCCTGGCCCAGCTGATCCACGTGGCGGTTGGGTCGCGGAGCACCTCCGCGGCCCAGCCGCCACAGCCCTGTCGGTTCACCCGAATCCTCCTGGGCAGCCGCCCCGGACCGCACCAGAAGAGTGGTGAAGCATGAGCACTGCGGAAAAGATCGTCCAACTCCTGATCGCCGTGGCCATCTTCTTCAGCGTCATGGGGCTTGTCCTCGTCCTGACCCAAAGACTTCGCTCTCGCACCGGCGAACTCGTGCAGACCGCGGCCTTCGTCGCGCCGGCGCTATTGATGCTCGCGGTGGGCCTGATGTACCCCGCGGTGCTGACGGTGATCCAGTCGTTCAAGAACCCGGGACTGACCGACTGGGTCGGCCTGGACAACTACGTAGAGATCTTCACCAACAAGGACCTACTCGAGGTGCTCCGCAACACCGCGCTCTGGGTGATCCTGGTGCCGCTCGTGTCCACGAGCGTCGGCCTGATCTACGCGATCATGGTCGACCGGTCCCGATTCGAGAAGTTCGCCAAGGCGCTGATCTTCCTGCCGATGGCGATCTCCTTGGTGGGGGCCTCGATCATCTGGAAGTTCGTCTACGCCTACCGCGCCCCCGGTCAAGATCAGATCGGCATCGCGAACGCCGGGCTGACCAGCATCGGACTCGACTCCTATCGCTTCCTGCTCGAGGAACCCTGGAACACTCTGTTCCTGATCGTGATCATGATCTGGGTCCAGGCGGGGTTCGCCATGACGATTCTCTCGGCCGCTATCAAGGCCATCCCCGACGACATCATCGAGGCGGCGAAGCTGGACGGCGTCACTCCTTTCAAGCTGTTCCGCCACATCACCGTCCCAAGCATCCGGCCGTCGCTGATCGTGGTGCTCTCGACGATCTCGATCACCACCTTGAAGGTGTTCGACATCGTCCGCACGAGCACGGGTGGTCAGTTCGGCACCAGTGTCCTGGCGAATGAGTTCTACTTCCAGAGCTTCCGGGCCTTCAACCAGGGCCTGGGCGCGGCCCTCGGCACGCTGATCTTCGTGCTGGTCACCCCGATCGTTGTCTACAACGTCCGTCAGATGCGAAGGCTGGAGGCACGATGAGCACCACTGACACCACCACCACCGCGGCACCGCCGAAGTCGGCGTCGGCTGCTGCCAGGGAGTCGCTCACCGGCCGGTTCAGCTCAGTCGTCGCGATCATCATCGCTGCGCTCTGGACGCTGCCGACCTTCGGCCTACTGGTCTCGTCCTTCCGCCCGGAGAGCGAGATCAAGACCAACGGCTGGTGGAACATCGTCACCAATCCGAGCTTCACGCTGGACAACTACTCCAAGGTCCTCAACGACTCCAGCGTCAGCATGACGACCTACTTCATCAACTCGTTCGTGATCGCCATCCCGTCCGTGCTGATCCCGATCAGCCTGGCGACGTTGGCGGCGTACGCCTTCGCGTGGATGAAGTTCCCTGGGCGGGACACCTTGTTCGTCATGGTCTTCGCGCTGCAGATCGTGCCGATCCAGGTGACGATGATCCCGCTGCTGACGCTGTACGTGAACCCGCCGGTCGGGCCGCAGTTGGCCGGATCGAACGCCTTCGGCGGCGGTTTCTACACCATCTGGCTGTCGCACTCCATCTTCGCGCTACCGCTGGCGATCTTCCTGCTGCACAACTTCATGCGGGAGATCCCCGGGGAGCTGATCGAGTCGGCGCGTGTCGACGGCGCAGGCCACGCGCAGATCTTCGGCAGGATCATGCTGCCGCTGATGGCGCCTGCGATCGCCGCTTTCGGCATCTTCCAGTTCCTGTGGGTGTGGAACGACCTGCTGGTGGCACTGGTGTTCGGCGGAGGCAGCCGGGACATCTCCCCGCTCACAGTGCGGCTCGCCGAGCTCGCCGGTCAGCGAGGCGAGGACTGGCACCTGCTGTCCGCCGGTGCGTTCATCAGCCTGATCGTGCCGCTGATCGTGTTCCTGTCCCTCCAGCGCTACTTCGTCCGTGGACTGCTCGCGGGCAGCGTCAAGGGCTGACCGTCAGGACCGGGGCCGCCCGGCCTCACGACTCGGGTCGTGAAGTCGGGCCGGCACCCGACGGACGGTAAGGACAGCTGAGCGCGTGATCGGCATCCACGACGTCGCCAACGACGTCGGCCTGTCGACCGCGACGGTCTCGCGTGCCCTGCGCAACCTTCCCGGCGTCTCGACCGAGACGCGGCAGCGGGTGGTGGAGTCGGCGCAGCGACTGGGCTACGTCGCGTCACCGGCCGCCTCGGTGCTGGCGGGGGGTGAGACTCGCACGATCGCCATCGTGGCGCCGTACGTCACCCGGTGGTTCTTCGCCACCTTGGTGGAAGGGGCGGAGTCCGTGCTGCGGCAGCATGGGTACGACGTGTTGCTCTACAGCCTGGGCGGAGACCACTCCACCCGCAGCAGAGTGCTGCACAGCCACCTGCTCACCAAGCGGGTCGACGGGGTGCTGGTGCTCGGGATCGAGCCGACTGCCGACGAGCGGGACTGGCTGAACCGCAATGCTCCCCCGATCGCACTGGTCGGCGCCCGGATGCCGGGCTGCCCGAGCGTGCAGATCGATGACGAGCTAGCGGCTCGCACCGGCGTGGAGCACCTGCTCGAGCTGGGTCATCGACGGATCGGCTACGTCGGAGGGTCCGCAGTCGAGCCGCTCGACTTCAGCACCCCGAGGGCGCGCCTGAACGGCTACCGCCAGCAGCCTGCGCGATGCCGGGATCACGCACCGCACCGACTATGAGGCGTACGGGCACTTCACGATCGAGGGCGGCTACGAGGCAGGGCTCGAGCTGCTCGGGCTTCCCGACCGTCCGACCGCCATCTTCTGCGCGTCCGACGAGATGGCGATCGGCGTCCTCAGCGCGGCTCGCGAGCTCACGCTGCGGGTGCCCGAGGATGTGTCGGTCGTCGGCATCGACGACCACGTCCTCGCCCGCTTCGTCGGTCTGACGACGGTGCGCCAGCCCGTGACCCAGCTGGGCCAGCTGGCCGCTAGCAGCATGTTGGCGCTGATCCAGCAGCGGCGTCTGCGGCAAGTGTCGGACGCACCCGTCGTGGACACCGTCTTGGATGCGGTGCTGGTGCACCGCAGCAGCAGCGCTGCGCCGGTGAGTCCGGATCAGCGGGCCTCCACCGACCGCACGCGGTAGACCTGCGCTGTCTCCGGGGCCAGCGCCGGCAGCCGAACACCTGCCGTGCCGAGCACGGCCCCGGTGGTGGTCTCACCCGGCCCATCGGCCCAACTCGTGGCCAGATCCACCGAATGCTGGTCCTGCGTCGGCGTCACGCAGGACACCTGGTATCGGCGAGCCGGGTCGAGCCCGGGCAACCGCACCGACGTCGGCGACTGGGTAGCGGTGGCAGCGACCGTCGCGACGACGAACCACGCCTCCTGCTTGCTGAGAGCGACGACGCCGGTGACGACCACGGCTGGGTCCGGGTGGTCGCCGTGCACCAGGGCGCCGGTGGTGAGCGTCGGACGGATCTGCTTGTGCAGTTCGATCCACTCCCGCACCGCGGCGCGCCCGTCGTCGTCGAGGCCGGTCAGGTCCCACTCGATGCCGAAGTGTGAGAGCAGCGCGGTCGCGGCGCGATAGCCCAGCGTCAGCGACCGGCCGGTCGTGTGGGCCACCGGGCCGCCCAGGTGCGATCCCGTCAGCTCCGGCGGGACCAGCAACGAGGTCCACGTCTGCAGATGCTGGCGTTCGACCGCATCGATGGTGTCGCTGGCCCAGATCCGATCGGTGCGCGTGAGCACCTCGGCGTCGACCCGGCCACCTCCACTGGCGCAGCTCTCGATCTCCAGCTCCGGGTACGCCGCCCGCAGCTCATCGAGGAGCCGGTAGAACGCCAGCGTCTGCCCGTGCACCGCCGGCGTCCCATCGTGGGCGACGTCGATCAGGTCGCGGTTGTGATCCCACTTGAGGAACGCGATGTCGTACTCGTCGAGCAACGCCAGCAACGAGTCGCGGACGTAGGCGTACGCCTGGTCGCACTGCAGGTCGAGCACCTGTTGATGGCGCCAGCTCGCCGGCAGCTCGGGACGACCGCGCAGGATCCATTCGGGATGGGCATGGGCCAGGTCGGAGTCGAGGTTGATCATCTCGGGCTCCACCCAGAGCCCGAAGTCCATGCCGAGGGCGTGGACGTGCTCGATCAGGGGGTGCAGCCCATCGGGCCACCGCGCCTGGTCCACCGTCCAGTCCCCCAGCGCGCTGTGGTCGTGGGTGCGACCACGGAACCACCCGTCATCGAGCACGAAACGCTCGACCCCGACCTCGGCGGCGGCGTCGGCGAGCGCGGCGACCCGGCCCAGCTCGTGTTTGAAGTAGACCGCCTCCCAGGTGTTCACGAGCACCTTGCGCTCACCGCGAGTGCGCGGAGACTGCGAGCGGAGCCACGCGTGCAGCCGGGCGCTCATGGCGTCGAGTCCGCTGCCCGACCATGACCCGAGCAGCCAGGGGGAGTCGTAGCTCTCGCCCGGCGCCAACACCACCTCGCCGGGCTCGAGAGACTCTCCGCCGCCGAGCAGGCACTCGCCCTCCGGGGTCCGCTCGGCGTACGTCGTGGGGTTGCCGCTCCAGGCCGTGTGCACGCCCCAGACCTCGCCGTGGCCGAAGCCGAAGCCAGGGGTCCCGGCGACCATCAGCAGCGTCGCGTCGTGTCCGGTGCGCCCGCGCCGGCCGGTCCGGACGAAGGCCCCCTGCACCCACGGATGCCGCTGGGGCGTCCGCTCCTTGCACCAACGGCCGGTCAGGTCGAGCAGCTCGGTCGCGTGGGCGCCGACCGGGAGCACCGTATGCACCCCGGCGAGGTAGAGGTCGCCGGCGGCGGTGTTCGTGACCTGGGTGCGGGCCCGGAGCAGCCCGGCCTCGGTGAGCGCGAGCGTCACCCGGGCCTGCCAGCCGGCCTCGGGGTCCGCGCCGTCCAGCACCAGCGTCGAGCCGCCCGGGCCGGTGCCGGCGTCGCTGTGCCACTCCCACTCGCGCAAGGCGGGCCGGAGGGCCGCGGCGGTGCTGCCGACCCGGAGCCCCTCGAGCGCCGGCCGGCCGGAGAAGCCGGAGGCCTGATCGGGAACGACGCCGAGGTACCGCGGCACGTCGAGAGCCGAGTGCGGGCGGCCGGGGCCGTGGAGGGAGGCGAAGCCGGCGAGGTCCTCCGCGGTCAGCTCGCCGAGGTCAGGCCCCCAGTGCAGCATCGTGGGTACGCCGTCCGGGTCGGGTGCGACCACCACGCTGACGCCGCCCTGGCGCAGGTGCACGATCTGAGCGGTCACCCGCGTCCTCCCCCGAGCAACCGTCGAACGCCGGTGGCCGGCGTCCCCTTGCGCACGACGGTGACACCGCGCCATCAGCGCGAAGCCCTTGACCCGGACCACCGGCGAGTCGGGCGTGATCTGCGCCGGCACCTTGTCGCGCGCCTGGCTGAAATCGCCCATGATCCCGACGCCCTCGACGACGACGTGGGTGTAGGCATCGACCACGATGTCGACTCCGGCCATCACCGCACCCACCGTGATGACCGTCTCCCCGGCGCTGAACGTGGCCTCGCGCAGGTCGAGCTTGACCCCACCCAGGAACGTCGCCACGCGGTGCTCGGTCGGCACCAGCCACTGCCCCACGCGCTTGGTCTCGCCCATGATCGCCAACGAGCTCTCGTGCGTGACCGTGGCAGGCAGGTTGCTGCGGCGCCGGTGCCGGGACCGGCGGTCTCGAGGCCGCGTGCGCAGGCAGGTCCGCGGTGATCGGCACCAGGTCGGCGTACGTCCTCGCGGAGTACGTCGCCTCGAGGCGCTCGTCGAGCTCCTCGATGTCCAGACGTCCCTCCCCCGCGGCCTCGCGCAGCAACTCGGCCACCCGGTGTCGGTCGGCGTCGGACACCCGCATCGAGGCGGGGTCGGGACGTTCCAGCGGTCCTGCCATGCGGCCAGCGTAGTGGGCTCCATTAGCCTGGCCAGCGTGAGTACCCCGCCCGCTCCCACGCCGCCCGGACCCGAGTTCCGCTACTCCGATCTGCTGCCGCTCGGCGCCGACGACACGCCGTACCGCCTGCTGACGAGCCACGGCGTGACGACGTTCGAAGCCGGGGGCCGCACCTTCCTCCAGATCGACCCGGAGGCGTTGCGGCTGCTGACGGAGGAGGCGATGCACGACATCGCGCACTACCTGCGCCCGGCGCATCTGGCGCAGCTGCGGCGAATCATCGACGACCCGGAGGCCTCGGGCAACGACCGGTTCGTGGCGCTCGACCTGCTCAAGAACGTCAACATCTCCGCCGGCGGCGTGCTGCCCATGTGCCAGGACACCGGCACCGCGATCGTGATGGGCAAGAAGTCGGAGGGCGTGCTCACCGGCGGCGACGACGCCGAGGCGATCGCGCGCGGCGTGTACGACGCGTACACCCGCCTCAACCTGCGCTACTCCCAGCTGGCGCCGCTGACGATGTGGGAGGAGAAGAACACCGGCACCAACCTGCCGGCGCAGATCGAGCTCTACGCCACGCCCGAGCACGGCGCGCCCGAGTACAAGTTCCTCTTCATGGCCAAGGGCGGCGGCTCGGCCAACAAGTCCTTCCTCTACCAGGAGACCAAGGCCGTCCTGAATCAGACGCGGATGCTGGAGTTCCTCGATGAGAAGATCCGGTCGCTCGGCACCGCCGCCTGCCCGCCGTACCACCTGGCCGTGGTCATCGGCGGGACCTCGGCCGAGTTCGCGTTGAAGACCGCGAAGTACGCCTCCGCCCACTATCTCGACCACCTGCCGACCTCGGGATCGATGTCGGCCCACGGGTTCCGCGACCTCGAGCTCGAGGAGGAGGTCTTCAAGCTCACGCAGGGCTTCGGGATCGGCGCGCAGTTCGGCGGGAAGTACTTCTGTCACGACGTGCGGGTGGTGCGGCTGCCGCGACACGGCGCCTCGTGCCCGGTCGCGATCGCCGTGTCGTGCTCCGCGGACCGGCAGGCGTTGGGGAAGATCACCGCTGAGGGTGTGTTCCTGGAGCAGCTGGAGACCGACCCGGCGGGCTACCTGCCCGACACCACCGAGGAGCACCTGATCACCGGCGGCGAGGTCGTCCGGATCGACCTGCGACGCCCGATGCCGGAGATCCTGGCGGAGCTGCGGCGCCACCCCGTCAAGACCCGGCTGTCGCTGACCGGGCCGCTGGTGGTCGCGCGCGACATCGCCCACGCGAAGATCAAGGAGCGGCTCGACGCCGGCGAGGAGATGCCGGCGTACCTCCGTGATCACGCGGTCTACTACGCCGGCCCGGCCAAGACGCCGCAGGGCTACGCGTCGGGATCCTTCGGGCCGACCACCGCGGGTCGCATGGACTCCTACGTGGCCCAGTTCCAGGCGGCCGGCGGGTCGCTCGTGATGCTCGCCAAGGGCAACCGGTCGAAGGTCGTGACCGAGGCGTGCGCCGCGCACGGCGGCTTCTACCTCGGCTCGATCGGCGGCCCGGCCGCACGGCTCGCGCAGGACTGCATCCGGTCGGTCGAGGTGCTGGAGTACCCCGAGCTCGGGATGGAGGCCGTCTGGAAGATCGAGGTCGAGGACTTCCCGGCCTTCATCGTCGTCGACGACTCGGGCAACGACTTCTTCACCGACCCCTCGGGCGCGGTGACCGTGCCGCTCTCGGGGATCCGGGTCCGGTCGGCCGAGTAGGGCCCCATGCACGAACCGGCGGTGGTGGCGCGTGCGGTCTCGCCCCGCGGCGAGCTGGTGCTCCGGCGCCGACGGGACGAGGCCGGCGAGGTGTTGGAGCTGCGCGCCAACGGGGTGTTCGTCATGGACACCGCCGAGACCTCGTCCGAACGGGCGCTCGCGAAGCGTGCGCTTGCGATGCTCGACAGTCCGCGCCGCGTCGTGGTCGGCGGCCTCGGCCTCGGCTTCACGGTGGCCGCCGTGCTGGAGGACCCACGGGTCGAACACTGCGCCGTCGTCGAGATCGAGCCGGCGCTCGTGGCGTGGCTGCGCGAGGGCACCGTGCCGCACGGGCCGACGCTGCTCGCCGACCCGCGGATCGAGGTGGTCGTCACCGACGTGGCACCGTTCCTCGACGCCGCCCCCGACGGGAGCTACGACCTGGTCCTGCTCGACGTCGACAACGGCCCGGGCTATCTCGTCCACGACGCCAACGCCGGTCTCTACGAGGCACCGTTCCTGACACGTGCGCGACGGGTCATCGCCGCCGGCGGCGCCCTGGCAGTGTGGTCGGCGGCCCGGGAGCCCGAGCTGCTCGCCGTGCTCGCCACGGCGTACGACGACGCCCGCGAGGTCGACTGCCCGGTGACCCTGCAAGGACGCGACGAGCACTACTGGCTCTACGTCGGGCGAGTAGCCTCACAGGCGTGAGCGACCAACCCGGCGTCCGTGTCGAACATGACTCCATGGGCACCGTCGAGGTGCCGGATTGGGCGCTGTGGGGAGCCCAGACCCAGCGGGCCGTCGGGAACTTCCCGATCAGCGGCACGCCGTTGGAGCCCCGGCTGATCCACGCCTTGGCGCTGGTCAAGGCTGCGGCCGCGCGCGTCAACGGCGGGATGGGGATGCTCACGCCGGCCCAGTCCGACGCGATCGCCGCGGCCGCCGATCAGGTGGCGGCCGGCGACCACGACGACCACTTCCCCGTCGATGTGTTCCAGACCGGCTCGGGCACCAGCACCAACATGAACGTCAACGAGGTCGTCGCCCGGATCGCCCACCTCGGCGGCGTCGACGTGCACCCCAACGACCACGTCAACGCCGGACAGTCCTCCAACGACACCTTCCCGACCGCGATCCACGTGGCCGCCGCCGGCGCGGTGGCCGACGATCTCGTCCCGGCGCTGGCGACGCTGCAGGACAGCCTGGCCCGCAAGGCCGACGAGCATGCCACGACGGTGAAGGCCGGCCGCACCCACCTGATGGATGCCACTCCGGTGACCTTCGGCCAGGAGCTCGGGGGGTACGCCGCCACGGTGGGCTACGCCGCCGAGCGGCTGCACGGGGTCCTGCCGAGGGTGAGAGAGCTACCCCTCGGCGGCACCGCTGTCGGCACCGGGCTGAACGCACCGGACGGCTTCGCGGCCGCCGTGATCGAGGAACTGGCGGCGCGCACGGGCCAGCCGTTCACCGAGGCCCGCAACCACTTCGAGGCGCAAGGCACCCGTGACTCGCTGGTCGAGCTGAGCGGTGTGCTGCGCACGATCGCAGTCGGCCTGACCAAGATCGCCAATGACCTGCGCTGGTTGGCCAGCGGTCCGGCCACGGGCCTCGCGGAGATCCGGCTGCCCGACCTACAGCCGGGATCCAGCATCATGCCCGGCAAGGTCAACCCGGTGGTTCCTGAGGCCACGCTGATGGCCTGCGCCCAAGTGGTCGGGAACGACGCCACCGTCGCCTGGGCCGGCGCGGCCGGCAGCTTCGAGCTGAACGTGATGATGCCGGTGATCGCCCGCAACCTGCTGGAGTCGGTCCGTTTGCTGGCTGCTGTCTCCCGGCTGCTGGCCACCCGCTGCGTGGACGGGCTGAGCGCCGACCACGATCGGATGCGGCACTTCGCCGAGTCGTCGCCGGCGCTGGTCACGCCGCTCAATCGCTTCCTCGGCTACGAGCAGGCCGCCGCAGTCGTCAAGCGTGCCCTGGCCGAGGGCACCCCGATCGCCGATACGGTGCGCGCCATGGGCTTCGTCGACCGCGGCGTGATCACCGAGGAGCAGCTCATCGCCGCTCTCGACGTCGACGGCATGACCGGCCGGCGATGAGCGTCAGTACCAGTCGTGGGCCTTCTTGAACGTCCAGGCGCTGCACGGGGTGCCGTAGGAGTTCTGGATGTACCACAGGCCCCACCGGATCTGCGACTCAGCCGACGTCAGGTAGTCCTGCGGCAGATCGTGTAGGCGGGTGAGCGCCTGCGGGATCCCGTACGCCGACGAGGTCGGGTTGTCCGCGTCGATGCGCCAGCCGCTCTCGCTGACGTAGAGCGAGTCCAGGCAGGAGTACTGATCGTCTGAGAAGCCGTACTCCGGCAGCAGCGCCCGTGCGATCACGCGCGGGTCGGCCTTCGAGAGGTCCTCGCTTCGGACCTCACCGGTGTTGCCGGGGGTCGCCAGAGTGGCCACTTTGAGGGGATCGGTAGCCCTGCGGAGGTCCGAGCGTGGTGCTGTCCGCTCGGAGGGCCAGAGCGCGTCTCGGGTGACCGACACGCTCGGCAGCCCGACCGAGGCCGTCATCGTCGTCGGCTCCGCCGCCGCTGCATCGCCCAACAGGACTCCACCGGTCACCACCGAGCCGGTGGCCGCCGCGGCCAGGGCGCTGAGCAGCAGAGCGTTGCGCACCGCCGCGCCTGAGGCTCGCCAAGCCCGGGCGCCGGCCCCCGCCTGGGGGTCGCGGTGCCTGGGGGCGTGCGCGCGATGGCTGGTCAACGGCGTTCTCTCGGTCGTACGGCGACATGGCGACCGCACGAGTTCTCACCGAGAGCCGCGATGCGGACACCAGGACTGTGCAACAGCCCGTCCGCCCCCGCGGCTGAACGCCGAGAAATGCCCCGTGTGCCACCTCACACGGCGACCGGACCAACCTCATCAGTCACCCCAGTCACACCCGTCACGGGTGGTGTGGACCGGTGACCGTGATCGGGCGATCTCCCTCGCCCGATCTCAGACCGTGATGTTCTCCAGCATCTGCGTCACCAGGGCGGCGATCGGGGAGCGCTCGGACCGAGTCAGCGTCACATGGGCGAACAGTGGATGGCCCTTCAGCTTCTCGACCACCGCGACCACGCCGTCGTGCCGGCCCACCCGCAGGTTGTCCCGCTGGGCCACGTCGTGGGTCAGCACCACCTTGGAGTTGGTGCCGATCCGCGAGAGCACCGTCAGCAGGACGTTGCGTTCCAGCGACTGGGCCTCGTCCACGATCACGAACGCGTCGTGCAGTGACCGGCCCCGGATGTGGGTCAACGGCAGCACCTCCAGCATGCCGCGCGCGAGCACCTCGTCGATCACTTCCCGGGTCGTCACCGCGCCGAGGGTGTCGAACACGGCCTGCCCCCACGGCGACATCTTCTCCGACTCAGAGCCGGGCAGGTAGCCGAGCTCCTGCCCTCCGACCGCGAAGAGCGGACGGAAGACCACGACCCGCTGGTGATGCCCGCGCTCCAGCACGGCCTCGAGTCCGGCGCACAGCGCCAGCGCTGACTTGCCGGTGCCGGCCCGTCCGCCGAGGGAGACGATCCCGACCTCGGGGTCCAGCAGCATCTCCAGCGCGATCCGCTGCTCCGCGGACCGGCCGTGGATGCCGAACGCCTCCCGGTCCCCGCGCACCAGGTGCACCTGCTTGTCGGGGCCGACCCGGGCCAGTGCGGTGCCCCGCTCCGACATCAGCACCAGGCCGGTGTGGCAGGGCAGGTCCCGGGCGGCGTCGAGGTCGAGCGTGCCGTCGTCGTACAGCTCGTCGAGGTCGGCGGCCGGGACCTCGAGCTCGGCCATGCCGCTGTAGCCGGTGTCGGAGTCGGACACGGCCTCGGCGCGATACTCCTCGGCCACCAGCCCGACCACCGAGGCCTTGATCCGCAGGGGCAGGTCCTTGGAGACCAGGGTGACGTCGCGGCCCTCGTTGGCGAGGTTGCGGGCGACCGCGAGGATGCGGGTGTCGTTGTCGCCGAGCCGGAAGCCCGAGGGCAGCGACGCCGGGTCGGTGTGGTTGAGCTCGACCCTGATCGTGCCACCCAGCTCACCCACCGGCACCGGCTCGTCCAGCCGTCCATGGGAGACCCTCAGGTCGTCGAGATGGCGCAGCGCGCTGCGCGCGAAGAAGCCCAGCTCCGGGTGATGCCGCTTGCGCTCCAGCTCGGTGATCACCACCACCGGCAACACCACCTCGTGCTCCGCGAAGCGCCCCATCGCGCCGGGATCGGCGAGCAGGACGCTGGTGTCGAGCACGAACGTGCGGGCGGTCGGGTGCTTCTCGGCGGACGTGCGGGGCGAGGTGGTCACGGTTTCCCCTGATCGGCCGGCGCGCACACCCGCACCCGGCCCTGGTCTGCTACAAGCGGGCGGGACGGGGCGTTGCCCGAAGACCGGGGTGCCGGCCTCCTTGTGCGCGGCCAGGCTGAACCAGCCACGCGCTGCGGTCGCGATGAGTCACGAACGGGCCTCCCGACGACGGCGAGCTTCCCCACTCACCCTCACGGCGACGGTACGACGGTCGGCTGGCCACGTGGAGGCGACACGCCCGGGCGGGGGTGCCGAACCCGTCCGGACCAGACCGGTTCAGCTGCCGTAGCGGCGCTGGCGCTGGGCGTAGGCGCGGATCGCGCGGAGGAAGTCGACCTTGCGGAAGTCCGGCCAGTAGGCCTCGCAGAAGTAGAACTCGCTCTGCGCGCTCTGCCACAGGAGGAACCCGCCGAGGCGCTGCTCTCCGGAGGTGCGAATCACCAGGTCCGGGTCGGGCTGGCCCTTGGTGTAGAGGTGCTCGGCGATGTGGTCGACATCGAGCACGTCGGCCAGCTCCTCGAGGCTGGTGCCGCGCTCGGCGTGCTCGTGGAGCAGCGCGCGGACGGCGTCGGCGATCTCGCGGCGGCCGCCGTAGGGCACGGCGATGTTCACCCACAGGCCGTCGACGTCCCGGGTGGCCTCCTCGGCCGCCTTCAACCGCGTATAGATCGGCGCGGGCAGCAGATCCAGCGCGCCGACCGGGTGCAGCCGCCACCGGCGTTGGACGGCCAACGCATCGACGGCGTCACCGATCACCGTCAGGAGGCCGTCGAGCTGATCCGCCGGACGGTTGAGGTTGTCGGTGGACAGCAGCCACAAGGTGACGACCCGGACCCCGACCTCCTCGCTCCACTGGAGCAGCGGCTCGATGTTGGCCGCTCCGGCGCGATACCCGTGATTGCTGTCTCGACCCACACCCTTGGCCCACCGCCGGTTGCCGTCCAGCATCACGCCGATGTGGTGAGGAATGCGGTCCGGGGGCAGCGCTCGGAGCATCCGCGCCTCGTACGCCGGGTAGACGAGGCGGCGCGCTCGCTCCTTCAAATCGGGGATCACCGCCACCTTCTGATCCTAGCCCGGCCCGGTGACGCACCCGCGAATCCCACAGCCGGCGGCGATAATGCCGCGGGATGCCCTGGCGCCGCCTAGGCTGGGGCCATGACCCAGGTCGTCCGCACCCGCATCGACGGGCTGCACGAGCAGCTGGATGACGTGCTGGACGAGCTCAAGCCGCGGTTGCGGGGCTGGCTGCACGCCGCCACCGCGCCGCTGACCCTGGCGTCGGGGATCGTGCTGATCGCGCTCTCCCCGGATGCGCCCACGAGGCTCGGGTCGGCGATCTACGCCGTCTCCGCGATCCTGTTGTTCACGGTCTCTGCGGTCTACCACCGGGGACACTGGTCGCCTCGCATGCATGCCTTCCTCCAGCGCTTCGACCACGCCAACATCTTCTTGCTCATCGCCGGCTCCTACACGCCGTTCACGATGATGCTGCTCCACGGCAGAGACCGCACGATCATGCTCACCGCGGTGTGGGTCGGAGCCGCCCTCGGCGGGCTGTTCCGGATCTTCTGGGTGGGCGCCCCGCGCTGGCTCTACACCGCCATCTACATCGGGCTCGGCTGGGCGGCGCTGGCCTTCGTCGGCGACTTCGTGGTCGGGGCTCGCGAGCTCGGTGTCGGGATCGGCACGGCCGTGCTGCTGCTGGCCGGGGCCGGCGGCGCCCTCTACACCGTGGGCGGCGTGGTCTACGGCGTGAAGCGCCCCAACCCGTGGCCGCGCTGGTTCGGCTTTCATGAGGTGTTCCACAGCATCACGATCCTGGCCTTCATGACCCACTACGTCGGCGTATCCCTGGCGACGTACTCCCTGCGCTGAGGCTCACGACACGACGGTGAGGAACAGCGCGGCGGCGCCGACCCAGGCCGCCACCGCGACCGCCGCCACCAGCCAGGCCGCCCTGGCGACCAGCCACTCGAGGCCCTGGTACGCCAGCCCGAGCAGGCCGATCGCGATCGTCACATGGAACAGCGCGGCCAGCGCCACCCCCGCGATCAGGCCCGCACGCCAGTAGCGCCCCCAGGTCACGCTCAGCAGGGACGGCAGCACGATCGCCCCGGCCAGCCCGGAGGCGACCTCGCTCCACCAGGCCCCCTCCGTCATCCAGGGCAGATCCCACAACCAGCGGTAGTGGCGATCGACGAGGTCGACCGTGGCGCAGGCACCGAAGTACGCGATGGCGCCGACGAGGGTGGCGATGACTGCCCGGAAGTACCACTTCTTCGCCGCCGGCCAATCCCGCCGGGGGCCCTCCCACAGCGAGGCGGTGGTCACTGCTGCCCACACCAGCCATCGGCGCACCAGGCCGACATGGGTATCGCGCATCGCGTCCCGGAAGACGACATCGGCGTCGATCCGGTCGATCTCGCCGGGAGGGTCGACGAGGTACGTGGGGTTCTGGTCCGGGTCACAGACCAGACCGTCGTGCACGAGCGCCGCGGGAAGGTGTGCCCCCGACTTCGGCACGAGCCAGGTGAACCACGACGGCACCGAGGTGAGGTCCGTCGTGTACTCGCTGAAGGCGTTGGGCACCGTGATCGTCCGGTGGTGGTCCCGGTCCTCGTAGGAGATCGTCGCGAGCAGCGCGAACTGCTCCTTGCGGTCCTCGGTCAGCACCCGCCAGAGCATCACCTGCGCGGGCGTGTCCGGCCACGTCCGCCGCCGGTCGGCACCGTCCATCGGGTCGCCGTAACTGAAGTTGTCGGGATTCGCCTTGGTCGTCAGCTCCGCCATCGTCCCAGCGTGGCACTACCGGATGCCCAGGGGAATGGCCCGGGCAACTGTGGGTGACCCTCAGCTCGTGAGCTCGCGGCGGCGTGCGGCGACGAGGGCGGTCACGACCTCGTGGGTGAGGGGATGCTCCGGTGTGAAGCGGACCGCGCCCTTCGACGTCGGCCACGCGGCCAGCTCCTCGGTCAGCGAGACGATCACGTCCGGGCTGAACGGCAGGTAGGACAGGTGCGCCGTGGCCGCGGAGAACCCCGCGAGTGGGCGGCCACCCAGGCGGTACGCCGGCGCGCCGTAGCTCAACGCCCGCTCCGCGTCAGGAGCGGCCGCCTCGATCAGGGCGGCCAGCCGCTCCAGTGCGGCCCGCTGGTCCGCAGGCAGCGCTGCGAGATAGGCGTCATAGTCCTCGGACTCGGTCACGTCAGCAACCGTCTCACAACTGATCGGCTGAGGTCGCCGGCCGCTCGCACACCTGATGCCGGCAGACGTACGCCGCCGGGTGTCCGTCGACCGGCCCCCGACCGGTCAGCAACGGGATGTCGTCCCGCGGGCCGTCGCTGACGACGACCACCGCGCCCGGCCGGCGCCGCGCAGCAGCCGCCAGAGCGTCCCGCTCGGGGCCGGCGGGGCCGACGACCGCGATCTCCTCGGGCCCGTCCAGCATCGACTGGGCTGCGGACAGGCTCCAGCCGGCGAACCGTGGTGCACGCCCCGCCAGCCCGGCCACCGACCCGAGCCCCTCCTCGGCGGCCTGCCGGTGCCGCCCGGATCCGGTGAGCGCGGAGTAGGTCGCCAACGCGTGGATCGTCGCCGACAACCCGGAGGGGCTGGCGTTGTCCGACGGGTCACGCGGTCGCGCCACCAGCGTCTCGGCGTCATCGGCGGTGTCGAAGAAGCCGCCGTCGTCGGCCCGGAAGCGGGTGAGCGCCACCTCCAGCAGGTCCCCGGCCCGGCCCAGCCAGGCCGCGTCACCGGTGGCTTCCACCAGCGACAGGAACCCGCTCGCAACCGCGCCGTAGTCCTCCAGCACCCCAGCATGCGCCCCGACGCTGCCACCCCGCGAGACCCGGCGGAGCCGGCCGTCCACCAGGTGGAGATCCACCAGGAGCCGCCCAGCACCCACCGCCGCCTCGAGGTACGCCGGCTCGCCGAGCCGCAGTCCCGCATCCACCAGCCCGGTGATGGTCAGGCCGTTCCAGGCAGCGACGACCTTGTCGTCGCACGCGGGCCGGACCCGTGCCTCCCGGGCCGCCAACAGCCTGGAACGCACCGCGGCCAGCCGCTCGGCGTCGTCGGGATCGGCGAGCAGCCGGAGGGTGGACAGGCCGTGCTCGAACGTGCCGTGCTCGGTGACCCCGAAGACCTCGGCGGCCCATGCGCCGTCGTCGGGTCCGAGCGCCGCCACGAGCTCGGCCGGTGTCCAGACGTAGAACTTCCCCTCGACGCCCTCACTGTCGGCGTCCAGGGCGGAGGCGAAGCCGCCCTCGTCCGTGCGCAGCTCGCGGAGCAGGAAGTCGGCGGTCTCCCGGGCCACCCGCTCCCCCAGCGCGCCGCCACGACGCGCGTAGAGCCCCACCAGCTGGGCGTTGTCGTAGAGCATCTTCTCGAAGTGGGGCACGACCCACTCGCGGTCGACGGCGTAGCGCGCGAACCCGCCGCCGACCTGGTCATAGAGGCCGCCCCGGGCCATCGCCTCGAGGGTGGCGTCGAGCATCTGCGCCGCCGTCGGCTCCCCGGAGTCCGGCGTCTCCACAGCTGCCCGGCGCCGGAGGAACTCCAGCACCATCGACGGCGGGAACTTCGGAGCATTGCCGAACCCGGGCGCCTGGTCGTCGTACTCGCGCGCCAACGCCGGCACGGCCGCCTCGAGCTGCGCCGCCCCCACCGGGCCCGCGCCCAAGCCGGCCTGCTGGTTCAGGAAGTCGCGCAGGTCCGCCCCCACGCGGCGGACGTCGTCACCGCGGTTGGTCCACGCGTCCACCAGCGCCTCCAGCACCTGGCGGAACGACGGCTGCCCGTGTCGCGGCTGGTCGGGGAAGTAGGTCCCCGCGAAGAAGGGGTTGCCGTCGTGGTCGAGCACGCAGGTCATCGGCCAGCCGCCGTGACCGGTCATCGCCGTCGTCGCCTGCATGTAGACCGCGTCGACGTCGGGCCGCTCCTCGCGGTCGACCTTGATGCTCACGAAGTGCTCGTTCATGAACGCTGCCGTCGCGTCGTCCTCGAACGACTCGTGCGCCATCACGTGGCACCAGTGGCAGGCGGCGTACCCGACGGACAGCAAGACTGGTGCATCACGGCGTCTTGCTTCCTCGAACGCTTCTGGTCCCCACTCCCACCAATCCACCGGATTATAGGCGTGTTGGAGCAAGTAGGGACTGGTCGCATTGGCGAGCCGGTTGGCCATTCCTGTAACTCCTGACGAGTGGCACGTGCATCACTTTCCCCTTGAGTGATGCACGAGAGTGATGCATTATGGAGCTGCAGTCGGATCTCTCCCGAGGCCCGGTGCCACCAGCCTAGGAGGCGGTCTCGTGGCCACACGCCCCCAAGCGAAGTTGCTCGCCCAGGGCAAGCGGCGCATGCTCGGTGGCGCGACACGTGGTTGGCGGGTCCGGCTCTACGCGCCAGGGCCGGGCAGCAACAAGTACCAGGTCTTCTTCCGGGCTCCTGCTGGCGAGGGCGAGCCATGGAAGCGCGTGCTGCGACGGGCGAGCTCCGAGGACGAGGCGCGCAAGATCTTCGCGCAAGCGGAGGCCGCGCTCGACACCGAGTCGGAGACGCCGGCGGGCGCCGACATCCGGGCCTCCAGGACGATCCGGATGCTCGGTGAGGAGTACCTCAGGGATTCGATCGAGCGAGGAAAGCAACCCCGGACGATGGAGGGGCGCGAGTCCCGGCTCAACGCCCACATCCTGCCGACGATCGGCGACGTGCCGGTGACGAAGTGGCGTGTCGAACACAGCCGTAGTGTGATGGAGAAGGGCAGCAAGACGCTCTTCTCCCAACGCGGTCGCGAGGACCTCCGCGGCCAGCTCGCCGCCATGCGCAAGCTCGCCTGGCGGCTCGGCTGGCTCGACCGCAGCATCGACCCGCTGAACGGTCTCGAGATCGGCCGGGCCAACGTCCTTCACGGGGCGACAGCACAGTACGTCGACCCGCGCCTGCGTCCCGAGACCCGTCAGGTCCGAGCCATGGCAAACGCGGCCGACAAGCTCTGTGGCCCCGAGGGCACCGACCCGTTGATGACCCGCCTCCCGCTGTTCGGGGCGAAGATCCGCGTCGCTGGATTCGGCGGACTGAGGCTCGGCGAACAGAACGGCCTCCGCGCGATCGATGTCTTCTTCGACCACGGCTACGTCCACGTCAACGGATCCTGGATCACGCCTCGCGGCCAGGCCGGCTTCCGCGGCCCGGTGAAGAACCACGTGCTCCATGAAGTCCCGCTGCCGAGGTCCCTGATGCACGGCGAGCTCCTCCCCCGCGTCAAGGAGCTGCTCGATCTGCCCGCGAGGGCGTCGCTCCAGCAGGTCACCAACGCTCAGGAGGTCGAGCGCCAGCGCCGGGCGTCGCTGGCTGCTCGCGAAAAGGACCGGAACCTCGCCTGGTGGAACTACCCAGTCGAGCCCGAGGACGAGCTGTGGCTCTTCGTCGACACCGTCACTGGACTTCCGGTGAAGCCGGAGATGCACAACGAGCGCTGGCACCGCGTCCGGAGGTGGGTCGAGGAGAATGACCCTGACAACGCGTGGCCGCGCACGATCGTCTACCGCAACCTCCGCCACCACGCCGCAACCAAGTGGTTCCACGACGAGTTGGGCGAGCCCTGGGAGGTCGTCGCCCAGTACCTCGGCGACAAGCTCACCACCGTCCTCAACCACTACGTCCGCGCCGGCGAAGACGCCCTTCGCGACTCTGTCGGCAAACTGGCGAAGCTATAGGTCAGCGACTCTCCTACGGGTCACAACGAAGGGCGCCCAGCCTGCTCCGGTGGACGTCCCTGTTCCGGACGGATGACCGGACGGGGCTTGCGGGAAGCCCGCAGAGATCGCGCCCGTAGACCTGAATGGCTCCCGCAGAGGGTTCGGCATACGGGAGTCTGGTCAGTGAAGCTCACCGCGGCTGGACGAGGCGACCGGTGGCCGCGACGTGGTCGACCTGGCCGCCGCCCGCGACGCCGTCCTCACCGAGGTGGTGGCGGCTACGCACGGCGGATGAGGAAGCTCAGCGCCTGCCGCGCGCGGACCGAGGAGCTGTCCGCCGACTCGGGTTGCCGGGACGAGCGGTCAGCCAGCGACCCGTAGCGGCTCGGCCGCGGTGTTGAGCCCCATGCCGACGAAGAGGACGCCGAGTGAGACGAGCCACTGCCACGGCGCGGTCTGCGAGGAGAGGGGGAACGACCAGTCGCTGACCGGGTCGGTCAACCGCCCCGTGCTTTGGCCGAAGACCAGCATGCTGGCGCCGAGAAGGAGGAGGGGCAGCCAGCCGAGTCGCGGCAGGAGCCACACCGCCACGAGCCCGAAGCCCGTGAAGAAGACCGAGTTCCGCAGGATCGGGGCGAGAGTCAGCGAGGACGTGAGCGCGGGGCCGGCCGCGGCCGCGGCCAGGGCCGCTGCGACGAGCGCGGACACCCACGCGAGTCGGGGGCCGTGAAGGCGGCGTGAGACGGCGTAGTCGTGCGGTTGGACGTCCGGCAGCGCCGCCTGCTGCACGGCGATTGCGGCTGCGATCGGCAGCAACAGCCCCGCCGGGACGCTCTCGGTGAAGTCGACGACGAGGAGCGAGTCCAGGCGCGTGTCCGCCAGCGCCACGGAGGCCGCGGTAGCGAGAAGGAGCACCACCAGCGGGACCGTCCCTCCGTGGACGGCGATCCAGGCGCGGAGCGTCATGAGTCGCTGAGGTAGGCGCACGACATCATGGCTTCGTAGGTGCGGACGAACTCGTCGTCAGCGAGTGGGGCAGGAGCACCCCGAGCGGCTGCGGTGAACGACTCCGCGAGGGCGACGAAGGCGTCGGCGTACTCCTGCGAGGGTGGGGTCGCCCCGAAGAGTGCCGGGCAGGAGTACGGCGTCGCGAGGTCGCGGGCCAGTTGCCCAACCGAGACCACGACTGCGTCCCCGTTCGTCGGCGCCAGGTAGAAGCGGCCGACGGCGGGATCGGTCGAGACGCCTGCCGTGGGGGGTGCCTCGTCGACCTTGGTCGGGAGGAGACGACGAACACCCGCCGGTGTGCCTCGGTAGATGCTGGCGAGGGTGTCCGCCGCCTCGTCGGCGAAGCGGCGGTGTTGGTGGATCAGGCAGACCTGGGGCTCGCTACCGCGGCAGTCGAACGCCAGGGGCCGGCCGCTGACTCGGTAGGGGCTCGCCTCGTCGACGATCGCGCGGATGACCACCACCGCGGCCCCGAGCGCGAAGATGCACGCGACGATGCCGACGGTGAGGCCCGAGCGCCAGGGCCAGCGAAGCAGGAGCACGCCGGTGCAGGTGGCGATCGCCGAGGCCAGCCAGAGCGTCTGCAGGCCGGCGTACCCGAGATCGGGTTCCAGACCGAGCAGACCTCCGGTCGTTCCCCCGACGTAGAGCGGAGCGAAGCGTCCCGAGTCCCCGTGCCAGAACCACAGGAGCGCATAGCTCACGCCTGCAGCGGTCACGGCGGCCCACGGTGACGGCCACACCGCGCCGATCAGGCATCCAGCAAGACCGAAGAACAGGAGGATGGTCAGCTGGACCAGCAGCTGCAGCAGGCCGGGGCCGAGCTCCCCGGCGCCCGGGGCGGCGCGTGTGGCGTACAGCGTCGCGGCGGCCACGTGGACGACGATCACGGATAGGGTGGTCATCGCGGCCTGGGTCACCATCGCGAGCATCCCTCGTGGAGTCGTCAGGGTGAGCGAGGACCAGTCCGGGTTCAGCAGCCTGGCCGAGTCCGCAGCCGTGAGGCCTGCGAGGACCGGCCCCAGGAGGAGAATGCTGATCCCCACCCAGTTGGTGGCCCACACGAAGTCATCCTTCCAGGGCTGTCCCCGATGGCCATAGGCGAAGGCTTCCACCCCCGCCGCCACGGGTAGCGCCAACCATGCGTAGCCCGTGGCGAGGACGTAGCGGAGCCGCACCGCTACTCCTCGTCCATGAAGGCGCCGAGCGCGCGCTCCAGGGCGGAGTCGGAACTGCTGCCAGCGTTTCCCTGGGCCTCCAGCTCGCTCACGGTGCCTGTGAAACGCACCCTGCCCTCCGCCAACACGACCACGATGTCGGCCAGAGCCCGCACGTCCTCGACCAGGTGGGTTGCGAGCACGACTGGGGCGGTGCGCGCGGCCGTCCGCACCAGATCGCGGTACTTCACCCGTTGCGCAGGGTCGAGGCCAACAGTGGGCTCATCGAGCAGGAGCAGGCGGGGTGAACCGAGGAGGGCCTGGGCGAGCACCAAGCGGCGCTGCATCCCGCCCGACAAGCGCCCCGCGCGCTCGGCAGCCTTGTCTCCGAGCTCGACGGCGTCGAGCACGCGTCGCACCTCCTCCTCTCGCGACGCCGCGGGGATCTCCTTCAGCCAGGCCAGGTGCCGCAGGTAGTCCTCGCTCCTGGCTCGCTCCGGGGGCCGGGCGTCCTGCGGCACGAAACCCAGGCTGCGGCGGTAGCCGTGACGGGCCGACCCCCGCCGAACCGGCTCCTCCCCCCAGAGGAGCCTCCCCTGGTCGGGGGCGTCCCTCGTGGACAGCACGCCGAGCAGGGTGGTCTTCCCCGCCCCGTTGGGGCCCATCAACCCGACGACGCCCTGCTCCGGCAGCGCGAGGTCGATCGGTCCCAGCCGAAAGGAGCCTCGCTCGCGGACGACGCCCTCGAGCCGGATCTGCACCCCTGGTCGCCTTTCTGGAGTTCTAGAAGTAGTCGTATCCGGTGACCACCTGTGTCGAGCAGGAGTCGGGAGCGAGGTTGTGGTCCTCGCAGACGATGATCGCACCGCGGGCCCAGTGGTAGGTGTTGACGACAGAGTCGTGCGTGCGGCTTGGCGTGTAGAGGGTCCACACGTTCGTGAAGTGCCGCGAGCTCTGGAAGGGCGCGCCGGGCAATGGATTGCAGCCGGTGGAGCAGGTGAACAGCGAGTACTTGGTGTTGTGGAAGATGCCGTCGCCGCCAGGTTTGTAGTCCTTGAGCCAGCCCGCGTTGGACACCTTCACGCCCCCTGAACTGGTGGCGGCCGCCTCGAAGGTCCCGTAGCCAACTCCTTGGGCGACCCCGTCCTGGTAGGCGGTCAGCGGGTTGCTGCTTGATCTCCAGCTCTTGGCGGCCATTGCTGTCGGTCCGCTGATCACGAGTAGGGCGAGAAGTACGACCGGAAGCATTCGTCGGATGTGCATCAGCACCCCTCCTTCCGAGCAAGGAATATGAGGTCAGTATCAGACCCTCCAACGATGCGGTCAATGGTCGTGAGCCGCCGAGATCTTCTGCTGGCCCTCGACACGCTTGCGGGCGACAGGTCCGTTGCTTGCGTCACGCCCCCGGCGCCCGCGCGAGCGTCGCCGTGGCGGAGAGCTCACCGCGGTGCCGGTGACCGACACCAGGGACGAGTCGGCGGTGATGCCCGCCTCCTTGCCGGGCGCCTCCGGAGACCATGCCCGCGATCACCAGCCCGGCGGCCGAACGATAGATCTGGACGTGCAGTTCGGCGTCGTACCCGAGCTCGATGCCGCCGCCGTGTCGCCCGCCACGATCCGGTCGGCGAGCCGGAGCATCGTCAGCGTGACCGTGCGGGGATGGGCTCGCGGAGCGACCCGGTGCCCGATCGGCATCCGGTGGCGAGGGCGAGCGTCTTGGTGGTCATCCGCCAAGTCCCGCAGTTCCTTCCGCTTGCGGGCCACAGCCCGTTCAGTCCGTGCGGGTGGACCGGTCGGCGGGCCTGGGGGGTCAGAGTCGGGCGAGCAAGTCAAGGGACGAGGGCTTAGCGACGAGACGACCCTCGGTGACCGTGACCGGGTACCTCGTTGACTTTTCTCCCTGACATGACTCCAACCTTCCCAAGAAATGGAGAGTCTCCGGTTCAAATTGCCCGGGCGGCTCACTCTCACATGAGCGGTGTCCCTTCGACCGGTCGGACGCCGTCGGAACCTGCGAGCTAGCGTCCAACGCTGGTGGTCTAGGCCGGACCCGTCGTATCGGGGGCACGCGGTATGCGTGGGTTACGCTCCAACGCCAATGTGGCGGGTACAAGCCGAAAGGTCTGTTTTGATGCTCGGATCGAATCTGCGCCGGAGGTACTTCGCACTCGTGCTGAGTGCTTTGCTCTCGGTGCTCGTCTCACCCCTGCCCGCGACCGCGGATGCGGTTGGGCAAGGCGGAGTCTTCGTCCCCACTGCCTATGCGCGATTGAGCGGTCTGGACTCTGCTCTGGCGCCCGGTGAGAGGAGGGACATCCAGGTCCTCGGGGTCGCAGGCGTCCCCAGCACCGGGGTTGCGGCTGTCCTGGTGGACGTGACGGCGTCCAGCACGACGGCGTCCGGTACCGCCAACGTTCGCGTGTGGACGGCCGGAGTCCAGCAGCCCACGTTCAGCGCCGTTCAGGTTACGAGCGCGACCGCGCCGGCAACGGCGACCTTGGCAGTGATGCCCGGACCGGACGGCAAGCTCAGCGTTTCGAACTCGCTAGGCTCTACGCAGGTGAACGTCGACGTCCAGGGGTACTTCACGTCGGCGAGCTCATCCGGCGTCGCGCCCGGCGGGTTTGTCCCAGTGAAGCCATCGCGAGTGTGGGACACAGCGGACACAGTCGCGCTCGCACCGGGCGAGGCCAGGACGATTTCGGTGGCTAGCGCGGGCATCCCCGCGAGCGCCTCGGCGGTGTTCGCCTCGGTTGGAGCGCGGGAAACCCAGCAGGACGGACATCTCCGAGTCGTGCCGGCCGGCGGCAATCTATCGAACGCCAAGCCCTTTATGAACTACTCCAGCGACGTCGGGCCACAGGAGATGGGCGGAGCCCTTCAGCTCGGTGGCGATCGTTCGGTCACCGTGTACAACGGTGGGACTTCTTCGGTCCGTGTCACCCTCGACGTGCAGGGATACTTCGCAGGAGTCTCAAACGATGGCGGGGGTTTCTCTCCGACCCAACTCACCTCTTTGGGCTCGGTCACCATTCCTGCCGGTGGCACACAGAATGTTGCAGTCGGCGGGACTACCGGGGTGCCCCTGTACGGGGCTGCTGGGGTCATGCTCTCCTTGCGTACCAAGGACGCACAGGGCACCGGGAATGGCTACCTGTACACATCCCCGGCCGGCGCGCCATCCACCTCGTTTTCCACACTTCAGTGGGTAGGAAGCCAGGCAGGCGACCACAGCACTACGACCGTGCTACGCCCGGGAGACCACGGTGAGGTTACGCTGCGGAACGACAGCGACGGTGCCGTCACCGTGAGCATCCAGGTCCAAGGTTGGTTCTCCGCGCCGCCAGTGATCCCCGCGGCGGAGACTGACGCATTCATTGCAGCCGCCGTAGCGCACGGTGCGACGGAGGACCAAGCGCGTCAGGCCGTCTACAATCGTGACCTGGCGGCCGGGATCGTCGTGGACGTGACGGAAGCGTCGACCGAGAGCGCAACGGAGCCTTGGAGCGAGCAAAACTACAAAGCCTCGGAGAACGACCTGACGCTCGAGCCGAACCAGACGCTAGCGGGCTCTGCTTGCAAGAAGAGAGGCCACACCCTGTCGGGAGTGAACCGCTGGGGCGATCTCAACTGGCAATTCACGCAGACAATGAAGTGGTGCTGGGCCAACGGCAACTTCACCCTCAAGTACTCCACCTACGACCAGTCCTCGCCAGGCTACTTCTGGGTCTTCAAGGGCCTCAGTCAAACCCAGAGCACATCCACGAGCTCATCGTGGATTCGGAAGCGGGAAGGTCACTTCGAGCAGTGCATCCCCACCCCAATTGGTGAGATTTGTTCTCACGACACCTACGCTTCCATCGAGCACACGGTGCATCCGGGTGGAACGTGGTCGGTGCTGGCGGAAGTGTCATGATGTCGCCCGGTGAGTCGACGGACCGGGATCTCAGGCTCGCGGTCCCCGCACTTGGCGGGATGGCGTTCGCCACGCTGGCGGCCGCCCTCCTCTTTGCGTGGGCAGGCTGGTTGGGATCGTTCGTCTTCGGACTGCTCCTTCTTGTGGGGCACTTCCTACTCCGGGAGCGAATCCAATACCGGATCCTGTCGACTCTTGCTCTGTGGTTCGGACTAACGATCTCCATTGCGTCGCTCCTCGCTTCATTAGCTTGAGCGACGTGAGGGCCGGTGGGAGGCGATCGGGGAAACACCCGGGTTGCCTCCCGCCCACCCGGGTCGATGGGCCCACGCGGCAGCCATATCGGCTCTTCGAGTTCGCCGTGGTGTGGGATGTTCACGCCACCATCGGGGTGGTCGTGAGGGACATGATCCTGGATCGGTAAGTGTCGTGGTTGCGGTACCCCCGGCCGAGGCGCTTGTGGTTCTTGGCTGTGAGGTTGGCGGCCTCGGTGCGGGCGTTGGTGTGCCGGGTGCGACAGAAGGTGAGCAGCTACGCTCCGCGTGACCATCCCTTTCCGGTGATGCCGAAAGGTCGCCGCTGAATCGGCGAAATGCGGCGGTGTCGACGTACGACGGTTGCTTGTCGACTGCCCGACGCCTAGCGATCTCCCCGCTCTTCTACCCTCCCTACTCCTTCGCCTCTGCCCATCCGCCCATCACCAACCACCAATGGCTCCCCAATCTCCTTCTCGTCTGACGCCTTCTCCTGTCCCTTCCAGGCGGCACGCATGCTACGAAGTTTCGTAGTGGGAGGGGCGCCGATGTGGGCGCTGACCTGCGGTTTCACGGTTGTTGGTGGTTGTCGACGGAGGTGATTTCGATGCATGGCGGCATGAAGATCTACCGCGGCGCAGCAGCCGCCGCTCGACACTACGTCGAGGCCGATCGGTCCCGGGCGGACGACTACTACCTCGCCGATGGCAGCGGGGTCGCCATGCACTTCAACGCGACCACCGATGGCGTCAAGCGCCGAGCCGACATGGACGGCGCGACCTACGAGCGATGGGTCGCCGGCTACGACGTCGACACCGGCCTCGCGAAGGGGCGGTTGCGGAAGGACGAGAAGGGCGTCCGGTTCGTCGAGGTCACCGTGAACGGGCCGAAGACCTGGTCGCTCGCGGCAGCCCTGCAACCCGAGATCGCAGAGGCCTACGACGCCGCTCAGATGGCCGCGGCCGAGGAGATCATCGGCTGGCTCGCGACCCACACGACGACCCGCGTCGGGCCACGCGACCGGCAGGTACAGGTGCCTGTCGAACAGATAGAGGCAGCTGTCGTACGCCACTTCACCTCGCGGGCCGGTGACCCACACCGGCATCTGCACCTCCAGATCAACGCGCGGGTCGTCGCGGCGGGCGCGTGGCGGGGCCTGCACACCGTCGGGGTACGCGACAGCCTGGAGGCGATCAACGGGATCGGGCACGCGGCGGTGATGACCGACCCGGGGTTCCGCGAGGCGCTGGCGCGACGGGGTTCACCCTCGACGCCGCAACCGGTGAGGTCGTCGAACTGGCGGCTTACTCCGGAGCGTTCAGCGCCCGGGCAAAGCAGATCGAGGCCAACATCGACACCTACGAGGCCGAGTGGCGCTCCGAGCATCCCGGCGAGGAGCCCGGGCCGGCTCTGCGGCAGGCATGGGATCGACGAGCGTGGGCCGACGCGCGGCCGGACAAGGTGGTGCCGACAAACGGTGAGGAACTGCGGCACCGCTGGATGGAGGAGTTGCACGAGCTCGGCTACGTCTCTCCGGCGCCAGGCGCTCCGTTACCCGTGTTGCGGACGGGCGCCGTAGACCGCGACGGCGTCGTCGAGCTGGCTCTGGTCCGGCTGGGCTCACGTCGCTCGGCGTGGAACGCGGCCGACGGCCGGGGTGAGGTCGAGCGGATCATCGCGTCCGGCGGAGGCGTGGTCGACGGAGCCGTGCGCCGTGAGTTGGCAGAGGATCTGACCGCTCGCGTCATCGCCGCCTCACGCCCGCTACTCCCCCGATCGGACGTGCCCGAGCACGTGCGTTCGTTGACGTCGGTCGACGTACTGGCCGTCGAGCACGAGATCGTCGACCGCCTTGCGACTCGTGCCGAAGCCAAGGCGATCACCGTGATCGAGGGCGCGGCCGGGGCTGGCAAGACCGCCCGTCTCGCGGCAACTCGCGAGCGCGCGATCGCTGCCGGGCGTCGGATGGTCGTGGTGACACCGACTCTCAAGGCGGCCCAGGTCGCAGAGGGCGCGACCGGCGCGGCAGCGTACTCCGCCGCGTGGCTGCTGCACCAGCACGGATTTCGCTGGGACGAGGACGGCCGGTGGAGTCGGATCGCGGCCCAGCCCGACGTCGGAGCCCGGCTGCGGCGCGGCGACCTCCTCGTCATCGACGAGGCCGGCATGGTCGATCAGGACACCGCCCGGGCGCTGCTCCGGCTGGCCGACGAGACTCAGTCGCTCGTGATGCTCGTCGGCGACCGCTATCAGCTCCCGGCGGTCGGTCGTGGCGGGGTGCTGGATCTGGCCATCAGGTACGCGCCCGATCGGGCGAAGCAGCTCGACGGCGTACGCCGCTTCACGGAGCCTCGCTATGCCGAGCTGTCGTTGCAGATGCGGACCGGCGCCGCGCCTGGCGAGGTGTTCGACGAACTTCTTGCGCGCGGCGAGATCGTCATCCACGGCAGCGACGTCGAGCGGACGCGCCGCCTATCGGCCGAAGCTAGCACCGGCAAGCTCATCGTCGCGGACACTCGCGAGCAGGTGGCCCGGATCAACACATTCGCGCACCGGATCCGCAAGGCGACCGGCGAGGTCGATGAGCAGGTCCTGACCGGCACGGGTGAGCGGATCGGCGTCGGCGACACGATCGCGACCCGCCGAAACGACCATGACGCCGGCGTCGCGAACCGCGAGCTGTGGACCGTCGTCTCGTGCGATCGCGGCGCGCTCACCGTCAGGGGCGAGGCGGGGACTCGTGAGTTGCCGCCCGACTACGTGCGCCGCGATGTCGAGCTCGCCTACGCCACGACCGCCTACGGCGCGCAAGGCACCACTGTCACCGAGAGCCATGTGCTGGTCGGCGAGCAGAGCGGAGCCGCGTCGGCGTACGTCGGCATGACCCGCGGCCGCGAACGCAACGTCGCGCACCTCGTCGCCGATTCCGTCGAAGAGGCGCGCAAGCAGTGGTGCGAAGTCTTCGCTCGCGACCGCGCCGATCTTGGGCCGGCGCACGCGCGGGAGGCGGCGGCCGAGGCGATCGCGCGGTACGGACCGAAGGCACAAAGGTGGCAGGCGGCGCCGCGTCTTCCTGCCGAGTTCGATTCCCGGCCTGCGGCATCGCAGTCGGCACCGGGCATCGGGTTCTGAAGTGCGGTTGAGGAACCAGATCAGTTTCAGCCCGTTCGCCACAGCCTGATCAGTTGCTCGCCGACGTCGAGCCTGTCGTCGTGGGGCTCGACCGTGACGCCAACGACGCATCCCGGTCCGCTCGGCGCAAGCACAACGGTGTGGCCGTTGCCCAAGTCCGCCCACCTCCGCGCGAACGCGACTCCAGCGTTCCAGGTGGCCGGGGCGGAGGGGTGCCGCGACGTTGCCAGCTGAGTGGCGAGCCGTTCCGCAATCTTGGCGACGGTCGCTACCGGCTTGATCCCGTCGCCGTCCGCCGGCGACTCTGGGGGACGCGGGTCGAAGCGCGTCCGGATGAACCGCACCCGCGGCTCCTTCGGAGCCGGCGCCCTCCTTGGCACTGCTTCGTGTCCGCGGACCCACGCTTCAGCCGTGAACGAGTCGTCCCCTCGGCCCAGGATCCGCACGGTGTCCGGGTGGGTCGGTCCCCGCGCGATCACAATCGGCCACTTCCACGCCTCGCGGACCGCGTCCGGGAGTTCGAGCTCGTCCCACACATCGACCAGGAGTGGGCCGTCGATCCAGCGGATCATCTCCTCGGGCGAGCCACCTTGGAGCAACTGCTCGTAGACACCCTTGCGCTGCGCACGGTCGTGCATGTCCCACTGCTGGACCGGCCCATCGCCGACGAGGTCGGCGAACTCCAAGACTGCGAAACAGTCGGGCGTCTCGACGTGCCAGAGGGTGCTTGGCACCCAGAAGTGCCCGACTCCGGGCGCTTCGTGCTCGACCCAGTCGATGAGCCGGCGCAGGTTGAGGTCGTAACCCGCGGCCTCGAGGATCCGCGCGGCGACCTTGAGCGTCGGCGACTTCAGACCTCGTTCGTACGCCGACATCGTCGCCTGGGACGTACCGGATCTGGTGGCCAGCTCGGCCTGCGTCAGGCCGCTGGCTCGTCGTGCGACTTCGATCAGGTACGCCCGATCCATTCCTCGACCATATCCGATCGGACGTACTTGGCTCTCTGCGCGGCACGGCCCTCACACCTACCTGTCGCCCACGATCCTCGCGGGCCAACGCCTGACAGGAGGAACCATGAACAGCAACACCCACGACGTCCCGTTCCACGCGCGCCACGACGACGAGCTCCTAACACTCGATGACGTCGCCGAGATCCTGCGGACACCGGTCAACACCGTGCGCTGGTGGCGCCAGGAGGGCACCGGGCCGGAGTTCTTCAAGATCGGCCGGCGCCTCTACACGACGGTCGGCGACCTGCGGACCTTCATCCGCACCCAGCGGCTCGCCTCGCGGCCGGTGCTCGGCAAGCCGAAGGCGGTGTGAGGCCATGGACGACCCCCGCCACGTCTTCCTGAGCGCGGGCGAGGTGATGGCTCGCTATGGCTGGGGCAAGACGAGGGGCTACCAGAACCTCAAGGACCGCGATCTGGTGCCAGCGCCGGTGATGGCACACCCCGACCGTTGGCGGCTTGACCAGTTGCTGGCGTGGGAGGAAAGGCGGATGGCGCTGGCCGAGGCAGCGTTGAAGGCTCTGGTGGCGCCCGAGCGGGAGCCGACCTCTGTCACTGACCTGCTCCCCCAGCCCAAGCGACGGCGATCGGCGTGACTGCTCTACCCCGCAGCCGTGGCGCCCGAACGCCGCCCACCACGAAGTTGCTGTGTTGTCGTTTGATCCGACGAACCTCAACAACTTTGCGAAGTTCAGATCAGGGCTGCCTAACCAGCTCTTTCGCGATCTCGACGAGCACCATCGCTCGCCGGACGAGAGGCTTCGCCTTCGCGAGCGTGATGAGCGTGGCGCCGTACTCGACTTCGCCCTTCATCGAGATCAGTTCTCGCAACGCCTTCTCTGCCGCTGCGGCATCGCGGTGAGCACCGAGTGCCTGGCGCAACTACTTCACCGCCTTGGAGTGGTCCTTCGCCTTGCTGGTCTGCCCGGTCAACGCGGTCACGATCGCGTCCTTCGCGCTGATGCCGGCATGGATGGCATCCCCGGCGGCCGGCGTCGCGCGCTGGAGATCGAGATTGTCCTGCGCCGAGTCCAGGTACTCCTGCGCCTTCTGGAGGAACCTCTTGGCGTGGTTCCTGCTCTCGGTGTTCGTCATGACGCCACCCGACTCGCACGCGGCATCGTGCCGACCAGGGCGATCCCGTCACGGAGTATCTCGGACACGACTGGCTCGCGGTCTTCTGGAGCGAGCTTGAAGTGGTCAGCGGTCAGGTGCAGGACGTCGCAGTGATTGCCGAGACGCTCCTGGACCTGCTGCTGCAGTTCGGCCCTACCGTCCCACGCCGCAGGGGCGACCACCGCGAGGTCGACGTCGCTGTCTGCGTGGGCATCGCCGCGAGCAACTGATCCGAACACGATGACGGCTTCGACGCCTCGCACGGCCTCCTCCACGACGAGAGTCAGCATCTCGATCGGGCTGACCAAGGAACGCAGTGGGGCGATGGCTGCATGGCCTTCATTGATGCGGTGCACGCCGGCACGCCCGATGGCCTCCGTCGTGATCAGGCCCAGGCGATCGAGGTCCCGCAGCGCCTGCTGCACGGCACCCAGGCTGTGGCGATCCGCGACCAACGCGTGCACGCGTCGACCGGTCAGGGGCGCGCCAGTGCGAAGCAGCACGGCGAGCGCCGCAGCGCGCGCTCCAGGGATCAGGCCGCCGAAGGGTTCACCGAAGTCCATATGAACAGAATACTGCTCATGTGAGCATAGATCTAGTCATAGGCCTCAAGCGCCGGCTTCAAAGCAACGCAATAGACGCCTCTTCACATGTCCTTGATCAGCCGGGCAAGGTGTGAGGCGGTCGGCCATTTGGTCGACTTTGGCGGCTCGACCGGCAGGATTGACGTCGTGAGCGACCTGCAATCCGAACTCGAGAGCCTGCGGCGCGAGAATGCGCGCCTGCGCAAGCTCCTCAAGCTGACTGATGCAGAGGCTGCTCCCGCTCGCGGCACCCAGACGGCGTGGTTCGACAAGGCGCCGGGTTCAGTGGATGCTCGGTCGTCCTCCAAGGCCAAGGTCGAGTTCTACGCCGCGCTGTTCGGCGCGAGACGCGACGTCTACGCCGTCCGCTGGGACAACGCCCGCACCGGCAGATCGGGCTGGATGCCCGCAGTCGAGGGCGGGTGGCGCAAAGGCCGACGAGCCTCCGACATACGACACCTGCCGCTGACGCCCGAGGTCCTCGCCGCACATCTGACCGGCGACGTCCACATCGGCCTCTATCCGATGCTCGCCGGCGACCAGACCTGCTGGCTCGCCGCCGACTTCGACGGACAGGCCGCCATGCTGGACGCGCTCGCCTACCTGAAGGCGGCGCGAGCTGTCGGCGCACCCGCCGCCCTCGAGGTGTCCCGCTCCGGGATCGGCGCGCACGTGTGGATCTTCTTCACAGATCCCGTGCCGGCCGCGACCGCACGCCAACTCGGGACGGCGCTGGTTCGCGAGGCCATCGCGATCCGTGGCCGGATGGACCTGCGCTGCTACGACCGGCTCTTCCCATCCCAAGACGTGCTGCCCGGGCAAGGACCCGGCAACCTCATCGCGGCCCCGCTCCATGGCAAGTCACGCAAGCTCGGCACGACAGTCTTTCTCGACCTGGCCACGCTGGAGCCGTTCGACGACCAGTGGGAGTACCTCTCCACCTTGGAGCGCCTAACCCCGAAGCAGGTCACCAAGCTGGCCTCCGCGCTCCGGGAGCCGACGGTCGGGGCACGCGTCCACCAGGCCCAGCCCGCCCGGTCGACCAAGACCCAGCCGAATCCGGCACCGATCGTTCATCTGAGCCTTGACGGCACGGTGCGGATTCCCGGCTCCGAGCTGAGCCCCTCGCTGTATGCGACCCTGAAGCACGCAGCGTCGACGTACAACCCGGAGTTCTACGACCGCCAGCGTCGCCGCCAATCGACGTGGAACGTCCCACGGATCATCACCTCTTATGACGAGACGCTCGACGACCACCTCGTCCTCCCGCGCGGACTACGCGACACCGCGACGCGACTCATCGAGGGAGCCGGCAGCAAGGCCGAGGTTGACGATCAGCGGGTCGCCGGAGATCCTTTGCGCCTCTCGCCGACCTTCGATCTCAGGCCGCAGCAGCAGGAAGCAGTGGAAGCCGTACTGCCGCACGAGTTGGGACTCTTGGTCGCTCCGCCCGGCTCTGGGAAGACAGTCATGGCCTGCGCCGTCATAGCCCACCGAACCGTTTCCACGCTGGTGCTGGTCGACCGCAAGACGCTCGCCGACCAATGGCGCCGCGAGATCACCGACCTCCTCGGCACCAAGCCGGGGCAGCTCGGCGGCGGCCGAACCAAGCTCACCGGCATTGTTGACATCGCCACTTTGCAGACGCTCGCCCGGCGAACCGACCTCGCCGACAAGCTCGGCGCCTACGGCCAGGTCATCGTCGACGAGTGCCACCACGTCCCGGCAGCCGCGTTCGAGACCGCTGTCCGCGCCATCCCCGCGCGCTACTGGGTCGGGCTCACCGCCACGCCTTACCGGCGCGACGGCCTCGATGAACTGATCGGCTTCCAGCTCGGCCCGGCCCGCCACACCTTCGCGCACGCCGACCCCGACACGCTCGAAGGTGCCAACGCCGAGCGGCCGCGCCCCGTACTCATCGTCCACCCCACAGCATTCCAGCTGTCGGAACCGGTCGACTTCGCCATTCCGGGCGCGATCGCGAGCGTCCACACGGCACTCGCAGAGGACGGGGCGCGCAACGAGCAAATCCTCGCCGATGTGGTCGACGCCCTGGGGCGCGGACGACACTGCCTGGTCCTGGCCCAACGCACCGGCCACGTCGACCACCTCGCAGCAGCGCTCACCGCGCAGGGGCTGGATCCAGTTGTTCTCAAGGGTGGGATGGGCGCCAAGCAACGCGCCGCGGCGACCGAGCGGCTGGTCCCCACCGATGACGGCCCACCATTGCTCGTCGTTGCCACAGGCCACTTCGTCGGGGAGGGATTCGATTGTCCAGCACTCGACACGCTCTTCCTGGCCGGGCCGATCTCGTTCAGGGGACGCCTCGTGCAGTACGCCGGACGGGTCCTTCGAGCTCATCCGGGCAAGCAGACTGCAGAGGTGCACGACTACCACGACGTCGAGGTTCCAGTCCTCGCGGCAGCGCTCACCAAACGCGCACCCGGCTACCTCAGCCTCGGATTCCCTGACCCCCGCAAGCTCGCTTGAACGTCGGCCGCGGCTCCAGCAGGAGTTCACCCGCGCCCGACTCCCGTGACTTGGCGATCTTGAGTAGATCTTTTTGGCAGATGCCTGACTACTCAAGATGTCACCCATCGGCGCGAGGTTCATCGAGGATCTGCAACGCCGGATCCAGCAATCGGTCGACTGAAACCCCAGCAAAAGGAAGATCGACAGGTTCGCAAAAGGTCGACTCCGGTCTCTGCAAAAGGTAGGCTCCCAACATGGCGACCTACCTGCCCCGCATCGCCGACGTGGAGCTGGAGCAGCGACTCGGCTACATCGGCGCGGTCCTGATCGACGGGCCGAAGGCCTGCGGAAAGACCGCCACCGCGAGCCGCCACGCACAGACGGTGATCCGACTGGATGAGGATCAGACAGCGCGCACCTGGGTGAGACTTGCTCCGGAACGGCTCTTCGAAGGCCCCACCCCGATTCTGTTCGACGAGTGGCAGGTCGAACCAACGATCTGGAACAAGGTCCGGCGTCAGGTCGACGACCGGGACGGCAAGGGCCTCTTCATCCTCACCGGATCAGCGACGCCCACCGACGACGCAACGCGGCACTCAGGCGCCGGACGTTTCTCGGTGATGAAGATGCGACCGATGAGCCTCTTCGAGTCCGGTCACTCCACCGGCGAGATGTCGCTGGCCAGCCTCCTCCGGGGCGAGCGCCAGACAGGGCTCGGCACCCACCTCAGCTTCGATGAGCTACTCAACCGCATCGTGATCGGAGGTTGGCCCGAACTCGGCGGAGCTGACGAATCGAGCGCCCGACGCTGGCTGCGCGACTACCTCAGCAACATCGTCGAGGTGGACATCCAGAAGCTCGGTTCGCGGCGCGACCCGGCCAACCTCCGAAGGCTGCTGGAGTCACTCGGGCGGTCGGTTGGCCAAGCAGTCAAGAGCATCGAACTCGCGAAAGATGTCGGTGGAGAGGACGGCCCCATCGCGAAGGAAACCCTGACGGCCTATCTCACCGCTCTCGACCGGCTCCACCTGCTCGACAACTCGCCAGCATGGCTCCCCCACATGCGTTCGCGTGCCCGGCTGCGCAACGGACCCGTCCGCTACTTCGTCGACCCATCCCTCGGCCCCGCTGCCCTCGGCATCGGCACCAGCGAACTGATGGCAGACCTCAACGCATTGGGCCTCCACTACGAAGCCCTCGTCATCCGCGACCTCCGGATCTACGGGCAATCCATCGACGCGCGCGTCGAGTCCTGGCGTGACGCCAGCGGCCACGAGGTCGACGCGGTCGTCAGCATCGGGCCGAACAAGTGGGGAGCCTTCGAGGTGAAGCTGAGCCCCGACGCGGTCGATGAAGGGGCAGCAGCCCTCCTCCGCTTCAAGGCGAACGTGGACACGTCGCGGCACGGGGAGCCGGCCTGTCTTGGCGTGATCACCAGCACCGGCGCGGGCGGCCTCCGCGAGGACGGGGTCCATGTCATCCCGATCGGCTGCCTGGGGCCGTAACGTGTCCGGTGTTCGATTGACCGAGAGCCGAACACCGAGGACCGGTCACGGCTGCCACTGGGTCACCAGTGATGGGGCCAAAGTGATGCACGAAAGTGATGCACGAAGCCCCGGAATCGGTGTCCAAGGGCGGCATCCGCCGATCCGGCGCGGGCCGCGACTAGGCCGCTGACCTGCGGTTTCGCAGATTTTCGCCGACAGCCACCAACTGGGGAACCTCGTGGCACCAGTGGCGGGCGGCGTACCCGATGCTCAGGAGGACCGGCACTCCCCGGCGCCGCGCCTCGTCGAAGGCGTCGGGCCCCCACTCCCGCCAGTCGACCGGGTTGTCGGCGTGCTGCAAGAGGTAGGGCGAGGTGGCGGCGGCGAGGCGGTTGGGCACCTGGCCAGCCTGCCACGGCCGCCCGGGACGACGCTTCCTACCGCCGCCCCAGGTCGCGACCAGGGCAGCCGCGGCCGCACTCGCTGCTCGTTGGGCGCCCTCACGCCCGCCGAGCACGTTGCCGCTTGGACCAGCACCCACCAACGAGCACTCTCACCACAGGTGGACCACGTGATGGGGCCCGCCGCCGGGCTGGGCCGGGTTCTGTGGCGATCTACGGGCCGTACCGCGCGTCCCCTCCGGCCCCCACAGCCCGGGTTCCGGTCATCTGCGTTGCCGCCGCCAGTGCCTGGATGACAGCGCCCACGGCAGCGATAGCGATGGCGAGTGCGATCGCTGCCACGACATCGCTGGGTCGGTGCCACTGCAGCGCGATGGTGGCCAGCCCGGTAGCCGTCACCGCGGCCGCACCCACGACCGCAAGAGCGGCTCGCCAGGCAGGCTCGGTCACCAGCCAGGCCGCCGCAGCCAGGCCTGCCACGGCGGCAACGTGCCCACTGGGCAGGCTGTTGAGCATGCCGCTGGCGGCGTACGCCGGCCGGTCGAGCCACTCCTTGAGCAGACTCGCTGCCACCGGGGTCAGCGTGGCGACACCGAAGGCGCACGCCGCCTGAACAGGCCGGCCTCGCACAAGGGCGCTCGCGGCCAGCACGGCCGCGGCGATCAGCACACTGGACGGTGCGACGAGATCGAGCACCGTCTGGGCCCAGGCCGGCTCACCGAGGACTCTTGCTGTCGTGGTCATGACCTCGGTGTCGGTGGCTTGACCCCACGGCATGACCACGGCGAACCCGTAGATCGCAACGATCGCCACGGTGGCCTGGAGGGCCACGACGGCCGGACGGGATATCGCGCGGTCGGCCACCGGAGACCGGGTGTCGGTTCCCGCTGGCGCGCTACTGATCCGGGTGGACATAGAACTGGCCTCCTCGGGATAGGTGCTCGCAGGACCGCCCGAAGCGTTCGATGGGGTCGATGGGGTCGATGGGAGCAAGGCTTCATGGCTCCACGGTCGCTTCCCTTGCTGGGCAGGGCCTGTGACTCGCCCATGCCTTGTCCGTCAGCGTCGGCCCGCGAGCGCGACGCCGTCGTGGACCACGAGGTTTCCACGGCCGATCGCCGGACTGCGCGCTCCTGCTCCCCCACACGACGCCGCCGGCCACCCCATGATCGGGTCGGTCTCGGTGCGCCACGACCCGATGGACGCCGTCGAGGAGACCATCGCCAGCGAACCGGTGGACGAGATCATTGCTCGCCGTCCCGCGTCACCCGGTGTCGGCGTGGCTGGCGCTTCGCCAGGCCGGGCCGCCGGGGCAGGTCAGCCCTTCCGGTCTCCGTCGATGACGACCACCGCGTAGTTCTCGTCCAGGCGCACATCGACGGTGCTTCCGTCGGGCGTGGTCACCTCCACCTCGTAGGTGGCGCCGGCCTCGTCGTCGGTCTCGACGCTGTTCGCGGTGCCGCCCCCGGTCGCGGCCAGGGCAGCCGCGATCGCGTCGTCAGCCTGCTGCTGGGTGTACTGCCTGCTGCTCGCACCGTCATCACCGTTGCCGGCGACCGCGACACCGCCGAGGGCGACGCCGGCTCCGGCGACGAGGACGGCGGGGATGATCATGGCCTTGCGCATGGTGTGTCTCCTCGGGTCGGGTTCCCTCGAGCATGCGCCGCGGGCGCTGAAGGCACCCTGAAGATCAGGTCAGCCCGCGCCGGAGCTCTCGGCGATGGGGTTGTCGGCGAGCATCTCGACGTCGGCTAACTCGTCGGGGATGTCGAACGCCGCCACCAGGTCCAGCGCCAACGGACGAACCTTGCGACACAGATCGGTCACCTCGCGGGTGATCGCCTTGCTGCGGGTCGCGGTGAGCCGTCCGTGCTCCTGGAACCAGCCCCGATCCGACTCGATCAGCGACAGCACGTGAAGATCGCTCATCAGCCCGAGGGTCACCCGCAGGTCGCCTTCCGGGAGTGACTGCTGCCGGGCTACCAGGGCTTCGGCCACCAGCCGCTCGACGTGCGACCGCGCGGTGGCGATGACGTGCGGCTGCAGGCGGGAGAACACCGCGCCGAACTCCATGCCCCCGTCGACGGCAGCCTTCAGCCTGCGAGCCAGGCCCTCGAGCTGGTGGGCCTCGCGGAAGCGCAGCATCGCCAGCTGGTACGCCGGATCCAACAGGCCTGCCTCCTGATCCCAGCTGTCGCCTCCGGGCAGCAGATCGCGCACCCGCTCCACGAGCTGGTGGGCGCGGCTGCGCTCCAGGACGGTGCCGACCGCCTGGGACGCGACGAAGCGGACCATGCCGAGCTGGTCCAGGTCGGAGAACTCGCTGCGGAAGTCGGTGAGCAGTCCCTTGGCCACGAGCTGGAGGAGCACGTGGTTGTCGCCCTCGAACGTGGTGAAGACATCCGTGTCGGCCTTGAGCCGGGCGAAGCGGTTGGCAGCGAGGTACCCGGCGCCACCGCAGGCCTCCCGGCACTCCTGGATCGTGCGGGTGGCGTGCCAGGTGGCCAACGCCTTGGTGCCGGCTGCCCGCGACTCGAGCTCGCGTCGGGCACGTTCCTCAACGGTTGCCTCGCCGGGTGCCCGCTCGGTGAACACGTCGTGCAGTCGCTCGGTGAGCACCTCCTGCGCCGCCGAGAGCGCATAGGTGCGAGCCAGCAACGGGAAGAGCCGGCGTTGGTGACTCCCGTAGTCGAGCAGAAGCTGTTCCTGGCCGTCGCCGCCGACGAACTGATGGCGCCCTGCGGCGTACCGCACGGCGAGGGTCAGGGCGGTCTTGGCCGCCGACACCCCGGCACCGGCCACGCTGACCCGCCCCTGGACAAGCGTGCCCAGCATGGTGAAGAACCGGCGGTCGACGTTGTCGATGGGTGAGCTGTAGCTGCCGTCGTCGGACACCGAGGCGAAGCGGTCCAGCAGCGCTGCCCGCGGGATCCGTACGCCGTCGAAGGTGATCCGGCCGTTGTCGACGCCGTTGAGACCCATCTTCGGCCCGCAGTCGGTCAGCGTGACGCCGCGCAGCGCCGTCCCGTCACGACGCAGCGGCACCACGAACGCATGCACGCCACGGCCGTCCCCGTCGGTCTCCAGTTGGGCGAACACCACCGCGATCTCGCCGTCGACGGCGGCATTGCCGATGTAGTCCTTGCGCGCGGACCGGGTCGGCGTCGTGACGACGAACTCCCCCGAGGCCGGGTCGTAGACCGCGGCCGTCCCGATCCGCTGGACGTCGGAACCGTGCCCGGTCTCGGTCATCGCGAAGCAGCCCCACAACCGCCCCGCCACCAGATCGGCGAGGTAGGCCTGGTGATGCGCTCGAGTGCCGAGCTGGTGGATGGCCCCGCCGAAGAGCCCGAACTGCACCCCGCTCTTGATCAGCACCGAGAGGTCGCCGAGGGCCAGCGTCTCGAACGCGGCGACCGAAGCGCCGACGTCGCCGGAGCCGCCATACTCCTCGGGGAAGCCCGGCGCCATCAGTCCCAGCTCGGCGACCCGGAGCACCGCCCTGGTCACCCCGGCGCGGTACTCCACCCGCGAGAGCTCGTCCGGATCGCCGGCGATCGCCTCGAGCTCGCCCAGGTGGCTGCGCACCCGGGTCCGGACGCCGGCGTACCTCCCGTCCAGCAGCGCCTGGAGCGCCGCCACGTCCACGACCGGGCGACGGTATCCGCTGTCCGACGCGCTCGCGGCAGGCTGGTCGGGGGCAGGGTCGGCCATGCCAGCCGAGCCTACGCGGATGGCCCGAGCCCCTAGACTCCTGGCCCATGCGAGTGTTCGTGCTGTCGACCGGCCGTTGCGGCTCGACCACGTTCGAGCGCGCGTGCAGCCACATCACCAACTACACCGCCGGCCACGAGACGCGCCGTCGCTACCTGTTCGAGAAGCGCTTCGCCTACCCGGACCAGCACATCGAGTCCGACAACCGGCTGTCGTGGTTCCTCGGCGGGATGGCGATCCGGTTCGACGACGACGAGACGTTCTACGTCCACCTCACCCGACGCCGCGAGCTCGTCGCCCGGTCCTACTCCAACCGGTTCCACAGCGGCTTCCACTCCAACATGATGAGGGCGTTCTCGCAGGGCATCCTGATCCGGCCGCGGTGGAAGCCGAAGCAGCACGTCAAGGTGGCCCGCTTCTACGTCGACACCGTCACCGACAACATCCAGGAGTTCCTGCGACACCGTCCGCACACGATGGACTTCCCGCTCGATCAGGCCGGCGAGCTGTTCCCGGTCTTCTGGCAGCGGATCGGCGCCGAGGGCGATCTGGCCGCGGCGATGGCAGAGTTCGACGTCCGCCACAACGCAACGAAGTTGCCGGCTACTGACTGACGGGCCGGCGCCCTACGCTGGCCTGATGGACGCACGCGCCTGGGATGCCCGGTACGCCGACAGCGAGCTGGTCTGGTCGGCGGAGCCCAACCAGTTCGTCGCGCGGGAATGCGCCGATCTCGCTCCCGGCGCGGCGCTCGACCTGGCCGCCGGGGAGGGGCGCAACGCGATCTGGCTGGGGCGGCGGGGCTGGGACGTCACGGCAGTGGACTTCTCGCAGGTCGCACTCGACAAGGGCGCGGTCCTGGCCGGCGACACCCCCGTCAACTGGGTCCGAGCCGACGCGACCTCGTGGGAGGGCGACCGTCCCTGCGACCTTGTGGTCCTGGCCTACCTCCAGCTCGTCGCCGAGGAGCGCGCCGCCGCCTGTCGGGCCGGCTTCGACTCGCTCGCGTCCGGTGGGACGTTCCTCCTGGTCGCCCACGACGCGACCAACCTGACCGAGGGGACGGGCGGCCCCCAGGATCCAGCCGTGCTGTTCACGGCGGAGGACGTGCTCGCCGACCTGGCCGGACGCGACTTCGACATCGTCCGGGCGGAACGGGTCCAGCGCACGGTGGGCGGCGGCGACCACGCCTCCCACCGCCACGAGGGCGAGCCCGAGACCGTCGCCGTGGACTGCCTGGTCCGCCTGGTCAGACGCTGAGGCTCATCGCGAGCCGTCATCCTCATCGGGCTCGTCGGGCTCGTCGGGCTCGTCGGCATCGCGCCGCACCGGCGGGTCGCCGAAGACGCCGGCGTCCTTGGCCGACTGTGCCTTGCGCATCTGCTTGACGAAGTTGAACAGCAGGAACACGGTGGCCACGATCAGGAACACGAACATCACGGCACCCCAACCGCCAGCGACGACGTCGTCGTCCTCCGGGACCGGGTCGTCGGCCCGGACCGTCACCGTGAACGCGAGGGTCTCCATGACTCCAGTGTCTCAGGGGGTTCCGCGAGCGCGGGGGCCGGATCAGGACGGCGGGGAGATCCCCGCGAAGAGATCGGTCTCGGGGACCGGGCTGTCGACGTGGCTGACGACGAGCTCGTAGTCCTCGTGCGGCCAGATCCGCGCCTGCAGCTCGCGCGGGATGGCGAACCAGAAACCGTCGGGGTCGATCTGCGTGGCGTGGGCGAGCAGTGCCTGGTCGCGGACCCCGAAGTACTCCGAGCATTCGACCCGGGTGGTGATCCGGGCGTCCCATTCCGGCTCAGGTTTCCACTCCTGGAGCCGCTCCGCCCACGGCGACTCCAGATCGTGCTCGATCATCGCTTCGTGCAGGGCCTGGGTCCGGGGACGGTTGAACGAGTGTTGGTAGTACAGCTTGAGCGGCTGCCAGGGCTCCCCGGCGTCGGGATACTTCGTCGGGTCGCCGGCGGCCTCGAACGCCGCCACACTCACTCGGTGGCACATGACGTGGTCGGGGTGCGGGTAGCCGCCTCGCTCGTCGTACGTCGTGACGACGTGCGGCCGGAACGACCGGATCAGCCGCACCAGCGGCGCCGCCGCCTCCTCGACCGGCACCGAGGCGAAGCAGCCGTCGGGCAGCGGCGGCAACGGGTCGCCCTCGGGCCAGCCCGAGTCGACGAAACCCAGCCAGTCCTGGGTGACGCCCAGGATGTCGCGTGCCCGCTCCATCTCCTGACGCCGGATCTCGGAGATGTTGGCGAGGATCTCGGGCCGGTCCATCTTGGGGTTCAGGATCGACCCCCGCTCACCCCCGGTGCAGGTGACGACGTGGACGTCGACGCCCTCCGCGACGTATCTCGCCGTCGAGGCAGCGCCCTTGCTCGACTCGTCGTCGGGGTGGGCGTGCACATGCATCAGGCGGTAGCCGGCGCGGGGGCGATCGGGCATGCCGAGCAGTCTAGGCGCGCCACGATCGGCTCCCCGGCACGGTCCACGGTGGCCCGGAGTGCCACCATGGTGAGGTGAGGACTCCGGGGGCTCAGCCCGATCTGATGGCGCAGCGCTACGGCCGGCGTGGGCCCGGACGCGGCGTCATCGTCCTCGGCGTCGTCGTGGCAGTCACCTTCCTGGGCTGGCTCGGCTGGGCGACCTGGGTCCACGCGACGCCCGAGGTCGGGTCCGAGCTCGTCGGCTACTCCGTCATCGATGACCACGCCAGCACGGCCCGCGTCGACGTGGCCCTGCACACCGACGCCGACGATGTCCGCTGTCTGGTGCGCGCCACGTCGGTCGACCACACGCCGGTCGGCGAGCTCTCCTGGGTGCCGACCGACGGCCGCAACGACGTCACGATCCGGACCGAGCGGCGCGCTACGAGCGTGGAGCTGGTGGGATGTACGACGCCACGGCAGGCGCGTCCGCGCTGAGCGAGCCACCCTCGCCCAGCCGTCAGGATCGTCATTTACGCGGTCCCCTTGCTACGCTGGACGATCAGTTAGTCCCGCAGGGCTGACCGGGCCACCCGTGGTCCGGGCCGTGCAGCCGACGGAGTGCCGCACGACGATGCCCGCATCCGCTGACGCACGACCCGGTCGGGTCCGAGCCGGAGCATCCCGCGGGAGCACCGAACCACCAAGCGCGGCGGCCCGCCTCCCGGCGTACCACCTCGCACCTCAGGAGCAAGCCCATGACGCAGGACAGCGAGCAGGACACGATCTGGCTCACCCAGGAGGCCCACGACAAGCTCGTGGCCGAGCTGGGGGACCTGAGCGGACCGGTCCGGCAAGAGATCATCGGCCGGATCAGCGCTGCCCGCGACGAGGGCGACCTGAAGGAGAACGGCGGCTACCACGCGGCCAAGGACGAGCAGGGCAAGCTCGAGGCTCGGATCCGGCAGCTCGAGGAGATGCTGCGGCGCGCCGAGGTCGGCACCCCCGACGACGACGGCACCGTCTCCCCCGGCATGAAGGTCACGATCCGCTTCGCCGGCGACAAGGACACCGAGACGTTCCTGTTGGGGAACCGCGAGATCGAGGACGACAACCTCGAGGTCTTCTCGCCCCAGTCACCGCTCGGCTCGGCGATCCTCGGTGCCCGCTCGGGCGAGACGGTCACCTACACCGCACCCACCGGCAAGGAAGTGGCCGTCGAGATCCTGGAGGCCGTGCCCTTCGCGGGCTGAGCACTACGAGCTCAGGCTGACCCGATAGCCCAGCTCGCGCAGCCGCGCGAGGACGAGGTCGGCATGGTCGGCTCCCCGGGTCTCGAGTTGGAGTGCCACCTCGACCTCGTGCAACCCGAGCGCGGGTGAGATCCGCTCGTGGGTCAGGTCGATCACGCTGGCCTGAAGGTCGCTGATCTCGCCGAGCAGGCCGGCCAGGCCACCCGGTAGGTCGGAGATCACCACCGCGAGGTAGAGGTACCGTCCGGCGGCAGCCATCCCGTGTCGGATCACCCTCCCGAGCAGCAACGGGTCGATGTTGCCGCCCGAGAGCACGGCCACCGCCGGTGTCGGGTACGCCGCGGGGTCGTCCATCAGCGCCGCGACCGCGGCTGCCCCCGCAGGCTCGACAACCTGCTTGGCCCGTTCCATCAACGCCACCAGCGCCCGGGCGAGCGAGTCCTCAGAGACGGTGACGACGTCGTCGACGTGCTCTTGCACTGCCGCGAAGGTGATGTCCCCGGGTCGACCCACCGCGATCCCGTCGGCCATCGTCCGCATCGTCTCGAGCTGCACCGGCCGACCCTGCGCCAGGGATGGCGGGAAGGCCGCCGCCTCTGCCGCCTGCACCCCGATCACGCGCACGTCGGGACGTTGCGACTTGACCGCGATCGCCACCCCGGCCAGCAGGCCGCCGCCGCCGGTGGGGACCAGCACCGTCTGCACCTCGGGTGCCTGCTCGAGGATCTCCAGGCCACACGTGCCCTGGCCGGCCACGATGTCCACATGGTCGAAGGGGGAGATGAAGACCGCGCCCGTCTCGTCGGCGTACTTCTTGGCCTCCACGATCGCCTGGTCGAGGTACTGCCCGTGGAACACCACCTCCGCGCCGTAGCCGCGCGTGGCGTTCACCTTCGGGATCGGCGCACCCTCCGGCATGAACACCGTGGACCGGATGCCGAGCAACTGTGCCGACAGGGCGACGCCCTGCGCGTGGTTGCCGGCTGACGCTGCGACGACACCCTGGGCCTTCTCCTGCTCACTCAGCCGGGAGATCCGCAGGTAGGCGCCACGCGGCTTGAACGACCCGGTGCGCTGGAGGTTCTCGCACTTCAGCCGGACCGGGCCGCCGGCGAGGGCGGACAACCAGCGCGCGCCCTCCATCGGCGTGCGGATCGCCACGCCCTCGAGCTCGGAGGCCGCGACCCGGATGTCGTCCAGGGACACCCCCGGCGGGTCAGGCATCGTCGGCCTCGTCGGCCTCGTCGCCCACCGACGCCTCCTCCTCGTCGAGGTCGTCGCCCACCCCGTCGCGCCCCGGCGGCGGGTCGTCACCTGCGGCGAGATGCTGGACGACCGCGTTGCCCGCCGCGGCCAGGGGTACGGCGACCAGGGCCCCCGCGATCCCGGCGGTGAGCACCCCGCACGCGATGGCGACGATCACCCCGAGTGGGTGCACGGAGACGAACCGGCCCATCAGGAACGGCTGGAGCACGTGTCCCTCGATCTGCTGCACCACGATGACGCCGGCCAGCATCAGCAGGGCGGTGAACGGCCCCTGATCCACCAGCGCCACCAGCACCGCCACCCCACCGGCGATCGTCGCACCCACCATGGGCACGAACGCGCCCAGGAACACCAGCACACCGATCGCCGCCACAAAAGGAACCTGCAGGACGGCCGCCACGATCATGATGCCCACGGCGTCGGCCAGCGCGACCAGCACGGTGGCGCGCACGAACTGGGTCAGGGAGTTCCAGGCGACCCGGCCCGAGCTGTCGACGCGCTCCCGCGCGGCCCTCGGGGACAGGCGCACCGCCCAGGACCAGATCCGCTCGCCGTCGGCGAGGAAGAAGTAGGTCGAGAACAAGACGATGAAGAAGCCGGCGAACACATGCCCGAGCGTCGCACCGAACTCGGTCAACCGGGCGAAGACCTCGCCCTTCTGAGCGCTGTCGGTGAGCGACGTCTGCACCTGCTCGATGTAGGTGTTGATCTGGCTGTCGCTGGCATGGAGCGGACCGTTCTTGAGCCAATCCCTGACCTGCCCGAGGCCGTCGGCCACCGAGGTGGCGAGATCGTTGGCGCCGTTGGCAACCTGTTGTCCGACGAAGGTCAGCAGGCCGCCGACCAGCAGCAAGCCACCGACCACCACCACGCCCGCGGCCGCGCCGCGGGGCAGGCCGACCGCGGAGAGCCTTCGCACCAGCGGAACCGCCAGCGAGGTGGCCAGCAGCGCGATCACGATCGGCAGGGTGACCACGGCGAAGAACCCCATCGTGCGCAGCACGAGGTAGACAAGGAACCCGATGACCAGGAAGCGCCACGACCAGGCGGCAGCCAGGTCGAGCCCCCAGGGCACGTGCGCCCGGTCATGACCGTCCATGGTGCGGTCGGTGCGATCAGCGGGGACGGTCGGCTCGGTCGCGCTCACGGCGTCAGGCTACCCAGGAGGTGTCGTGATCAGGGTGGCGGCGAGCCGATGGGCGGCCACGGGATGGGACGGTGCCAACAATCCGGCCGCCGCGAGCACGTAGTCGTGGTCGACCACGACCCTCGGGGCTCGTGGCAGCTGCCAGCCACCCTCGATGTCCTCGCCCACGCTGCCGTCGAAGACGCGTCCGGCCACCCCGGGCCGGCCCGCCCGCAGCACGCCACCGGAGCCGACGAGCAGGTCGACCTCACGCAGATCCTTGCCGGTGCGCTCCAACACCCGGCCCTCCGGGCTCAGCACGACCCTGCTGCGGCCGGCGTGACGACGTAGCGCCAGCCCCACCGCCGCGCGCGCGATCGCTTCGTCGATGTCGGCCTCCGCGGCGGAGTCGGGGAGATAGCCCGGTTCCTGGTGACGTCGGGCCGCCGCGTCGGCGTACTCCTCCAGGCCGGCTTGGTCGACCGTGGTGACCGCGGACCAGCGCATGCCGAGGTCGCCCTCGACCGTGCGGGTCACCGGGGTGCTGGCGACCACCTCGCGGGCCAGCCCGCTGTCCTCGGGGTCGAGCTCGACCACGGAGTGCACGTCCGTGGTCGCCCCGCCGACGTCGACGACGACGACGTCGCCGGCGCCGGGACGCAGCAGATCGAGCCCTCGCGCGAGCAGCTCGACGCCGCTGAGCACGAGGTCCGGCGTGGCGCCGCGCACCATGGCGGTGAAGTCGGTCCGGGCGCTCAGGTGCTTGCCGCCGATCACGTGGACCAGGAACATCTCGCGGATCGCGGCCCGGGCGCCGTCGGGCGTGAGCACCCCGATCCGGGGGACGACGTTGTCGGCGAGAACGTACGGCGCGCCCGCCGCCGCCAGGATCGCGGACACCTCGGGCTGCGCCTCGACGTTGCCGGCGACCACGACCGGCCCGCGATAGCCCCCCTCGACGAGCTCGCGGGCACAGCCGAGCAGCGCCTCGACGTTGCCGCCGTCGGTGCCACCGGTGAGCAGCACGACGTCCGGCTCGGCCGCGCCGACCGCCGCGAGGTCGTCGCGGCGGCTGGCGGCGAACACGCCCACCACCTTGCCTCCACTCGACAGCGCGACCCTCTTCCCAGCCTCCGCGGTCACCAGCTCCTCGTTCCCGACCACGGCGATCCGCAGCCCTCCCCCGGCGCTGGAGCAGGCCAGCACTTCCGCGTCAGCGGCGCGGGGGTCCTGCTCGGCGAGTGCGCCCAGGCAGTCGTCGAAGCCCTCGAGCACGTCGGTCGAGATCGTCGTGGGATGAGACGCCGACGCCGTGATCCGCCCGGATTCCAGGTCGACGACGCAGGCCTTGGTGAACGTGGACCCGAAGTCCACGCACACCACGGCCCCCTCAGCCGAGGGCACGGTTCAGATCCGCGATGAGATCCTCGGCGGTCTCGATGCCGACCGAGAGCCGCACCAGGTCGGCAGGGACCTCGAGCTCGGTGCCGGCCACCGACGCGTGGGTCATCCGGCCTGGATGCTCGATCAGGCTCTCGACGCCGCCGAGCGACTCGCCGAGGGTGAAGACCTCTGCCCGACCGCACACGTCGAGGGCCTGCTGCTCACCGCCGGCGACCCGGAAGCTGACGATGCCGCCGAAGCGCCTCATCTGCCGGGCCGCGATCTCGTGACCAGGATGGCCGGCCAGACCCGGGTAGAAGACCTCGGTCACCTGCTCATGGGCGGTGAGGAACTCCACGACCTGCTCGGCGTTGTCGCAGTGCCGGTCCATCCGGACCGCGAGCGTCTTCAGGCCGCGCAGCACCAGCCAGGCGTCGAACGGCCCGGCCACGGCGCCGATGGCGTTCTGGTGGAAGGCGAGCTGGTCGGCCAGCTCGAGGTCCTTGACCACCAGGGCGCCACCGATGACGTCGGAGTGGCCGCCGCAGTACTTCGTGGTCGAGTGCACCACGATGTCCGCGCCCAGGGTGAGCGGCTGTTGAAGATAGGGAGAGGCGAAGGTGTTGTCGACCACCAGCAGGGCGCCGGCGTCGTGGGCGATGGTCGCCAGCGCCGCGATGTCGCCGATGCCGAGCAGCGGGTTGGTCGGGGTCTCGACCCACACCAGCCGGGTCTCGCCGGGCCGGATCGCGGCCGCGACAGCGTCCAGGTCGGAGGCGGGGGCAGGGTCGTGGACCAGGCCCCAGTTCGCCTCGACCTTGTCGAAGAGCCGGAACGTGCCGCCGTACGCGTCGTTGGGGAGCACCACGTGATCGCCGGGACGGCACAGCGCCCGCACCAAGGTGTCCTCCGCGGCCAGCCCGCTGGCGAACGCGAACCCGCGCTCTCCCTCCTCCAGCGCCGCGAGGTTGCCCTCGAGGGCGGCGCGGGTCGGGTTGGCGGAGCGGCTGTATTCGTAGCCTCCGCGCAGACCGCCCACGCCGTCCTGCTTGTACGTCGACGTCGCGTAGATCGGCGGGATCACCGCCCCCGTCATCGGATCCGGCTCGTAGCCGGCATGGATGGCGCGGGTCTCGAAGCCGGACTTGGACCGGTGCTGCTGCTCGCTCACGCCAGCGAGGCTACTCGGAGGCCCAGAGACGCTGGGCTACCGCCCGATCGAGCCCTTGGTGGCTGGTCGCGGGAGGTCGGTGAGGGGCTTGTCGCTGAACCCGTCCAAGGGGGTCGCCGCCCAGGAGCCGTAGGCGTAGACCTCACCCTTGTCCTCGGCCCTGGCATAGACCATCGCCCCGAACGAGGAGGGCACCCCGATGATCCCGGCGGCGTTGCCGAGCACGACGTTGGCGTTGATGCTGCGCTGTGCGAAGACGCAGAGGTGGCCGGCGTCGGCCTCGGGCGCCGCAGGGGTGCCCGAACAACCCTCGGGCAGCTTGCCCTCGGGCATGATGTAGTGCTGGGCGGGGATGGACTTGAAGTTGAAGCCGAAGGAGATGTCGGCCCCGTAGTTGTCCTTGGGCGCGGTGGCGTTTCCCGTGATCAGATAGACGCCACGCAGCGTCTTCGGCTTGGGCGCGAACCTCTGGTTGGCAATCGTCTTCTTGTAGTAGCGCTTGTCCGCCTTGGGCTGCAGCTTGGTCTTCCAGATGTTGCCCCAGTTGGTCGCCAGCTGCGCCCCGGCAGGAGTGCCCAGGGCCACGAGTCCGCCGAACATCAGGCTGGCGCAGAGGCCGGCGATCACCAGGCTCCAGCGTCGCTTCTGCTTCATGAGTCACTCCTCGTTGTGTCGTGTCATCCCTGATCCAAGCCGAGCGCGCGCCCGAGATCGTCGTTGACGTGGACGCCGGGGCGCCCCTCCTCATCGAACTCGGTGACCTGCTGCCAGCGGCCGTCGTGCACCCAGTACACGTGGGGGCTCAGACCACCTGGCGCTTCGTCGTACCCCGAGATCGCGAAGCGGAACAGGTGCTGCAGCGCCATCGCGAGATCTGGACCCTCGCCGTCGACGACCCGGAAGGCGACCTGATGCCGGAACGGCAACGCCATCAGGACGCCGCGGCCCTGGTCGGCGCGGTGGGCGCGGGCCAGGAGGGCAGGCAGAAAGAGCGCGAAGCTGGCGGTGTAGACGGAGTCGCCCATCAGCACCTCGAACGCCCCGAGACCGTCGGGCGGACTCAGCTGCTCGTGCTCCAGCTCGGCCGAGAGCAGCTCGGCGTGCAGGTTGGCACGGCCGGTGTCGAGCCACGGACCGAGGGCGCCCCGCCCGGAGAACTCCGACTCCGCGGGCGTGACCACGCTGTCCGGCAGGTCGACGCAGAGCACCTCGACCAGGTCGCCGCCGATCTCGGCGGCATGGGGGTGTCGTCCGGGGTCGGGCAGCGCCGCCCGGTCCTGGATCCTCGAGCGGACCATCGGGCGAAGCTGGTCGTCGGTCAGCGTTTCCAGCGTGGGCTTCGGAGCCACCAGGGTCTGGATGTGCCGGCTGACGACCGCCGGCCACTCTCGCTGCGGCTCACCGTTGCACGTCGCGGCGAGGTTCCACAGCCCGAACCGGGTGCCCTCGTCGTCAACGACGTGGTCGGCGTACACCGTGACCTCGCGGCCGGCCTCGGCGAACGCCGTGCGCACCAGCGATCGCAGCCGGGTCGCCTGGTCGGTGGTGACCGGGAGGTCGGCCGAGCGCTCCAGTTCCGGCCGCTGCCGCCGGAACAGTCCCACCTCAGCCCCCGAGCTCGTAGTCGAGGGTGATCCGGTGGGTGCCGTCGGCGTCGATCACCAACGATCCGGTTCCGGTCAGGCCCACCAACCCGCCGGTGCCACTCCCGGGGACCACCAGGAACAGCTCGTTCAGCCGTTCGGCTCCCCCGAGCGTGGTGGCGGAGTGGACGAAGTTGAACGTGCCATGGTGCCCGTCGACGGCGCCCTCGAAGGACTCGGTGGCAACATAGGTGCCGACTCCCGACTCGTGGTCGAAGCAGTAGGAGAACTGGGTGACGGAGCGTCCTGCCAGCCCGCCCTCGAAGAGCTTGACCATGTGGGCGTGGCCGGTGGCCAGCGCGGTCTCGATGTCCGGCGCCCAGTCGGACGGGGTGAAGTCTCCGACGGTGAACGTGCACGACGTCTGCATGCTTCGAACCCTAGGCCACCTCCCCGGGCCCGACCCGGATCCGTCAGGCTTTCGTCATACTTTCCGGGATGGTCCGGGCGCGGTTGCTCGTTGCACCAGATGTCCCCCAAGAGCGAGGAGCAAGACGTGTTCTTCACCCGCAGCGCCAAGCCCATGCCGACCGCCGACTCCGCCCTGCCCGGCCGGGACTCCCGGCCGTTCCGGCTCGCCGAGCGACACCTGGTGCTCGATGCGCCCCTGGTCACCGACGAGGTGCCGGAGGGCCACGAGGTCGCCGTGTTCGGACTCGGCTGCTTCTGGGGTGCCGAAGAGGTCTTCTGGCGGGTCCCGGGCGTGTGGTCCACCTCGGCGGGGTACGCCGGCGGGATCACCGCGCACCCGTCGTATGAGGAGGTGTGCAGCGGGCAGACCGGCCACACCGAGGCCGTGCGCGTCGTCTACGACCCCGCGAAGGTCTCGTTCGCCGACCTGGTGAAGGCGTTCCTGGAGGTGCACGACCCGACCCAGGGCATGCAACAGGGCAACGACGTGGGCACGCAGTACCGCTCCGCGATCTACTTCACCACGCCCGAGCAGAAGGCGGTCGTCCGCGACCTGCTGGCGCGATACCAGCCCGCCCTCACCGCGCAGGGCTACGGCGAGATCACCACCGAGGTCGCGCCCGCGCCGGAGTACTACTACGCCGAGGACTACCACCAGCAGTACCTCGCGAAGAACCCGAACGGCTACCGCTGTCACAGTGCCACCGGGGTGCCCTTCCCGGCTGACGCGGCGTAGCCGGCGCCGGGGGGTCGCCGATATCCCGGGAAGCACCCCTGATTTCGGGCGTAGCGGACAATGGGCCCATGCCCGACAAGCCTGAGCCTCGCGACCTGCCGCGGAAGGCCGTCGCGCGCACGGCGCGGCTCGCGGCGCTGCCGCTCGGGTACGCCACCCGCACCGCCTTCGGTCTCGGCAGGCGCCTGGGCGGCCAGACCGCCGAGACGGTGGCGAGCGACATCCAGCAACGCACCGCCGAACAGCTCTTCCGCACCCTCGGCGAGCTCAAGGGCGGGGCGATGAAGTTCGGGCAGGCGCTGTCGGTGCTGGAGTCCGCCCTGCCCGAGGAGATGGCCGCGCCGTACCGAGAGCACCTTCGGATGCTGCAGGACTCCGCTCCGCCGATGCCGACCCAGACCGTGCGTCAGGAGATCGAGCGCGAGCTGGGAGCTGACTGGCGCGACCGCCTGGTCTGGCTCGACGGCGGTCCGACCGCGGCCGCGTCGATCGGCCAGGTGCACCGTGGCCGGTGGGCCGACGGCCGCGACGTGGCGGTCAAGGTGCAGTATCCCGGCGCCGGCGACGCGCTGATGGGCGACCTGCGCCAGCTCTCGCGGCTCGCGCGCGGGGTCTCCCCGTTGTTCCCCGGCATCGACGCGAAGCCGCTGATCGCCGAGATCCAGGCGCGGGCGGCCGAGGAGCTCGACTACCGCCTGGAGGCGGAGGCTCAACAGGCTTTCGCCGACGCTTTCGCCGACGACCCCGACATCGTGGTCCCGGGCGTGGTCGAGGCCAGCACCACGGTGCTGGTCAGCGAGTGGCTCGACAGCCCGCAGTCGATCGCCGGGATCATCGCCAACGGCACCCAGGAGGAGCGCAACCACTACGGCGAGCTGCTGGTGCGCTTCGTGTTCGAGGGCCCGGCGCGCACCGGCATGATGCACGCCGACCCGCACCCGGGGAACTTCCGGGTGCTACCCCACGAGGACGGATCACCCGGACGGCTCGGCGTCCTCGACTTCGGCGCCGTGGCCCGCCTGCCGGAGCGCCACCTGCCCACGGCGATGGGCACGCTGATCAGGATCGCGTCCTTGGAGGACCACGACCAGCTGGTCGAGGGGCTGCGCCGCGAGGGGTTCATCCGCGACAACGTCAAGGTCGACGCGCAACAGGTGCTGGACTACCTCGCACCGTTCGTGGAGCCGACGAAGGTGGAGCGGTTCCGCTTCTCCCGGGAGTGGATGCGCGCGCAGTTCCAGCGGCTCAACGACACGTCCGACCCGAGCTTCGCGATGGCCACCAAGCTCAACCTGCCGCCGTCGTACCTCCTGATCCACCGCACCTGGATCGGTGGCCTCGGCCTGCTGTCCCAGCTCGAGGCCGAGGCGCCCTTCCGCGCGATCCTGGAAGCGACGCTGCCCGGCTTCGCCGACGATTGACGCACGGTCAGCGGCGGTTGCGCGGGTGCGCCCTGGCCTGTCGCTCGTTGCCGCGTTTGTAGTTGCCCGTGAGTCGCGCCATCAGCTCCTGAGCGTCGTGGGTCTCGACGTCCTCCAGGAACGCCCGGGCGCGATCACCGCGCAGCACGACGGCGCGCCGTCCGTGATGGCTGATGACAACCTCCGCGTCACCACGTCTGGCGTACTCGAAGCCTTCGGGTCCGGGCATCAGTCGCCCACCCAGGAGCCGCGCCCACCCCACCAGCCGAGCTCGTCGGCGAAGCCTGACGGGGTCCGCGAGCCGAGATAGGACCCGACCACGGCCGCTCCCAGGTCGTCCAGCTCCGGGGAGATCACCCGGCCGTCCACCCGCCGCGCCATCTGCTCCACGAACCGCGCCAGCCCGGGATCCTCGCCCAGCCTGAAGAACGTCGTCTGGGCCCCGAGGCGCCCGGCTGCGTCGAGCTCCCGGACCGCGTTGGCGATGGTCAGCGGGTGCGGTGGGTAGGCGAAGAACACCTCGCCGTCGGCGTCCAGGTGCGACGTGGGCTCACCGTCGGTGACGATCAGCAGCACCGGCTGAGCCTGCGGGTGCTGGCGGAAGTGTCGGTTGGCCAGCAAGAGCCCGTGGTGCAGGTTGGTGCCCTTGGCCCACCGCGCGTCGAGCGCGGTGAGCTCCTCGATGTCCATCACCTGCGCGTGCCGGCCGAACCCCACCAGCTGCAGGTGGTCGCCGCGGAACCGCGAGCGGATCAGGGTGTGCAGGGCGAGGGCGGTGCGCTTCATCGGCACCCAGCGCCCGTCCATCGCCATCGAGAACGACGTGTCGACCAGCAGCGCGACGGCGGCCTGCGTGCGCGCCTCGGTCTCTGCCACCTCGACATCCTCGACCCGCAGGCGTACGCCGCCGCGCGCGTCACCGCCCTCCGAGACGACCCGCCGCACGGCGTTGCCCACCGTGCGGGTGACGTCCCACGGCTCGGTGTCGCCGAACTGCCACTGCCGGGTGGCTCCCGACGGCTCACCGGCCGCGCCGGAGAGCCGGACGTCGCGCTGACCGTCGCGGGCCGACATCCGGTCGGCGACATCGCGCAGCAGCGCCTTGCCGAGCTGTCGCATCGCCTTCGGTGAGAGACGCAGCTGGCCGTCGGTGCCGCGACGCAGCAGCCCGTGGTCGCGCAGGGCGCGCTCCAGCTCCTGCAGGGTGCGGGCGCCGACGGCGGCGTCCTCTCCCAGCTGACGGGCCACGGCGTCCAGGTCGACGTCGTCCAGGCGCGCGCCGCCGTACGACTGCGACAGCTGCTCCGCCAGTGCGTCCAGCTCGGCGAGGTCCTGCAGGACGCCCGTGCCGTCACCGAGCCCGAGGCCCTGCTCGCCCTCGAACCCCTCCGATCCGCTCCAGTCCTCACCAGGCCGGAGAGAGCGAAGGTTGGCGTCGAGCTGGGTCAGCGACTCCATCAACGCAGGCGATCCGAACGCCTGCGACGCGAGCGCCCCCAGCTCTGCGCGCTGTTCCGGCGACATCGAGTTCAGCATCCGCTGGGCCGCCGCCGACCGCGCCGCCAGGGCGTCGAGCAGCTCCTCGACCGACTCCGGATCCTCCGGGAAGTGCTCCCCGTGCTTGTCCATGAAGTCGCGGAACTGCTGCGTGGTGTCCTCGCCGCGTCCGTGGGCCTCGAGCAGTTCGTTGAGGTCGGACAGCATCTCCTGGACGGCCGCTCGATCTTCGTCGGTGGCGTTCTCGAGCGCCTGCTTCATGCCGGCGAACCGCTGGTCGAGCAGCTCGCGGCCCAGCAGATCCTTGATCTCCTCGTAGGCCTCGCGCGCCTCCCGGCTCTGCCAGTCGTACGCCGCCAGCTCGGTCACCGCCGCAGCCGGGGAGGCCGGCAACCCCTCCAGCGTGAGCTCGCGGAAGGCTCGGTCGCCGTCGTCCATCGTCACGTCGCGCGCCAGCTGCTTGCGCTCCTCGAGCACCGCCTTGTCCAGCAGCTCCTTGACCTGCTGCAGGGTCCCGTCGAGCGCATGCCGCTTGGTGAGCGCGCGGCGCTTCTCGGCGACCCGTCGTGCGAGGTCGTCCAGGCCCGTCTGGTCCCGGCCACCGCGCCTGAGGAACTCCTGCATCGCGCGCTCGGCCCCGGAGCCGGCCATGACGTCGTGGCCGATCGCGTCCAGCGCCTCGGCCAGGTCGACCGGCGGCGCGAGCGGGTCGCCGCCGGCGTACCGGCCGTAGCGCTGGCGATGCTGGTCTCTGCTCGAGGGAGGCGGAGTCACGACGCTCTGCTTCCGTAGGTCCCGAGCTCCAGTGGCCCGGTGAGCGCGCCGCCGCAGTGGTAGACGTCGGGGCGGCCCGGCCAGATCCGGCCGGCCTCCTGCATCTGGTCGTCGAGCTCGTTGCGCCAGGTGCCGTTCGCGTCGATGAAGTAGCGCGCGGCGTGGTCCCAGAGCCGTCGGTACCACTCCTCCCAGTGAGCGTCTCCCGTGCTGCGAAGGAGCAGGGCGCTGACCTGGATGCCTTCGCACACCGGCCAGTGCAGCCGCACGTCGGCGACGGGGGTGCCGTCCCAGTCGACGGTGTAGACGAGCCCCGGCCGGCCGTCGAGTGCCCACCCACCGTCCAGGGCTCGCCGGGTCAGCGCCTCGGCGGCGGCGAGGAGCCAGGCGGGACGCTCCTCGAGCAGGGCGGAGTCGTGCAGCTCGAGGAGGAACCGGGCCCACTCCAGGGAGTGCCCGAAGGTCGCGCCGTAGGGGCGGAACGGATGCATCGGCTCGTCGCGGTGGTAGTCGGGCAGCACTTGCCAGTCCCGGGTGAAGTGCTCGGGCAGCAGCCACCCGTGGTCGCGAGCCGCCCCGGCGATGAGCCGGGTCGCGATGGCCAGACCGCGCTGGTGCCAGACCGGGTCGCCCGTGGCTCGGCCCATCGCGAGGAAGGCCTCGAGGCCGTGCATGTTGGCGTTGGCGCCCCGGTAGTCCTCGTCGTCGGTCCAGTCCGGGGCGAAGGACTCACGCAGCATCTGCTCGTCGGCGTCCCAGAGTCGCTCGTCGATGACCTCAGCCACCTGCAGGAGCAGCGCTGCGGCATCCGGGTGCCCGACGGTCTGGGCGGCAGCCGCGGCCAGCCCGACGTGGACGTGGTCGTACGTCGACTTGCGGGTGACGATGCCCGGCTCGGTGAGCCAGCCTCCATGCTCGGTGTCGGCGTGCAGCCCGTGGAGCGAGGCCATCGCGTGGTCGAGCAGCTCGCCCGCCCCGGGGACCCCGTGCCGGACCCCCGCCGCCGCGGTGTGCGCCATCCGGGCCGTGAGGAAGAGCAGCGGCGTGCGGTCGGGAATCAGCGAACCGTCCGCCGCCTGCCACCCGAACCCGCCTCCGGCTCGCACGGAGGGCAACGCGAACGCGATGATGCCGGCGAAGGACCGCGTCAGCCACTCGCGGTGTGACGGCCGGTCGAGCCACGACGGGCCGTGACCAGGCTCAGCCATAGACGGTCTCCCCGCCGGCAGAGTCCTTCCCGATCTTGCGGGCGAGGTAGAGACCTTCGAGCGCAAGCTCGATCGCCGACGCACGAGCCCCATCGGTCCGGGCCTCCATCCGGTCCATCACCTGGTCGTAGACGTCGGACTCCCCGAGCGCCGGCAAGCCGGCCAGGAAGTCACGAGCGCTGACCTGCTCACCCGTGGTGACCATCGAGCCGCCCTCGATCGCGTCGACCAGGATCGCCAGATCGATCCCTCGTAGGTGCTGGCGCGCCGTCTCGGCCGTGGCCGTCCGCTGCAGGTGGGTGAGGATCTCGGCCTCGCGGCCCTCCTCTCCCGACTCGAACTCCACCTTGCCGCCGAGCACCTGCACGGCGGCGTCGAGGTCGACCACGCGGGCCACCGCCTCCGGCTCTCCTTGTGTCGTGGCGCGGTGCAGCGCCGACGCGGCGATCGTCTCGGCGCCCGCGATGGCGAACCGTGCCGAGACTCCCGACCGTTGGTCGACCGCCGACGACTCACGGAGCGCGCGGGTGAAGCGCGCCAGGATCTCGACCAGGAAGTCGGGGACCTCGGCCATCAGGTGCGCCTCCTGCCGGATCACCGCCACCTCATCCTCGATCGCGACGGGATAGTGGGTGCGGATCTCCGCGCCGAAGCGGTCCTTGAGCGGGGTGATGATCCGGCCGCGGTTGGTGTAGTCCTCCGGGTTGGCGCTGGCCACCACCAACACGTCGAGCGGCAGCCGCAGCACGTAACCCCGGATCTGGATGTCGCGCTCCTCCATCACGTTGAGCATCGCCACCTGGATCCGCTCGGCCAGGTCGGGCAGCTCATTGATCGCGACGATGCCGCGGTGGCTGCGCGGGATGAGTCCGAAGTGGATCGTCTCCGGGTCGCCCAGGGTGCGCCCCTCGGCCACCTTCATCGGGTCGACGTCGCCGATCAGGTCGGCGACCGAGGTGTCCGGCGTGGCCAGCTTCTCGGCGTACCTCTCACCGCGGTGCCGCCACGCCACCGGGAGGTCGTCGCCGAGCTCGGCGGCCCGGCGCCTCGACTCGGGGCTGATCGGCTCGTAGGGATGCTCGCCCAGCTCGGACCCGTCGATCACCGGCGTCCAGGCGTCGAGCAGGCCGGCCAGGCTGCGCAGAAGCCGGGTCTTCCCCTGGCCGCGCTCGCCGAGGAGCACCAGGTCGTGGCCGGCGATCAGCGCGCGTTCGAGCTGCGGGAGAACGGTGTCCGCGAAGCCGTGCAGGCCCGGCCAGGGGTCCTCCCCCGCGCGGAGCTTGGCGAGCAGGTTGTCGCGGATCTCCTCGCGCAGGTGGCGCTGCACGTGGCCCGAGTCTCGGAGCGCGGCGAGGGTGGCGATCGAGGGAGGAGCGGTGGCGGTCACGAATTCACGCTAGCGCTGCGCGCAACCCCGATGCGCACGCGCTCAGGCGCCGGACGGCCCGGCGTCCTCCTCACGGAGGGCCTTGAGCCGACGGCCCAGGTCGCTGTCCAGTCGGACCAGATGGGCGGAGGCGCGGTCGACTTGGGCGCGCGCTCGCTTGACCCGCCGAAGGGTCATCACGTCGGTCACCGGATTGTCCAGCCACACCTCGACGAAGTCGTGGAACCGCACCACCTCCACTGTGTGGGGCAGGGTCTGCCCCAGCAGCTCGAGGGCGTCGCGAACGGCGGCGAGCGAGATCTCCACGTTGCGCAGGCTGCTGTTGGAGTCGTCGAGCCGGTCGACCTTCCGCACGCTGGAGACGAAGCCGCCGAACCAGGTGTCGTACGTCGCCTCCTGGCGCGTGCGTTCGAGCCGCTCGCGCGCGGAGTTCAGGTGGTAGTGCGCATCGGCGATCGCCGTGCGGGCCGCCACGATCGCCTCCGCCTCGGATCGAGTCGGCCTTTCGGTCATCGTCGCCCCCGTTCATGTCGCCTACTTTTGACAGCCTAGCCAGGCGGCACTCGGCGCAGGCGGTGCCCCCCGACGTCACGGTGTTCCGAGGTCGAGATACATCACGTGCAGGCCGACCCGGCCGTGCCGGCGCGACCGGAAGGCACCCGGGACGGTGCCGACGATCGTGAAGCCGAGGTCCTGCCAGAGTGCCACGGCGGCGGTGTTGGTCTCCACGACGGCGTTGAACTGGATGCCGGCGTACCCCTGCTCGCGGTGCCAGTCGACCGCCCACGTCGCCAGCGCGCGACCGACGCCTCGTCCCTGCGCCTCCGGGGCCACCATGAACGAGGCGGTCCCGACGTGGTCGCCACGACCGGGCCGGTTGGGGCCCACCTTCGCGGAGCCGAGGACGTCACCGGCGACGTCGTAGACCACGGTCAGGCCCGGCGGGCGCTCGACCCAGAGATCGCGGGCCCGCTCCGAGGTGAGGTCGTCGGGATAGGCGTAGGTCTCCCCGTCGGCCACGATGTCGCGGAAGAACGGCCAGATCGCCGGCCAGTCCTGCTCCGTGGCGGGGCGGATCGGACTCACAGGTCGGTGGCTCCGTCGATGCTCTCGCGGATCAGGTCGGCGTGCCCGGCATGCCGGGCGTACTCCTCGATCAGGTGGACCAGGATCCAGCGCAGCGAGAAGGGCTGGCCCGAGCGACGGCCGGGTTGCGCCGAGAGCGTGTCGAGGCCGCGGCCGTCGTCGAGCGCGCGCTCGATCCGGAGGTCGGCGAGGTGGATCGCCCGGTCGTAGAGCTCGAAGAGGTACGCCGGCTCGTCGTCTGCGGCGGTCCGCCACTCCCAGTCGCGGTCGGCCTCCCAGTCGACCGATGCCCAGGGCTCTCCGAGCGCCTCCCCCGCCAGGGTCTCGATCAGCCAGCCCTCCTCGACGACCGCGAGGTGCTTGAGCATCCCGCCGAGGGTCATCGTCGCCGGCGGCAGCGGCGTCGCGAGCTGCGCCCTGGTGAGTCCCTCGGCCTGCCGGCGGACGGTGGCGCGGTAGTAGTCGAGGAAGCTTCGCAGCATCGTCACCTCGTCGGCGGCGAGCGGAGGGTCGATCTTCTGCGTGGTGGATACGGCCATGGATCCACCGTAGGGGCCGCAGGCCGTCGGCAGCCATCGAGTTCAAGCACCCTCACGCCCTACGATCACGGGCATGCGCCCGCTGCCGTCGTACGACCAGGTGGTAGCACTGCCCGGCGGTGATCGGGTCAGCGTGCCGGTCGAGTACGCCGACGACAACGGGCACCTCAACGTGCGGCACTATCTGGGCCTCTTCGATGATGCCGAGTGGGTCGTGTACGACGGCATCGACCTCGGCGCCGACCTGGCCCGGCGCGGGATCGGCGGGATCTTCGCGTTGGAGCAGCACCTCACCTATCGCCGCGAGGTCGCGGTCGGCGACGAGGTCACGGTGCACCTCCGCTTCCTGGGCCGCACCGACCGGCTGATCCACCTGGTCAGCTATCTCGCCAACCACACGCGGCGCGAGGTGGCGGCGAGCATGGAAGCGCTGGCGGGGTACGTCGACCTCTCGTCCCGCCGGCTCGCCACCCTCCCCGAGCCGCAGGCCACGGCGCTGGACCGGCTGGTGATCGACGCCGCCACGCTGGGCTGGGAGCCCGAGCTGAGCGGGTCGATCACGCTGACGGGGGCGAGATAGCCGTTCGGGGGGAGCGTCGCTACCTGGAGGCCTGTCCGGCCCGAGCTCAAGCGGGCCTCTCAGCCAACAGGCCGCGGGTGTGGGTCGTGCGGGTGAGCCGGGTCGCCGAGGAAGATCTTCTCGTAGAGGTCGTAGACGAAGGCGGCCTTGGCGTTGTTGTAGAGCATCGCGTCGGTGAAGCCGCGAGCCGCGACCTCGCGCTTGTGCGCGGCGTAGGCGTCCCGGTCCTCGGGATGGGTTCTCAGCCAGTCGCGGAATGCCGCGGTCCGCTGAGGCTCCACCGCACCGGGCGAGAACACATGCAGGTTCGTCAGCGGCGCCTCGTGACGCAGAACCCGGTGCTCCTCCCAGTCGGGCTCGCGCACCCGGAGCTCGAACCCCAGCGCCTCCAGCGCCGGGAGGTACGCCGCCTCGTCGGCCGAGTCGGGCACGATCAGGTCGATGTCGAGGAAGTTCTTGGCAGCCAGCCCCGGAACTGACGTCGAGCCCACATGGGTCACGGCCAGCGCCCCTGGCCCCAGGGCCGCGACGATCCGGGTCCGCATCCGTTCGAAGGCCTCCGGCCAGCGAGGGTCGGCGTCCACGACCGTGACCGGCGCGGGTTGCCAAGGCGCCACCCGGACCCGGGCGATCTCCCCCTCGTCCGGCGGGTCGAACGCCCGCCAGAGCGGGTGGGTCGCCATCAGCCGAGCCGACCCGTCGCGGGATCGCGGGTGGTGACGCAGTAGCGAAGGCCTGCGGGGTCGGTGAGCACCGTCCAGAACTCCTCGTTCTCGTCGGCGGCGGCGCCCAGGGCGACGTGCCGGGCCACCTCCGCGCTGCGATCGGTGGTGCCCAGGTCCAGGTGAGCCGTCACCGGGCCGTCCTCGTCGTCGAGCCGCTGGAGCAGCACGTCGAGGGCGAGCTGGCGGTCTCTGCGCAGCCAAGTGAACTCCGGGCGGCGCGACAAGACCTCCGGAGTGGCCTCGAGCACCTCCGCCCAGAAGGTCGCCTCGGCGTCGTACGCCATCCCGGGGAGGTCGAGGCTCACCTGATAGACCATCGACCGGTGACCTCCGGGCCAGACGGCCGCGGCGGGCCGGACCGCTCCTGGATGCCCCACGAAGCAGAACACGAAGCCTCCCGGCGAGCGGAGCACGACGTGGCCCTGGTCGGCGAGCTCCGTCGCGCCCAGCCCGACCGCCCGGTCGGCCGCGACCCTCGGGGCGGGCACGTGCACGTCCAGGTGGATCCGGCTCGGCCCCTCGACGAGCCGCTGCACCCGCAGGTAGTCGTCACCCTCCGTCGGCACCAGCGTCGCGAACTCGTCGGCGGCGCCGCGCGACGGCGAGAGATCGAACCCGGTCACCTCCCGCCAGAAGGTCACGGCGTCCTCGAACGTCGACGCCTCGAGGTCGAGGAAGGCCGACAGCCAGAACGGACTCCAGGGGTGCACCTGCCCAACGCTAGTGCGCCAGCGGCGCCGATTAGCATGCAGCCATGTCACGCGAGTCGTTCATCGAGGCCCTGTGTCAGCCGGGGCTGGCCGACATCGTCGACCTGGTCTGCTGGGTGGAGGACGGCCCGGACGGCTCCCCCGGGGCGCGAACGGCGTACGCCGCGAACAGCGTCGGCCGGGTGCGCTTCCACCTGGACGGACCCGCCGAGGTGATCGCCGGCGACAACCCGATCGGCAGCGAGGACCCGCTCGCGTTCTTGCCCTATGCCGGCGAGTTGGCCAACCCGTCCCCGGCACGGTCGACCGAGAACGCCTACCCACTCGCGGCGCGACGACTGCTGTCCTTCTTCGCCGACCCGGATCGCAGCCCCGACCTGGCGATCGTGCACAGCCCGCGGCACTTCTTCCCCGAGGTGGGCGGCCACGTCGGCGAGCACGGCTCGCTGGACGTGATCCAGTCGAGAGCTCCGTTCATCCTGTCGGGCGCGGGGGTGCGGCAGCTGGGGTACGTCGAGGACCACGCCCGCCTCGTCGACGTCGGTCCGACGCTGGCGCACCTGGCCGGCGTACCTCTCGCGGGGCTGCGCGACGCCCACGGAGCCGAGCTCGACGGCCGCCCACGCACCGAGTGGTTCGACCCCGCGGCGTCGCGGACCCATGTGATCGGCATCCTCTGGGACGGCGGTCACTGCGGAGAGGTGCTGCACCTGGCGGAGACGGGTGTGTTGCCCGGGGTGGCTCGCCTGATCGAGCGGGGGGTGGCGCTGCGCGGCGGCGCGGTGGCGGAGTTCCCGAGCATCACCCTGACCAACCACACCGCGATCCTGACCGGGATCGGACCCGGGCGGCACGGCGTGATGGGGAACGTCTACTACGACCGGGCCACCGGTGAGCGAGTGGTGCCCAACGACGAGAGCACCTGGCACCGGAGCGCCGACTGGCTGCGCCCGGGCGCGCGCACCATCTTCGAGATGGTCGGCGAGCATCTCGGTGACGGTGACCGGCTGCGGACGGCGAGCGTCGACGAGGCGATCGACCGAGGTGCCGACTACTCCACGATGGCGCTGATCCGGGCCTCCGGCGAGAGCGGAGCGGATGCGTTGGACGACTCGCTGCCCGACGCCGCCGCGTCGCCCTTCCTCGGGGACCCGGCGTACCTCGAGGACTCGTACTTCCGGTGGGGCGTGCGGGTCGACGACCTCGGGCTGCAGCAGATGCGGGACCTGTGGGCCGACCCGTCGGCCGCGCCACTGCTGACCTGGTGGGCCAACGTCGTCACCGACGCCGGCCACCACGGCGGCGGACCGCGGTCGGACATGGCGCGCGACTCGCTGCGCCAGGCCGACGAGCGGCTGTCGGTGTTCCTGGACCACCTGGAGGGACTCGGCGTCCTGGACGACGTCACCATCCTGCTCACCGCGGACCACGGCTTCGAGGGATCGGACCCGTCCTGCACCGGCTCCTGGAAGCCCGCCCTGGACGCCCTCGGTCTCCCCTACCGCGACGAGGGCCCCGGCCTGGTCTACCTGCTCTGACGGGATAGTCCGCCACGTTCGGCACGATTTCTTGGCCCGTAGACCGTGCCGAACATGGCGGACTATCTCCACAACGGCTCAGGTGACCGGGTGGCAGTCGTCGCCGCAGGAGGTCGGCGAGTCGCCGTCGGTTGCGTCCGCCAGACCGCCGGGGGGCGGCGGGCCGTCGCGGTGTGCCGCCGGCCGGTGGAGTACGGCACCCGCCGGAGCGATCCGGAGATCCTCCCCCTCAGCTCCGCGATGCCGTCCACGAGGAGCGTGAAGCCTCTCGGCTCGGTCGGAGGAAAGGCCAGCGTCACCTGCGGGTTGCCGGCGACGTTGCCCACGGTGCCGCGGCCGGGGCTGGTGACGAGCAAGGCGCCATCGACGACGGTGGGCTCGACGGTCACGACCTTGACCCGGCCCGCCGACGAGGCGCTCAGCAGGTAGCCGGCACCGAAGTCGGCGAGCGCCTCGGCCAATCGGTCCACGGACACGGGGATGCTCATGCGACCGAATCTACGCCCGAGCCCGAGCCCGGACCCGCCCTTCACCAGGCACCGAGCACCCCACCGCCGATCCGAACCACGAACGCCAGCACCACGACGACGAAGAAGCCGCGGACGAATCGTGACCCCCGCGCCACCGCCGTGCGCGCGCCGACGTACCCGCCGACCAGGTTGGCCGCGCCCATCGCGAGGCCGATCTGCCACAGCACCGCCCCCTGCGGCACGAAGACGCACAGCGCCGCGAGGTTGGTGGCCCAGTTGGCCAGCCGAGCCTTCGCCGATGCCTCGACGAACGCGTACCCCAGCAGACCGACCAGGGCGAACACCAGGAACGAGCCCGTCCCCGGCCCCAACGCGCCGTCGTAGAAGCCGATCACGGCGCCTACCGCCATCGCGGTTGCCACATGTCGTCGGCCGCTGAAGCGCAGCACGGTCGCCTCACCCAGTTGCGGACGCAGCAGCACCATCGCGCCCACGACCACCAGCGCTATCAGCACGATCGGGTCGAACGCTGACCGCGGAATCAGGCCGGCTACCCCGGCGCCCGCGAGGGAACCGGCGAAGGCGAAGGCCATCAGCGGCAGGAAGGTGCGTGGGTCGGGTCGCACCCGGCGGTAGTACGTCGTCGCCGCCACCGACGTACCGCAGATCGAGGCCAGCTTGTTGGTCGCGAGGATCTGGATCGGCAGCACCCCCGGCAGCCCCACGACCAGGGCCGGCAGCTGGATCAGGCCGCCGCCGCCCACCACGGCGTCGACGAACCCGGCCATGAGGGCGGCCGCCACGAGGAACACGACCACGGTCAGCGAGAGCTCGTCGAACACCTCACTCCCACCCGCAGCCGGTGTCCGCCGCCTCGAGCCGGTCGGGATCGACCGACAGCAGGGTGGGCAGCAGCGGTCGGCCGCCCTTCCGCTGGTAGACACCGGAGCCTGACTCGCTGACCAGCCACAAGCGGCCGTCCTCGAAGTCGATGCCCTCGGCTCCGGGGAAGAAGGGCAGCGTGGTGCCGTCCGGGCTCACCAGCTCCCCGCAGTAGGTGCTGGACCGCGCCAGCCACAAGCCGCCGGGACCCCAGACGGCGCCCTGGACCCGACTCGGCACCCGTCGCTGGGAGATTGGCGTCACCGTGCCGGGCCCGCCGTCGAGCCCGACGGCGGACACGCCGTCGGCCATCAGGCCGGCCACCGGCACCCAGTAGGCACGGTGCCGGCGGGCGGCCGCCCATCCGACGAGCGCGAGCCGCCCCTGGCGCAGCGCCAGGGCCGAGCCGCGCACAGGCGGCCGGACCCGCCAGACCCGAAGCACCGGGTCGTTGCCCGCGCGCAGCGCTGCCGGGTCAAGCAGCCAGAGCCTGCCGGTCTCGGCGAGCCAGAGCCCCTCCTTGCCCAGCGCCAGGCCGCCGCCGTGGCGACAGACGACGTCGCGTCCCTGAACCGTGGCACCCAGCCGGCGGTGGAAGACCTCCGTCGCCCCGGACCGCGCCCGCGCCACGACCAGCTGACAGAACCGGTGCCCGACCCGGCCCTCGCGGTAGCCCGAGAGGTACGCCGTCGCGCCGTCGACCACGACTCCCTGCGGCACGAAGGTACGCCGCGCCGGGCCCACCCATACCCCCGCACAGACCGAAGCCTGCCGCACGTCGTCGGCCCGCACGTCGCGGCAGTCGTCGCCCGTCTGCGCGGGATCGGCGAACACCGGCTCGACCTGCGGCGGGCCCCGATGCCACCAGGCGTAGGAGCCGGCGACGGCACCGAGCAGCAGCACGAGAGCCGTGAGCGCGGCCAGCCCGCGCGTCACCGGGACCCCCGTCGCACGTGCACCGCAGCCCGGGTCAGCCGCGGGCCAGGAAGGCCAGCAGATCCTGACGGGTGAGCACGCCCACCGGCTTGCCGTCGTCGTGCACGAGCACGGCATCCGCCGACCCCAACAGGGTGACGGCCGCCTGGGCGGGCTCGCTGGCGCCGATCGTGGGCAGCGCCGGCGACATGTGCTGCTCCACCGAGTCGGTCAAGCGGGCGTCCCCGGCGAACAGGTCGTCGAGCAGCGCCCGTTCCGACACCGAGCCGGCCACCTCGGCCGCCACGATCGGCGGCTCGGCCCGCACGACCGGCATCTGGGACACGCCGTACTCCTGGAGGATGGCGATCGCCTCGGCGATGGTCTCGCCCGGGTGGGTGTGCACCAGGTCGGGCAGGGTCCCCGACTTGCCGCGCAGCACCTGGCCGATGGTGCGGCTGGTCTGGTCGGCGTTGTCGACGGCGAAGCCGTACTGCGACAGCCAGGCGTCGCTGAACACCTTCGACAGGTAGCCGCGGCCGGAGTCCGGCACCAACACCACGATCACGGCCCGGTCGCCCTCGGGCGTGCCGGCGAGCTCTCGCGCCAGCTGCGCAGCGGCGTACACCGCCATCCCCGAGGAGCCGCCGACGAGCAGCGCCTCCTGCCGTGCGAGCCGCCGAGTCATCGCGAAGGAGTCGGCGTCGGAGACCTCGATGATCCGGTCGGCGATGTCGGGGTCGTAGGTCGTGGGCCAGAAGTCCTCACCGACGCCCTCGACGAGATAGGGCCGCCCGGTGCCGCCGGAGTACACCGAGCCGGCCGGGTCCGCACCCACGACCTGTACCCCGGGGTTGCGCTCCTTGAGGTAGCGTCCGGTGCCGCTGATCGTGCCGCCGGTCCCGACGCCGCACACGAAGTGGGTGATCCTGCCCTCGGTCTGCTCCCAGAGCTCCGGGCCGGTCGTCTCGTAGTGGGAGCGGGGGTTGTGCGGGTTGGAGTACTGGTCGGGCTTCCACGCGCCAGGGGTGTCGCGCACCAGTCGGTCACTGACGTTGTAGTAGGAGTCCGGATGCTCCGGCGCCACGGCGGTCGGGCACACGACCACGTCGGCGCCGTAGGCGCGCAGCACGTTCTGCTTGTCCTCGCTGACCTTGTCCGGGCACACGAAGATGCACTGGTAGCCGCGCTCCTGGGCGACCATCGCGAGCCCGATCCCGGTGTTGCCGGACGTGGGCTCCACGATCGTCCCGCCCGGCTGCAGCTCGCCGGACGCCTCAGCGGCATCGATCATCCGGATCGCGATCCGATCCTTCACGGACCCGCCCGGGTTGAGGTACTCCACCTTCGCCAACACCAGCGGCCCGCGCTCCTCGGAGCCGCAGCCCTCCGGCAGGTCCAGGGAACGGGACAGCCGCAGCAGCGGGGTGTGGCCGATCAGGTCCAGGAGCGAGTCGACGTACTGCATCGCCTCAACCTAACCGCCTGCGCCGCTCGATGAGGCATCCGTACAGTGAGCAGCATGGGGAAGGCGGCTGCGGCACGGAAGTTGGCGTCCGCAGCGGTCTACGGCGGGGGTGGCCTCTCCGCGGCCGGCGCCGCGATCTACGGCCTCTTGCGCGCCGAGGCGTCGCTGGCGCGACGCACCATCGGCGAGCCCAAGGACGGCCCGCCCCCCGATGCGACCGGGTGGTACGGCCGCGGAAGGCCCGGTCCCGCGGTGAAGATCGCGATCCTCGGCGACTCCAGCGCGGCCGGCTACGGCGTGCACCGGGTCGAGGAGACCCCGGGCGCGCTGGTGGCCTCCGGCGTGGCTCAGTCTGCGAATCGACGGGTCCACCTGCGGGAGTACGCCGCCATCGGAGCGCAGTCCTCCGCCCTGATCGGCCAGATCGACAGGGCGTTGCCGGGCAACCCGGACGTGGCGGTGATCCTGGTAGGGGCCAATGACGTGACCCACACCGTGCTCCCGTCGGCGTCGGTCCGGCACCTCAGCGAGGCGGTACGCCGCCTGCGCGAGGCCGGCGCCGAGGTCGTGGTGGGCACCTGTCCCGACCTGGGGACGATCCAGCCGATCGCGCCCCCGTTGAAGCAGGTCGCCCGCTCCTGGTCGCGCCGGCTTGCTGCCGCCCAGACGATCGCTGTCGTGGAGGCCGGTGGCCGGTCGGTCTCCCTCGGGTCGATGCTCGGTCCCGAGTTCGCCGCGGCGCCGGCCCTGCTCTTCGGCCCCGACCGCTTCCACCCATCGGCCGACGGCTACCGCGCACTGGCGTCGGCGTTGGTCCCGTCCACGCTGGCCGCACTAGGCCTGCTTCCCGACGAGGAGGTGGAGCGCACGCACCGCGACCGCACCGTGGTCCTGCCGGTGGCCAAGGCTGCGGTCGAGGCCGTGCAGCACCCCGGCACCGAGCTCGACGGCACGGAGATCGGCGGCTCGCAGCGCGGTCTGCGCGGACGCTGGGTGCGGCTGCGCACGCGCCACCAGGTCCCCGACAGCGACCCGGAGTCTCCCGACCTGGCGGAGTCGCCCGAAATGGCGAAGTCCCCGGATCACCAGGATGCCGGGGACTCCGCGAGCTAACTGTGCGTCAGCGCGAGGATGTTGTCAGTCGCCACGCATGATCGCGAGGATCCGGAGCAGGTTGGTGTAGATCCACACCAGGCTGACCGTCAGGCCGAAGGCCGCCCGCCATGACTCCCGCTCCGGGAGGCCGGCAGCCACGCCCCTCTCGACGAAGTCGAAGTCGAGGATCAGCATGAAGACACCGAGCACCAGGCCGCCGACTGCGAAGAGCAGACCCAGGGCCCCGAATCCGAAGAAGCCGACCGAGTTGCCGAAGAAGCCGAGCGCCATCTCGAGCAGGCCCAGGCCGACCATGCCGAACATCGCGGCCACCACGAAGGTGCGGAACTTCTGGCCCACCTTGATGTCGAAGAACTTGTATGTCGCCAACGTGCCGGCGAACGCGGCGAAGGTGCCGATCACGGCCTGCATGACGATGCCATTGCCGAACTGCGTCTCGAACAGCTTGCTGAACGCCCCCAGAGCCACGCCTTCCAGCGCCGCGAAGGCGATGACGAGGGCCGGGCTGATGACGCGCTTGAACGAGTTGACCAGCGACAGGAGGAAGGCGCCGCCGGCACCCACCAGCAAGGCGGAGCTGAGCTGAGCGAGGTTCTGCTGGTCGGCGACCGAGGTGCCTGTCGAGATCGGACCGATGAACCACCAGGTGACGGCGGCGGTGGCGATCACCACGGCCAGCGTGATGGCGGTCTTCTGCACGACCGAGTCGATGGTCATCCGCTCGGTGACGACCGGTGAGCCGGGCGTGCCCGTGCCCCAGGTCGCGGGGTCGGTGTAAGCGGGATTGGCGTTGGCCTCGGCGGTCCCGTTGAACTCCGCCGAGCGGTTGAACACGGGGTTGGTGCTGCGCATCGTGGTCTCCTCCATGGAAGGCCGGGGTGCACGCCGTTGTGACGTCGCACCTGGTAGGACGCCGACTGTACCGGCGCCTCAATGATCTCAACGCCCCGGCAGGGCCGGGTGTTCCCGTCGACTCTCTGGCGTCGTGGTCGAACGTGCCCCCGCTGGGACTCGAACCCAGACTGTGCCGCTTTTAAGGCGGCTTCCTCTACCGGTTGGGATACGGGGGCAGCGGCCCTTCCAGGACACCACGTGGCAGCGATCGTATGCCTGGGTTCGCGCGGACGGGCAGGAGCCCGTCTGCACCCATCCGGCCCCTTCCTCACCGCGTCCCATGACGCTACGTTCGCGAATGCCCACCCGCAGGACATCCGCACTCACCTGGAGGACATCCATGAACCGCTCTACCACTGTGGCCATCGCTGCGGCGGCGCTCGCCCTGGGCAGCATCGGCAGTGCCACCGCCGCCGGGATGATCACCGGCGCCAGGATCAAGGACAAGACTCTCGGCCCTGGAGACCTCCTCGTGCGGGTCGCGACCGCGAAGACGGACAACAATGCTGCTACCGGGGTCACCGGGGAGGTCGGCGTCCTGCAGACCAGGATCACGGCGCCCACCAAGGGCTACCTCGTGGTCACCGCCTCCTCCGACGTCTTCGATCACACCGCCGCCAGCGCCTCCTCCGACTGCTGGATCAACCTCGGCGACAAGTACGCCGTGGGGTCCCGGCGCTCGATTCAGCTCTCGACCTCTGGCAACCGCGAGGAGGACTGCAGCACGAACGTGACGATTCCGGTCGCTGCCGGCACCCGCACCGTCAAGTTCAGGGCCGTTCTCGGCGCCACGACGACGACCTACGACGAGTCGACCCTCGAGGTGCTGTTCGTCCCGTTCAACGGGAAGGGCAAGCGCCCCACCAGCTCCGAGATCGCCGGAGCGCTGCAAGTTCCGCCGCGTCCGCCCCGCGGCAACCTCCACTGAGGGTGCCGTCCGGTCGTCGGCGGCTCAGGTGCCGGCGGCCCGGGCGAGCACCTCGTCCAGCATCGGCTCGGTCAGCCGGCCGGTGAAGGTGTTCTGCTGGCTGGGGTGGTAGCAGCCGAGCAGCAGGATCTGATGGCCCTCTCGGGTGAGCGTGCTCTCGGCGCCGTGCCCGAAGCGAGGCTTGGGCCGCGGGGCGGCGTACCCCTGCGCGGCGAAGCCGCGGAGCGCGGCGTCCCAGCCGAAGCCGCCGAGCGCGACGACCACCCGCAGCGACGGTGCGAGCAGCGCCAGCTCGCTGTCCAGCCACGGGGCGCAGGCGTCCCGCTCCCCGGTCGTGGGCTTGTTCTGCGGTGGTGCGCAGCGAACTGCCGCCACCATCCGGGCGCCGAGGAGCCGCTGCCCGTCGCCCGCGTGGGAGCTCGTGGAGCTCTCGGCGAGCCCGACCCGGTGCAGGCTGGCGAAGAGCCAGTCCCCGGAGCGGTCGCCGGTGAAGACCCGGCCGGTGCGGTTCGCGCCGTGCGCGGCTGGGGCGAGCCCGACCAGGAGCACCGTGGGCTCCGGGTCGCCCCACCCAGGCACCGGGCGCCCCCAGTAGGGCTGGTCGGCGTACGCCGCCCGCTTGGTCGCCGCCACGTCCTCCCGCCATCGGACCAGGCGCGGGCACGCGCGACATACCGAGATGCGGGCGTCGAGCTCCTCGACGGCGCCCTGCCCCGTTCCCACCTGCCGGGCCAGCCGGCGTACGCCGGACGTCGAGGTCGCTGCCGGTGTCGTCGCCCCGGCGACGTCCCCGGGCCAGCCCGTCCCGGGAGGGACCGGGCTCGCGAACAGCGACCCGGTCACCGGATGAGGCAACTGCACCGGCCCTCACCTTCCGATAGTCCGCCACGTTCGGCACGGTTGGACGCCCCGAAATACGTGCCGAACGTAGCGGACTATCCAGATCACGACTCGAGCATGGACCAGGCGATGCCGTCGAGGATGTCACTCTCCGACACGACCATCCGCGACACCGTGGTGCGCACCAGGACCCGGTCCAGGATGAGTGCGCCGGCGCCGATGACGTCGGCCCGGCCGGCAGCCATGTAGGGCAGACCGCGGCGCTCCTCGATGGTCATCGCGAGCAGCCGGGCGACGTACTCGCGCACCTCACGCACCGTGGGCGTCGACTGGTCGACCGCCTCGGCGTCGTACGCCGGCAGGTCGAGCACACCCGCTCCCACCGTGGTGACGGTGCCGGCCACGCCCACCACGGTCTGCGCGGCCGCGAGGTCCACCGGGGAGGAGTCCAGCGCCTCCTCGATGTCGGCGACGCACGCGAGGATCTCCCTCGTGCGCGGCGGGTCCGTGTGCAGGTGGCGTTCGTGCAGCCGCACCGACCCGACGTCCAGCGAGACGCCCGCGACCGGACCGCCGACCCCGTCGGATGGCCCGAGCACCAGCTCGGTCGAGCCGCCGCCGATGTCGACGACGACGACCGGCGTCGGCACGTCCACCCGGAGGTTGCGCACCGCCCCGTCGTAGGCGAGGGCCGCCTCCTCATCCCCGGACAGGACCTCCGGCCGCACCCCGAGCCGCGCGAGCACCCCGTCGGAGAAGAGGGCCGCGTTGGCGGCGTCGCGGGTCGCGGAGGTGGCGCAGAAGCGGATCGCGCTGACCGGATGCGACGCGATCAGCACGGCGTACTCATCGATCGCCGCGAACGTCCGGGCCAGCGCCTCGTCGGCAAGCTCGCCCATGGTGTCGACGCCTTGGCCGAGCCGCACCGTGCGCGACTCGCGCACCGACACCGCGGGCAGGTCACCGATCAGCAGCTTGATGGTGTTCGTGCCGCAGTCGACGGCGGCGATCACGCCCCGCTCCCCACGGCGCCGCCCACACAGGGCCCGTCGGCCCACCACTCTCCGAGCAGGTCGAGCACCTCGTCGCCGAGCGGGTTCACCCCGCGACCCTGCGCCAGCGCCTGGCCGGCGAGCACGTGCAGGCACTTCACCCGGTCGGGCATGCCGCCCGCGGACACACCCTCGATCTCCGGCACCGAACCCAACGCGGCCCGCGCGGCGAGATAGCGCCCGTGCGCCTGGGCGTACGCCGCCCCGAGCTCGGCATCCTCGGCCAGCCGCTCGGTCATCTCCCGCATCAGCCCGCCGCCCTCCAGGGTGCCGATCAGCGAAGCAGCGCGCGGACAGGTCAGGTAGAACGTCGTCGGGAACGGCGTGCCGTCAGGCAGCCGTGGTTCGGTCGTCACGACATCGGGCAGACCGCAGCCGCAGCGATGCGCCACCGCATGCATCCCCCGCAGCGGCCGGCCGAGCTGCTCGGCCATGGCCGCCTCGTCGGCGGGGTCGATCACCCGGCGCTGCCCCGGGTCGTCTGGCCGCGGATCGTCTGGGCCGGCGGCGCCTGCGTCCTGGGCGGGTTCCCGGCGAGCTCGACCGACGCCCAGGCGCGGTCCCACCAGGCCGTGGGCGGTTGCTGCACGACGTCGGCCGGATCGCTCAGGTTGCCCTTGGGCTCCAGCGGCTCGCCGTCGGCACCGACCACGACGAACGACGTCTCACCCGGCAGCACGTAGCCGAATCGCTGGCGGGCCTGCGTTCGGACGTACGCCGGGTCCTCCCACCGTTGCGTCTCCCGCGTGAGCACCTCGATCCGGCGTTCCTGCTGCACGATCTGGGCGTTCAGCGAGTCGATGTGGGAGCGCTGCTGGAGGTAGGCCTTCATCGACGAGGCGTAGGACATCATCAGCACCAGCAGCACCAGCACCAGCACGGCGGCGCGGCCGGTGAAGCGCGAGCGCGGTCGCGCGTCATCGGGAGCCGAGGGGCTGCCGGCGAGACCGCGCCCCGGAGCCGCGCCCCGGTTTGCGGGACGCCGATTGCCCCCGCGGCCCTCGCCGCCGCGGGTGCCTCGGGGTCCTGCCCCCCGCACGGGGTCGCCCGGCCGACGCTTCGTCATGGTGAGCGGTCAGCCTTGGTACCGCGGGAACGCCGCCGCCCCGGCGTACCTTGCCGCGTCGCCGAGCTCACCCTCGATGCGCAGCAGCTGGTTGTACTTCGCGACCCGCTCGGAGCGGGCGGGAGCCCCGGTCTTGATCTGGCCGCAGTTGGTGGCGACCGCGAGGTCGGCGATGGTGGTGTCCTCGGTCTCGCCCGATCGGTGGCTCATCATGCAGCGATAGCCGCTGCGGTGGGCGAGCTCGACGGAGTCGAGGGTCTCGGTGAGCGAGCCGATCTGGTTCACCTTCACCAGCAGCGCGTTGGCCTGGCCGCCGCTGATGCCCCGCTGCAGCCGCTCGGTGTTGGTGACGAACAGGTCGTCGCCCACGATCTGGACCTTCGAGCCCAGCTCGTCGGTGATCGTCTTCCAGCCCTTCCAGTCCTCCTCGTCGAGGGGGTCCTCGATCGAGACGATGGGGTAGGACGCCACCAGGTCGGCGTAGTAGGCGGTCATCTCCTCGCTGCTCTTCTTCTGCCCCTCGAAGGCGTACTTGCCGCGGTTGTGGAACTCCGAGGCGGCGACGTCGAGGGCGAGCACGATGTCCTTGCCCAGCTTGAGACCGGCCGCCTTGACGGCCTCACCGATCAGGTCGAGCGCGGCCCGGTTGCTGTCGAGGTTGGGGGCGAAGCCGCCCTCGTCGCCCAGACCGGTGGCGAGGCCCTTCTTCTTCAGCACCGCCTTGAGCGCGTGGTAGACCTCCGCCCCCTGGCGAAGCGCCTCGGAGAAGGTCGGGGCACCGATCGGCGCGATCATGAACTCCTGCACGTCGACGTTGGAGTCGGCGTGCGAGCCGCCGTTGAGGATGTTCATCATCGGCACCGGCAGCAAATGGGCGTTGGGGCCACCGACGTAGCGGTAGAGCGGAAGTCCGGCCGACTCCGCGCCGGCGCGTGCCACCGCCAGGGAGACACCGAGGATCGCGTTGGCGCCGAGCTTGGCCTTGTTGGCGCTCGCGTCGACCTGGCCCATGACCTGGTCGATGAGCCGCTGGTCATCGGCCTCCAGCCCGATCACGGCCGGGGCGATGTCATCCAGGACGGCGCTGACGGCCTTCTGGACACCCTTGCCGAGGTAGCGCTTGCCGCCGTCGCGTAGCTCCACGGCCTCGAAGGCTCCGGTGGAGGCACCGCTGGGCACTGCGGCCCTGCCGAAGGCGCCGTCGTCCAGCGCGACCTCGACCTCGACGGTGGGGTTGCCGCGCGAGTCGAGAATCTCGCGGGCGCCGACTGCTGCAATGGAAGCCACGTGTTGCTCCTGAGGAAGACGGATCGGACCTGCGCCAGCCTAGCGCCGTGTCGGCCGACTTCGCGGCAGGCCCACGGGGCGGGACACGCTCGGTCGGGGTCAGCCGAGGCGGCGGCGGACAGCGCCACGCAGCGCCTGCTCTGGGTCCGCGCCGGTCGCTTGCGCCTCGACGACGAGCGCCAGCAGCCGCTCACCGAGGTCACCGCCCGGGTCGGCGTCGACGGGTGCACCCTCGCGAGCGAGCCGGTCGACCACCTTGTCGGCGTACAGCAGCGCCGGCAGGGACGGCGGCAGCCCGTCGGTCACCGACGCGCGCTGCTTCTCTGCGGCCTTGATCGACTCCCACACCTCGTTGATCGACGCCGCGTCGCCCCCTGGAGCATCCCCGAACACGTGCGGGTTGCGCCGGCGCAGCTTCGCGATGATCCCGTCGGCCACCTCGGCGAGCGTGAACTCGCCGGCCTCCTCGGCGACCACCGCGTGGAACCAGATCTGCAGCAGCAGGTCACCCAGCTCCTCGCGCAGGTCGTCGGGGGCTCCCGTCTCGATCGCCTCGATCGTCTCGTGGGTCTCCTCGAGCAGGTAGCGCACCAGCGACGTGTGCGTCTGCGCCTGTTTCCAGGCGCACTCGCGACGCAGGCGCTGCATCACGTCGGTCAGCTCGCGCAGCCGCGCGACGACCGGGTCCTCCTCGGGTGCCCCGGTGCCCACGGACAGGTCAGGCGCCGCAGCGCTGCGAGGGCGGCAGCGACTGGGCGTGGGTGCTCAGCGCCTCGGGGTCGGTCTGAAGGCCGACCTTGGCGGATTCGCTGACGGGGAACCCGAGCGATCCCGTTTGGGAGTCCGCCAGCTTGCCGTCGACGACCTCGACCGAGAACCGGGGGTCGACCACGACGTCGTTGCTGTCGGCCCATTGGGTCTCCAGGAGCGAGGTGCGGCCCTGCAGCTGCTTCGGCGTGGGTGAGGCCACACCGTCCTGAGCCAGCAACGCCTCGGCCGCAGCCTGGGTGACTGCCTGGCGGTAAGGCGCCGCCACCTGCTGGTCGAGGACGGCGTCGCGCTGGTCGTCCGGAAGCCCCGAGACCTGCGCCCGCGCCTGCGACACGGCCTGCTCGTAGTCGACGCCCGGCGAGACGTCGTACTCCGCGGCGAGCTGGTCGCCGATCGACTGCTCGATCATGCTGGCCAACAGGAAGTCGCGGGCGATCCGCATCGGGACGACGCCGCCGGGGTTGGCCGTGCCGTAGGCCACGCAGAAGGCCACCGCCGCCGCGTCGACGTCGGCGACGCTGATCGACTGGTCTCCGACCTGGGCGGCCACACCGGGGCGCACGGCGCCGCAGCCGGCGAGCAGCGCGACCGCTCCGAGGAGGGCGCCGGCCCGGACGACGTGGGAACGGAGACCCCGACGGCGAGGCGTTGACGTCACGACTGCTCCTTGCTCGTTGCTGGGGTGGTGCTGCTGTCTGCGGCGGGCCCGACCCGCTCATCGATCACGGAGTCGATCACCAACCGGGCCCATTCAAGCAGGGCCAGTCCAACGATAGGACGTCCGCCGATGCCGCTGGACTGGGGTCTCGGCACCAGGAGCGTGCCGAGGGCCGACTTCACCACGCTGCCGGCGAACAACCGGTGGAGGCGCACCACCCGCGACTCGGCCAGCTCGACCGGGGCGAACCGGATGTATTTGCCGGAGATGGTGACCTCGCCGACGCCGGCCTCGCGGGCCCGAGCCCGGAACCGCGCCACCTGCAGCAACGACATGGCCGGCTCCGGCGCGTCGCCGTAGCGGTCCTGAAGCTCCTCGGCCACCTGGGCGACGTCCGCGTCGGACCGCACCTCGGCGAGCCGCTTGTACATCTCCAGCCGCAGCCGCTCCGAGGGGATGTAGTCGTGCGGCAGATGGGCATCGACGGGCAGCTCGACGCGCACCTCGGCGAGCTCGGGCTCGGCGTCGCCCCGGAACTCCTGGACGGCCTCGCCGACCAGGCGGACATAGAGGTCGAAGCCGATGTCGGCGATGTGTCCGGACTGCTCGCCGCCCAGCAGGTTGCCGGCGCCGCGGATCTCGAGGTCCTTCATGGCGATCGCCATGCCGCCGCCGAGATCGGAGTGCTGCGCCAACGTGGCCAGCCGCTCGTGGGCGGTCTCGGTGAGCGGCTTCTCGGGCGGATAGAGGAAGTAGGCGTAGGCCCGCTCCCGGGAACGGCCCACGCGACCGCGCAACTGGTGGAGCTGTGAGAGACCCAGCATGTCGGCACGCTCGATGATCATGGTGTTGGCGTTGGAGACGTCCAGTCCGGACTCCACGATGGTGGTGCACACCAGCACGTCGAAGCGCTTCTCCCAGAAGTCGACCATGACCTGCTCGAGCTGGTGCTCCCCCATCTGCCCGTGACCGACGCCGATCCGGGCCTCGGGCACCAGCTCCCGCAGTCGCGCCGCCGCCTTCTCGATGGAGTTGACGCGGTTGTGGATGAAGAACACCTGGCCATCGCGCAGCAGCTCCCGCCGGATGGCCGCCGTGACCTGCCGGTCGTCGTAGGTGCCGACGTAGGTCAGCACCGGATGCCGATCCTCTGGCGGCGTCGTGATCGTGGACATCTCGCGGATGCCCGTGACCGCCATCTCCAGCGTCCGAGGGATGGGTGTCGCCGACATCGAGAGCACGTCAACCGAGGTGCGCAGGCGCTTCATCTGCTCCTTGTGCTCCACCCCGAAGCGCTGCTCCTCGTCGACCACGATCAGGCCGAGGTTCTTGACTTTCACGTCGGGGCTGAGCAGCCGGTGGGTGCCGATCACGATGTCGACGCTGCCATCGGCGAGGCCCTCGGTCGCGGACCGCGCCTCGTTGTCGGTCTGGAACCGCGACAGCGGCTTGATCACGATCGGGAACCCGCTCATCCGCTCGCCGAACGTCGCGAGGTGCTGCTGGACCAGCAGGGTGGTCGGCACCAGCACCGCCACCTGCTTGCCGTCCTGGACGGCCTTGAACGCCGCCCGGACCGCGATCTCGGTCTTGCCGTAGCCCACGTCGCCGCAGACCAGCCGGTCCATCGGAACCGAGCGCCTCATGTCCGCCTTCACCTCGTCGACCGTCGAGAGCTGGTCGGGGGTCTCGGTGAACGGGAAGGCATCCTCGAGCTCCCGCTGCCAGGGAGTGTCCGGCCCGAAGGCGAAGCCCTGGGTCGCCTGGCGGGCGGCGTACAGCTTGATCAGCTCGGCCGCGATCTGGCGTACGGCGCGGCGCGCGCGGCCCTTCCGTTTGCCCCAGTCGGCGCCACCGAGGCGATCCAGCGACGGCTGCTCACCACCGACGTAGCGGGTCACCTGGTCCAGCGCGTCGGCGGGGACGAACAGCATGTCGGGCGGGCCGCCGCGCTTGGACGCGCCGTACTGGAGCACGAGGTACTCCCGGGTCGCGCCCTGCACCTGGCGTTGCCGCATCTCGACGAAGCGGCCCACGCCATGCTGCTCGTGGACGACGAAGTCGCCCTTGGTCAGCTCGAGGGGGTCGATCTGCCGCTTGCGGCGAGTCGGCATCTTGCGCATGTCCCGGGTAGCAGCGCCCTGGCCCGCGAGATCATCGCCGGTCAGGACGACCAGCCGGTGCTCGAGGTCGACGAAGCCATGCCCCAGCGAGCCGGTGGTCACCGTCACGACGTGCGGGTCGAGGTCGGCGGCGGAGTCCACGCGGTCGAGCAGGCGGGCGGCGAGGTCGTGCTCCGCCAGGGCCTCCACGGTGCGTTGGGCGGTGCCGTGTCCGGGCTGGACGATCACCACGCGGTGGCCGTCGCGCACCCAGCTGCCGAGGTCGGCGACCGCAGCCGCGAAGTCGCCGCGGTACTCCGGAGCGGGGTTCGCGCTCAAGGCTCGGACCGGGGCACTCGCCTGCACCGATGGCCCGGGAGCCGCCGACACGGGCAGCTCGACGTCGCTGATCCCGAACGGGCTCACCGACCACCATGCCCGGCCCAGCGCCAGCGTATGGGCGCGGACCTCGGCCAGCGAGCGGTACGACGCGGCGCCGAGGTCGATCGGCGCCTGACCGCCGCTGGCCGCGGCGGCCCAGGACGCTCCCAGGAACTCCTCGCTCGTCGCGACCAGATCATGGGCGCGGGTGCGCACGCGCTCGGGGTCCATCACCACGACCTGGGTCCCGGCGGGCAGCAGGTCGACCAGGAGCTCCATGTCGTCGACCAGCACCGGCGCCAGGGACTCCATGCCGTCGACGGCGATGCCTGCGGCGATCTTGTCCGTCAGCTCCGCCAACAAGGGGTGGGCCTCGCCCAGCGCGGCGGCTCGGCGGCGCACCTCCTCGGTCAGCAGCAACTCGCGACACGGCGGCGCCCACAGCCGCTCCACCGTCGCCAGCGTGCGCTGGTCGGCGACCGCGAACGAGCGGATCTCCTCCACCTCATCGCCCCAGAACTCCACCCGCAGCGGGTGCTCCTCGGTCGGGGGGAAGACGTCGACGATGCCGCCCCGGACGGCGAACTCACCGCGCTTCTCGACCAGGTCCACCCGGGCGTACGCCGCGTCGGCGAGCCGGCGTACCACCCCCTCCAGCGGCGCCTCCTGGCCGGCCGTGAGCTCGACCGGCTCCAGGTCACCGAGGCCCGCGACCTGCGGCTGCAGCACCGACCGCACCGGAGAGACCACGACGTCCAGCGGACCGTAGGCGGCATCGGTCTGGTCGTCGGGATGGGCGAGGCGGCGCAGCACCGCCAACCGTCGGCCGACCGTGTCCGAGCGCGGGCTCAGTCGCTCATGAGGGAGCGTCTCCCAGCTCGGGAACAGTGCGACCCGGTCGGGATCCAGGAAGCACCCGAGCGCCTCGACCAGGTCCTCGGCCTCGCGGGCCGTGGCAGTCACGGCCAGCACCGGGCGACCGACGTCGACCAGCCCTGCCACCACGAACGGACGCAGTGCCGCCGGCGCGGTCAGGTCGAGCTCAGGGGTCAGTCCGGCCCTGGCATCCGCGACCGACTCCGCGAGCACAGGGTCGTCGAGGACGGCCTGGATCAGACCGGAGAGGGACACGAAGACTCCTGGGCGAGGTCGCGGGCAGCACGAACGCCCCCGATCGCCGGCAGGGCGGGGCTCACGGAGGTCTCAACGAGTCTACGGGCCGTCTCCGACCATCTGCCCGGTCTAGACGGCCGGGCGCTCAGACAGCCGGGCGATCAGACAGCGGGGCGATCAGACAGCGGGGCGATCAGACAGCGGGGCTGAGCGAGCCGAGTGCGCCCGGCAGGAACTGCGGGCGGCAGCCGCAGGCGTCGGAGCACGGCAGGAACGTGTGCAGCGCGTGCCCGCAGTCCAGGCAGGGGCGGTCATGGGACAGCAGGCGCCACTCCTTGGCGCTGCGGTCAACCTCTCGCGGTGCGTCCCACATGGCCCTCACCTCCCACCTGTCGTTGCTGTCTTGTGAATCGACTCTCGAGAGTGAGACGGACGTCCCATCGCCTCGTGACGCGAATTCGGTTCGATGACAGAAAAGAGGCAGGAAGGGGGCGCGCTGATACTCGCCGGCGCGGCCGGGTCGATCAGTCCTCGTCGGCCGCAGCGTCGATCTCGGCCTGGGAGCGAAGGATGCAGAACTCGTTGCCCTCGGGGTCCGCGAACACCACCCAGCCGCTGCCCGGGCCGTAGGTCCCGCGCAGGTCTGCCACCTCGGTCGCGCCAATCGCCCGGACCCGCTCGACCTCGTCGTCGCGGGTTCCGGCGCGGGGCCGCAGGTCGAGGTGGAGGCGGTTCTTGACGACCTTGCTCTCGGGCACCTCGATGAACAGGAGCTGGTGCCCGGACTCGGGGTCGAGGATCAGGCACTCCTCGTCACCGGGCTCGTTGGGGTCCTCGGGATGGTCGGTGTAGCCCAGCAACTGCCGCCACCAGTCCGACAGCTCGTAGGCGTTGCCGCAGTCGATGCTGGTGTGAGAGATGAACGACGTCATGAGGAGAAGTCTCCCGCGTCGACCCGGTGCGCCCACAACCGGGTCGCCGGCGCGTCAGTCGGTCCCGTGCCGGCGCACGAAGTCGAGGATCTGGTCGGCCAGCTCGGGGCGGCACACGATCAGGTCGGGGAGGGAGACGTCCGCCTGGTTGTAGATCAGCTCCGAGCCGTCGACCCGCGAACAGAAGAGCCCGGCCGCGCGCGCGACCGCCACCGGCGCCGCGTTGTCCCATTCGTACTGCCCACCCGCGTGCACGTAGGCATCGGTCACATCGCGGGTCACCGAGATCACCTTGACCCCGGCGGAGCCCATCGGCACCAGCTCGGCATCGATCTCGGAGGCCAGCGCCTCGACGAAGGCGGGCGGGCGGGTCCGTGAGACCGCGATCCGCGGCCGGAGCGAGGTGCGTGGCGGCACCGAAGGCGGCGCGGCGGTGCTGAAGGTCTCGCCGAGCGCCGGCTGGGCGACGGCGCCGGCCACCAGCTCCCCCCGCTCCCACAGGGCCACGTGGACGGCCCAGTCCTCGCGCGGCGGCTCGGAGAACTCCCGGGTCCCATCCAACGGGTCGACGATCCACACCCGGTCGGCCTCGAGGCGAGCCCGGTCGTCCTTCCCCTCCTCCGACAGCACGGCATCGCCGGGCCGATGGGTCGCCAAGAGGCTCATCAAGAGCTCGTGGGCGGCCAGGTCGCCGGCGTCCTTGAGCTCGCGGCCCGTGAGTCCCTCCTCACGGACCTGCAACAGCCGGTGTCCAGCGGCCGTCGCGAGCCAGGCGGAAAGCTCGTGGTCGGTGAGGTCGGCAGGGTTCTGGGGGGCAGGGTTCTGGTCGGCAGGGTCCACGGCCACGAGCCTAAGGCCCCGCGGCCTCGGCTCACCGGCCCGGGCCTCGACCTAGCTGCGGGTGCGCCGCAGCACTCCCCACTAGCTGCGGGTGCGCCGCAGCACTCCCCACTGTGGACGCAACGTGGCATGCGTCCACAACCCCAACCGGCGGTGTGTCTGCCACCACAGCGCGCCGTAGGTGAGCGTGGTGACGGCCGCGGACGCCACGGCCAGCCCGATGACGCCGTACGCCAGCGCGGCGGCGGCGCCGAACACGATCCTGGCGAGCGAGGAAACCGACTGCGTGGCCGCGACGGTCCCTTCGTGGCGCGACATCACCAGGGCGGTCCCGCAGAGGCCGGAGGCGACGTTGGCCAGGTTGCCGAGCGTCAGCAGCAGGAGGGGTACGGCGGCCACGGCGAACTCCGAGCCGAACATCAACGACAGCAGGGGGCCGGGAGCCACGAGCATCGGGATCCACAGGACCGAGGTGATCAGCAGGGCCAGCGTCCCGCCGGTCCGCAGCACCACCTCCAGCTCCTCGTGCTCTCCGCGCCCGAGCAGTCGGGCCGACACCGGAGCGAAGACGACCTGGATCGAGGCCAGCGGGATCGCCACCAGCAGCGCCAGACGCTGGGCCGCGGCGAACTCGGAGGCTCCCTCGTCGGTCAACAACAGCCCCGCGATCCAGATCTCCACGGCACCGGCGATGTAGACAGAGAGCTGGTTGACCGCAAAGCGCCAGTTGCGCTGGATCGTCCCCGGAAGGCTGCGCAGCAGCGCCAGCTCGAAGGAGGCGACCGCCGACAACCGCCGGGACACCACCCGGCCGGCAATCAGGACGGGAACCGCGAACCCCACCACCAGTGCACCGACCGCCCCGGCCAGCCCCAGTTGCGGGGCCAGCTGCCACGCCGCGAAGAGCAGCACTGCCTGCGTGAAGCTGACCAGGGCGCCACCCGAGCGGCCCTCGAGCAGACTGGCCTGCCGGACGTGGCCGAGGCCGCGCAGATAGTTCGCCCACAGCTTCTGCTGCCCGCTGAGCACCACCAGCAGCATGAACCCGATGCTGGTCGCGATCCGGGTGAGCAGGACGGCATCGCTCACCGCGAACACCACGGCGCCCGCGACCAGACCTGCCAGCGGCAGGCTCAGCCGGGAGGCCACCGCCGCGTCCCTGCGCAGCAGCAGCAGCGTCGGTTCCTCGCCGCCGGCTTCCTCCAGCTGGGCCGCCGCCCGCAGCCCCCCGCGGTGGGTGCCGAGCAGACCCAGCTGGCCGACGGCGGCGCTGACGGTCACGATGATGACGAAGACGCCGTAGCTCTCCCGGCCGAACCACCGACCGGCGACGGCGTTCGCGGCGGCGTACCCGGCAATGGCCAGGCCGTAGGACACTGCGAACCACACCAGTGCCCGGACCAGGGAGACCCTCCGCGACGGCCCCGGAGCCGCCCTCACCGCGCCAACCTCATCCGGCCGCCGACGTGCGCGTACCCCGCGGTGGCGACACCGCTGGGGGCTGGTCCGCGACCGAATGCCCGACCGAGCCCGAGTCGCCCTGGTCGGCCTGCCGGATCGCCTCCGTCCGCCGGTAGGCCAGCAGACCGGTGACGATGGCGATGGTGACCCAGCTGACCGGGGGCACCAGGCCACCGCCCGCTGTGACGAACCGCACGAGTGGCAGTGCCAGCATCGCGACGACCGGGACCATCCACAGTGGCTCTCGGGGGAGCCGCAGGGCGAGCGAGCCGAACCACCAGGCGACGACGAGGACGACGACGACAGCCCCTCCGGCCGCCACCACCCCGGCTCGCAGCCAGGTGTCGATCACGAAGTTGTGTGAGCTGGCGGACGCCGTCTCGACCCCGCCCGCGAACGCGCTGTCCGCGAGGTTGGAGAAGGCCCGGGAGATCAGTTCGTCCCGCTTGGTGTACGAGGAGGTGTCCTGTGTGAACCGCACCCAGAGGACCTGGGCGACGCCCAGGGCCATCAGCACCGAACCGAACGCCACACCCGAGACCAGCAGCACCGTGAAGTTGCGCGAGAACCGGCCGACCAGGAGGTAGCGCAGCTGCAGCAGCAGGGGCCAGACCACGGCTGCGATGATCACCGAACGGCTCAGCGAGAACAGGATCAGCACCGCGCCGACGGCCAACGAGCCGTGGTAGAGCCGCCGCTGCACCGTCGTGGCCGGTGGCCGCAGATGGGCGCACACCGAGGCCAACCCCATCGCCATCAGCAAGGCGCCGAAGACCTCGTGTCGGATGTTGCCACGCACCACGCTGGCGTCGAAGCCGAAGCCCACGAAGGCCGACTTGAACAGCTCCTTCTGCAGGATCTCCGGGTTGCCCGTGGCGATCGTCTGGGCGAAGACGGCGCCTGGGTTGACGCCGTTCACGGCCATCGAGTAGCTGAGCGCCAAGAGCAGCACGGCGGAGGAGGCCGCGGCCGACCAGCGCAGCAGGCCCGCAGTGCGGTAGAGGTCGCGACTCAAGGCGCCGTGAACGGCAGCAGCGATGGTGACGAAGGCGAAAAGGAAGGCCGCCTGCTGGACGACCGGCCGAAGGCCCAGCCCCTGATAGAGGTTCGCGGCCGCCCAGACGGCGACGACCACGGCGTTCGCCACGATGAAGAGCCGCGCGACCGCGACCACGCGCTGAACATCCTGCGCCGAGACCAACGCAGCCAGGATGCCGCCGAGCAGCACGATCACCAGGATGTGCAGCCGCAGGCCGGCGACGACGACGAACCACTGAAGCGGAAGCATCGCGACCGCCACGGCGAGCAACCGTCGCATGCTCACCTCTCGCCCTGGTCGGACCTGACCAACTCCAGGGGTCAGGATGGTGGATCTGTCCGTGATCTCACTCACGGCCCCGTACCATGGGCCCGCGACTCACAATTCTTGCACGCACCGCCGCCGCCCATCTCGCATCCCGCCCGGAAGAACACATGGACTCCGACGTCACCAACCTCGCCGAACACGCTGCCATCGTGCGGCGTCGGTGGCGGATCCTGTTGGCCGCTCTGATCATCGGCGTGGCAGTCGGTGGCCTGGTCAGCGCCAACCAGCCGACGAAGTACACCGCGGTGGCGCGGCTGCTGCTGGAGCCCACCCACGAGACCTCGGGCAGCCAGATCATGAGCCCCGAAGAGGTCGCCACCCAAGCCGATGTGGTGTCCTCCTCGGCGGTCGCCCGGCTGGTGATCGAATCGCAGGGGCTGGACACCACGACCAAGGATCTGCTGCAGGGCCTCACGGTCCAAGCGATCGACCAGACCCGGGTCGTCGAAGTCGCCGCGATCCGTCCCGACGCTGCCGAAGCGGCGTCGGTGGCCAATGGGTTTGCCGAGGCCTACATCCAGCTCGGCCTCGACAACGCGAGCAAGGCCGCCCTGAACACCAGCAACGCCTACTCCGATGAGCTGAACCGGGTCCAGGATGCGCTGCGCGAGGTGCGCGCAACCCTCGGCAAGACCGACGATGCGGCCGAGCGCGGCTCGCTGCGGGCCCAGCTGCGCAGCCTCACCACCCGCCAGGCAGAGCTGAACACCGAGATCGCGGTCACGGGCACCATCGACCCAACGCAGCCCGGGCTGTTGCTGCTCGACGCCGAGCCGCCCGCCACGCCGTCGCAGCCGCGGCTGATGCGCAACCTGGCGCTCGGCGGCTTCCTCGGCCTGGTGCTGGGCCTGGTCGCGGCGTACGGTCGAGACCGCCTGGACGACCGGATCAGAGACGAGGCGCGGCTCCGCCTCGCCCTCGGCGGCCTACCGATCGTCGGCCGGATCCCGTTCGACACCCGCGACGACCGCACCCGCCCGGCCGCGCTGACCGCCACCCGCTCGCCCGTGAGCGAGGCCTACCGCGCGCTCAACACCAACATCAGGTTCTTGGCCGATGCCCGCCCCACCAGCTCCAACCGCAAGACCAAGGGCACGCTGCTGCTGGTCACCTCGGCGGTTCCCGAAGAGGGCAAGACCACGGTCAGCTGCAACCTAGCGGTGGCAGCGGCGCGGGTCGGGCTGAAGGTGCTGCTGGTCGACGGCGATCTCCGGCACCCACGGGTGAGCGAGAAGTTCGGCCTGGAGACGCCGCGCGGGCTGGCGCACCTGCTCGCCGGTCAGGCCACCCTCGACGAGGTCTGCGTCGACACCGGGGTCGAGAACCTCACGCTGATCGGTGCGGGCGCCATCCCACCGAACCCGGCCGAGCTGTTGGCGTCGCACCGTGCCCGCGAGGTATGGCGGACCCTGCACGGCAAGGCCGACCTGATCATCGTCGACGCCGCGCCGGTGTTGCGGGTGGCCGACCCCCTCGAGATCGCCCCGCACGCGGACGACGTGCTGCTGGCCACCCGCCACCACCTCTCCCGGGTGCACCAGCTGGAGGCGGCGATCGAGCGGATCCGGCAGATCGGCGGCGACCTGTCGGGCGTCGTGTTCTCCGCGATCCCCGGAAAGACCGACTCCTACAACTACGGCCCGGAGCCCGAGGAGCCCGAGGAGCCCGAGGACCCCAAGGAGCCCGGATCCAAGGAGCCCGAGGCGCCCAAGGAGTCCCCAGCCCGCAAGGAGACCCCAGCGCCCAAGGTCTTCCGAGCGCCCAAGGGATCCCCAGCGCCGAGGAAGTCCGCCCCCGCCGAGTAGCCCCAGAGCACCTCGGAGGTCTTCTCTGTATCGAGGCGCAGTTGGGCCAGGAACCTGCGCATCGCCCGTCGGCTGCGGATCAACACCGGGTCAGGCGTGTCGTCATCGCCGGGATCGACCAAGGGCCGGGCGAGGTGCAGAGAGCTCACCAGCGCCTGCCCGTGGTCATCGCCCCAAGCCCCGCGCTCGCCCGGCCAGGCCGGCGAGGAAGCAAGGCGCAGCAGCTCGTGCTGGGTGAACACCCGGTCGGCGAGCTCCGGTTCGAGTTGGACCAGGTGGTGCTTGAGCGCCGTCTCGAACGTGATGACCAGCGCGATCCGTGCGGGGTCGGTGAACGCCGCGAGCGTCGGTTGCCGGCCGGCCATGTCCAGCCCGAGCGTCTCGACAAGCGCATCGAGGCGGTGGATCGGGCGGTGCCGCTCGCTGGCGTACAGCCCGGAGTCGTGAATGGCCACGTCAAGCTCGCCGCGGGAGGCGGCCTCGCGCAGCAGGTGTGCCACCACCGGGCTGCGCCCCCGGTTGGCCCGGCACACGACATGGATCTCGACCGGCGTCGGGCTCTGGTCACCCGCGACCGCGCCATCCTCGATCTTCACCAACCGAGATCCTCCCCGATCAGCTGAGCCAGTCGCTCGTTATGGGGACGGTAGTACTCGCGCAACCGCTCCCGGGTCTCGGGGTTGATCGGCGGCATGTTCTCGCGAGCGTTGCTCGAGCTCAGGTCCACGTCGTGGTGGTCCAGCCCGAGGTGCTCCTCGATCCGGCGGAACGAACCGGTGGGATCTCGGTGCAGCGACTGGAGCGGGAGCACCAGCAGCTGTTCACGGGGGAACACCTCGAAGTACCGGGCGAGCTGCTCGGCGTAGCGCCCGCGTGCGAGGTACGAGTGGTGGTCGTGGCTGAAGTGGTAGTGACCGGGGACCCGCAGCCACTCGTCGGTCGCGTCGGCGAGCCGGGCCTCCTCCGCGTCCAACGCCTCCTCGAAACTGGGCAGCGTCTCGTTGCCGGTCGCCACCCGGTCCCAGTAGTTGGAGTAGGCCCGGCCCACCGGCTCCCGCAGAATGGCGACCAGCCGGGCGTCGGGGCACTGCTCCCGGATCCGCTCGGGGACAGCCGGATGGAACAGGTAGTACGGCGACGTCTCCCCCGTCACGGCCTGCCCGAATCGACGGGTGTGGACGGAGCGCGCAAGGCGACTCGGGAAGTGGGAGCCGTACCACGCAGGACCGCGGTAGTAGTTGATGTCGAAGTAGTGCGGGCTCTTGTGCCGCTGCATCCGCGGGAACAGCGGCATCACCTGAGGGTGGCGGACCAACCAGTTCGCCACGGAGGTGGTGCCGGCCTTCTTCGCCCCGACGACGAGGTAGTCAGGTTGCGGACGCCCCCATGAGGTGGCCGCGCCGTAGCCTCGAAAGACCGACCGGCCGGCGGACTTCGCCGATTCCGGGATCAGCGGCGCCCATCGTTGCACCCAGGACGGAGTCTCCACGCCGCCGATCGGGCGTTCCCGAGCGGCCTCGCGAACCTTGTCGAGGTCTTCGTCGGCGCTGCTCACTGCACGAGCCCCGTCTGGGCACGCACGCGATGCGAGATGACTTCCATGGAATGCAGACCCCCCACTGGTCTGATCTAGGATCGAACCCAGACACGGTCCAGGATGCCACCAGCGTAGCTGCGGGGCCAGTCGGGCTATACCACCCGACCGAGGGGTTGAACCCGAGTGCAAATCCAAGTACCTCACCATGGCGGTGGAGAAGGGACAGCAGTGAGCCCCGTGGGACCTGAGATCGCGCTGGTCGGCGCTGCGCGGTCGGGGACGTCGTTCCTCGCTGCCGCGCTGGCCGAGCACCCAGAGGTGGACGCCGGCGCAGTGAAGGAGCCCAACTACTTCAGCCGCGAGTTCGCTCGCGGCGAGCAGTGGTACGACGACCTGTACCTGCCCCGGCGGCCCGGCCGGCTCCGGCTCGACGCGTCGATGTCCTACACCTTCCGGCACTTCCCCGACGCGCTGGCCCGGCTCGCGGAGACCTCGCCGGAGGCCCTCGTGGTCTACGTCGTGCGCCATCCCCTCGACCGTCTGGTCTCCCATTTCCAGCTGCACCGCGACTACTTCCACAACGAGTCCGCGGCAACGCTCGGGGAGGCCCTCACCTCCGGGAACGGCGACGTCTACACCGGCGCCGGGGACTACTCCCACTGGCTCGCGGAGATCTCGGCACACTTCCCCACCGAGCAGGTGTTGGTCGTCCCGTTCCCGGCGGTGACCCGCGACGACAGCGCACTGCGGGTGCTGGCGCGGCTGGCAGGGCTCGATGACGCGCCGCTGGGCCTTGCTCGCGCCAAGGCCGCGACGCACCAGAACCATGTCGTGCGGTTCCGGCATCCGGCTTTCAAGTGGCTGCGTCGGGCGGTGCGACGACGCGGCTGGTACCCCGCCGTCCGCCGACTCGTCGGCACCCGGAACCTTCGCCGGCTCCGGGGGGCGATGACGCGGGCGACGCCGAAGGATTCCCTCGGGGAGGCGCTGGCGACCTGTTCTCCCGAGCAGCTGGCCAGGCTCCAGGAGAGCTACGAACGATCACGAGGCGCGGTCGCTGCCCAGCTGGCGACGCAGGACGATCGGCTGGGGCTGGACTGGGCCGCGCTGTGGGCTACAGAGACGCCGCCGCTCGAGCCACCCGTACCGGTCGACGACCTAGGCGAGAACCGCGCCGGAGACGACGGATGACGCGAACTCAGCGGGGCGCGGCCAGATCGGCGGGGTCGGCGCTACGGCGCCGCCTGCGCCCCTTATGGCCGGCTGCCTCGTCCTTGGTAGTGTCCCGCCACCCGTTCCGGAGCCCGGCTCACGGCGCGGAGTACCTCGTACTCCCCCGCCTGGCCAACCCGATCCTGCTCGTCCCGGCCCGCGGGGTCGACGCGGCCGAGGCAATCCACGCATTCGCACCGGGGCTGCGAGGACGAGCGCTGGCGGCTGTGTTTCGCCTCAGACTGCTGACCCTGCTGCCGGTCGCGCGGCTGCGGGTGAGCGACGGGGTCGCGGCACCAGTGCTGGAAGAGCTGCGACGGCTGGTGCCTGAGACCGCTGACGTGGCCGTCCGCCTCGGCAGGCCGCGCCCGGGCCGCGCCGTGGTCGTGACCAGTCTCGACGCTGCCGGGCGCATGGTCGCGGTCGCGAAGTTCGGAGTGGGGCCGACCGCCCCGTCCATTGCCGCCGAACATCGCAACCTCGCCCTCGTTCGCCAGCTCCCGCTCACGCTGGTCGAGTCGCCGATGTCGATCGGCCACAGCGTGGTCGGCGACGGCGCGCTGCTGGTCATGACCGTGGTGGCGGGTGGCCCGGCCGTGCTGGATCCCGACGACCCGAAGCTCCATGCGGCCATGGCAGAGCTTGCCAGCAGCAACGGGACCACTCGGTCCGAGCTCGCCGACGCTCCCCAGCTGTCGCAGCTGCGCAGCCAGCTCGACGAGCTTCCCTCGGACGAGACGGCGTGGATCTCGACGGAGCTGGAGTTGCTGCTCGAGCGGCACGCCACGACCGAGGTCGAACTCGGCCTCTGGCACGGCGACTGGGTGGCCTGGAACCAGCGCCGGTCCGGGATGGGGGTGGCGCTCTGGGACTGGGAGCACCTGGAGGACGGCGTACCCCTGGGGATGGACTACGCGCACTACGCCGCTCAAGAGGTGCGTCGGCGCGACGGGACCGGGCCCGAGCAGGAACAGCGCTGGCTGTCCCTGGTCCGGGAGGGTCTGCGCGAGCGCTGGGGTCTCAGCGACGCCCAGATCGACGCGACGCTGGTGCTCTACCTGCTCGTCGTGAACGTGCGGTACGCCGCCGATCGTCTGCAGGCACCGGACGCGCCACCGCGGCAGGGTTGGACGCGAGAGCTCGTCGAGGGGCTGAACCGCCGGTGACCCGGAGCCGCGAACAGCTCACGATCCTGCACGTCAGCGAGGTCCACTGGGGTGGGGTGATCACGCTGCTGGACCACTTCACCCGCGAGCAGGTGGCCGAGGGGCATCGGGTCCATGTGCTGGCACCGCCCCCGGTGGGGCGCGCGCTGGAGGACGGCGTGGGGTTCCACCCCTGGTCCGTCGCACGGGGGCGGCCTCACGGTTATCCGGCGGCCGTGTCCCAGCTCCGGACCCTCGTGGCGCAGCTCCGCCCCGATGTGGTCCACCTGCACTCCTTCTTCGCCGGTGTGCTGGGCCGACTCCCGCGGGCGCTGGGCTCCACGCCTCCTGCGGTGGTCTACCAGCCCCACGCCTGGTCGGACCATCTGTTCCGGCAGCGGGCGCTGAACGCGGCCGTCCGGGTGCTCGAGCGACGCGGCGCCCGGCGTACCAACGTGCTGGTGACCAACTGCCGCGACGAGATCGACCGGGGCGCCGGCTTCGGTGTCCGGCTGCCCGCACACCCGTTGGGAGTGACCGTCGATCTCGACCGGTTCCGCCCGCCCACGGCGAGCGAGCGCGCCGAGGCCCGGGCCCAGCTCGGCCTGGGCGACGAGAAGGTGCTGCTCGTCCTCGGCCGGCTGGCCCGCCAGAAGGGGCAGGACCTGCTGCTGCCCGCGTGGGAGCGGCTCGGTCCTGCCGGATCCGTGCTGGCGCTGGTCGGCCCTGGCGACACCGCCCCGCTCGCGGGGTTGGCCCCCACCCAATGGGGCCGTACGGTGCGAGCCCCCGGCTCCGTGGAAGACGTCCTCCCCTGGCTATGGGCCAGCGACCTGATGGTGCTGAGCTCGCGCTACGAGACGGTGGGCCTGGTGGTCGCCGAGGCGATGGCCACCGGCCTGCCGGTGGTCGCCACGGAGGTGGACGGGGTGCGCGAGGTCGTGGTGGACCCGCCCGGCGCAGCCGCCGGCGCAGTCGTGGCCGCCCACGACGCCGACGCCCTGGTCGCGGCCGCGCTGGCGCGCCTGGACGACCCGGACCTGCGAGCGGCCGAGAGCTCGGCCGCGATCTCTCGAGCCCGTACCCTGTTCGCGCCCCCGGTCGTGGCCTCCCGGCTCGAGGCTGCCTACCGGGAGGCGATCCGTTCCGTGACCCGACCATGACCCCTTCCGTTCGAGGAGCAGCCGTGAGCACCACCCCCAACTTCCTGGTCGCCGGCGCCGCCCGGTGCGGGACCACCGGGCTGGTCGAGGGACTGCGCTCGCATCCCCAGGTCTTCGTGACCGATCCCAAGGAGCCGCACTACTTCGCCTTGCACCGGATCGGCGCGCACTTCACGGCGCCGGGCGACGAGCACACCATCAACAGGGTCGCCGTCACCGAGCGCGCGGCCTATCTCGCGCTCTACCCGCAGCAGCACGACTATCTCGCGCTGGGCGACGCCTCGGTCTCGACCCTCTACTACCACCGCGATGCCGTCCCGGAGATCCTGGCGATGAACCCCGACATGCGCGTGGTGATCATGCTGCGCGAGCCGGTGGACCGGGCCTACTCCAGCCACCAGTACATGACGGCCAGGGGGCTGGAGCCGGTGGCGGACTTCGCGGAGGCCGTCGCGCTGGAGGACCAGCGCATCGCCGACGGGTGGCACCACATCTGGCACTACACGGCCCTGAGCCGGTACGCCGACCAGGTGGCGGCGTTCCTCACGGCGTTCCCGCGCGAGCGGGTCGGCGTGTTCTTCTATGACGACCTCGACCGCGACTACGAGGGCACCGTGAGCCGGATCCTGCGCTTCCTCGACGTGCCTCCCGCCCCCGGCGAGGGCGAGGGTGTCCCCCGCGTCAACGTCTCCGGCCAGCCCCGCTTCGCGGTCGCCCACCGGGCTATCGCGTGGGCGACCGGGCACGCTCGCCTCCGGCAGTTCGTCAAGGAGCACACCAGTTACCGGCTGCGCGAGCGGGTGCGACGCGGCATCCTCCAACAGGACGCAGTGAGCGCCCACGCTCGGGCGGCGCTGGAGCCGCTGTTCGCCGACGACCTGCGCCGGCTCGCGGAGTTGCTGGACGGTCGCCTCGACGTCGAAGCGCCGGCCTGGCTGACGGAGGCCGCTCGGTGAGGATCCTCCAGCTCCACAACCACCACTCCTCCCTGGGCGGAGCCATGGAGGTGCTCGCGCACGAGGGGCAGCTGCTGCGCAATGCCGGCCACGACGTCACCGAGTACACCCTGCCTGCGGCGGAGACCCTCGGCCTGCCCGCCTGGCGCGCCGGCGCCAAAGCCGTCTGGAACCTCGAGGCCCAGCGCGAGGTCAGCCGCAGGATCGTCGGCTTCCGACCGGACGTGGTCCACGTCCACACGCCGTTCCCGCTGATGTCCCCGTCGGTGTTCCAGGCGGCCTACCGCGCCGGCGTACCCGCGGTGACCACGCTCCACAGCTACCGCTACTCCTGTGTCGTCGGCACCTGCGTTCGCGACGACCGGATCTGCGAGGACTGCGTGGGATCGCGGCTGAAGCTCGCCGGGGTCCGGCACCGCTGCTATCACGAGAGTGCCGGAGCCACGGCCGCGCTCACCCTGGGGCTGGCTGTGCATCGCGCGGCCGGGACCTTCCACCACGCGGTCACCCGCTACCTCACCCTCACCGACTTCTCGCGACGACTGCTGATCCGAGACGGATTCCCGGCGGACAAGATCGTGGTGAAGCCCAACTCGGTGCCCGACCCCGGGCCGGGCCCGCGCTCGCCTCGGGAGCGGACCGTGCTCTTCGTCGGGCGGCTGATCGACCTCAAGGGCGTGCGCACGCTGCTCGACGCGTGGCAGCAGACTCCCGCCGGCATGCGGTTGGTGATCGCCGGCGACGGCGATCTGCGGTCGCTCGTCGAGGAGCGGGCCGCCGAGGATCCGTCGATCTCATTCCTCGGCTGGGTGGGAGAGGACGAGGTGACTCACCTGATGCGCGACGCCGAGGTCGTGGTCGTGCCCTCCCAGTGGTACGAGGGCCTGCCGCTCGTGATCCTGCGCAGTCTCTCGGTCGGAACCCCGTTGCTGGTGTCAGATCTTGAGAACTTCAGCCAGGACGTCGTGGCGGACGGAGTGGGTCTTACATTCCGGACGGGTGACGCCTCGGATCTGGCCGCCCGGCTCACGTCGATCGTGGGTGAATCCTCCCTGATGAGCGGCTTGCGGGTCCTCGCGAGGGCCAGCTATGACTCACGTTACTCACCCGCCACTGACCTAATAAGGCTAGAAGCCGTTTATGCCGACGTAGTCCGTTAGGGCTATCGTCGCCGGCCAACAGCCACTGTTTGTCCCTTTCCCCTACCCGCTCCCTCGTTCCTGGCTACTTTTCGGGCGACCCAGTCCCCGGCGGAACGACGAGCCCCCCCATGATGACTTCTCGGAACACCCTTCCCCTTGACGCCCTGTCCCTCAGCCGACGCCGCTTCCTGGTGGGAGCAGCCGCGACCGCCGGGGTGACCGCCTCGGGCCTGGCACTGCCTTCGTTGGCCGCGAGCGCTGCCGCAGGCGGTCTCACCACTGTCACCCCGCGGCAGGCCGACAGCCTGCTCGACTCCTTCGGCGTGGTGATCCATCCCTCGTGGGGCGACACCGTCTACGCCGACCACGACGCGCTCCTCACCTGGCTCCTCAAGCTGCGGATCCGCCACGTGCGGACCCGACTCACCCTGCAGCCCGAGGTGCTGTCGTTGTTCGAGAAGCTGGCCAAGAACGGCATCAAGGTGAACGCTGTCTGCGGTGTCCGGGGCGACGCGCAGCCCATGGACGCCCTGATGAAGGCAGTCGCCAACCGCTACGCCGACCCGGCCTCGGTCTTCTCCGCGTTCGAGGGCATCAACGAGCCGAACAACGACGGCGTGCCCTGGATCGATGAGACCCGGAGCAAGATGCGGGACCTGTTCGACGCTCGGAAGCGACACGGGCTCACCGCGATCCCCATCCTGGCCCCGGCGCTGGCGCGCGTGAACTCCGGTGGCGTCGAAGGCGACACCACGTTGGAGCAGGCCCAGAACCTGGGCGACATGTCCGCGTGGGTCACCGGCGGCACCATGCACATCTACCCCAGGGCGCTGCCGCCCAGCTCCGGCATCGACTACTTCACCCAGTGCGCGCAGGAGGTGGCGGGGAGGAAGCCGATCACCGTCACCGAGGGTGGCTACTTCACGGCGCCGGACTACCGCGGCGGTGCCCGACGCGTGTCCGGCGCGGTGGCCGCGGCGTACGGTCCCCAGAAGATCCTCGAGCACATGCTCGCCGGCAACACCCGTTTCTTCCGCTACGAGTTCCTCGAGAAGCCCACCGGCCGCTCCTGGGACCGCCTGGCGACGTTCGGCATGCTGCGCACCGACAGCTCGCAGTGGCGGCCGAAGCCGGAGTTCGGCTCGACCAGGCGCCTGCTGGCGAAGTTCGACGACCGGGGGCGCGGGTTCGCACCCGCGCCGCTCACCTACGGCCTCAGCAACGCGCCCAAGGCTCTGAAGTCCGCGGTCTTCGCCAAGCGGGACGGCACCCACCTGCTGGCTCTGTGGCTGGACCGACCGATCTGGGATCCCGAGGCCCAGAAGCTCCTCGTCGGCAGCACCAAGGACCGCCTGGGCGGGGTCACCCTGGAGTTGGGCAGCGCCCGCGAAGGCGTCGTCAGCCACGTGGTCGACCACAAGTCTCTCAAGCGCTTCTCGTCGTCGAAGGTGACCGTCCCGCTGACGTCGGGCGTCACGGTCGTCAAACTGCTCCCCTCATAGCGGGGCCGTTCACGGCAGCGGCGCGAACCTGATCCCTCGGCGGTACTTGCCGGCGAACCGGGTTCCGTCGGTGGCGAACCAGACGCCGGTGGCCGTCGGCAGGATCTGGTAGCCCCCGGCCTGCTGCGGCATCTTGGGGCTCCACGCCAGCGCCATCCCGGTCGTCGGGTGAACAGCTCCGCCACCGAGCCTGTCGACGGCGCCGGGACCCTTTGAGTCCTGGCCGAAGGGGTTGTCCAGCCACCGGCTGTGACCCTGCACGTAGACGGCGGCATCGGTGATCGCCACGGACTTCAGTGAGTCGCCGCCCGTGTAGTTGATCCAGGTCGGCCGGAACGGGTCGAGCTCGCTGGTCTCGAAGCGGCTCACCGAGTCACAGATCTGGTTGTACCGGTAGCCCGACTGGTACATGTAGCCGAACGCTGCCAGCGCGAACCACGAGCTGTCCGGGGAGAACGAGACGTCCTGGACGTACCCCTGGGCGTTGCGGCGGTTTGAGGTGCACTTGAGCGCCAGCGAGTCGTAGTTCCACGTCGAGAGCGTGGCGCCGGTGTCGGACAGGTCGAGCATGAAGACCCGCGGCCGCGGCTGATTGTCAACGGTGAGGAAGTTGCCGACCGCGACCAGGCGCTGGCCGTCGGGGCTCACGTCGAACTTGAACACCTGGGCGTTGTCGCTGTTGGGCAGCCGCCCCCCGATCGCCTGGGTGAGGTACTTCGTGTTCTTGCCCGTGTCCGGGTCCAGCGCGATCAGGCGGGGAGTCACCGAGCCCGACACGATCAGCTGGTCTCCTCGCAGCTCGATGTCGCTGATCCGCCTGCCCGTGAACGTCGGCCTGAAGCTCGGGTCGAGCTGACCGGTCGCCAGATCCAGCTTTGCCAGCGCGGCACGGGAGGTGCCGTTGACGTTCTTGAACTCGCCACCGATCCACACCGACACACCGTCGGACTGCACCGCCCACACCTTGCCGTCGACCTGCGGCTTGAAGTCGGCGTCGATCGCGCCCGTGGTCGCATTGAAGGCGAACACGTTGGACCGGGAGTACTGGGTGGTGCGGCTGGAGTTCTCGACGGTGCTGAACCGTCCTCCGACGACCATCAGGCTGCCGGCCTCCGCGATGCCGTAGGCAACGGGCTTCTTCTCGCCCGGCACCACGACCAGGTTCGGTGTCCAGGTGGCGGCCTTGTCGCTGACCACGGCCGGGTGGCTGTAGTCGGCGTGAGCGGGAATCGCGGCCCCAGCCAGAGCGAGGGCGGCCACCGTCGCGGTGGTGGCCAATACGGAACGTCGGATCATGGGATCTCCTTGAGATGCAACCCGAGAACCAGATAGAGGTCAGTACGCGCCGCGGGAGCGAACCACGGCGTCGACGGTGCGTACGCCGATGCCGAGGTCATCCACGAGACGCCAGTTGTCGGCATACCGAAGGTCGAGATCGACCGACTCCTGCCAGGACAGGTTGGACCGGCCGCTCACTTGCCAGAGGCCAGTCATGCCGGGTCGGACGACGAGCCGCCGACGCGTGTCGTCGCTATAAAGCTCGACCTCCTGCGGGAGGGCCGGTCGCGGGCCGACGAGTGACATCTCGCCGAGCACCACGTTGATCAGCTGCGGCAGCTCGTCGAGCGAGGTCTTGCGCAACAGCCGGCCGATCCGCGTGATCCGAGGGTCGTTGTGGATCTTGAACAGCACATCGTTGCCGTCGTTCTTCGAACCCAGCTCAGTGCGTCGCTCCTCAGCGTCGAGGTGCATCGAGCGCAGTTTGTACATCGTGAACGGCTTGCCGTCCAGGCCCACGCGGGTCTGGGTGAAGAACGCCTTGCCGGATGAGTCGAGGCGGATCATCAGGCTCAGCACCCCCAGAAGAGGGGCGGCGACCACGAGGAGCGCGGCGCCGAGCACGCGGTCGATCGCGGCCTTGATCGTGCGCACGAACAGCGAGGGCCGGCTGCTGCGGATGTGGAGCAGCGTGCCGCCTGCGAGGGTGGACGCATCGATCCGGTGCGGTGCGACGCGCTCCACCACCCCCATCACTGCGAGCGACGCCGAGGTGCCCTCGAGCTCCCATGACATCGTGCGGACGGTCTCGGCCGAGGTCGGACCCACCAGCGCGACCACGTCGGTCTGCCAGGTGGTCACCCACCGGCTCACGTCGTCAGAGCCCAGCACCACGTCGACGCCGAAAGAGTCCGAGAGCGACAGCGCATCGCGCCGGCTCCCGTCCACGAGCACGGCACCGACCACGCGGGCGCGCCGGTCGCCCGCCCACCGCGAAGCGGCACGACCGGCTGACTCGGCATCACCCACGACGACCATGCGCGTCTGGCCCTCCACGACCCGACGCAGCAGCGTGGCCACGAGCGCGGTCGAGGCGACCGAGCCGACGATCAACAGGGCCTCGGGTAGGCGCTCGGGACGGAGCAAGCCGGTGGCGACGCCGACCGTCACCATCAAGACGGGAAGCGCAGCGTCTCGCACGATCCGTCCAAGATGAGGAAGCCCGGGACGAATGGTCTCCAGCCCCATGTGGTAGTTCGTGACCATCGCCACCACCACGAGCGGCAGCGCGAAGAACAGTGGCGCGTTCGCAGCCAACCCGACCGAGCTGCCGATGACGGCCGCTGCCACGACTTCAGCAGGCAGGAACCACTGGCGTAGACGATGGCGCGTACTCACCGACGCGACGGACGGTGCGGCGGGTGAGAGCACGCCCTCGAGCACCGACTCGCGACGGCCGCCCCGCGGCGCGGGTACGACGAAGTCCGGCGCAGACCTCAACTGACTCATTACCCCTGGGCCCCCTCAGGCTTGGTGATTGGTTCCACCGTGAGGAAGGGCGGCAGCCGGCGCCGTCAGGCGTGGCCAAACATCCCCATGCGTCTCCAGGATGGAGCAAGATCTCCGAACGCTGATACACATCAGCGGGGACCAGGTGGCACATCGACGGAAAAACTGCTCTCCGACTCGTCCGAGGGCGAGACCGGTTTGAAGCTTTCCCACGAGGGTTGCGCCGCCAAGAGATCTTGACCTCCTCGGGACCCGTTTGAGACCCCACGACTCAAACGTGGGAACAGTCTCTCCCGAGGCCTAGCACGAGTCAACTCGATGCGCAGCGGGTTCCGGCAAAGCCGTCGAATCCGGGGGGGTGGTCCAGACCAGGTGGCGACCGGAGCCCCCTTCGGCGTAGCCGGGACCTTCGGCCAGCTGCGGCAGCGCTCAGGAGTTGAACCGCTGCTGGGTCTCTGCCAGCCCTCGCGTCACCAGCGACTCGACGGCGTCCGCGGCGTCGAAGACCTGGAACGGGACCTCCTTGCGCTCTGCGGCGGAGTAGTTCCCGAGCACGAAGCCCGACACGTCGCTGCGGCCGGACGGGCGCCCGATCCCGATCCGCACGCGGAAGAAGTCACCGGTCCCCAAGGAGGAGCGCAGGGATCGCAGCCCGTTGTGACCGTTGTCGCCGCCGCCCTGCTTGACGCGCAGGGTGCCGAACGGCAGGTCGAGCTCGTCATGGAGAGCGACGATGTGGTCGGGTGCGACGCGGTAGAACTTCGCCAGCGAGGACACCGGTCCTCCGGTTTCGTTCATGTAGGTGCGGGCGCGCGCCAGCACCACCCGCGGGGCATCGGTGCCAGGCGCACCGAGCCGGCCCTCCAGCACGTCGGCCCGACCGGACTTGTGCGCGCGAAGCGGCGAGCCCATGCGCTCGGCCAGCTCCTGGACCACCAGGTAGCCGACGTTGTGCCGGTGTCCGGCGTAGGTGGACCCGGGGTTGCCGAGCCCGACCACGAGCCATACGCCCGTGGCCGCGTCCTGGGGGGATGCCATCGGTTGCTGGGTCGGCCCGGTCGAGCGGTCGCGTCCTCCCCGGCCCGCCAGCCTGCTGAACAGGCTGCCGAGCCGGGTCAGGATCACTCCGCGTCGCCGCCCTCGGCCGCCGGGGTCGCGTCGCCGGCTTCCTCGGTGGCCTCGGCGTCGTCCTCGGCGCCCTCCTCGCCCTCGGCGCCCTCGACGTCGAGGTCCGCCTCCATCTGCTCCTCGGTGGGGGCGTTGGTGATGTTGACGATCAGCGCCTCCGGGTCCAGGAGCAGCGTGGTGCCGCTCGGGAGAGCGAGGTCGGAGGCGTGGATCTGAGTGCCGACCTCGGCGTCGGTGATGTCCACCTCGATGTACTCCGGGATGTGGGTGGCCTCGGCCTCGACCTGGACCGTCGACTGCTCGGTCACGACCAGCGTGTTGCGAGCCGCCTCGCCGACCAGCTGGACCGGGATCTCGACGGTGACCTTCTCGCCGAGTCGGACGGCCACGAAGTCGATGTGCTCCAGCACCCGGCGGATCGGGTCGACCTGCACCTGCTTGGTCAACGCCAGCTGCGCGCCACCGTCGATGTCGAGCTCGAGAAGGGCGTTCGCGCCGCCGTGCTTGAGGGCCATCATCGTGTCGTGGCCGGGCAGCGTGAGGTGCATCGGCTCGTTGCCATGGCCGTAGACCACCGCAGGGACCTTGTCCTCGCGGCGAATGCGCCGCGCGGCGCCCTTGCCGAACTCCGTGCGTAGTTCGGCCTTGATCTTCTCGGCAGCCATGTTCTCCACTCCTGACAGCTTCTGGGGTCGGGGTCCTGCTGGGTACCCGACGGGGTACGTCGTGGCGGCGCTCGGCGGGGCGGCACATGCGAATCGCCGCGCGACCGAGTCAGCGCGGCGATGGGCCGGCCTAGTCGATCACGGAGACCCGTTGGGTGCTCCCTCGCCGAGGCAACCGCGCCAGTCTACGGCCGCCATCGCTGGGCACGCGAATCGGGCACCTCGTCGTCGGCGCGGGCGCCGCTCAGCTGTGCCCGTCGAACATCGAGGTGACCGAGCCGTCCTCGAACACCTCGCGGATCGCGCGTGCCAGCAGCGGCGCGATCGAGAGGCAGGTCAGGTTGTCGAACCGCTTGTCGTCGGACAGCGGCAGCGTGTCGGTGACGACCACTTCCGTGATCGAGCTGTTCTTCAGCCGGTCGACCGCCTCGCTCGACAGGATCGCGTGGGTCGCGACGACGACGACCCCCGCCGCGCCCTCGGCCATGAGCGCCTCGGCGGCCGCCACGATGGTGCCGCCGGTGTCGATCATGTCGTCGACCAGCACACACGTCCGGCCACTCACCTCACCGACGACGCGGTTGGCGATGCTCTCGTTGGGACGGTCCGTCCGCCGGGTCTTGTGGATGAACGTCAGCGGCGCTCCACCCAGGCTGGCCGACCACCTCTCGGCCACTTTGATCCGGCCGGCGTCGGGGGAGACCACGGCCAGCCGGCGGTCGCTGTACTTCTCCCGGACGTGGTCGGCCAGGATCGGCAGCGCCATCAGGTGGTCGACCGGACCGTCGAAGAAGCCTTGGATCTGGTCGGCGTGCAGGTCCACGCAGATCAGCCGGTCCGCGCCCGCCGTCTTGAACAGGTCGGCCATCAGCCGAGCCGAGATCGGCTCGCGCCCTCGGTGCTTCTTGTCCTGGCGGGCGTACCCGTAGAACGGAGCCACCACGGTGATCCGCTTGGCCGAGGCGCGCTTGAGCGCGTCGACCATGATCAGGTGCTCCATGATCCACTCGTTGATCGGCGCCGTGTGGCTCTGGATGACGAAGGCGTCGCAGCCCCGGACCGACTCCTCGTAGCGGACGTAGGTCTCGGAGTTGGCGAACTGGTACGCCGAGGTCGGCACCAGTCCGGTCCCGAGGAGCGCCGCCACCTCCCGGGAGAGATCGGGGTGGGCCCGACCGCTGAACAGCATGAGGTTCTTCTCGGTCGTTCGCTTCAATCCGCTCACGAGACCCGCTCCCTGCTCGCCCGGCTGACCCGCCGCTGAGCCGATTGTCGCGCATCGTCAGGACCGGCCCAACTCGGGGGTCGCACGGCCCTCAGCCCTCGGAGGGATCGGCCTCGCCGGCCTCGCCGGCCTCGCCGGCCTCGCCGGCCACGCCGAGAGCCGCCGCGGCTGCTTCCGCCTGAGGCGTCCCCGCCCGGCGCCGCTGAGACCAGCCGTCGATGTTGCGTTGCGGACCCGTCGAGACGGCGAGGGCGCCTGGGGGTACGTCGCGCCGGATCACGCTGCCCGCGCCGGTCGCGGCCCCGTCCCCGATCGCCACCGGGGCCACGAAGGTGTTGTTGGACGCGGTCTTGGCGTGCCTGCCGATGGTGGTCCGGTGCTTCTGCACACCGTCATAGTTGGCGAAGACCGTGCCCGCGCCGATGTTGGCGCCCTCCCCGATCTCGGCGTCGCCGACGTAGGACAGGTGAGGCACCTTGGCGCCGTCGCCGATCGAGGCGTTCTTGGTCTCCACGAACGCACCGATCTTGCCGTTGCTCCCCAACAGCGTGCCGGGGCGGAGGTAGGACCAGGGGCCCACCGTGGCCCCGGCACCGATCACGGCGAGCTCTGCGTGGGTCCTGACCACGCGGGCACCGGCGCCGATCTCGCAGTCCTTGAGCGTGCAGTCCGGACCGATCACGGCATCCTCGGCCACCACCGTGGCGCCCAGGAGCTGGGTCCCGGGCAGGATCGTCACGTCGGCCGCCAGCACGACGTCGGCGTCGAGCCAGGTGGTGGCCGGGTCCATGATCGTGACTCCGTCGCGCATCCAGCGGGTCACGATCCGGCGGTTGAGCTCGGCCCCCAAGGTCGCCAGCTGGGCACGGTCGTTGGCCCCCTCGGTCTGCACGACGTCCTCGACCACGTGGGCACCCACCGTGAGCCCGTCCTGCCGGGCCAGCTCCACGAGCTGGGTGAGGTAGTACTCACCCTTGGCGTTGTCGTTGGTCAACCGGGACAGTGCGGCCCCGAGGAAGCCGGCGTCGAAGGCCAGGATGCCGCTGTTGATCTCACGGATCGTCCGTTGCTCGGTGCTGGCGTCCTTCTCCTCGACGATCCGTTCGACTTCACCGTCGCTGCTGCGGACGATCCGGCCATAGCCGTGGGCGTCGTCCACGATGCCGGTCAAGATGCTGACGGCTCGCTGAGCCGCCTCGTGCTCGGCGGCGAAGGCGCGCAGCGTCGCGCCCTCGAGCAGCGGTGTGTCCCCGGCGGCGACCAGCACGGTGCCGGAGATCGCGCCCACCGCCTCGACCGCCACCCGGACGGCGCCCCCGGTGCCGTCCAGAATCTCCTGGACGGCCATCACGCACTCGGGGAGGTAGCTGCGGACGTGGTCACCGACCTCCTCACGTTGGTGGCCCACGACGGCCACGACCCGGACGGGCTCGGTGGCCTGAACGGCGGTCAGCACGTGGCCGATCATGCTGCGACCCCCGAGCTCGTGCAGCACCTTCATCCGCTTGGACTTCATCCGGGTCCCGCCGCCCGCGGCGAGGACGACGACGGTCAGGTCGTGCGGCATGTGGTGCCTCTCCTTGCTCACGACGGTCGTGGTTCGGTGGCGGCGTACCATCGCCGGCCATCGGCTCCCCGGGTAGGAGTCGAACCTACGTCGCTAGTCCTGATTCAAAGTCAGGCGGGCCCTGCCGGCAGACCAACCGGGGATCGGCGCTCTAGCCTACGAGACGGCGCCCCCGCACGTGGGATCCGGCGGTCTAGGGTCTCGGGCATGGACCTGCCCGTGATGCCGCCGGTGCGGCCGATGCTCGCGAAGTCGGTGAAGGGGATCCCGGATCCGGCGAAGTACTCAGCCGGTGACGTCCCCGGCCTGTCCTTCGAGCCGAAGTGGGACGGCTTCCGCTGTCTGGTGTTCAAGGACGGCGACGAGGTCGAGCTGGCGTCCCGCAACACCAAGTCGCTGACCCGCTATTTCCCCGAGGTCGTGGCGGCGGCGCGCGACCAGCTGCCGGAGCGCTGCGTGCTGGACGGGGAGATCTTCGTGGCCGTGGGCGACCGGCTGGAGTTCGAGGTGCTGCAGAACCGCATCCACCCGGCGGCGTCCCGCGTCAACCTGCTCGCCGAGGAGACGCCCGCATCGTTCGTCGCCTTCGACCTGCTCGCCCTCGGCGACGAGTCGTACGCCGACCGCCCCTTCGTCGAGCGGCGCGCGGCTCTCGAGAGCCTCACCGGCCTGGACGGTCCGTGCTTCGTGACCCGCACCACGACCGACCCGGAGGTGGCCGAGCGGTGGTTCCACCAGTTCGAGGGGGCGGGGCTGGACGGCGTGGTCGCGAAGCCGTTGGGGGCGGCGTACCAGCAGAACGCCCGCAGCATGCTCAAGATCAAGCACGAGCGCACCGCCGACGTCGTTCTGGTCGGTTACCGCGAGCACAAGACCTCCACCCCGGACCATCCGCTGATCGGCAGCCTCCTGCTCGGTCTGTACGCCGACGGACAACTGCAGCACATCGGGGTCTCGGCGTCCTTCACCGCGTCCCGCCGGGCCGAGCTGTACGCCGAGCTGCAGCCGCTCGTCTGCGACATCTCCGAGCATCCGTGGGCCGAGTGGGCGGAGTGGGCGATCGCCAACCCCGATCGGGTGCCGGGCACCCAGAGCCGTTGGAGCCAGGGCAAGGACCTCAGCTTCACGCCGGTGCGCCCCGAACGCGTCGTGGAGGTGGCCTACGACCACATGGAGGGCCGGCGGTTCCGGCACACCGCACACTTCCGTCGCTGGCGGACCGACCGAGACCCGCAATCCTGCGGCTACGACCAGCTGGACGAGCCCGTGCGCTATGACCTGGGCGAGGTGCTCGGGTCCCGCTGACCCGGCGCGGCTAGGCTGGAGGTGGCGGGTGACCTCCACCCACCGGCGCAGCCCAGGGGGCGACCGTGAGCCAGACCTACGATGTGGTGCTCCTCGTCGAGCAGGAGCTCACCCACGCCGACGCAGCCCAGGTGCGGTCCCTGCACGAGGCGATCGAGGAGCCGGTCGTCTACCACGTGCTCCTGCCGCTGGAGGACGCTGCCGCCAGGATCGAGTCGGCGATGGGCTCGCTGGCCGCGGGCGAGGTGATGGCCTCCCCGGCGATGGTGATGAGCGACGTCGACCTCGACGCCGTCCGCCAGGACTGCCAGGACCGCTCCGACGCCGAGCTCGCACACACGCTGTCCGCCCTCCAGACCGCTGGGGCCACCGCGCACGGCGAGGTCGTCACCGATCCGCCGATCGAGGCCCTGGCCGCGAAGGTGGCAGCCGTCGACGGCCGCGAGGCGATCATCCTCACCCGCCCCCACGTGGTGGCTGAGTTCTTCCACGTCGACTGGACCTCGCGCGCCCGACGCAAGATCGGCGTCCCGGTGCTGCATCTGCTCGAGCACGAGAACTTCGACGAGCAGGCCGGGTCCGGCGAGGGCATCACCGGGCTCTGAGTCTCGACACTCGCTACCGCGGCCGGTCGGCAAGCTCGACCACGATGTCGAGGTGGCCGGCGTGGCGGGCGTACTCCGCCAGCACGTGGAAGCAGATCCATTCCAGCGTGGGCGGATCCTCACTGAACCGGCCGCCCCGGGCTGCGCGGACGTGGATCGGGTGGGTGCGCAGGATCGTCCGGGTACGCCGGCCCAGCACCGTGAGCCGCTCGGCCAGCTGTTCGGCGGTCATCTCGGCGGGGACCTGCCAGCGAGCGCCGGGGACGACGGTGTCGGAGTCGTCGCCCTGCCAGGGCTCGTCGCGGGTCCAGTCACCCCAGGGCTGGTCGACCTGCTCGCCGAGGAAGCCCCACACGAACCACCGCTGCTCCATGTGCAGTACGTGGCTCAGCAGTTCCAGCGGCGACCAGCCTGATGGCACCCGTGGCTCCCGTTGCTGCTGCTCGGTCAGCGCGAGCACGCCCTCGACCATCTCGGCGCGCACCCAGTCGAGATAGTCGGCCCAGCGCTCGGGGCCGTCCCCTCCGGTCTTCGACGGCTCCCCCGGGTTGCGCGAGACGCGTCGGTCCTCGCTCATGGTCCGCCGATCCGGTTGCCGTCCTCGTCCCAGTGCGCGGCGACCTTCTTGCTCGGCTGCACCCGCGGGGGCTCGCCCGGCATCTTCGGGTAGTCGGGTGGGTAGTTGAGCTCGACCGCGCCCTGCTCCTCCCACAGCGCGAGCAACGGCTCGAGCGAGTGAGGGACCTCGTCGATCCTCGCCCAGGGGTCACCGTCGGCCACTCGCTCGGCGACGGTGAAGAGGTTGAGAGTGCCGGGGTCCTTCGTCTCCGCCAGCTCCTCCCAGGTCAGCGGGGTCGACACCGGAGCCCCGGGGATCGGACGCAGGGAGTACGCCGACGCGATGGTGCGGTCGCGGCTGTTCTGGTTGAAGTCGACGAAGATGCGCTCGCCCCGCTCCTCCTTCCACCACGCCGTGGTGACGCCCTCGTCGCGCTTCTCCAGCTCGCGGCCGAACGCGATCGCGGCGTGCCGCACGTCGACGAAGTCCCACCGCGGCTCGATCCGCACGAAGAGGTGGATGCCGCGGTTGCCCGAGGTCTTGGGGAAGCCGACGATGCCGAGGTCCGCGAGCAGCTCGCGGGCGACGCCGGCCACGCGGACCGCGTCGGCGAACGTCGTCCCCGGCTGGGGGTCCAGGTCGATCCGCAGCTCGTCGGGGTGGTCGACGTCGGCGCGTCGGACCGGCCAGGGGTGAAAGGTCAGCGTGCCCATGTGGGCGCACCAGACCGGGACCGCCAACTCGGTGGGGCAGACCTCGTCGGCCGTGCGGCCGGACGGGAAGGTCACCTGGACGGTCTCCAGATAGTCGGGCGCCCCCTTGGGGACCCGCTTCTGGTAGAACGCGTCGGCGTTCTTGTCCATCGGACCCGTCGCGAGCTTCATCCCATCGCGGACGCCGCTCGGCCAGCGTTCCATCGCCGTCGGTCGCTCGCGCAGGGCTCGCATCAGTCCGTCGCCGACGGAGGCGAAGTACTCCGCCACCATCAGCTTCGTGACCTCGGGCGTCCGCTCGGTTGCCTCGTAGATCACCCGGTCGGGGCTGCTGACCCGGACCGGACGGCCGTCGGCGATCACCTCGGCGGCGGGGGTGGCCATGTCGGCCAGGCTAGCGGGCTGGTCCGGGGTGGTCCCGGTGTAGTGCGGGTGAGGTGGTGCGACTACTGGTGCGTACGACGCGCCTGGTGCGTCGTACGCACCAGTAGACCGTGAACCCCGCTCCACGCCATCGCCCCTGGGGTGAGCGGCCGGGCGCGGCTACCGTGGCCGGCATGACCTATCGCGTGGAGAAGACCGACGAGCAGTGGCGCCAGGAGCTGAGCCCCGAGGAGTACGCCGTCCTGCGGCAGGCCGGGACCGAACGGGCGTTCACCGGGGAGTACACCGACACCGAGTCCTCGGGCGTCTACGTCTGCCGCGCCTGCCAGGCCGAGCTCTTCGAGTCCACTACGAAGTTCCACTCCGGCTGCGGCTGGCCGAGCTTCTACCAGCCGATGACCGAGACCGTCGAGTACATCGAGGACAACGCCCACGGCATGAAGCGGGTCGAGGTGCGCTGCGCGAACTGCGGGTCGCACCTGGGCCACGTCTTCCCCGACGGCCACGGCACGCCGACCGGCGACCGCTACTGCATCAACTCGGTCAGCCTGCGGCTGGAGCCCAAGGACTCCGCGGGCTAGCCCACACGAGGGCGGGCTCGACCCGGGGAGGTCACGGCAGCCGGGTCACCATCTCGGCCGCACTCACCCGGGGGCCGGTGTAGAACGGGATCTCCTCGCGCACGTGCAGTCGCGTCTCGGAGGCCCGGAGGTCGCGCATCAGGTCGACGATCCGGTGCAGCTCGTCGGCCTCGAAGGCGAGGATCCACTCGTAGTCCCCCAGCGCGAACGCCGGCACCGTGTTGGCGCGCACATCGGCGTACCCCCGCGCCATCTTGCCGTGCTCGGACAGCATCCGGCGCCGCTCGTCGTCGTCCAGGAGGTACCACTCGTAGGAACGCACGAAGGGGTACACGCAGACGTAGGCCCGCGCCGCCTCGTCGGCAAGGAACGCCGGCACGTGCGACTTGTTGAACTCCGCCGGCCGGTGCAGCGCGAGCTGGCTCCACACCGGTTCCAGCCGCCGGCCGACGCCGGTGCGCCGCAGCTGCTGGTAGGCCGACTGCAGCTGCTCGGAGGTCTCGGCGTGCCACCAGACCATCAGGTCGGCGTCCGCGCGGATCCCGGAGAGCTCGTAGAGCCCGCGCACCACGACACCGTCGGCCGCCAGCTTGTCGAACAGCCCGGCCAGCTCGTCGGCCTCACCGTCCCGGACGGCGTCCTCGCCGGCGTAGGGCTGAGCCAGTCGGAACACCGACCACATCGTGTAGCGGATGGTCTCGTTGATCTCGCGGAGCTTCGCGGCGTTGGTCTGCTCGGCGGCGTCGTCGCTCATGACCCCCATTGTGCCGCGACCCCGGGAACGCTCAGGCATCGGCCAGCGACGCCACGGCGCGATCCGCCGACGCGATCACCGCGGGGATCCCCACTCCGTCGTACGCCGCGCCGCAGACCGCGAGTCCGCCGACCCGGGCCACCTCCGCACGGATCCCGGCCACGCGCTCGACATGACCCACGGCGTACTGCGGGAACCCGCCGCCCCAGCGCTGTACCTGTGCCTCCACCGGCCGCGATCGCACCCCGACGGCAAGGCCGAGCTCGTCGAGGGAGATCCGCACCAGCTCGGCATCCGGCATCTGCAGGGTGGCCTCCTCGCGGTGCCGCCCCAGCGAGGTTCGCAGGAACAGCAGGTCGCCGCCGTCGTCGGCCCGCCCGCGCCCGGCCTCCCGGGTCCACGCCCACTTGGCGAACGAGAAGGTCGCGGCCTTGATCCGCCGTCCCGCGACCGGCGGCACGAGGAAGCCCGAACCCGGCAACGCCGGCAGGTCGACGGCGCGGAACGCGAGCGTCACCACCGCGACCGAGGCCGACTCGACCGCCGCCAGCTCCGTCGCTGCTGCCGGTGCTACTCCGGCGAGCAGACGCGCCGTGGCGGCCGGAGGCGTCGCCAGCACCACCTCGTCGGCCTCCAGGGTCTCCGGATCCGCAGCGGACCCGGCCGTGACCACGAACCCGGCTCCCCGACGAGCCAGCTCGCGCACCACGACACCGGTCCGCACCGCGAAGTCCCCAGCCGCCACGACGGCCGGCGGTAACAGACCCATGCCACCAGGGATGCCGGCGAAGACCGGGGCGTCGTACGTCGTGGGGATCGAGGCCGCTTGAGCCAGCACCGAGCCGCGGGTGGCGTACTCCAGGAGCTGTGGCAGGGCCGCCCGCGCGGAGATCAGGTCGGCGTGGCCGGCATAGACACCCCCGAGCAACGGCTCGACCAGGCGGTCGACCACCTCGCGGCCGAAGCGAGCCGACACGAGGTCCGCGATCGACAGGTCACGATCGACCACCGACGCGGGCAGATCGAGCTCGCGGCGGACCACGGCCAGCCCTTCGGGAGACAGCACGCCGGCACGCTCGAGGTCCTCGAGGTCCAGCGGCACCCCCATCAGGGAGCGCGGCAGCGGATGCAGCCGGTCGCCGACCCACAGGGAGGACGCCGCGACTGCCGGGTGTACGAGGTCGAGACCGACCGCGCGCGCCAGCGCCACCCCCTCCGGTCGCCGGTTGAGCATCGCCTCCGCTCCGACGTCGATTGCCACCCCGGCGACCTCTGCCAGCCGCAGCTTTCCGCCGACCCGGTCGGAACCCTCGAGCAGCAGCACCTCACGATCCCCGGCCCGGGCCGCGGCGTACGCCGCTGCCAGACCGGCGATGCCGCCGCCCACCACCAGGACCCGGCGGCGCTCGGCACCCGGTCCAGACTTCACGGCCCCACCCTGCCAGCCCGCGGGAACCGATCCGGGCGCCACCCCGTCCCACCACCATGACCACGCAGCCAGCGCTTCCGAATCCGTCCCTTCCTCGTCGCCGCCACCCCTGGCGCCTCGGCGCCGGCCTCGTCGCAGCGACGGCGCTGCTCACGCTGGCCGCCTGTGCGGGCGGGGGCGGCGACACCGCCAGCTCCGAGGCGGGCGGCGCCGCGGACATGTCGCTCCTCGACGAGGACGGGATGGCGCCCGAGGCGGCGGCAGCGCCCAGGGAGGCGCTTGCGAAGCAGAGCGAGCAGAACGGCACAGGCGGTTCCACCGCGGACGCGGCCTATCAGGCGATCACCCGCTCGGTGATCTCCACCGGTGTGATGGCCCTGCGTGGCAACGACGTCGCCGAGCTGCGCTTCGACGTCCGCCAGGTCGTGGACGAGCACGGAGGAGAGGTCACTGACGAGCAGACCGAGAGCGACACCGACGGCAAGGTCGCACGGGCCCGGCTGGTGGTGCGAGTGCCGGCCAAGGAGTTCGACGCGACCATGGTCGCGTTGGAGAAGGCCGGCGATGTCGAGTCGTCGACCCGCACCTCCGAGGACGTGACCACCCAGGTCATCGACACCAACGTGCGGGTCCGCGCCCAGCAGGCAAGCCTGCAACGGATCGAGACCCTGCTCAGCCGGGCCGAGAGCCTGCGCGACATCGTCTCTATCGAGTCCGAGCTGACCCGCCGGCAAGCAGACCTCGACTCGCTCAAGCAGCAGCAGGCCTGGCTCGCCGACCAGACCTCGACGAGCACGATCACGGTCAACCTGCGCCACACCCAGGCCGTGACCAAGCCGAAGGAGGACAAGACCGGGTTCCTCGCCGGCCTCGCCGCCGGGTGGCGCGGGCTGACCAAGGTCACCAACGGCGGCCTGACGGCCTTCGGTGCGCTGCTCCCCTTCGGACTGGTCCTGCTGGCGATCGGCCTGCCGCTCTTCTACCTCGTGCGCCGCACCCAGCGTCGGCGTACGCCCGCCGAGCCCCAGCCGACGACCGCGTCGTAGCCGCCAGGGACGGCTGGCCTAGTGTCTGGGGGTGACCACACTCCCGGAGAACCCCCGGCTGGCCGTCCTGATCGATGCCGACAACACCTCGGCGACGCACGCGGCGGCACTGCTGGAAGAGATCACCAAGTATGGCACCGCCACCGTGCGTCGTGCCTACGGTGACTGGACCGACGGGCGCCTCCAGAAGTGGAAGCCGCAGCTCAACCTGCACGCGATCCAGCCCATCCAGCAGTTCGCCTATACGACGGGCAAGAACGCCACCGACTTCGCGCTCGTGATCGACGCGATGGACCTGTTGTACGCCGGCCACCTGGACGGGTTCGTGATCGTGTCCAGCGACTCGGACTTCACCCGGCTCGCCACCCGGCTGCGCGAGTCCGCGAGGGTCGTCTACGGCATCGGCGCCCGCAAGACCCCGCAGGCGTTCGTTGCGGGCTGCGATCGCTTCATCTACCTCGAGCTGCTGGCCGCCGACGCCGACGCTTCCTCGGGCGATCAGAGCTCCTCGGGATCCGACGACGCTCCCCCGCCCCCGCCGATCAAGCGGATCCTCACCGCCGCCATCGAGAGCACCTCCCAGGACGACGGCTGGTCTGCCCTCGGCGGGATCGGCAGCCACCTGGTCAAGACGCACCCCTCGTTCGACCCCCGGCTCTACGGCCACACCAAGCTCAGCAACCTGGTGAAGGCCCAGAGCTACGTCGAGGTCAGGACACCTCATTCCGGTGCCGGCTCGACCGTCTGGGTCAGAATCAAGCCGGCCGGGCAGAAGACGGTCGAGAAGACCGACGAGAAGCCCGCCCCGAAGGCAGCCAAGAGGACCACGAAGCGGGCGGCCAAGAAGCCCGCTGACCCCCCGGCAGAGAAGCCCGCCGCACCCGCAGCCAAGAAGCCCGCTGACCCCCCGGCCGAGAAGCCGGCCCCGCCCGCGGCAGAGAAGCCGGCCGAGCCGCCGGCCACGCCGAAGGTCACCCAGCGGACTCGTAGGTCTGCACGAACTCCGTGAGCCTGGCCAGCTGATCGGGGTCGGTCGAGGGGATCACCCCGTGGCCGAGGTTGAAGATGTGCCCTTGAGCGGCCCGGCCGGCGTCGATGATCGCGGCCGCACGCGCCGTCATCACCTCGGTCGGGGCGAACACCAGGGTGGGGTCGAGGTTGCCTTGGACAGCGTGCTCACCGATCAGCGGGAGCGCCTGCTCGAGTGGGGTGCGCCAGTCGACGCCCACGACGTCGGCGCCGGCCGCCCCCATGTCGGTCAGCAGGTTGGCGGTCCCCACGCCGAAGTGGATCCGGGGCACGCCGAGGTCGGCTGCCCGCGTCAGCACCGCCGCGGAGTGCGGCTGCACGTGGGTGCGGTAGTCCTGTGGCGTCAGCGCTCCTGCCCAGGAGTCGAAGAGCTGCACCGCGGAGGCGCCGGCCGCCACCTGCACCTCGAGGTAGGTCGCGGCGACTCGGGCGATCTTGGCCATCAGCGCCGCGAACACGTCGGGAGCGCCGAACATCATCGCCTTGGTGACCGCGTGCTCCTTCGAGGGGCCACCCTCGATGAGGTACGACGCCACGGTGAACGGCGCCCCGGCGAAGCCGATCAGAGGCGTCGCCCCCAGCTCGGTCACCAACCCGCGCACCGCCTCGGTGATGAAGGAGACGTGACCTGGGTCGAGCTCCGGGATCGCCTCCACGTCGGCCAGGGTGCGCACGGGACTGGCGACGACCGGCCCGACGCCGGGCACGATGTCGAGGTCCACCCCGGCCGCCTTGAGGGGCAGCACGATGTCGGAGAAGAGGATGGCCGCGTCGACGCCGTAGCGACGCACCGGCTGCATGGTGATCTCCACGACCAGCTCCGGGTCCATGCACGAGTCGAGCATGGCGACGCCCTCGCGCACCCGGCGGTACTCCGGAAGCGACCGGCCGGCCTGGCGCATGAACCACACCGGAGTGTGGTCCGGGACCTCTCCCCGGGCGGCTCGCAGGAAGGCGCTGTCGGCCAGCGGGGCGGCGGCTGCGGGCTCCGGTGCGGACATGTGGCGATCCTCGCAGGTCAGGCGGCGTGTTGGCACATCACCGGATGCGGGGAAGACCGTACTGTGGGCGACATGGTCGTGGGGCAGGAGACGCACGGGGCCGCGGCAGAGCCCGCGTCCTTCCGGGCCGCCGTGTCCGGAATGCACGCGGCGTCGCTGCGACCTGAGGTCTTCTGCGAGGAGATGCCGGCGCCCCAGCGGATCGCGCCCCACTCGGCCGCGTTGTCCGCCGACGTGACCGTGGACGACGCCGAGGTCGGCACCGGCCGGCTGATCCTGCTACACGACCCCGAGGGCAACGACGCCTGGCAGGGCACCTTCCGGTGTGTGGCCTACGCCCGCGCCGATCTGGACCCCGAGCTGATCACCGATCCGATGCTCGCCGAGGTGGGGTGGAGCTGGCTGACCGAGGCGCTGGACGCGCACCGGGCGAAGTACCTCGCCGCCTCCGGCACCGTCACCCGGGTGGCCACCGAGAGCTTCGGGTCGATGGCGGACGAGGAGAGCACCGCGCAGATCGAGATCCGGGCCTCCTGGACGCCCTGCGACCGCGACGGCGAGGCCTACGACGTGGTGCCCGACATCGCCGCGCACACCGAGGCCTGGGGGGAGCTGCTCTGCACCGCGGCCGGCCTGCCGCCGGTGCCCGACGGGATCACGGCGATGCCGAGTCGCCGCGGCCAGCGCGGCAAGGCCTGATGACCGACCAGCAGGTTCCGGACGAGACCGCCGACGGCCCCGAGGCACCCCCCGCACCACTTCTGGAGCTGCGCGACGGGCTCCCCGAGGTCGTGGAGACGGCGGCGGGGCTGCGTGAGGTCGCCGACCGGCTGCTGGCCGGGTCGGGGCCGGTGGCGATCGACGCCGAGCGCGCCTCGGGCTACCGCTACGCCAACCGGGCCTACCTGATCCAGCTGCGGCGCGAGGGTGTCACCACCGCGCTCGTCGACCCGGTGGCCACCGGCGACCTCAGCGCACTGGTCCAGGCCCTGGACGGCACCGAGTGGATCCTGCACGCAGCGACCCAGGATCTCCCGTGCCTGCGCGACGTGGGACTGGAGCCGGAGCGGGTGTTCGACACCGAGCTGGCCGGACGACTGCTCGGCTTCCCTCGGGTCGGCCTGGCCACCCTGGTCGAGGAGGTCCTGGGCTGGCGACTGCGCAAGGAGCACTCGGCGGTCGACTGGTCGACCCGCCCGCTGCCCACCCCCTGGCTGGAGTACGCCGCCCTCGACGTGGAGGTGTTGGTCGAGCTGCGCGGCGCGCTCGTGGAGCAGCTGGAGGAGGCCGGCAAGACGGAGTGGGCGACCCAGGAGTTCGAGCACCTGCTGGGCTTCGAGCCGGCGGTGCGGGTCGAGCCGTGGCGGCGTACGTCCGGGGCGCACCGGGTCCGCGGCCGACGTGGCCAGGGCGTGGTGCGGTCGCTGTGGGAGACCCGCGACGAGATAGCCCGCGAACGGGACGTGGCGCCCGGACGGCTGATCCCTGATGCGTCGATCGTGGTCGCCGCGCAGGCGATGCCGAGCGACACCCGGACGCTGCTCGCCACCTCGGGTTTCCACGGGCGTGGGGCTCGCCGCTTCGCCCGGGAGTGGATGGCGGCCATCGACGCCGCCCGCGCGCTGCCGGAGGACAGCCTGCCCGGACGCCCGCCCCGGCCCGACGGTCCGCCGCAGCCCCGCGCGTGGGCAGACAGGAACCCCGTCGCCGCTCGCCGACTCACGATCGCCCGCGACGCCACCAGCACCCTCGCCGCACGTTTGCGGCTGCCGGTGGAGAACCTGCTGACCCCCGACCACCTGCGCCGGTTGCTGTGGACCCCGCCTGAGACCCGCGATCCTGCAGTGTTGAGCGAGGAGGTCGCGGCACAGCTGCGCGGCTACGGCGCTCGGCCGTGGCAGATCGAGCTCACCACGGAGCCTCTCGTCGCCGCCGTCCTCGCAGCAGACCAGCCGGAGAGCGACACGCCGGCTGCGGACCCGCCCCCACGGGACGACCAGCCGGACGACGCGCCGTCCCGCTAGCCGGACGGGGCCGGCGAGGCTCCGGTGCCGCTGGACGCCCCGGCCGACGGGCTCACCGACGGCGCGGGCGGGCTCAGCACGGTCTGGGACTCCAGGTCGATCTGGAGGGTGAGGGCGGCGATGGTCTCCTCGTCGAGCACCGGCACGGTGACGAGCTCGCGCAGGCTGCCGGCCACTGCTCTCTCGAGGGCCCCCCACGACTCCAGCAGCGGCGGGATCTCGATCCGGCGGACGCTGGTGCGGAAGACCGAGGCGTTCAGCGGCCGGCGGCCGGGCTGCAGGAAGTCGTCTGACGATGCGACCGCGACGTTCGCCGGGACGGTGTATCCCTCACCGACCACCTGTGCCACCGACTCGTCGGACAGGACCGACAACAAGAAGTTGGCCGCCGCCGAGACCTCTTCGGTCTGAGCCGACAGGCACATCCCGGTGACGTCGCCCACGGTGGCGGTGCGGGAGATCGAGGGCATCGGCATCACGTCGAAGCGCAAGCCGGTGACCGCTCGCAGGCGCGGCACGAGGCTGCGGTAGCCGGCGATCATCCCGAGCTTGCCCTGCTCGAACAGCGTCGTCGCGTCGGCGCGAGCGAGTTGGGCGGCGCTGGGCGTGACCAGCGGGTCGCGCAACAGGGTCAGGGTGGTCTGCAGAGCGGAGCGGGTGGCGTCGTCGGAGAACGCCATCGACGTGGGCTGCCGGTTGTCGTCGAACACCTGCCCGCCGCCGGCGTACAAGAAGGGGGACAGTCCGGCCAGGCTGGGCTGGATGTAGACGCCCTTGGTCCCCCGACGCGGGCGGGTGGCAAACTCCGCGGCCGCGGTGAACTGGTCGAAGTTCCAGCCCGTGGGCCGCTCGCCCTCGGCTGCCGACGGGGCCTCCAGCCCACGCGCCAGCATCGTCTGGAAGTCGATCAGGTCGGTGTTGTAGTAGATCACCATCGGCGACACGGAGTAGGGGATGCAGGTCAGCGAGTTGTCGGCCGCGAACGCCTCGAGCGCGTCTCGGGCGTAGGTGTCGCCGAAGGGGACGCCACGCTCGTCGAGCAGCTCGTCGACCGGGCGTAGGAGGTCGCCCTCGGTGAACGGCGCGAGGTCGCGCTGGCTCAGCAGGAACACGTCGGGCAGGTCGCCGGTCCGGTAGGCCCGAGCCGCCGCCTCGCTGGAGGGGTAGGACACGACGTCGACGGAGACGTCGTTCTCGGTGGCGTCGTACTGGTCGGCGAGCTTGGTGTACGCCGCCACCTCACGCTCGGGACCGAACACCCCGAACACCAGGGTGATCGGCTCCGGAGGCTTCGATGTCGCCGTCGGGGTCGGCCGCGGCGGCTCCGGGTCACCGGTGCACGCGGTCAGGACCAGCAGCAAGGCCGCGATGAGCAACGTCGGGCGCCACCGCGAACGCGACACGCCGTGGCCCCTCTCTCCCGTTCGGAGTCCCCCCACACCGGAGCCCACCTTCGCGAAGCCTAGCGATGCTGCCCTGAGCAGGCGGGGTCACCCCAGGTCGTGAAAGCGGCGGGCCTCGGTGGCGACCCGCTCGAAGACCCGCCGCTCAAGGGCGGCACCCTCTCGCCGGATCAGCCCCGGTGAGAGGGTGAGCAGGCGGTCCAGGCGGACCTCGCTCGGCCGGCGCTGACGGTCCCAGGCACCGCGGCCCACGTCCATCCAGTAGCGGCCGTGCCTCGCCTCGTCGGCAGCGTCGACGTCGTGGTCCTTGCTCGACAGCATCAGCGCGACCCACCGGCGGCCGGACCGGGCGAGCAGAAGCACGGGCCGGTCCTTGCCCTGCGACGGATCGTCCTCGTAGGGCACCCACGCCCACACGACCTCGCCGGGGTCCGGGCGCCCGTTGAGGCGCGGCGCGTACTCCACCACCGGACGTGTTGCTCGCTGCCAGCCGAGCCGCAGCCGCGTCCACATGCTCACGGGTGACTCCTACGCGGTTGACGCCGCGAGACGCGGATCTAGGAGGAGGGAGTGAGGAAGTACGCCGGACCGGGAGCGCCTCACGGCGCATGGCCGCTCGTAGCGGCTGATTTTGGGACCCGGGGCTGCCGCGGTCCGGCGTACCCCACGGACCGAGTGTAGGGGGTCACCCCAGACCGTGGGCCAGTTCGAGGTGGCCTGCCGCCTCGAGCTGTTCGGCCAGCCCGAGGATCCGGGCGACATCGTGGCCGGGAGCCGCAGCACGAGGCCCGGCGGTGTCGCCGCGGTGCTCCTCGGGCGGCGGCAGCACGGCTCGCCCGGTCGCGACCACCCGGGCGAAGGCCGCGGCGCGGAACAGGACGTCGGCGAACTCGCTCGTGGCGATCCCGCGCAGCACCTGGTCGATCATCGTCTGCAGCTCTTCGGGCCCGGGCGGGTCGGCCACGCCGGCCACCACTCGGGCGACCGGTGCCCGGGTCCGTCCGGCCTCGAACTGCGCGGCGACGGCGACCGGGTCGGCGTACACCCAGGAGCGCAGCAGGTAGAGCCGCCACAGGCAGCCGGCAAGCGAGTCGGCCGGCGCGCCCGCCCAGAGCTCGGCCAGGGTCTCGAGGCCCTCGTTGTCGGCCAGGTGCACCAGCCGATCGGCCACCTCCGCGTCGTGGGAGTCGTGGGCGCCACGGACCAGGAGGCGCGCCGCCTGCTCGGCGCGCTCGCGCAGCGCGGCCGGGTCGGCGACCTCGGAGACCGCCTCGAAGAAGCCGTCCCCGGGCGTCATCGGTCGATGATGTGGGCGTCCGGTCACGCTGCCACCCTACGAGGGACGGGCGACCCGCGGCGGCCGAACGCTGCGGCAGCTCACCCGGCCAGCGCCTTGCGGATCCGCTGGTCGCTCACCGAGCCGTCGGTCCCGAGCTGCTGGGCCCACAGCGAGACGCGGTACTCCTCCAGCAGCCACCGGGCGCGCCGCAGCTGCTCGGGCGGGGGCTGCCCCTCCGGCAGTGCCGCCACCTGGTGGGCGTAGGCCGCCTGGAGGTCCGCGACCCTGGCCATCAGGTCCCGGTCACGGGCCAGCTGGTCGGCGAGCCGCTCGCGACGCTGGTCGAGTGCCGTGAGGTAGCGGCGATAGTGCCGCAGCCGGGCGACGCCGACGTCTCCGACGAAGCCGGGATACACCAGCCGCTCCACCTGGGCGGACATGTCGGTGCGCGCCGGCAGCTCGGCCAGCTCGGCGCGACCCGAGAGGTGCCGTTCGGTGCTCCGCCAGCGCACCAACACGTCACTGGTCTGGCCGACGGCCACCGCCACCCGGGCGATCCGCTCGGTCCGGGCCGCGACCAGGAACCGGTCGAGGTCAGCCGCCGTGCGCACCGCCGGGCCGGCGTCGACCAGGTCGAGCACCAGCCCGGCCTCCACGTCGGCGACCAGCTCCGACGCGGCGGCGTACGGCGGACCGGCGAGGGCGAGTCTGCCGGCGTTGTCCAGCGCGCCGAGCACCTCCCGGGACGGAGTGGGGCCGAGCTGCAGCAACACCAGCCGGCGTACTCCTGCGCGGTGCCGTGCCGACGCCTCGCGTTCGGACCCGAACACCGCGAGCCCGACCGAGACGGCCTCGTCGACCAAGGCCGGGAAGGCCACCACCTCGTGTCCGGCGCGGGTTCGGACGACCCGTTCCTCGACGGTTCCGAACGACCACGACGTCGCCCCCGTGGCGCTGAGACCGGCATCGCCGGCAACCTCGGCCAGCGCGTCGGCGAACTGCGGTCGGAGGGGTTCCTTGAGCCGCTCCAGGTCCTTGCCCCTCGCTGCCTCGGACCCGGACCCGTCGACGACGCGGAACGTCGGGCGGAGGTGGTCGGGCACCTTGCTCCAGTCCCAGGCGTCACGGGGCACGAGCACGCCCGTGGTGGACCGCAGATATCTCTCCACCGCGTCCAGCAACGGCTCCGCCCCGGCCGGCACCTCGGCCAGGAAGGCACGAGCGGTGTTGGGGGCTGGCACGAAGTGGACCCGCAGCTGTTTGGGAAGGCTGCGTACCAGCGCGATGACGAGCTCCTCGCGGAGCCCTGGGACGAGCCAGGAGAAGTCCTCGCCGGAGACTCGGTTCAGCGTCGCCACCGGCACGTCGATGGTGAGCCCGTCGTCGGCGGCACCGGGCTCGAAGTGGTAGCTGATCGGGAACGTCAGCCCCTCGTCCGCCCAGCGCGTCGGGAAGTCCCCCTCGTGGACCGTCTCGGCCGCGTCCTGGGTCAGCATCTCGGGGTCGAAGGTGAGCAGGTCCGGGCGCTCACGCCTGGCCTGCTTCCACCACTGGTCGAAGTGGACGCCGCTGACCACCTCCGATCCGATCCGCGCGTCGTAGAAGTCGAAGAGCGTGTGCTCGTCGACCACGATCCCGCGGCGGCGAGCCCGGTGCTCGAGCTCCTCGGCCTCGGCGAGGAGGCGGAGGTTCTCGGCGTAGAACCGGTGCTGGGTGTGCCACTCGCCGTAGACCAGGGCGTGCCGGATGAACAGCTCGCGGGCCAGGTCGGGGTCGACCGTGCCGTAGGCGACGAGCCGGTCGACCACCAGGGGTACGCCGTACAGCATGACCCGCTCGCGGGCCATCACCGAGGCGCGCTTCGCCGACCAGTGCGGCTCGGAGTAGGTGCGTTTGACCAGGTGCTCGCCCAGGCTCTCGGCCCACTCGGGCGCGATCGCGGCATTCTGGCGGGCCCACAGCCGAGACGTCTCGACCAGCTCCCCGGCCATCAGGAACTGGGGGTTCTTGCCTCGCAGGGCACTCCCGGGGAAGACCGCGAACCTGGTGCCCCGAGCGCCGAGGTACTCCCGCGGACCCCGTGGCCCCTTCGGCTTGCCGGGACCTGCAGCGTCGCGCTCCTGGAGGGCGCCGACGTGGGAGAGCAACCCCGACAGCAGTGCCTGGTGGATGCCGTCGGCGTCGGGTACGTCGGCCGTCTGGCCGTGCTCGACCTTCATCTCGCGGCTCACCCGTCGCAGCTGGGACTCGAAGTCCTGCCACTCGCGGACCCGCAGGTAGTTGAGGTACTCGCGCTTGCACATCCGCCGGAAGGCGCTGGAGGACAGGTCACCCTGCTGCTGCTTGAGGTAGCGCCAGAGGTTGAGCCAGGTCAGGAAGTCCGAGGTGTCGTCCTTGAAGCGCGCATGCTGCTGGTCGGCCTGGGCCTGTCGCTCGGCGGGACGCTCGCGCGGGTCCTGCAGCGACAGCGCAGCCGCGATCACGATCACCTCCCGCACGCAGCCGAGCCGCTCCGCCTCCAGGATCATCCGCCCCAGACGGGGGTCGATCGGCAGCCGCGCCAGCCGGCGGCCGAGCTCGGTCAGCTGACCCTCGCGGAGGGCCCGGAGCTCCTCCAGCAGCTGCACCCCGGCGGTCACGTGCCGTCGGTCGGGCGGGTCGACGAAGGGGAAGCGAGCCAGGTCGCCGAGTCGCAGCGAGGCCATCTGCAGGATGACCGAGGCGAGGTTGGTGCGCAGGATCTCGGGGTCGGTGAACTCCGGGCGGCTCTCGAAGTCCTCCTCGGAGTAGAGCCGGATCGCGATCCCTGCCGCCACCCGGCCGCACCGGCCGGAGCGCTGGCTCGCCGAGGCCTGGCTGATCGGCTCGATCGGCAGCCGCTGCACCTTGGTCCGCGCGGAGAACCGGCTGATCCGGGCGACCCCGGTGTCGACGACATAGCGGATCCCCGGGACGGTGAGCGAAGTCTCGGCCACGTTGGTGGCAAGCACCACGCGGCGGCCGCTGTGCCGCTCGAAGACACGGTGCTGCTCGGCCGCGGAGAGTCGTGAGTACAGGGGAACGATCTCCCACGGCTGCCGTGTCGGCGTACGCCCTTGCAGGTCGGCGAGGGCCTCAGCGGTGTCTCGGATCTCCCGCTCCCCCGGCAGGAAGACCAAGACGTCTCCCCGACCTTCCCGACCGAGCTCGCCGACCGCCTCGAGGATCGCCTCGGTCTGATCGCGGACGACGGCCTCGCCTTCCTCGTCGTGCTCGGGGAGCTCGACCAGCGGGCGGTAGCGGACCTCGACCGGGTAGGTGCGACCGGACACCTCGATCACCGGCGCGGGTGTGCCCTGTCGGTCCGCGAAGTGGGCCGCGAACCGGTCGGGGTCGATGGTCGCGGAGGTGATCACGAGCTTGAGGTCCGGCCTGCGCGGCAGCAGCCGGCTGAGATAGCCGAGCAGGAAGTCGATGTTGAGGCTCCGCTCGTGCGCCTCGTCGATGATGATCGTGTCGTAGCGGCGCAGGTCGCGGTCGCGTTGCAGCTCGGCGAGCAGGATGCCGTCGGTCATCAGCTTGACCCGGCTCGTCGGCGACGTCTGGTCGGTGAACCGCACCTGATAGCCCACCAGGTCGCCGTCGCCACCGAGCCGGCCGCTGCCCAGGCCGTCGCCGCCCAGCTCCTCGGCGATTCGTTCGGCCACCGAGCGAGCCGCGATCCTGCGGGGCTGGGTGTGCCCGATCAGGCCCGTCCGGCCACGCCCCAGCTCCAGGCAGATCTTGGGCAGCTGCGTGGTCTTGCCCGACCCCGTCTCGCCGGCCACCACGACCACCTGGTGGTCGCGGATCGCCGCGGCGATGTCGTCACGACGCTGGCTGACCGGCAGCTCGGGCGGATAGCTGATCGTCCCCGGTGGGATCTCGGGTCGCGGCTCCCGGGGCACGCGGGGCGGTTTCCTCCTGCGGTCGGCCATGGCGCCGACCATCGTGTCACCCGGGGGCGCAGGCGCGCGACGTGGTTAGGGCAAGGCCGTCAACCGGTCGCGGACGATGTCGTTCGGAACCAGCCGAACCGCGCTCGTCATCCCCACCAGAGGCGCTCCCGGAGCGGGTTTCAGCGACGCGGCCACGGGCCTCGTCGTCGGGATCAGCGCGCGATAGGTGAAGACGACGCGGAAGGTCTTGATGTCGTAGCGCGAGCGAGCGGCCAGCCCGGTACTCCATACGAGGTAGGGACGGCCGTTCTGGTAGTGGACCAGCCTGTTGCCGTCGATGCTCGATCCCTTGTGCCAGGCAAGTCGCTTGCTGAAGACAGAGCGCCCCAAGAACTTGTCACTGCGGCTGAGGTAGCCAGCGACGAGGTAAGCCCGCTTCGCGCGACGAGCCGCGCCGCCGTAGGCATCCACCCGGACCGAGCCGTACCGCTTCTGGAAGGCCTCAGGAAGCCAGACGGCGTGGGTGGTGGCGACGACGTCCGCGCTCTTGGCAGTACGCCGGCAACGGGTGGCGGAGTACAGACCTAGCGACTGGCGCCAGCGGTGCGACGACGGCGACGCCAGCTTCGAGCACCTGCCGACGAACTTGCCGCTGAGCGACGCCTTCGGCGTGACCTCGATGCGCTTGGTGAGCCAGCGAACGAATCCCCAGCGCACGGTGACCGTCCCTTCGGCACTGGCCTGGTTGCCGGCCGAGTCTGTCATCGTGGCCCGGATGACGTAGTCGCCCTCGGGGACCCTTGCCGACGACGCGTCGTACCCCCTCCACCTGAGGAAGTCCGCGCGGCCCGATCCGACCTCACCCACGCCCAGGTTGCGCACGAGGAGGCCGCCAGTCGTGAAGACGTCGATGCTGTAGGTCACCCGCTCCGAGGCCCGCAGAGAGGCGATCACCAGGTCCAGGTACTTGTCTGGGTCTGGGTAGATCACCGACTTGTCGAGCCGGAAGTTCGGCACCGGCGGGTTGTCGACCACCACCGGCAGGATCCCGGAGGTCCCACTCGCGGGGCCGGTGCCCGCGACGTCGTCGGAGGCGACGACCTCGAGCCCGTAGGTCCCCTCACCCAGCTCGGTCGGGGTGTCGAACGTCAGCGACACGACGCCGCCGGTGTCCGGGACCGCGTCGGCGCTGCCCGACCGCACGACGGGATCGTCGGCTGACGTGCCCGAGCGCACCGTCCAGTCGAGATGCACCGTCGCCCCGGCTGGGTTCGGCGCGATCGTGAACGAGGCCGTCGGCGACGACCCCACCGCTACCGGCCCGATCGCGGCCGTCGGCGTCACCGTCAAGGTGGCCGCAGCCTGGACCGGCGAGGCCAGGGACAGCCCCAACCCGAAGGTCACGAACGCGACGAGGGCGCCGCGAGAAGAGGTGGAAACACGCAAGAGAGCCCCCGGTATGTCGGACAAAGGTGGCCGAAGCGTACCCCCGAATGGAGCCTTGGCCAGCCGCTGAGCCCCACCACTCCGATCGCACACAGATCTTTCACAGACAACGCACAGGTTCGCCCGCGAGGCTGGGCCCATGGAGATGACCCGGGCCGACGGAACCCCGCTGCGCGTGCTCGTCGTGGACGACGAGCAGAACATCGCCGAGCTGATTGCGATGGCGCTGCGCTACGAGGGCTGGGAGGTGAGCCAGGCACACACCGGCAGCAAGGCCGTCACCGCCGCCCGGGAGTTCAAGCCGGACGCGGTCGTGCTGGACATGATGCTGCCCGACTTCGACGGCATGGAGGTGCTGCGCCGGATGCGGTCCTTCGACCCCGGCGTCCCCGTCGTCTTCCTCACCGCTCGCGACTCGGTCGAGGATCGGGTCGCGGGCCTGACCGCCGGCGGCGACGACTACGTCACCAAGCCGTTCTCGCTGGAGGAGCTGGTGGCCCGGCTCCGCGCGCTGGTACGCCGCGCGGGCGCTCAGGCGGTCGTCCACGAGCACGTGCTCGCCGTCGGCGACCTGACGCTGGACGAGGACTCCCACGAGGTGTTCCGGGCGGGCGAGGAGATCACGCTGACCGCCACCGAGTTCGAGCTGCTGCGCTTCCTGATGCGCAACCCACGCCGGGTGCTCAGCAAGGCACAGATCCTGGACCGCGTCTGGAACTACGACTTCGGTGGCCAGGCCAACGTGGTCGAGCTCTACATCTCCTACCTGCGCAAGAAGGTCGACGTCGGGCGTGAGTCGATGATCCACACCATGCGCGGTGCCGGCTACGTGCTGAAGCCCGCCCAGGGGGACGCCGACGGAGGCGACGCGTGAGGTCGCTCACCGGCAGGCTGGTCGCGACCGCGGTCGCCCTGGTGGCTCTGGTCAGCCTCCTCGTGGTCGGGCTGACGACGTACGCCATGAGCAGCTATCTGTCGGCCCGGCTCGACGAGCGGGTGCTGCTCACCCGCTTCGGCCCGGCGCCGACCCCGGGGCCCTCCCGCGGCGACCACGGCCGCGACGACGACCGGGTCGGGGGGCCGGGCAACCTGCAGGCGGCGCTCCCCGCGACCGGCACCGTCGGGTCCTACGGCTTCGTGCTCGACGACGCGGACGGCGACAACGCCGGGAGCGACCTGAGCGCGGCCGACCTGGCCGTGCTCGACAGGGTGCCGCAGGACCAGCGGGTGCATGTGGTGGAGCTGCCCGACGCCGGCGAGTTCCACGTCGAAAGCCGACGCGCGGCCACCACCCGCGGCGCGACCGCCCGCACCGTGGTCGGCCTGCCGAGCAGCGAGATCACCCGCACCCTGTCCAGCCTGCTCTACCGCGGTCTGGGCCTGGCGGCGGCCGGCGTGCTCCTGGCGGGCATCGCCGGCATCGCGTTGGTACGCCGCCAGCTCCGGCCGTTGCGCGAGGTCGCTGCCACCGCTCACCAAGTGGCCGACCTGCCTCTCGCGACCGGCGACATCAACCTCAGCATGCGGGTGCCGGCTCATCTCACCGACGAGCGCACCGAGGTCGGCCAGGTCGGCTCCGCGCTCAACTCCATGCTCGCGAACGTCGAGTCCTCGCTCGAGGCCCGGCATCGCAGCGAGCAGCAGGTGCGTCAGTTCGTCGCCGACGCCTCCCACGAGCTGCGGACGCCGCTGTCCACGATCGCCGGCTACACCGAGCTCGCCCGGAGGCGTCCCGACGATGCTGCTGTCCAGGAGACCGCGCTGACCAAGATCGACGCGGAGTCGGCCCGGATGACAAGTCTGGTCGAGGACCTGCTGCTGCTCGCCCGGCTCGACGCCGGCCGCTCGCTGGAGCGCACGCCGGTCGATCTGTCCCGCCTGCTGGTCGAAGCCGTGTCCGACGCGCGAGTGGTGTCGGCCGACCACCACTGGCGGCTGGACCTGCCCGACCACGCCTTGGAGGTGACGGGCGACGCGCAGCGACTGCACCAGGTCGTGACCAACCTGCTCACCAACGCGCGCCGCTACACCCCGGCCGACACCACCATCACGGTGCTGGGCCGACCCGGCCGGATCTCGGTTCACGACAACGGCCCCGGGTTCCCGCCCGAGCTGGTGGCGTCGGCCTTCGAGCGGTTCGCGCGCGGCGACGCCTCCCGCACCCGGGCCGACGAGGGTGGGGTCGGCCTGGGCTTGTCGCTCGTGCGGGCGATCGCGGTGGCCCACGGGGGCTCGGTCTCACTCGAGAGCCGACCCGGAGACACCACGGTCACGGTGGCGCTGCCGGGGATCAGCCAGTCCACAGGCGACTGACAGGCCGGCCTGACGTCACGAACAGCGCCGGCCGCAAGCCTGGGGCTGTGAACTCCTCGACGCTGACCGACGCCCCGATGCCCAGCACCCCGACAACGCCCGCCACCGGCTCCCTGGCGGCACCCACGCCACGGTCCCGGCGCACCGCCGACACGACCCGCGCCGGAGGTGCCCGGTGGGAGCGTCCGGCGCTCCTCGCGCTGCTCGCCGCCACCGGACTCCTCTATCTGTGGGGGCTCGGCCAGTCCGGCTGGGCCAACTCGTTCTACTCCGCGGCCGCCCAGGCCGGGTCGGAGTCCTGGACGGCCTTCTTCTTCGGTTCCTCCGACGCCGCGAACGCGATCACCGTCGACAAGACCCCGCTGGCCCTGTGGCCGATGGTGATGTCAGTGCGGCTCTTCGGGCTCTCCTCCTGGAGCATCCTGGTCCCTCAGGCGCTGTTCGGGGTGGCCTCCGTGTGGCTGCTGCACCGCACTGTCCGGCGTACCACCGGCTCGGCCGGGGCCGGCCTGATCGCGGGCGCTGTCCTCGCTCTCACCCCGGTGGCGGTGCTGATGTTCCGCTTCAACAACCCCGACGCCCTGCTCACCCTGCTGCTGATCGGGTCCGCTGCAACCACGCTGCGTGCGGTCGAGGAGACGCGGGTGCCCGGCGGCCGACCGCTGCGTTGGATCTCACTGGCCGGCGCTCTGGTCGGGTTGGCCTTCCTGGCCAAGATGCTGCAGGCGTTCCTGGTGCTTCCGGCGCTGGCTCTTGTCTATCTCGTCTTCGCCGCTGTGCCGCTCGGTCGCCGGTTCGGTCACCTGCTCGCGGCTTTCGCGTCGATGGTGCTGGCGGGTGGCTGGTACCTCGCGATCGTGGAGCTGTGGCCGGCCGACTCCCGGCCCTACATCGGGGGCTCGCAGACCAACTCGATCCTGGAGCTGACCCTGGGCTACAACGGTCTGGGCCGGCTCACCGGCGACGAGGCGGGATCCGTCGGGGGCGGGCAGGGCTGGGGCGAGACAGGGCTGACCCGGCTGTTCGCCGCTGACGTCGGCGGCCAGATCGCCTGGCTGCTGCCGGCGGCCCTGATGCTCGGCGCCGGCGCCCTGTGGTTCGCCCGACGCGACGGTCGGATCAGCGCCGCACTGGTCGTCTGGCTGGGCTGGCTGCTCGTGACCGGGCTGACCTTCAGCCTGATGGCCGGCATCTTCCACGCCTACTACACCGTCGCCCTGGCGCCCGCCATCGCCGCCCTGGTCGGGATCGGCGCGGTCGTGCTGTGGCGGGAGCGGAGCTCCCTCGTGGCGAGCGCGGTGCTCGGGTCTGCGGTGGCCGTCACCGCCGTGACCTCCTTCGTGCTGCTCGACCAGGCGGGTGACTGGTTCCCCTGGCTGAAGTACGCCGTCGCGACGCTCGGGCTCGTCTCGGCGCTGATGATCGCGGGCGTCCGGCACCTGCCCCGATCGGTCGCTGCAGCGACGGCGGCCATCGCCCTGGCCACCGCGCTGGCCGGCCCCGCGGCGTACTCCCTCTCCACGGCGGCCACGCCCCACACCGGCTCGATCCCGACCGCGGGACCGACCGTGGCCGGCGGGTCCGGCCCGGGCGGCGCGGGCGGGCCGGGCGCCCGGCCCGGTGGCCCTCCCGGGGGCACCGCCCCCGGCGGCCAGACCGGCACCGCCCCCGGCGGCCAGACCGGCACCGCCCCCGGCGGCCAGACCGGCACCGCCCCCGGCGGCCAGACCGGCACCGGCGGGGTGGCCGGCGGCCTGCTGGACGCGAGCGAGCCGGGCGCCGAGATCACCGCCCTGCTCGAGGCCGAGGCTGGTGCCTACACCTGGGTCGCCGCCGCCGTGGGGTCGCAGACCGCGTCCGGCTACCAGCTCGCCACCGAGGAGCCGGTGCTGGCGATCGGCGGCTTCAACGGCAGCGACCCGAGCCCGACGCTCGCGCAGTTCCAGGAACTGGTCGACGCCGGCGAGATCCACTACTTCATCGGCAGCGGGGATAGCGGAGGCGGACCCGGAGGCGGACCCGGCGCCGGGGACGGCACCTCGTCGGAGATCAGCACCTGGGTCCAGGAGAACTTCACCGCCCGGACCGTCGACTCCATCACCGTCTACGACCTCACCCCCGGGGTGACCTCATGAGCGCCGTGCAGCCGTTGCCCGCGGCCACCCGGCTGGAGGTCGTCGTGCCCGTCCACAACGAGGAAGCGGCGCTGCCCGGCGCGATCGAGCAGCTCACCGCACACCTGGCCTCGCTGCCCTGGACCTGGCAGGTGACCATCGCCGACAACGCGTCCACCGACGCCACGCCGATGGTGGCCCGGCGGCTGGCGCACACCCACGAGCACGTCCGGGTGGTGACCCTCCCCGAGAAGGGCCGAGGCCGGGCGCTGAAGCAGGTGTGGTCGGCCTCGGACGCCGAGGTGCTGGTCTACATGGACGTCGATCTCTCCACAGACCTGAACGCGCTGCTGCCGCTGGTGGCTCCGCTGCTCTCGGGGCACTCCGACGTGGCCATCGGCAGCCGGCTGAGCCGGGGTGCCCGGGTGACCCGCGGCCCCCGACGGGAGCTGATCTCGCGGGGCTACAACACCTTGCTGCGAGGGACGCTGCGGACCAGGTTCAGCGACGCGCAGTGCGGCTTCAAGGCGATCCGCGCCGACGTCGCGCAGGCGCTGCTGCCGCTGGTCGAGGACGACACCTGGTTCTTCGACACCGAGCTGCTGGTGCTGGCCGAGCGGTCCGGGCTGCGCATCCACGAGGTTCCCGTCGACTGGAACGACGACCCCGACTCCCGGGTCGACATCGTACGCACCGCCCTCGACGACCTGGCCGGGGTCAGGCGGCTGGGCTGGGCGCTGATGACCGGCCGACTGCCGATCGACGACGTCCGCCGCCAGTTGGGCCGCGGCCGCGCGGCGGGGCGCACGGGCAGCCAGGTGGTGTACTTCGCGGCCGTCGGCCTCGCCAGCACGGCGGCGTACGCCGTGCTGTTCCTGCTGATGCGTCAGGTGGCGGCAGCCCAGGTGGCCAACGTGGTCGCCCTGCTGCTCACCGCGGTGGCGAACACCGCTGCCAACCGGAGGTTCACCTTCGACGTCCGCGGCACGGGGGTGGTGCGGCATCAGGCGCAGGGGTTGCTGGTGTTCGGGCTGGGGCTCGCGCTGACCAGCGGTTCGCTGGCCGTGCTCCACGCCGTCACGTCCTCCAGCCACCCGGTCCTCGAGGTGGTGATCCTCACGGGCGCCAACCTGGTGGTCACCGTGCTGCGGTTCAGCGCGATGAAGTGGTGGATCTTCCGCCGGTAGGGTCAGGAGGTGCGCACCCTGGACGGCAAGGTCGTGGTGATCACCGGCGCCGCCTCCGGCATCGGGCGGGCGCTGGCGGTGTCCTGCGCGACCCGGGGCTCCCTGCTGGCGCTGTCGGACGTGAATGAGGCCGGGTTGGCCGAGACCGCGGAGCTTGCCCGAGCCGGCGGTGCCCGCGAGGTGCGCTGCGACCGCCTCGACGTGAGCGACCGTGCGGCGTACACCGCGTACGCCGACGCGACCGCCGAGCACTTCGGCCGGGTCAACGTGCTGGTCAACAACGCCGGCGTGGCCCTGTCGGGCGACATCGTCGACCTTGCGTACGCCGACCTGGAGTGGATCGTCGCGACGAACTTCTGGGGCGTGGTGCACGGGACGAAGGAGTTCCTCCCCCACGTGATCGCCAGTGGCGACGGCCACGTCGTCACCCTCTCCTCGCTCTTCGGGCTGATGTCGGTGCCGGGCCAGGGTGCCTACAACGCGACGAAGTACGCCGTGCGTGGCTTCACCGAGGCCCTCCGTGAGGAGATGCTCGTGGCGCGGTACCCGGTCGGCGTGACCGTGGTGCACCCCGGCGGCATCAAGACCGCCATCGCCCGCAACGCCCGGGCCGCGGCCGGGGTCGACCAGGCCGCGAACGCCCGCCTCTTCGACGATCAGCTCGCGCGGATGGAGCCGGAGCGAGCGGCCGAGATCATCGTGCGCGGCGTCCTCGCGAACAAGGCTCGCGTGCTGGTCGGTGTGGACGCCCATGCGGTGCACCACCTGGCCAGGCTGCTTGGTTCGCGCTACCAGGACGTCGTGGCATCGCGCGCGCGGCGGTTGCTGCCGGGGTCCCGGGAGCCCAGCGAGGACCTGTCGTGACCTCGCGCCCGGGAGCCGCCTCGGCCACTGGACTATCGCCCGGGGACCGCGTCCGGGTGGTGATGACCAAGTGGGGCGACCGGCCGCACTGGGAGTTCCCCGGGGTGTTCCTGGGTGTCGACGAGCACGGCGACTGGCTGGGCTTCGCGGCCGGGACCCACTTCGCGCGCCCAGGGGCGACGTTCGTGGCGCCGCAGGACCACGTGACCCTGGTGCCGGACGCCGCGTTCCTGGCGACGTACTGGCCCGACGGCGGCCGGGTCGAGGTCTATGTCGACGTCACCACGGTGCCGGTCTGGGACGGCGCCACGCTGCGCGCGATCGACCTCGACCTCGACGTCGAGAGGTATCCCGGCGGGCTGGTCAGGGTCGACGACGAGGACGAGTTCGAGGAGCACACGGTCGCCTTCGGCTATCCGGCCGACGTGGTCACCTCCGCGCGCGCTACCTGTGCGGCCCTCGTTGCCGACGTACGCCGCGGCGAGGCGCCGTACGACGCGGGGACTCCCGCCGCCTGGCTGGCCACCCTCCGCTCCCTGATCTCGGGATAGTCCGCCACGTTCGGCACGGTTTCGAACCCCCAGACCCGTGCCGAACGTGGCGGACTATCCCCCGGGAGGGGTCATCTCGAGGCGGACGCCGAGCAGCCGCACCGGTCTGACCTCGGGTCCACCGAGCCCGTCGATCCGGTCCAGCAGCGAGATCGCCGCCTCGGCAAGCACCGACGAGTCGCTGGTCGGGGTGGGCAGGGTCAGGCTGCGGCTGAGCGTGACGAACGGCCGGAGCCGCACCTTGATCCCGACCCGGGCTGCGGGCCGGCCCTCACGGCCGATGTCGGCGACGGCCGCCGCCGCGATCCGGCGGACGGCGGACTCGACCTCCACGCGCGACTCCAGGTCGGTCTGGAAGGTCTCCTCCCGGCCGTGCGCCCGGGGCACCCACGGCGTGGCGTCCACGGTGTCGTCGCCGACGCCGCGCCCGAGCCGGCGGTACCACGGCCCCATCGTCGGCCCGAGCTCCTCGGCCAGCGCACGAGCGTCCGCGGCGGCCAACTGCGCAACGGTCTGGATCCCCAGCGCCGCCAGCTTGCGCGCCGTCTTCGACCCCACGCCCCACAGCGACGTCGTCGGCCGCTCGCCCATCACCTCGAACCAGGTATCCGCAGTCAGCACAGCGGTCCCGCGAGGCTTGCCGAAGTCGGTGGCGATCTTCGCGCGTAGCTTGTTGTCCCCGACGCCGACCGAGCAGTGCAGGCCGGTGGCGGCAAGGACGACGCGGCGCAGGTCCTCCGCGAAGGCCACCGGGTCCAGCCCCGACTGGTCGACCTCGGGCGCGGGCCCGATGAAGGCCTCGTCCCAGCCGAGGACCTCCACCACGACCGGCATCCCCGCCCAGGTCAGGCCGCGTACGGCGGCCATCACCTGCGCCGACGCTGCGTCGTACGCCGGCTTGTCGACCGGCAGGAACACCGCCTCCGGGCACTTCTTGAGGGCAGTCCGCAGCGGCATCCCCGAGCGGACGCCGTACTCCCTGGCGGCGTACGACGCCGTTGACACCACACCCCGCTCCGTCGGGTCGCCCCGACCGCCGACGACCACGCAGAGCCCGTCGAGCTCTGGACGTCGCAACATCTCCACCGCGGCGATGAACTGGTCGAGGTCAACGTGCAGCACCCAACGAGCGCCAGGCGACCCACGCGCGGGCTCGGGCTCTGGAGGCGGCCTTGTCATGGACCGATCCTGCCGCGAGGATCGAGCGGTGGCGACTCCGATGGATCCGACGGCACTGGGTTTCCTGATGGCGGAGTCGCGCCGCGTGCCGATGCACGTCGCGGGACTGCAGCTCTACAAGAAGCCGCCGGACGCCGGCCGCAACTACGTCCGTGACCTGTACGACCAGATGCGCGCGGCCGACGACGTGGCTCCGCTCTTCCGCAAGCACCCCTACCGATCGGTCAAGACCGGCGGGCAGTACGTCTGGGTCGAGGACGACGACTTCGACATCGAGTACCACGTCCGGCACAGCGCGCTGCCCAAGCCCGGCCGGGTCCGCGAGCTGCTCGAGCTGGTGTCGCGGCTGCACAGCACCCGGATGGCGACCGAGCGGCCGCTGTGGGAGTGGCATCTGATCGAGGGGCTGCGCGACGGGCGGGTCGCGATGTACGCCAAGATGCATCACGCCCTCGTGGACGGTGTCTCCGCCAACCGGTTGCTGCAGAGCATCCTCACCACCGATCCGGAGGCGCGGGACATGCCGCCACCGTGGGCCGCCCGCCCGCGAGCGAAGATCGCCCGGGCCCAGGAGGGGGCCGAGCAGAGCCTGGAGGCCGTCTCGGTGTCGACCGCCGCCCGCGCCCTGGAGATCACCGCCGACGCGGCCGGGCTGCCCAAGGCGTTGTGGACGACGCTCAGCCGGAGCCTGCGCAACGAGACGTCGGCGCTCTCGCTCTACGCGCCGCGCACGATCCTCAACCAGCCGATCACCGGCTCCCGGCGATTCGCGGCTCAGAGCTGGCCGCTGGACCGGATGAAGGGGATCATGCGGGCCGGCGGGGTCACCCTCAACGACGTCGTGCTGGCGATGTGCAGCGGGGCGCTGCGCGGCTACCTCCAGGAGCAGCAGGCGCTCCCGGACGCCACCCTCGTAGCGATGGTGCCCATCGGGCTCAAGGCCAAGCAGTCGGGGTCGGCCTCGGCCGACGGCGGCAACGCGGTCGGCGCGGTCATGGTCAAGCTCGGCACCGACCTGGCCGACCCGGCCGCGCGACTGCAGTTGGTCCACGAGTCGATGCGCGACGGCAAGCGCTCGCTCGCGCAGATGACGCCGCTGCAGATCGTGGCGATGAGCGCGATCGGCCAGGTGCCGGCGATCCTGCCGTCGCTGTTCAAGCTCGGCGGCATCGGGCGGCCGGCGTACAACCTGGTGATCTCGAATGTGCCCGGCCCTCGGGTTCCGCACTACTTCAACGGCGCCGAGATGGTCGGCAACTACCCCCTGTCGATCCCGATCGATGGGATGGCGCTCAACATCACCTGCACGTCGTACGCCGGCCACTTGGACTTCGGCCTCACCGGCTGCCGCCGCACCGTGCCGAGGCTGCAGCGACTGCTGACCCATCTGGACAACGAGCTGACGGCACTGGAGAAGGCCGTCGGCGTCTGAGACGCGGACCTCAGCGTGGGTCGCGCTCCTCGAAGCCGCCCCCGATCGTCTCGGCGACCGCGCGGAGCCGGGCCCGGGTGATGTCGGCGACGGTGGCGTAGCCCGCACGATGGGCGTTCGACCCCTCACGGGTGGGCTCGGCCCAGTTGACCGACCAGCACTGGCGACGCCCGCCGTCGGCGGCGTTGACCAACGCCGTCGCGTGCCCGGTGGTGCCGCTGCCGGCGAAGAAGTCCAGGATCCGTGCGTCGGCGGGCATCGTCTCGATGACGCGGCGCAGCAGCCCGGTCGGCTTCGGCGACTCGAAGAGGTGGCCGACCAGTTGCTTGAGCTCTGCCACCGCGGTGTCGGTGGAACCGATCTCCTCGGCCGGCCAGATGGTGCGCAGCTTCTTGCGGCGCCCCTCGTGCAACCAGTCCTTCTGGAACACGTCGACCCGCTCGCCACCCCGGCCGCGCACCGTCTTGCACAGCAGGTCCAGGGGCCGCGCGACCACCCGCGGCGGGGACCAGCGCCACACCGCCGGCGAGCCGTCGCCGAACACCGGCAGCACCTCCACGGCACCGTCGAACGGCTCGGTTGCGACGCGACCGGAGCGGGGGTCGCCCCACAGCGGGTAGTACAGGGTCGCCGAGGTCGCCGGGTTGAACTTCTTGTTCGTGTTGCGCAACGGCAGGTGCCGAAGCCGGCGCCCGTCGGGCTCGGTCAACGGGAAGTCGCGCGGGTTCACGGTCAAGGCACTGGTGGCCTCCAACGCGCAGCTGCGAGCCTCGCGGGCGTAGACGAGCAGGTACTCATGGCAGGTGGCGAATCCCCCGCCGAGCTGGCGCCCCTTCGGGTTCAGGTTGACGACGAGCTGAGCCAGGAAGTTCGCCTCGCCGAACACCTCGTCCAGCAGCAGCCGCAGGTGCGCCACCTCGTGGTCGTCGATGCTGAGGTAGATCGCGGCCCGCGGGCTCATCACCTCGCGTGCAGCGACCAGCCGAGGCCGCATCATCGCCGTCCAGGCGGCGTGCCGACCGTGGTCGCCGCGGAAGTCATCTCGGTAGGCGAACTCGTTCCCGGTGTTGTAGGGCGGGTCGAGATAGACCAGGTCGAACGCCGACCTCGGGAGCCAAGGCAGCACGTCGAGGTTGTCGCCCTCGACGAACACGTTCCACGGCTCGCACTGCTCCCGGGTCGGTCCCGCCGGCTGCGCCACGCCGGGCAGTCTGTCAGTCGTGGCCACCGCCGCGTCCGCCGAGCATCTTGGGACGTCGCTGCCGAGCGGGGCGCCGGCGTACGTCCTCGGGGCGGATCCGCTTGTCGTAGTCGGCGTGCGCGAGCAGGACGGGGTACGGCGTGTCCTGAGGCGGGTAGGTCGCAATCGGCTGCTCGCCGGAGAACACGACGTACACCGTGCTGCCGGTCGGCGCGATCTTGAGGATCGAGCCACCCACGACCCCCGCCGCGTGGGCGAGCGCCTTGCGGCGAGCGTTGAGGGTGAGCGCGCGCTTGGCCGCAGCCTGGGTGGCCTGTTTGCCGCCCTTGTCCCAGGCGATCTTGGCCTGAGGGCCGTACTTCACCGCCAACTTGGCGCTTCGCGCGGCCGTTCTCGCCATTCGTCCCGCTGTTGCCATGCCTGCTCCTCGTGCCGTCTATTCGGTGCTGCTGTGGTCGCGGTGTGGGTCCATCTCATCAAACCGCCCGGCCTAGACCACCTGGCGGGCGTGCGAGGCCAGGATCGCATTTCCCCCCCACGGTGCGTGATGGCTCGCCATGATGGCCACGTGAGCCTGCATCCTGTGACCGGACCGGTCCGGGCCGAGCCGTTCCTGGCCGACCCGGTGCTGGCCGACCCGGTGCTGGGCTGGAGCGCGCGCGCGCTGCTGCTGCTGGTGGCCATCCTTGCGGTGGTCGCGTTGGCGTACGGCGTCACCGTGCTCGTCGACAGCACCGTCGGCATCCACGTCGACCCACCTGCCGCGCGCTGAACGCTCACCCGGTCAGCCCCGGTCACCCGGTCAGCCCCGGTCAGCCGGTCAGCCCCGGTCAGCCGGTCAGCAGCGAGTCAGGCATCGACACCAGGGCTACCGAGGTCATCGGGGCGAAACACTCCCGTGGCGATCTGACGCTGGGCACGGCGACGATGGTGACGTCCCCCGGCGGCCCCAGGACCGAGACCTCGGTGGGCACCTCGCAGCCGACCGCGACGACGCTGGCCACCAGCAGCTGACCCTCCGCAACCTCGGCGGCGCGGACCGCGAGTCGGAGCTCGCGGACGAAGCCCTGGTTGCTGAACTGCTCCAGGAACCCGCTCAGCTCGGTCGCGTCGCGCACCGGCACCGGCGTGGGGTCGACCTCGCCTCCGGCCGCCGTCCCGGTGACGATCTCCAGCAGCCGGGCCGAGGTGTCACCCGTGAGCGCGGAGGCCTCAGCGGGCCCGGAAGCGTCCTGGGTCGACGCGGCGTCGCCACAGCCGCCCACGGCGAGCAGGAACAACGCCGTACCGACGGCAGATCGCCAGCCGGGTGGTCGCATGCTCAGGTCGGGAACGCCTGGCCCTTGCCGATGATCGTGAGCCCGTCCTCGACCACGAACCCTCGCGCGAGGTCCTCCTCGAGGTCGACGCCCACTTGCGCGCCGGCCGGGATCACGACGTTCTTGTCGATGATGGCGCGGCGCACGATCGCCCCCTGCCCCACGTGCACGTCGTGGAGCAGCACCGAGTCGCTCACCTCGGCTTTGGAGTCGACGTACACCGAGGGTGAGAGCACCGACCGGTAGACCTGTCCCCCGGTGACCACGACGCCCGGTGACAGCACGGCGTCCTCGGCGATCGGCAGCACGCCGCGCTCGCCGCGCACCAGCTTGGCCGGCGGCTGCGGGCCGTAGGAGGTATAGATCGGCCACGCGTAGTTGTAGAGGTTGAACACGGGCAGCGGGGCCACGGTGTCCATGTGCGAGTCGTAGTAGGACTGCAGCGTCCCGACATCGCGCCAGTAGCCGAAGTCGCGGTCGCTGGCCCCGGGCACCTCGTTGTCGCGGAAGTCGTAGACGCTCGCCTCGCTGCGTCCGACGAACGCCGGCACGATGTCGCCGCCCATGTCGTGCCTGGAGCCGCTCAGCACCGCATCGTCGGTGACCGCGGCGGCGAGGGCGTCGGCGTCGAAGACGTAGTTGCCCATCGAGGCCAGCACCTCGTCAGGGTTGTCCGGCAGGCCGGTCGGGTTCGTGGGCTTCTCCAGGAAGTCCCTGATGCGACTGGGGTCGTCCGGGGCGACGTCGATCACCCCGAACTGGTCAGCCATGGTGATCGGCTGCCGGATCGCCGCGACCGTGCAGGCAGAGCCGGACTCGATGTGCTGGGCGACCATCTGCGCGAAGTCCATCCGGTAGACGTGGTCAGCGCCGACGACCACCACGATGTCCGGCTTGTCGTCCTTGATCAGGTTGAGCGACTGGAAGATCGCGTCGGCGCTGCCGAGGTACCAGTGCTTGCCGACGCGTTGCTGCGCGGGCACGGGAGCCACGTAGTTGCCGAGCAGGGTGGACATCCGCCAGGTCTGGGTGATGTGGCGGTCCAGACTGTGGGATTTGTACTGCGTGAGCACGACGACCTTGAGGTAGCCGGCATTCACGACGTTGGAGAGTGCGAAGTCGATCAGCCGGTAGATGCCCGCGAACGGGACGGCCGGCTTGGCCCGGTCCGCGGTCAGCGGCATCAGCCGTTTTCCTTCGCCACCGGCCAGCACGATGGCTAGGACCTTCTTACGACCGTGCGACCGGGACCCAACGCCAAAGGTGCTCATAACCGGAGGCTAGCCCTGTCGGGCACGCGGCGGGAGGGGTAGTTTCGCGACATGACACAGCCGATCAGAGTCGACGTGCTCAGCAAGGAGTACCCCCCCGAGATCTATGGCGGGGCGGGGGTGCACGTCTCAGAGCTGGTTCGGGCGCTGCGAGAACGCGACGACCTGGAGGCGCGAGTGCACGCGTTCGGGGCCCCACGCGACGAGCCGTTGACGTCGTCGTACGCCGACATCGCGGAGCTGGACTCGGCCAATGGCGCCGTCAAGACGCTCGGCGTCGACCTGGCGATGGTCGGCGGCTGCGAGGGCACCGACCTGGTGCACTCGCACACCTGGTACGCCAACTTCGCCGGCCATCTCTCCGGTCTGTTGTACGACGTCCCGCACGTCATCAGCGCCCACTCGCTGGAGCCGCTGAGGCCCTGGAAGGCCGAGCAGCTGGGCGGCGGCTATGCCGTGTCATCGTGGGTGGAGCGCACGGCGTACCTCGCCGCGGACACGGTGATCGCAGTCTCGTCGGCCATGCGCGACGACGTGCTGCGGTCCTATCCCGACATCGACCCGTCGCGGGTGCAGGTGGTGCACAACGGGATCGACACCGCGATCTGGGCCCCGGTCTCCGATCCGGACCGGGTGCGCGAGCTGGGCGTGGACCCGGACCGTCCGTCGGTGGTGTTCGTCGGCCGGATCACTCGCCAGAAGGGGCTGCCGCTGTTCCTCCGCTCGGTCGCCGAGCTGCCGCCCGAGGTTCAGATCGTGTTGTGCGCGGGCGCACCCGACACACCGGAGATCGAGGCCGAGGTGGTCACCCTGGTCGAGGGCCTGGCCGCCAGCCGCACCGGCGTCGTGTGGATCCGCGAGATGCTGCCGCGGAGCGACGTGGTCCGGCTGCTGACGTCGGCGACAGCCTTCGCCTGCCCGTCGATCTACGAGCCGCTCGGCATCGTCAACCTCGAGGCGATGGCGTGCGAGACCGCCGTCGTGGCCACCGCGACCGGCGGCATTCCCGAGGTGGTCGTGGACGGTGAGACCGGTCGCCTGGTGCCCATCGAGCAGGCGACCGACGGGACCGGCACCCCGCTGGACCCCGACCGCTACGTCGCCGACTTCGCGGCGGCCCTGAACGAGGTGGTCGGCTCGCCGGAACAGGCCGCCGAGATGGGGCGCGCGGGACGACAACGGGCCATCGACGCCTTCTCGTGGACCACGATCGGCGACCGGACCGTCGAGATCTACCGATCGGTGCTCGCCGGTCGGTAGGGCTCCGGTGGCCGGCATGCGCGACGATGGCGGCGTGAGCGAGGACTATCTGGAGATCAACCGAGCCAATTGGGACGAGCGGGCGCCGGCGCACGCCGCCAGCCCCGACTACGCCGTGGCGGAGCTGATCGCCGATCCCGCGCGACTCAGCGAGGTGGTGACCTTCGATCGGCCGCGGCTGGGCGACCTGCACGGCCTGGCCGGTCTCCACCTGCAGTGCCATATCGGCACCGACACCCTCTCGTTGGCCCGGCTCGGGGCCACGATGACCGGCCTGGACCTCTCCCCGGCCTCCCTGGCGCAGGCTCGCGACCTCGCCGAACGGGCCGGTGTCGCCGTGGAGTACGTCGAGGCGGACGTCTACTCCGCACCGGAAGCGCTCGCAGGCCGGCGCTTCGACCTCGTCTACACCGGCGTCGGGGCGCTGTGCTGGCTTCCCGATATCGACCGTTGGGCCAGCGTCGTTGACACGCTACTGGCCCCGGGCGGTCGGCTGTTCCTGCGCGAGGGCCATCCGATGCTGTGGGCGCTGGACGAGGGCCGCGAGGACGACCTGGTCGTGGCCTATCCCTACTTCGAGACCGTCGAGCCGTTCGTGGAGGACGACCCCGGAACCTATGTCCAGACCGACACCGAGTTCACCCAGAACCGAGCCCTGTCCTGGAACCACGGTCTCGGCGAGGTGATCACTGCGCTGCTCTCCCGCGGCGTCGAGCTGGCCGAGCTCACCGAGCACACCAGCGTCCCGTGGGAGGCGCTGCCGGGCCGGATGAGGCGCGACGACGACGGAGAGTTCCGCCTCGTGGACGCCCCGGAACGGCTCCCGCTGAGCTACACGTTGCGGGCCCGGAAGCCGGGCTGACCGGCCCGCCTGACTGGTGACTACTGGTGTGTGCGACGCACCTGGCGCGTCGTACACACCAGTAGTCATGACCGCCACCTCGCACCGTCCCGGATGACGGACACAGGCGGCGGCGCCGCCGCCCGGCCCTAGCGTGGGAGGACTCACCAGTCATTCGTGCCGCGATCCGCCCGAGAGGACCACCATGACCGACAACGCCGGGAGCCACCACCCCGAGACGCTGGCGGTGCACGCCGGCCAGGAGGACGCCGACCCCGCCACCAACGCTCGTGCGGTGCCGATCTACCAGACGACGTCCTACGTCTTCGACAGCACCGAGCACGCGGCCGACCTGTTCGCACTGAAGGTGCCGGGCAACATCTACTCGCGGATCATGAACCCCACCCAGTCGGTCTTCGAGGCGCGGATGACCGCTCTGGAGGGCGGCGTGGGCGCGCTTGCCACGGCCTCCGGTTCCTCGGCGATCACCTACGCCGTGCTCAACCTGACCTACGCCGGCGACAACATCGTGGCCCTGTCGACGCTGTACGGCGGCACCTACGCGCTCTTCGCTCACACGCTCCCGCAGTTCGGGATCGAGGTGCGCTTCGTCGACCCGGACAAGCCCGAGGAGTTGGCCCGGCACGTCGACGAGAAGACCAAGTTGGTCTTCGCCGAGACGATCGGCAACCCGAGGATCAACGTGGTCGACGTCCGCGCCTGGGCCGATGCTGCGCACGACCACGGGCTGCCCCTGATCGTCGACAACACGGCGCCGACGCCGTACCTGTGCCGGGTCTTCGACCACGGCGCGGACGTGTCGGTGCACTCGGCCACCAAGTACATCGGCGGCCACGGCACCTCCATCGGCGGGATCATCGTCGACGCGGGGACTTTCGACTGGACGGCGCACGCCGACCGCTTCCCCGGCCTGACCCAGCCCGACGGGGCCTACCACGGTGTGGTGTGGACCGAGGCCGTCGGCAACCTGGCGTACATCATCCGAGCCCGGACCGTGCTGCTGCGCAACACCGGCGCCGCGATCACGCCGCTCAACTCCTGGCTCTTCCTGCAGGGTCTGGAGACCCTGCACCTGCGGATGGAGCGGCACAGCCAGAACGCCCAGCAGATCGCCGAGCACCTGCTTGCCCACGACGCCGTCGCCTGGGTGAACTACCCCGGGCTGGCCGGTTCCCCCGACAAGGCCGCAGCCGACAGGGTCTTCACCGGCAACGGGTACAGCGGCCTGGTCTCCTTCGGGATCAAGACCGGACGCGAGGGCGGCAAGCAGTTCATCGAGGCGCTCCAGCTGTTCAGCCACCTGGCCAACATCGGCGACGCCAAGTCGCTGGCGATCCACAACGCCACCACCACCCACTCCCAGCTCACCGTCGAAGAACTCGCGGCGGCGGGGGTGACCGAGGATCTGGTGCGCCTCTCGGTCGGCATCGAACACGTCGACGACCTGATCGCCGACCTCGACCAGGCACTCGCCGCCGCGGCCGGCTGACCATCCGACGCCGCAGCCGCCGATGACCGGCAGCAGTCCCGTCCCGAGCTCCACCCGGCGGGTCGTCCTCTTCACCTCCGAGGACCCTCTGCTGCTCGACTCCGGCGGCCGGCTCGACCAGGTCGAGGTGGCCTTCGAGACCTGGGGCACGCTCAACGATGACGCGTCGAACGCCGTCTTCGTGTGCCATGCGCTGACCGGCGACACGCACGCCACCGGGACCCCGGAGGCACCCGGCTGGTGGGAGAGCATGATCGGCCCGGGGCGACCGGTCGACACCGACCGGTTCTTCGTGGTCTGCCCGAACCTGCTCGGCGGCTGCAGCGGCACGACCGGTCCCGCGTCGATCGACCCGGCCACCGGGGCGGCGTACGGCTTGTCTTTCCCGCTGCTCACCGTGCGCGACTTCGTCACGGTCCACCGACGGCTGAGGGCCCACCTGGGCATCGGCCGCGTCCTCGGGGTGATCGGCGGCTCGCTGGGCGGCATGCAGGCGTTGCAGTGGGCGCTGGACGCCCCTGGCGAGGTCGCCCGGGCGATCACGATCGCGGCGAGCAGCCGCCTCTCGGCGCAGAACATCGCGTTCTCGGCGGTCGCCCGCTCGGCGATCATGCGCGACCCCGGCTTCGCCGACGGCCGGTACGCCGAGGGCGAGGGGCCGCGCACCGGGCTGGCGATCGCCCGCATGATGGCGCACATCACCTACCTCTCCGAACAGGCGATGGCCGAGAAGTTCGGGCGCCGTTTCCAGGACTCCGACGAGCCACGCCATCGCTTCGGGGTGGACTTCGCCGTGGAGTCCTACCTCGAGCACCAGGGCGAGACCTTCCTCGACCGCTTCGACGCCCTCAGCTACCTCTACCTCACCCGTTCCCTGGACTACTTCGACTGCTTCGCCGACCCGGAAGCGAGCGCCGCGCTGGCCGCCGCGGCCGACCCGACTCGTTTCCTGGTCGTCTCCTTCGACTCCGACTGGCGCTTCGCCACGTCGCACTCGCGCCGGATCGTCCGGGAGCTCGAGCAGGCCCGAGTGCCGGTGTCGTTCCGCGAGGTGTCGGCGCCGCACGGGCACGACTCGTTCCTGCTCGACAACGAGGACTACCTCGCCTCCGTGGCGGCGTTCCTCGACCAGGCGGCCGCGTCGCTGGCCGGGGAGGTGCGCGGTGCGTCCTGACCTGGAAGTGGTGGCCGAGCTGGTCCCTGCGGGGGCGCGGGTTCTCGACCTCGGCTGCGGCGACGGTCAGCTGCTGGCCGACCTGGCAGCCCGCCGTGGGTGCTCCGGCACGGGAGTCGATCGCGACCCCGAGAGCCTCCGGGCCGCGATCCGCCGCGGCGTGCCGGTGATCGAGCTGAACCTCGACACCCAGCTCGGCGACTTCGCCGACGCGTCGTACGACGTGGTCGTGGTCTCGCAGACCCTCCAGGCGACCCTGCACCCCGACCGGGTGTTGGCCGAGATCGCCCGGATCGCCGGCCGCGGCATCGTGTCGGTCCCCAACTTCGGCCTCTGGAAGCACCGCGCCCAGCTCGCGCTTCGCGGTCGGATGCCGGTCTCGGCGGAGCTACCGCACCCGTGGTTCGACACCCCGAACATCCACCTGGCGACCCTGACGGACCTCGAGGAGCTCTTCGAGGCCCAAGGGTTCCGGATCGTCGAGCGGCGGCTCCTGGACGCCACCGGGCGCGCGGCCACCGGCCTCCGGGGCCGCGGCCCGGCCAACCTGATGGCCTCGGGCGCGGTCTACCTGGTCGGCAGCGGGTGAGCCGGCGGCCCTAGGATGCATCCACGGCGCGCATCTGCCGCGCCGTACGGTGTAGGCGCCTTCGTCGCATCGCACGGGGAGGAGTGAGGGTCGTGACCGCGTTCTTGGTGGTCGGCGCCATCGGCGTCGTGCTGCTGGTGGCCTCGCTGTTCATCGGCGACCACATGGACGGCATGCTCGACATCGGGGGCGACTGGTTCTCCGGGGCGGCGCTCGCCGGGTTCCTCGGCGCGCTGGGCTTCGTCGGCGCGCTCGCCTTCGGCGCCACCGGCAGCACCACCGCCGGGATCGCCGTCGGCGTGCTCGCCGGGGTGGCGATCGGTGCCCTCGTGGGCTGGGCGATGGCCCGCCTGAAGAATGACGACGACGGCAGCACCGTGCGCTCCAGCGAGCTGGTCTGGCGCGAGGGCACCGTCGTCAGCGCCATCCCCGGCGAGGGCTACGGCGAGGTCTCCGTCGTCATCGCCGGCCACCTCACCAAACTCAACGCGCGCGCGCCTGAGGCACTGCCCGCCGGGACCCCGATCATCGTGACCGGCGTCCTCTCCCCCACCTCGGTCTCGGTCGAGTCCCGCTGACCCCCTGCTTCACGCTGAGGAGCTAGTTATGCCCGTGTCCCCTGCACTCGTCGCGATCGTCGGCCTGGTGCTGCTCCTGGTGCTGCTGGTCCTGCTCATCACCAGCCGCTACCGGGTTGCCGGTCCCAATGAGGCGTTCATCGTCACCGGCCGCGGAGGCAAGTCGGTGCGCAACCTCGACACCGGCGTGCTGTCCACGGACCTGACCGGTCAGAAGGTCGTCATGGGCGGCGGCGTGTTCGTGGTCCCCTTCGTCCAGCGGCTGCACAATCTCGACCTGTCCTCACGGAGGATCTCGGTCCAGATCCGCGGAGCAGTGTCGGGCCAGGGCGTGAAGCTGAACCTCGAAGGTGTCGCGATCGTGAAGGTCGGCGGCAACGAGGACTCGATCCGGGCGGCCGCGCAGCGGTTCCTCACCCAGCAGGGAGCCGTGGAGACCTTCACCCAGGAGACGCTCGCCGGCTCGCTGCGCTCGATCGTCGGTTCGATGTCGGTGGAGCAGATCATCCGGGACCGGGCGACCTTCGCCCAGCGCGTCGCCGACGAGTCGGAGACCTCGCTCACCGGTCAGGGGCTGGTGCTTGACACCTTCCAGATCCAGGACATCACCGACGACGGCACCTATCTCGCCGACCTGGGGCGGCCCGAGGCCGCCAAGGTGGCACAGGTCGCCGCGATCGCCGAGGCCGAGGCCCGGCAGGCGGCAGAGCAGGCCCGGATCGTAGCGGAGCAGGAGATCGCCGTATCCCAGCGACAGCTGGCCTTGAAAACGGCTGAGATCAAGGCAGAGACGGATGCGGCCTCCGCCCAGGCAGCCGCTGCCGGCCCGCTGGCCCAGGCCGACCGCGACCAGGCGATCCTCGCCGAGCAGGAGAAGGTAGCGGTCCACCAGGCCGCACTGAAGGAGCGGCAGCTGGACACCGAGGTCCGCAAGCCGGCCGACGCCGAGCGCTACCGCGTGGAGACCGAGGCCCAGGGCCGACGGAACTCCGAGATCCTCGAGGCGGAAGCCCACAAGGCGGCGTCCATCGCCGCCGCCGAGGCCGACGCCGAGAAGGCCCGCCTCAGCGGTGAGGGAGAGAAATCACGTCGCTCGGCGCTCGCCGAGGCGGAGGCGATCGAGGGCGCCAAGCGCGGTGAGGCCGAGAAGGCACGCCGGATCGCGGAGGCCGAGGCCCTCAAGGCCGAGGGCGACGCCCAGGCCGCGGCCACCCTGGCCACCGGACAGGCCGAGGCAACAGCGATGAGCAAGCGCGCCGAGGCCTTCGCTCAGTACAACGACGCCGCGGTGCTGCAGATGTTCGTGGAGATCCTGCCGAAGGTCGCGCACGAGGTGGCAGCGCCGATGGGCGCCATCGACAAGCTGACGGTGATCTCCACCGACGGCGCAGCCCAGTTGCCGAAGCAGGTCACCGACAACGTCGTGCAAACGCTGGAGCTGCTGCGCAACACCACCGGGGTCGACCTCGAGTCACTGGTCAAGAAGTACGCCGCCGGTGCCGACTCCGCGCTGTCCGCCGGCCGGGCGAGCAGCCCGCCCACCGACTGATCCAGGACCCGGACCGGCCCAGCCGTCGTGCACACCCACGCCGGGCGGGCCGGTTCTCCACAGGACGCGGCCGCACGTCCCCGCGTACACTCGCCAGTCCCTAGGTTCCGGGCCATGACCATGACTCCGGGCGACTTCCAACGCAAGGTGCGGCAGTTGGACAACGACGTGCAGTCGATCTACGAGCTGCTGGTGTCGATCCAGGCCACGCTCAGCCGGCACGGCAACGCGCTCGACGCGATCGCCGGACGCCTGGACGACCACACCGAGCGCTTCGCCGGCCTCGAGCGGCGCTTCGCGGCCATCGACGACCGGCTCGACTCCCACGGTGACCGCTTCGACGCCATCGACACCCGGCTCGACGCCCACACTGACCGCTTCGACGCCATCGACACCCGGCTCGACTCCCACGGTGACCGCTTCGACGCCATCGACACCCGGCTCGACTCCCACACTGACCGCTTCGACGCCATCGACACCCGGCTCGACTCCCACACTGACCGCTTCGACGCCATCGACACCCGGCTCGACTCCCACACTGACCGCTTCGACGCCATCGACACCCGGCTCGACTCCCACGGTGACCGCTTCGACGCCATCGACACCCGGCTCGACAAGCTCGACGTCGGCATGACCGAGGTGCTCACCCTCCTGCACGCCGGCTGACCCGGCCATGCGTCGATCAGCCAACACCTGGGTACCTTCAACTCATGCAGGCCTCTCGCGTGATCGACACCGCCATGGACCGCAGCGTCGCACCGGGGTTCTCCCGAGTGGGCTACGCCATCCGCCGACGCCTTCCCGGATGGCCGGCAGATCCAGCCCCCGATGCGCTGAAGGGGGCGGCGGCGCTGGTCACGGGCGCCTCCTCGGGCCTCGGGACGGCAACGGTCGAGGGGCTGGCCCGTCTGGGGGCCGAGGTCCACCTGCTGGTCCGGGACGAGGTCAAGGGACGCCGCGTGCTGGCCGACCTTCGGCAACTCGTCCCGGGCGCCGAGCTCCACCTCTGGCGATGCGACCTCTCGGACCTCGATGACGTGACGCGCTTCACCGAGGAGTTCCGGGCGGCCGGGCACGGCCTCGACATCGTGGTGCACAACGCCGGTGCCCTGCCGGCCACCCGCCAGGAGTCGGCCCAGGGCCACGAGATGACCATGGCGTTGCACGTGCTCGGACCACTGGCGCTGACCGAGCAGCTCATGACGTCATTGCGCGACGGGGCGCGGGTCGTGCTGGTGACCTCGGGTGGGATGTACTCCCAGCGGCTGCGCGACGACGACCCGGAGTACCTCCGCGGCGACTACTCCGGCTCGACCGCCTATGCCCGCTCCAAACGCGCCCAGGTCGACCTGCTTCCGGCCCTCGCCGAGCGGTGGGCCCCGCACGGCGTCAATGTCTACGCCACGCACCCGGGCTGGGCCGATACCCCCGGGGTCGCCGAGTCCCTTCCGCTGTTTCGCACCCTGACCCGCCCGATTCTGCGGGACGCCGCTGCGGGAGCCGACACCACGATCTGGCTGGCAGCTCAGTCGCCGGCGCCCACCTCGGGCGGCTTGTGGCACGACCGCCGGGTCCGGCCGACACATCTCCAGCGCCGCACCCGGGCCACCCCCGACCAGATCGCCAGGATGTGGGACTGGGTCGAGGACCAGGCCGGGCTGGAAACCCCGTGACCAGGAGCTAGCGATGAAGATCTGGGACCGGATGCGGGGTCTGCCTCCGGCGACGCCACACGCCGAGGCGCTGCGCAGCGCCGATCGCGGAGTGACGATCTACTGGCGTCCGGGCTGCGCGTTCTGCGCGGTGCTGGGTGCGCGCGTGCGTCGGTACGCCGACCGCGCCGCCTGGGTCAACGTCTGGGAGGACGACGCCGCGGCGGCGTACGTCCGCAGCGTCAATGCCGGCGACGAGACCGTCCCGACCGTGGTCATCGATGGCGTCCCGCACACGAACCCTTCGCCACGGCTGGTGCGACGCGCGTTGAGCCGCCAACCGTCCCGTCCCGCCTGAGCTCGGAGGCGACCCACCGATGAGCGACGCCGACGTCCTCGAGCGGGGTGGCCGCGAGCCGTGGCCGCTGCGCAGGATTCTCGCGGCGATGGCAGCCCTGACACTGGCCGCGGTGGCGCTGGGCGCGGCCGACGAAGTGGCCCGGGGACGGGAGGCTGCGGCGCTGATCCGGTGCGAGAGCGCCGCCAACGATGCCGTCGTGAAGGTCTGGGCGCCGGTGGTCGCGATGGCGGGCTACGTCCGTCCGACGTTGACGCAGGTGCCGGCCGGGAGCACTCGCGACGGCATCTTCCGGCTGGTCGCCGACGAAGCAGGTGGCCGCTCCGCAAGGCTGACGACGGCCGCCGACCGCTGCGCCGGGATCGACATCTGGTGGCACCACAGCGAACTGCGACAACGACGCACCGGGTGCGTCGCCGCCCTCGCTGCGGAAGCGAGGCAGCTGCAGGCGGTCACGCGTGACGGCAGGGTGGCGTTCGACCGGCAGTCGCAGGCCGCGTGCGGCTGACACCCGTCCCTCAGGCCAGAGTGCCCAGGTCGTCGGGGACGTCGACGGCGTACTCCTGCAGCGCCTGCAGCGGCACCACCTCGAGCGCGCGCAGGTTCGTGGACGCCAGCACGACCGGGGCGGCCACGCCGTCGTCGTAGGCCTGCAGCCAGCGGACCGCCACGACGCACCAGCGGTCTCCCGGTCTCAGTCCGGAGAAGCGCCACTCGGGCCGTGGCGTGACCAGGTCGTTCCCGATGGCGCGCTGGTGCTCGAGGAACTCGACGGTGACCACCGCACACACCGCATGCAGGCCGAGGTCCTCGGGGCCGCATGCGCAGGTGCCGTTGCGGGCGAAGCCCGTCAGCGGATCGGTTCCGCACACCTCGAGTGGGCCACCCAACACGTTGACTTCCCCTGGCTCGCTCTCGTCCATGGACCCAGCCTGCCATCCGGCGGCCGCGGCCGCCCGCCGGGCTCAGCCGACCAGCGCCACCAGGTCGTCCCCCGTCAGTCCGGGCCAGCCATGCACAGCCTGCCGCCACGCCGGCGGCACCGCGGAAGCGCCCCAACGGGCGCCGAGCAGCCCCCCGGCGATGGCCGCGACGGTGTCGGTGTCGTCACCGATCCGGACGGCGGAGTGCAGGGCCTGCTGCAGATGACGACCCGGGTCGTCGGCGGGTACCGGGGTGCCGGTGATCGCGGCGACGGCGGCCTGCAGGGCGGTCACGGTGAACCCGTTCGGGCGGAACCTGGCGCCCGGAACAGGCCCCCCGGAGGCGTGGCTGGCCTCGGCCAGCCACGCGGCCCACCGGTCGCGCCGCGAGTCCGGCAGCAGGTCGAGCCCGGCGTCGACTGCCAGGCCGCCGTCCGAGAGCGCCACCCGGACCGCTTCGGACCAGATGACCGCGCTGTCTCCCGCCAGCGGGTCGGCATGGGTCAGCCCGGCGACCGCTCGCGCGGCCTCGGCACAGGCGATCCTGTCCTCGGCGTACGCCAGTGCCACCGGGGCGGTCCTCATCAGCGCCCCGTTGCCGGCGGCATGGGCGTGGTCGAGCGCGTAGCTCTGCGACTCCTCGCGCATCACCCGACCGGAGCCGGCTACACCCACGGTCAGCCGTTGCCGGGTCGCCTCGAGCACTGCGCGGGTCTGGTTCCCGATGTCGGGTGGGTGCCCGGCATACCACTCGAGGAAGCCGTCGGCGACGGCATCAAGGGCACTCGGATCCCGCAGGTCGGAGGTGACCGCGACCCGCGCGACGGCGACCGCCATCGCGGTGTCGTCGCTCCACTCCCCCGGAGCGAACCCGCCGAGCCCTCCCCCGGTCATCCGCGCGAGCTCGCCCGGCCCCGGCGCTGTGGCGAACTCGTAGGGCACCCCGAGGGCGTCGCCTACTGCGGTTCCGAGCAGGGCACCCGCCGCCCGGTCGCGGCGATCCGGATCGGGCAGGCTCACGCCCTCAGCGTAGGTGGCTAACGACCAGAGCGGCGGTCAGAGCGGCGATCGAACTGATGTTCAGACAGGCGGCCAGCCGGACGGCCGATGCGGCCGGTCAGAGGGAACTCCGCACGCAGCACCCGGCGTAGCTCCAATCGTTCGCGATCGTCGACGGGTCCGGGGGCCGTGAGCTCCTCCCGGGCCAGCTCCGCGTCGACCACGGGGAAGTCGCCGACGGTCGGCGCCCAGATGGTGGGCAACTGAGCGTCGGGGAAGACCATGATGCCCCGCACGGGCACGTCGTACGCCGCCAAGGCTCGACGCACGGCCCGCTGCTGGACGGACAACGCCTGGACCCGGTCGGTGCTGTCCCGCCCACGCACCATCAGCCGTTCGGTGCCCGGCCCGCCCGAGAAGACGACCTCGACCCGGGCTCCTGGCTCCTGCCACATCGCAGTCACCCATACGCCCGACGGCGTGAGCGCCACGTGGTTGACCACGTCGGTCACTGCCGAGCCGAGGCGGTGCAGCCACCAGGTGTTCTGGTCACCGAAGGACTCCAACACCTCTGCCACCGAGCTGGCCTGCTTGTCCAGTTCACTCTCGCGGCGGGCGCGTTCGCGCACCAGCGTGTTGTCGATGTCGGCCATGAGCCGGTCGACGGAGCCCGACGCGAGGGCAGCGAGGTCTGCGCCGGCGGCCTGGGTGCGGCGCTGGCGACGCCTTTCGAACGTGCTAGACGACAAGGTGCTTCTCCCGAGTCCCGAGTGCGGATGATGTGAAAGTTTTAGCCCAGAGTTGCCAGCGCTGTCCCCGAATCGTCAATCTGGCTAGGCAAAACTTCGCTAGCGTAGGTCGGTCGGTTACGGCCCTGGCCCGACCGGGGGTGAGCGCGGCTAGTCCATCTGGACCAGACTTCTCCGAGCAGGAGACATCTGGCACCACAATGCGTATTCTTGCCGGAATTGACACGGCCATAGGAGGTAGAAGGTGGTTTCTCGGGGCAGCGTAGCCGCGGAGACGTCGACCGGGCTCGGGCGGCGCATTCGTGAGGCTCGCGTCACACAGGGCATGACGCAGGGAGACCTGGCGGGGTCGGACTACTCCGTAGGCTTCATCTCGCGGATCGAGTCCGGAGCTCGCCAGCCGAGTCGGCACACGCTCACCACGCTCGCCGGTCGACTGGCCGTCTCACCAGAGTTCCTGCTGACCGGCGCGGAAGAGGTCGACGCCCTCGCGCGTCGCCACGATCTCGACCGGGCCGAGCTGGCACTGGCCGGTGGCGACATCGACGAGGCGATCGAGATCACGACCGAGCTCCTCGAGAACAGCGACCTCAGCCCTTGGCCGGACGTCGCTCGCCGCGCCCGACTGGTGCACGCACTCTGCTACGAGGCGTTGGGCGACCTGCACTCTGCGATCATCGAGCTGGAGGACCTCACCAAGGAGGCCGGCGCAGACGAAGCGGCCGCCTCGGTGGGCATCGCCTTGTCGAGGTGCTACCGCGATGTCGGCGACTTCGCTCAGGCGATCACCTCCGGCGAAGCCGTGCTTCGCGCGATGGAGCTCCAGGGTCTCTCCGGCACGACCGAGCATGTCCGGCTCTCCATGACCGTGGCCGGCGCGTACTTCGAGACCGGCGAGGTCGGCGTGGCCACGCGCATGGCGCGCCGTGCCATCAAGGCGGCAGAGGCGAATGCCGCCCCCGAGGCTCAGGCCGCGGCGTACTGGAACGCCAGCATGATCGAGCGCGAATGCGGGCGGCTCGAGCGGGCCGTGGAGCTGGCGTCCAAGGCGCTGTCCATCCTGGAGACCGGCAACAGCACGCGCAACCTCGCCCGGTTCCGCACCCAGCTGGCGCTCACCCAGCTGCGCAACCCACATTCGGACGCCGACGAGATCCGCGCGATCCTCGAGCTCGCAGGGCGCGAGCTCGACTGGTCCGCGGCCAGTCCGGTGGATCATGCCCACAACGTGATCGCGACCGCCCGGCTGGCGCTGCGCGACCTCGATCCCGTGCACGCCCAGGAGCTGCTGGACTCCGTGCCCGCCGAGATCTGCCATCAGGACCCGCTGCTGTCCGCTGAGGTGAACGTGGTCCGGGTGATGGCCATGACCGTCGCGGGCGAGCGCATCGGGGATGAGTTCGCCAGCGCCGCGGCGCTGTTGGACCTGATGGGACCAGACCGAGGCGTGGCGCAAATGTGGTTCGAGCTCGGCGAAGCGGCTGACGCCGCCGGGCAAGGTGACCTGGCGACTCGAGCCTTCCGGCAGGCGGCCGTGTGCCTGGGTGCCGCGCGGATCCTGCTTCCGATCCACGACCGCCCTGCCTTCAGGCTGCCCTCAACCCCCTGATCAGCAGCACCAGCCGCCGATGCGATCGCCGGAGGGCTTGGCGGCCTCAGCGGGTGAGACGACCGCGGACAGGGTCAGCGTGCAGACGACGGCGACCAGTGCAGCAACGATCCGAGACATGGGGATCTCCTTTTGATGGGGGTTTGTGTTGGTACGTCCCGATGTGACATCAGCAAGGCATGTTTTGGCAAGTGCTTGCGACAAACTGCACACCACGGCGGTGCACAATCATGAGGCGAGGGGACACCTCGCGGTGACACCGACCTAGGTTTCGCCCCACCTTTCCTATCTGCTTGCCCCCTCGGACACCGCCTCGATCCTGGCCGCTCCGCCGGAGGCCTTCGGCGCCGGGGTGAGGCGGCCAAGGTGTCGCTCGACCAGCCACAGGTTGGGCAACCAGGACACCCAGGCGACGACCGCGTAGGCAGAGTCGAAGTCGAAGCCGAGTGCGCCGGCCACGGGCAGGTACACCCGCAGCGTGACGGCGGCGAACGCCAGCGCGAACGACCGGAGTGCCCAACGCCGGTGCGCGGGATGGTCGCGGCTCCGCGCGCGGTGGTACGCCATCGCGGTGGACGCCGTCCAGAGCACTCCGAGCACCGCAAAGCCCACGGCTGCCACGGGGCCGGACTGCACCTGCAGCGCGGCCAGGAAGCCGCTCACGCCGCCGGCCAGGGCAGCGATGACGTAGCCGCGCCCGATCCATCGGTGCAGGCTCGGCGTCCGGCGCCGGATCGCCGGCCACACCTGCCAGGGCACCAGGAGCAACGCCACCCCCGCGGTGGCGATGTGCGCGCGCAGCGCCCAGGGAAGGCCATTGGCCGCCACGTCGTCGGGGAGCATGGCGAACCCGGAGGCCGTCAGCGCCACGGCGTACAGCCCGATCATCAGGCAGCCGGCAGTGGCGAAGCCCAGGCCGACAGCGGCCCGGCGGGTCAGGGGTGCGTTCATGCCACGACGCTCGCAGGAAGCCGCCGCGTGAGCATCGGGTTCTTCCCCCACCGGGACCCTGACCTGACCCGGAGTGCGTGACGCACGTTCGGATCTGTCAGCGACGACCGCCTAGGGTGGTGCCCCCTCACCTCAGGAGCCCCGCATGTCCCTCGTGGTCGTCGTTGACGGCGCCAACGTGGTCGGCGCGCGACCCGACGGCTGGTGGAAGGATCGCCCGGGCGCCGCGGCCCGGCTGCACGACGCGCTGCTCACCGCCGACGTGCCGGGCGACCGGATCGTGCTGGTGCTCGAGGGGCAGGCCAAGCAGGGGGTCCGCGCCGGTCGGGACGCGCACCTTGAGACCGTGCACGCTCCCCGGGACGGCGACACCGCGATCGTGGCGGCGGCGCGGGCAGCGGCCGAGACAGGTGCGCAGGTGCGCGTGGTCACCGCCGACCGGGCCCTGGCCGCCAGGGTCGCCGCGGTGGGAGCCAGCACGCTCAGCCCCAGCTGGCTGCTCGAGCGTCTCTGAGACGCCTTACCTCGAGCGTCTCTGAGACGCCTTACTCGGAGCAGGCGGCGGCCGGAGTCACGCTGGCCCGCCCGTTCGCACGCACCAGCGAGACCTCGACGCAGGTGCGCCCGGCGGTAGCCGGTACCACCAGTCGGCGCCCGTCGACCCGCTCGGGCGGCGGCAACGGGACGTCGCGCACCTGCACCAGGAACGAGTCGCCGTCGCGGGGCTCGGGATTGGTCCAGCGCACCACCGCCTGGCCACCGCGGATCCGGACCCTGACCTCCTGTGGCGCCGGCACGACCTCACCGAGCGGGTCCTGGGGGTTGGCCGAGCGGGTGGGGTCCGACGACGGGCCCCCCGGACCGGGGGCGCGATCAGCGAGTCTCGGGACGGCGATCACGGCCCCGACGCCCAGGGCGACTAGCGCGATCGCTGCTGCGACGAGGCCGAGTATCCGGCCGGCGCGACGCTCCGGTCCGGGGGTCGGCGACCGGTCAGGCGGCTCGTCGCCGGCCCCGCGGCGGACGACGGTGTCCCCCGCGTCGTGGACACCCCACGGCAGCTCGACGCCCTCGGGAGGCTCCCCCGCGCCCGTCGGCACCGAGCCGCTGCCCGACGGCGCCGAGACTCGTTCGGTGGGAGCAACGGACGACCGGCTCCGCGAGTCGGGGCGGGCCGGCGCCTCGGGGTCGATGACCACGAAGCTGGACACTCGGGTCCCGCCCTCGACGAGCTGGCGGGTCTCGGTCGCCTGCTCCTCCCGGACGTCGATGGGCGTGACCGACATCCGCTGCTGCGCCTGCACCTGCTGCAGCGCCCGCGCGAACTCCATCGCGGTCGCGTAGCGCTGCTCCGGCCGCTTGCCCATGGCCGTGGCCAGCACCCGCTCCAGCTCGACGGGGACGTCCTCCCGGCGGGTGCGCGGCACCGGCTCCTGCCGCACCCGTTGGGTGACCGTCCAGTCGTCGTTGCGCTCGCCGCGGCGTACGAACGGGCCGTGCCCCACCAGCGACGCCCAGACCGTCGCCGCGAGCGAGTAGACATCGGCCGACGCGTCGGTCGGCCGATCGCCCTCGATCTGCTCCGGCGGTGCCCAGGCCACCGACAGCCCGTTGACGCCGCTGCCTTCCTGCTGGGAGGTGACGGAGATCCCGAAGTCGGTGAGCGCCGGACGGCCGAACTCGGTGAAGAGGATGTTCGCCGGCTTGATGTCCCGATGCAGGACGCCGATCCGGTGCGCGCTCTCGGCGGCCCCCGCGATCTGGACGCCGACCTCCAGCGCCTTGCCCACCGGAAGCGGCCGGTTGCGCATCCGGGTCGCGAGGTGCGGCGGCGGGCAGTACTCCATGACCAGGAAGGGCCGTCCGTCCGGGGCCGCGCCGGCCTGGTAGATCGAGACGATGGACGGGTGGTTGGACAGCTGGGCCATCACGTTGGCCTCTGACTCGAACAGCGCCTGGCTGTCCGACGTGATGCCCTCGAGCATCACCTTCACCGCCACCCGGCGACCCAGACCCAGCTGCTCGTAGCCGAACACGTCGGCGAAGCCGCCGCGACCGAGCAGCTCGAGGTAGCGGAAACCGGGGATGTCCGGCTGTGCAGCCGGCGGGCGGGCACTCACGCGAGCCCCTCCACCGTCAGCTGGACCCCGTGGCCCAGGTCGACGACATCACCGTCGAGCAGCGGCGTGGGCGTCGCGGAGAGCCGCATCGTCGGTTCACCGCGACGCCGCAGGAAGGTCCCGTTGGTCGACTCGAGGTCGACCGCCAGCACCGTCCACCCCTCGACCCGGAGTTCGACGTGGGAGCCGGAGATGTGCGGCACCGGGATCGGCAACAGCAGCGGCTCCTCGACCGAGCCGGGCTGCGGCCGCGGGTTGCGCCCGACCACGACCGGGGCGGTCAGCTCCACCAGGTCCCCGGCGGAGGACCGGATCACCCCCAGCGGCGGTCGCGGCACCCGCTGCGCAGGGTCGGCCAAGGTGAGCGCGCACACCCGGCAGAGCGCCCGCGACGGTGGGTTGACGTGGCCGCGGGGGCAGACCAGGGCGAGCACCTGACCGGGGTCCGGCCGGCGGATCTGGGCGCCGCCGGGGCTGGTACGCCGCCGGGTGTGCGCCGCCGTGAGCCCGTCGTGGTCGGGGGCCTCGTCCGCAGCCTCGCCCGGAGCCTCGGCTGGCGCTGCGGCGGGGGCGACCTCGGGAGCCGGTGGCGATGCCGCCGCCGCAGCAGGACGCTTCGGCACCTGGGTGATCAACCCCTCGGGCAACGGCTCGGCGACGCGCGACACCGGGACCTGCCAGATCAGGGCGGCCGCTGGCACTACGCCCGCTCCGAGCGGACGCCACCCCAGGGCCGGGTCGAGTGCGCCGGTGGGCGCACCCTGCTCGCCGGACACCTCCCCCAGCGCCACCCGCACCCAGCTGACGTCGCCGAGGTCGCTCCGGTCCCAGGACCGACCGTCGTGGACGGCTGCCTCGACCACCCCACCCCGCGTGGCCACGGCGACGGCGGCCGCGACTCCGGGAGCCAGGTCGTCCAGAAGCCGGCAGAGCGCGTCGACGCCGGCGGCTGCCCGGGCTTCAAGGCCCTCCCACACCATCGTGGCCACCGGCAGCGGCAGGGTGCCGTCGAGCATCACCACGCCACCCGGCCAGGCAAGCCCGTGGTGGGGCCCCGAGGTCCAGCGCGTGGGGATCGTCACCGGTCAGCCTCTGCGTCGTCGTGGGGTGCCCTGCTGGGGCTGTGAGCGGCATTGTCGCGCCTGCCGGGCCGCACGCGTGCCAGCGAACGACGTACCGGACCCGTGACGGGTGCCGTGAGCCTCCTCCACAGTCCGCTGCGCCAACGGCCGCGGCGTACGCGCAGCGACCGAGTGGAGTACGTCGCTCGCAGTCGATGCCGACGCGTCAGCCCGCTCACCAGCTCGTGCCGCAAGCGGTCGGTCTCACCCCAGACCGCGGAGACCTCCTCCACCTGCGGCTCGAGGTCGCCGAACACCGACCGGTCGATCCGGTCGGCCACCGCGACCGGCGCGGCGACCGAATAGCGCTGCGCGATCAGCCCGGCGGTCTCGCGTCGGGTCGCCACGGGGGGCCGGGCGAAGCCGGCGTCCACAGCGTGGTCCACGATCTCCTCCCAGGCGCCGGAGACCCGGTCCGCCGGCCGCACCGCCGCCAGTCGTCGCCGCCGGCGGCGACGCTTGGCCCAGCCCACCAGCGCCAGCGGCAGCAGCGCCAGCACCAGCACCGTCAGCCCGCCGGCCACCCACAGGATCACGATCACCCAGGGGCGGTTCGCGAGATCCTCGCGGAAGTTGTCGTCCTCGGCCGAGTCCAGTGGCGGCGCCGGGGGCTCCCGCGGCGGATCGGGCGGCGGCAGCACCTCCGGCTGGGGGTCGTCCTGCGGCCGCGGTGCCTTCGTGTCCGGGGTCTTGTCCCGCTCGGGGGTCGGGTCGAACGGCACCCAACCGAGATCGCCGAGCTGCACTTCCACCCAGACCCGCGCGTCGGCACCGGTGATCGGCACCGGACCTGCCGGCAACGGGGTGTCCGGGTCGGGATAGAACCCCATCACCACTCGTGCCGGGAGGTGAAGGTGGCGGGCCATCAACGCCATCGCCACGGCGTACTGCTCGTCGTCGCCGACCAGTTGGGTTCCCGCGAGGAAGGTCGAGATCCGCTCGGTGGTGTGACCCGGCCGGGAGGTGGTGCGGGAACCGTCGGAGAAGTAGCCCTGGGTCCGCAGCTGCTCGGCGAGCTCGGTCAGCTGGGCGTAGGGGGCATCGGCCTTGCCGACGAACTCCGGCGCCAGCTTGCCGACGATGTCAGGCACGCCGGTGGGCTCGGGGAGCACGACGTTGCCCGCCCTCGCCGTCTCCAGGTCGGCCTTGCTCGGCGGGACCGGCAGCGCCACCTCGACGTCGTACGACGATCCGGGACGCAGGCCGGCGGTGGTCAGGGCGTTGCCGGTGTCGGGGTTGTAGTAGAGGCCACCGGCCAGCAGCGTGGCGTCGGACCCGAGGAACCGCACCCCGCGCAGATCGCCGGAGCCGGGCAGCCAGACGCCGGCGTACTCCTCGACGTCGACCCTCAACGAGGTCACCGCGAGGTCGCCCGTGCGGGCGGCCGCGATCGTGGTTCCGACCCGGCGGTAGCCGGCAGAGCTGTCGGCCACCCTGATCACGTTGCCGTCGTAGGTGTCCAGGGCGGCCAGTCGGATCCGTGCGCCCTCCGGCAGCCCGTCGACGGTGAACAGCAGGGTCTTCTTCTGGTCCCGCTCGAGCGCGCGGAACTGGGCCAGGGGCGTGGCGTAGTCGCGCAGGTTCAAGGGAGGGGTGACGTCTTGGCGCAGGACGTAGCGATCCTCGTGGGGGCTGCCGACCGCGGCCCCGACGCCGATCAGCGCCGCCACCGCGATCAGGACCCCGCTGGCGGCGGCCCGGCGCATCCGCGGTTGGGCGAGCGAGGACTGTTGGAGGATCTCCGCGGAGTCGTCCTCACGCAGCACCGACTGTCTCCAGGCCGCCCAGCCGAGCCCCACCACCGCGAACACCAGACCGAGCAGCAGCGCCAGCGGCGCCTGCTTGACCCCCCACAGGATGCCGACCAGCAGCAGCCCGAGCGCGGGAGCCACCGCGAGCAGCGCCCAGCGCTGCAGCCGCAGGGCCGCTGAGACCGACAGCGCCGACGCAAGCAGGCCGGCCAGGAAAGGCACCACTGCCGGGCCCGCGAACGCGTTGGCCGGTGGCGCCACGGTCAGCAGGTCGCGCCAGGACTCGAAGCTGAGGAACACGAGTCGCTGCAGGGTCTCCGTCGACGGCAGCACACCCGCGACCAGCGTGTCGGGCAGGGCGACCGGTCCGCCGGCGGCGAAGTACGCCGCGAACACGAGCGACGCGACCGCGAAGAACCCCCAGCTGCGCATCGCTCCGACCGCCGCCGCCGCTCCCCCCAGCAGCACCCCGGTGGCGGCGGCGACGTAGCCCACGCGCCCGTCGAACACCGGGCCGAACGACGCGACCCCGGCGCCGAGCAGCACCGCCATCGCCACCAGGTCGACCGCCACCCGCCGCGTCACTGCAGCCCTCGCAGACCCGCGGGCAGGTCATCCAGCGTCCCCACGTCCACCACGCCCAGGGCACCGACCCTGTTGCGCGACAGAGCTCGGCGCGCATCGCAACGCACGGCGAAGGCGCGCACGTCCAGGGGCAGCACGCGAGATGCCGCCAGCAGCTCACGTGCCTCCACCTGGGCGCCGGTGACCACGGCAGCGACCGACGCCGATGGGACCGCCGCGACGGCCTGGCCGACCAGGTCGATCACCCCATGCACGTCCGGCGTGGCCTGGACCGCGGCGAGCCGGTCCAGCAGACCGGCGCCGCTGGCGAAGCTCAGCCGACCGCGCTGGGTCACCACGCTGACGTCGCGCTCCTCCCGGATGGCGAGCAGGGCGAGCGACCCGGCCACCGAGACGGCGGTCTCGAAGTCGTCGGAGTCGGCGTACTCCTCGGGGCGCAGGGACAGCATCACCACGAGGTGCGAGCGACGGGTCTCCTCGAACTGCCGCACCATCAGCCGCCCCACGCGTGCCGTGGTACGCCAGTGCACCGACCTCCGGTCGTCCCCGGGGACGTAGTCGCGCAGAGCGTGGAAGGAGACGTCGGAGGAGGAGAGTTCCTGGGTCGTCACGCCCTCGATATCGCGGAGGAAGCCACGGGCCTCGGTGTCGAGGACGACCGTGCGCGGGTGCACGAAGAGCTCCACCGGGTGGCTCCACGGTTGCTCGCGACGCAGCAGGCCGAGCGGGTCGCCGTGGACGGCGGCCACCGGTCCCAGGGTGATCACACCACGCCGGCGGGCCGGAACCGAGAACACCTCGCGGTGCTCCTCGCCGCGGGCGAGGCCCCGGACCGAGAAGCTGGCCGAGGAGGCGCCGACCGGCAGCGAGATCATGGTCGGCAGGCTCACCCGGCTCACGTCGTTGCGGACGCTCACCTGTCCCCAGGCCCGGGTCCCGGCGACGACCCGGTGGCTCTCCAGCTCGATCGCCGCTGAGTAGCGGACGCGGGCCAGCGTCCAGGCGACGGCGATCAGCAGCACCGTCAGCCAGCTGGCCCCGAGCAGCGTCAGCTCCAGCCACTGCTCCCTCAGCCCGAACCCCAGCGCGGTCAGCCCGAGCAGGGCGGTGGCGTAGCCCAACAGCGACGGTACGCCGAGCCAGGGCGCACGCTGGACCGCACGATCGCGCAGCCGGCCGGTGCCATCGACCAGCTCGCGCACCGGACGTCGTCCTGCCACCGCGGGAGCGCCGAGTGCCACCTCAGGCGCCTCGCACCTGCGGCGGCGGAACCGTGTCCAGAGCCTTGTCGACCACCGACGCCTGCGAGGTCCCGCCGAACTCCGCCTCCGGGTCGAGCACCACTCGGTGCGACCACACCGGCTGGGCGAGGATCTTCACATCGTCGGGGGTGACGTAGTTGCGGCCCTGCGAGGCAGCCCAGACGCGCGCGGCCCGGACCATCGCGATCGCGCCACGGGTCGACACCCCGAGCGTGGTGTCGGGGTTCTCACGGGTGGCCTCGGACAACTGCTGCACGTAGTCCAAGACGGCCGAGTCGACATGGTTGTCGCGCACCAGGTCGGCCATCTCGGCCACCGCCTCGGTGGTGATGGCCGGCTTGAGGTCCAGGGTGCGGTCAGGGCGCGCGGACCCGGCCAGCACCTGAAGGGCCGCCTCACGGTCGGGGTAGCCCACCGACGTCTTCATCAGGAACCGGTCCAGCTGCGCCTCCGGGAGCCGGTAGGTGCCGGCCTGCTCGATGGGGTTCTGGGTCGCGATCACCATGAAGGGGCGCCCGGTGGCGTGCCGCGTCCCGTCGACGGTGACGTGGGACTCCTCCATCACCTCCAGCAGCGCGGACTGGGTCTTCGGCGACGCCCGGTTGATCTCGTCGGCGAGCACGATCGAGGCGAAGATCGGGCCGCGGTGGAACTCCCAGACCCCGCTGTTCTGGTCATACATCGTCACCCCGGTGATGTCCGACGGCAGCAGGTCGGGGGTGAACTGGATGCGCTGATGGCTGCCGTGCACGGTGGCCGCGATCGCTCGGGCGAGCGCCGTCTTGCCGGTCCCTGGCGCGTCCTCCAGCAACAGGTGGCCCTCGGTGAGCATGCAGGTCAGCGCCAGCCGGATGACCGGAGCCTTGCCCAGCAGCGCCTGCCCGACGTTGTCGGTGAGGGTGGCGAAGGTCTCGGCGAACCAGGCGGCGTGGTCGTGCGTCAGGCTCATGCGGGGCTCTCTTGTCGGCAGGTGCGGGGTCGTGGGGGCGCGGCTCACTGAGCCGCGAGGCTAATTCTGGGTGCAGGTGATCGGGCTGGACGGCGGGTTGAAGTTGTCCGCGATCTTGCCGGTGTTGGTCCAGCCGCGGTCTCCCCCGCCGTCGACCCCGAGGTCGGCGTTGTAGTCGGCGGCGCCGGTGCCGGCGATGAAGCAGTGCACGGTGCTGTTGGGTCGGTAGTCCCACAGCCGGACCTGGATGTACTTGCAGGTGCCCTGGATGGTGCCGGGACAGCCCACTGCCGCGCCGCGCTGCCACTGGTGGTACGACGGCGGCCAGGCGCTGCCGCTCGCCGACGCCGCGGCGCCCCAGTCCGTGCCCGAGCTCATCGCGCGCACCGCCAGCGTGGCGCTGCCGCCCTGGCTGGTGGTGACCGCCCGGGAACCGCTGACGGAAGCCGACTGCCAGCCACCGCCGTTGATGGAGATCTGCACCGCGCTCACCGGGCGGCCGTTGGCCGCGCTGTCGGCGTTCCAGGAGAACCCGACCGACTCGTAGCCGCTGGTCGTGAACATCGTGATGTTGGCCGTCGGCGGACCGAACGCGTTGACCGACGCCGAGGCCGGGTCACCGTCGACGACCTCGCCCTTGACGTTGCTGCGTGCCCAGACGTTCACCGTGCGGTTGACGCCGTTGCCGAAGGCGATGCTGGTCAGGACCTGCCCGGGCGAGACCTGGCCCTGCACCCCGCCGGCTCCCCAGAGGTAGGTGATCTCCGAGGGCAGAGCACCGTTGCCGGCGGCCTGGCTGAAGTCGAAGCGCACCTGGTTGGACACGCCGGTCGGCGTGAGCGACAAGCCGGTGACGGTGCCAGGCTTCTTGAAAGCCCGAATCGCGTTGGACGCCGGTGACCAGGCACTCCACCCGGCCTTGTTGTGCGCGCGGAACACGAACGCCTGGTCGGTGGTGGCCACCGCCAGCGTCACGTGACAGCTGAGCGCGGGCTGCTCCCCGCAGACCACCGGGCCGCTACCGGACCTGCGCACCTCATAGGTCATCGCCGGATCGCCGTTGGCGTCCGGCTGGGACCAGGCGATGCCCGCCGTCGGGTCCAGGTTGCTGGCGGGGTCCTTGGTCACCCTCGGGGAGCTCAGGCTCTGCGGCACGCCGGCGGGGGTCTCCGGGGCGGAGGGCTCGGACCAGTCCGAGGGCTCCTCCGCCGCCGAGTGAGCCTGGACCCGGAACGTGTACGCCGTGCCGTTGGCGAGGCCGTTCCAGGTGAACGAGGTGCCCGTGACATCACGCTGGGTCACGCCGCCCACCGGCGGGCTCACCTCGAGGGTGTAGCCGGAGACCGGTGATCCCTCGGTGTTCGGCCTCGCCCAGGTGACAGCGATCTGGCGGTCGCCGAACGCCGCGGTCGGCGGCGCCGGCTGGTCCGGCTTCACATCGGGGCGGACCTCGTTGGAGCGAGCCGACGGGTCGCTGTCCCCGACCTCGTTGGTGGCGACCACGGTGAAGGTGATCCGCTTGTCGTTCGGCAGCCCGTCGACGGTGCAGGTGGTGACCCGCCCGCAGTCACGGGTGCCGGTGTCCTCGCCCCGCCAGCTGACGGTGTAGCGCGTGATCTCGGCACCGTTGTTCGCCGGCGCCCGCCAGCTCACGGTGGCGGTGTGCGACAGATGGCTCTCGGCGACCACGGCGGTCGGTGGGTCGGGACGGTCGCGGACGGTCAGCCGGACCAGCCCCTCGACCTGGCGGCGACGGTCGCGGGTCGCGTCGGCGACGGTGTACTGCGCGGTCATCTGGCCGTGGAACCCGGCCTTCGGCGTGATCGTGAGGGAGGTGCCGTTCTGGGTCACCGTGCCGTTGGTGGCGCGCACGCCGACCACCTCGATCGGCTGACCCTCGACGGCGAAGGGATTGGTGACGTAGGGCTTCACGTCCACCTTGCGCGGCTCGCCGGCGGTCGCATCGTCGATGACGATCGGCGTGGTCGTCATCAGCGGCCGGTTGGAGGCGACCACGCGCAGCGGGATCGACCCGGACACGGCAGGGGTCTGACCGTCGGTGAGCGACAGGTCCGCCGTGCCGAGGGTGCCGGGCTTGGCGTCGGCGGGAACGCCCACGGTCATGGTGCGTCCCCGGACCGACACCTCGAACGGCGTGGACGCGCCGCCGGACTTGAAGGAGATCCGGTCACGATCGCCCGGGTCCGGGTCACTCACCATCGCGCCCAGGTCGACCTCCACCGGGTCGTCGCCCGCGGCCACGGTGACCGTGGACCCCTGGAACGTCGGCGGGGTGTTCTTGGCCGAGGTCACCTCGATCGGGATGGTGAGCACGGCGGTGAGCCCGTCGGGGTCGCCGGCCCCGGAGCCGTCGGTCACCTCGAAGGTCACCGAGGTCAGTCCGGCGTAGTCCGGTCGCGACCGGAAGAGCAGCGTCTGGTTGTCGCGGGCCAGCGGCGAGCCGTCCGCTCCGGGACCACCCTGGATCTCCTCCATCACGGTCAGCCGCGGCTCCCGGCCGTCGCGGACGGTGACGTAGTCGGCGAGCGGCAGCACCAGCTCGGTCCCCGCGTCGACCTCGACCGGGACCCGGTCCTCCCGGAGCACCGGCGGCTGCTGCGCGGCCCCTGGCACGATCACGATCGCCCTGCCGGTGAGGCCGTCCTGGTCGGTGACGGTGTACAGCACCAGCCGGCGCTCGTCGGTGATCGGCACCACGAGGCTGCCCTCCCCCGTCACGGTCACGCCGGCCTCGTCCGTGGACACCGCCAGCTCGGCGACGCTGCCGTCGGGGTCGTCGTCGTTGTCGAGGACCGGCACCCTCACCGACTCCTGGCCGATGACCTGCCCAACGCTGACGAAGTCGTCGCGTGCCGTGGGCGCCAGCAGCGGGGCGTCCGGCGAGACGGTCACGCTCAGGTTGCCGGTGGACCGACCGCCACGGTGGTCGCTGACGTCGTAGGTGTACTGCAGCAGCCCCGCGGTGGCCGGCGTCGTCAGGGCCACTCGGCCGTCGCTCACCTCGGCCGGGGTGGTCGTGGTCGTGTCGACCGGCGCGACCGAGTCACGCACCAGCGAGACCACGTCGCCGTCGGGGTCGAGGTCGTTGGCGGCCACGGCGATGGTGAGGGCCCGCTCGGGTCGGGCGCTCACCTCGTCGAGGATCGGGACCGGGGGCTGGTTGAGGCCGTCGCTGGGCGCGATGCCCACGCTGACCGTCCCGGTGCTGATGGCGCCGAACCGGTCCTGCACGCGGTAGCTGAACCGGTCGGTGCCGCTGGCGTCGTCGGGGGCGGCGTACCGGATCGTGCCGTCCTCGACGGTCGCCGTGCCGAGCTCGGGTGCCCGGTCGAGGCCGACCAGGGTGACCGAGTCGCCATCGGGGTCGATGCCGTTGAGCGGCACGTGGAGCGCCACCGTGCGTCCGGCGATCACGCGTCCGACCAGGGGCACGGCCGTGGGTGGGGAGTTGCGCTCCTCGTCCAGCGCCTTGATGGTCAGCACCACCTCGGCGGACGCGTAGTTCTGGTGGGTGTCACGGGCGGTGTAGGTGAGCCGGACCCGGCCGGGCTGCTTGCCGGCGCGGAACCGCACGGTGTTCTCCGAGACCCAGGCCTCCCCGGCCGGCTGACCGGCGGGGACCTGCAGCTCAGGCTCGACGGTGAGCGGCGAGCCCGTGGGCGAGGTGTCGTTGTCGGTCACCGAGATCGTGATCACGTCACCGGCGCGGACGGTGCCCTGGTCGTTGACGGGGACCGGTGGCTTGGTCGTCGGCACCGCCGGCAGGGGTACGACGGTGACGCGCGCAGTGGCGCTGTCGAAACCGTTGGAGATCGTGTAGCCGAGATCGGCCGGCGCCTCGAGCCCTGCCGGGGCGCTGACTCTCAGCAGCTGGTTGTTGACGACCTGCACCGAGAGGTCGGGTGCGCTGCCGGAGCTGTCCAGGGTCACGCCGGTGACCACGAGGACGCCCCCGGTGGGGTCGTCGTCGTTGGCCAGCACGTCGACCAGCGTGGACCCGCCGGCGGGCAGCGTGGCGATGTCGTTGTCGGCGACCGGCGCCTGGGACCGACCGTCCTCGATCACGTCGATGCGCACCACCGCCGAGCTCACGGTCGGTCCGTCCGAGACCTGGTAGCCGACGTAGTAGGTGCCGGCCTCCTTCGCCTCGAAGCCGAAGCTGTGGGTGACACTGTCGGCCAGCGTGCGGTAGCCGGCCTTGCCCTCGTCGACCTGGGTGAGCCGCAACTCGTCCCCGTTGGGGTCCGAGTCGTTGGCCAAGGGATGCACGACGACCTGCGACCCGACGATCACCTGCACGTGGTCGCCGTTGGCGACCGGGGGCACGTTGTCCTTGCCGAGCACGTCGACCAGCAGCTCGCCCGGCGCCTCCTGCCGTCCGTCGGAGACCACGATCGGCAGGGTCTGCCGTCCGGGATCGCCCGTGCCGAGGTGCCGCAGCGAGATCTCGCCGTCCGGCGTGAAGTCGACGGCCAGCGACTTCGTGCCGGCGGCCGACTTGAGGAAGATCGGGTCGCCGTCGGGGTCGATCCAGTCCGACAGCACCTGGTAGCGGGTTTCGGCGCCGGTGCCGATCTCGACCACGCCGCGACGGCCCGACAACCGCTCGGGTGGGCCGTTGACGGCCCAGTCGTGGACGTCGACCCGCACGGTCGAGGTGGCCTCGCCCCCGCGACCGTCCGCAGCGGTGTAGCTGAACGAGTCGGTGCCGGCGGTGACCTCGTCGTCCGGGGTCAGCTGCAGGGCCGCGCCGCCGCGCACCCGCGAGACCCGCCCGAGGCTGGAGCCCTTGGCCGAGGCGGTGAGGAAGTCGCCGTCGGCGTCGGTGTCGTTGGCCAGCACCGGCAGCGTGGTCGCTCGGCCGGGTCGGACGCCGAACGAGTCCGGGTTGGCCTTCGGGTCGGTGTTCTTGTTGGTGCGCTTGGGGGCAGCCCGCGTGCGCTTCTTGTCCTTGGTCCGCTTGGTCTTCTGGTCCTCGGTGAGAGCCTGGGCGATGTCGTCCCAGTTGTCGACCAGCCGCATGCCGTCGTTGACCAGGAAGACGTTGCCGTTGGCGGTGTCGTTGAGGACGATCACATCCCGGTTGACCCGGAACTGGGGAAGCTCGGTGCCGGCGAGGGCGTCGTAGGCCTGGTCGACATCGTCAGCCTCGCCGGGGCAGTCGCGCAGATAGTTGCCGGTTCCGCTCCACACGGCGTACACGCAGCCGTCGAGGACCGCGGGGGCGGCGGGAGCACCCGCCGAGAGGCTGGGGCCGAGTCGGTCGACGCCGCCACCGGCGAGGCTCATCCGGAGCAGCCCGTCCGGGGCCGCCAGGATCACGCCGTCGGAGGTGGGTCCGGGCAGTTGCAGTGCCGACCCCTCGGGGGCGGCGTCGTCGCTGGCGCCGTTCACGGTGTGCACGCGGCCGGCGTCGTCCAGAGCCACGACGGTCCGCCCCACCATGGTCAGGCTGAACGTGGCGTCCGGGTCGAGCCCGGCCAGGACACCGCCGTCCTGGACGACGACCGAGCCGCTGCCGGCGCCGGTCAGGACGTGGATGGTGCCGTCGGGCTCGACCGCGACAACCTCGCCGTCGTCGGCGACCGCGACCTGGACGCCGTCAAGCTCGTCCAGCACGGGTTCGGTGTCGGGGCTGAACGAGCCCAGGGCGGAGACGGTGCTCGTCCACACCCGACCCTTGCGTGGATCAGCGACGGCCACGACATCGCCGCCCTGCACCGCGGTGAACCCGGACACCGGCACCGGGGTCCCGATCTCGACCGTGGCGGTGTCGATGCTGCTCAGCGTGCTCTGGCCGAGGTCGTGGAGCGCGACGTCGTTGGCCTGCTGGCTGACGTCGAAGTCACCCGACGGGGCGACGACGCCTCCGTCGAGCGTGCGCGAGGGGTAGTTCAGGTGGGCGGCCAGCCGCATCGACCCGTTGGTGACCCAGACCCCACCGTCGTTGAGGTGGACCTCCGCCATGGGGACGCCGTGGTACGTCACCGCGAGCCCTAGCACCAGCGCGTTGAGGCCGAGGAACGCGGTCACGCCACGGGCACGGCGTGGCAGCCCCCGTCGGCGCACCGTCGACCCCTTCGCTGTGGACGTGCTTGTCTCGAGGCGTGAGTGCCTCGCACGTCATGCTAAGCGGGAATGCCGAGCGCGTGAAACTGGTCCGGGCTCAGCCGGAGACGAAGCGGAAGGTCTGGAACATCAGCACGTAGGAGATGCCCACCGCCATCATCAGGATGCCGGTCAGCGGCTTGCCCTTGGCGACCGCGATCGCACCGAACACCAGGCCGACGAACGGCACCAGCGCGAGGGCCAGCGCCCACGGTTCGACCCGCTGCTCCTCGGCGACCGAGGCGGACCCGGCCGGCGTGGACGCGGGGTACCAGCGCTCGAAGGTGGACATGGGGCCGAGTCTGGCACCGCCGGGAGGGCGGCGTACGCAGAACACGCGAAGTCAGGCAACTCAAGGGCCCCCGGCACTGAGATGCGTGCCACCCCGGGGCTGACGACCGGTCTCACCCGGAGTCCGCGAGCCGACCATGGTTACTGGTGTGTACGACGCATCAGGCGCGTCGTACACACCAGTAACCGCGAGACCAAACTCAGCTGCAGCCGGAGGTGGACCCGCAGCCCTCGCAGACGTAGCAGGAGCCGGCGGGGCGCATCTTGGTGCCGCAGGTCAGGCACAGCGGGCTGTCGACCGCGTGACCGGTGAGCTGCTCCATCAGCTCCGCGGACGTGTGGGCGGCCTTCGGGGCCACCGCGACGACCTCGGGAGCCTGGTCGACCACCTCGCCCTCGACCTCGTCGACCTCGGCGGCCGGCGAGGACTTCAGCCGGTCTGTCACCAGGGACTGGGCCTCGCTGATCTCCACCAGCGGCTCATACGAGCCCGTCTCCAGGTGACGCTGCCGCTCCTGCGCGGAGTAGATGCCGAGCATCGACCGCTCGTCGAAGGACAGGTAGTCCAGCGCCAGGCGGCGGAAGATGTAGTCCATGATCGACTGCGCCATCCGCACGTCGGGGTCGTCGGTCAGGCCGGCCGGCTCGAAGCGCAGGTTGGTGAACTTCGTGACGTACGTCGACAGCGGGACGCCGTACTGCAATCCGATCGAGACCGCGATCGAGAACGCATCCATCACCCCGGCCAGCGTGGAACCCTGCTTGCCGAGCTTGAGGAACACCTCGCCCAGCTCGCCGTCGTCGTGGGCACCGGAGGTCATGTAGCCCTCCGCGCCGCCGACGGTGAACGACGTGGTGCGCGAGACCCGCGACTTCGGGAGCCGCTTGCGCGTCGGGCGGTATTCGATGATCTTCTCGACGGTCGGCTCCTCGGCCTTCGCCTCGGGCGCCTTCTTCGCCTTCGCGTCGGCGAGCGGCTGCCCCACCTTGCAGTTGTCGCGGTAGACCGCGGTGGCCTTGAGGCCGAGCTTCCACGACTGGAGGTAGATGTCCTCGATCTCCTCCACCGTCGCCGTCTCCGGCAGGTTGACGGTCTTGGAGATCGCCCCGGACAGGAACGGCTGGCAGGCCGCCATCATCCGCACGTGGCCCATCGGCGCCAGCGCCCGGGCGCCCATCGCGGTGTCGAACACCTCGTAGTGCTCGGTCTTCAGCCCCGGTGCGTCGATCACGTGACCGTGCTCGGCGATGAACTCGACGACCGCCTCGACCAGCTCGTCGTCGTACCCGAGATTGCGCAGCGCCCGCGGGATCGTCTGGTTGACGATCTGCATCGATCCGCCACCGACCAGCTTCTTGAACTTCACCAGAGAGAAGTCCGGCTCGATGCCGGTGGTGTCGCAGTCCATCATGAAGCCGATGGTGCCGGTCGGCGCGAGCACCGAGGCCTGCGCGTTGCGGTAGCCGTTGGTCTTGCCGAGCTCGACGACCTCGGCCCACGCCTTGGTCGCCAGCTGGTGCACGGCGCTGTCGACCGGGGTCAGCGTGCGCACGGTGTCGTTGGCGGCCTGGTGCTTGCGCATCACCCGCTGGTGCGCCTCGGCGTTGCGGGCGTAGCCGGCGTACGGGCCGACCACCACGGCCAGCTCCGCCGAGCGCTTGTAGGAGACACCCGTCATCAGCGAGGTGATCGTCGCGGCCATCGCGCGGCCACCGTCGGAGTCGTAGCCCAGGCCCATCGCCATCAGCAGGGCCCCGAGGTTGGCGTAGCCGATGCCGAGCTGGCGGTAGTCGCGGGTGGTGTCGCCGATCGGGTCGGTCGGGAAGTCCGCGAAGCAGATCGAGATGTCCATCGCGGTGATGATCAGCTCGACGGCCTGAGCGAACCGGGCGCCGTCGAAGCTGTCGTCGTCGGTGAGGAACTTCAGCAGGTTCAGCGAAGCGAGGTTGCACGAGGAGTTGTCGAGCGACATGTACTCCGAGCACGGGTTGGACGCGGTGATCCGGCCGGTCTCGGGGTTGGTGTGCCAGTCGTTGATGGTGTCGTCGTACTGAAGGCCCGGGTCGGCGCACGCCCAGGCCGCCTCGCTGATCTTGGTGAACAGTCCGCGGGCGTCGACGGTCTCGATCACCTCACCGGTCTGCCGGCCGCGGAGCCCGAACTCGCGACCCTCCTCGACCGCGCGCATGAACTCATCGGAGACCCGCACCGAGTTGTTGGCGTTTTGGTACTGAACCGAGGTGATGTCCCTGCCGCCGAGGTCCATGTCGAACCCGGCGTCGCGCAGCGCACGGATCTTGTCCTCCTCGCGCATCTTGGTCTCGACGAACTCCTCGATGTCGGGATGGTCCACGTCGAGCACGACCATCTTCGCCGCCCGGCGGGTGGCGCCGCCGGACTTGATCGTGCCCGCGGACGCGTCGGCGCCGCGCATGAAAGAGACCGGGCCCGACGCGGTGCCGCCGGAGGAGAGCAGCTCCTTCGACGACCGGATCCGTGACAGGTTCAGGCCGGCACCGGAGCCGCCCTTGAAGATGAAACCCTCCTCCTTGTACCAGTTGAGGATCGAGTCCATCGAGTCGTCGACCGACAAGATGAAGCACGCCGAGACCTGCTGCGGCGACGCCGTCCCGACGTTGAACCAGACCGGGGAGTTGAAGGAGAAGTACTGGTGCACCAGCAGCCAGGTGATCTCGTCCTCGAACACCTCGGCGTCCGCGGGCGAGGCGAAGTAGCCGTGCTCCTCGCCGGCCGCGCGGTAGGTCTTCACGACCCGGTCGACCAGCTGGCGCAGGCTCCACTCGCGGACCTCGGTGCCCACGGCGCCCCGGAAGTACTTCGTGGTGACGATCGTGGAGGCGTTGACCGACCAGGAGTCCGGGAACTCCACGCCCTTCTGCTCGAAGACCGTCTCGCCGGTCTTCCAGTTGGTCTGCACGACGTCGCGGCGCTCCCAGGTGACCCCGTCGTAGGGGTGGATGCCCTCGGTGGAGAACACCCGCGTGAGGCTCAGGCCCTGGCTGTTCCCCTGCGGGGAGCCGGGCGCGGCCTTGCGGGTCGAGGTGCCGGCGCTCGCCGTCTCGGTCATGGAGTCCCCTTCGTCCTGATGTCGGTCGTGCTGTGTGGTGGTCGTGCTGTGTGGTGGTCGTGCTGTGTGGTGGTCGTGCTGTGTGGTGGTGCGCCCGACACGTAGCTTCCCCACTACGTGCCGGGCAGTCGGTGGTCAGCCCGTCGGAACGGGCTGCGGGGCGGCCTCGTCGGCCGGGGGGATCGCGCTCGCGGCGCGCTCGGCCCGCAACATCGCGATCTCGGCTTCGAAGTCGTCGGCCGACTCGAAGGCGCGGTAGACGCTGGCGAACCGGAGGTAGGCCACCTCATCGAGCACGCGCAGCGGCCCCAGGATGGCCAGCCCCACCTCGTGGGCGGGGACCTCGGCCCAGCCCGAGGCGCGCAGGGTGTCCTCGACCTCCTGGCCCAACAGCGCCAGCTGGTCCTCGGTGACCGGTCGGCCCTTGCAGGCCTTGCGGGCCCCGGAGACGGCCTTGTCGCGGTGGAAGGGCTCGCTCACGCCGGAGCGCTTGAGCACGGTCAGCTGCATCTGCTCCACGGTGGTGAAGCGCTTGCCGCAGCCGGCGTTCTCCGCCGGGCAGGTGCGCCGGCGGCGGATCGAGGCGCCGTCCTCCGACACCCGGGAGTCCAGCACCCGGGTGTCGTTGTTGCGGCAGTACGGACAGTGCACGGGGCCCCCTCTCGCGGGTCTCGCCGGTGGTGTCACCGGCGTCCGGGCACAGCGACACACACCCCTTCAGGGGTGGACAACGCTGTGGATAAACGGCTTCTTCCTGTGGACATCTGGCGGCTATCTGTGTGGTGCTGCTCACTCACTGTGAACTAGATGTGGAAAACCACATCGTTGTAACTACTAGATGTAGTGGTAACCGTACGTCGGCTCCGGCGCGATGGCAAGAGGTTCGCCGCGACATTTCGCGCCGATCCGACAGCAGCGCCATCACCGCAGGTCAGCGCCCCACCAGGGGTCCTCGCCGGCGCCCCGACCGGCGTGTCGCGAATCGGGAACGGCGCTGCTGTGGGCCCGCCGCAACGGCTCAGCCCTGGTAGCTGATCCGGGAGACGGTGCCGTTGAGCCGCAGCACCAGCAGCGCCCCCTTCGGCGCCACCTCGAGGTCGACCAGCTGACGCGTCGGGAAGCTCGTGGCGAACCCGCTGGCGGTGTCCGATGCGACGTCGTACCGCCGGATCCAGCCTCGACACAGGTCGGCGAAGAAGTAGTCCCCGGCCATCCCCTCGGGGAAGGACGCACTGGCGGGATCGTAGAAGGCGCCGCCGGTGATCGCGCAGCCACGCCGGTTCGACGACCCGTGCCGGTAGGCGAAGACCGGCGGCTCGTACGCCGCGGCGGTTTCCGGTCCTTCGTACTTGGGCCACCCGTAGTTGCGGCCGCGCCGCACCCGGTTGATCTCCTCCCAGTCGGTCTCCCCGACGTCGGTGATGTAGAGCCTGTTCGCGGACGCGGAGAGCTTGAAGGGGTTGCGGAGGCCGCGCGCCCAGATCGCGCGCTTTCGACCGCTGGCGCGGCTGTAGAACGGGTTCGTACGCGGGATCGAGCCGTTGCGGTTCAGCCGCAGCACCTTGCCCAACAGGCTGCTCAGCTTGGGAGCAGCGGAGCCTTGTTGACTGTCGCCGGAGGTGATGTAGAGCTTGCCGTCGGCACCGAAGGCGAGCGCGCCGCCCACGTGATGTGTGGAGCGCTGTCGGTCCAGGCGGAACAGCCGCTTCTCGCTGCCGGCCACGGCTCGGTTGCCGCGTGCGGTGACCCGGATGACCTCGTTGTGGGCGCCGGAGCCGGCGGTCGCGGCCCGGGTGTAGACGAGGTAGACGTAGCGGTTCTTCTCGAACCGCGGATCCAGCGCGATGCCCGAGAGGCCCCGCTCGTCGGTGTGGTCGACCCGGGACCCGAGCTTGAGGAAGGTGACCACCTTGCCGTCCAACCGGCGCACCCGCACCCGCCCGGCCTGTTCGGCGATGAACAGCCGGCCGTTGGGCGCCACGACCATGTCGATGGGGGCCACCAGGCCGCGGGCGATGGTGCGGGTGGTGAACCCGTCGGGCAGCGTGGCAGCCCGAGCGGGAGCACCTGGGATCACCACGGCGGCGAGTGCCAGCGTGGTGGCGGATGCGATCAGTCGATGTCGGGGTGTCATGGGCCCACACCGTAGTCGCTGGGCGACAATGCGTCGGTGAGCGACGACAGGGTGGGCGCGGGCAAGCGCGCGGGGTCGCGCCGCGGCTCCCGATCGCCGACGCGGGTGCGCGCCGACGTGGTGGGGTACGCCGCCGCGATCCTCGCCTCCGCGTCGCTGTGGGGCTACCTGGTCTTCCTGGCGATCCGCTGGGGCGCGGCGGCGCGCGCTGGCAGCGGACCCGGCTGGGTGGCGTTCGCCGCGGCAGCAGTCGCCGCCGTTGCCTGCCTCTTCGTCGGGCTGCTGCTCGTGAGCCGGCTCAGTCGGGCGCTGGGGTTGACCGCGACCCAGCAGCACCACCACTGACGGCCGGTCACCACGGCCGGTCAGTGACTGTCGGTCTCTGACGGTCGGTCACCGGCGGTCGGCGAGCCGGCGGACGAACTTCAGGCCCGACCAGCGGTCGTCGATCGCGGCCACCTTCACGTCGACGAACCCGAGGTCCAGGCCGAGGGTGCGCACCGCGTTGTCGTCCAGGTCGCACCGCACGCCCAGGTCGGCCTCGACCACGGCCCGGGCGGACTTCTTCGGCCAGCACACCCACACCATGCCGGCCATCGCAGTGCGGGCGAACAGCACCGGCAGTCGACGCTCGAGGGTGGCGAGCCGGGTGTGGAAGGTCAGCGTGACGTCGGGCGGCCGGGCCCGCGGGCCGGGCAATCGGGTGACGACGGTCGCGCCCGGAAGATCGCCGAGCCGGACGCCGGCCGGCAGCCCGTCGAGAAAGACCAGGTGGCCGTCCTTCACGCCGAGCTTGCGCGGGAGCGGGGTGCCGGAGTAGCCCGCGGTCACCGCGCCCCGTCCAGCGCGGTCAGCAGTGCGTCGTAGCGCTCCCGGACGACCTGGAGGTCGGCCGGCTGGAGGTCCGCGTGGCTCGCCCGTTCCCACACCAGGTCACCTTGGTGGCGGAGGACGGCCAGCCGGTCGGTGCGGCGCGTGCAGCCGGCCACCGTCGTCAACGCCTCGAACAGGTGGAGATGGACCACCACGTGCTCGGCAGCCGCCTGCCGAAGCTGGTCGAAGGCAACCCCGACCAGTCGGGCGAAGGTCAACGGGTCGGCGTGCAGCACTCGAGCCCGGCCGCCGTCGTCGGCGAGCAGGTCGGGAGGCATCGGCCGGTCCGCCACCCGGCACAGTCCGACGCTGAGCTGATTGACGCACGCGGTCGCGGTCGTAGGGTCGTTGATGCCCGGCGACAGGGCGCGAAGCCCCACCTCGACGAGCTGGCGGATCGGGAACTCCACGTCCTGGACCACGCTTCGGCGCGGGCCGAGCGTGACCACACCGCCCAGATCCTCAGCGTCGGCGGAGCTGGCCGGCCCCCCGCCGGATCGCCAGGCCCGGGCGACGGGGGTCCCCTCGACCACGAAGCGTCCCGGGCGCACGACGAGCTCGACGAGCAGGTCCCGTTCCGTCGCCCGGCCCAGCAGCGTGTCCCGGTCGACGTACTGCACATAGCCGCTGCCGTCGGCCGGGACGGGGAGCCCCGGCCCGGAGACCGTCGGGCGCGCGGGCGGTGGCCCCGGATCCTTGCCGGACGAGGCGTCGGGAACGGTCGAGTCGAGCCCGGCCTTCAGGTCCTCCCCGAGGAGCTGGACCAGGTTCATCACCTGGATCGAGGTGGCGATGTGATGGATGAAGTAGACCAACACCATCAGCGCCACGACCGCGAACAGGATCGCCAGGCTGACGGCCAGGTTGGGCACCTGGCCGGGGTCGTCGCGGACTCCCCTCAGGACCAACAGGCTGTAGAGGAACACCGCGATGAACAGCCCGATCGTGAGCTGGTTGCCGCGGTCACGCAGGAAGTTGGAGAGCATCCGAGGGCCGAACTGGCTGCTGGCCAGGGTGAGCGCGACCATCGTGATCGAGAAGACAGTGGCGCCGACGGTGACCATCGACCCTGCGATCGTCCCGAGGAGCACCCGGGCCCCCTCCGGGCCGCCGTTGTAGAGCAGGCCGCCCCAGGTGCCTTCGTGAGCCCGGTCGGCGGCCAGGGCGAGCGCCGCCGCGATCGCTGACGCCACCATCAGCAGTGCGGGGAGGAACCAGAAGCTGCTGCGCAGATGGTCGACGATCTGCGCGACCCGGTTCTGCATCGCTCGCCTCCTCGGTCGAGGCCCCGTGGGCCACTCCTGCGGGCAACCTATCGCGGACACCGCGAGGGGCGAGGCTCCCCCTGAGCCCCGCCCCTCGTCTTCCCCGGTGTTCGTCGGCCGGGGTCGAGTCGGCCGACGACGTCTCAGCAGGTCACCCGTCGGAGAGGGGCACCTGCAGGCGTTGGCCCAACTGCACCATCGCGGAGTCCAGCGCGTTGAGGCGCTCGATCCGGTCCACCATCGCGCGGACCTCGCCCGGCGCAGCGACCTCCGAGGCGATCTGCCAGAGCGTGTCGCCCTCACCGACCATCACGACCCGGGTCGGCTCGGGAGTGCCCGGCCGCTCGGTCGCCACGGAACCGGCGCCGGCGTAGACGGCCGCTGCGAGCAGGACGACCAGGGCGGCCACGACCATGACGACGCGTCCGCGACGGGTCAGGCGAACCTGACCGCGCGTTCGGAGTTGCACACGGGTGGGCGCCGGCCGAACCGGGCTGGGTCGAACCGGCTGGCCTGCGGTCGAACCTGGCTGGGTCGAACGGGGCTCAGTGTGATGGTGCTCATCGGATCCTCCTGGGGAAGTGACCGCCCCGTCGTGGGGCGGCCTGTCGGCTCCTGGTCTGGTCGATGTCTACCGGCGGCCACCGACACTCACGCGGGGCCGTGGCCCCATCTCTGAGTCACTCCTTCAGTCGACCGCTCGATCAGACGTTCGATCGAACATATGTGCGAGACTAGAGCAGATGTTCGAACGAAATCAAGGACCTACCCGAACAAATGTTCGACGGCGTGTCGATCCTCCTGACCGACACGCCGTTCGAACACCTGTTTGAACTCCTGCTCTCCGCGGGTTAGCGTGGTCAGGCATACACACCGAGGGAGGCGACACCATGGCCAAGGCCACCACGTCGGGGCGCGGCAGACGCGACAACGTCACCGAGCTGCCGGACGCCGCGGCGGACGCCACCGGGTTGACCCCACGGCAGCAGCGTGTGCTCGGCCACATCAAGGACTCCATCGAGAAGCGCGGCTACCCGCCGTCGATGCGAGAGATCGGCGAGGCCGTGGGCCTGACATCGTCCTCGTCGGTGGCCCACCAGCTGCGGGTGCTCGAGGAGAAGGGCTTCCTCAAGCGCGATCCCAACCGCCCGCGGGCGCTCGAGGTGTTCCTGCCGGAGGTGATGGCGGCCCGGCGCTCGCTCGGCAACAGCGACGAGACCACCTACGACGAGACGGGGATCGGCGACACCGTGACGCCCACGGCCTACGTGCCGATGGTCGGTCGGATCGCCGCCGGTGGTCCGATCCTGGCCGAGGAGAGTGTCGAGGACGTTTTCGCGCTGCCCAAGCAGCTCGTCGGCGAGGGCACCTTGTTCCTGCTGCAGGTCAGCGGCGACTCCATGATCGAGGCCGCGATCTGCGACGGCGACTACGTCGTGGTCAAGCAGCAGCAACATGCTGACAACGGCGACATCGTCGCCGCTCTGATCGACGGCGAGGCCACCGTCAAGACGTTCCAGCGCAAGGACGGCCAGGTCTGGCTGCTGCCGCACAACCCCAACTACGAGCCGATCGACGGCACCCACGCCTCGGTTCTGGGACGAGTTACCGCCGTTCTCCGACGCGTCTGACCGACGGAGGTTACGCTCGCAGCGTGTCCACTCCTTCCCTGTCGACCGCGCGCGTGCGCCTGCTGACCTGGGCGTTCATCGGCGTGTGCCTGACCGGCTTCATCCTGGTCGCGCGCTGAGCGCCTGACCTCAGTCGCTCACGGCCAGCCGCCGAAGCGCCTGTCTGGCCACATCCGGGTCCGTCGTCGTCCACATCGGTGGCAACGAGGCCCTCAGGAAGCCGGCGTACCTCGCTGTGCCCAGCCGAGGGTCGAGCACGGCGACCACGCCGCGGTCCTCGGCGGTGCGGATCAGCCGGCCCGTCCCTTGTGCCAGCAACAGCGCGGCGTGAGTGGCCGCCACCTGCATGAACCCGTTGCCTCCCGAGCGGTCGGCCGCGCGCTGCCGCGCGGACATCAACGGGTCGTCGGGCCGCGGGAACGGGATGCGGTCGATCAGCACGAGCTGACAGGTCTCGCCGGGCACATCCAGCCCCTGCCACAGCGACAGCGTGCCGAACAGCACCGTGTGCGGGTCCTCGACGAACTGACGCGCCAGCTCTGGCAGCTGGGCCTCCCCCTGCGCCAGGGTGGTGAGGTGGGGCAGCCGCTCGCGCACCACCACGGCCGCGGCTTCCGCGGCCCGCCGTGAGGAGAACAGCCCGAGCGTGCGCCCGTCAGCCGCGTCCACCAGCTCCACGATCTCCTCCAGCTGGGCTTCGCCGAGCCCGTCCCGACCCGGCGGTGGCAGGTGCCGCGCGATGTAGAGGATGGCCTGACGCGCGTAGTCGAACGGCGAGCCGACGTCGAGCCCGCGCCAGGGGATCACGCCCTCCGACGAGTGGCTGGACTCCTGCTCGACAGTCTCCCCCGGGGGGCTGTCCTGATCGAGAACGCGCTCACTCGGCCGCAACCCCACCGAGGTGGCGACCGTGGTGAAGTCACCGCCGAGCCTCAGCGTGGCAGAGGTGAAGACCACGGTCTTGTCGGCGAGCAGCTTGTCGCGCATCGGGCCGCGCACCTGGAGCGGGGCGACGTGGAGGCGGGGCGGTATCCGCTCGGTGCCCTCCGACAGCCACCGCACATCGGCGTCGGATCCCGACGCCATCCGATCGGCGGTCACGAACACCTCCTGGACCAGGCCCCGGGCCTGGGTCCGCCCGGCGTCGGCCTCGCCCGCGGCGCCGTCCTTCGGGTACGCCGACACGCAAGCCCGCGCGGCATCCCGGACCAGGACCAGGGCGTCGCCCAGTGCCTCGGGCAGCGTGTCGATCCGACCCGGCGGGCAGTCCGCGACCGCGCCGGCCAGGGCGGACGCAGCATCGTCGAGACCCTCGGCCTCGGGCCCCTCGACGAAGCGCTGGGACCGCTTGGCCGCGCGCGCGACGTCGGCGACGGCGAGCTCGTCGGTCGCCGCTTGGGTGACCCTGGCCGTCACCTCGTGCGCCTCGTCGATGACGACACAGTCGTAGTCGGGGATCATCGGCACGCCCTCGATCGCATCGATGGACAGCAGCGAGTGGTTGGTGATGACCAGGTGCGAGCGGTGGGCGCGCTCGCGGGCCAGCTCGGCGAAGCACTCCCCGCCGAACGGGCACTTGGCGGCCCCGAGGCACTCGCGGTGCGACACGCTGACCTGGCGCCACACTCGGTCGGTGTGCCTCGGGGCGCCGTCCCGTTCGCCGGTCCCACCGTCCTTGGCCTCCGCCTCCGCCCACTCGCGGAGCTTGAGGACCTCCGAGCCGAGGCTGCCGGTGGGCACGTCGACCAGCACCCCCTGGTCGTCGGGCACTCCTTCACGGATGCGGTGCAGGCAGGCGTAGTTCGAGCGACCCTTCAACACGGCGTACGACGTATCGAGGCCCTCCGGGGCGTCCGGGCCGGACACGGCCGCGACCAGCCGCGGCAGGTCGCGTTCCACCAGCTGGTGCTGCAGCGCCAGGGTGGCGGTGGCCACCACGACGCGCCGGTCGTGCAGGAGCGCCGGGACCAGGTAGGCCAGCGACTTGCCAGTCCCGGTGCCGGCCTGCACCAGCAGGTGCTCGCCGGACTCGAAGGCCCGGGCGACCGCGTCGGCCATCGCCACTTGCCCGGGACGCTCCGAGCCACCCAGCGCATCGACGGCGACGGCGAGCAGCTGCGCCACCGGGGAGTCGGACTCGGAGTCGTCGGGCACGCCGGAACCCTACCGTCGGCAGCCGACGATCTGAGGCCGGCCAGAATCGCCGACCGGCGCTCGGCCGCCGCGGCTGGTCAGTCGTCGTCGTCGTGGCCCACGAACTGCGGTGAGCCACCGACGCACCTCGCGGTCAGTTCGTACTCACCGTCGCCGTTCTCCTGCTGGAAGTGCACCTCGAGCTTGCCGTCCGACAGTTCGGGTTTGCCGTCGGTCTCCCACCCGAGGTGCGCCGAGACGTAGTAGTTGTTGAGCAGGACTTCTCCCCTGCAGCTGATCCTCACGGTGCCCGGCGTCTTGTCCCACGTCGCGGTAATCACGTTCGTCGGCGGCGGCGGCGTCCCGGACGACGGGGCCGTCGGCGGCGCCAGGCCGGTGCTCGGAGACGAGCTGGGCTGCTGTCCCGGCGAGGAGGGAGCCGAGCTGGACGGCTCGGCGGGCGTTCGGGTCTTGCCCGGTCGCCGCTGGATGGGCTTGGCGGGCTTGCTGACCTCCGGGTCGGCTGAGCGGGCGGCGCTCGCGGTGTCCCAGGGCTGGCGGTCGCTGGCGGCCAGCTCCTCCCCTGCGCGCGAGATCACGGCCCACACCACCGTGGCGCCGACGAGCACCACGGCGAGCCAGGCGGTGACGGCCGCGAGGAGGGCTCGACGGGCTCTCACAACTGCCTTCTCTCAGCCCGATCACAGCGGATTCCGGCTAGGTTTCGGCTATGACCAGCGTGCTCGTCGTCGAGGATGACGACGCCATCCGGGCCGCGGTGAGACGCGGCCTCTCCGACCGAGGGTACGCCGTCGCCGTCTCCGGCACCGGCATGGGCGGACTGGAGCACGTCCTGGCCGAGGATCCGCAGGTCGTGCTCCTGGATCTCGGCCTGCCCGACGTCAGCGGGCTGACCCTGATCTCGATGATCCGGGCCGCCAGCGAGGTGCCGATCATCGTGATCACGGCCCAGGACGACGACCCCACCATGGTCAAGGCGCTCGACGCCGGCGCCGACGACTACGTGGTCAAGCCGTTCGGCACCGACCAGGTAGCGGCCCGGATCCGGGCGGTGCTGCGCCGTGGCGGCCGAGCCGCCGAGGGCACCGAGCCGATCCGGGTGGGCGAGCTCGTCATCGACGAGCGGGCACGCACCGCCACCCTGGCCGGTGCGGCGCTGGACCTGGCCCGCAAGGAGTTCGACCTGCTGCTCGCCCTGGCCAACCGCCAGGGCGAGGTCGTCACCAAGCGCGAACTGCTCTCCGAGGTCTGGCAGCAGGCGTACGGCGGCGCCGACCGCACCGTGGACGTGCACCTGTCGTGGCTGCGGCGCAAGCTCGGCGAGACGGCGGCCGCGCCGAGGTACCTGCTCAGCGTGCGGGGCGTCGGCGTACGCCTCGTGGATCCGGGCACGAGGGATCCACGCAGAGTGGATCCGAGCGCGGACGACCCGGACGGCGGCGGATGAGAAGGCGGCTGTCATGGCTGGTGATCGCCACCACGTCGACGGTGGTGGTCTCCTTCGTGATCCCGCTGTGCCTCCTGGTGCGCAACCTGGCCGAGGAACGCGCCGTGTCGCTCGTCGACCAGGAGGCCCGCAGCATCGCCACCATGGTCGCCACGTTCAACGGACGCTTGCAGAAGGCTGCCGACCGGGTCGCCGCCATCGACGACCGGGCCATCCCGTCCACCGGGGTGTTGCGCTCGGACGGCTTGACCCTGGGCGATGCGGCGGACATGGCCGAGGACCCCGAGGTCGCCGCCATCGCCTCGACGACGGGCAGCCAGCAGTACATCGACGAACGAGGTGCGCGCGTGCTGGTCTCGTTCTACGTCTCCGACGCCGACGGCGTGGCCCAGTCGATCGTGGTGCGCAGCCGAGTATCGGAGGCCGATCTGCGGCGCGGCGTCTACAACGCGTGGGCTGGGATCGTCGGTCTGGGGGCCTTGCTGCTGGCCCTGGCGCTGTGGCTGGCCTCCGGACTCGGCCGCCGGATCAGCGAGCCGCTGCTCCAGGTCGCGGCCGCCGCGCACCAGCTCCGTGAGGGCGACCTGTCGGCGCGAGCCCCGATCCGGGGCACCGAGGAGACCCAGGAGCTGGCCCGCGCCCTGAACGGGCTCGCCGACCGCACCGTCGAGCTCCTCGAGAAGGAACGCGCGGCCGTCGGTGACCTCTCCCACCGGTTGCGCACTCCCGTCACGGCCCTGCGCCTGGACGCCGAGGCGGTGTCTGACCGCGACCTCGCGCTGCGGCTCCAGGAGCACATCGCCGCGCTCCAGGTCACCATCGACACGATCGTGGCCGATGCCCGCCGTCCGGTGCGCAGCGACCTGCCGGCCGGCTGCGACGCCGCCGAGACGGTCCGCCAACGCGTGGCGTTCTGGGCGGTGCTCGCCGAGGACCAGGATCGGCCGCTGCGGGTCGCGATCCCCGGGTGGCCGGTGCAGGTGCGGGTGGCCGAGGAGGACCTGGCCGATGTCGTCGACGTGCTCATCGACAACGTCTTCGCCCACACCCCCGAAGGCACGGCGTTCGAGGTGAGCCTCACCGCCCTGGCCGGTCAGGCATCCCTGGTCGTCGCGGACGAGGGTTCGGGCCTGGTCGGCACGGCGCCCGGCGACCGCCCGGGAAGCACCGGGCTGGGCCTCGACATCGTCCGGCGTACGGCGGTCGACTCGGGCGGGAGACTGCACATCGGCGCCACCAGTGGTGGCGCCGATGGCATGGGGGTCGGGACCCGGGTCGAGCTCACGCTCCCTCTGGTCGAGGGCTGAGTTCGCCGAGAGCACCTCAGGGGGGAGTGCGGTCATGAAGACTCAGTCGTCGTGCTCGGGCTCGTCGGGCTCATCGTCGTCGTCGTCGTCCCCGTGGTCGTCCCCGTGGTCGTCGGGCTCGTCGGCTTCATCGTCGTCGTCGTAGTTCGAGTCGTCGTCGTAGTTCGAGTCGTCCGAGTCGTCGTTGCTGTAGCCGCTGCTACCGCCGTTGGAGTAGTTGTCGTCGCCGGACGACGACGAGGACCCGCCCGAGCTGGTGGAGTTCACGACGACCGTCTGCACCTTCTCGGTGACACAGGCGTTGCCGCGCTGAACCGCCGGGGCCTTGCACGGTGCCCACGCGAACCGGGTGCCCTGCTCAACCTTGGGCACGAAGACCTCGGCGGAGTCATCCGACGTGGTCGTAGAGACGTTCTGCACGCTCGTGGTGTGCGCGGAGGCCATCTGATAGGTGGCGGCGGCACCGCCGAGGCCGAGGACGGCGGCAGCAGCCGCGAGGAGCGACGTAGTGGTCTTCATGGCTGGAATACTGCGGCACCCGTCGCTATGGGCGTGTGCAGGGAACCTCAAGAGTGCATCAAGGACGCTTATGAGGTGCTCTTAACACAGCGATGAGGAACCCTTGCCAGCCGCTCGGGCACGCTAGGGACATGAGCTACACCGCCAAGACCCGCGACCGGTATCGCCTGGCCGTCGCCGCAGTCTCCGGACTCGCGACGTTCGCCGCGCTCACCGCCACGGGCCTGATCGCCGGCGCCGCCGCGTCGGACTACGAGGCCCAACAGGCCGAGAAGTCCGCCGCCGACCTCGCCTCGAAGCAGGCCTACCAACTGGCGAAGAAGCAGCGCGCCTCGCTGATCAAGGCGAACAAGAAGTACTACGCAGCGCTGGCGAAGCAGGCCGCGAACCCACGCGTCGTGGTGCGCGAGCGAGCCCAGGTCACCCACGTCACCACCCAGTACGTCGGGGGCGGTGGCTCGGGCTACGTCGGGTCCGGTGGCAGCGTGTCCAGCGGCGGAACGTCGTACGCCGGCGGCACGACCGGCTCGACCGGCTCGACTGGCGGCTCCTCCGGCGGCGGCGCCGCTCCCGCTCCGGCTCCCCCGCCACCGCCCCCGCCTCCGGCGCCGTCCACCGGCTCGTAGCGTCGTGAGCGCTACGACCTTCGAGGCGCTCGGCACCTACGTCTACCTAGCCTCGCGGCGGCCAGCCACACTGCCCCCCACTCAGCGGCTGGCCGCCGCCGTCCTCTCCGATGTCGACCGCACCTGCAGTCGCTTCCGCGAGGACTCCGATCTGACCCGCGCCAACCGGCACGCCGGCAGCTGGGTCGAGGTCGACCCGATCCTGGTGGCCGCCGTCACTGCGGCCTGCGAGGCAGCCGCGCAGACCCAGGGCCTGGTCCACCCGCTGCTCGGCCGCCCGTTGGTGCAGCTGGGCTACGACCGCGACTTCGACCAGCTGCACACCCTGGCCGACCAGCCCGCGCAGGCCCCGACGCCGCCGCGCATCGACGCCTGGCAAGAGATCGGGCTGGACCCCGACGGCGCGATCCGGGTGCCGGCCGACACCGCGCTCGACCTCGGCGCCACGGCCAAGGCCTGGGCCGCCGATCTGATCGCGGCCGCGATCACCGGAGAGATCGGCGAGGGCGCCATCGTCAGCCTCGGCGGCGACATCGCGATCGCACCGGACCCCGAGGGCGTCGACGCCCCGCCCTGGCCGATCGAGATCACCACCCATCCGGGGTCGCCGGCCGAGACCACCGTCGCCCTGGACCGCGGTGGGCTGGCCACCTCGAGCACCCAAGTACGCCGCTGGGCTCGCGCGGGCGTGGCGATGCACCACGTGCTGGACCCCCGCACGGGCAGACCGGCGCCCGTGGTGTGGCGCACCGTCACCGCGACCGGGCCCAGCGCGAGGGCGGCCAACACCGCCTCGACGGTGTCGATCGTGCTCGGCAAGGCCGCGACGGCCTGGCTGCGTGATCACGACGTCACCGCCCGCCTCGTCACCGCCGACGGACGGGTCGACACCACCGGCGCCTGGCCGGATGAGGCAAACTCAGTCACGACCGCACAGCACGGCCGGCCACACCCGGACCAGCCACAGTCGGGTCAGGAGGTGTCCACCGCATGACCGACGGCCCCTTCTTGTGGTATCTCAATCGCTCGACCGGCTTCGTGATCCTGGCCCTGTTCACGCTCACTACGGTGCTCGGAATCTTGTCGACCGGCGGCAAGGCCGGCAAGCGAGTCCCGAGCTTCGTCACGCAGGCCATGCACCGCAACATCGCGCTCCTGTCCATGGCCATGCTGCTGGCCCACGCCATCTCCGCCGTGGTCGACACCTTCGTCGACATCCGGTGGTGGCAGGCGATCATCCCGTGGTACGGCTCGACGTACATGCCGCTGTGGCTGGGGCTGGGCACCCTCGCGCTCGACCTGGTCGTGATCGTGACCGTGACCAGTCTGCTGCGGACCCGGATGAACCACTCCCTGTGGCGAGCCATCCATTTCCTGTCCTACCTCGCCTGGGCGGTCGCCGTGGCCCACGGCATCGGAATCGGCACCGACATCAAAGCCGCGACCCCGTGGGCATATGCCATCGTCGGAGGAAGCGTTCTCGTCGTCCTCGCCGCCGTGGCACTTCGCCTCGGGCGAGCCCTCAGTGAGCGGGGCATGGCCGAGGTGAGGTCGTGAGCGCGCCGTCCCCGGTCCCGATCCCCACCGACCTGGCCATCCATCCCGGCCCCGCGCTGCTGTCCGGCATCGAGGAGGGCGCGACGCTGGCCCTCCACCGGGTGCAGTACGGCCCGGTGCCCTCGGTCGACGTCGCGTCGCTGCTCGAGACGACCGAGCGGCTGCGCATCCGAGGTCGCGGGGGTGCAGCGTTCCCGTTCGCGATCAAGCTGCGCGCTGCCGCCGACGGCAAGCGACCCGTCGTGGTGATCAACATGAGCGAGGGCGAGCCGGCCAGCGCCAAGGACTCCGCGCTGGCGATGACCCGACCTCACCTGGTCCTCGACGGAGCGGTGGCCACCGCCCGGGCGCTGGGTTGCTCGACGGTGCACGTGATCCTGCCCGGCGACCGCGCCGGCGTCGTCACCGCCATGAAGGGGGCGATCGCGGAACGCACCGACCGGGTGACGTTTCGGATCCACCAGGCCGAGCCCCGGTTCGTCGCCGGCCAGGCACGGGCCGTGCTGGAGCTGATGGCCGGTCGCCCCAACCTCCCCGTCACTGCCTGGGCGCCGGAGGCGATCTCGGGGCACAAGGGCCGGCCCACCCTGCTCTCGAACGCCGAGACCTGGGCTCAGGTGGGGCTGCTGGTGCTCGTCGAGGAGCACCGCTACTGCAGCCTGGGCACCGAGACCGAGCCCGGCACCACGCTGATGACGTTCACCGGGGACGGCGTACCGGAGGTCAAGGAGGTGCCGTTCGGCACCCGCATGCGCGACGTGCTTCCCGACGGCTTCGCCGGACGTCCGGCGCTCGTGGGTGGCTTCCACGGGGCGTGGGCACCCTGGCACACGCTGGCGAGCGCCAGGGTGTCGGTCGACCGGATGAAGTCGCTCTCGATCCCGCTCGGGGCCGGCGTCGTCGTCTCCCCACGAGAGTGCCCGGTGCTGTTCACCGCCAGGATCGTCGACTACCTCGCCGGTGAGAGCGCACGCCGCTGCGGCCCTTGCTTCAACGGGTTGCCCGCGCTGGCTGAGGCAATGCGCGCGGTGACCCACGGTCGGGGTGGTCTCGCGCGCGTCGAGGAGCTCTCGGCGCTCGTCGTACGCCGGGGCGCGTGCGCGCATCCCGACGGCACCGTGCGCCTGGTCCGGTCGCTGCTGGCCACCTTCCCGGGCGAGGTCGACGCCCACGCGCGCGCCGCAGGCTGCGGCCCCGCGCTGGAGGAGGCGTCGTGAAGTCACAGTTGCGCGTGGACTGGCCGAACTGCAAGGGGCGCGGCCTGTGCCACGAAGTGCTCCCCGAGGTCATCGACCTCGACGAGTGGGGCTACCCCATCATCAAGGGCAGGGTCGAGAGGTCTCAGTACGAGGACGCCAAGGAGGCCGTCCGGGTCTGCCCGCAGCTGGCGCTGCGCCTCACCTCCTGACCGGCCAAGCAGCGACTCGGCGTCAGAGGGTGTCGAGCACGGCGTCGACGAGCGCGGCCGCCCGGGCCCGGGCGGCGGGCTCCTCGGCACGGGTCTGCGACATCAGCAGCTCGGGGTCCAGGCCCGCGGCCTCGGCATCGTGCGCGCCGCCGTTCCCGAGCCAGCCGTGCAGCATCGCGGCGGTCAGCTCGGGATGGAACTGCACCGCCAGGTTGCGACGCAGGACGAACGCCTGGCTCGCGGCGTCGTTGCGGGCGACCTCGCTCGCGTGCGGCGGCAGCGTCCAGCGGTCGGAGTGCCACTGGAACCAGGGCCCACGCGGGACCAGCGAGGGCAGGTCCGAGGCGATCTCGACCCATCCGATCTCGGGATCCGGTGCCAGCGCGACGCTGCCCCCGTGCGCCAGGGCGAGCAGCTGGCCACCGAAGCAGATCCCGAGCACGGCGATCCCTTCCGCGTCGGCGCGGCGCAGGAGCTCGACCTCGGGTCCGACCCAGGACCCCACCCGCGCGTGGTCGTACGCCGCCCACGGCGCTCCCATCGGGATCACCAGATCGAACTGCGTGACCTCCGGGAAGTCCGGCTCCACGTCGGGTGAGTCGAAGCGTTCCTCCGATACCACCTGGTAGCAGGTCACGTCCACGAGCCGCTCCTCGAGCCGTTCGGCGATCGGCCCGGGCGGCGAGACATGATCGTGCTGGATGACCAGGGCCCGCATCGACACCTCTTCCCGCCCGTCCGTCGGGCGCCTCCCGCGGCCCTCGGGCCGCCCCTTGTCCGGAACCGCCCCCGGCCATTATCGTTCGGATCCTAACGGTTAGCGCGACCCTGCGGCGACCCCAGGAACCGCATCATCGGACCGCGACGGAGATCCCATGGCCTCACCCACCTCGCCCGTCGGCACGGTCGTCACCGAGCTCGAGACCGACGTCGAGCTCCGCTCGGTCCGGCAGGTGGCCGACGACGTCGTCGAGTTGACGCTCGCGGAACCCGGCGGGCAGACCCTGCCGCCGTGGACTCCTGGCGCCCATGTGGATCTGCTGCTCGGCGACGATCTGGTGCGGCAGTACTCCCTGTGCAGCAGCCCTGCCGAGCCCTCGACCTACCGCATCGCGGTGCTGCGCGCCCCCGACTCCCGAGGTGGCTCGGTGGCCGTGCACGCGCTCGCCGAGGGCGCGACGATCAGGATCCGCGGGCCTCGCAACAACTTCCCACTGTCCAGCTCGCCGCGCTACGTCTTCGTCGCCGGCGGCATCGGGATCACCCCGCTGCTGCCGATGATCGAGGAGGCCGAGGCAGCGGCCGCCGACTGGCAGCTCTGGTACGGCGGCCGCACCCGCGCGTCGATGGCCTACCTCCCCGAGCTGGAGAAGTACGCCGACCGGGTCACCGTGGTCCCTCAGGACGAGGCAGGGTTGCTCGATCTCGACGCCATCCTCGGGGAGCCCGACCCACGCGCCCTGGTCTACTGCTGCGGCCCGGAGCCGTTGCTCGCGGCCGTCGAGGAACGTTGCAGCGACTGGCCGCACGGCGGGCTGCACGTGGAGCGGTTCGCAGCCAAGCAGGTCGCTCACGACGGCGTCGACGAGTCCTTCGAGATCGTCCTTCAGCGTTCCGGGCTCAGCCTCACCGTCGCCCCCGACGCCACCGTCTTCCAGACCCTGCGCGACGCCGGAGTGTCTGTGCTGGGCTCCTGTCTGGAAGGCATCTGCGGCACCTGCGAGACAGGTGTCCTCGAAGGCGAGGTCGACCACCGCGACTCCGTGCTCGACCCCGACGAACAGGCCGAGATGGACTGCATGATGGTGTGCGTCTCCCGCTGCCGCGGCAACCGGCTCGTGCTGGACGCGTGAGGAGAAGACGATGACCGCCCATCACCCCGCCAGCGTCCCCACCCGCCGCTGCGCCGACGTCCCCCACCATGCGTGGTACGCCGGCGCCACCACCGAGGAGGTCGGGCGGGCGCCGCTGGCCCGTCGCGTCCTCGGCGTCCCGGTCGTGCTCTACCGCACCGTGGACGGCACCGCCGTGGCGCTGGAGGACCGTTGCGCCCAGCGTCCGGTGCCGTTGAGCGGCGGGCACGTCGACGGCGATGACATCGTTGCTGGCTACTCCGGGTTCCGCTACGCCCCCGACGGTCACTGTGTCGGCGTACCCACGCAGGAGCAGGTGCCGTTCGGCGCCGGTGTCCGATCCTTCCCGGTGCACGACGACGGCTCGTTCGTCTGGGTCTGGCCGGGCGACGCACGACTCGCGGCGCTGCGGCCGGCGCCGGACACGAGCTGGCTGCGCGCACCGGGCTGGTCGACGTTCGGCGACGCCTGGGAGACCCAGGCGGCCGTGGCGTTGCTGCTCGACAACTTCGCCGACATCACCCACGTGGCCCATGTGGATCCCGAGATCGCGCCGCCCGCGCTCGGCAGCGGTCCGACCCCGCCGCTGCAGGTCACGGTCAGCGAGACGACGATGCGCTTCGCCCGCGACTACCCGCCGGCACCGCTCGTCGACTGGCACTCACAGCTGCTCGGGCTGCCCCCGAACGCCGAGCACCCCCAGCACGAGGAGGGCGAGTTCGTCTCTCCCGGACTGTGGGTCGACCGGTGGCACGTGAGCGTCGAGGGGCACGGCACGGCCGACGGCAAGCACAGCTTCGTCTTCACCCATGCCCTGACGCCGGTTGACGAGCGCACCACCCGCCACGTCTGGCGGGTCAGCCGGAACTTCGCTCCGTCCACGGCTGCCGAGGGGACGCTGGCTCCGATCTTCGGTCGCTACTACGCCCGCGTGCGCGCGGTCCTCGAGACCATGCAAGGCGTCGTGGATCGGGACGGGTCACGACCCGAGGTCCGGGTCGCCGCCGACGCCGCCGCGAGCGCCGTACGCCGGATCATGGCCCGGCTCGTCTCCGACGAGACCGGCGCCCGCTGAACGAAACGGCGCCCCCGGCTCCACGAAACGGCCACCGTGGTCGCACGAAACGGCGCTGCGGGCGGCACGAAACGGCGCTCGCGGTTCCTCCAGACGGCGGCCCCGGGTTCTAGCCGAGACCTGGCGCGACCACACCCGCCGTCTCGCGCGACCACACCCGCCGTCTCGCGCGACCACACCCGCCGTCTCGTGGGGGTCAGGGCTTCTCGGTGATCCGGACCGGGAAGCCCTTGATGCCGTTGACGAAGTTCGAGCGGACGCGGCTGACGTCGCCGGCGAGCTCGACGTCGGCCAACCGAGGCAGCAGCTCCTCGAACATCAGCCGGATCTCCATGCGGGCCAGGTTGTTGCCCAGGCACAGGTGAGGTGAGCCCTTGCCGAACGTCATGTGGTCGACGTTCATGCGCTTCACGTCGAAGCGGTAGGGGTCCTCGAACTCGTCCTCGTCGCGGTTGCCCGAGGCGAACCACATCACGACCTTGTCCCCCTCGCGGATCTCCTTGCCGCCGAGCTCGACATCGCGGGTCGCCGTGCGCCGGAAGTGGTAGACCGGGGAGGCCCACCGCAGCATCTCCTCGAGCCCGCCGGCCACCCTCGCCGGGTCCTCGCGGAGATACCCGAGCTGGTCTGGGTTCTCGATCAGCGCGACCATGGCGTTGCTGATCGAGTGCCGCGTCGTCTCGTTGCCGGCGATCACCAGCAACGAGAAGTAGTTGTTGAAGTCCTGCTGCGACAGCGGCACGCCGTCGTCGGGCATCTGGTTGGCGAGCATCGACACCAGGTCGGTGCCGTCGCCGCCGACGCGGGCCTTGCGCAGCTCGTTGCCGTAGTCCCAGACCTCCTGCACGGTCGGCGACCGGAACGGCAGGTGGCGGTACTCGTCGGACTCGTCGAGGTCGGCGCGCACCTTGGCGTAGTCGGGGTCGGTGTTGGCCACCAGCTCGTTGCCCCAGGCGATCAACTGACCGGTCATCTCCGGGGGTACGTCGAGCAGGCGGGCGAGCACGTTGATCGGGAAGTCGGCGCTGATCTTCTTGACGAAGTCGATCTCACCCGCGTTGTCACGCGCCTCCTCGAAGGCCGCGTCGACCGTCTTCTTGGTGAGCTCGCGCAGGAACGCCTCGTAGTTCTTCATCAGGTTGCGGGGTGTGAACTCCCGCTGCACCAGCCGGCGCATCGCCTGGTGCCGCGCGCCGTCGGTCTCGAGGATCGAACGGCGGAAGTCCATCAGGTCGTCATCGACCTCCTCGATGTTCACGAAGTTCGTTGACGTGAACGTCTCGGGGTCCTTGTCGACCTCCCAGATGTCGGCGTACTTCGTGACGGCCCAGAAGCCGCTGTTGGAGCCGGCCTCGGGGTTCCAGTGCACGGGATCCTCGGCGCGCAGGGTGTCCAGCTGGGCGAAGCCGCGCAGGTCGGTGAACCCACTGATGTCGGAGAGATCCACCTGGTCCAGGGGGACGGGTGCGTGGCGAGGCATTCCGGGCTCTTTCGTCAGAGGTGATAGGTGTACTCGTGGAACTCCCAGTCGGTGATCCAGGAGTCGAAGCGCTCGATCTCGTCGCGTTTGTACGCTGCGAACATCGCGGTGAACGACTCGCCGAGCACCGCGACCAGCTCGGTGTCCGCCTGCAGGGCATCCAGCGCCGCGCCCAGGCTGCTCGGCAGCTTCTGAGCCTTCTTCGGGTCATAGCCGTAGCCGACCAGGGGCTCGGGCGGCTCGAGCTCCTGGCGTACGCCGAGCAGCGCAGCCCCGAGCATCCCGGCGATCACCAGGTAGGGGTTGGCGCTGGCATCGCCAAGACGCAGCTCCAACCGCGACCCCGGCCCACGCTCCGGCGGGATCCGGACCATGGCCGAGCGGTTGTCCATGCCCCAGTCGATCAGCCAGGGAGCAAGGGTGTCGGGCCCGAACCGCTTGTAGGAGTTGACCGTCGGGTTCGCGATGGCGGCGAGGGCCGGTGCGTGCGCGAGGATGCCCGCGACGGCGTGCCGGGCGACCTTCGAGAGCCCGTCGGGCCCCTCGGGATCGTCGAACAGGGGCGTCTCCTCCCCTGGAGCCCACATGGAGAAGTGCAGGTGGAAGCCCGAACCGCCCTCGTCGTTGAACGGCTTCGGCATGAAGGTCGCGAGATGACCGTACGTTCGGGACAGCTCCTTGATCGCCGCCTTGAACCGATGGGCCCGGTCTGCGGCGTCCAGCGCGTCGCCGTGCCACAGGTTGATCTCGAACTGGCCGGAGGAGAACTCGTGGTTGGCGGCGACCACGTCGATGCCGTACTGGCCGAGGTCGCGCAGCGACCGGAGCAGGACGTTCTCGGGGTCGCCTTTGAGGCCGGAGACATAGACGTTGCCGGTGCCCTCGCCGTACCTCGACCAGCCCGATGGCGACTTCTTGTTCTCTTCCAGCACGTAGAACTCGAGCTCGGGCCCCACGATCGGGACCATGCCGAGCTCGGCGAACTGTCGGACCACGGACTTCAGCACCGCACGCGGGCTCTCGGCCGAGGCGGAGCCGTCGGGGTTGTAGAGGTCGGCGATGACGTGCGCGACCCCTGGCTCCCAGGGGATCGGGAGCAGCGTGTCGAGGTCGGGGAAGGCCACGATGTCTGGCAAACCCTCCGACATGCCGCCCTCGATGTCGACGACGCCGCCGCGCGGGGTGGTGCCGTAGACCGAGCGACAGAAGGCGACGCCGCTGCCCACGGTGCGGGCCATCCGGTTGACCAGCACGTCGCGACCGCGGTCGGTGCCGATGATGTCGGAGTATCCGAGGCGGAGCACGTCGATTCCCTGCTCGGTCAGGCGGTCGGCAGCCGGCTGGAGACCGGAGGTATCGAAGTGCGCCACGGGCGACCCCTTTCGATCGTTAGGGTCCGAACAGTACCGACGCGTCCGGGGGGCGGCAAGAGGTTCCGCCGCGCTCCGCCAGCCGGTATCGTACGGCCCCAAACGATCGTCGTACGCCGCCCTACCAGTCGCGCGAGGCCAGCCAGGAGCGCCCATGACCGAAGTCCACGGTTTCTTCTTCCCGCGCACGGCCAGTGGCCGCTCCTCACTGATCCCCACGCCCCCGTGGTTCTACTCGGGCGATCTGTTGACTGTCGAATACCGCACCGACCCCGCCCGGGTCGCCGAGCTACTGCCGGCCCCGCTGGAGCTGGCTCCCGAGGACCCCGGGGCGGTGGCGCTGATCTGGGCCGACTGGCAGTCCTGCTCGTCCTCGCGCGAGGAGCTGCTCGACCCGACGCGCTCGCAGTACAAGGAGGCGTTCGTCGTCGTGCGCTGCTCCTACCGCGGCGAGGTCTACTCCCGCTGCGTGTTCATCTGGGTCGACAAGGACTTCGCGATCGCCCGCGGCATGCACCAGGGCTACCCGAAGAAGCTCGGGTCGATGTGGCAGACCCGGCCGCACGCCTTCCCCCACGCGTCGCCGGTGATCGGGCCCGGCGGGATGTTCGGAGCCACCCTGGCCGCCGGTGACCGTCGCCTGGCCGACGTCGTGCTCACTCTGCGCGAGGAGTCGCCGACCAACGGCTTCGTCAACGGGCACAAGATGGCCCACCATCGCGTCTACCCCGAGATGAGCGGCGAGGGCGACGCGTTCGCGGAGCTGATCGAGTCCGGTGGCGCGGAGTTCGCCGGCGGCCAGTCCTGGCGGGGCGACGTCGAGATCAACCTCTACGACTCGCCGACCGAGGAGCTGTCGCGGCTCACGGTCGACGAGGTGATCGGCGGCTACTATCGCCAGGTCGGCGTCGTCTGGAACGGCGGGCGGAGCCTGGAGCGGCTCAGCGACTAAGGAATCGACCATGCCTGACCAGCACACCCTCGACGAGACCGAGCGCGCCATGACTGCGCGGGTCGAGCAGCTGGCCATCGACTTCCCCGCGGCACACGCCGTCTCCAGCGTCTACCGTGCCGCGAACGCAGCGCGACAGCACCTCACCAACACTGCGCTGCGGCCGCACGACCTCACCTGGACCGGCTTCCTGGTGCTGTGGCTGCTGTGGATCTGGGAACGGATGGAGACGCGTCGGGTCGCCGAGAACGTCGGGATCTCCAAGGCCACCCTGACCGGCGTCGCCACGACGCTGGTCGGCCGGGGGCTGGTCGAGCGGATCCCCAGCACCACCGACCGCCGGCTGGTCGAGCTGGCGCTGACCGACCACGGCCGACACCTGATGACCGACCTGTTCCCGAAGTTCAACGCTGCCGAGGCCGAGCTGGTCGCAGCACTGCCGGCCGAGGACCGCGTGGTGCTGACCCGGTGCCTGCGCCAGATCGTCACCACCGCGGAGAGCCTCACCAACTGAGGCTCCTCAGCTCGGCTTCGGCGCCCCCTTCCGGGCGTAGCGCACCCAGGTGATCACCACGCACATCGCCGCCCAGGCGATGCCGACCGAATAGAACCCGGTCGGACCGAGCGTGGTGATCCCGACCCCGAAGAAGAACGGCCCGAACGCCGCGATCGCTGCCGTCCAGCCGATCACACCGCCGGCCTGCCGACGTTCGAAGATCATCGGCATCTGCTTGAACGTGGAGGCGTTGCCGATCCCCGAGAACAAGAAGATCGCCAGCATGCCCCACAGGAAGCGGTTGAAGTCCCCGCTCAGCGCCGCGGCCGAGCTCAGGTCGGGAGTCAGCGCGGGGATCGTCCAGGCGATCGAGACGATCAACCCGATGCCCGAGACCAGAGTCCAGATCGCTCCGCCCATCCGGTCGGTGAGCGGCGAGAACGCGACCCGGGCCGCGGCGCCGACGAGCGGGCCGAGGAAGACGAACTTCACCGGGTCGGGGACGGCGTAGCCCTCGACCAGGACCTGGGCCGTCGCCCCGACCCCCTGGACGATCTTGTCGTTCCCGCCGGCGTACAGGTTGTTCATCAGGAGTCCGAACTGGGCCGCCAGGCCGGAGAACGTGCCGAACGTCATGATGTAGAGCAGCGTCATCCACCAGGTGTCGGCGTTGCCGAAGATGTCGAACTGCTGGCGGAGGTTGGCCTTGACCGGCACGGACTTCAACAGCGCCCAGGCGAACGCAGCGCCGATCACCATCAGCGGAATCCACACGAAGGCAGCGTTCTGGAACCACACCTCCGTGGCCGGCTTGCCGGGCAGCGCCAGCTGCTGGCTCCCGCCGAGGAACCCCAGCAGCGAGCCGGCGATGAGGTACGGCGTCAGCAACTGCACCAACGACACCCCGAAGTTGCCGAGTCCGGCCTGGACCCCCAGCGCCGTCCCTTGCTTGCGGCGCGGGAAGAAGTACGACGTGCTCGGCATGAAGCCCGAGAACGCGCCACCCCCGATCCCGGCGAGGAGGGCCAGCACCATCAGCTCCCAGTAGGGAGTGGTCGGGGACTGGATCCGGACCCCCCAGCCGAGGGTGGAGGCGATCAGCAGGAGCGTGGTCAGCGACACCATCTTGCGGGTGCCGAGCATGGGCGGGAGCGTCATCCAGAACAGCCGGAAGAGGCCGGCCGACAACCCCGGCATCGCGGCCATCCAGTAGAGCTGCGTCTTGCTGAAGGTGAACCCGAGCGCGGTCAGCTTCGGGATGATCGCGCTCGGCAGGAACCAGGCGACGAACGCCAGGGTCAGGCAGAACGTCGTGATCCACAGCGTTCGCCAGGCCAGGCTCGAGTCCCAGGTGGCTTCGTCCTCCGGGTCCCAGGCTTCCAGCCATTCCCCCGAGCGGGGGGATGCAGTGCTGCTCATGCGCGTGCCTCCTCAGGGGCGTCAGCGGGGCTTTCGATGTGGCGCGCGAGATCCGGCGCCTCGCGGTGGAGCATGTGTACGACGGTCCAGTGCATCCAGGCGGCACAACCCACCGAGAGCACGAAGAGCACGAAGAACGTGCTCGACGGGAAGCCCGACCAGGCCTTGCTGTAGGCGAACAGGGGCGGGAGGAAGAAGCCGCCCAACCCGCCGAGCATGCCGACCAGGCCCCCGACCGAGCCGACGTGGTCGGGGAAGTACTCCGGGATGTGCTTGTAGACGGCGGCCTTGCCGACGCCCATCGCGCAGCCGAGCAGGAAGACCAGCAGTGCGAACGGCACGAGACCCAGCGAGTAGGCGAGGTGCTGGGACTGAGTCCCGTCGGGGTGGGCGATCACGATGTGGCCGTTGGGCATCATCAGGATCCCGGTGATCAGCACCATGGCCCCGAACGTCCAGTAGAGGACGCGGCGGGCGCCGAACCGGTCCGACAGCGTGCCGCCCACCGGCCGCAGCAAGGAGGCCGGGAAGATGTAGCTCGCGGTGAGGTACGCCGCCACCTGCAGGCTGACGTCGAAGTTGTCCATGTAGTACGTCGGCAGCCAGGCGGCGAGAGCGACGTAGGCCCCGAAGAACGCGACGTAGTAGACGCTGAACCGCCACACGCGCGCGCTCCGCAGCGGAGCCAGCTGCTCCCGCAGCGGCTGCGCCCGGCCGGGTGCCCGGTCCACCCGGGGCGCCAGCGTCCAGGTCGCTGCCGCCATGGCGAGCAGGAGCACGGCGTACACCACAGGGATGAAGCGCCAACCGCCGGGGAAGATGCCGAGGTAGGTCGCCCCGACGGTCGTGCCCGCGATCAGGGGCGGGCCGATGAACTTGGTCACCGACGCGCCCACGTTGCCGGCGCCGAAGAGCCCGAGGGCGAATCCCTGATGGCGCCGTGGCTGCCAGGCGGAGTTCCAGGCGATGCCGGAGCTGAAGGAGTTGCCGGCGAAGCCCACACCGAACGCCAGCACCAGCAGCATCGGGTAGGAGTCGGCGCGCGAGACCAGGAAGGCAGGGATGGCCGAGCCCACGAGCAGGAAGGTCATCACCTTCCGGCCACCGATCCGGTCGGTGATCATGCCGGCCGGCAGTCGCCACATCGATCCGTTGAGAACGGCGACGGCGATGATCCACGAGAGCTGAACCTCAGACAGCCCGAACTCCGTCGAGATCGGCTTGCCCAGGATGCCGAACATGAGCCACGCGGCGAACATCAGCGTGAACCCGACGGTGGACAGGGTCAGGACCCGCGTCGCGCCCGCGTGGTCCTCCGGCGCGGCCTCCGGGGCCTCGGCGTCAACCTCGGGTTGGACAGGCGGCGGTGTCATAGATGGCTCCATTTAGGTGAGTCATATCCTTCAAACCAAACGGCATCCTAGCGCGCCTTTGTGCGCAGAGGGCAAGTCCGCGCGCAGCTGACCCCCCATTGCGTGGATCAGCGTCCGTTGAATTATGCTAGGTTCGGCAGCCAGCGCCGCGACAGCGTCAGGGTCGACCACCGGTCGCGAAGGAGGTGACAGCGTGGGGACCGACGAGCCCGAAGAACCGCAGAGCCCCTCGGGGGCAGCCCTGCTCGTCTCGCCCGTCCGCCGGGCGCTGGTGGACACACTCGCGAACCACCGCCCCGCGGCCGACGGCACCCGGGAGCCGGCGCCCGGGATGACGGCCGCGCAGCTGGCCGCCGAGTTCGGCCTCCACACCACCACGGTGCGCTTCCACCTCGACCAGCTGCAGGCGGCAGGCCTGGTCACCTCGGAGTTCACCAAGGTCTTCGGCGTCGGCCGCCCGCGCAAGGTGTACGCCGTCGCGCCCGGCTCCCTCGACTCCGACCGCACCGAGGCCGGGCGGCAGATCCTCACGGAGCTGCTCTCAGACGCGTTCGGCGCCGACGTCACTCCGACAGAGGCCGGTGCCCGTTGGGCCCGCCAGCACGTCGCCGCGGACAACTCCGGCCCGGCCGACACCGCCGGCACCTGGCTCACCAAGGTCGGCCAGATGATCGATGTCCTCCAGGACTGGGGCTACACCCCCGACCTGGCCACGTCCGACGGCGGTCGCAGGTGCCGGATCGATCTGGTCCGGTGTCCCTTCCTCGACCTCGCCCGCACCAACCCCGCCGTGGTGTGCGGCATCCATCGCGGCCTGATCGCCGGCGTGATGGAGCAACTGGGCGAGCACGACCTCGAGGTGTCTCTGACGCCCTTCGTCGAACCTCAGCTGTGCCAGGCTGAAGTCCGCACCCACGCCCACTTCCGCTCCCGCGTCACCACCCCGCCGTCCGAGGAGTCCTGAATGAGTCTCGAGAGCCCGGTCCAGAAGGCCCTGATCGGCAGCCGCCGGTTCTTCACCAAGGCGGAGGTCTCGGCCGACGACCGCACTCTGTTCAAGAAGGGCGGCCGCCAGGGCGACGTGTTCTACCGCGATCGCTGGAGCCACGACAAGGTGGTCCGTTCCACCCACGGGGTCAACTGCACCGGGTCGTGCTCGTGGAAGGTCTACGTCAAGGACGGCATCATCACCTGGGAGTCACAGCAGACCGACTACCCTTCCGCCGGCGCCGACCGTCCCGAGTACGAGCCACGCGGCTGTCCCCGTGGCGCCGCGTTCTCCTGGTACACCTACAGCCCGACCCGGATCCGCTATCCCTACGTGCGCGGAGTCCTCTTGGAGATGTTCCGTGAGGCGAAGCGCGAGCACACCGATCCGGTGGACGCCTGGGCCTCGATCGTGGACGACCCGGAGAAGGCCAAGCGCTACAAGTCCGCGCGCGGCAAGGGTGGTCTGGTGCGAGCCAGCTGGGACGAGGCCTCGGAGCTCTTCGCCGCAGCCAACGTGCACACCATCAAGCGGTGGGGCCCGGACCGGGTCGCCGGCTTCAGCCCGATTCCCGCGATGTCGATGGTCTCCCACGCCGGCGGCGCCCGCTTCACCAGCCTGATCGGCGGCTCGATGCTGAGCTTCTACGACTGGTACGCCGACCTGCCGGTGGCCTCCCCGCAGATCTTCGGCGACCAGACCGACGTCCCGGAGTCGGGCGACTGGTGGGACGCCAGCTACCTCATCATGTGGGGTTCCAACGTCCCGGTCACCCGCACCCCGGACGCGCACTGGATGACCGAGGCCCGCTACCGCGGGCAGAAGGTCGTGGTGGTGGCGCCCGACTACGCCGACAACGTGAAGTTCGCCGACGAGTGGCTGCCCGCCAGCCCGGGCACCGACGCTGCGCTGGCGATGGCGATGGGTCACGTCGTGCTCAAGGAGTTCTTCGTCGACGGCAACGTCGACTACTTCACCGACTACATCAGGACCTACACCGACCTGCCGTTCCTGGTCACCCTCGAGCCGCAGGATGACGGCTGCTACCGGACCACCAAGTTCCTCACCGCCGCCGACCTCGGGAGCGAGGAGGAGAACGCCCACTTCAAGCCGGTCCTCCATCGACGCGGCCACGGGTCGGCCGGCTGTCCCCAACGGGTCGCTCGGCCACCGGTTCGGCGAATCGGGCGCCGGCCACTGGAACCTCGACCTCGGCGAGATCACGCCGTCGCTCACCCTGCTCGACAACGGCGACGATCCGGTCCTGGTGGAGCTGCCCCGCTTCGACCAGGCCGGGCAGACCACGCGCCGTGGCGTGCCGACGATGCGTGTCGGCGACCGGCTGGTCACCACGGTGTTCGACCTGATGCTGGCGCAGTACGGCGTGGCCCGCGACGGCCTGCCCGGCGACTACGCCACGTCCTACGACGACGCAGCGGCGCCGTACACCCCGGCGTGGCAGGAGTCGATCACCGGCGTGCCGGCGGCGGCGGTCGCGCGCATCGCCCGCGAGTTCGCCCAGAACGCCGCCGACTCGCGCGGCCGCTCGATGATCATCATCGGCGCCGGCGCCAACCACTGGTTCCACTCCGACACCATCTACCGCGCGATGCTGATGCTGACCACCATCACCGGCTGCCAGGGCGTCAACGGCGGCGGCTGGGCACACTACGTCGGGCAGGAGAAGGCTCGTCCGATCACGGGCTGGGCGCAGCTGGCGTTCGGCCTCGACTGGGTCCGACCGCCGCGGCAGATGATCCAGACCGCCTACTGGTACCTCCACACCGACCAGTTCCGCTACGACAACTACGGCGTCGAGCATCTGACCGGCCCCACGGCGACCGGCCAGCTGGCCGGGATGGGCACCGCGGATGCCCTGGCCATGTCCGCCCGCCTCGGCTGGATGCCGTCGTACCCCACGTTCAACAAGAACCCGCTCGACATCGTCGACGCGGCCGAGGAAGCCGGTCAGGAGCCCGCGGCGTACGTCGTCGACCAGCTCCAGCACGGCGACCTGCGCTTCGCCTGCGAAGACCCCGATGCCCCCGAGAACTTCCCGCGAGTGCTCACCATGTGGCGGGCCAACCTGTTCGGCAGCTCCGGCAAGGGCAACGAGTACTTCCTCAAGCACCTGCTCGGCACCGACTCCTCCCTTCAGGCGCACGAGACGCCGCCCGGACAGCGACCCCGCGACCTGGTCTGGCGCGACGAGGCGCCCGAAGGCAAGCTTGACCTGCTGTGCACCTTGGACTTCCGGATGACGTCGTCGACGATGCTGCTCCGACATCGTGCTCCCGGCCGCCACGTGGTACGAGAAGCACGACATCTCCACGACCGACATGCACCCCTTCATCCACTCGTTCAACCCGGCGATCAACCCCCCGTGGCAGACCCGGACGGACTGGGAGATCTTCAAGACGCTGGCGGAGGCCTTCTCGCCGCTCGGCGCCAAGCATCTGGGGGTGCGCAAGGATCTGGTGGCGGCTCCCCTGCTGCATGACACCCCCGAGGCGATGGCCACCCCGCACGGCATCGTGAAGGACTGGAAGGCCGGCGAGTGCGACCCCGTTCCCGGCAAGACGATGCCCAAGCTCATCGTCGTCGAGCGTGACTACGGCGCGGTCGCCGACCAGATGACAGCCCTGGGGCCGCTGATGGAGAAGCTGGGCGCCACCACGAAGGCCATCACCTACGAGGTCAGCGCCGAGGTCGACTATCTGCGGGCCAAGAACGGCGCCGTGCGCAAACCTGGTTCGGTCGCCCACGGGCGCCCGTCACTGGACCGCGACGTGATGGCCGCGGAGACCATCATGGCGCTGTCCGGCACCACCAACGGCCACCTCGCGACCCAGGGCTTCAAGACGCTGGAGAAGAGGACCGGCACCGCGCTCGCCCATCTCGCGGCCGAGCACGAGGGCAAGAAGATCACCTTCGCCGACACCCAGGCTGCTCCGGTGCCGGTGATCACCTCGCCGGAGTGGTCCGGATCGGAGACCGGCGGGCGCCGCTACAGCCCGTTCACGATCAACACCGAGCACCTCAAGCCCTGGCACACGCTGACCGGTCGGCAGCACTTCTACCTCGACCACGACTGGATGCTCGAGCTGGGCGAGCAGCTGCCGGTCTTCAAGCCGCCGCTGGACATGACGGAGATCTTCGGCGAGCCGCCGATCGGTTCGGTCGGCGAGCTCGGCGTCACCGTCCGCTACCTCACCCCGCACAACAAGTGGTCGATCCACAGCGAGTATCAAGACAACCTGTTCATGCTCTCGCTCTCCCGCGGCGGTCAGGGGATCTGGATGTCCAACATCGACGCGGCCAAGGTGGGGATCAAGGACAACGACTGGATCGAGGCGGTGAACCGCAACGGCGTGGTCGCCGCCCGGGCGATCGTGTCCCACCGGATGCCGGAGGGCACGGTCTACATGCATCACGCTCAGGACCGCCTGATCGACGTGCCCCGCACCGAGACCACCGGCAAGCGGGGCGGCATCCACAACAGCCTGACCCGGATCATGCTCAAGCCGAGTCACATCATCGGCGGCTACGCCCAGCTGTCGTTCGCGTTCAACTACCTCGGCCCGACCGGCAACCAACGCGACGAGGTCACCGTGATCCGCAAGCGAACCAAGAAGGTGACCTACTGATGCGCGTCATGGCCCAGATGGCGATGGTGATGAACCTCGACAAGTGCATCGGCTGCCACACCTGCTCGGTCACCTGCAAGCAGGCCTGGACCAACCGGTCCGGCATGGAGTACGTCTGGTTCAACAACGTGGAGACCCGGCCCGGACTCGGCTACCCCCGCACCTACGAGGACCAGGAGAAGTGGCAGGGCGGCTGGGTGCGCAAGCCGAACGGCCGACTGGCCCTCAAGGCCGGCGGACGCCTGCGCAAGCTGCTCACCATCTTCTCCAACCCCAAGCTCCCGTCGATCCAGGACTACTACGAGCCGTGGACCTACGACTACGAGACCCTGATCAGCTCCCCCCAGACCGACACCTTCCCGGTGGCTCGTCCCAAGTCGCTCATCTCCGGTGAGGACATGGCCGTCGAGTGGTCGGCCAACTGGGACGACAACCTGGGTGGCTCGATGGAGCACGCCTCTCGCGACGTCCTGATCAAGGGCATCGAGGACCGGGTCAAGATGGAGTTCGAGAAGACCTTCATGTTCTACCTGCCTCGGATCTGCGAGCACTGCCTCAACCCCTCCTGCGCCGCGTCGTGCCCGTCCGGTGCGATCTACAAGCGGTCCGAGGACGGCATCGTGCTCGTCGACCAGGACCGCTGCCGTGGCTGGCGGATGTGCGTCTCCGGCTGCCCCTACAAGAAGATCTACTTCAATCACAAGACCGGCAAAGCCGAGAAGTGCACGTTCTGCTACCCGCGGGTGGAAGTGGGCATCCCGACCGTGTGCTCGGAGACGTGCGTCGGCCGACTGCGCTACATCGGTCTGGTCCTCTACGACGCCGACCGCGTGCTGGAGGCGGCCAGCGTCGAGAACGACCAGGATCTGTACGCCGCCCAGCGCTCAGCGTTCCTGGACCCCGACGATCCCGCCGTCCGTGCGGAGGCCGAGAAGGCCGGCATCCCCGGCGACTGGATCGAGGCGGCGCGCCGCTCCCCGGTGTGGAAGCTGATCAACACCTACGAGGTGGCGCTGCCGCTCCATCCGGAGTACCGCACGATGCCGATGGTCTGGTACATCCCGCCGCTGTCGCCGGTCGTGGACATCGTGCGCGACACCGGCCACGACGCCGAGGACCGCGGCAACCTGTTCGCCGCCATCGAGGCCCTGCGGATCCCGGTCGAGTATCTCGCCCAGCTGTTCACCGCCGGGGACCCGGAGCCGGTGACCGCGGTGCTGCGCAAGCTGGCCGCGATGCGGTCCTACATGCGCGATATCAACCTGGACCGCGAGACCGACGAGTCCATCCCGGCCTCGGTCGGCATGACCGGTGAGCAGCTCTACGACATGTTCCGGCTGCTCGCGATCGCCAAGTACGACGAGCGCTATGTGATCCCCGCCGCCCACGCCGAGCAGGCTCACGCGCTGGAGGAGCTGGCCACCGACTGCCCCGTGAGCGAGTACGGCGGCGGCCAGCAGGACGCCTTCGGCGAGGGCTCGGGCTTCCCCACGCCCGTGGCCGTCGAGAACTTCCGGATGCTCCAGGACCGCCAGACCGCCGACGACCTGGCCGGCGGCGGCTCCAGCAAGGGTCGGGTCAACCTGCTGAACTGGGACGGCAAGGGCAGTCCCGACGGGCTGTTCCCGCCGACCAAGGACGGTGAGTGAGGTGTTCCGGCTCTCTCGACGTCACGTCCGTCCGGCCGGGGTCGAGCCGGTCTGGGCAGCGTGCGCGGCTCTCTTGGACTACCCCACCCCCGAGCTCGTGGAGTCCCTCGGCGCGATCTCGGAGCTGGTGCCCGACGACGCCGACCTGAACCGGCTGATCGACCATCTCCGGCGCACGCCACTGCGCGACCTGCAGGAGGACTACGTCCGCACCTTCGACCACACTCGCAAGTGCGCGCTCTATCTCTCCTACTTCAACTACGGCGACACCCGCCGCCGCGGCGTGGCTCTGGTCCAGTTCAAGCAGGCCTACCGAGCCGCCGGCGTGGCCTGGGACGAGTCAGAGGGCGAGCTTCCCGACCACCTGTGCGCGGTGCTGCAGTTCGGTGCGACCGTCGAGGCCGACGCCGCCTGGCGGATGCTCAACGACCACCGGGCGGCGCTGGAGATGCTCCGCCTGGCACTGGCCGGCTGGGTCCACGACGACGGCAGCACCGGGTCGCCGTGGCACGCAGCCGTGGTCGCGTTGTGCCGCACCCTCCCCGCGTTGCAGGGAGAGGAGGCCGACGCCGTACGCCGCCTCGTCGAACAGGGCCCGCCGGCCGAAGAGGTCGGGCTCGAGCCCTATGGCACCGACCCCGTGATCGCCACTTCCATCCCGGTAGGAGCACCCCGATGAGCACCTTCTTGTGGGTCATCGTGCCGTACCTCTGCCTGGCCACCTTCGTGGTGGGACATCTGTGGCGCTACCGCTACGACAAGTTCGGCTGGACCACGCGGTCCTCACAGCTCTACGAGGACCGGATGCTGCGCCTCGGCTCGCCGCTCTTCCACTTCGGGATGCTCGGCGTGGTCGGGGGACACGTGATCGGCCTGCTGGTCCCCCGCGAATGGACCGAGGCGATCGGAGTCAGCGATCACCTCTACCACCGGGTTGCCGTGATCGGCGGTATCGCGGCCGGCCTGATGGCCATGGTGGGCCTCGCCATCCTGATCTACCGTCGACGCACGGTGGGCCCGGTCTTCTCGGCCACCACCCGCATGGACAAGGCGATGTACCTCGTGCTGGGGACCGTGATCGCGCTCGGCATGTGGAACACCGTGGCCGGCTCGGTCTTCACCCTGGGTGGTGAGTACAACTACCGCGAGGGTGTGTCGGTCTGGTACCGCTCGTTCCTGGCCTTCACCCCGCGACCCGAGCTGATGACGGCGGCCCCGATCGGGTTCCAGTTGCACGCGCTCGGGGCCTTCGCGTTGTTCGCGCTGTGGCCGTTCACCCGGCTGGTGCACGTCTTCTCAGCCCCGGTCGGCTACCTCACCCGGCCCTACGTCGTCTACCGGTCCCGCGACGAGCGTCCGCTCGGCTCGGCCGCACCCCGACGCGGTTGGGAGCAGATCGGCTCCTAGTGGCGCGCCGCCTCGACCAGAGCACGGAAAACGCTGAGTTGAAGCGGCTCGGCCTCCCAGGTGTCCTCGGGGTGCCACTGGACGCCGAGATACCAGCCCGGTGAGTCCGGCAGCTCCACCGCCTCGACCACGCCCTCCTCGGAGCGCGCCGTGACGACGAGCCCCGAACCGAGCTCCGCCAGGCACTGATGGTGGTAGCAGGACACCTCGACCGACTCACCCACCGCCGCGTGCGCCCGGGTGCCGTCGTCGACCGTCACGTGGTGCACGTGGTTGCGATGATGCGCGAGCTCGGAGTCGTGCTCGTCCATGTCCTGGACCAGGGTCCCTCCGAGCAGCACGTTGACGACCTGCGTGCCCCGACACACCGACAGCAGCGGGATCGCTCGCTCCAGTGCCACCCGGGCCAACGCCAGGTCGAAGGCGTCCTGCTCCTCGTCGACGTCGTAGAGCGTGGCGTGGTCCGGCTGTCCCGACCAGCGCCCGGCCAGGTCCCCGCCGCCCGGCAGGAGGACGCCGTCGGCCCAGCGCAGTCGCTCGGCCACCTCGGTGTCGCTGCCGGGAGGCGCGGGGTGGACCAACAGCGGGTCACCTCCGGCGGCGTACACCGCGGAGATCAGGTTGCGCGACCCCACCTCGGCGCGGTGCCGCAACGCGGAGGCGCTCTGGGAGAATCGTGCGGGGATCGCGATCAGCGGGCGGCTGGTTCCGCCGCCAGGCCCGGGCACGGTCAGATCTCCGAGCCCGGTGGCTTCGGCGCACGGATGCCGCGGAACTCCCAGTCACCGCCCTGAGCGGTCGAGAGGACCTCTTCGGTCACCGTGGGCTGCGCGCCCACGTCGTCGCGGATCGGCGTCGGCCCGGAGACGATGTGGTTGCGCAGGGTGCCGAGGCCCTCGACCTCGACCTCGACGATGTCGCCGGGGTAGACGGTGCGCGAGATGGCCGGTGTCCCCGACAACAGCAGGTCGCCCGGCTGCAGGGTGATGGTGCGCGCGATGTCGGCGACGAGGTAGTGCATGTCCCACTTCATCTCGTCGGTGTTGCCGTCCTGCCGCACCGTGCCGTTGACCAGCGTGCGGATCTGCTTGCCGCGGAAGTCCCAACCCTCGACCACACCCGGCCCGACCGGGCACAGCGTGTCGGCGCCCTTCACACGCAGCATCGAGCCGGAGTCGGTGTCTCGGAAGTCGTGCAGGCCGTAGTCGTTGGCCACGGTGAAGCCTCGGATGTAGTCGCCCGCCTGCTCCGGTGAGACGTTGCGGCAGGTGCGGCCGATCACGATGGCGATCTCACCCTCGTAGTTGAGCCACTCGCAGCGCTCGGGCCGGACCACGGCGGCGTCGTGGGCGTTGAGTGCGGACACCGGCTTGTGGAAGTACGTCGGCGCGGGCGGCAGCTTCTGCATCATCTCCTCGACCCGCGAGGAGTAGTTGAGGTGCACGCAGACGATCTTCGACGGGGTCACCGGCGCCAGGTGGATAGCGTCGGCGATCGGCACGCTGCGGCCGTCGCCGGCCACCAGCGTCTCGCCGTCACGCACGACGTCGACGGCGGTGCCGTCGAGCAGGATCCGGCGGGTTTCGCGCAGGGTCATCAAGGGTCCTCTCGTCCTCAGCCGGCGGCCGGCACGTCGGCCCCGGGGCTGTTCATCTGGCGGACGTACTCCGGGTCCTCCGGCGTGGCCGACGGACGTGGGAACCCGCCCTTGGGCCGGTCGAACCACAGGTGGACCTGGCCGGTGCCGATGGAGTTCTCGTAGTCGCCGTACTGCCGCGCGGTGGCGGTGCAGGCGCCCTCGCCGACGGCGCCGGCGAGCATCAGGTAGTGGGCGAACATCGACTCCGGTCGGTGCGGCATGAACTCCGACATCGTGTCGAGGACCCGGGCGTGGTCGCCGGCCTTGAACCACGCGATCCGCTCCTCGTCGGCCGCGCGGGCCTGGGGCGTACGGATGTGGTCGAGGTCGGCGGACTCGTGGTCGCGCAGCTGGCGGAGCTTCCAGAAGGTGTGCGAGAACGCCCCCGAGGCCAGCACCAGCACCTTGCGGTCGGTCTCGGCGATCGCGTCACCCAGCACTCGGCCGGCGCGAAGGAAGTCCTCCAGCTCTCCGGTCTGGGCGACGCTGACGGAGATCCAGCGCTTGTCCAGCCCCTCGCCGAGGAACTTCCACAGGTTCAGCGTGGCGTAGTACAGCGGGAGATAGGTGTCGTCGATCGCGGTCACCCAGGTGGAGTGCCGGGTGTCGAGCCGGTCCATCGCCTGCGCCAGCTCCGGGTCACCGCGCCAGTCGTAGGGGATCCGGCACATGCCGCGCGGCAGCTCCTCGGCCGTGAACAGCCCGGCCCTGCGGTCCTGGCCGGTCACCACGAACTCGACGGTGGTGTACCAGTGCGAGTCCAGGACCACGACCGTGTCGTAGTCGAGGGTCTCGAAGACGTCGCGGCGCAGCTCGTGGAGGGCCGGGCCGAGGCTGAAGTCCTTGCCGTCGTTCAGCTCGAGCCGAGTCTCCTCCGGCAGCATGATCGTCGGGACGTGCGCGAGGATGCCCGCGCCTACCACCTCACCCATGGCCTACTCCTTCCACCCGGTGGGACTGAACACGGAGTTCTTGATGTCGGTGTAGAAGTCGAAGGACCAGATGCCGCCCTCGCGGCCGATGCCGGACTTGCCGTTGCCGCCGAAGGGCGCGCCCAAGTCGCGCACGAAGAAGCAGTTGACCCAGATGGTGCCGGCGTTCAGCGCGGCCGAGACCCGCTCTGCCCGCTCGGGGTCGCCGGTCGCGAGCGTCGCAGCCAGCCCGAACGGGGTGTCGTTGGCCATCGCCACCGCCTGCTCCTCGGTGTCGAAGGACTCGATGGTGATGATCGGGCCGAACACTTCCTCGCTGAGGATCTCCGAGCCGGGCGGCGCGTCCACGATGATCGTGGGGCGGAAGTAGAGCCCGCCCAGGTCGGCATGAGGGCCACCGCCGAGCAGCACCCGAGCACCGGCAGCCGTGGCCCGCTCGACGAAGCCGACCATCTGGTCGAACTGGCGGCGATGGATCAGCGCTGAGACGTCGGTGTCCGCGTCGCGCGGGTCGCCCTGGCGCAGGGTGGCGGCCTTGGCCACCACCCGCTCGGTGAACTCGTCGACGATCGAGGAGTCCACCAGCATCCGCGCCGCCTTGAGGCAGACCTGGCCGGCGTTGTCGAACTGCTCGACCGCCAGATCGACGGCCAGATCGAGGTCGGCGTCGCCGAACACGACGTACGGAGACTTGCCGCCGAGCTCGAAGGACAGGGGTACGACGTTGCGCGCTGCCGCCGCGGCCACCAGCCCGGACGTCGGCACCGAGCCGGTGAAGGCGATCCGGCTGATCCCGGGATGCGCCGTCAGCGCCGCCCCAGCCTCGGGGCCGAGGCCCTGGACGACGTTGAAGACTCCGGGTGGCACGCCGGCCTCGGCCATGATGTCGGCGAGCAGGCTCGCCGTCAGCGGCGCCCACTCGGGCGGCTTGACCACGACGGTGTTGCCGGCGGCCAGCGCCGGGCCGATCCGCCAGGTGGCCAGCATCAGCGGGGCGTTCCACGGCGTGATCACCGCGACCACCCCCGCCGGGTCGTAGGTCACCCGCTCCCGGTGCCCGCGCACCTCGAGGTCGGGGTGGCCGAGCTCCTGCTCGGCAAAGTCGGCGAAGTACCGGAAGTTCATCGCGACCCGCGGCATCACCCCGCGCCGGTGGGAGCGGATCAGCGAGCCGTTGTCGCGGGTCTCGACGCGGGACAGATCCTCCACCCGCGACTCGATCCCGTCGGCGACCCGGCGCAGGATCGCGGACCGCTCGGCGACGGGAAGTGCGGCCCAGGCCGGGAACGCCGCGCGGGCGGCGGCGACGGCTCGGTCAACCTCGGCGGCACCGCCCGCGGACACCTGTCCGATCTCGGTCTCGTCGATCGGGGAGATGTCAGCGAAGGTGCTCTGCGAGGCGACCCGCTCACCGCCGATCCAGTGCCGCAGATCGACCTCGACGCCCTCGACGAGCGCGAGGGAGGAGGGCGTGGCGGCGTGCTCGGTCATCGCGCGGTCCCTCTCGTGCGGCGTCCAGCGATCGTTTGGGTCCAAACGTCATGCCTAACCTAGAGCCGGCCCCACGGAGGGTCAAGGTTGCCCGGATTCGGCCAGGATGCTTGTCGCCACGGTCTCGAGGGGCCTATCGTACGGACCCAAACGGCTTGCGTGTGACCTGGCGCACACAGGCGAGCGCCGCCGGGTCGGCACTCACCCCCCACATCCGCACGATCGGGAGACCCTGCATGAGCCACACCGGATCCGACTCTCACCAGCCACCCCATCAGCTGCTCCCCGACGAGGCGCTGGCGAAGAACAAGCTCGGCATCGCCGGCGTGGTCTTCTTCGTCGTCGCCGCCGCCGCGCCGCTGGTCGGCATGACCGGGGCGGTGCCCGTCGCGATCGTCCTCGGCAACGGGGCGGCAGCCCCCGGGGCGTACCTCGCCGTCGGTCTGGTGCTGCTCGTCTTCAGCGTCGGCTACGCCGCGATGAGCCACCAGGTCAGCAACGCGGGCGCGTTCTTCGCCTACGTCGGCCGCGGACTCGGCATCGTGCCCGGCGTCGGCTCGGCGTTCGTGTCCCTGTTGTCCTACATCACGATCCAGCTGGCGATCTTCGGGTTCTTCGGCGCGGTCGCCGCGGGGCAGCTCAACGCCAAGCTCGGCACCGACTTCGCCTGGTGGGGCTGGGTGTTCGTGGCCTGGGCCATCGTCACCGGACTCTCGATCCTGCAGGTGGACATCGGGGCCTGGGTGCTGGGCGTGCTGATGCTGCTCGAGGTCGCGTCGCTGGCGCTGGTGGCCGCGGTCGTCCTTGCTCAGGGCGGCGGGGGCGACGGCCTGGACTTCGCTGCGTCGTTCTCGCCCGGCAAGATCTTCGCCGGGGGCCTCGGTGGCGGCGCCGGCATCGCGCTGGCGTTCGCGTTCGCGTCGTACATCGGCTTCGAGGCCACCGCGATCTATGCGGAGGAGACCAAGAACCCCAAGCGGGCGGTCCCGGTGGCCACCTACACGGCGGTGACCTTGATCGCGGTGCTGTTCGCGACCACCTCGTTCGCGGTCGTGAGCGCCTTGGGCAGCGGCCAGGTGATCGACCAGGTGGTGGCGCTGTCGGGTGAGCTTGAGTCGCCAGAGGCCGTGTTGTTCGCCGTGGCCGAGGAGTACGTCGGCGGCTGGCTGTCGACCGCGATGAGCTGGCTGGTGCTGAGCAGCCTGTTCGCTGGACTGCTGGCGTTCCAGAACAGCGCCGCTCGCTACTTCTTCTCCCTGGGCCGCGCCGGTGTGCTGCCACGGGCGCTCGACCACGTCAACCGCGCAGGTGCCCCCGTGGTGGGCGCGCTGGTCACCTCGGTCGTCTCCGGTGCGGTGATCACCTGGTTCGCCGCGACCGGCAAGGACCCGGTGCTCAACATGTTCTTCTGGTTCAGCGCGGTGGCAGTGCTGGCGATCGTGCTCGTGGAGATCCTGGTGTCGATCTCCGTGATCGTGCACTTCCGGCGTACCGGCAGCGACACGAGGGTCTGGAACACCATGATCGCTCCCGCCCTGGCGGCGCTGGGCCTGGCGCTCGGTGCGTACCTGGTGATGTCGCGGTTCGGCCTGCTCGCCGGGACGGTCGCCGACGGGGTCGACCCGACCACGCAGACCTTCGGTCTCAACGGGCTCGGCTGGTTCCTGGTGCTCTCGCCGTTCATCGCGTTCGTCGTCGGCATGGCCATCGGCGCGCTCCGCCGGTCGGACGAGAACGACGACGCGGTGGCCGACCTCGTCACCTGACCCGTCGTGAGTTCACACGCGACCCGTCGCCAGTTGTCACCCGACCCGTCGTGAGTTCCATTCCAGGCACCCGAAGGAGACCAAGATGTGTATCGATCTCCCACTCTCTCAGCAAGAGCTGTCGCGACGCGGCCTTCTCGGTCTCGGCGGCGCCGGCGTGGCAGCCGCCGGCGCCGGATCGCTGCTCACCGCGTCGCCCGCGGCCGCCGTACCTCCGGGGGTGATGGCGCACCGCCACTCGAGCCGCGTGGTGTTGCTCGGCGTGGCCGGCGGTCCACCGCCGGAGATCGACCGCGCGGGAATCGCCAGCGCCCTGGTGATCGGTGACCGGGTGTACGTCGTGGACTGCGGCCGCGGTGCGGTCACGCAGTACGCCCAGGCCCGGCTGGCGTTCGCGAACCTCCGCGGGATCTTCATCACCCACCTGCATGCCGACCACGTCATCGACTTCTACAACTTCGCGGCGTTGCCCGGGTTCGGGGTCAACGACTCCAACGACGGGATCCTTGCTCCGACGGCCGGTCAGCAGAAGGTCCAGGTCTACGGCCCTGGATCGGCTGGCGGGTTGCCGCCCGCCGACGATCCGACGCTGCCCACGATCAACCCGGACAACCCGATCCCCGGCATGACCGATCTCTATCGGATGCAGATGGCATCCTTCGCCTACTCCACCAACCTCTTCATGCGCCGCGCCGGCATCCCCGACCCGGATTCTCTGTTCGACGTGCACGACGTGATGCCGCCGGGCAGCACCGGCGCCGACTGGACCAACCGGGCGCCCGACATGGAGCCCTTCGTGGTGATGGACGACGGGTTCGTGCGCGTCACCGCAGTGCTGGTGCCGCACGGCCCGGTGTTCCCGTCGTACGCCTTCAGATTCGATAGCGAGGAAGGCTCGGTGGTGTTCTCCGGCGACACGGCGTACTCCGAGAACGTCATCCGCCTCGCCCAGGGCTGCGACATCCTGGTGCACGAGGTGATCGACTTCAACTTCTATGTCAACTTCCTCGGGCTCGACCCGTCGCTGCTGGAGCACCTGCTGCGCTCGCACACCGACGTCAACGAGCTGGGCGCGCTCGCCGAGCGCGCGGCAGCAGAACGCCTGGTGCTCACCCACCTGGTGCCGGCCGACCCACGCCTGATGAGCGACGGACAGTGGCGCAAGAACGCCCGTCGCGGCTACAGCGGCCGGGTGTACGTCGGCGACGACCTGATGTCGATCCCGCTGAAGACCAGGGGTCGCCGGATCATCTCCTGACACCGCCGACAACTCACGACGGGTCGCGTGACAACTCACGGCGGGTCGCGTTGTTGCGAGATTGCAACGGAATCGGCGGCGATTGGCCGTTGTCACCGCTGATTCCGCATCGCTAGGGTGCGTGAAGCGGGGGTTGCGCGTGATCCGATCGTGGCCGGTCGCTGTCGAGGAGAGCCCACCACCCATGACCGAATCCCCCGCCGAGACGCCGGACACCCCGGCCATCGAGCTGCACGGGGTCTCCAAGCGGTTCGGTTCCGTGGTAGCCGTCGACGGCGTCGACCTGGCGATCCGCGATGGCGAGTTCTTCTCGATGCTCGGCCCGTCCGGCTCGGGCAAGACCACGGTGCTGCGAATGATCGCGGGCTTCGAGGAGCCGACCGGCGGCCACGTGGTGCTAGGCGGCGAGGACGTCACCGGCCGGCCGCCGTACGCCCGGGACGTCAACACCGTCTTCCAGGACTACGCGCTCTTCCCGCACATGAACGTGCTCGCCAACGTGGAGTACGGCCTGCGAGTGAAGAAGGTCCCCAAGGCCGAGCGACGAGAGCGGGCCCAGGCCGCGCTCGACACCGTCCGCCTCTCCGGGTACGCCGACCGCCGGCCCGGTCAGCTCTCCGGAGGGCAGCGGCAACGGGTCGCCCTGGCCCGCGCCCTGGTCAACCGCCCCCGGGTGCTCCTGCTCGACGAGCCGCTCGGCGCGCTCGACCTCAAGCTTCGCCGCGAGATGCAGATCGAGCTCAAGCAGATCCAGCGTGAGGTCGGCATCACCTTCTGCTTCGTGACCCACGACCAGGAGGAGGCGCTCACGATGAGCGACCGGATCGCGGTCTTCAACGAGGGCCGGGTCCAGCAGGTCGCGACGCCGGCGGAACTCTACGAACACCCCGCCACCGACTTCGTCGCCGGCTTCGTCGGCACCTCCAACCTGCTCACCGCAGAGGCCGCACAGGCCGTCTTCGGTCGCGCAGGCACGTTCAGCATCCGCCCCGAGAAGATCCACTTCGCTTCCGCGGGCGACCTCGTCGAGACCGTGCGCGCCCGCGGCACGGTCGCCAGCGTCGCCTACCTCGGCTCGGTGACGCACTTCGAGGTCGACCTGGACAGCGGCGGCCACCTCACGGTGCTGCGACAGAACCTCCACAGCAGCGCGGACCAGGCACTCAGCCAGCGCGGCCAGCAGGTCGAGCTGGGCTGGGCCGACGAGCACGTCATCGACCTCACCGTCCCGGCAGGACGGGACACCACGAAGGAGAGAACATGAGGAACAAGCAACTGGCTCGCACCCTCGCCGGGGCCGCCGCACTCGCGGTGATCGTGGCTGGGTGCGGCACCGACTCGGGTGGTAGCGACGGCACCAGCAGCGACGGGGGCGGCTTCAAGGCCCCCGACATCCCGATGGCTGACGCCCTCGGGGACACCGAAGGCGCGGTCAGCATCCTGGCCTGGCCGGGGTACGCCGAGGACGGCTCGACCGACAAGAACTACGACTGGGTGACGCCGTTCGAGGAGGCGACCGGCTGCCAGGCCAATGTGAAGTACTTCGCCACCTCCGACGAGGCTGTCGAGCTGATGAAGTCCGGCCAGTACGACGTGGTGTCGGCCTCGGGCGACGCTTCCTTGCGCCTGATCGCCGCCGGAAACGTGGCACCGGTCAACACCGATCTGGTGCCCAACTACGCCGATGTGTGGCCCTTCCTCAAGGACCGCGACTGGAACTCCGTCGACGGCCAGATGTACGGCATCCCGCACGGCTACGGCGCCAACCTGCTGATGTGGAACACCAAGGTCGTCAAGGAGGCCCCGACGTCGTGGAGTGTGGTCTTCGACGAGAACTCGCCCTACGCCGGCAAGGTGACGGCGTACGACTCGCCGATCTACATCGCCGACGCCGCGTTGTACCTCATGAAGACCCAGCCCGACCTCGGCATCACCGACCCCTACGCCTTGGACGAGGACCAGCTCGCGGCCGCCGTCGACCTGCTGAAGAAGCAGAAGACGATCGTCGGGGAGTACTGGTCGGACTACCTCAAGGAGCAGTCGGCCTTCAAGACGGGCGACTCGGTGCTCGGCACGACCTGGCAGGTCATCGCCAACCTCGCCCAGGGCGAGGGCACGCCCGTCGAGGTGACGCTGCCCGAGGAGGGCGCGACCGGCTGGTCGGACACCTGGATGATCAGCAGCGAGGCCGAGCACCCCAACTGTGCCTACGCGTGGATGGATCACATCGTCAGCCCGGAGGCCAACGCCGCGGTGGCGGAGTGGTTCGGCGAGGCGCCGGCCAACGGGAAGTCCTGTGACATCGCTGCCGAGGGTCACTGCGAGACGTTCCACGCCGGCGACGAGGCCTACGCCGAGCAGATCCACTACTGGAACACCCCGATCGAGCAGTGCCTGGACGGGCGGACCGACGTGAAGTGCACGACGTACTCCGACTGGACCCAGGCCTGGACCGAGATCAAGGGCTGACCCGGCCGCTCCATGTCGGGTTACCTCCATCGTCACCCCCGGCTCCGGCTCGGTGCGCTGCTCACGCCGCCGATGCTGTGGCTGGGGGTGGCGTACCTCAGCGCCCTCGCGGCGCTGTTCATCACCGCGCTGTGGACGGCCAACGGGTTCACCGGCCAGGTCGAGGTCCAGTGGAATCTCGACAACATCAAGGACGTCCTGACCCGTGACATCTACCGCACCGTCACGTTGCGCACCCTCGGGGTGGCCGCGGCCGTCACGGTGCTGGACGCCCTCGCGGCCTTCCCGATCGCGCTGTTCATGGCGAAGGTCGCCTCCACGCGCCTGCAGCGGCTGCTGGTGATCGCAGTGCTGACGCCGCTGTGGGCGTCGTACCTCGTCAAGGCGTACGCCTGGCGCGCCATGTTCTCCGGCACGGGCCCGGTCAACTGGGCGCTGGAGCCGTTCGGCATGAGCGGCCCTGGCTACGGCCTGCCCGCCACCGTGGTGACGCTGGCCTACCTGTGGCTGCCCTACATGATTCTGCCCATGTACGCCGGCCTGGAGCGGCTGCCGAACTCCCTGCTCGAGGCGTCCGCGGACCTCGGTGCCCGCCCCTGGTTGACGATCCGGCGCGTGGTGCTGCCGGTGCTGTTCCCCGCGATCGTCGCCGGGTCGATCTTCACGTTCTCGCTGACGATGGGCGACTACATCGCGGTGAAGATCGTCGGCGGCACCACCCAGATGCTCGGCAACGTCGTCTACGACACGTTCCTCACCGCCAACAACAAGCCGTTGGCGGCAGCGGTCTCCTTGATCCCCGTGGTCGTGATGCTCGGCTACCTGGCGCTCGTGCGCCGGACCGGGGCGCTGGAGAATGTCTAGGGGGAACCGCTGATGGGGCCCTCGACCGTCGCGAAGCGGGTGCTCGGCGCACTCAGCGCGCTGGTGCTGGCCTTCATCTACGCCCCGCTGGCGCTGGTGGTCGTCAACTCGTTCAACACCTCCCGCTCCTTCGCCTGGCCACCGGACGGCTTCACCACCCGGTGGTGGCAGGCGGCGTGGCGCTCGCAAGGCGCCCGCGACGCGGTATGGACGTCGGTCCAGGTGGCGCTCGTCGCGACCGCGATCGCGCTGGTGCTCGGGACGATGGCGGCGATGGCCCTGTCGCGCTACCGGTTCTTCGGCCGCGACACCGTCTCTCTGCTGATCATCCTGCCGATCGCGCTGCCCGGCGTGGTCACCGGCATCGCGCTCGCCAACGCCTTCCAGACCATCCTCGGGCTGAAGCTGGGCTTCCTCACGCTGGTCGTCGCCCATGCGACGTTCTGCATCGTCACCGTGTTCAACAACGCGGTCGCCCGCCTGCGGCGGTTGGGCGGCAGCCTCGAGGAGGCGTCGATGGACCTCGGGGCCGGGCCGGTGCGCACCTTCGCCCTGGTGACCTTCCCGATGCTGCGCTCGGCGCTGCTGGCCGGGGCACTGCTGTCGTTCGCGCTGAGCTTCGACGAGATCATCGTGACCACGTTCACCGCCGGCGCGGGAGTGCAGACGCTCCCGATCTGGATCTTCCAGAACCTCTTCCGCCCCAACCAGGGGCCCGTCGTGACCGTGGTGGCCGCCGTACTCATCCTGCTGTCGGTGGTCCCGATCTGGCTGGCGCAGAAGCTCGCCGGCGCCGACGAGGGGATCGCGGCCTCCCGCTGATACCGCGGGTTCCGGGTCCCCGACTGCCGCGGGTTCCGGGGTCCCCGACTGCCGCGGGTTCCGGGGTCCCCGACTGCCGCGGGTTTCAGGCCACTCCTGCGGTGCTCGAGCGCCGCGGTAGTGACGCAAGACCCGCGGCAGTGGGGAAACCAGGGACCCGCGGCGGTCAGACGGCGTACGTCGCCAGCTCGGCCGCCAGGTCGGCGTGGGCGCGGCCACGCACCACGGTGCCGTCGCCGGTGTGCTCCATCGTGTCGATCTCGGCCTTCTGGTGCAGCCGGTTGATCAGATCACCGCGGTCATAGGGCACCAGCGCCGCGAACTCCACACCCGGCCGGGGCAGCTCGCCCTCGATCACGGCCAGCGCCTCGGCGACCCCTTCGCCGGTCTTGGCCGAGACGACGACCGAATGCGGCTCGCGCTGGCGCAGCCGGGCGACCACGAGCGGGTCGGCCAGGTCGGCCTTGTTGATCACGATGATCTCGGGCACCTGGTCGGCGCCGATCTCCGCGAACACCTCCCGCACGGCCGCGATCTGCCCCTCGGGATCGGCGTGCGAACCGTCGACGACGTGCAGGACGAGATCGGCATCCGCGACCTCTTCGAGCGTCGAGCGGAACGCCTCGATGAGCTGGTGGGGCAGATGGCGGACGAAGCCGACGGTGTCGGACATCGTGTAGATGCGCCCGTCGGCGGTGGTGGTCCGCCGCGTGGTGGGGTCCAGCGTCGCGAACAGCGCGTCCTCGACGAGCACTCCGGCGCCGGTGAGCCGGTTGAGCAGGGACGACTTGCCGGAGTTGGTGTAGCCCGCGATCGCAACGCTCGGCACGTGGTGGCGGCGCCGCTCCTGACGCTTGACCTCGCGGGTGCCCTTCATCTCCTTGAGTTCGCGACGCAGCTTGGCGATCTTGGTGTTGATCCGGCGACGGTCGGTCTCGATCTTGGTCTCACCGGGGCCACGGCCGCCGATGCCGGCGCCGCCGGCGGTCCGGCCGCCGACCTGGCGGGACAGGTTGCCGCCCCAGCCACGCAGCCGCTGCTTGAGATAGCTCAGCTGGGCCAGTTCGACCTGCGCCTGGCCCTCCTTGGACTTTGCGTGCTGGGCGAAGATGTCGAGGATCAGCGCGGTCCGGTCGACGACCTTGACCTTGAGCTTGTCCTCGAGGTTGCGCAGCTGGCTGGGGGCGAGCTCGCCGTCGCAGATGACCGTGTCGGCGCCGGTCGCCTTCACGATCTCGCCCAGGCCCTCGACCTTGCCTCGGCCGATGTACGTCGCCGGGTCGGGCGAGCTGCGTCGCTGGTAGATCGCGTCGAGCACCTCCGAGCCGGCCGTCTCCGCAAGCAGCGCCAGCTCGGCCAGGTGGTTCTCCGCATCGATGACCGTGCCCTCGGTCCAGACGCCGACCAGGACCACCCGTTCCAGCCGGAGCTGGCGGTACTCCACCTCCGAGATGTCCTCGAGCTCGGTGGACAAGCCAGCCACCCGGCGCAGCGCATAGCGCTCGGCCAGGTCCTGTTGACCCGTCGTCAGCTCGGGATCCTGATCGCTCGGGTCGACCTCGTCGGCGTAGCCGCTCTCGAAGCTGTCGGCGTCGTCCCAGCCACGCGTCGCGTCCAGAGCCGCGGTGAGGTCGATGTCAGGTTGATTCGTCATACGCCACCCAGAGTAGGCCGCTGGCCATCATCACGCGAGGCGATTGTGGCCGCCACCGTGCGACCCGCGGCCTCGCGAGCCGCTGAGACCAGGGCCAGCGACTCGGTCAGCGGGGCCCCTGCCCCCGACAGCAGGTTGATCGCGAGGACCAGCCCCGCCATGGTGATGGCCCGAGTCTCGGCGTCCGCCATCTCGATCTCGCCGAGCCCGCCGGCGCGTGTGTACGCCGCGAGGAACGCCTCCCTCAGCTCGCGTCGATAGCGCGCGGTGCGCTCGTTGATCTGCGGCCGCGCGACGCCGAACTCCGCGATGGCGTTGGTGGCCAGACAGCCGCGGGGGGCCTCGGTATCGCGAACCCGATCCTCGATCCGGTCGAGGAACTCCACCACATCCTCGAGGCCCCGCGTCCCTGCCTCCATCGGGCCGTACATCGCGGCGCGCGAGGCGTCGAGGTAGGCGTCCAGCGCGACAAGGTAGAACTGCTCCTTGGAGCCGAAGGTGTTGTAGATGCTCGACGACGACAATCCCGTGGCCTCGGTCAGGTCGGGCATCGAGGTGTCGGCGTACCCCTGGCTCCAGAACGCGGTAACGGCGCCGCGGATGACGGTGTCGGGGTCGAACTCCCGGGGCCGCGCCATCATTCACCTCGCTTTTGGGTTGCTCATTGCAGAATACCCTTCGGGTTCTGTATCGTCCATTTCAGAACGACTCACGCCGACTCAGGAGATCCCATGGCCAACCTCGCCTGCACCATCGACGCCGCCCCCGATCGCGTCTGGGAGATCCTCGCTGACTTCGGCAACATCTACCGCTGGAACCCGTCGGTGAAGCACTCGCAGCTCACCTCGGAGGCGACCGCGGGGCCGGGCACCGGTCGCCACTGCGACCTCGGGTACGCCGGCCTCGACGAGGTGGTGACCGCCTGGGAGCCTGGCGAGACCCTCGCCATCGCGGTCACCGGCACCGGCCCCAACCCCGTGGCCACAGCGGCCGTGACCTTCCGACTGGAACCAGTGGGTGCCGCGCAGACCACCGTCGCGCTCGACATCGACTACACGGCCCGCGGCGGCGCCGCAGGTCGACTGATGGCCCCGATGGTGGACGCCCAGCTCAGCAAGGGGATGCGGGCGTTGCTGGCCGGGCTGAAGGAGTACGCCGAGACCGGCCGCACCGACCTGCGCGCCCGGGATCTGCCCCTGAACGCAGTCCGCGTGGCCTGACGGCTGCGCCTGTCCGGCCCGCCGGTATCGGTCCCACCGCTCAGCCTCCCGAGCCAGCCCGTGGCTCAGCCGCGAAGGCGCCCGGCGTGAGGCCGGTGACCTTGCGGAAGTCCCGGACGAAATGGGCTTCATCGGCATAGCCGAGGTCCGCGGCCACCTGGCTCAAGGGTGGCCGGTCCGGCCGTCGGAGCCGGCCCGCGGCATCGTGCAGGCGGCGGCGCTGAATCAGCCATTTCGGCGACAGCCCGATCCGGCGGGCGGCGAGCCGCTGCAGGGTGCGCTCGGTCAGGGACATCTCTTGGCACAGATCTCCCACTCGGGTGATCGCAGGTTCGGACTCGACCAGCTCCACGACCGCGTTCACCAGCAGGCCCTCCTCGTCGACCGGCAACAAGGCACGGAGCCCCTCCTCGACCAGGCCGGCGGCGTGGTGCTGCCGCTTCGGATCGGACGGGTCGTCGGCCAGCGCGCGACGCACGGCTGCGATCAACACCGGCCCGTCCAGGCCGGCGACGTCCGCGAGGTCGAGGTCGCGATCCACGAGCTCGGTCATCGGCGCGCCCAGCAGCACCGACCCCGCCGCCGGCTGCAGCATCGCTCCGAACGCCCATCCGGTGCCGGACAGCTCCTTGGTCGACATGCCGACCCGAGGGCCGACGAGGTGGGCATAGTCGGGGGCGACGACAAGCTGGCAGACGGGGTACTGCAACACGCGCTGGACTGTGGTGCGTCCTGGCTCGAGCGACCACACCGGCACCCAGAACCGCCGAACCAGCGTCTGCAGCTCAGGTGACGCGTCGACGCGGCCGATCGGCGGGGTGAAGCCGTCCCGATCGAGCAGGTGTGCGCGAGCGATGGGGTCGGCGTCCGATGTGGTGGCCATGTGTCGGATTCTTTCAAGCCCCGGGGCTGCCTGAGACGGCAGGCTCGCGCCATGAACTTCGACAGCGAACTCTTCCTGACCAACGCGAGCGCGTTCGACACGGTGATCTCCCAGACGACCGACTGGTCGGGCGCCAGCCCGTGCGACGCCTGGACCGCTGCGGGGGTCCTGGACCACGTGATCGACACCCAACGCGACTTCCTGGGTGAGCGCGGGTTCGGCCAGGGTGAGCGGCCGGTCGGCGCCCCCGCTGAGGTGTGGAAGGCGCACCTGGCCTCGGCACGCGCTGTGTTGGCGGATTCAGCCGCCGGGCGCACGGCGTACGACGGCTGGTTCGGGCCGACCACGGTCGGTGACTCGCTGGCCCGCTTCTATGGCTTCGATCTCGTGGTCCACCGGTGGGACATCGCGCGCGCTGCGGGCAGCGACACCGCCTGGTCGGAAGCGGAGATGGACCAGCTCGACGTCGCCATCGAGTCGTTCGGGCCGGCCCTCTACTCGGAGGGGATCTGCGCGCCCGCCGTCGCGGTGCCCGACCACGCGCCGCGCCAGGCCCGACTGTTGGGCGCACTGGGTCGGGCCGCCTGAGCCGTCCCCAGGGCACTAGCGTGTTGTCGTGACCGTGGACCTGCCCGCCCGTGCCCGCGTCGTCGTGATCGGCGGCGGGGTGATCGGCTGCTCGATCGCCTACCACCTGGCCCACGAGGGCTGGACCGACGTCGTTGTGCTCGAGCGCGACCGGCTGACCTCGGGGACGACCTGGCATGCCGCCGGGCTGATGACGTGCTTCGGGTCGACCTCGGAGACCAACACCGCCCTCCGGCTCTACTCCCGTGACCTCTATGCCCGGCTCGAGGCCGAGACCGGCCAGGCGACCGGCTTCAAGCCGGTCGGGCTGATCGAGGCGGCGGCCGACGCCGACCGGCTGGAGGAGTACCGCCGCGTCGCCACCTTCCAGCGCCACCTCGGCCTGGAGGTGTACGAGATCTCGCCGCCCGAGATGAGCGCGTTGTTCCCCTGGGCCAGGACCGACGATCTGCTCGCCGGCTTCCACGTGCCCGGCGACGGCCGGGTCAACCCGGTCGACCTCACGGTGGCGCTGGCCAAGGGCGCCCGGCAGCTCGGCGTACGCATCGTCGAGGGGGTGTCGGTCCACGAGGTGCTCACTCGCCCGGCGGGACAGGTCGCCGAGGTCACCGGCGTCCGGACCAGCGCCGGCGAGATCGAGTGCGACTACGTCGTCAACGCCACCGGCATGTGGGCCCGCGAGCTGGCCGCGGCCAGCGGGCTCGTCGTGCCCAACCAGGCGGCCGAGCACTACTACCTGATCACCGACACCATCGACGGGATCGATCCGAACGCGCCGATCTTCGAGGACCCGGCCGCGCACGGCTACTACCGCGAAGAGGGCGGCGGCATGATGGTCGGCCTCTTCGAGCCGCGCGCCGCTGCCTGGAAGGTCGAGGGCATCCCGGCCGACTTCTCCTTCGGCACCCTGCCGCCCGACTGGGACCGGATGGCGCCGTTCCTGGAGACCGCGATGGCCCGGGTGCCGGTGACCATGGAGGTCGGTGTCCGCACCTTCTTCTGCGGGCCGGAGTCCTTCACCCCCGACCTGGCGCCCGCTGTCGGCGAGGCGCCGGGGATCCGGGGCTACTTCGTGGCGGCCGGGATGAACTCCGTCGGCATCCTCTCGGCCGGCGGCCTCGGCCGGGTCGTGGCGCACTGGATCGTGGACGGCCGGCCCGACGTCGACATCACCGGCTTCGACGTACGCCGGTTCGCGGCGTACCAGGCCGACGATTCCTACCGCGCCGCCCGCACCACCGAGATCCTCGGGACCGTGTACGCCGCCCACACACCCGGCAAGCAGCTGCACACCGCCCGTGGCGCGCTGCTCTCGCCCGTGCACGACCGGCTGGTGTCCCAGGGTGGCTACCTGCGCGAGGTCTCGGGCTGGGAGGGGGCCGACTGGTTCGCCGGCGCCGGGGCGACCCCGGAGGCGACGCCGACGTGGGGGCGCGCGCCGTGGTTCGCACAGTGGCGCGAGGAGCACCGCGTCGTGCGCGAGGGCGTGGGGCTGATGGACATGAGCTTCATGGCGAAGTTCATGGTCGAAGGCGCCGACGCGGGGGCTGTGCTGGACCGGTTGTCGGCCGGCGGGGTCGACGGGCCGGACGAGACGATCACCTACACCCAGTGGCTCGACGACGACGGGCGGATCATCGCCGACCTGACGGTGACCAAGCTCAGCGCGGGCCGTTTCCTGGTCGTCGCCTCGGACACCGCGAGGGGATCGGCGCTGGACCTGCTCCGGCGCGGGTCGGGCGATCGCGACGTCGTGATCCGCGAGGTGACCGCCGAGCTCGCCCAGCTCAACGTGCAGGGCCCGCAGTCGCGGGATCTCTTGGCCACGCTCAGCTCGGCCGACTTCGCGACGCAGGTCTGGCCCTTCCGCACCGCGCGGCCGATCGACGTCGCCGGAGTCGAGGTGCTGTGCGCGCGGATCACCTATCTCGGCGAGCTCGGCTATGAGCTCTACGTGCCGGCCGAGCAGGCGCTCACGGTGTACGACGCCGTCGTGGCGGCCGGGGCGGCGTACGACTTCGCGCCGGTGGGCCTCCAGGCGCTCGCCTCACTGCGGATGGAGAAGGGCTACCGCGACTTCGGCCACGACATCGACAACACCGACTGCCCGCTGGAGGCTGGGCTCGGGTTCGCAGTCGACTGGGACAGCGACTTCCGCGGCCGCCCGGCCCTGGTCGCGCGGCGGGAGGCCAACGCCGCCAGGGGCGGGATGACCCAGCGGTTGGTGCAGCTGCGCCTGCTGGACGCCGAGCCGCTTCTGTTCCATGCGGAGGTCGTCTACCGGTCCGGGGTCGTCGTCGGCTACGTCCGCGCGGCGTCGCACGGCTGGACGGTCGGGTCGGCCGTCGCGCTGGCCATGGTCGCGGGCGGCGATGAGCTCGTCACCCGGGCCTGGCTGGCCGGCGGCGACTGGGAGGTCGACGTGGCGGGAGTGCGGCATCCGGCGGAGGTGTCCCTGCGGCCGTTCTACGACCCCACCTCGGCCCGCGTCCGCGCCTGAGCCTCCGGTCGCCGGCGCTTCCGGTCTGGGCGAGTCGCTTCCGGTCTGGGCGAGTCGCTGCCGGTCTGGGCGAGGCAGGCCAACCCTCGCGGCCCCGGCCCCGGCCCCTGCCCTGGCCCCGGCCCTGGCAGGATGCGCGCCGTGGACGTCGTACGCCTCTCCCCCGACGGCCGGGAGCTGCGCTCCCTCCTCACTGCCGCGGGTTTGACGCCACTTCCACCGGGTTCGAGCACCGCAGGAGTGGCCACAGACCCGCGGCAGTCGGGAGGGGACGGGCACCGGCCGGTCCTCGGGATCGCCGGAGCGCCGGGGTCGGGCAAGTCGACGCTGGCCGGCGCTGTCGCGGCGTTGCTCGCCGGCGCCGTGGTGGTGCCGATGGACGGCTTCCACCTCGCCGACGTCGAGCTGCGGCGGCGCGGCCTGCTCGATCGCAAGGGCGCCCCGGAGACCTTCGACGGTGGGGGGTACGCCGCCCTGCTGGCCCGCCTGAGCACCGCGCCGGTCCACCCGGACGAGATCGTGATGGCGCCCGGCTTCGAGCGCGACCTCGAGCAGCCGCTGGCCGGGGCGATCCCGGTGCTCCCCGACGCGACCGTCGTCATCACGGAGGGCAACTACCTGCTGCTCGACACTCCCCCGTGGCAGGCGGCCCGCACCGCGCTGCACCAGGTGTGGTTCGTCGGGACCGACGAGGCCACCCGCGTCGAGCGGCTGGTGGCGCGGCATGTGGCGTTCGGCAAGAGCCCCGAGGCGGCTCGGGCCTGGGTGGAGGCGGTGGACCAGCCCAACTCCCGGCTGGTCGAGGCCGGCGCCGCGCGCGCCGACGTACGCCTGGATCTGACCGACTGGCAGCCCGCGTAGCCCCCTGCTAAGCCACGGACAGGGTCGGCACAGGTGGCCGCGCCACTGTCGAGGGCACCTGGCGGCAGGACCGTTGCCGCCCTACGAAGGAGCATCCGTGCCCATCAAGAAGTCCAACGCCGCCGCCGTCCTGGTGGCTTCCGCAGCCCTGGTCGGTGGCGGTGTCGCCATCGCCAGCGCTTCCACCGACGACACCTCGAACACGACCGTTCCGTCCGCAGGCGCCACCGACAAGTCGACCTACGGCGCCCCTGAGGGCCGGGGTGGTGGCGCGCACACCGAGGTCACCGGAGCCGAGAAGACCAAGGTCATCGACGCGGTCCAGGCCGCCCACGACGGCGCCACCATCACCGACGTCCGCCAGGACGCCGACGGGTCCTACGACGCCCTCGGCACCCAGGAGGACGGCACCCCCGTCAAGTACGACGTCAGCGCCGACCTGACAACGATCACCGAGCACACGCCCGGGCACGGCGGACGCGGCGGAGCTGGTGGTGAGCACACCGAGGTCTCCGGAGCGGAGAAGACCAAGGTCGTCGACGCGGTCCAGGCCGCCCACGACGGCGTCACCATCACCGACGTCCGCCAGGACGCCGACGGGTCCTACGACGCCCTCGGCACCCAGGAGGACGAAACCCCGGTCAAGTACGACGTCAGCGCCGACCTGGAGACGATCACCGAGCACACCCGCGGGCCCGGCGGCCACCGCGGCCATGGCGGACCCGGCGGCGAGGACCGGCCCGGCCAGGACGGCGCCACCGGAGCGCCCAGCGACTCGACGAGCCTCAACAGCTGACGCGGAGTCGCCAGATCCGGCGACGGGCCGCCGCAGGTTCCCCCGGCGGCGGCCCGTTCGTCGCGACTACTTGGGCGGCATCCGGATGCCGCCGTCCACGCGGACGACCTCACCGTTCAGGTACGGGTTCGTGAGGCACTCGATGACCATCGAGGCGATCTCCTCAGGTCGGCCCAGCCGCTTGGGGAAGAGCACGCTCTCCCCCAGCTTGGCCTTGAACGCCTCGGAGTCCTCGGCGAAGTCGTAGATCGGGGTGTCGATCAGCCCGGGCGCCACGGTGTTGAGGCGGATCCCGGCTGCGGCCAGGTCGCGGGCGACCGGCAGGGTGAGCCCGACCAGCCCGCCCTTGGACGCGGCGTACGCCGCCTGGCCGATCTGGCCGTCGAAGGCCGCCACGCTGGCGATGTTCACGATCGCGCCGCGCTCGCCGGAGGCCGTCGGCTCCAACCGGCTCATCGCCGTGGCCGCCAACCGGATCGCGTCGAACGAGCCGACCAGGTTGATCGCGACCACCTTGCGGAACGCATCGAGGTCATGCGCCGACCCGAACTCGCCGTCCTTGTCGATCGTCCGCTGCGCCCACCCGATTCCGGCGGAGTTCACCAACGTCCGCAGCGGGGCGAGCCCCGCTGCCTGCTCGACCGCGGCCTGGATCGAGGCGGTGTCGGTGACGTCGACGCGGGCGAAGGTGCCGCCGATCTCGGCCGCCAGCGTCTCGCCGGCGTCGATCTGGAGGTCAGCGACGACGACGATGGCGCCGCGGTCGGCCAGGGCGCGGGCCACGGCGGCGCCGATGCCCGAAGCGCCACCGGTGACGAGCGCTGAGGTTCCTGCAAGGTCCATGGCCGCGAGCATAGGCCGCGGGCCGGGTGCGCTCAGAGCTCGGTGGTCCCTGCGGCCACGATCACGGCCGGCCCTGCGAGCAGCAGTCGGTCGTCGTCGGTCCAGGTGACGGCGAGCTCCCCGCCCGGGACCTCCACGCGGTACGTCGCCCCGCGACCGACCTGGTCGGCCACCGCCGTCGCCACCGTCGCGGCGCAGGCACCGGTGCCACACGACCGGGTCTCCCCGGAGCCGCGCTCATGCACGCGCATCGCGATGTGCCGATCGCCGCGCCGGACGACGAACTCGACGTTGACCCCGTCGGGGTAGATCTCATGATCCACCTCCGGAGGCTCGAGCAGCCGGCCGGCATCCCCGAGATCAGCCACGAAGACCACCGCGTGCGGGTTGCCCGTGGTGACCTGACGTGCGGCAAGCTGCCGGTCGGCCACCCGGACCCAGGTCTCGCGGCCGACGACGGGCGCCCCCAGGTCGACCGTGACCTGATCGCCGTCGACCGTGACCTGCTTGAGCCCGTCTCGGGTCGCGATCGGAAACTCCTTGCGGGACACCAGGCCGGAGTCGACGAGGTAGCGCGCGAACAGCCGGATGCCGTTGCCACACATCTCCGAGAGCGAGCCGTCGGCGTTGCGGTAGTCCATGAACCACTCGGCGGTATCCGGGCCGTCGATCGCCTCCGAGCGGATCACCCGGAGCACCCCGTCGCCCCCGATCCCGGCACGCCGGTCGCACAGCGCCCGCACCCGAGCCGGTGACAGGTCCCCGTGCACGCTCCCGTCGGGGTCGGGCAGCAGCACGAAGTCGTTCTCCGTGCCGTGACCCTTGAGAAAGGCGTAACTCACCTGTCCAGTCTGCCAGGCTGAACGGGGCCGTCAGCGCTCGACGGCGTACCTCGCGCACACGAAGTCACCGTTGCGACCCGCCTCCTCCAACCTCAGCTCCACCTGACGCGGCAGCAGCGGCGCTCCCGAGCCGATCGCGACCGGCGCCCACTGCACCCAGACCTCGTCGAGCAGCCCGGCGTCGGCGAACTGACCGGCCAGGTCACCCCCGCCGCACACCCAGAGGTCACCACCGTCGGCAGCAGCGGTCAGGTCGGCGTGGACCTCCCGCACGTCCGCGTCCGTGAAATGGACCTCGCCGCCCTCGCCGTACCTCTCGATCTGACGCGTCGTGAGGACCCAGGTCGGCTGCGCGTAGTCCCACTTCCCATGGTGGTCGCGGATCCACTCGTAGGTATGGGAGCCCATCACGATGGCGCCCACCTTGGCCATGAACGCGGGGTAGTTCATCAGACCCGACTGGTCGATGTCTCTGGAGAGCAACCACTCCAACGAGTGGTCCGGGGTCGCGATGAACCCGTCGAGGGAGGACGCGGTGTAGTAGATGGTCGCCATCCATGGAGTCTGCCCGGGTTGAGCCGGCGTGGACAGGGCTCACTCGATCAGGCGGAGCGCAGCCTCGACCCGACCGGGATCGTCGAACGCCACCCAGTGGATCCGTGGGTCCTTGCGGAACCACGAGTCCTGCCGCCGCGCGAACCTCCGGGTGGCGCGGACGGTGTCCTCCATTGCCTGGTCGAGGGAGCACTGACCCCGGAGGTACGCCGCCACCTGGCGGTAGCCGATCGCCTCGCGGGCAGTGCGTCCCTCGGCCAGCCCGCCATCGAGCAGGCTCCGGACCTCCTCCACGAGCCCGGCCTCGAACATCCGCTGGACTCGGGACTCGATCCGCGCATCCAAGGTGGGGCGGTCGAGGTCGACCCCGATCTGCACGCTGGCGGGGTCGGCGTACTCCAGCCGCGGGAGGGACGCGGAGTACGGGCGGCCGGTGATCTCCACGACCTCCAGCGCCCGCACGATGCGGCGACCGTTGTCGGGCAGGATCCGCTCGGCCGCCTCGGGGTCCACCTCCCCGAGCCGCGCGTGCAGCGCCGGGGCCCCGGCCGCCGCCAGCTCGTCCTCCCACCGGGACCGCACCTCGGGGTCGGTGCCGGGAAACTCGAAGCGGTCCAGCACCGCTCGGAGGTACAGCGCCGAGCCCCCGACCAGGACGGGAGCCACCCCCCGGCCGCGCAGCTCCGCGATGGCCTCGCGGGCGAGCCGTTGGAAGACTGCGACCGACAGGGGTTCGGTCACGTCGAGCAGGTCCAGCAGGTGGTGCGCAATCCCGCGCCGCTGAGCGGAGGGGAGCTTCGCGGTCCCGATATCCATGCCGCGGTAGACCGCCATCGCGTCGGTGTTGACGATCTCGCCTCCGATCCGCTGGGCGAGGTCGAGAGCGAGGTCACTCTTGCCGGAAGCGGTCGCGCCGACCACGGCGACGATCGGCTGGCGCGGCATGCGGGTTAGTCTTCCATCGACCGGCGCCCCGCTTCTTGCGGAGCGCAAGCCAACCACAAGGGATCGAGCTATGAGTTTCCTCGACAAGTTCAAGGACAAGGCCAAAGAGGCCGTCGACGAGCACGCTGACAAGGTGTCGGACGGCATCGACAAGGCCGCTGACGTCATCGACGACAAGACCGGCGGCAAGTTCGGCGACAAGATCGACATGGGCGCCGACAAGGCCAAGGACGCCCTCGACTCGCTCGACGGCAAGAACGACGACCCGTCCTGACCGATCTCGGCCATGACAGGTTCGCCATCGTCCCGGCCGCCTATGTCTTCCTGCTGAGGGAAGGCGCGGCCGGGGCGGAGGTCCTGCTGCAGTTGCGCCAGAACACCGGCTTCATGGACGGGTTCTGGGCGGCTGCGGCCGCCGGCCACGTGGAGCGCGGCGAGACCGCGTGGGACGCGGCGCGGCGTGAGGCCGCTGAGGAGATCGACGTGGCCGATCTCGCGCTGGAGTTCGTGACCTCCATGCAGCGCACCCGCCACGCGGACGCGATCGACGAGCGGGTCGACTTCTTCTTCACCTCGCGGTCATGGGTGGGCGATCCCCGTATCGTCGAGCCGGACAAGTGCGTCGACCTGCGGTGGTGTCCGCTCGACGCGCTCCCCGACCCGGTCGTCCCGCACGAGCTGGTCGTGCTGGAGTCCCTGCGCGGCGGCGACCTGCCGGCGTACACCACGTTCGGGTTCTAACCGCCCCCCGCGCCGGACTCCGGCCTCAGCTGCAGACCGGAGCGTCGGGCAGCGGCGCCGGCGCGCCGACGCCCGGCATGCCCAGCCCGACCGACCCCGGAGCGGGGCCAGAGCGTGCCTCCCACGCGTCACCGGCGCGCGTTCTGCGCACCGACAGCACCGACCCGTCCGCCACCAGATGGTGTGGAGCGGCGTAGGTGACCTCGACGGTCACCATGTCGCCGGGCCGCACCGCCTCGGCACCGGTCGGGTCGAAGTGCACCAACCGGTTGTCGGGCGCGCGACCCGACCGGCGGTGGGTCGCGCCGTCTTTGCGACCCTCACCCTCGGCGACCATCAGCTCGAGCCTCGACCCGATGAGCTGCTGGTTCTCCGCCCAGGTGATCTCGTTGACCAGCAGGGCCAGCCGCTCGTAGCGCTCCTGCACCACCTCGGCCGGCACCTGGTCGGGCAGCTCGGCCGCGGGCGTGCCGGGGCGCTTGGAGTACTGGAAGGTGAAGGCGCCGGCGAACCGCGCCGCACGCACCACGTCGAGGGTCGCCTGGAAGTCCTCCTCGGTCTCCCCGGGGAAGCCGACGATGATGTCGGTGGTGATCGCCGCGTCGGGCATCGCCGCGCGGACCCGGTCGAGGATGCCGAGATACTTCGCCTGCCGGTAGGAGCGGCGCATCGCCTTGAGGACCCGGTCGGAGCCGGACTGCAACGGCATGTGCAGTGAATGCATCACGTTGGGGGTCTCTGCCATCGCTGCGATCACGTCGTCGGTGAACTCCGCCGGGTGCGGCGAGGTGAAGCGCACCCGCTCCAGCCCGTCGATCTCGCCGCAGACCCGCAGCAGCTTCGAGAACGCCTCCCGGTCGCCGAACCCTACGCCGTAGGAGTTGACGTTCTGCCCCAGCAGGGTGATCTCGGTGACGCCCTCAGCCACCAGCATCTCGATCTCGGCGAGGATCTCGCCGGGGCGGCGGTCCTTCTCCGTGCCGCGCAGGCTCGGCACGATGCAGAACGTGCAGGTGTTGTTGCACCCGACGGACACGCTCACCCAGGCGGCGTACGCCGACTCGCGGCGCGTCGGCAGCGTGCTCGGGAAGACCTCGAGCGACTCCAGGATCTCGACCTGGGCCTCCTCCTGAACGCGCGCCCGCTCCAGCAGGACCGGCAGCGACCCGATGTTGTGGGTGCCGAAGACGACGTCGACCCACGGGGCCCTCTTCGTGATGGTCGCACGGTCCTTCTGCGCGAGACAGCCGCCGACGGCGATCTGCATGCCCGGGTGCTTGGCCTTCACGGGCGCGAGGTGGCCGAGGTTGCCGTAGAGCCGGTTGTCGGCGTTCTCGCGCACCGCGCAGGTGTTGAACACGACCACGTCGGCCTGTTCCCCGTCGTGCGCGGCGACGTAGCCGGCCTCTTCCAGCAGTCCGGTCAACCGCTCCGAGTCGTGGACGTTCATCTGACAGCCGTACGTGCGCACCTGATAGGTGCGGATAGCGGTCTCAGGCGTTGCAGTCATGACCGGTCCAGGGTACGGCTGCGGGCTGGTGTGACCCCAATTCGGCAGCCAGCAAGCCCGTCACAGTCCGCCGAGCCTGCGAGCTCAGCGTTTCGACGTCACCCAGAGCCTGATCACGCCCTCGATCACCACGGTGCCGTCGGCGAGGACGCCGCGCACGCGCACCGGTAGATCGGGGTCGTCGGAGGCCCACTGCTCGGGCGAGGTCTCGGCGATGCAGGTGACGTCGGAGTCGGCCTTGGCGGTGTAGGCGACCTCCATCCCCTTCGGGATCCAGCGCTTGCCGCGTGGGATGGTCGCCTCGGCCAGCGCCCCCATCGCCGCCTCCAGTCCGTTGCACAGCGCGATGGCGTGCACGGTCCCGATGTGGTTGTGCACCCGACGGCGCGAGACGATCACCAGCTCGGCCCGGTTCGGCTCGACGACGGTGAACCGCGGCCGGATGGAGGCGAAGTACGGCGCCCTGCGGCCGACCGCGAACGAGAAGATCCGCTCACCCAGCGGCACGCGTTCGAGCCGGTGCCAAAGGTCGAGGATCTGGGGCATCCGGCGATGTTACCAACGAGTAGTCCCGTGGCCGGGGCCTCTCGGCCTCGGCCACGGGCAGACCTGGCTCCACCGCCGCGCGGGACGACCGCTCGGGCCACCGGAGCAACCTGTCGACGACCGCCACGGCACCGGCAGGTGCCCGGCTCCTCGGGGACCGGTACTCATCGAAACCTCGAGAGCACCGGCCCCACTCGTGCCGCCCCGACAGCAGCGAAGCGCAGGCCTGGATCAGGGGTCAGATGAACAACAGCTGTGCGCCGTCGGTTATCTCGATGAAGTCGCTGGCAGAGATGATGCCCTCGACTCCTTCATAGAGGTCCTTCTCGTGGAGCTTCATCATGTCCGCAGACAGCCGGCACGCCCACAAGTGCCCACCGGACTCGTAGATCTGCTCCAAGAAGTCCGGCACCTCCGGGATATCCAGGTCGGCCATCTGCTTCTTCAGCATCTTCGTGGTCATCGCGGTCATCCCCGGCATGCCGGCGAGGCCTTGCGGCATCGACATGCCCGAGCCGGGCGGGTGCATGGCGGTGTTGCCGAGGTAGGAGAACTTGAGGTGCTCCATCGTCTTCTTGTTGATCATGTCGAAGCCCCAGAACGTGAAGAACAGGTGTGTCTCCACGCCCTCCCCCAGGGCGGCGTTCGCCAGGATCAGACCCGGGTAGGCCATGTCCAGGTTGCCCTTGGAGCAGATGATGGCGAGCTTGCGGTCGCCGCCGGCGTCGTCGTCGAACGACGGGACGATGGTGGGGGCGGTGGTGGCTTCGGTGTCGGTGGTGGCGGTCATGACGTCCTCCTAGACGTGTGACGTGCGGGTGGGTGAAGTGGAGGTACGACGGCCGGGATGGCCGGCGTACGGCGTCAGACGCAGCCCTTGGGCTTGGGCAGCCCGGAGACGTAGGCCATCTTCTTGGCCGGCTTGCCGGGGAAGAGGGCGAAGAGCTCCTTGACGGAGATCCCGGCCTGGGTGCTGACCCGGCGCAGGGTGGGGGTCTCCCCCATCACGCCGAAGTCCTCGCGCAGGAACCGGATCGCCTTCCAGTGGGCGTCCGACACCTCGATGCCGATCAGCTTGGCGAGCTCGGTGCCGAGCTCCTCGGTCCACACCTGCGGGTCGGTGAGGAAGCCCTCCTCGTTGACGTCGTAGGTCTGTCCGGCGATGGTCGTGGTGGCCATGGTGTCTCTCTCTTTCTGGTGGCGGTGCGTGGCGGTGGTGGTGGTGGTGGTGGTGGTGGTGGTCATTCGGTCTTCTTGCCGGACATCGACATCTCGGCCGGGAGGCCGAGCGGGCGACCCGGCAGGAGGGCCTTCCAGTAGATGTGGCGGAAGGCGAGCTTCCCGAGGTGGTTGGCGCGGGACTCCTTGAGCAAGGACATCGGCCCGATCCTGGGGAGCGGGAAGGTGCCGGTGAGCGGCTCGGTGTCGTAGTTGAAGTCGAGCAGCAGCGCCTTGCCGCCACCTGACTCGACGAAGCAGTTCGCGTGACCGTCGAAGCTGTGCGTCAGCTCCTCTCCGGCGGCGAGCTGGACCAGGTTGTCCATGAAGATGTCGACGGAGAAGTGGGCGACCGACCCGGCCTTGGAGGTCGGGATGTTGCTGGCGTCGCCGAGGGCGAAGATCGTGTCGTACTGCGTCGACCGGAAGGTGTGCTTGTCCACCGGGACGTAGTTGAGCTCGTCCCCGAGCCCGGACTTGGCGACGAAGTCGGCCCCCATGTTGAGCGGCACGGTCACGAGCAGGTCGTAGGCGACCTCGCGCTCGTCGTAGGACCGGATGACCTTTGCCTCCTGGTCGACGGACTCGATCATGAAGTCGGCCTCGAGGGTGATCTGCTTCTCGACCAGCTGGTGACCCAGCTCGCGGCTGGCGACCGGCTTGGTGAAGGCGCCGTCCAACGGGGTGACGTAGACGATCTCCACCTGGTCACGCAGGCCGCGCTTCTTGAAGTAGTCATCGGCCAGGAAGCTGAACTCGAGCGGCGCGACCGGGCACTTGATCGGCATCTCGGTCACGTGCACCACGAGGCGGCCGCCGGTGAACTTCTCCAGCGCCTCGCGGGTGGCGATCGCGCCGTCGTAGGTGTAGAACTCGGTGACCGACCGGTGCCACTCCGGGCCGAGCATCCCCTCGGTCTGGTCGGGGCGCGGAGTCGTGCCCGTGGCGACGACCAGGTAGTCGTAGCCGAGGATCCGGCCGTCCTCCAACGTCACCTTCTGCGACTCACCGTCGATGACGTCGACCTCGCCCATGACGAGGTTGACGCCGGCGGAGAAGAAGGGCCGCTTGGTCTTGCGGATCTGCTTGGGCTCGTTCATGCCGAACGGGATGAACAGGTAGCCGGGTTGGTAGTCGTGGACGTCATCCTTGTCGACGACCGTGACGGACCAGCCGGGCAGGCGCTTGCGCACCTTGTTGGCGATCATGGTCCCGGCGGTGCCGCCGCCGAGGATGAGGAGGGACTTGGCGGTGGTGGCGGTTGCGTTGTTCATACTTCATGTCTACCCCCCGGGGTATCCGAAGTGAAGGGCTTCGAGCTGTCTCATCCCTCACGTAGGCAAGGCTCACCTATCGCCGGCCTAGCATCTTGATGTCAAGATTCTTGACCTGCGCTATCCTCACGGCGTGCGAGATGAGGTGGACGAGCTGGTCGAGGCCTGGGCGCGGGAGCGCGCTGACCTGGACCTCGCGCCGGTCGAGGTCTTCAGCCGGATCACCCGGCTTGCTCGTCACGTGGACCGGGTCCGGCGGACGGCCTTCTCCCAGTACGACGTCGAACCGTGGGAGTTCGATGTCCTGGCGGCGCTGCGCCGCGTGGGGTCGCCGTACGAGCTGTCGCCCGGGCGGCTGCTCCGCGAGACCCTGGTCACCAGCGGCACCATGACCAACCGGGTCGACCGGCTGGCCGCACGGGGTTTCGTCGAGCGCTACCCCGATCCAGATGACCGACGCGGGGTGCTGGTCCGGCTCACCGCCGACGGCAAGCATGCGGTCGACGGGGCGTTCGGGGCGCTGGTGGTCGCCGAGCGCGACCTGCTGGGCAACCTCACCGAGCGTGATCGCACGCGGCTCGCCACGCTGCTCCGCCCGCTTCTTGCTCCGTTCGCCTGACTGGTCGAGGAGGTGGCTGTGCGCAGATCCGCCCTCCTCCTGGCCCTGGTCGTCCTCATGCTCGCGCTCCCCGGGGCTCCCGCTCACGCCTCGTGCGCCGAAGGGGCAGGACCTGCCGGTTCGCCGGTGATCTTCGTGGGCACGGCCCGCGAAGAGCGGCGCGGCTTCACCCGGTTCGACGTCCGCGAGGTCTGGGCGGGACCGGATCTGGCGCCGTCGGTCTGGGTGCTCTCCGGCCAGGAGCAGCCACCCTGGCCGCTCTGGATGTTCCAGGCCGTGGGCAGCTCGGTCGACGCCGACTTCCTCCCCGGCGAGCAGTGGGTGGTGGGCGCGACCGAGTCCTTCCAGCACCAGCAGTTGCTCGATCGATGTCCCCGTGGGCGCGGAGAACCTCCGGCCGGCCGACGCCCGGGCGCCGGTGGCCGGAGGGCTGGCCGGCGCTGACCCGCCGGCGAGTGGTCAGGAGATCGCGCTGCGCCTCGCACTGGCCGTCGCGGTCACGATCGCGCTGTTCGTCTGGTGGCGCCGGCTACGGCTCAGCCGAGCTGCTCCGCCGCCACCAGCCACTGCTCCTCCAGCTCCGCCTTCGAGCTCGTGAGCTCGTCGAGCTCGGCCGAGAGGGCCGCGAGCTTCGCGTAGTCGCTCGCGTGGGCGGCGATCTGCGCAGTGAGCTCCGCTTCGCGCGCCGAGGCCCTGGCGAGCTGCTTGTCGAGGCGCTCGAGAGATTTGCGGGCCGTGCGTTCCTCCGCGCTGCCGGAGCGCGCCGCTGCGGCGTACGACGGCTTCGGCTCGATGGCGGAGCGGGCCACGGTCGCGGACGCGGCGTGCGTGGCGGCGCGCCGGGCGAGGTACTCGTCGACTCCCCCGGGAAGCATCGAGATCTGGCCGTCCCCGAGCAGCGCCCAGGTCGAATCGGTGACCCGCTCCAGGAAGTAGCGGTCGTGCGACACCACGACCAAGGTGCCGGGCCACCCGTCGAGGAAGTCCTCCAGCACGTTCAGGGTCTCGATGTCCAGGTCGTTGGTCGGCTCGTCGAGCAGCAGCACGTTGGGCTCGGTCAGCAGGATCCTCAGCAGTTGGAACCGCCGCCGTTCGCCACCGGACAGGTCCCCCAGCCGGGCCGTGAGCCGGTCGCCGGTGAAGCCGAAGCGCTCCAGCATGGAGCTGGCAGTGACCTCCCCGTCGACGGTGCGGGTCACCCGGCGGATGCCCTCGACCGTCGCGAGCACCCGGGCGTCGGGGTCGAGGTCGTCGAGCTCCTGCGTCAGCTGCTGCAGGGCCACCGTGCGGCCGTGCTTGACTCGGCCGGCCTGCGGAGACAGCACCCCTGAGAGCAGGTTCAGCACCGAGGTCTTGCCCGCACCGTTGACTCCGACGATCCCGACCCGGTCGCCCGGTCCGAGACGCCAGGTGGCATGGGTGAGCAACTGCCGGTCGCCGAAGGCGAGGTCGACGTCCTCGACGTCGAAGACGTCCTTGCCGAGGCGCTGGGAGGCGAAGCGTTGGAGGGCGAGCCGGTCCCGCGGCGGGGGTACGTCGGCGATCAGGGCATTGGCGGCGTCGATGCGGAACTTCGGCTTGGCGGTGCGGGCCGGGGGGCCGCGGCGCAGCCAGGCCAGCTCCTTGCGGACGAGGTTCTGGCGGCGTGACTCTGACGCCGCGGCCTGCCGCTGCCGTTCGGCCTTCGCAAGCACGAAGGCGGCGTACCCGCCGTCGTAGGAGTCGACGTCGCCGTCATGGACCTCCCACGTGGTCTGGCAGACCTCGTCGAGGAACCAGCGGTCGTGGGTGACCACGACCAGGGCAGTCGGCAACCCCACCAGGTGGGCGGCCAACCAGGCGACGGCCTCGACATCGAGGTGGTTGGTCGGCTCGTCGAGCAGGAGCAGGTCGTGATGGGAGAGCAGCAGCGACGCGAGGGCGCACCGGCGGCGCTCGCCGCCGGACAGTCCGTGCACTGCGCGGTCCAGGGTGACGCCGACCAGCAGCTCCTCCACCACCTCGCGGGTCCGCGGCTCGGCCGCCCACTCGTGGTCGGCGCGACCGGCCAGCACCGCCTCGCGCACGCTGTGGGTGTCGTCTAGCTCGTCGCCCTGCCGGAGATAGCCGATCTCCAGCCCGCGGGCCCGTGAGAGCCGGCCCGAGTCGGGAGACTCGAGCCCGGTCATCATCCGCAGCAGCGTCGTCTTGCCGTCGCCGTTGCGGCCCACGATGCCGATCCGCTCACCGGCTGAGATGCCGAGGGAGACCTCGGCGAGCAGGGGACGGACGCCGTAGGCCTTCGAGACCCGCTCGAGGTTGATCAGGTTGGCCATCAGGGGGCCTCGACGGTGATGACGTGGGCTCCGGCGACGGGCCCGTGGGCGACGAGCGTGACCGGGTGGTCCTCGCGCAGCCGGCCGGCGAGGTCGCGGGCATCCTCTGCCGACCGGGCGAGGAAGACGCAGGTCGGCCCGGACCCCGAGACGATGCCGCGGACCGCGCCGGCCGCCTCGCCCGCGGCCAGGGTCTCGGCGAGGTCGGGGCGCAGGTCGAGGGCCGCGGGCTGGAGGTCGTTGTGCAGGGCCGCCCCGAGGCGTTCGGGGTCGCCCGAGCGGAGGGCCGCGAGGATCTGGTCAGCGGGAGCCGGCTCCGGCGGCGCGTCGGGGCGGAGCTCGTCGAATCGGCCGTAGACCGAGGGGGTGGACAGCCCCGCCCCACTCGTGGGTACGACGACCCACGACCAGGCTGCGGCATCGGGGATCGGCGCCACCTGGTCTCCCCGGCCGGTGCCGAGCGCGGTGCCACCGATCAGGGCGAAGGGGACGTCGCTGCCGAGCTGCGCGGCCAGCGCCAGCAGATCGTCGTCGGAGGTGCCGAGGTCCCACAGCCGGTCCAGAGCGACCAGCGCCGCGGCCGCGTCGGCGGACCCGCCGGCCATGCCACCCGCCACGGGGATGGACTTGTCGATGGTGACCCGCCCGGTGACCGGCCGGCCGTGATGAGCCGCGAGCACGGCGGCCGCACGATCGACGATGTTGTCGCCGTCGGCAGGCAGCGCAGTGCCGTCGATGTGGCGGGCGCCCATGACGGTGACCTGCCAGTCGGGTGAGGGCGCGGCGCTCAGGTCGTCGTACAGCGAGACGGCGTGGAAGACCGTAACCAGGGGGTGGAAGCCGTCGGGTCGCGGGCGCCCGACACCGAGGTGCAGGTTGATCTTCGCGGCCGCCCGGACCGTCACGGCAGTCATCGGTCCAGCTCCTCGGCGAGACGCACGAAGTCGTCGACGTCGAGCACCTCGCCGCGAGCGTCGGGCGCGATGCCCGCGCGCGCCAGGGCAGCCGCCGAGGCCTCCGTTGACCCGGCCAGAGCGCGCAGCGCGGCGCGGAGAGTCTTGCGGCGCTGGGCGAAGGCGGCGTCGACCACCTCGAACACGCGCTCCCGGGACACCGTCGTGGCAGGCGACTGCCGGCAGGTGAAGGCCACGAGGCCGGAGTCGACGTTCGGCGCCGGCCAGAAGACGTGACGACCCACTCGGCCCGCGCGGCGTACGTCGGCGTACCAGGAGGCCTTGACCGACGGGATGCCGTACACCTTGGAGCCGGGGCCGGCGGCGAGCCGGTCGGCCACCTCGGACTGCACCATCACCAGCCCGTGCCGCAGCGACGGCACGGTGGCGAGCAGGTGGAGAAGCACCGGCACGGAGACGTTGTAGGGCAGGTTCGCGACCAGAACGGTGGGCTCGGGCCCGGGCAGCTCGGCCACGCGCATCGCGTCGGCGGTGACGCCCCGGAAGCCGCGGGCGCGGGTGCCGGCGTACCTCTCGATGGTGGCCGGCAGCGCTCCTGCCAACAGCGGGTCGACCTCGATCGCCGTGACTTGATCGGCGACCTCGAGCAGCGCCAGCGTCAGCGAGCCCAGGCCGGGGCCGACCTCGAGGACCACGTCGTCGGCCGTGATGCCGGACTCGCGCACGATCCGGCGCACGGTGTTGGGGTCGATGACGAAGTTCTGCCCGCGCTGCTTGGTGGGCCGCAGGCCCAGCTCTGCCGCCAGCGCACGCACCTCGGCAGGGCCGAGCAGCCGGACGCCCGCGTCGGCAGGGGCTCCGCCGACGGGGACATCGGACATGGTCCTCAGCCTAGTGCGGCTACCGGAAGCGCCGTTTCGCGCAACCCGGAGCGCCGTCTCGTGCGACCCGGAGCGCCGTCTCGTGCGACCCGGAGCGCCGTCTCGTGCTATCGGGGGAGGCCGAGCTTGGCGGCGCAGCCCGGCCAGGCGCCGTACCCGCCCTGGGCGTTGCGCAACCGGGTGGCCACGGCGATCTGCTGCTCGCGGCTGCGCTGGTGCGGGTAGCCCGTGCCACCGTAGGACTGCCAGGTGCCGAGGTTGAACTGCAGGCCGCCGTAGTAGCCGTTGCCGGTGTTGATCGCCCAGTTGCCGCCGGACTCACAGCGGGCAAGTGCGTCCCACGTGGTGTTGCCGCCGGCGAAGTTGGCGGTGGGCTGCTTCTTGGTCCCCACCTTGACCAGGGCCTGGACCGGGCGCTTGGTGACCCGCTGCCGGACCACCTTGCGGGCGACCAGCTCGCCGTTCTTGTAGGTGAGCCGGTAGGTCACGTTGCGGGCACCCTTCTCGCCGGCGCGGGCGACCGCGGTCTTCCCGACGAAGGCCGACGGATCGTCCTGCTTGACGGTGGTGAACGCCACCGGCTCGCCCTTGACGACCTTGCGGACGATCTTGATCCGGGTCAGCACCAGCTTGTCGCCGTCGCCGATCTCGGAGCCGAGCCCGGGCTTCACGTGGTCGTGCTTGCGGACCTTGATCCCGAGCCCGTCCAGCGCCTCGCCCACGGTGAGGGCCGGCAGCTTCTCGATGCGTACGTCGCGGCCGCCGAGCTTGACCTTGAGCCGCTTCTTGGTGACGACCTCCAGGGCCAGCCCCTCGCGCCCGATGCTGGCGCTACGGCTCACGGAGAGCTCGGCGCCGCGGTAGCCGCGGCCGAGCTCGCTGAGCGCGGTGTCGACGTCGGTGGCGAACACCCAGGAGGTCTGCGCCTCGCCGTCCACGGTGAGCTCGACCGGGCGGCCGTAGCGCACGCTGATCGCGCTGCCGTCCGAGACCGACTCATCGAGGGAGGGCGCGATCTGGTCGTGCGCGCCGACCTCGATCCCCTGAGCCTCGAGCACCCCGCCGACCGTGTCGGCGAAAGCACGCACCTCGCGCGGCTCGCCGTCGATGATCACCGTGACCGGGTGGCCCAGCGCGGCATAGCCGAGGACACCTGCGGCCACCGTCAGCGCGGTGCTGCCCACGAGGCCGGCCAGCAGCGCCTTGCGGCGTCGGGTCAGCCCGGCAGCGCGCACGGCGCGCAGTCGGTCGGTCAGTCCTGCGATGCGGTCCCGCACAGCTCTCCGTCAGTCGTTCTTCCCGGTCCTCGGAGGCCGGCGCGTGCCCGCGCGCGCCTCACCACGAGAGCGAGGGGAGGGTGCGAGCGGGGGTCTCGCGACGGCAGAGATCGTTCCGATTCCGGCCAACAGTCACGAAACGATAACGACGGACCGCCCGAAAGCAAAACCCGGGAACCTCCCCTGGACAGAGTTCAGGCTCCCCAGGAGCCGCCGAAGGCCGCGCTCGTGGCCGCATCGAGGCCGGCACACAGCGCCTCCAGGTCGTCGCCGCGGACCTCGGCGATCGCGCGCACCGTCAGCGGCAGGAGGTACGAAGCGTTGCTGCGGCCGCGGTGCGGCATCGGCGTGAGGTAGGGCGCATCAGTCTCGACCAGGAGCCGGTCGAGCGGGGTCAGCGCGGCCGCCGCCCGGAGGTCGTCGGCGTTCTTGAAGGTCACCGTGCCCGCGAAGCTGAGGAAGCCACCTCGGTCCAGGCAGGCGGCCGCGAAGGCGGCGTCGCCGGAGAAGCAATGCATCACCCAGCGGTCGGGGGTGCCGTCGTCGTCGAGCACCCGCAGTACGTCCTCGTGGGCGTCGCGGTCATGGATCACCAGCGTCTTCTGCAGCCGCTTGGCGAGGTCGAGGTGGCGCCGGAAGCTCTCCTCCTGAGCAGCCCGGCCCTCGGCGCCGGTGCGGAAGTGGTCGAGCCCGGTCTCGCCCACGGCGCGCACCACCGGGTCCTCGGCGAGGCGCTCGATCTCCGCCCACGCCTCGTCGAAGCGGCCCGCTGCGGCCAGCCGGGGAGCCTCGTTGGGGTGCAGCGCCACCCCGGCGACCAGCGAGTCGTGGGCGCGGGCGGTCCCCACCGACCAGCGGGCGCTCTCCAGGTCGCAGCCGATCTGGACGATCCTGGTGACGCCCACCTCGGCCGCGGCCGACAGCGCCGCGGCGACCTCGAGCGGCGGGTCGTCGGAGCCGTAGCGACGGTGATCGAGATGACAGTGGCTGTCCGGGACCGGGTGCGGGAGCGGGTCGGGCCCCGGCGGCCAGCCGTCGGGCAGGATCACGCTGGCTCCTCGGGCCCCCGGTCGCTGCGGTGGACGAGGTCGTAGACCTCGCGCTTGGGCACCGCCGCCGCGCGAGCGGCCTCGGCGATCGCCTCCTTGCGGCTCCGCCCGGTGCCCTCGAGCTCGGCGACCCGAGCGCGTAACGCCTCCGGCGTCCGGGGTACGCCGGCACCGGGCTCGGCGCCCTCGACGACGAGCGTCACCTCGCCCCGCACCTCGCCGGCGGCCCAGTCGACGAGCTCGGCCAGCGCGCCGCGGCGTACCTCCTCGTGGGTCTTCGTGAGCTCGCGGCAGACCGCCGCTCGGCGGTCATCGCCGAAGGCCTCGGCCATCGCCCCCAGGGCCGCGTGGGTGCGGTGCGGCGCCTCGAAGAAGACCATCGTGCGTTCCTCCGCGGCCAGGCCGGCCAGCCGCCGGGCCCGCTCCCCCGCCTTGCGGGGCAGGAACCCCTCGAAGCAGAACCGGTCGACCGGCAGCCCGGAGACCGCGAGCGCCGTCGGCACCGCTGAGGGCCCGGGGATCGCGGTCACCCGGATCTCGGCCGCCACCGCGGCCGAGACCAGGCGGTAGCCGGGGTCGGACACGCTCGGCATCCCGGCGTCGGTGACGAGCAGCACCCGCTCGCCGGCCAGCAGCGCGTCGATGAGCAGCGGCGTCTTGGTCGCCTCGTTGCCCTCGAAGTAGGACACCACCAGCCCTGCGGGCTGGACCTCCAGGTCTGCGCACAGTCGTCGGAGGCGGCGGGTGTCCTCCGCGGCCACCACGTCGGCCCGGACCAGCTCCTCGCCGAGCCGCCGCGAGGCATCGGCCGGGCGGCCGATGGGCGTCGCCGCCAGCACCAGCACGCCCGAGTTCGAGACGTCCTGCGGTGCTCGCTCCTGCTCGTTCACGGGCCTGATCATCGCAGAACCCGCTCGCGCCCACCGTCGGCGGCTGCCGAGGGTCCGTACCATCTCCCTCGTGACCGTGCCCGCGCCCCCGCAGGCCGCACCGACGGCCGTGGACAGTGCGGAGCGACGTGTGGGGCTGTCCCGCAACGCCGCGGGCCGCGGCGTACCCCTGGCGGCGCGGCGTGCTCGGCGCCGAATGGACGATGCGTTCCTCGGCTGGTTCGCCAGCATCAGCGTGGCGCTGCTGGCGCTGTTCCTGCGGTTGTGGCGGCTCGGCAGCCCGAACGCCTTCCTCTTCGACGAGACGTACTACGCCAAGGACGCCTGGTCGATGGCGAACTTCGGCTACGTGCGCTCCTACGACGACGCCGCGGACAAGGCGATCCTGGCCGGTCAGGCGACGGGGCACTGGGAGTCGGGTCCCTCGCTCATCGTGCATCCCGAGGTCGGCAAGTGGCTGATCGCGCTGGGCGAGAAGGCGTTCGGCATGGACCCGTTCGGCTGGCGGGTCGCCGCGGCGATCGTGGGCTCGCTGATGGTGCTGGTGATGTGTCGGCTGGTCCGCCGGATGACCGGCTCGACCCTCCTCGGCTGCGTCGGCGGCCTGCTGCTCAGCTTCGACGGGCTCCATCTCACGCTGTCCCGGATGGCGCTGCTCGACATCTTCGCGGCGTTCTTCATGCTGCTCGGAGTGCATGCCGTGGTGGCCGACCGCGACTGGTTCCGGCGGCGACTGGCCGATCGGCTGCCCGACGGCCCGGTGAGCGGGGGCTTCGGCCCGATCCGCGCGATGCTGTGGCGGCCGTGGCTGGTCGCGGCCGGTGTCGCTTTCGGGCTCGCGGTCGGCACCAAGTGGTCCGCGCTCTACCCGCTGGCGGCCTTCGGGGTGCTGGCCTGGGTCTGGAGCGCCGGCGCGCGACGGTCGTTCGGGGTTCGCGCCGCGACTGTGCGCTCGGCCCTGGTCGACGGGGTGCCGGCGTTCCTTCAGCTGGTGCTGGTCGCGTTCGTCGTCTACGCCGGCTCCTGGACCGGCTGGCTGGTCCACGCCGACGAGTACGAACAGGCCTGGTCGAGCACGCAGTACACCCGCTTCGTCTCGTGGGACGGCACCTGCGACGACGAGAAGCTCGTCCACGTGAAGTCCAACGACGACCGATGGCCCGCGGCCACCCAGAAGGACGCCAGCGGCGTCGGCGAGGTCGTCCAGTCGTTCCACTCACTGTGGAACTACCACCAGGACATCTACACCTTCCATCGGTACTTCCTCGACTGCGCGAAGCACGACTACGCCTCCCAACCGGCCGGATGGCTGCTGGTCAACCGGCCGGTCGGCGCCGACGCCCAGCTCAAGATCCAGCCGGGCCAGCAGGGCTGCGACGCCGCGCCCGGCTCCGACTGCCTGCGACAGGTCCTGATCATGGGCAACCCCACCCTGTGGTGGGGATCGCTGTTGGCGTTGGTGGCGTCGGCGGCCCTGTGGCTGGGGGCGCGCGACTGGAGGTACGGCGTCGCCGTGGTCGGCACGCTGGTGACCTGGCTGCCGTGGCTGGTCAACGCCGACCGGCCGATCTTCAGCTTCTACGCCATCATGACGCTGCCCTTCCTCGTGCTCGCCTCGACGCTGGTGATGGGCCGGCTGATCGGCGGTGGGCGGGCGTCGGGCCGGCGTACCGCCGGGGTGGTGGTGTCCGGAACCTTCTTCGTGCTGGTCCTGGTCAACTTCGCGTGGTTCTGGCCGATCTGGACCGACGGGCTGCTGACGCACCGGGAGTGGCTGGAGCGGATCTGGTTCCAGCGCTGGATCTGACAGGCTCGAAGGCGTGCCTGACCTGATCGCCCCGACCACCGACCTGCACGCCGCCTGGCTCGACTCCCGCGACGACTGGGGCCGTGACGCCCAGCAGGACGGGTCCGGGCTGCGCCCCGAGGACGAGCTGGACTCGACCGCCGGGTTCGCGGCGTTCGTCGGGCGGCTGCAGCGGGAGGGTGACGTCACGGTCGAGCCGGACCCGGGCCGGGTGCACTGCACCTATCGCTGGATCGTCGAGGACGGCGCGGTGCTCGGCGCGATCTCGCTGCGTCACGAGCTGAACGACTTCCTGTGCCGGGCCGGCGGCCATGTGGGGTACGGCGTCCGGCCGTCCGCGCGCCGCCGGGGACTCGCCTCCTGGGCGCTCGGCCGGATCCTCGACGAGGCACGCGCCCTCGGGATCGGCCGGGTGCTGGTGACCTGCCAGGACACCAACGTCGGCTCGCAGCGGCTGATCGAGAGCAGCCGGCGGTGTTCTCGAGGACACCCGCGAGACCGAGCTCGGGCTGATCCGCCGCTACTGGATCACCTGGTCTCCGTGCCGAATGTGACCGACGGAACGCCCGGTGGGTGGTCCGCGCCCTTGGTGGCGACGCGAGGGCGCGGGAGGCTGGAGGAAGGAGGTCTCCGGCGGTCCGCCGGCCCGGTGGCATTGCCGGAGCCAGGAGAGGCCGTCATGTCGTCCACACTCATCCGTACCGCTGTCATCACGGCGTTGGTCGGAGGTGGCCTCGCGGCATCCTCGGCCGGCAGTGCTGGGGTTGGCGCCACGGGGGTCGTCGCCGCACCCCCTCGTGCCGCGGCGACGGGTTGGGCGGCACCTCGGACCCTGGCCGACGAGGGCACGGCACAGTCGGCGGCCATGTCTCGGCAGGGCGACCTGGCAGTCGTCTGGCGGTCGCCCGACGGTTGGCGGCTGGCGCTGCGACCCGCGGGCAGCGGTTGGACCGCGCCCGCGCAGGTCTCACAGCACGCCACCACCGCGCAGGTCACCTACGACGGCCGCGGGGAGTTGGTGCTCGCCTGGAGCGACGCTCGCCCGGGGCAGGCTTCGCGAGTTCGCGCCCGGACACTTGCACGCGACGGCGGCTGGCGACCGGCTGACACCGTCGCGCGGCGTACCCACGGCACGCTGAGCGTCGCTGGCCTCGCGGCCAACCGCCAGGGAACCACCGTCGTGGCCTGGCAGTGGTGGACCGACCACGGCGTGACCGGCTCGGTGTCGCGCGGAAGGGCCGGAGGGGACTGGAGGACGGGGCTGCGCACTCGTGACGCCGTCAGCATGCACGTCGCGATCGGCGACGGCGGTCTGGCCGCCGCGCTGATCCAGCGCGCCACCTCCGACACGTCGTCGAGCACGGTGACGTTGCAGGTCGCCCGCCAGCCCCGCAACCGTGAGTGGGGCACCCGCGCGGTGCTGCAACGACTCACCGATCTTGGGCCTCCCTGGCCGGGCGCCGGCGGCGTGTCAGTCGACGCCCGGGGCCGCACGACGGTGGCCTGGGACGATCGGGCGGCCAACGGCAGTTGGCGGATCGTCGCTGCCCGGGCTGTCCAGGGTGAGGCCTGGCAGGCACCCAAGGTGCTCGCCAGGCGGGTCGGCTGGGGAGAGTTCCCGGTGCGCGTCACCGGCGCCCAGCGAGGCGACGTCCTCGTGACGTATCTGCCGCAGCCGGGCAACCGGACCGTGCGGGGGGTGCGCTGGGCGCGGCCGGGATGGACCCAGCAGGTGCGCATCGCCGGCCCGGGCCACTACGTCTGCGACTGGGACGTCGCGATGGACCCGACCGGCGCGGCCGTGGCCCTGTGGACACGGTCGTCGGGTCCCGGCACGGCAGGCAAGGGTGTGACCGTGGCCCTGATGTCGACGCACGGGGAGTGGGCAGCCTCCCAGCGGCTGAGCAAGGCCGAGGCCCCCGACGGTCGGGCCCGGGTCGTGGCGATGAGCCATGGCCGGGCCGCGGCGTTCTGGACCCAACGGGTGGGCGACGACTTCGCTCTGCGGGTGCGCACGCACGGCTGAGTCTGCCGCACCCGGCCCCGAGGCAGGCGGCGCGATCCGGGCCGTAGAGGTCTTGACGAGATACCTGTTCCGGCAATATGTTGGAGCACACAACAAACTCCTGAAGGAGGACGCCGTGGTTCGCCAGCCCACCCCCGAAGACAAGTTCTCGTTCGGTCTCTGGACCGTCGGCTGGACCGGTGTCGACCCGTTCGGGTCCGCGAGCCGTCCGGCGCTGGACCCCTGGGAGTACGCCGAGAAGCTCGCCGAGCTGGGCGCCTGGGGCATCACGTTCCACGACAACGACGTCTTCGCGTTCGACGCCGACGAGGCGACCAGGCGTGATCGGGTGGCTCGGCTGAAGTCGGTCACCGACTCCTCCGGCCTGGTCATCGAGATGGTCACGACCAACACCTTCAGTCATCCCGTCTTCAAGGACGGTGGCCTGACCTCCAACGACCGCGGGGTGCGCCGGTTCGGGCTCCGCAAGATCCTCGGCGCGGTGGACCTCGCGGCCGAGCTGGGCGCCACCACGTTCGTGATGTGGGGTGGTCGCGAGGGCGCGGAGTACGACGGCTCCAAGGACCTCTTCGGTGCCTTCGAGCGCTACAAGGAGGGCCTCGACACGATCGCCGGCTACATCAAGTCCCAGGGCTACGACCTGCGGATCGGGCTGGAGCCGAAGCCCAACGAGCCACGCGGCGACATCTTCCTGCCCACCGTGGGCCACGCGCTGGCCTTCATCGCCGAGCTCGACCACGGCGACATCGTCGGCCTCAACCCCGAGACCGGCCACGAGCAGATGGCCAACCTCAACTACACCCACCAACTGGCCCAGGCGCTGTGGAGCAACAAGCTCTTCCACATCGACCTCAACGGACAGCGGGGCCTGAAGTACGACCAGGACCTGGTCTTCGGCCACGGCGACCTGATGTCGGCGTTCTTCACCGTCGACCTCTTGGTCAACGGCTTCCCGGGACACCCCGATGCACCTCGCTACACCGGTCCCATCCACTTCGACTACAAGCCCTCGCGCACCGAGCACATGGAGGGCGTCTGGGAGTCGGCGAAGGCCTGCATGGACACCTACCTCCTCCTGGCCGAGAAGGCCCGGGCGTTCCGTGCGGACCCGAGCGTCCAGGAGGCGATGACGTACGCCGGCGTACTCGACCTGGCCGAGCCCACGCTGGCCGACGGAGAGTCCCTGGCTGACTTCCTCGGCACCGACGACGGGTTCGACCCCGAGAAGACCGCCGAGCGCGACTTCGGCTTCGTCCGGCTGAACCAGCTCGCCCTCCAGCACCTGATCTCCTGAGGACGGCGGATGGCACTCGTGGCCGGCGTCGACTCCTCGACCCAGTCCTGCAAGGTCGTCATCCGGGATGCCGAGACCGGCGCCGTCGTGCGCTCCGGCTCGGCGCCTCACCCGCCCGGCACCGAGGTCGACCCCGAGCTGTGGTGGACGGCGCTGCTGGAGGCGATCGTCGCTGCCGGTGGCCTGGATGACGTCTCCGCGCTCTCGGTGGGCGGGCAGCAGCACGGCCTGGTCTGCCTGGACGCCGACGGTGAGGTGATCAGACCCGCGCTGCTGTGGAACGACGTGCGCTCGGCCCCCGACGCGGCCGACCTGGTCGGTGAGCTCGGCGACGGCGACCTGGCTCTCGGGGCCCGCCGCTGGGCCGACGCGGTCGGCAGCGTCCCGGTGGCGTCGTTCACCATCACCAAGCTCCGCTGGCTGGCGCGCCACGAGCCCCGGCACGCCGCCAGGATCGCTGCTGTGGCCCTGCCCCACGACTGGCTGACCTGGCGGCTGTCGGGATCGCGGTCCCTCTCGACGCTGGCGACCGACCGCTCCGACGCCTCCGGGACGGGCTATTTCGACCCCACGTCGAACTCCTATCGCCGAGACCTGCTGGCGCTGGCCATGGAGCGATCCGAGGGCGAGATCGCCGACCTCGTGCTTCCGCGAGTCGCCACACCGCACGAGGCGGTGGGAAGCGGAGACCCAGATCGCAGCTGGGGACACGTCACCCTCGGGCCTGGCTGCGGCGACAATGCGGGCGCCGCTCTGGGGCTCGGCCTGGAAGCCGGCCACGCCTGCCTCTCGATCGGCACCTCGGGCGTGGTCTCGTCGGTGTCGGACACGCCCACGGCGGACCCCTCGGGACTGGTGAACGGCTTCGCCGACGCCACCGGGCGGTTCCTGCCGCTGGCTTGCACGCTCAACGGCTCGCGAGTCCTGGACGCCATGGGCGGCGCGCTCGGGGTCGACCACGAACGACTGTCCCGGTTGGCGCTCGAGGCCGACCCGGGCGCCGGTGGGCTGGTGCTGGTGCCCTATCTCGAGGGTGAGCGCACCCCTAACCTTCCGGACGCCACGGGCACCATGGTGGGACTGACGCTCGCGACGATGACGCCGCCGAACCTCGCCCGGGCCGCCGTCGAAGGCCTGCTCGGCCTGATGGAGGGGTGCCTGGAGGCCCTCATCGCCCAGGGCGTGCCCGTGCAGCGGATCTCCCTGGTCGGCGGCGCGGCCCGGTCGGAGGCCGTCCGCATCCTCGCGCCCGCCCTGCTCGGGATGCCGGTCGACGTACCTGAGCCCGGCGAGTGGGTGGCCACCGGGGCGGCCCGGCAGGCGGCCTGGGTGCTCGCCGGCACCCAGGAGCCACCCCGGTGGCCCGTCGCGTCCGTGACCTACGCCGCCGAGCCGGCCGGGACGGTGCTAACGCAGTACCGCGCGGCCGCGGCCGAGGTGGTCACGCGGACCGACCCTCCTGTTCTGTCAGCCCGTGTTCTGTAAGCCCGGTCACGGTGCGGCAACCGCGGCCCGGCTTAGCGTGCACGGGTGCGACGACTTGCCATGCTCACCGTGCTCGCGACCCTGTTCGTGGCCGGCTGCGGCGCCCAGACCGCCACGACGTCCGGGAGCCCCACAGTCCAGGCCGGGACGGCCGCCGGCGGTGACAGCGTGCCCGCGGCCCTCGGCTTCACCGCCACCACCGTCGACGGCGCATCGTTCGATGCCTCGTCCCTGGCCGGGAGCCCGGCCGTGTTCTGGTTCTGGGCGCCCTGGTGCCCCACCTGCCGCGCGCAGGCGCCCGGCGTCCAGCATCTCGCCGAGGAGTACGGCGACCGGGTAGGCATCGTCGGCGTCGGCGGCCTCGACCAGGAGGGTGCGATCGCGGAGTTCGCACGCTCGGTCCCGGACATCACCCAGCTCGTCGATCCGGAAGGCGCGGTCTGGCGACACTTCGAGGTGACGGCGCAGAGCACCTACGTCGTCCTCGATGCCGACGGCGCCACGGCGTCCAGCGGCTACCTCGACGACGGCGCCCTGGCAGACCTCGTCGCCGAGCTCGCGGGTTGACATGTCCGAAGGGCTGCTAGCGCTCGCGCTCGGCGCCGGGATGCTTGCGGCCGTCAACCCGTGCGGGTTCGCCCTGCTCCCTGCCTATCTGTCCCTGCTGGTCCTGGGCGACCGGAACGAGAGCCGATCCCGGGCGGTGGCCCGTGCGCTGTGGCTGTCGCTCGCCATGACACTCGGGTTCAGCGCGGTGTTCGCCGTGTTCGGCCTCGCCATCGCACCCGTGGCCAGCGGCCTCCAGCGCCAGCTGCCCTGGTTCACGGTGGCGCTGGGCCTCTCCCTGGCCCTGCTCGGTCTGTGGATCCTGTCCGGGCGGCCCGTCCAGCTCCCGCGGATCGGGCGTCGGGTCCGCCGGGAACGCCCGCTGGAAGGGTCGTTCTCCGGCATGGCCGGGTTCGGTGCGGGCTACGCCACCGCTTCCTTGTCATGCACGATCGCACCCTTCCTCGCCGTGGTCGTCGCCGGGTTCCGCTCCGACTCGATCGGCACCGGCATCGCCCTCTTCCTCGCCTACGCCGCCGGGATGGGCCTGGTGGTCGGCACCGTCGCTGTCGCGACCGCGCTGACCAGTGACGGCCTGATCCGCCACCTGCGCCGAAGCGGGAGGTTCGTCCCGCGGGCGAGCGGGGCCCTGCTCCTGGTCTCCGGCGCCTACGTCGCGTACTACGGCTGGTGGGAGGTCCGCGTCCTCGCCGGAGGCGACACCAGCGACCCTGTCATCGACGCCGCCTCCCGGATCCAGCACGCGATGGCCGGGCTGGTCCAGGCACCCGGAGCCCTCGGCTGGCTGGCGGCCGCCGTCGTCCTCGTCGGCGCGGCCACCCTCGTGTCACGGCGTGGGCGGAGCACACCGTGAGCCGCCGGTCGCAGGTCGGGGCCGTCCTGGGCGGCGCGGTCCTCGTGCTCGCCGCATGCTCGGCCGGGCCGACGACGTCCACGACAGGCCAGGGGGAGAATCCGTCGCCGGCGCCCGGGAACCTCACTCCGGGGTCGCGCGAGGACACGCAGTCGGCGCTGGATGACATGCGAGACCCGTCGTTCCCGCCGCCGCTGATCGACCCCGACCTGGTGCTCTCGGGGGGCCCGCCGCCTGACGGCATTCCCCCCTTGGACGACCCGCAGTTCGAGCGCGCTGACACCGTCGACTGGCTCGGTGACCGCGAGCCGGTCCTCTCGCTGACCGTCGGCGGGGAGACGCGCGGGTACCCCATCCAGGTGATGACCTGGCACGAGATCGTCAACGACACCGTCGGCGGCACCCCGGTGGCGGTCACCTACTGCCCGCTGTGCAACTCCGGTGTCGCGTTCGAGCGCGAAGCAGCAGGCCGGCTCCTGAGCTTCGGCACCTCGGGACGCCTGTACGCCGACAACCTGGTGATGTACGACCGACAGACTGAGACCCTGTGGCCGCAGCTGACGGGGCAGGCGTCCATCGGGGTCCTCACCGGCGAGCAGTTGACCGCCATCCCGATGGGGGCGGTCGACTGGGCGACCTTCCGCGACGCCGACCCGGACGCCTTGGTCCTGAGCCGGGACACCGGCTTCGACCGCCCCTACGGCCGCAATCCGTACGTCGGCTACGACGACCCCGCGAGCCCTCCCCTCTTCGACCTGCCCGGCCAGCAAGACCCACGGTTAACGGCAAAGACCCGGGTGGTGGGGGTCGACCTGGCCGGGCAGACCATCGCCATCCCTCGCGCACGACTTGCGGCAGACCGCGTGGTGGAGCTGAGCGTGTCGGGGGAGCCGCTCGTCCTGTTCCACACTCCCGGGCAGAGCTCGGCCCTCGGCGACGAGCAGATCGCCGACGGCGCCGACATCGGGACGGTGGCGGTCTTCCGGGCCACCCAGGACGGGGTCCGGCTGCGTTTCACCGCGACTGAGGACGGCTTCGTCGATGACCGAGCCGGCACTCGTTGGGACATCCTCGGCCGAGCCACAGACGGCCCCAGCGCCGGAGAGACGCTGGAGCCGGTGCGGTTCCTGGACACCTTCTGGTTCGCCTGGGTCGCGTTCCACCCCGACACCGAGCTACGCGAGTGAGGGCTTCGGTCCCCACCAGCCCCGACACAGGCGAGGGTGCCGAGCCACGTCGTGACCGCGTAGCGCGGGGACATGGCGCGATGATCGCGATCGCACAGCGATCTGACTGTAAGCCGGCACACCGACGACGGTGGCAGAGAGCGACTACGGTCCAGACATGACCGTGTCCGACACGCCCGCGCCCACCGCCCCTGGACCGTGACGTGGTCTTTCCAACCATGTCGCTGACCCGGCTCGTGGCAGCCGGCGCCATGGCCTCCACGGTGGGCGCGGCGGCGTACGCAGGTCTGGTCAGCGGCCGCCTCAGCCTCGACCTCGGCGTCGGCCGGCGGACCCGGCCGCTCGGCCCGCTCGTCGTGGAGATCGCCGCGCCCCGCGAGGTGGTCTACGCCGTCGCGACCGCGCCCTACGCGCAGCGCCCGCCGCGAGCGCTGCGGGAGAAGGTCGAGGTCCTCGACCGCGGAGATGGGATGGTCCTGGCAGCTCACCGAACTCCGGTCGCGGGAGGGCTGGTCGCGGTGACCGTGGAGACCGTCACCTTCACCCCGCCCGAACGGATCGGGTTCCGGCTGGTCCGCGGGCCGGTCCCGTACGTCGTCGAGACCTTCCATCTCGACGAGCATGCCGATGGAACCCGCTTCACCTACACCGGTGAGCTCGGAACCGACCTCGGTGCGCTCGGCGAGCGTTGGGGAGATCTGGTGGCCGGCACCTGGGTCCGCACCGTGCAGGCATCCCTGGACACGATCCGCACCGAGAGTGAGCGGCGAGCCCCTTGATGCTGCCGGCGGATCACAGATGAGGTGTCAGGATGGATGTTGAACGGGACCGCTGCCTCACCCCAGCCCGGCTCGACACCCTTGCGGGTGGTTCCCGTCCCTGGGCACCAGGCACCCGAGAGGAAGATGTGGACATCGATCGCGCGGCCATCAATCCTGACGGACGCGTCTGGTGCATGTCCGAGGTCGACATCTTCTGCGACCTCGACGACACCGAGATGGACGCCATGGCCACCGCCGCCCCGATGCGGGCCTACGGCTCCGGCGAACTCGTCTACACCCCGCACCAGCCGCTGGAGACGCTGTTCATCCTCAAGCAGGGCCGGATCCGCATCTTCCGGGTCTCCCCTGACGGCCGTGCCCTCACCACCGCGATCGTCGAGCCCGGCACGATATTCGGGGAGATGGTGATCGTCGGCCAGCAGATGCACGACAGCTTCGCCGAGGCCCTTGACGACGTCGTCGTGTGTGTCATGACCAAGAGCGACGTGCAGAAGCTGCTCCTCGGCGACTCCCGCATCGCCGCGCGCATCTCCGAGACCCTCGGCCGCCGGCTCGGCGAGCTCGAACAACGGCTCTCGGACGCCGTCTTCAAGAGCGTCCCCGAGCGCATCGCCGCCACGCTGGTGACCCTCGCCGGCACTGCCAGCAGCCGCCCCCTGGCGCGGGGGGTCCAGGTCAAGCTCACCCACGAGCAGCTCGCCGCCCTCGCCGGCACCTCCCGGGAGACCACCACCAAGATCCTCAACGAGTACGCCGACCAGGGACTGGTCAGCCTTGGCCGCGGCAAGATCGGCATCCTCGACGCCGACGGCATGCGACGACTCAGCGGCTAGCGCCGGGCTCCTCGATCGGTCCTTTCGGGTCGGGTAGGGCCGCCTTGAGGCCTCCGCCGGGAGTGATCTCGTCATCTCCGCGAAGAGCCGCCTGGAAGCTCGAGGTGGCTTGGAGCGCGACGATCTGGGCGGGCATCTCGATGCCGGCCCCGTCGAGCGCCGTCTTGACCGCCATGAATAGAACCACTGCTGGCTGACCTGGGAAGACGTGTACCTGGTCCCGCCACGGCCGACGAATGCCGCCCCACGGACTTCGCCGCTCAAGGTCAGCTCATCTTGTCGCCGTGTCGAGTCATCGACCGCGGACAGCGGGTCGCCGGGGTGCTGCACACCGCACACTAAGACGCAGGTCTGAGTGGGTCCGAAAAGCGTGGCAGGGAGGGCCTAGGCCCGTTCTTCCCCGCGTCTCGACTAGCTCGCGAGGACCCCGACATCATGGACTCGCTTTCTGGCGGGCAGAAGTGGAAGGAACCCGCCAGAACTGGCCCAACTCATCAACGGCGCCGATTAGCGGCGACACGCCGCTAGTGCCGCGTGCAGTCCGTCGAGGATCAGGTCCAGCCCGTAGGTGAACTCGGCGCCGTACTCATAGTCGGGTTGGAGCACGTTTACGACAGCGACCTCGAACAGGTGCGGGAAGTCGTTGGCCGGGAACTGGTCCATGATGGCGCGGGTCATCGCGGTCAGCTCCTCGGTGCTCTTGAACGGCAGGTTGACCTCTTGCAGCACGAACCCGTGCACGTAGCTGTCGACCAGTGAGATCCCGTGGGCGGCCAACGCGACCGGGAACCCCGCTTCGCGCATGATGCCGATCCCTGCGTCCAGATGCCCCAGGGTCGCCGGGCCGGGCGTCATCCGTGAGGCCATCAGGCTGACGGACCACGGGTGACGCGTCAGCACCTCCCGCGTGACCTGAGACCGCTCGCGCATGGTCACCCGCCACTCGACGTCCCCGCGCGGCTCAGGGATCTCGGCGGAGACCAGCTCGACGAGCCCGTCGAGGATTTCGTCCTTGTTCCTCACGTGGTGGTAGAGCGAGGCCGCCTCGACGCCGAGCTCCTTGGCGAGCTTGCGCATGCTCAGCGCCTCGATCCCACGGGAGTCGGCGAGCGCGAGTGCGACCTGCATCGCCCGCTCCTTGGTCACCGGAGCCCGTGCAGGGCGGGTGTCCGACGGTCTTGCCATCTTTGTTGTCGTCCTCTCCATCAGGGGGTGGGGATTGTCGGTTGACAACCTAACACTGTTCGGTTACGTTCATCAGCGTACCTAACACTGTTAGGCCACGCCACTCGACGAGAGGCTCGACATGCACCCGACACGACGACTCACCCGATGATCAAGGTCGAGTCCCTAACCAAGACGTACGGCGGCTTCACTGCCGTCGACGACGTCTCGTTCACCGCCGAGCCGGGCCGGGTCACCGGCTTCCTCGGGCCCAACGGCGCCGGGAAGTCCACCACGATGCGGATCATCGTCGGGCTCACACCCGCCAGCTCCGGAAGTGCTGAACTCTGCGGCCGGCGCTTCGCCGACCTGCCCAACCCGGGCCTCGAGGTCGGCGTCCTTCTCGACGCCTCGGCCCAGCACTCCGGCCGTACAGGTCGCGAGATCCTGGTGCTGTCCCAGCGGATGATGGGCCTGCCTGGCCGCCGGGTCGACGAGATGCTTGAGATCGTCAGCCTCACCCCGAGTGAGGCAGGCCGCCGGGTCCGCGACTACTCCCTCGGGATGCGCCAGCGCCTGGGCATTGCCGCAGCGCTGCTGGGCGAGCCCGGAGTGCTGATCCTCGACGAGCCGGCCAACGGCCTCGACCCGGCCGGCATCCGCTGGATGCGCGACCTGCTCCGCGACTACGCCGATGGCGGCGCCACCGTGCTGCTCTCCTCACACCTGCTCCACGAGATAGAGGTAGTCGCCGACGACCTCGTAGTCATCGGCAACGGCCGGATCGTCGCCCAGGGCACGAAGGCCGAGCTCCTCGCTTCGGCCGGGACCCTGGTCCGCACCCCCGACCTCCACGACCTGGCCGGCGCGCTGACCGCGGCCGGTGTCGCCTTCGCACCCAGCACCGCCACCGGTGGCACCGACGCTCTCCGCGTGGAAGCAGACCCCGACCTGGTCGGCCGCCTGGCCCGCCAAGCCGGCGCAGCGCTCGTTGAACTCCGCGCCGCCGAAGGCGCCGGCCTCGAGGAGATGTTCCTCGAGCTCACCGCCGACACCCAACGAGAAGGAGCAGCAGCATGACCTCCGTCGCCACCGGGGAACTCCCCCGGATCCTGCCCGAGATCACCGTCACCAAACCCGTGGTACGACGCCGCGTCCGGGCCGCAGCACCCGCACCGATCCCCCTTTCGCGGATGGTCACGGTGGAGCTTCGCAAGTCCTTCGACACCCGATCCGGGTTCTGGCTGCTGACCAGCATCGGCCTCGCGTCGCTGATCGCCACGTCCGTGGTCGTGATGTTCGCGCGGGTCGACATGGCCTACAGCACCTTCAGCCTGGCCATCGGGTTCCCGATGGCGGTGATCCTCCCGATGGTCGCGATCCTGTCGGTCACCAGCGAGTGGAGCCAACGCAGCGGGCTCGCCACGTTCACCCTGGTCCCCCACCGCGGCCGCGTCGTGCTGTCCAAAGGCATCGTCGCCCTGGCCGTCGCGGTCGCCTCGATGCTGCTCGCCTTCGCCGTCGGCGCGGTTGGCAACGTCGTCGGGTCCGCCATCGCGGGCGAGCCCAGCGTCTGGGACCAGAACCCCCTCGAGCTCGGCCACGTGGTGCTCGGCAACGTGCTCGTCATCGCCGTCGGTTTCACCCTCGGCGTGCTGATACGCAACTCGGCCGGCGCGATCGTCGCCTACTTCGTCTCTGCGTTCGTGTTCCCGCCGATCCTCGACCTGCTGGCCGCCAGCCAGGCCTGGTTCAGTGACCTGCGCGCGTGGGTCGACCCCAGCGTCACCCAGCACGAACTGTTCCACGGGTCGCTCACCGGCGAGCTGTGGGCGCAACTCGGAGTGACCTCGGTGATCTGGCTGGTCATCCCGCTGACCGTGGGGCTCTGGACGCTGCTGCGCTCAGAGGTCAAGTAGCCGACCATGTCAACGGATCGCAGCGGCTCGATGCCTGGCAAGACCGTGCTGGTCACTGGCGGCACCGGCGGCATCGGGAAGGCTACGGCCTCCGGTCTCGCCGGGCTCGGCGCCCGGGTGGGCATCGTCGGCCGGGACCTGGAGCGCGCCGAGGCGGCGGTCCGAGAGATCCAGGCACAGCACCCGGGCGCTTCGGTCGACGTCTTCGTCGCCGACCTGTCCTCGCAGGCAGAGGTGCGCCGCCTCGCCGCAGACGTGCTCGCCACGTACCCACGGCTGGAGGTGCTCGTCAACAACGTGGGTGGGTTCTGGGCCCACCGGCACCTCACCGCCGACGGTCTGGAGCGCACATTCGCGGTGAACCATCTGGCCCCGTTCCTGCTGACCGACCTGCTGCTCGAGCGGCTCGCTGCGAGTGGTCCGGCGAGAATCGTCAACGTCGCGTCAGGGGTCGAGTCGATGGGGCGGGTCGACTTCGATGACCTCCAGGGCGCGCACGACTACTCGGCAGGCCGGGCCTACAGCCAGTCCAAGCTGGCAAACCTGCTGTTCACCTACGAGCTGGCCCGGCGCCTGGGCACCAGCCCCATCACTGCGAACGCGTTGCACCCCGGGATGGTCCGCACAGACTTCGGCGCCGAGGACCAAGAGTCGTTCTGGAAGGTGCTTGCGCCGGTGGTTCGGCCGATCATGAGGAGCCCGGCGCAGGGTGCCCGCACCTCGATCCACCTCGCCTCGTCACCCGCGGTCGAGGGCGTGACAGGCGCATACTTCGCCAACTCGCGTCCGAAAACCTCGAGCAAGGCTTCGTACGATGTCGCCGCGGCGGCCCGACTCTGGCGCGACAGCGCTCGCGCTGTTGGCGCGCGCCACCTGTGATATTCAGGCGCGTTGGGCGATGAGCGCCGGGCCAGGGCGGCGAGCCACGGCCGGCGGCGGTGGCGAGCGCTGGACCCTGGCCACGATCCGGGCGGTGCTCGAGGCCGACGCGCCGCGGGTTGGCCTTGTCGAATCGCCCGCACCTACGCCGCGATCCGTGCCCTCGCGGACACGCGTCTTTTCAGCCGCGTCTGTGCGTCCGGTAGGGGACTCGTGTGCGCGTCGCGATCATGGTCACAGAGCCCCCCGGTCCCGGAACCAATTGCGGACAGGTCAACCGGGAACGCGTCGCAGTCAGCTGTGCGTCTGATCAGGCGATCGCCTCGTGGGGTTCGGCTTCCGGGATGGAAAGGGGACGCAACATGGGGCCCCGAGTGTTCGTGGCTTGACGGTCAAACGCGACGCAAGACGGACCGTCGTGAACCGGGACGGGTACGCGGCTGGATGATGCGCCTTCCGCGAGGTGCGATCAGCCGCCTCGACCCGGGCCCCTACCAGCTCGCGAACCACGGCTACGGTCTCGGCATCCTGCACGCCAACCTCGGCCGGTTCGGGCGCCACCTCGTCCGAATCGGCCCCCGCTGAGAAGGGTGGATGGATCACATTGGCCCGCTGGATGTGTTCGGCGCAATGCTCAACCGGCGTCGCCGTCGACGAACCTTGCCGACTGGACGATCCCAATGAGCTCCTTGGGGTGCTCAGTGGATTCGGGATCGATCCGCACGCCGGCAACGATGCGTTGGCCGTCGACGTTGATGATCCAGTGGTAGAAGTGCGTCGGTTTGTCGCCAAACGACGACAACCACACCACACCGTCAACTGTGCGAGCGCCGAAGATCCGTAGGCCCTCATCACAGCCGGCGAGGCTCCGTGGTCCTGTGCTCTTCAGGAGCACACCGGAGTAACCGCCGATCGAGGTCTCGACGGGCCTGGACGTGGCGAAGTGCGGTCGGTTGACCAACGCAGCTACGAGATCGTGCACGGTTGTGCCGGCGGACGTCACTCTTCCGCCATGGCAGGGATCGGTATCGACCTTGTCCACCTTGGCCCAGAAGGCCAGGTCGCCGTAGTGGGGTGGGGGTTGCACGCTGCCGTCGGAGATCACTGCGCTGTCGACCCCGGTCATGGTGAAGTAGCCGGCGGGCATATCGACGACCGCCTGCATCGAGCCGTCGCCGAACACAAGCGGCATCACGTACTCTCCCGGTTCCAGGGAGGCTCCGTCGGGAACCTCGGTGATGTCGGCGGGCTCGTTCGGCTCAGCAGCGGTCTGACCCGACGAGGGTGTGGCGTTCTCGTCGGAAGTCTTGGCAGCCCCGTCCGCGGTGTCGGTGTCGGCGCTGCTACAGCCGCCCAGCAGCATCGTGACAGCGACTCCGAGAGCGAGCCCGGCAATGCGAGCTGGGTGTGGTCCGATCATGGTCCTGCCCTCCAGATCATTACGAAGAATCGTGCATTGCGAGGGTCACCGTGGGTCACATCAACGGTGATCACGTGTTCGCCCGGGGGTGCGTAGACCCACGGATCGCCATACCCATACGAGGCGTCGTCGACGCCTCCGTTCCTGCTGAACTTGCCGTCCACTTCCAGGTTGAATCGGACACCGCACAGGCGGTCGCGGTCACGCAGAGCCTGAGCACGCTCGCTCTCCCTGTAGTCGAGCAAGCCCTGCTGGCGGGCGCACGTCTCCTCGTGATCGGTTGGCTCATGGAACAGCCCTACGATCCAACCCCCTCCCTTAGCGGGTAGGCGCGTGACCAGGCGATCCGCATCCTTCGCCGACTGGACAGCACGGTCCAAGATCCACGGCTCTCCGTCCTTCACGCTCCATGCCTCGTAGCCACGCCCGGCCAGGGTCATCACGACCGGGGCAGGAGCATGGTCGTAGCTGCGGAAGCCGAACTCGGCGTCAGGGACAGCGATAGGCTGCGGTGCTCCAAAGCGGTCGGTGCAGTCCTCGGCGCCAGCCTGGTAGCAGGCTATTTCGTCGGGCGAGAGTCGCGTGACGAACATCCGAAGGGTGGCGGGGCTCGCCACGTCGTTGGAGTACGTCAGCGGGGAGTAGTCGAAGGGCGGGAGGCTCTTCGATCCCTGGTCGCACTGACCGGAGCCGCCGCCCCCATCGCCCACGCTGTAGAAGTACCAGGCCGAAGCATCGGCGGAGTGGCAATAGACCTGCATGTAGGTGATCTCGGTGTGGATCATGACCGTGGCCTGGAGTTCGGCGGCCCCCTCGTGCTCCGGTTGAGAGTTGGTCAGCGTGGCCCGCACCTCCCAGCCACGGATGTCGGCGGGCCCGAGGTCAGCCCTCGTCGTGGTCTGGCCGGACGGGATCACCAAGGTGTCGGTCGGACTCGGGGGTGGCTCGAGTGGCTGTTGGGACCGACGATCCGGACCCCCCAGTTGGGCAGCGGTCACGGCAACGGCAGCAACCAGGGTCGCCGCTGCGAGACTCGCTCCGACTGCGCGACGTCGCCGAGCCCGGCGGATCCGCCCGTCCAACTCAGCGAGCCGGGCGACCGCGTGACCCTGAATGGAGTCAGCTCGCTCCGCGAGCATCCGGAGGTCGTCGGTGTTCACGGCGTGCTCCTCTCGTCGGGGACCAGCGCCACCGAGGCATCAACACGCAACTTGGCCAAGGCCTTCGCGGCTTGGCTCTTGACGGTGCTCACCGAGCAGTCGAGCAGGTGTGCCGTCTCCACCTCGGTGCGGTCCTCCAGGTAGCGCAGCACCACGACGGCACGTTGCCGGGGCGGCAGGTGGCCGAGCGCGACCCACAGGTCCTGCCTGCCGTCTGGGGATCCAGCGATGTCCGAGTGTTCCGGAAGCTCGGCCGTCGGCGTCTCGCGGATCCACCGGCGCCGCCACCACGACACAGACGTGTTGACCATGATCCGACGGACATACGGCTCGGGTTCCTTGACCCGGCCCCAGGCGAACCATGCCTTCGTGAGCGCTGTTTGGAGCAGATCCTCCGCCAGCCCCTCATCCTGCATGAGCAGGTACGCCGTGCGCAGCAGTGACGGGGATCGCCCAACGACGAAGTCGTGAAAGCCGATCTCGTCTGCCATACGATCACGACCCTTCCGGCCCCGGGTGTCCGACAACGAGTCGGCGTCAACTACTACGACGCGGTGGGACCGCCCGAAGGACGCCCGGCTCTTCCAAAGAGTCCATCCTGCGCGCCTTGGACGCGAATCGGAAACAATGGGCATGAGTGGCACGACGTCGGACGAGGAGGGCGAACTGAGCACGCCTCCCCCTGTGTCCCGCCTGCGGATCCGCCTACGGGGCGACACTCCGGGCGACATGCCCACGTAGCGCCTCAGCGGCGCGGTCCGCGTCATCGGCGGTGTTGTTGATGTGGAAGCTCAGACGCAGTCGACCTGCGCGGTGGCTTGCGACGATCTGAGCCTCGATGAGGCGTTCGCCCGCCTGGGGTCCGACGTCGAGGCTGATGATGGCGCTGTCACCGGGGGGCAGCCCGATGTTTGCCCGGAAGCGGTTGGCAAGCCCGAGAGCGTGCTCGTGCAGGGCGTGTCTGCCGATACTGGTAAGCAACTCAAGTGCGGGGGCCTGGCCGACCCAGGAGTGCCAGGCCGGGGACACGTCGAATCGGCGGGCAGTTGCGGCCAGGCGCAGGGGGCTGCCGTAGATGCTTGTCCACGGGTCGTGCCCGGCGTACCAGCCTGCGGTGTGCGGGACCATGCTGTCGGCCAGGTCGGGTTGGACGGTGAAGAAGGCGGTGCCGCGGGGTGCGAGCAACCATTTGTAGCCGCCGCCGGTGGTGTAGGCGAAGCGCCCGGCGTCGATCGGTAGCCAGCCCACGGCTTGAGTGGTGTCGAGCAGCACCTGGGTCCCAGTCGCCGCGCACACCTGTTCCAGGGCATCGAGATCGGCGACCTGGCCATCGGAGGACTGCACGGCTGAGACCGACACCAGCGCCGTGTCGGCGGTCACTGCGTCGGCCAGGTGCTCCAGTGGGACCTCCCGAACGGTGACGCCCCGTCCGGCCTGCGCCAAGAATGGAAAGACGATGCTGGTGAACTCCCCCGGCACCGTCAGGACCTCACTGCGATCGGGCAGGCCGGCAGCGACCAAGCCAGCGAACACGCTGACCTGGCTACCCACGGCAACATCAGCTGCATCGACTCCAACCAGCCGCGCGTAGGCACCCCGAGAGGCGTCGAGCGGAGCGTCGTAGTCCAGCGGATTGGCCCGGCCGTACTGCCAGTCCGCCAACACCTCACGCAGCGCAGTCAGGGCGCTGCGCGGCGGCAATCCCAGGGAGGCGGTGTTGAGATAGATCCCCTCGGCCTGGAACTGCTCGTGGGCAACCGCCGCCACTGCCCGAGCACCGGAGCCAACCCCGTCGTCGGAAGTCATGGCGTCACTCTCTCGCAACGGCCGCAGACCTGGTTCCACGGCCACCCTTCGGCGCGTCATGTCCGTAGGCCGATCCGTGTACGAGAAAGGCGAGGGTCTCCGGGCAAGCGGCAGGCTTTGGTGCTCGTTCCACCAACGTTGAGAGTTGGCATGTCTGTAGGGTCCGCGTCCATGGATATGTTGATGGGGGACAAGATCGCCGAGGCCGACCTGACCGACTGGCGCAAGCTGGCCCAAGGACTGCACGCCCGCTACGTGGTCGCCGACTTCGGCAACGCTGCGCGGTTCGTCGCCGCGGTGGGTGAGGCTGGCGACGCGCTCGAACATCACCCGCGCGTGGTGATCGGCGAGGGGTACGTCGACCTCGAGCTGGTTACCGACGACGCTGTCTATCGCGACGACGACGGCACCGAGCTCATCCTTGAGTGGGTGACCCAGCAGGACGTCGACCTCGCTCGACGGATCACCGAGATTGCCATCGACCACAGGATTGACGCAGATCCGTCGTCGGTCAGCGAGATTGAGCTCGGCCTCGACGCGGCGAACTCCGCGACGGTCGCGCCGGTGTGGGCGGCTCTTCTGACCGCAAACGCCGAGGACCAGGGCCGCGGCACACCCGGCGACGAGATCCGCGACGCCAGGGGTCGTTTGCCGAACCTGTGGTTCACGGACCCCGACGAGAAGAAGCCCTCGCGCCAGCGGTTCCACGTCGAGGTCTACGTGGCACCCGAGGTGGTCGAGCAGCGGGTCGCCGGTGCCGTCGCTGCGGGTGGGACCGTCGTCGACGACAGCGGCGCGCCCGGGCTCACGGTGATCGCCGACCCGGACGGCAACAAAGGAATCATCTGCGCCGACATGTCCGCTGCGCGGATGGAGTGAAGCAACCGGGGCTGAGCCGCGGCCGGGATGTGGGGGTAGCCCTCAACGACGCCGCCTCCGACCTGCGCGATCAGGTCGAGCGCGCCCTGCAGGGCAACGGTCTCCAGCCCGTCCCGACGGAAACGCTTATCCCCGATGATGCAGTTGATCCGGTAGTCAGGCTTAAGGTGCTGCTCCGCCAAGTACTGCGACGCACCAGCACGCGCCGAAGATACCGTTGTGCCCGCTCGACCAACGCCGCGAACAGATCCCAGGTGGCCTGGGTCAGCGGCTTGATCGTCGTCGAGCCGGGGTCCTGGGTCGCCATGACGCCGACCGTATCGGTTCCAGTGCGTGGATCGGACGCTTGCTGCGACTTGATAGATCGTCCGGCGTAGCGTGCCTAGGTTCAGCCGCCTTGTCGGCTTATCGGCTCGCGGAGCGCGCCAGTGCAGGATCGTCAAACGGGACTTCGGTTTCACCAAGGCCCGCTTACCGCGGGATCGGCAAGAACCTCTACCACCTGCAGATGCTGTTCGCCTCGGCGAACTGGTTGATGCGGGCCCGTGCGGTCGACCTGGGTGGAGTGACGGCCGGGCGCCAGCCTGCCCGAAACCACCCCGAAGGTCCCCGAACAGGGGCTGAGGGGCCAGGTAGAGGACTCCCCGGCGCCCTGCGAGCAGACCGTCACCCCGCAAGTGGCCCGTTGATCGGCGCTTCCCTAGAGTGACGATGACGGAGGAATCCATGGCTCGCTGGGTGGTAGTCATCGTGCTGGTGGCGCATGGGCGGATTCACTTGCTCGGCCTTGTCAAGGCCTTCGGTTGGGCCGAGGTGTCCCGACTCAAGCTGCCGATCGGTACGGCGGCCGGGTTGGGGTGAGGCGTAGCCGCCGTCCTCGTGCTCGCAACCGCGGTGGTCCTCGCCGCTGGAGTTGAGTCCGGGTGGGTGCTGGGAGCGATCTCAGCCGTTGTTTCGCAGGCCATGATCGTCAGCGCGTGGAGTGACGCCAGGGCCGGGACTGCGGCAAATGCCGTTTTGGTGGCGGCGGTGCTCTATTCAGCGGTGGTCGCGTCGAGGTAAGAGGCTGCCCGTGCGTTTGGTTGGCTACGAGCGTCAAGATGACCCGACACGTTACCCGGGCCCTCTTCGGTTCCTGTGCCGAGTTTCGCCGACTGCCGTAGGAGTCGCGCCCTTCATCGCCTAAGCCATCCGCGACCAGCCTGCCTCAAGGTTGCACGACGTCTTGTGATTCGTCGTTGTCTGGTTGGGCGCTGATCGCGCCGATCGTTTCGTCGACCGCCTCCTCGGTGTTCGGGTGTGTGATCAGGATGAGGCGGCTCTTGGCGAGGATGTCGAGGCAGAACGACGCGCCATCACCAACACCGGCAACATCCAGTCGCGACGACCCGATCCGGGTGTCACAACCGGGTCGTCCTACCCAGCAACTCAAACAAGTGCTGGACCAGAACTTCCGGGGTCGAGCCGATCGCGAGGTCCTGCCGCAGCGGCGTGAGATCGCCCCGAGCACCTACTACGCCGCAAGACCCGGCCGCCCTCGGCACGTGCAGTCCGGACGCTGAGCTGGTGCCGCTGATCCGCAAGGTCCACCAGGACAACATCGGCGTGTACGGCGCCCGGAAAGTGCGGGCCGAGATGAACCGCCTAGGCCACTCGGTGGCTCGCTGCACCGTCGAACGGCTGATGCACGCCGAAGGGCTACGCGGCATCCCGCGGAGAAGACCCGCAAGACCACCATCGGCGACGGCGCTGAGACCGAGCGGCCGAGGACCTGGTCGAGCGGCAGTTCTCGCACCGACCAACCAGCTGTGGGTGGCCGACCTGACCTATGTCCGCACCACGCGGGGTGGGCCTACGTCGCGTTCGTCCTGGACGTCTCGCGTGTCGCGCTGCGCTCGGGGCCGGACACAACCGATGAATGGATGCTGAAATGAACACCAAAGTCTTCGGACACGCCGGGGCGGTTCAACCTGTTGCCATGGCTCGGTGCGGACTGGGCGGATTGGGATCCCTTAGGCCCGCTAGTGACGGGTCGTGTATCCGCCGGATGTCTCGGGCCTCTTTTCAGGTGTCGGCGCGGCCTCGGAGGCCGTGCCCTGCCGAGAGGATCTCGCATGCCTACCAACGCAACCAAGGGTGCCGTACGTCCGGCCCGGGTGGATAAGGCCCACCTCGTCCTGCGCGCCCGACAGCCTGCGCTGCTGCTCGCCAACCCGAACTACTTCGGGACGGTGCTTGACTCGGATCTGCCCGTCATCGCGTCCGTCAAGGGCAACACGAGCTTCGAGAGGCTGACCTGTGTCGGCCTCAACCCGGCGCTCGACCAAGCCGAGGCCGTCGTCCGGGTCAACGCGAACTCCGGCTACGGCGGCACGCTGTGCAACGGCGGGTCCCGCGAGTACGTGCGGTTCTTCGTCTCCTACGACAGCGGCGCGACCTGGGTCGACGTCGGCATGGACTCGTTCAGCGTCCATGACACTACTGGGGCCAGGCCGCTCGACTTCGCCGTGAACCTGCCGATCCCGGTGAAACACCGGTGGTGCTTCCTTAAAAGCCAGCCGACGCTGCGCGCGATCCTGTCGTGGAGTCAGCCGCCGACGGCCGGCGACGCGAACTTCCTCCCGATCTGGGGCAACGTCGTCGATGTGACCGTGCAGCCGACTGGGTCCAAGCTGCTCGTGCTCGGCGATCTTGTCGACGCGCTCGACGTCACGCTGCCCGAGCCACTCGTCGACCTGGTCGACGTGAGTCAGCCGCTCGAGCTCAAGGACCCGCCGCCGGTGCCGCTCTCGACGCTGGTCAAGGTCTACGCCAAGGACAAGGTCGAGCCCCACAGGTTCGTCTTCCCGCAGATCCAGCAGGCCCTGCTCGCCACGGGTGGTCTGGTCGACGTGACCGATGTCCAGACCGGCCCGGATCCGACGAAACCGTCGGTTGCCGCAGAGGCCGACTTCAATCCGGCGGCCGTCGTCGGGCCCATGTTCGACTTCGGGGGACTCGACCTAGACCTCGGCGACATCTTCGACAAGCTCGCCACGACGGACGGCAACACGGACTTCGAGGAGCTGAGTTGCATCGGCTACGACCCCGTGGAGGATGCGCTCGTCGGGGTCATCACGATCAAGCGACCGAGCGGCTACTCCGGTGGTCCGTGCACCGCCGGCAGCACCGAGTACGTCGCCTTCTGGATGGACTGGGGCAGCGGGCTCGAGTACGTCGGGACGGCGAGCGTCAAGGTCCATGACATCGCCGTGCCGGCAGGTGGCCTTCGCTATGCCGTATTCCTCCCGATCGCCAGCTTCGCCCACCGTCGGGCCTGCGTCGACGGCCCGGTCCAGCCGAAGGTGCGCGCGATCCTGTCCTGGGCGGCGCCGCCCCCGACCGGCAACCCCGACTGGGTGCCGACCTGGGGAAACCGTGAGGAGACGAACGTGCTGCTTCCGGCGGGCGTCGTCGTCGGGTTGCGTCCGATCGTAGACGCGATCAGCGGTGTGCCGGTCTGCTCGATCGACCAGAGCGACGGGCGCACGATCGGCGCTGACCAGCCATTCGGTGGCGTCGTCACGGTCACCGGCTTCATCCCCGGCGCGCCCGACATCAGCGCGGCACCGATGAAGTACCGCGTCCGAGTGCGAGACGTCGACAGCGGCGGGTCGTTCAAGCCGCTGACCAACGACTTCGGCATCACCGTCACCCAGCAGGTCGGGGCCAGCCTGCCCGTCCAGCTCCCGATGACGCAGTCGACGGACCCTGACGACTTCTACACCTACCGTGAGGACCCCAACGTCGCCGGCGCCGGGTGGCGTCGGGTCGTCGGCAACGTCCTCGCCGTGTGGTCGACGTCCGTGCCGATGACCGGCCGCTGGGAGATCGAGGTCGTCGCGAAAGACCCGGTCGGTACGGTCTATTCGGCGCAGACCATCCTCTGCGTCGACGGGACGACCCGCGCCAACGTGCGGCTCCGCCTCGACGAGGTCGCACCGACGAGCTCGTTCAGCATCACGCACTTCATCCGCGGCGGGACCACATCCCCGGCGCAGGAGTGCATGAAGTTCAAGCTCGGCGACATCCTCGTCGGCTCCTACGCGGTGTCGGACCAGCACTTCCGTCGCCTCGCCCTGGAGCTCGACCCGGCCGGTCCCGCCGCGGGCACTACGCCGACGATCTCCGGTCCGTCGACGTTCCCGCTCGCGCCCACGGCCGGGACGTCGGGTACGTGGGAGCTCAACACCGCGACCATGGCGCCGTGCGGCTACGTCCTTCGCCTCCGGGCCTGGGACCGCACGATCGTCCACGGCAGCAGCATCGGCTGGGAGGCGGTGCCCAAGTCGATCGGGTTCTCGCTCGAGGCCTGAGACCCAGGCCCAGAGCTCGGAAAACCCTTCCATCGCTAGTGAACTCAGCGGCATACGACATCTTGCTCTTGTCGTATGCCGCTGAGTTCGTGTCACGCGTAGAATGCCCCGGACTCTCGAAGTTGTACAACAGCCGGCAAGAACCGGCTCGTCGTCCTCGCGAACCACTTCAAGTCCAAGGGCTACTCCTCTCCCGGCGACCCGATCGGCGAGAAACGACGCAAGCGACAGGCCAGGCGGGTGGCCGCGATCTACAAGGGTCTGCGCGTTGAGGGCATCGAGTACGTCGCGATCACCGGCGACCTCAACGACGACCCCACGAGCGATTCGCTGAAACCACTGATCGGTCTGTCCGGCCTCACTGACGTGAGCGAGCACCCGGCGTTCGACTGGAACCACCGCAAGGTCACCTACGGCTCAGGCAACGAGAAGGACAAGATCGACTACATCCTCATGTCCGACCCGCTCTACGCGAAGGCCGTCGGTGGCGGCGTGTTCCGCACGGCGTCTACCGCGGCAGCCTCACAGAACACCTCGACCGCGAGCGCCAGCGACACGACGACGCCGAGCACCACGAACGGTGCGACCCTCCGCGGCCCGAGCGGCAGCATGAACAGCGTGGGGAGCACCACCGGGGCGTAGCCGATGTACGCCAGGGCGGCAGCCTGCCGAACCGGTCCGAGACGGCGTCGTTCTCGAAACCGGCCCAGACCACGGCCTCGGCCAACTGATGGATGGCGAACAGCAACGGCAACCACGCGAACGGCACCTCGCGTACCTGGCGCATCTCGCGCAGCGCCACACGAAGGGATCAGGCGGTCGCGCCCTTCAGGGAACTCCACCCTACTGCGGCCACCTCACGGCAACCTCGCCTTGAGGCCGGAGCATGATGGACGTGGAAGATGGTCTGTCCAAGGAGGTTCACGTGTCGAAGCACACCACAGCGTCGGCGCAGCGGCGATCCTCGGCCGCTGCCGCTCTGGCCGCCCTCGGATCGCACCGGTCCGACTCCCAGGAAGTCAGCGTCCAGTGTCGGCATGCGCACCATGTGGCCGCGGTCTACAAGACCGACGTGGGGCTCGTCTTCATGTCGAGGACCGGACCACATGGTCACGGGTCTAAGGACTTCGTCGACAGCGGGCAGCACGGAGCCCGCGGTGGCCAGGAGTACGTCGACCTGCTCCACGTTGATCCGTCCCACGGAGACGACCTCCCGGCCTGGTGCGACTGCGGTGCCTGGACGCTGTCGCGCGCCGACGTCATCGGCTACGTCGACTCGCACCAACCCACGGTCCACCTGCCCTGAGGGGTCAGGCGTCGCCCCCGGCGTTCCCGGTCGTGCCTGCCGTGACGTCGAGCAGCCGGTAGCGCTCGGCCGCCTCGACCGGCGCCCGTTCCTCCACCGCACCCGTCTTGGCGAGCATCTGCAGCGCGCGCACCACGATCGAGTGGGTGTCGATGTGGAAGAAGCGACGCGCTGCCGCCCGGGTGTCGGAGAACCCGTGCCCATCGGCGCCGAGGGTCGCGAAGGGACGGTCCAGGAACTGCCGGATCTGGTCCGGGACCTCCGAGACGTAGTCGGTGGAGGCGACGACGGGGCCGGGGGAATCCGCCAGCTTGCTCGTGACGTACGGAGTGCGAGACGGCTCCTCGGGGTGGAGGAAGCCGTGATCGAGGCACGCCAGGCCATCGCGTCGCAGCTCGGTCCAGGACGTGACCGACCATACGTCGGCGCTGACCCCCCACTCCTGCTGGAGCAGGTCACGGGCCTCGAGCGCCCAGGGCACCGAGACGCCCGAGCCGAGGAGCTGGACCCGCGGGCCGCTCCCCTCGGCGCTGGCCACGCGATGCAGGCCGCGCAGGATCCCCTCGGTGTCGACGTCCTCGGGCTCGGTCGGCTGGGACACGGGCTCGTTGTAGACGGTGAGGTAGTACATGACGTCGCGGTCGGTGCTGTCCGCGCCGTACATCTGCTCAAGGCCGGCCTTCACGATGGGGCCGATCTCGTAGCCGAAGGCCGGGTCGTAGATCTTCATCGCCGGGTTGGTCGCCGCCAGCACCGGTGAGTGGCCGTCCGCGTGCTGGAGACCCTCCCCGGTCAGGGTGGTCCGTCCGGCGGTGGCACCGATGATGAAGCCGCGCGTCATCTGGTCCATCGCGGCCCACAGCGAGTCCCCGGTCCGCTGGAACCCGAACATCGAGTAGAAGATGTAGACCGGGATCATCGGTTCGCCGTGGGTGGCGTAGCTGGTGCCGGCCGCGGTGAACGCCGCGACCGAGCCGGCCTCGTTGATGCCGGTGTGCAGGAGCTGCCCGTGCTCGGACTCCTTGTAGGCGAGGAAGAGCGCACGGTCGACCGCGGTGTACTGCTGACCGCGCGGGTTGTAGATCCGCGCGGTCGGGAAGAAGGAGTCCATGCCGAAGGTCCGGGCTTCGTCCGGGATGATCGGGACGATGCGCTGCCCGATCTCGGGATCGCGCATCAGCTCGCGCAGAACTCGCACGAACGCCATGGTCGTGGCCGCCATCTTGCCGCCGCCCTTGCGGGCCACGTCGTAGGTGCTCTCCGAGGGCAGCACGACCGACCGGGGTCGGTTCCTGCGCTCGGGGACGAAGCCGCCCAGAGCGCGACGCCGTTCCAGGGCATAGGCGATCTCCGGTGCGTCGGGCCCCGGGTGGTAGAACGGCGTGGCGTAGGGGTCGCGCTCGATGTCGGCATCGCTGATCGGGATGTGGAGAAGGTCGCGGAAGGTCTTGAGATCCTCTGCCGTCAGCTTCTTCATCTGGTGGGTTGCGTTGCGGGCCTCGAAGTTCGCACCGAGGCCGTAGCCCTTGACCGTCTTCGCGAGCACCACGCTCGGGCGTCCGCTGCGGACGGTCGCGGCGTGGTAGGCGGCGTACACCTTGCGGTAGTCGTGCCCGCCTCGCCGCAGTCCCCAGATCTGATCGTCGGTGAGGTCCTCGACGAGCCTCTTGGTCGCCGCCGAGCGACCGAAGAAGTTCTCCCGGATGTAGCCGCCGGACTCACCCTTGTAGGTCTGGTAGTCGCCGTCGAGGGTCTCGTTCATGATGCGCACCAGGTCGCCGGTGGTGTCCCCCGCCAGGAGCGGGTCCCACTGCCGGCCCCAGACCACCTTGAACACGTTCCACCCGGCACCGCGGAAGAAGGCCTCGAGCTCCTGAATGATCTTGCCGTTGCCCCGGACCGGCCCGTCGAGCCGCTGCAGGTTGCAGTTGACGACGAACGTGAGGTTGTCCAGGCCGTCGTTCGCAGCCAGCTGCAGCAGTCCCCTCGACTCGGGTTCGTCCATCTCGCCGTCCCCGAGGAACGCCCACACCTGCTGGTCGGAGGTGTCCTTGATGCCACGGTCGCGCAGGTAGCGGTTGAACTGCGCCTGGTAGATGGCGTTCATCGGCCCGAGCCCCATCGAGACGGTGGGGAACTGCCAGAAGGACGGCATCAGCCTCGGGTGCGGGTACGACGGCAGTCCGTGCGGGGCCTTGGACTTCTCCTGGCGGAAGCCGTCCAGGTCGGCCTCGCCGAGCCGGCCCTCCAGGAAGGCCCTGGCGTACATCCCCGGTGAGGCGTGGCCCTGGAAGAAGACCTGGTCACCGCCACCGGGGTGGTCGGGGCCACGGAAGAAGTGGTTGAGGCCGACCTCGTAGAGCGTGGCCGCGCCGGCGTACGTAGAGATGTGCCCCCCGACCCCGATCTCCGGACGCTGGGCCCGCTGCACCAGCATGGCGGCGTTCCAGCGCACGAGCCGCCGGAAACGCCTCTCGATGTCCTCATCGCCCGCGAAGGGCGGCTCGTCCTGCACTCCGACCGTGTTGACGTAGTCGGTGGTGATCGAGGCGTCCGCAGGCACGCCTGCCACGGCGGCCCGCTGGGCCAGCGTGCGCAGCACCTCCGAGGCACGCCGCCTGCCGCCCACCGCCACCATCTGGTCGAAGGACTCGGCCCATTCGGCCTGCTCCTCCGGATCGGATGCGGATTCGCGTTGCCCAGGCTCGGCCATGTGGTTCACCCTCCAGTCCTGTGGAATTCCCCCAGGGCAACCTGACCACAACGGAGCGGAACGGACAAGCCGGGTCACCGACGACGAGTGGCACGCGCCGACCAACACCTTCTCGACTGGCGACGACGCCTGAGGCGATGGCCGGCTGGAGGCTAGGGTCGGGCGCGTGACTCGAAGCGTGTACGTCGCCTCGCCGGAGGGACTCACCGGGAAGTCGGCGGTCGCCCTCGGCCTCCTCGACGCTCTGGTGCGAGAGGTCGGCTCGGTGGGGGTCTTCCGCCCGCTGACCGCGGGCGACGGCATCGACCTCATCGCCGACCTGCTGGTCAATCAGCCTGGTATCGAGCAGACCTACGACGAGGCGCTCGGCGTGTCCTACGACCTCGCGCGCGAGAACGCCGACGAGGCACTGCACGTGATCGTGGAGCGCTTCGGCCGGCTGAGCGACCGCTTCGAGGTGATCTTGGTCCTGGGGTCGGACTACACCGATCTGACGACGGGCACCGAGCTCTCGTTCAACGCCAAGATCGCCGCCAACCTCGGGTCTCCTGTCGTGTTGGTCGTGCACGGACGCAACCGCACCCCGGACCAGGTCCGGGCCGCGGCTGATAGCGCCATCAAGGAACTGCGCGCCCAGCATGCACATCCGGTGGCGGTCATCGCCAACCGCGTCGACGCCGAGGCCGCCGAAGCGACGCGGGCCGCGCTCGGCCACCTGCCCGGCGTCGTCGTGGGAGCCATCGCCGAGAGCCCGCAGCTGTCGGCACCCACCTTCCGCGCCCTGGCCGAGGCGGTCGACGCGACACTGGTGCTCGGCAACGAGGCCTGGATGGACCGCGAGGCCCTGGAGCTGATCGTGGCGGCCATGAGCCTGCCCAACGTGCTGGCCCGACTGGCCCCCGATGTCGCCGTGATCGCGCCCAGCGATCGGTCGGACCTGATCCCGGGACTCATGCTCGCTCACCAGTCGGGCACCTTCCCGGCCCTGGCCGGCATCATCCTGACCGGGGGCTATCCGATCCCCGACACCATTCTTCGGCTCAGCGAGGGGGTCGAGCAGGACCTGCCGATCGCCCTCACCGACCTGGGGACGTTCGCCACGGCCGAACGGCTGAACCGGGTCAAGGGACCGATGAGCCGCACGTCGACGAAGAAGATCGAGACGGCCCGCCGGCTGTTCGCCGAGCAGGTCGATCAGGACGCCCTGCTCGCGGCAGTGAACGTGTCGGCCTCCGCGGTGACCACACCGCTGATGTTCGAGTACCAACTGATGGAACGAGCGCGGGCCGACCGCAAGCGCATCGTGCTTCCCGAGGGCAGCGACGACCGGGTCCTGCAGGCGGCCGCGATCCTGATCCGGCGCGGGGTCGCCGACCTGACGCTGCTCGGGGTGGAGACCAGGATTCGGGCTCGCGCGTCCGCGCTCGGGCTCAACCTGGATCAGGCCGAGGTCATCGCCCCGACCGACCCCGCCCACGTGGAGCGGTTCGCGGCGACGTACGCCCAGGCCCGCGCCCACAAGGGGATGACCCTGGAACGGGCACGCGAGGTGGTCACCGATGCGTCGTACTTCGGCACGATGATGGTGCACCTCGGCCTGGCCGACGGGATGGTGTCGGGTGCGGCGAACACCACCGCGCACACGATCCGACCGGCGCTGGAGTTCATCAAGACGGCGCCCGGCGTCAGCACGGTGTCGAGCGTGTTCTTGATGTGCCTGGCCGACCAGGTCCTGGTCTATGGCGACTGCGCAGTGATCCCCGAGCCGACGACCGAGCAGCTGGCCGACATTGCGCTGTCCTCCGCCGCCACCGCGCGCCAGTTCGGAATCGAGCCACGGGTCGCGATGCTGTCCTACTCGACCGGCGCGTCCGGCTCGGGAGCCGAGGTGGAGAAGGTCCGCGCCGCGACCGCGCTGGTCGCCCAGCGCGACCCGGATCTGCTGCTCGAAGGGCCGATCCAGTACGACGCGGCCGTCGACCCGGCCGTAGCCCGGACAAAGCTGCCCGACTCGCCGGTGGCCGGCCGCGCGACCGTGTACATCTTCCCCGACCTGAACACCGGCAACAACACCTACAAGGCCGTGCAACGCAGCGCCCATGCGATCGCGATCGGGCCGGTGCTCCAGGGTCTGCGCAAGCCGGTCAACGACCTGTCCCGGGGCGCCCTGGTCGAGGACATCGTGAACACGGTCGCGATCACCGCCGTCCAGGCCCAAGGGCTGGACCCAGGAGAGGGTGGCCCGCATGAGTGACCTGGTGCTGGTGCTCAATGCAGGCTCGTCGTCGCTGAAGTACCAGCTCGTCGCTCCCGAGACCGGTGCGGTCACGGCCAAGGGCACCATCGAGCGGATCGGCGAGTCGGCCGCATCCGCGCCCCCGGACCACGGCGCCGCCATCCAACAGATGATCGCGGAGCTGAGCGAGGGTGGCGTCGACCTGGACGCCGGCGACATCGTCGCGGTGGGGCATCGGGTGGTTCACGGCGGCCCGGACTTCTCCGACCCGGTGGTCATCGACGACGCCGTCGTCGCCGAGATCAACGAGCTCGTCCCGCTCGCACCGCTGCACAACCCGGGCTCCGTCGCCGGGATCGTGGCGGCTCGGGAGCGGTTCGCCAGCATCCCGCACGTTGCGGTCTTCGACACGGCCTTCTTCGCCACCCTGCCCGCCGCGGCCCGGACGTACGCCATCCCGCGAGAGCTCGCCGAGAAGCACCGGATCCGTCGGTACGGATTCCACGGCACCTCCCACCGCTATGTCTCACGCGCGGTGGCCGAGTTTCTCGACCGGGAGCTGGCCGACCTGAACCAGATCGTCTTGCACCTGGGCAACGGGTGCTCGGTCTCGGCGATCCGCGGCGGCGTCGCGGTGGAGACCTCGATGGGACTCACCCCCCTGCAGGGCCTGGTGATGGGCACCCGCTCCGGCGATGTCGACCCAGGGCTGCACACCTTTCTCCATCACGAGCTGGGGTTGTCGGTCGGCGACATCGACACCCTGCTGAACAAGAAGTCCGGGCTCCTGGGTTTGGCCGGAGTTAACGACTTCCGCGAGCTCGAACAGCGCCGGGCCGACGGCGACGAGGCCGCCCAGCTGGCGTTCGAGGTCTACGTGCACCGGATCAAGCACTACGTCGGGGCGTACCTCGCGCTGCTCGGCTCGGTGGACGTGATCAGCTTCACCGCAGGCGTGGGTGAGAACAACCCGGCGCTGCGCGCCGCGGCTCTGGGCGGCCTCGGCCGGTTCGGGATCGAGGTGGACGCCGAGCGCAACGCGGTGCGCTCCAGCGACCCCCGGGCGATCTCCCCCGACGCGGCGCCGACGACGGCGCTGGTGGTGCCGACCAATGAGGAGCTGGCCATCGCCCGGCAGGCGCTCGACCTGGTCTGATCGTGGCGAATCGGCTGCCACCTCGCTAGCATCGATTGGCGAGGTGGCGATGACAACCTCGTCAGCGCCGAAGAGGGGATCGCTGATGCGACGAGTTGCTGTTCTGGTCCTGCTGCTGCCCCTGCTGATGCTGGTTCAGGCTGGACCGGCCACTGCCGGGGTGTCCTGTCACCACATCAACGCGAAGGGCGCGGGCCAGGGAGCTCCCCCGCAGGCCGGTGACCCCCTCGGCCTGATCAGAACCGTCGCCCAGATCCGTGGCGGAGGCCTGTTGCAGGGCACGACCGAGGCCGCCTTCCAGGTCACGGGCTTCACGCCGACCGGGATCGCATTCGCCGGCGACATCACGTTCACCACGAACCGGGCGACGCTGACGGTCGCCCTCGACGGCACGCTCGACACAGCGACCGGCGAGTTCCGGGCGTCGGGAGACGTGAGTGGAGCCACCGGCAAGCTCGGCGGTGCGACCGGCACGCTCACCCTTGCGGGAGTGCAGGACCTGCTCGACCCTGCAGGCAGCTTCACCGAGACAGTGTCCGGCGAGATCTGCGTCGCTCTCAACGGGAACGGCAGGAAGTAGCAGGCCGGTCGGCGGCGTCGAGGATGGCGAAGTCCTCGCCTGGGCGTCGCCCGGCTCGGCGCAGGTAGAACCCCGTCGCCAGACCTGCCTGGCCGCCCCCGACGACCACTGTGCCCGCCTCATGTGCCGGGCTCAATGATCCTCCGAGGCGGAGTGAATCGGCGGGACCGGCAGCTGTTCAGGCGGCAAGGGTCAGGTCGCCCGGACCTTGCCATGGACGTCGCAGACTGCGGCGAGGGTGTTGTAGACGGTGCCGAACTTGCGCAGGTTGGTGTGCACCAGCTCCACCCGGCGTGGGGGTTCGTCGGTGGTGATGCGCAGCTCGTAGGTGATCTCGGTGAACTTCGGTGGGGCGTCCTGGCGGTGCAGGGCGACGTCGACCTCGGCGTCGGTGTAGGCGAAGTCGAGCAGGGCGCCGGCGCGGGCGAGGTTCTTCAGCATGCAGGCCGCGAAGGCAGTGCCCAGCAGGTGTGCGGGCCCGGGCAGGTCGCCGGCCGGTGCTCCCCAGGCGGCGTCGAGCGGAACACGCACGCCAGCCACCTGCACCTCGGCCTCGCCGCCATGGATGGCACGGCCGTGGACGCGATACTCCCGCGGCGCGGCCATCAGCCCGCCTCCGCGGTGAGCAGCTTCTTGATCTCCGCTGGCTTGGGCACCCGGCCGGAGACCAGGACCTTCTCGTCGACGACGAGGCCGGGAGTGGACATGATCCCGTAGCCGACGATGGTGGGGTAGTCCTCGACCTTCTCGACGGTGGCGTCGAGTCCGAGGTCGGCGAGGGCCGCGCGGGTCGCCTGCTCGAGCTTCTTGCAGTTGTTGCAGCCGGGTCCGAGGATCTTCACGATCATGACGGGCTCCTTGTCGGTGGATTGGGTTTCGCGCGGCAGGTCAGCCGAGCAGTGCGTTGAACAGGTAGCCGACGCCGACGATGCCGGTGCCGACCACCGCGAGGTAGATGCCGATGAGCTGGGGCTTGAGCACCCGGCGCAGCAGGATCATCTCGGGCACCGAGAGCGCGACGACGGCCATCATGAAGGCCAGCAGGGTGCCCATCGGCAGGCCCTTGTCGTACAGGGCGCCGACCAGGGGCAGGATGCCGGCGATGTTGGAGTACAGCGGGATACCGATCAGCACCGCCACCAGCACACCGAAGGTTGCGCCGGCACCGGCGTACTCGGTGAAGAAGCCCTCGGGCACCCAGCCGTGGATCGCCGCACCCACGCCGATGCCGACGAGCAGGTAGGGCCAGATCTTGCGCAGGACGGTGCCGACCTCCTCGGCGCCCATCTGGATGCGCTGGTCGAAGGTCAGGCCGGCTGTGGAGTCGATGACCTGCCCACCGAGCCGGGTCTCGAACACGAACGGCTCGACCCAGCGCTCGACACCCATCCGACCGAGGAGCCAGCCGGCCACGATCGCCACACTCACACCAGCCACGATGTAGATGAGCATGATCTTCAGACCGAACAGCGTCAGCAGCAGCCCGATCGCGACCACGTCGACCAGGGGGCTGGCGATCAGGAAGCTCAACGTCACCCCGATCGGGACGCCGGCGGAGACGAACCCGATGAACGCCGGGACGGCGCTGCACGAGCAGAACGGGGTCACCACGCCCAGGCCGGCGGCCATCACGTTGCCGACCCCTTCACGTTTGCCGCCCAGCAGCGCACGGGTGCGTTCCACGCTCATGTAGGACCGGAGCACGGTGATCACGAAGATGATGCCGGTGAGCAGCAGCGCGATCTTCACGGTGTCGTAGAAGAAGAAGTGCAGGCTCTCGGTGAGCCGGGCATCCGGGTCCATCCCGAGCAGGTTCTTGAACACCAGGTCCCACAGCTGCTCGTTGACCCAGTACGCCGCCGCCCACGCGACCGCCGTACCGGTCAAGGCCGCGGTGCGGCCCCTCGTCGAGGTCGGCAGGTGTGTCATGACGCTCATGACGGTCCCCCTCCCGGGGTGAGGGGCAGGGCGCCGAGCAGCCGCTCGGCCGCGCCCTGCGCCAAGGAGTAGTCCACCCAGCGGCCACGCCGCCGGGTGGTGACCAGATCGGCCTCCCGCAGCACCTTGAGGTGGTAGCTCAACAGATTCCCTGCCACCGGGATCCGCTCCTGCAGGTCGCACACGCACGACTCACCGCGCTCACCGAGGTGGCGCAGCACGGCCCACCGGACCGGGTCGGCCACAGCCGACAGCAGGTCCAGACGGGCCTGCACCCGGGCCGCCTCGCTCGCGGTGATCAGTTCAACGGGTCTTGATCCAGCCATGCTTGAAATGTACTACCCGGCCACGGCGTCTCCTAGGCGATGTGATGCGGTAGTCATCTCAGCCACGGTTGAAGCATGACTGGGTCAGGGCCCGGCCAGGTTGGGTCTAGGTCAGGGGCCGGATCACGATCGCATCGCCCTGGCCACCACCGCCGCACAGCGCGGCCGCGCCCGCGCCGCCGGAAGTTCCACTCGGTACATCACTCCAGCCGTGACCTCGACTGGCTCGCCGGATCACGGGTCCACCTGGTCGAAACCGTCCTGACGCGCAGCATCGTCGTCGTTCCCCTACTGGCTTTCGGATTCGAACTGCCTGTCGTGAACGCGTACGCCGTCCTCGTCGGTCTGCAAGCTGTCGTCGCCCACGCCAACATCAACATCCGGTTCGGGTGGCTCGAATCCGTGATCACCCTCCCGCGCTACCACCACTGGCACCACGCACGCCACTAGGACTACTGGGACTGCAACTACGCCATCCACCTCCCACTGGTGGACATGCTCATGGGCACGTTCAAGCTGCCCAAAGATCACAGTTGGCCCGAGGAGTACGGCGTTTTCACACTCGAATCCGTACCGCGCGGTTTCGCCGCCCAGCACGCCATGCCGTTCCGCCGAAAGACGATGTACGACGACCATGTCCGCTGAGCCTGCAGTTGGCACGAGCCCCCTGTGCATTTCACCCACCTCAGCTGACCCAGGTGTCCGCGAACTCCGTCGTCGGCTCCCGGCCGGCCCGGTGATACCTCTCCCCACCGGCCGATAGCGCAGAGTTCGGGACCGGAGAGAGATCGCTTCCGATGAGCAGTTCGGTGCCTCACAGACTCTCGTCGAGTGCCATTCAGGCGCGATGGGGACGCCCTCTGCGACGTTCGCCAATCCGCGCTGACCGGCCCACGCCACCTCGCCATCAATGGCCACGGCCGCAGAACACCCTGGCCCATCGGCCGCGATGAACCCTTCCAGAAGGGCGCCCGACTGGTCGACACCATCGGACAGCGACGTGCGGGGGTCCGCGCCCGGGTCCTGTGCGGAGCAGCCTGAGAGCACGACACACAGCACTACGAGCGCGCAACCCGGCGTTGCTCTCAGTCGCCCCGTTTGTGATCGCTGGCTAGACCGTGTCGAACAGCGATCGTCGCGAGTCGCTTGTCCCGCGTCCATAGGCGCGCACCGGGTGTCAGCAATGTTGCAGCCAGCAGGTGCGCGTCGACGTACCCGATGCCAAGGCCGAACAGATGCTGGTTCTCGATCAGAGTCAGCACCTCGACGTCGGTTGCGGCGGTTGCCTGCGGGAGGTTGTGGAGTAAACCAAGGATCTCGCTGCGTCGCGAGAGGTGGCCGAGCGCGAGTTCCCCGGTCACCCAGGGGTGCGCCAGCACGTGGCCGTCTTGGAGGAGCCCTACTAGCTTGGGGTCACCCGTGCGGAGATGGTCGATCCAGATCGACGTGTCGACGAGGATCACGCAGGCATCGACTTCCGTCGCGGGACCGGCTTCGCGTCGGGCTCACTTCCTGCCAGTTGCGCGAGCCGCTTTGCGCTCTCGCGCTCGATCAATGCCCGCAGAGCCTGACGCACAAGTGCTGTCTTCTCGATGGTCCCGGTCAGCCTCTGCGCTTCCGTGACGAGATCGTCGTCCAGGGCCAGGGTCGTTCTCACTGCAGCCTCCATGCACGTCGAATATCATTGAATGATGATGCTACACGTGCTTCCGTACTCCAGTCGCGGATCGTCTCGCGGGACGCGCAGAGGGATCGGCTCACCGGGTCGCTCGTCGACGACCGGCTCGAGCATGACGACCTGCTGCGGTAGCGGGTCCCAGATCGGGCACTAACAAGGCATGCGGATCTGCCTGCTGCCCAGCCCGCTAGCAACTCCAGCGGTGGCCGGTCCGCTCGCGCTGGCACTTCAACAACGTGGTCACGAGGCTGTGGTCGCGGACGCGGTCGGTGTCCGGCTGGTCTGCCTCGACTCGCTGCTGCCCGGACGGGAGCCCGACTCCGGATGGCTGGAGTTACTGCGCTCCCACGAGCAGGCCGATGGCTGCTTGCCCCGTGGTCGACTTGGTGGCCGCGCGAGGACGTCCCGGCCGTCGTCGGCCACCGGAGCGAGATCCTCACGCGGAGCGTGCCGGTGCCCGGGGTCATGCGGGATCGACAGTCCTCTCGCAGACGGAGAACAGCTGCTCCGGCACTTCGGGCCAGCACCCGGGGAAGTCAACAGGCTTTCTCATAGGTCCGTGACCACCAATGCCGTCCGGACCTCTCTTGTCGACTCCACCCGTCCGCCACCAAGTCGCGGTCCAGGTCCGCCAACCGTTGTGCGAGGTCGGTAGATGGGTTGGGCTCCTGCAGGGCGTTGAGGTCTAGAAAGCGCAGCATGGGGAAGGTGGCGCCTTCAAGCACGGTCGTCGCAGCGCCCGACTCGTCGTCGGCTGAGCGGGCGACGAACCGGTACTGCCCGAAACCAGCGGCCCCTCCCAGGGCGTTGAGCGCTGCCGCGATCCAGGGGCCCTCACCCAGTTCCTCAAGATGTACTTCGAGGGCACGGGTGGACATCGCGGCCTCCTCCTGTCTTTCCGGTCGGCATGACGCTGTGCGTCGATGCTAGGTGAGCTTCGAGGAGATGGACAGAGATGAGGCGCGCCTGAGCGCGAGCCCTTGTCATCGACACCCTCACAGGATCGATCAGGTGCTGCGACCACCACGAGAACCCGGGCATCCCGCCGTGGCACGCTCCGCGTGCCGATCCCCGACCGGAGACACCCGGCCCATGGGGCGCCCATAGCGCCCAGAAAGCGGATCGGCTTCTGGCACGCGCGCGAGCTCCCACATGATGGTGCAAAGGGCCCAGCGTCTCTGACGGTCTACGCCCAGCGTGCCGCCGGGTATGACGTTTGCCCGCCGCGCGATTTCGGGTGGTGGAAAGTGAACCTGGCCCGGTGAGGACCTAACTGGTGAATGGCGTGCATCGCCGCGGCGTTCACCAGTCCGGAGTGCTCGCGCCGGGCGAGCGTCCACCTGACGACCAGCTCGCCGGAGGAGAGGCATGCTCACGGTCGCGTCGGCTCACCGACGATTGCAGCCGGGAGTACCTGCGGCCCGGCGCGGCCCCCACGCCGGTGGTGCTGGACCGCCAGCACCATCGCCGCGACCGCCCACCAGCCAGCGGAGGTCAGCAACCCCAGCCGTGCGTTGTCGGCCCCGAAGAAGAGCTGGTCGGCGAACTCGCCAACTATGGCAACGATGTCCCGAGACACCTGTCAACGGTGTCCCGAGACATCACCATGGTGGAGCTGAGGGGATTCGAACCCCTGACCTTCTCATTGCGAACGAGACGCGCTACCAACTGCGCCACAGCCCCGGATGCGTCGTACGACGCGAGGAGAAACGGTAGCACCCGGCGCGCGGGCGGACCGAATCGGATTCCACGCCGGCCGAAGGGCTCCTCAGCCGCGCTGTCGCAGCAGGATCGCGGTGAACTGCTGGGAGGTCCCCCAGGGCGTCAGGTGGTCCTCGCCTGCGGTGTCGACCAGGTCGTAGCCGGGGAACTCCGCGGCCAGCTCCTCGTGGGTGTAGCGGACGATCGGCAGCCCGCTGCAGGTCTCCGGGCCGTCGGGTCCGAACGTCGCGACGACGACCCAGCCGCCGGGCTCCAGACACCGTCCCAACGATGCGCGGTAGTCGTCGCGCTCCTCCTCGTCGATCAGGAAGTGGAACACCGCCCGGTCGTGCCACAGCTGATAGCGGCGACCCCGGTCGAGGTCGAGCACGTCGGCCACGTCCAGCACCACCTGGTCACCCGCGGGTCCGATCCGGTCGCGGACCGTCTGGAGTGCGGTCGCCGACAGGTCGACCGCACTCAGGTCGGAGTATCCCCGCTCGACCAGGTGGTCGATCAGCGTCGACCAGCCGGCACCGACGTCGATGATTCCGGCGTCCTTGGGTACGCCGGCCCGGTCGACCAGCCCCAGCGACAGCTCCGGCACCGACTGCCACCACGAGACGCCGTCCACGTCCTTGTCGCTGTGGACGTTCTCCCAGTAGGCCTTGCGAGCAGCGGCGTCCTCGGGGTTGGTCACGTCGCTCATGGCGCTCAACCTAGCCCGGTCACCGGATCGTAAGGAACGGGCAAGGCCCGGGGGTGGCGAATGCGCCTAGTGTCGACAGCATGGATGAGGCCACCTCGGTGATCGGCCGGCAGGACACCCCCGTGGGGGAGGTGGGAGCCCTGATCGACGGCGGCGACATGGACTGCGGCAGCGGGCTGCTGCTGTTGATCACCCGCGCGATGCGGCGACTCGAGGTCGGCGGACTCTTGGCCGTGCGCAGTGCCGAGGCGAGCGTCGTCACGGATCTGCCGATCTGGGCCGATCTGGTCGGCCACGACGTCGCCGAGCAGGTGGCCCAGACCGAGTCCGGACCCTGGTGGTTCGCCGTCCGCAAGGCCGGCGCGACCCTCGCGCCGACCAGCGTGTTCAGCATCGGCGATCGGACCCCCATCGGCCAACGGGTCTGGGTCTACACCAACTTCGACTGCAACCTCGCCTGCAGCTACTGCTGCGCGGAGTCCTCGCCGAAGGCGGAGGCACGGCGATTCCCCGTCGAGCTGGCCCGCCGGGCGTTCGCGGAGTTCTCCGAGCAGGGCGGACGCGAGGTGCTGTTCACCGGCGGCGAGCCGTTCATGCACCCCGAGCTGGGAGAGCTGCTCGCGGCCGCGGAAGGAATGGAACGCACCATCCTCACCAACGCGATGATCATCGGCCGCGGTCGACGCCGCGAGATCCTCGAGGAGCTCGACAGGGGTGTGCTCCTCCAGGTCAGCCTCGACTCGGCGACCGCCGAGGTCCACGACCGGCAGCGCGGAGCGGGCTCCTGGGCGAAGGCGTTGGACGGGATCGGATTGGCCCGCTCGCTCGGCTTCCGGGTCCGCGTCGCCGCGACGCTGTACGACGAGGACCCGGTCGGCGTCGCGGCCCTGCACGAGCGGCTGGACACCGAAGGCATCGACCGCGAGGACCGGCTGATCCGGCCCGTCGCCCAAGAGGGGTACGCCGACCTCGGCGTCCACGTCTCGCTCGACAGCCTCGAGCCCGAGCCGACCCTGACCGTCGACGGCGCCTGGTGGCATCCGGTCGCCGTCACCAACCCGCACCTGCGCATCGCCGACGCGCCGCTGCCCCTGAGCGAGGTCTTCGGGGTGGTCCGCGACGCCGTCGCCGTCCAGGATGCTGCCGCCGCGAGCGGCAGGGAGGTGTTCCGCTGTGCCTGATCCCACTCCCCCACTCGGCCTCCGGCTGCGAGGCGTCACCGACTGGCTCCTCGCCCCGGCCACGGAGGAGGTCCCCCGCCACCACGCTCTCGGCGCGACCTTCCTGCGCGTCCTGGTCGGCCTGATGTGGCTCTACAACGTCGCCTGGAAGCGCCCGCCGGACTTCGGCAAGGACGCCGGCAACGGGCTCTACAAGTTCACGTCGTACGCCGTCAGCGACCCCGTCTTCCCGCCGTACGCCTGGGTGGTCGAGCACCTCGTGCTGACGGCGTTCACGCCGTTCGGCTGGATGGTGCTCGTGCTCGAGACGCTGCTGGCGGTGCTGCTGCTCACCGGCGCCTGGGTCCGGCTGGCCGCCGCGATCGGCATCGCCCAGTCAGCGGCGATCGCGCTGTCGGTCGCCTACGCGCCCCACGAATGGCCCTGGTCCTACTGGCTGATGATCGGTGCGCACGTCGCGATCCTCGGCTCCTCCGCCGGTCGGGTGCTGGCCGTCGACGCCGTCCGCGCCGGGCTCAACAACGGCCGCCTGCTGGGTCGCGTCTTCGGTGGTGCCGCCGCGCTGGTCGGGCTGGTCAGCGTGATCGGGTCACTCAGCGACCCGCTCGCTGCCCGCGGCACGAGGTTCGGCTCGACCGATCTGTCGCTGAGCCTGGGTGAGTACAACCTGATCGGCGGGCTGGTGCTGCTGGTGCTTGCGGCCGCCCTGATCCTGCGCCCAGCGCGCGCCCTCCTGCTCGGCGCAGCCGGCCTGGGCGTGCTCGGGGCCGCGTCCCTCACCGCGCAGCTCGGCTTCTCCGACCCGATCCTGGGCGGCAGCGCCACCTCGGCCGCCTTCCTGCTATCCCTCGCCGTCGTCGGGTACTCCCTCACGAGAAGGACCCCCGACTCCGGCTGACCGATCCCGTTCAGCCGGCGGCGCCGGCGGCGCGCCGGCTGTCGTCGGACTCACGGGCCGAACGCGCGGCGGCGGCCTCGGCGTCGGCCTGGCGGGCGATCGCGGAGTCCGCCGCGGTCCGACCCGAGGTCCACACACCGTCGGACTCCAGGTCGATGCCACGCACCGAGCGAGCAGCGGCCGGCTTGTCGACGTAGGTCGGCAACGTGACTGGCACCGGGTCCCACATGCCTGGCTCGGCGTGCACGACTCGAGCGATCTCGGTCGTGTCGTCCATGGCCAGCGGGGTCTCTCCGGTCGGCGACTCGGCGCCCTGCCCCGTCTCGTCCTGGTCACGAGCGGCGGCGCGCCTCACGCTGCGCTCGCCCTTGACCATCACCCGGCACGCCACCAGCCAGGCGAGGAGCAGCCCGCCAGGGAGGGCGGCGTACCACCAGGTGATCAGGCCGTACGTCGCGACGCCGGCCACCGAAGCCAGCGCGACCAGCAACACGCCGAGCACACGGCGGCGGCGCTTGGTGGCGAGTCGCGACGCCTCACGGCGGCGACGCTCCAGGGCACGGGTCTCGGAAGGAGAAGCGCCGGGAACCGGACGCTCGGCGACGCGGGTCGCCGTCGAAGCCGGGGCCGCGGGCGCCGCGGCGGCCGACACCTTCGCGCCCGACACGACCAGCTCGGCGTCGCGAGGGCTGACCGGCTCGCGGCGCGCGAGCACCCGCAGCCGGTGCGAGAAGCGGTCGACGGTGCGAGTGTGCTCCGCCTGCTCGTGGTGCTGGATCGCCTTGGGGATCAGATAGATCGCCCACGCGGCGGCGACGCCGACGAAGAGGAATACGTCCACATGCGGAATGCCCACGGGCGCAGCCTAGGTCGGCCAACCCGCCCTGGGGCGCACGTCACTAGGTGTGTCGGAAAATCACTCGTGTGACGGAAGGGAACCAAGGTAGCGGGCGAGCAGACCCTCCGGGCACTCCTCCACCGTGACCGCATAGAGGCGGTGATCCCGCCAGGCGCCGTCGATGTGGAGGAACTTCGGGGCATAGCCGATCTCGCGGAGCCCGAGCTTCTCCACGACTCGCAGCGAGTTCGTGTTCTCCGGTCGGATCGCGATCTCGACCCGATGCAGCCCGCCGGCCCCGAAGCAGTGGTCGATCGCCATCGCCACGGCGCGGGGCATCACGCCGCGGCCGGCGAACGCGTGGTCGACCCAGTAGCCGATCGAGGCGAACCGGGCCGAGCCCCGCACGATGTTGCTGATGGTGAGCTGGCCGGCGAAGCGGCCGTCGACCTCGATCACGAAGGGGTACGCCGTGCCGGCGCGGGCGTTGCGCCGGAGGTTCTTCACGACCGCGCGGAAGTTGGCCGGTCGCGGCTCACCACCGGGAGGCATGGTCGCGTCCCACGGTCGCAGCCAGTCGGCACTGCGTTCGCGCGCGGCCTGCCAGGCGGCGGCGTCAGCCACCTCCACCGGCCGCAGTCGCAGCTCGGCATGGGTCAGCACCGCCGGCCAGCCGCTGGTCAATGGTCGCTGCCCGGGATCTGCTCCACGGCATGCACCAGCCACGGCTCCAACACGGCAAGGCCGTCCTTCACGCCGCCCCGCGAGCCGGGGAGGTTGATCACCAGGCAGCCGCCGGCGACCCCGGCCACACCGCGTGAGAGCACGGCCGACGCCACCCCCTGGGCGACGCCGTGGGCACGGATCGCCTCGGCGATGCCCGGGATCTCGCGGTCCAGCAGCGGCCGGGTCACGTCCGGGGTCAGGTCGGTCGGTGTCAGGCCGGTGCCTCCGGTGGTGAGCACCACGCGGGCACCGCGCGACACCGCGTCGGCGATGGCCGCCCCGACCGGGTCGCCGTCGGGGACCACCGCCGGCGGGTCGCACGAGAAGCCGAGCGTGGTCAGGAACGCCCAGATCAGCGGACCGGTCTCGTCGGCGTACACCCCCGCCGCGGCGCGGTTCGACGCGACGACCACCGCGGCGGGCAGCCCTCCTGCGGCCTGGGCGTCAGCCACGGGCCCAGTCCCCCGACTTGCCACCGGTCTTCGACTGCACCCGCACCTCGGTGATCGTGGCGCCCTTGTCGACCGCCTTGACCATGTCGATGACCGTCAGCGCCGCCACGGACACCGCCGTCAGCGCCTCCATCTCGACGCCGGTCCGATCTGCGGTGGACACCGTCGCCGTGATGTCCACGCCGTCGTCCGCGACCGCGAGGTCCACGGTGACGGCGGAGATCGCGAGCGGGTGGCACAGCGGGATCAGGGCCGGTGTCTGCTTGGCCGCCATGATCCCGGCCACCCTCGCCACCGCGAGCGCGTCGCCCTTGGGCACGCCCTCGCCCCGCAGCAGCTCGACCACCCGCTGAGACACCAGGACCCGCCCGCTCGCGACCGCCGTCCGTGCCGTGACGGGCTTGCCGGACACGTCGACCATGCGAGCCGCCCCGGACTCGTCGACGTGGGTCAGCCGATCCATCAGAACTCCTCGTCCAGTCGCAGCACCTGCACCTGCTCACCAGCCATCACCGAGGTCTGGTCCTCGGGCACCACGATCAACGAGTCGGCCGTGGCGAGATCGCCGATCAGGTGGGATCCGTGACCGCCGACCGGGGTGACGGTGCGGTTGGCCCAGGTCGCGCGCACGAACTGCCTCCGGCCGGGTGGCGAGCTGAACGCCTTGGTGACCCTGGCCTCGGTCGTCGGCCGGGAGTGCGGCCGCAGCCCCATCATCTTGCGCAGGGCCGGCAGTACGAACATCTGGAAGGAGAGGTACGACGACACGGGGTTCCCGGGCAGCGTGAAGATCGGGGTCTCGTCCTCGCCGACCGTGCCGAACCCCTGCGGCTTCCCGGGCTGCATCCGGACCCCGCCGAACCACACCGTGCGAAGCGGGGAGAGCGCCTCCTTCACGACGTCGAAGTCTCCTTGGGAGACCCCACCCGAGGTGACCACCACGTCGGCGCGGACCAATTGGTCAGACAGCGCGTCGAGGAAGGCCTGCGGGTCGTCGGGCACGATGCCGACGCGGTAGGCGATGGCACCGGCTGACCGAGCGGCAGCCGCCAGGAGGTAGGAGTTGCCGTCGTAGATCGAGTCGTGGGCGAGCGTCGTGCCGGGGTCACGCAGCTCAGAGCCGGTCGAGAGCACCACCACGCGGGGCCGCGGGCGGACCCGGACCGTGCCGAGCCCGACCGCCGCCAACAGACCCAGATGCCGCGGTCCGAGCACGGTGCCGGCCTCGACCAGCAGGTCGCCCGGGGTGACGTCCTCGCCGGCCAGGCGGATATGCACCCCCACCGAGGGTGCCCGGGTGATCTCGACCTGGGCGACCCCGCGGTCGGTCCACTCGTAGGGCACGACGGCGTCGCAACCCTCCGGCACCGGGGCCCCGGTCATGATCTTCGCCGCCGACCCGGGAGACAGCGCGAGCAGCGACGCCTGGCCGGCCCCGATCTCACCGACGACCGGGAGCCGGACGGGCTGTTCCTCCGACGCGTCCGCCACGTCGGCCGCGACCACGGCGTAGCCGTCCATGGCGGAGTTGTCGAAGGTCGGCAGGGCGATCGGCGCGTACAGATCCTCCGCGACCGGCAGGCCGAGGGCGTCCATCAGTGGCTGCGGGAAGTGGGGCAGCTCCGAGACGGTCCCCATGATGCGCTCGAGCAGGTCCTCGACCGTGACCAGCCCAGGGTCAGCCATCGAGTCCCTCGTCGTTGGCGCTGAGCACGGTATCGGCGGCCACCCGCTGGGCGCCGTCCTGGCGCTCCAGGCTGACCTCGCCGTGCACACTGACCTTGGGTCCGAACGTCCAGTCACCCTCGACCCGGAACGACGAGGCCTCCCGCAGCGACGGGGCGCCCTCGGGGAACCGCCGGTCGAACTCCTCGACGAGCTGGTAGTAGTCGCTGTCGAGCTCGACGTAGGGGAGCTGGTCGGCGCGCTGGTCCATGACGAAGTCGCTGCCGAGGTCGTAGACGTCGGATCGCAGCACCAGCAGGTCGTTGGTGGTCTTCACGGGCACGAACCGGTCTCGGCCGACCTCGATCGTGCGGGCGTCCTCGAAGATCTCGATCGCGGCCCCCATCGCCGTCTCGATCTGGATCACCTCCGGCGACGCGGGGTCGCTCGGATCGAGCGTCTTCACGTTGCGGATCAGCGGGAGACCGAGCACTCCGCGCCGGTCCGTCATGGTCTGCCGCATCGCCTCCAGGTCGAACCACAGGTTGTTGGTGGAGGCGTAGCGGTGCCGGTCCAGGTCGGCCAGGGCGTCCCGATCGGCCGGCGGTGTCTGCGCGGTCTCTCGCAGCACGATCCGGCCGTCGATCTTGCGCCGCGCGAAGTGGCCGCCCTTCTTGTCCGAGGCGGTACGCCGCACCGCCTCGATCGCGAACGGGGCGCCCGAGGCGGCGAACCAGCCGGCCATCTTGGCGTCGGGGACCGCACCGAGGTTGTCGGAGTTGGAGACGAAGACCTGGTGGAAACCGGCCTCGATCAGCTGGTCCAGCAGCCCGGAGCCGACCAGCGCGGTGTAGAGGTCGCCGTGCCCGGGTGGGCACCACTCGAGGTCGGGGTCCTGCGGCCACGACGCCGGCGTGAGGTCACTCGCCAGGAGCTTGGGCTCCTTGTTCTGCAGGAACTCCAACGGCAGGCCGGCCACCGGGAGATCCTCATAGCGCGAGAGTGCCGCCATGGTGTCCTGGCTGGTGCGGAAGGAGTTCATGAACACCAACGGCAACGCGGCGTCGTACTCCTGGCGCAGGTGGAGGGTCTGCCGGGCGATGATGTCCAGGAACGACAGGCCGCGCCGCACGCACAGCAACGACTTCGCGCGGTCCATGCCCATGGAGGTCCCGAGGCCGCCGTTGAGCTTGATCACCGCCGTCCGCCGCACCGCCTCGGCGGCGGTCTCCGGGTCGACCTCGGCGTCGGCCAGCGTCTCCATCTCGACCGGTTCGATGCTGGACTCGGGGATCATCCCGGTCTCGCCGTGTTCGAGCAACCGGTAGTAGTGAGCGAACACCTCCACCGCCGCCGGATCGACTCCGGCGGCCACCATCTTGTCGCGGGCCTGATTCAAACCTGTACTACCCATGCCACGATCGTAGGCTGGGATCGTGGACACGTCACACTTCCCCTCCGCCGACGAGGGCCCCGAGGTGCCGAACTACGCCGCTCGGGCCGCCAAGACCGCCGTCCGGGACCGCCTGGAGACCACGCGTGGCCGGCGCGGCCTGGCCGAGGTCAGGGCCGCAGCGGAGCGCCTCGCCGACCACCTCCTCGCCCGCCCGGAGGTCGCTCGCGCGGCCAGCGTGGCGGCGTACGTCTCGGTCGGCCAGGAGCCGGGCACCGGAGTCCTGCTGGACCGGCTGCGCGCGGCGGGCAAGCGGGTCGTCCTGCCGGTCACGGTGGGCAGCCTCGCCCGGGGCGGGCTCGACCTCGACTGGGCGACCTACGACGGCCCCGGGTCCCTGGCCTCGGCGCGGTTCGGCCTGCTGGAGCCGATCACCCCTCGCCTGGGTCTGCACGCCGTGGCGACACCCGACGTCGTCCTCGTGCCCGGCCTGGCGGTCTCGGAGCGCGGCATCCGGCTCGGCAAGGGCGCCGGCTGCTACGACAAGGCCCTGGGTCGGGTGCCCGTCGGCACCTTCACCTGTGTGCTGCTGTACGCCGACGAGGTCGGCATCGACCTCCCGGTCGAGCCACACGACCGACCGGTGACCCACGCCGCGACCCCGGACGGAGTCGTCAGTCTCCCGCTGGCCGGAGGGTGAGGGTGTCCGAGGCGCCGGCGTCAACGGCCTCACGGGTCCACGGCCAGGGCAGCGTCTCGCCCGCGACGAACAGGTCGGTCTGGTCGACGTAGTGGCCGCTGGCCGGATGACCCGAGACGCCGGTGAGGTTGATCCAGCGCGCGTCGTCGAAGTCGGCCAGTGACACCACCATCCGCATCGAGGGGGCAGCCGTGACGACGTAGCCCTCGTTGGCGTGCCAGGAGGTCGCGTCGAGGATGCTGCTGCCACCGCCGACGGGATAGCCGGTGCGGTTGACGAGGAGCTCGGCCAGTCCCACTCCGGACTCCCCGAGCGTGCCCTCGATCAGGTCGAGCCGGTGGATGCCGCCCCACGTCCAGTCGTTCGGGTCCAGCGACTCCCGTCGGGTCAGCTCGTCGCGGGCGTCGCGCAGCGCCTGTCGCAGGATGTCGTCGCGAGTCTCGACCACCTCCTCGGTGGCCTGGTGGTCCCACCACGGGTCGTTCGGCCGGTCGAGCAGCCCGGTCACCACCAGGAACCAGCGGTCGCCGCCGCCTGGCCATAGCGATTCCCGGAGGTCATCGTGGAAGGTCAGCCGCAGCAGGTTGGCCCAGACCACGTTGTAGTACGCCGCCGCCGCGCTGTCCGCCGGCTGGTGGCCGTCCCAGTCGCGCAGCAGGTCCTGCCCGTCGCGGAAGTACGCCGACCCCAGGTCGTCGATGGCCACCAGGTGGGGCAGCAGCGTGGCGGCCATCGGGTTGAGGTTGTCGAGCTGAATCCGAGCGGCCTCGTCGACCGAGAGCGTGCCCCCGTCCGCGAGCAGGTCGCGGATCCGCTGCGCGCGGTAGCCGCGGTCCCAGTCCCCCGTCAGGCGATAGCGGTAGTCAGGGCCGACGACCGCCTGGTTGGCCGTGACCACGACCCCCTCTGCCGGGTCGAGGACCTGCGGGAGCGCATCGAAGGGGAGGTACCGCCCCGTCCAGTCGTTGCGCGGCTGCCACCCCTTGGCGGGCAGCGAGCCGTTGTTGCCCGGCCCGCGGATCGGGATCCGGCCGGGCGCCTGGTAGCCGATGTGGCCGTCGCGGTCGGCGTACACGAGGTTCTGCGCGGGCACCGCGAAGTTCCGCGCGGCCGCGCGGAACTCCTCCCAGTCCGACGCCAGGTTGAGCCCGAGGATCGCGTCCGCCGTGGTGGACGGGGTGAGCGCGGTCCACGCCAGCGAGACGGCGTAGCCGCCGGTGTCGGCAGCGGTGGCGTTCGCGCCGATCGTCGCCAGCTCCGGGGAGACATCAGAGAGCAGGGGGCCGTGATCGGTCTCGCGGATCCGCAACGAGAAGTCGTCCGCCCCGCGGACCGTGATCGTCTCGGTGCGCACGCGCAGCGGCAGCCAGCTGCGGCCATGTCGCCAGGTGCGTTCGCGGACCTTCTCGAGGAACAGATCGGTGACGTCGGGGCCGAGGTTGGTGAACCCCCAGGCGATGTCGGCGTTGTGTCCGATGATCACGCCGGGGACGCCGGAGAACGTGAAGCCGGCAACGTCGAGCGGGCAGTCCTCGCGCACGGTCCGGCAGTGCAGCCCCATCTGCATCCAGACACCGGGGAGGCTGACGCCGAGGTGCGGGTCGTTGGCCAGGATCGGCATCCCGGTCTCGGAGTGAGCGCCGTCGACCACCCAGGAGTTGGAGCCGACCCCCGCGCCCTTCCCGACCAGCTCGGGCAGCGCCTCCAGGCCGGTGCGCAGCGCACGCAGCTGGCGCACCACCGCCCGCGGGTAGGCCGGCCGGGCCGCGGCCGGCGGCGCGCTCGCGTCGAAGACCCCGTCGACGACCGCGCCGCCCGCGACGATCGGCGGGTGCTCGGCGAACGGGTACGCCGGGTAGAGCTGCGCGATCTCCGCCTTCGAGTGGTCGGCGGCGAGCAGCGCCCGATCCATCTCGTCCTGCATGTTCCCGCGGAGGTCCCACGCCATCGCCTTGAGCCAGGCCAGGGAGTCCACCGGGGTCCACGGCTCGGGGGTGTAGCGCAGCCCCTGGAGGCCGAGCAGGGTGTACTGCACGGCGATGTCGGAGGGCGCATGGGTGTCGAGGTAGGCGTTGACGCCGTCGGCATACGCCTGGAGCTGGCGCCGGGTCTGCGGGGAGACCAGGGCGAGCTCCTGCTCGGCCACCCGCCGCCAGCCGAGGGTGCGGATGTACTTGTCGCTGTCCAGGGTCGTCTCGCCGAACAGCTCCGAGAGCCGCCCGGCGGTCACGTGCCTGCGCAGGTCCATCTCGAAGAAGCGCTCCTGCGCGTGGACGTAGCCCTGGGCCAGCATCAGGTCGTCCAGGGTGTCGGCGTACAGCTGCGGTATGCCGTGGTCGTCGCGCACCACCTCGACGGGTGCGGACAGGCCGGGCAGGTCGACCGTGCCGGAGGTCTGGGGCAGGGGGCGCCGCAGCGCGACCGTCCCGCCGGCGGCCAGCACGATCAGCACCAGCGTCAGCATCGCCGCGGCGTACGCCGACCAGCGCAGCGCCCGCGGCCAGCGCCGCAGCCGTTGCCAGAAACCGCCGGGAGCGGGCGGGGCTGCGGCGGAAGGCTCCGCGTCTGGTCTGCTCATGGTGCGCCCATTGTGCCCAGCGGCCAGTTGGGTCCGGACAACGGCTAGGCTTGGCAGTCGCGGGTGTCGAGTGCCAGCCGGGGCGTGGCCCGAGGAGGAAGGGGACAGCGTGCCGACCTATCAGTACGCCTGCACCGACTGCGGGCACAAGTTCGAGCAGGCGCAGAGCTTCCACGACGACGCGCTGACCCACTGCCCCGAGTGCGACGGCCGGCTGCGCAAGGTCTTCAACGCCGTGGGCGTGGTCTTCAAGGGCTCCGGCTTCTACCGCACCGACTCCCGGGCCGGCAGTTCCACCGGCAGTTCCACCGGCAGTTCCAGCACCCCGGCCGCCTCAGACTCCGGGAGCAGCGGCTCGGACTCGTCCGGGTCTGGCGACTCCGGCAAGTCCGGCGGCTCGTCGTCCGGCGGCTCGTCCACTGGGGGCTCGTCGAGTGGGGGCTCGTCGAGTGGGGGCTCGTCGTCCGGCGGCTCGTCGAAACCGTCGTCGTCGACGCCGTGACCACGAGCGGCTGACCCAGCCGACAACGCCCTGTGGAGAGCCCGGGCAGCGATCCCCGGAGCGGCCTACCGTCGGCCCATGCTCTCCGCGCAAGACTCTCTCCCCCGCCCCGCCGACCGCGCCCGCCGGCTCGGCCGGGCCGTGCGCCGGCGGGTGCTCGCTCATCGGCGCCCGTTGGCAGCGCTGCTGGCCGCGGTCTCCGTGGCCGCCGCACTCCGCGTCGTCGCACCCCCGGAGCCGGCGACGACCATGGTCCTGGTTGCCGCCCGCGACCTGTCGGCCGGCACCGTGCTCGGGTCCGACGACCTGATCGCCAGCAGCCTTCCGGAGCGGGCCGTGCCGGACGGCAGCACCGACGACGCCGAGGGCCGGATCCTGGCCGCACCGTTGCGGCGAGGCGAGCCCCTGACCGATGTCCGTCTGGTGGGTCCGGCGCTGGCCGCCTCGAGCGCCGGGACCGTGACCGCGCCGGTGCGGCTTCCCGACCCGGACTCGGTGGCGCTGCTGCAGCCGGGCGACCGGATCGACCTGCTCGAGACCGATCCACGGCGCGGGCGGACCACCCGCATCGCCGACGGCGCCGTGGTCCTCGCGGTGCCGCCGGCCGAGGACACGACGGTCACCGGACCCCTCGGCGGCCGGGTCGTGCTGCTGGCGCTGCCGCCCGGGTCTGTGGAAGCTGTGCTCTCCGCGGCGGTGCGGGCTTTTCTCAGTTTTGCCTATTCCGATTAGGGTCGGCGACTGACCCATCACTGACGGCCCTTCCAAGGCCGACACAAGGAGAGCAATCCGCATGAGTGGTTTCAGAAACTTCGTCCTTCGGGGCAACCTGGTCGACCTGGCAGTGGCGGTGATCATCGCCGTCTCATTCGGCACCGTGGTGACCACCTTCACCAACTGGTTGACCGCCCAGATGCCAGAGGGCGCTTCGAAGGTCTTCAGCAACGATGCGAACAGCTTCGGGGCGTTCATGAACGCAGTGATCGCGTTCCTGATCCTGGCCGCCGTCGTGTACTTCTTCGTCGTGGTGCCCTACACCAAGGCGCAGGCGAAGTTCTTCCCCGAGGAGGCCTCCGGCCCCACCGAGGTGCAGCTCCTCGCCGAGATCCGCGACTCGCTGGCCAAGTAGGCCCGAGCGCGAACGCACCACCGACGAAGGCCCGCCCGGGCGACCGGGCGGGCCTTCGTGCGTCGTGGGCTTCGTGCGTGGGCGTCAGCCGCCGTGGTGCGGAGGCACCTGGGCCCGCAGCCAGGCATCAGTGGCGGGCTCGTCGGGCGCCGCCTCGGTCGGGCGGTCGTCGCTCGTGGACTCCGGCAGCACCTCGCCGAACACCGTGGCGAGTCGGCGCCGGCGTTGCCACTCCGGTTCCGACCCGTCACCTGGGCCGAGCGGCTTCTCGGGCACGGGCGGCGGGGTCGGCTGGTCGCTCACGTGCACAACCCCGCGGCGACCGCCGCCTCATCGGATTGACCGGTCGGGGACGCCGACGGCGAGGCAGGCTCGGTGTTCTTCTTGCCGCCCTTGCCGTTGTCCTTCTCAGGCGGCTTCGCCGCGGAGATCGCGTCGATGGTGAGGCGTCGGGTCAGCGGCTTGTCCGCCGCGATCCGGCGCCAGACCTTCTTCGCCTCGGGGGCCCACACGACGCGGTTGGGATCCTGCGGGTCCCAGCCCCACGGGATCGTCAGGAACTGGATGTTGCCGAGATCGATGGTGCGGAACTGGATGCCGAGCTTGGCGATCTTGCCGAGGTTGGAGAGCCCCGGATCGACGGTGAGCGACTGCGTGGCGGCATTGAGGAAGCTGAACAGCCGGGTCGGGCTGGTCAAGGTGCCCGCGGAGATCACCTTGTTGGCCATCGAGGCGGCGAACGCCTGCTGGCGCTTCATCCGGCCGATGTCGGAGCCGTCGCCGACGGCGTACCGCTGGCGGACGTAGGACAGTGCCTCCTTGCCCGAGACCTCGCGGGTCCCCGCCTCGAGGTAGATCCCGTGTGAGCGGTCGTCGATCGTCTCGGGGATGCACACCTGGACGCCGCCGACCGCGTCGACCATGTCCTGGAAGCCGTTGAAGTCGACGCTGATGTAGTGGTCGAGCAGGACGCCGGTGAGCTGCTCGAACTGCTGGATCGTGCACGCCGGTCCACCGATGGCGTAGGCGGCGTTCCACATCTGGTACGACGCGGCCGGGATGGCGCCCTTGTCGCAGTCCGGCCGGTCGACCATGGAGTCTCGCGGGATGCTGATGCCGTAGGCGTACTCCCGGTCGGCGGACAGGTGGAGCAGGATCGTGGTGTCCGATCCTCCTTCGCCCGTCTCCTTGTCGATGGCGTTGCCCTCGCCCTGGCGGGTGTCGATGCCCATCACCAGGACGTTCAGCGGCTCCTGGGGCCCTTCGGCCGCCTGCTTCTCCGGCCGGTTCTGCAGGTCCTGCGTGTAGTCCTCGACGTTGAGGTTGCCCGAGAAGTGCCGGAACGAGTAGACGACGGTCAGCCCGGTCAGCATCGCCAGCACCAGCGTGGTCACCCCCAGCACCCGGGCGACGGTGTGCCGAGCCCTGATCTTGCCGCGCCGCTTGGGGGCGCCTGGCGAGCTCTCCTCATCGAGGTCCTCGGGCGGCTGCCCGGGCAGGACTGACTCGCCCTGCCGGTCGCCGGCCGCGGCGTCGTCGGCCCACGGCTCGTCGGACATGAACGGTTTCCTCGGGGTGCGATCGTGCTGACGGTCAGGCGACCGACCAGGTCTCGGGTCGGCGTACCGACCAGGTCCATGATGGCCGGTCAACCTGAGAATCCCCAAAGCAACGGTCCACGGCCCCGTGACAAGATGACCGCCGGGCCCCAGTAGCTCAGTGGATAGAGCAGCCGCCTCCTAAGCGAAAGGTCGCAGGTTCGACTCCTGCCTGGGGCACCACACTTAGCGCAGCCCAGAAGGCCATACGGCTGATCTCGAGGGCGCCGCGTCCCACCTACGTGCCACAGAGCGCAGGGCAGCGAGATCTCTTCACTCCGGCCCAGAATGGGGTAGCTGACCTGGGGCTGTGGATAGCGCCGACCAAGTCCTCCTCGGTGGTGTGAACCTCGGTGTGGCAGCGTTCCGGTTGTAAAGGTAGCCTTGACGGTGAAGATCCTGACATCAGCTCGCAGACACTCTGTCGAGGACGGCGACATCACTCATGCCTGGCACCACGCGATCCGCTTGGTCGAGTACGAGCACGACGGTGAGGAACGGCTGCTCGTGATCGGCCCTGACCGGCAAGGAAGACTGCTGGAACTCGTCGCGGTCCCGACCAAGGAGCCGACCCGGATCATCCATGCGGACCTGCTCCGCGAGAAGCCCCACGACTACCTGAGGTGAGGTGAACGCAATGACCATCAAGACCAGCCCTGGGGCGACCGGCCTCGACACGCTCGACCCCGCGACGCACCCAGCTCGCGACGCCGTCCACTTCCGCCGCATCCTCGCCGCCCGCCACCAGATCGCCGACGCCGAGCAAGAACTGCGCGACGCGGTCAACGCAGCCCGCGAAGCCGGGGATTCCTGGGCCGTGATCGGAGCAGCCCTCGACACCACCCGCCAGGCCGCCTACCAACGGTTCGGCAAGGACTGACCAAGGCTTAGCCCCCGCACGTACCCCGACTTCCCGGGAGTGACCCAGAGAGTCGCATCGCCGCGAGTCGGCGCGCCCCGAGCGACCGGATCTATCGGTTGTGCACGTGATTCGCTCGCTGGGACCTCCGCTGCATACCGCCGCATAGCGGCCAGGGCACGCCGCCCCTTGTCGGCGCGATCGGCGCGACCGGCGGCCGTCAGGACCCGGCGCGCGAGCGCCGCCGGTCGGTCTGAGCGACCAGCGCGGCTTCCAGGGTGGGCGCGTCCCAGCCCTCGGCGAGCGCCCGGTGCACGAGCGCGGCCTGGCTCTCCGGCACCATCGACCCGACCGGCTGGTCGTGGTCCAGGTTGGTCGGGAACGGATAGCCCTCCGCGGCGGCGGTGACCACATTGGCGACCGCGCGTGCCGGGGCACCCTCGCTCACCCATCGGCGCAGCACGGGGTAGACCGCCGTGGTGATCGCGCGGGTGTCGACGCTCTCCATCGCCCGGCCGAAGGCCGAGGAGACCTGCAGCAGGTTGGCCATCCGGCGTACGTCAGACGTGCGGTTGGTGCCGGCTCCGTGGAACAGCGCCGGGTTGAAGAAGGCGGCATCCCCCCGGGCGAGGGGAAGTTGGACGTGGTGCTCCTCGAAGTACGTCGTGAACGCGGGGTCGTGGAAGGCGAGGTACCCGGCGGCGTACTTCTGCGAATGCGGGAGGTAGAGCGTCGGCCCGGTCTCGACCGGCATGTCGACGTGGGCGACAGCGCCCTGGAGCGTCAGCGCAGGCGAGAGCGCGTGCACCTGGGCGGGGTAGGCCTGCGCCTGCGCGAGGTCCATGAAGCCGAGGTGGTAGTCGCGGTGGGCCACCTGGGCCTGACCGCCGGGGTTGACCACGTTGACCTGCGAGGTGAGCTGATAGCTCGGCCCCAGCCACGCTTCGCTGACCAGGGCCAGCGTGTCGTTGGCGTAGTAGTCGGCGAACACCTCGGGGTCGGCGACGGCCAGCTTGTCCAGCGCCCCCCAGACCCGGTCGTTGGCGCCGGGCTTGGCGAAGTGGTCTCCCCGGGCGGCACCGGAGTCCTTCTCCTGCTCGATCAGGCGGGTGAATGCGGCGCTCGCGCGGTCGACGACCTCGGGTTCGACGGCGCCACGGAACACCACGATGCCCGGGCCCTCGAGCAGGGCGTGGGCGAGCTCCGCCTGGACCTTCCGCCGGGTCGGGTCAGCGTCAGCGGCGGCAGCGACGAGCCGGTCCCCGTAGATCAGCACCCCGTGGGCGATCTCCTCGGCGTGGGGGTACGCCGCCGGATCGGTGTCCTGCTCCACCACCGCCCGGAAGTCCTCCAGCCGGCAGTCGCCGGGGGCGTACCACCCGGTGGTGATGGTCGAACGGGCCAGGTGGCTGGCAGTCATGGGCGTCTCCCGCTGCTCGAGGTCGGCTGCCTCTGACAGTAGGGCTCCCGCGGCAGCCCGCCTAGTTGACCACCTCGAAGCCCATCTTGGCCCGTTGCAGACGATCGGTGAGGGCGTCGCCCATGGCCACGGCGGTGGTGACCTGCCCGGCGGTCTCGGGGTTGTCGTCGAGCGCCAGGCACATCGCCGACTCGGCGAGCATCTTCGCGGTCTCGCCGTAGCCAGGGTCTCCACCCGACACCTGGGTGTGCAGCGTGCGGCCGTCGCTCTCCCCGACGAAGTCCACGGTGAACCACGCCTTCGCGCGCCGGCCTTCGTCGGGACCGTCGCCGGACTGGATCCGCTTCTTGATCTGCTCGCGGATCGGTCCGACCTGCGCCGCCAGGCCCAGCGCGGCCACGGCGGCGGCGCCGCCGGCGGCATAGTGCAGCGACTTCGTGCCGGCATAGTGGGAATAGCGGAACTTCGGGCCGTACGCCGGGAGTGCAGCGCCGCTGCGTGCCACCACGAGCGGGTCGATCGTGGGCAGGGGGAGCAGCCAGTAGCCCAGGTCGGAGTCCCGGTGCGGCTTCCCCGCAACCGCGCGCGAGGACCGCTCCCCGCTCGGGCGGCCCTCCAGGCGGCGGCGAGCCGACGCCGCGGCTCTGGCCTCGCGCATCCGCGCCATCGCGTCCATGGCCGAGTGGAAGGTCCCGCCGGAGAACATCCCCCGTGCCCGCACCACACCCCGCAACGTGATCGGCGACTCGCCGGAGAACTGCTGGACGGTGAAGTAGGCCCCCAGGTCGTGAGGCACGGAGTCGAAGCCGCAGGCATGCACCAGCCGGGCCCCGGTCCGCTCCGCCGTGGCGTGGTGGGCGACGTACATCCGGTCCACGAACTCCGGCTCACCGGTGAGGTCGAGGTAGTCCGTCCCGGCCTCGGCGCACGCGGCGACCAGGGGCTCGCCGTACCGGAGGTAGGGACCGACGGTGGTCGCGACGACGCGGGCTCGCGCCGCGATGTCGGCCAAGGAGGCGGAGTCGGTGGCATCGGCGGTCAGCAGCGGCAGGTCGGTGACGTTCGCGCCAAGATCGCCCAGCCGGTCCCGGGTCTTGGCGAGCTTGTCGGCGCTGCGGCCGGCCAGCGCCCAGCGCAGGTCGGGCGGGGCATGGGCGGCGAGGTAGTCGGCGGTCAGGCCACCGGTGAAGCCGGTCGCGCCGAACAGGACGATGTCGAAGTCGCGGTGCTCGGCCATGCCGGCCATGGTGTCATGCCACCGGCGGGTTCAGCAGGCCCAGGTACGCGCGGTTCAGTCCGGCCAGCAGGAAGTCGGCGGGCAGGTCGGGCTCGGTCACCGACAACGACGCGAAGCCGTGCACGATCGCCCACAGCGCGAACGCCGCCAGGGTCGGATCACCGACCGGCACCCCGGCGTCGTTGACCCGCTCCAGATCACCCACCAGCGCATCCAGGCCTGGGATCTCGCGGAAGTCGGGCAAGGCCCCTGGCGGCAGCGGCGCCGTGGTGGGATCGCTGAGGTTGAGCGGGGTCATGAACAGCTGGCGGTAGGACGCCGGGTGCTCGCGAGCCCACCGCAGGTAGGCCTCCCCGCGGGTCCGCAGGTCCGAGAGCGGGTCGTCGGAGTGGGTGGTCATCGACTCCAGGTCGGCGGCGAAGGCGGCGTACTGGAACCGGCAGGCCTCCCACACCAGCCTCTCCTTGGTCGGGAAGTAGTAGTAGAGCGCCGGCGGCGAGCAGCCCACCGCGGAGACCACCGCGTCGACGGACACCAGGGCAGGGTCCTGTCGCTCTCGCAGCAACGTGATCGTCGCGTCGAGGATCGCGGCGCGCAGCTCACCAGGCGGACGGCGGGGCATGGGCGGACCTCTTGACCTGTTTAGTCACGTTAAGTTAATGTCACTAAGAACGAATGCCAGCATACCCCCGCCCGGCCTGAGGGAGTCCTCGTGAGCACCGCCACTCTCGTCGTCGAAGGACTGACCAAGCGGTTCGGCGACCTGCAGGCCGTCGACGACCTGTCGTTCGAGGTCGCTCCGGGCGAGACGTTCGGGCTGCTCGGTCCTAACGGCGCCGGCAAGACCACGACGATCTCCATGGTCTGCGGCCTGTTGGCGGCCGACGGTGGGAGCGTCACCGTCGAGGGCGTGCCGATCCGGCCGGGCTCGACCCGCGGCCGGGAGCTGATCGGCTACGTCCCCCAGGAGATCGCGCTCTATCCCGACCTGAACGGCCACGACAACCTCGCCTTCTTCGGCCGCCTCTACGGCCTGCGCGGCGCGGCAGCCCGAGAGCGGATCGAGCAGACCCTCGAGGTGGTCGGCCTCACCGACCGGGCCGGCGACAAGGTCGAGGAGTACTCCGGCGGCATGCAGCGCCGCCTCAACATCGCCGCCGGGCTACTCCACCGGCCGCGGCTGCTGATCCTCGACGAGCCGACCGTGGGCATCGACCCTCAGAGCCGCAACGCGATCCTCGAGGCGGTCGCCGCCCTGGGCGAGTCAGGGATGAGCGTGCTCTACACCACCCACTACATGGAAGAGGCCGAGCGCCTCTGCCGCCGGGTGGGCATCGTGGATCACGGACGGCTGCTCGCGGTCGGGACCCGCCGCGAGCTGGTCGCCCTGGTCGAGCAGCACGACCAGGTCACGCTCACCGTCAGCGGCTCCGCCACGGCTGCGGCCGTCGTGCTGGAGTCCGTCGAGGGCGTGCTGTCGGCCAGCCCCCACGACGATCGCACCGTGCTGTGCACGGTGGCCACGGCCTCCTCGATCCTCCCGCACCTGGTGGCCGCCCTTGCCGAGGCCGAGATCGGGGTGAGCGACCTCCGGGTCGCGGAGCCCTCGTTGGACTCGGTATTCCTGCACATCACCGGCACCGCGCTGCGGGACTGAGGGGCAGCCGTGCATCTGTGGACCCTCTTCTGGCGCGACCTGCGGGCACGCCTGCGCGATCGGTCGGCGCTGGTGCTGGCGGTGCTCGCGCCGGCTGCGCTGGTGACCGTGTTGTCGTTCCTGGTGGCCGGGCCGAGCACCGAGCAGGTGCCGGTGGGGTTCGTGGGCGCGGACACCCCGGTGTCCGGCGCTCTTCAACAGGGCCCGCTGGCTGCGCTGAAGGCCGACGACACGCTCGCGGTGACGGCGTACGACGACGAGGCCGCGCTGCGGGACGCGATCAAGGCCGAGAAGGCCGACGGCGGAATCGTCGTGTCTGCCGACGGCTCGGTGCGGGTGCTCGCCGCCCCGGGAGCCCTGGTCGCCGGTGCCATCCTCGAGGCCGTCACCCGCTCGACCGCGCTGACCGTCGACGGAGTCGGCCAGGCGGTCGCGGCCGACCGTGCACTCGGCGGCACCGACTCACCGGAGGACCTCGCCGCCCGCGTGGTCGCGGAGCGCTCGCCCAGCCGGGTGACGGAGGCGACCGAGGGCGCGGACGCGATCAACCCCAAGACCCAGGTCGCGGCCGGGATGGCGACGTTCTTCCTGTTCTTCACCGTGCAGTTCGGAGTGCTCGGCCTCCTCGAGGAGCGCCGCGAAGGCACGCTGGCCCGGATCCTGGCGGCGCCGGTGTCGGCCTGGCAGGTGGTGCTGAGCAAGGTCTTCGTCAGCTTCGCCCTGGGACTGGTCTCGATGATCTTCATGGTCGGCTTCTCCTCCCTCCTGCTCGGCGCCCAGTGGGGCAGCCCGGTGGGCGTGGCCTTGCTGGTGGTCGCCGGCGTCACGGCCGCGGTGGCCACGGTCAGCCTGGTCGCCGGCGTGGCCCGCTCGGCCGAGCAGGCTGGTGCCGTCCAGGCCGGCATCGCCCTGGTGCTGGGCATCGTCGGTGGGTCGTTCTTCTCGATGGCACGCGCCGGCGGCGTGGCCGCGGTGGCGACCAAGCTCACCCCGCACTACTGGTTCAACGAAGGGCTGGTGCGGATGACGGGCGGGCAGAGCTGGACCGCCGCGCTGCCGCCGGTCGGCGCGATGCTCCTGTTCGCCGTCGTCATCGGAGTTCCCGGACTGATCCTGGCCGGCAACCGGGTGCGGCCGTGAGCTCCCCGACCGGCGCCGTGCTCGCGATCACGCGGGCGAACCTCCAGCGTCTCTTCTCCGACCGCTCCAACCTGTTCTTCCTCGTCGTGCTGCCGCTGCTGATCGTGTTCGCCCTGGGCGTGGCCATCGGGGGGTCGAACAGCAGCTACCGCGTCGGCGTCGTGGACACCCAGCCGAGCCAGCTCTCGGCGTCGGTCACCGAGCGGATGGCGCAGCTCGGCAACGTGGAGATCGTGCGTGCGGGCTCGGTCGAGGAACTCCGCAACGACGTGGCCCGCCGCAGCCTCGATGTCGGCTGGGTCGCCGAGGAGCAGGACGGCGTCACGACGTTCCGGTGGTACTCCCCCGGCGCGGGTGACGGCGCGGAGCTGCGCACGGTGTTCGGTGCTGCGGTCGAGGAGGCGGGAGTGCATGCCCGGGTGGTGTCGGTGGTCGCGTCCGCGACCGGGACGCCGGCCGCCGAGGCCGAGGCCGCGGTGACCGCTGCGGCCGCTTCGGTCCCCGCCACCGCGGTGACCATGGAGACCGTCGGCGAGCCCGGCAGCGAGGCCACCAGCATTCGGGCGGTGCTCGCGGCCGGGGAGCTGTCGTTGTTCATCTTCCTCACCTCCCTGAATGGGGCGGTGTACCTCCTCACCACCCGCAAGCTCGGCGTCACCCGCCGGATGCGCGCCGGGCCGGTTCCCGTGGGCGCAATCGTCGCCGGCGAGGCGCTGGCGCGATTCACGGTCGCGATCCTTCAGGCGGGGATCGTGTTCTTCGGGAGCATGCTGCTGTTCGGCGTGGACTGGCGGGCGCCGGGAGCCGTCTGGGCGCTGTGCGTCGGCATGGCCCTGGTCGGTACCGGCGGCGCGATGCTGCTCGGCACCCTGGGGCGAAACGAGCAGCAGGTGTTCGCCGCCGGCCTGCTGCTCTCCCTGGTGCTCGCCGCGCTCGGCGGCTCGATGCAGCCGCTGGAGTTCTTCCCCGACACGTTGCGCACGATCGCCTTCGGCACGCCGCACGCGTGGATGAACGACGCCATGTGGAAGATCCTCGTCGACGGCGACGGGCTGCCGCAGGTGTGGACCAACGTGGCCGTGCTCGCCGGGTTCGGGGCACTGCTGCTCGGCGTGGCCTCGCGCACGCTCGCCCGCACCCTGCGCTGAGGGAACCGCTCCGCGTCCCCAGCCGTCCTATCCCCACGAGCCATACCGGCGAAGGGGAACACCATGACGACCAGGTCACGTATCGGGCTGACGGCGGCGGCGCTGTCGGCGTCCTTCCTGACAGGGATGGTGGTGGCCGGAGGGCTGGCCGGCTCCGCCGAACCGACCGACCCTTCGACGCCCCTGCGGTTGTCCAACGCGGCGCTGCGTCCCGCCACGTCCTGCGACCAGCTGCGGCAGTGGTACGTCGACCGGGCGCTGGACCAGGTGACCGCCTGGGGCTGGAGCAACCCGTATCCCGTCTACTACCTCGACGACGTCGGAGGCTCGGTCTCCTCGGGCCCCGTCACCAACGAACTCCTCTCGGCTCCCTCCGCGGCCTCGCCCCGGGACGGTGTCACCAACAGCGAGACCGGCACCAACGTGCAGGAGAGCGGCGTCGACGAGCCCGACAGCGTGAAGACCAACGGGTCGCTGCTGGTCACCGTGGTCGGCGCCCGCCTGACGACGTACGACGTCTCGGGTGATGCCCCGGTGATGCTCGCGAGCATCCTGCTGCCCGACCTCCAGGGCGCCGAGATCCTGCTCTCCGGTGACACCGTGGTGGCCATCGGCGCCGACGCCACCGTGCCTCAGCGACGGGCGCTGCCGGGGACGGTGTTTCCCCCACTCACCCGAGACACCCGTGTCGTCACGGTCGACGTGAGCGAGCCGGCGTCCCCGAGCATCACCGACAGCCGGGTCTTCGGCGCCGACGTCGTGTCCGTCCGCCAGCACGGAGACGTGGTGCGGCTGGTGCTGAGCTCGTCGCTGCCGGATCTGCCGTTCACCATCGCGCGCGATAGTCGTCGCGGTCAGGCGACGGCGTTGGAGCGGAACCGCCAGGTGGTGCGCGACTCGACGATCGAGGACTGGCTGCCGTCGGTCACGACCGCCGACGGCGTCTCCGGCCCGGCGGTGGAGTGTGACGAGGTCTCGTTGCCTCGGGACGACGCGGGGCTCGGCACGATGACGATCGTCGGCTTCCACGCCGAGGCTCCCGACCAGGCCGACACCTCGGCGGTCGCCACCTCGACCCAGACGGCGTACCTCTCCCAGGACAGCCTCTACCTCGCCAGCAGCCCGTGGTTCGGCGGCTGGTGGGGCGGGCCGGTGCCCGGACCGATGCCACTGGAGGACTCCGCGTTCGGCCCCAGCGAGGTCCGCAACGACGGCAGCACGCGGATCTACGCCTTTGGGCTCCACGACACCACGGCGACGTACCGCGCCTCCGGTGAGGTTGAGGGCCAGGTCGCCGACCGCTGGGCGATGGATGCGGTGGACGGGTCCCTGCGCCTGGCGGTCGGGCCGACCGTGGAGACCGGCAACTTCAACTCGATCGTCACGTTGACCGAGCGGGGCGGGTCGCTGGTGGAGGCTGGGCGCGTGGACGCGCTCGGCGTGGGCGAGCAGATCAAGTCCGTGCGGTGGTTCGACGACCTGGCCGTGCTGGTCACCTTCCGTCAGACCGACCCGTTGTACGCCGTCGACCTGTCCGACCCGGCGGCTCCCCGGCTCCTGGGAGAGCTGAAGATCCCCGGCTTCTCGGAGTACCTCCACCCGATCGGCGGTGACCAGCTGATCGGCGTGGGCCAGGACGCGTCCCTGGACGGCGCGGTGCGCGGTGCGCAGCTGGCGCTCTTCGACATCGGGGACCTCGCGAAGCCGCAGCGGCTCGACACCGTCGGCTTCGGCCGTGACACCGGCGCGCTGGCCGGGCAGGACCCGCGTCAGTTCACCTGGCTCCCCGACGGGCGGACTGCCCTGACGGTGATCTCCGACTGGCGCACCAACACCGGGTCGGTGGCCGTCGTGCACGTCGACGGCGGGCAGCTGACCTCGCGGACGGTGCCGGTCGAAGCCGGCCGAGACGTGCTGCGGGTCCGGCTGGTGCCGCTGCCCGAGGGGAAGGTCGTCCTGTGGACCGGCTCCGAGGTCTCCTTCTTCGACGCGAGCTGATCCCCGATCCGGGATAGTCCGCCACGTTCGGCACGGGCCAGCGCCTCAAAAACCGTGCCGAACGTGGCGGACTATCCAATGAACGCGGGCGGCGTACCCTCGTCGGCATGTGCCGCAACATCCGCCCGCTTCATAACTTCGAGCCGCCGGCGACCCGCGACGAGGTGTCGGCCGCGGCGCTGCAGTACGTCCGCAAGGTCTCCGGCAGCGCCAAGCCCTCACTGGCCAACCAGGACGCGTTCGACGCCGCAGTGGCTGAGGTGGCCGAGGCGACCCACCGCCTGCTGGACCACCTGGTGACCACCGCACCGCCGAAGGACCGCGAGGTCGAGGCGGCCAAGGCGCGCGCTCGCTCGGAGGCGAGGTTCGCCCGGTGACCCTCACGTCGTACGCCGTCGCGGAGGCGGCCCTCGACCTGCTCGCCACCCGGCCGCTCGTGGTGCTGACCGGGGCAGGGCTGTCGACGGACTCCGGCATCCCCGACTATCGCGGGCCGGGCTCGTCGGCACGGACCCCGATGACCTACCAGGAGTTCGTGAGCGGTCCGGCCGCGCAGCAGCGCTACTGGGCACGCTCCCATATCGGCTGGGCCCGGATGCACGGCGCCGACCCCAACGACGGGCACCAGGCGCTGGCTCGGATCGAGAAGGCCCCCAACGCGCTCCGGCTGCTGATCACCCAGAACGTCGACGGTCTGCACGAGCGCGTTGGCAGCAGCCGCCTGGTGGCGCTGCACGGCCGGATCGCCGAGGTCGTCTGCCTCGGCTGCGGCGCGGTCACGCCCCGGGACCGGCTACAGGAACGGATGAGCGCGGCCAACCCCGGCCACATCGAGAGGTACGCCGACGCGGTCGCCCGCCCCGACGGCGACGTCGAGCTCGACGACACGACCGGCTTCACGGTGCCGCCGTGCGAGGCATGTGACGGTGTGCTGAAGCCGCATGTGGTCTTCTTCGGCGAGAACGTGCCTGCGCCGCGGGTGGAGCGGAGCTACGCCGCGGTCGAGTCGCTGATCGAGGACCGCGGCGCGCTGCTCGTGGCGGGCTCGTCGCTCACGGTGATGAGCGGTCTGCGGTTCGTCCGCCGTGCGGCCACCTCGGGCGTCCCCGTCGTGATCGTGAACCGCGGCGCGACCCGAGGCGACGACCTCGCGGCGTACACCGTGGCTGCCGGCTGCTCCGACTTCCTCCCCGCCCTGGCCGACCGCGTGCTGGGATAGCCCCGACAGCGCTCAGAGGCTCTTGACGAAGATGTGCTCGGCAGCCTCGATGTCGATCTCGGCCGACTCGCCGCCGGAGCCGATCAGGATGCCGTCCTCGGTCGCGGTCACCGCGACGGTCTTGTCGGGGAGCGCGCCGATCCGACGCAGCGTCCCCATCAGCGCCTCGTCCTTCTGCATCTCTTCGGAGATCCGCCGCACCAGCACCCGCGACCGCTCCTGGCCGGCGACCTGCGACAGCGCCACGACGCCGTCCATGAACTCCTCGGCGACCTCGGTCTGACCGAGCTCCTCCAACCCCGGGATCGGGTTGCCGTACGGCGACTCTGTGGGGTTGTCGAGCAGCTCGAGCAAGCGCCGCTCGACGTTCTCCGACATCACGTGCTCCCACCGACAGGCCTCGGCGTGGACCAGCTCCCAGTCGAGTCCGATCACGTCGGTGAGCAGCCGCTCGGCAAGCCGGTGCTTGCGCATCACCCGGGTCGCGAGCCGCATCCCCTCCGCGGTGAGCTCCAGGTGTCGGTCCCCTTCCACGGTGACCAGACCATCACGCTCCATCCGCGCGACCGTCTGCGAGACGGTCGGCCCGGACTGGTGCAGCCGCTCTGCGATCCGCGCGCGCAGCGGCACGATCCCTTCCTCGACCAGCTCGTAGATGGTCCGGAGGTACATCTCCGTGGTGTCGATCAGGTCGCTCACGCTGAGCATTGTGTCTCATCGCCGGTTGCGCCGCCGCCGACGGTGACCCGAGGCAGGGCCGGACACCGGACACCGACAGGCCGAGCTTCAGCCGGCGCAAGCGGGCGAGGCGACCGGGTCCCCGTGCGGTAGCTCGTCCACGGCCACGAACGGAGAGGTCATGGCGCGCAGGAGGCCTCCGTACCCGACCCCGAAGGCGAGCTCGTCCCCGACCCTGCCGCCGTGGTCACCGAGATCGACGACCAGGTGGTCACTGCTCGCCCCGAGCACCGTGACGCCCTCGGGCGGATCCAGGCCGTCGGGTTCGACGTCCTGTCGACCCACCGCGAGGATGCCCTGCCGGATCAGTCCGACACCCCGCGGCGCGGGGGTCGCTCCGAAGGCTGACTGACCGATCGCTCCCCACGGGACGGCGGGCTTGGTGCACACCTCGATCAGCTCCGCCACCAGTGTCACGGCGTCGGTCTGCAGCTCGTTGATCGGCAGCCGGGTCAGCGGGTTCAGACCCAGCAGGATCGACTCACCGAGCCTCAGCTCGTCGACCCGCCCGGGGTCGGGGGTGGTCAGCGCCCACCCCAGGGTTGCGGAGTTGCCGCCGGACACCACCGTCAGCGCCGCCCCGATGGCGTCCTCGACGTCGACCGCGAGGCTGGACAGGGTGTCCATCGCGTCCTGGTCCGGCACCACGCCGCTCTGACACGCGAGGTTGGTGCCGATGCCGGCCAGCCGCAGTCCGGCCAGGCCGTCGACCTGGCGCGCGAGCGGCACCAGGTCACTCGGCAGCACCCCCTCCCGGAGATCGCCCAGCTCGACCATGAGCACGACAGCGTGTGTCGTGCCGCGCCGAGTGGCGGCCCGGGAGAGGGCCTCGAGCACCGAGATCTCGGTGTTCAAGCTTGTGGATGCGTGGTGGACGACCGCATCGACCTGACTGAGCATGGGGGCGCGGATGAGCGTGCGCGGCGCGAGTACGCCGCCGCGCTCCAAGCGCGCCAGGTTCTCCACCCGTGAGTCCCCCAGCCCGCTGGCACCTCCACGCAGCATCGCGGCTGCCGACGCCGGGCGAACCGAGCGCGGCCTTCGTGACGCCCGTGACCCGGATGCCCGAGCGCGCGAGTCGGTCGACCAGCGAGCGGGTGTTGCTCTCGATGGCCGCGAGATCGACCTCGAGCCGGGGTGCGCTCATCGCGCGACGGTGATGTGCGCCTCCGTGAGCGCCGGGAAGGAATCGAGCACCATGGCCGCCAACTGGTCGAGAGGGCGGGTGAGCGGGTCGGTTGCCGGCAGCATCAGGTCGAGCTCGATGTCGTCGATCGCCCTGCCGATCGCCGCGTCGTCGGCCATGCCCTCGTGGTTGACGGTGATCCCGATGACCCGGGTGTCCGCGAAGCTCTCGATGAGAGCGACCTCGCTGACCAGCGTCGGCATCGCCACCATCGGGAAGTCGCCGAGCACCCGCCGCTCGGGGGCGTGCTGGACGATGACACCCGCGGGTCGGCTACCGCGCAGGATATGAGCAGAAGTCAGGTATGCCGGGTGGCTCAGCGCGCCCTGGCCCTCGACGACGATGACATCCGGGTCCTCACCCTCGAAGGCCGCGACCACTTGCGCCTCGACCTCGCCGGAGCAGAACTGCGGCACCAATGCGTCCAGGGCGACGCCGTACTTGCCGCCCTGCATGATCGTGGTCTGTCCGGTGCCGACCAGGACGGCCTTGACGCCGCGCTCGTTGAGCGCCCGGACGAGCAGCGTGGCCGTGGTGCGCTTGCCGATGGCCCCGTCCGTGCCGAGCACGGCGATCCGCGGGCAGGTCACGTCGAAGATGCGACCCGAGAAGAGCCGGAGATCCTTCGTGGGCCGCGGGCGGCGTACGTCAGTGATGGTCACCCCGTGCAGCAACGCCGCCGCCACGAACTCCGCATCGTCGTTGAGGAAGTCGTGGAGTCCGTTGACCACGTGCATGCCCCTCGCGATGCCGTCGAGCAGCACCACTCGCTGAGCCAGCGACAACAGTCCGTCGGCGGGTGCCAGCCCGCAGATGAGGTAGTCCGGGACGTGACCGGCGTGGGCGACAGCCTCCGCCAGGGTCGCCAGCACCGGGATCTGGTTGGACTCGCCGTCCAGGACGGTCCCGGCGTCGGCGCCGGCATACCGGCTGTCGATGACGCTGAGGATGTCGTACTTCTCGGAGTGCCGGACCAGTCCGTTCGCCGTCTTGCCGTCCTGCTCGCCGAACTGGCCTTCGCAGTACACGACGGCCGAGCTCCCTGCCGGCAGGGATGGGAACGCGATGGGGACAGGCGACGACACAGACACTGCTGCTCCTCTGAATGCTCAGAGGAGGCGACGGGATCGTCACCGGACAGCTGGTCCGACAGAGAACGAGGCGTCTGCCCTGAGGGCCCGGCAGAACGCCGGGCGACTTCCAACGTAACAGCCGGTGCCGCCCCGGACGTCATCGTGGCGCCGCCTCAGCGGAGCGGGGGCCGCCAGGGCTCGCCGCTGCGCAACGCGCAGGGCTACCTCGATATCGGGTCGGCCGGTTGACGGGTCCCGCGAACTGCTGGATCGGTCTGTTCTCCTGACGTCGAGCTCGTTTCGTGGCATTTTACTCGCGTGCGTCGCCAACCAGGCGATCGTCACCGGCCTTCCTTCGGGGGTCGAACTCGGGTTTCGCCCACGAACAGGAGAGCTCTATGGATTTCCAGGTACTCAAGTCGCGCACCACCGCGGTGATCGCCGGCGTGGCCGCGCTGGTCACCCTCGGCGGGGTCGGCGGCGCCTACGCCGCCACCAAGATCCAGAGCGAGGACATCGCCCGCGACGGCGTCAAGAACATCAACATCGCACCGGACTCGATCGGCAGTGACAAGATCCGCGACGGGGCCATCCGGTCGCGGGACCTGAACGGCGGGGTCCTGGACAAGATCAACCGCGGCGGCCCCCAGGGCGAGCAGGGCGTCCCCGGCGAGCAGGGCGTTCCCGGCGAGCAGGGCCTCCCCGGTGAGCAGGGCCTCCCCGGTGAGCAGGGCCTCCCCGGTGAGCAGGGCCTCCCCGGTGAGCAGGGCGTTCCCGGTGAGCAGGGTCTGCCCGGCAAGCAGGGCGACAAGGGTGACTCGGGCGAGCCCGGTGGCATCGCGGGGTACGAGGTCGTGACGGAGACGGTGCCGACCGAGTCGAACTACGGCTACCTCAGCCATACCACGAACTGCCCGAGTGGGAAGATCGCCCTCAACGGCGGCCTCAGCGTGCCGGGAGTCGGGCACGCCTGGATCCAGCAGAGCTACCCCGCGGTCGACAGCACGGGGTGGACGATCGGCTACTACGACGTTGGCTATGACGTCATCGTCTACGCGATCTGCGTCAGCGCGCCGGCGGTGAACTAGCACCACCAGGCTCACGGGTGGGCGACACGTCGTGTCGCCCACCCGTGGCCGTTCACTCGAGTGGCTCCGTCGCGGCAGAGTCCTGCTCGGCGAGGTGCCGCCGGCGCCGGGAGCAGAGCGCCGACGAGGAGTGCGAGGAACCGCAGCGCCGGCTTTCCGGACGCCGTACGTGTGGCTCGACGCTGGGCCCCTCGAGGTCGGACACTGGGCGCATGACTCCCTTCACTCGTCGACGTCTGACGCGTCGCTACCCCGGCCTCTACCGCGCCACCGTGGTCGACGCCACCGATCCCCAAGGCAGCAACCGACTGCAGGTGAGCGTGCCGTCGCTCAGTGGCTCTGCGTTGGCCTGGGCGCCAACGCTCCGGGACCTCGGGGCGACCCCCCAGGTCGGCGAGGAGGTGCTCGTCGGCTTCGAGGCGGGCGAGCTGACCAGCCCGTATGTCGTTGGCGTGCTGGCGACGGGGCCATCGGCGCCGGTGGAGATCGCCGATGAGAACGGCAACTCCATCCGACTGTCCTCATCCGGCATCGACATCACCGCGGCCGCGGAGGTCCGGCTCACTGCCTCCACCGTCAAGGTCACCGCCGGCTCGGTGAAGCTCGACGCCGGGATGGCGGAGCTCTCGGGGGTGGTGAAGTGTTCGACGCTGATCGCGAACTCAGTCGTCGCTGCGTCGTACAGCCCGGGGGCCGGGAACGTCTGGTAGCGGTGGGGCGAGGGCAGTCGCCCGGCCCCGCTTGGGGCTTCTCGTACGGCGGCGCCCCGGCGAGGTGATGCACCCCGCAAGCTTGGTCGCCGACGGATCGGTCCGCTAGCCCGAGCCGGTCGACTCACTCGGCGTCACCCGGGCAAGGCGAGCCATCGCCGATCAGCGGGGCACCTCGATCGGGCACATGCGGCGGCCGGCGAAGTGACGCACACATCGCGAACGCGTTCGGGCCGGTCCTTACGCACGGGATGCTCGGTAGCGCTGAACCCACTCGGCGTTGATCTCGTCTGCCTGGCGATGGTGTGGCGACACCGGCGTCCAGTCATTTGGTGACTTGACGTTGATCCAGTCGAGGATGCTCTTGACGGTCCCTTCGGGGTCGCCAACCAGGGATTCGTAATCAACACCGAGTGGTTCTACTGCCTGAGCGGCGAACCATGCTTGCCATGCGGCGTTGTGCTCACGGATCGTGCCGACGAAGCCGTGGACTTGGTCGATGTCCAGCCGAGGCTGCGCTTGGACCTCATCTCCGTGCTGCCAGTACGCGCTCTGCTCAGCGCGCGCCCACGAGACCGCCTGCTCGACAATGTCGTGACGTTGTAGGTAAACGAAGCGGAGCGGCCCGAACGCCTTCTCAACCACTTCGACATCGCTGCGCCCACGCGGATCTGGGTCCAGTCCAGTGGCGATCAGGGGCAGGGTTCCCCACATGACACGGGCCGCAAAGACACCGTTCTGCGTGCTCCCGAACCGCACCGCTCCGGATACGAACTCTGCGTAGTCGAACCCACCGCTCTCGCTGACGGAGACCCCAAAACGTGCTGCCCACTTGCCTTGGTCGAGCTCACGAAAGTAGGACTCTGGCAGACCCGCGACCTTTGTCGACGCGAGCAGGCTGCAAAGCAGCGTGCTCCCCGTGCGCGGGGTTCCGCAGAGGATGTAGGAAGTTGGGCCCGGCATGTTCAGCAACGTATGGGCAGCGCTCCCTCTGAGCCACTGAGATCATCTTGACCCGCACGCTCATCGGCATCATGCACACGTTCCGCGCGTCCGCTTGGCGGGATGGGCGTGCCCTGGGGCCGTTCTGGTTGAGTACTCAGCCGTCGGCCATGAGCTTGCGCACGACCCATTGGTTGATGCTGAGGTTGTCCTCGGCTGCATGCAGCGCAACTTCTCGGTGCAGCTTCTCGCCGAGCCTGAGGTTGAACTTGCCGGAGTAGCTGCGCTCGGAGAGCGGCTCTGGCACGTCCTCGCCCTGCTCCTGCATGTCTGCGACGACGTCAGCCAGCAGGGCCCCGAGGCCTTCAAGAGCCCCGAATTGGGTCGGAGCCAGCCACGAGAGGGACGGGAACTCAGCCACGGTGGCGACGAACTCGTCGTCGTCCGCTGACCATGCAACGCGGTAGGTGTAGTGAGATACCCCATCCTGCGCCCGCTCTAGGGTGTCCATCACTTCGCCTCCTTCCTATCGATCGCCTTGAGTACTTGACGCACTTGGTACGCCTTGGCCTTGCCTTGTCATTCTGGATGTTGACGCGGGGATCGCCCGGCCATGGAGTCTTGAACACTGCATGCGAGGAACTAGCCTGTCGAGGGTTCCCGAAGTAGTGCCGGCATACCTTGTGGAGGTCGTTGTAGGCGATGTTCTGTTGAGCGTTGCGCATCGCCGCCACGATCGACTCCACTGACGCCACCCCAACGATGGTACTATTGGTGGTACCGGCACTTGGGGGACCGCGTCCGCATGCGGCCAGTGTGACGCCGGTACGCGGCGCCCCTTGCTGATCATCGATGATGGGTCGTGTGCAGACCGACTTGCTCAACTTTGCGCGGGAGGCGTTCGACCTCGGGGGCGGGGACATCTCGATCACGCCCGGAGCTCGGGGGGCGCAGGGCCAGGTATGGCGGCTGGCGATGGGGCCTCGGTCGTTCGCTCTCAAGCAGGCGTTTGCGGGTTCGCCACCGGCTCCCGCCGAGGTGGAGGCCGAGATCGCGTTCGCACAGTGGGCCGCCGCCGTGGGAGTTCGGCTGCCTGCGAGCCATCCCGACCGGAAGGGGCGGCATCTCGTGCCGCTCCCGGATGGGGGGTGGCTTCGGCTCTACGACTGGGTCGACCTGCGGCCCGCCGACCTCACCACCGCCGCCGACGCGCTGGGTGTTCTTCTCGCTCGTTTACACTGGGAACAACTGGTGACCGCAGCCTCTGAATCCGGCAAGTCCTGGGCATCGGGGCTAGCCGTCGCAGTTGACGGCCTTCCCGCCCTGCAGGCCCTGCTTTCTTCGAGCGATCCGGCCGGTTTGCGGGTGTGCCACCGCGACCTGCATCCGGGGAACGTGCTCGCCGACGCCGCCGGTGAACTCGTGGTGGTGGACTGGGACGACCTCGGGCCCGCCGAGCCGGTGAGGGAGTTGACCCGCACCCTCGTGGCCTGCTTCCACGACGGCGATTCCGACCTCGACTCGATGCGGCGGGTGTACCGGTCGTACCTGGCGGCGGGCGGACCAGCACGACTTCGCTCGACTGGCGACTTCACGATGCTGATCGCCTCCCAGCTGAACTTTCTGAACCTCCAGGTCCGCGTCGCGCTCGACCCGACAGCTCTCCCACGCGACCGCAGCTGGGCCGAGCTCGAGATCGATGAGGGTTTGCGCACCCTGCCGACACCCGATCTGACCGCCGCGGTCCTCGATGCCCTCGTGTCTGGCTAGTTTGCCTGCGATAGCTCAACAGCCGCGAGAGCAAGGCGGCTGAATGACTCAGGTCTACGATCCGCCGTACTTCGCCTCTTGTGGCGGGCGGCGGCGCGCCGTTGACTGATCCCGACACTTCCCTTCGCCCTAGGAGATCCACCCCATGACCGAGTACGCCGTCCGCAACCCCGCCACGGGTGACCTGGTCCGCACGTACGGCACCGCCACCGACGCCGACATCGCGAGCGCCATCGACCGCGCCCAGGCCGCCTACCAGGAGTGGGGGCGCCGGACCTCGGTCGCCGAACGTGCCGCCCTGGTGCGGCGCGTGGCCGAGCTCCACACGGAGCGTGCTGAGGAGCTCGCCGAGCTCATCGTCGAGGAGATGGGCAAGCCTCGCGAGGAGGCCGTCGGCGAGGTCGAGTTCAGCGCCGCGATCTACGAGTACTACGCAGACCACGCCGAGGAGTTCCTCAAGGACGAGGAGATCACGCTGCTTGCGGGCGAGGGCACGGCCCGGATCTCCCGCGAGCCGGTCGGCGTCCTGCTCGGGATCATGCCGTGGAACTTCCCGGCCTACCAGGTCGCCCGGTTCGCCGGCCCGAACCTGTGCCTGGGCAACACGATCCTGCTCAAGCACGCACCGCAGTGCCCCTCGTCGTCGGCGTTCATCGAGCGGATCTTCGCCGACGCCGGCTTCCCGGACGGCGCCTACGTCAACATCTACGCCAGCAACGAACAGGCAGCCGACGTCATCGCCGACCCGCGAGTCCAGGGCGTCTCGGTCACCGGCTCGGAGCGGGCGGGTGCCGCGGTGGCCGAGGTCGCTGGCCGCAACCTGAAGAAGGTAGTGCTCGAGCTCGGCGGCTCCGATCCGTTCCTCGTGCTCGGCACCGACGACATGGAGGTGACGGTCGAAGCGGCGCTGGCCGCCCGGCTCGGCAACACCGGCCAGGCGTGCAACGCGGGCAAGCGCTTCATCGTCACCGAGGACCTCTACGACGAGTTCCTCGACAAGTTCACCGCCGGCATCCTCGCTGCCGGCCGCGCGCCGCTCTCGTCGGAGCTCGCCGCGGACCGGCTCATGGAGCAGATCGAGCGCGCGACGGCCGGGGGAGCCACCTTGGTCGCGGCCGAGGGCGAACGCGGCGGAGCGCACGTGCCGTCCGGCGTGCTGACCGGCGTCAACCGCGACAGCGACACCTTCTACCAGGAGCTGTTCGGGCCGGTGGCGATGGTGTTCAAGGCCACGGACGAGGCCGAGGCGATCGAGCTCGCCAACGACACGCCGTTCGGCCTCGGCTCCTACGTGTTCACCAATGACCCCGAGCAGGCCGAGCGGGTGGCGAGCCAGATCGAGGCGGGCATGGTGTTCGTCAACGTGGTCGACGCCGACGGTGTGGAGCTGCCGTTCGGCGGCGTGAAGAGGTCGGGTCTCGGTCGCGAGCTCGGCCGGTTCGGCATCGAGGAGTTCGTCAACCGGAAGATGATCCGCACGGGCTGATCGTCCCGGGCCGCCGTGTCCAACGACGCCACCTGCGCGCCTTGTCCGTGATCTTGCGCAGACAGCCGATCGGTCAGCGCTGGGAGTGGAGGGTGCTGCTCAGCGCCTCGATGAGCTGGTCAGCGTGCTCGTCGCCGAAGACCAGGGGCGGCCGGATCTTCAGGCTCGCGCGTTCTTGTCCGGTACGACCGATCAGCACCCCTCTTTCCCGCAGGCCCTCGACGATCCTGCCGGTTCGTTCGGAGTCGGGACGACCTGTGGCCGGGTCCACGATGTCGATGCCGACCGCGAGTCCCCAGCCGCGTACGTCGCCCAGCTGCGGCTCCTCGCTCGCGACACCACGCAACGCCGTGAGGAGACGCGCCCCCGTGGCCGCGACGCGGGCTACCACGTGCTCCGCCTCGATGGTCCGGAGCACGGCGACCGCTGCGGCGCACGCCGCGGTGCCGCCGCCGAACGTGCTGAAGTAGTCGGTGTCCGCCATGAACGGGTCCACCAGCTCCGCGGGACCGCAGACTGCGGCCACCGGGTAGCCGTTGCCCATGGGCTTGCCCAGGGTCACCAGGTCAGCCGGCACCTCGCCGGCCGTGAAGCTCCACAGGGCGTCGCCGGTCCGCCCGTGCCCGGCCTGCACCTCGTCCGCGACGTACAGCCCGCCCGCCGCGTGCACCGCGGCCGCGGCCTCGGCGGTCCACTCGTGAGCCGGCCCACAGATGCCGTCGCTGGTGAACACGCCGTCGACGAACATGGCCGCCACGCCGTGACCGCTGGCGGCGAGGCTCTCCACCGCCGAGGTCACCGCGGTGGGTGCGGCAGGGGGAGGTTCCACCAGCCGCATGTGTGGCGGGGGCGGACTGTCGCCCCAGCTTTCCGGAGAGAAGGCGAACGTCGCCTCCGTGACACCGTGGTACGCCCACGAGGTCACGATGCCGCCCGTGGCGCCGGTGGCGTGCCGCGCGATCCGCCACGCCAGGTCGTTCGCCTCGCTGCCGGAGTTCACGAGCAGGACCCGGTTGAACCGAGCCGGGAGGGTGGACAGCAGCTGTTCGGCCAGCTCGACCGGCGCCTCCTGCAGGTAACGGCTGTTGGTGTTCAGCGTGGCCAGCTGCGAGCAGACGGCGTCCACGACCGCTGGGTGGGAGTGCCCCAGCACGGGCACGTTGTTGTAGGCATCGAGGTAGCGGCGCCCGTCCGCACCCTCGAGGTGCACCCCTCTGCCGCCCACGAGGTGCACCGGCTGGGCGTAGCTGACCTCCAGCCCTCCCAGCACCTGTGTGCGCGCACGAAGCAGCTCGGTCGTGGCCCGACGACCGTAGGGCAGCCCGCGCCCACGGTGAGACGGGCTGGGCGGGCCGCCCGCCAGAGCGGTGGTGAACCGCGCTGTCAACGTGTCCAGACCCACGTCGAGCATCGCCTCCAGCTGGCCGTACGCCTCCTCGTCGATCTGCGGCGCGGAGCCCAGCTGCTGGGTACGCCAGGCGGTGATCAGGACGCAGGCGGCATAGCGCCCGGCCATCAGGTCGGCGAGGAGTCCGACTTCCTGCGGCTCCAGCGGCGTGGTGGCGGAGTACCCGGCCAGCACCTCGGGCGCGAGCTCGAGCGCGTCGTCGAGACCGCTGAGCAGATCGGCCGAGGTGACGCCCAGGTCGCAGATCAGCGCGGTGTGCGTCATGTCCCCGAAGTCGGTGATCCCAGTGACCGCCAACGTGTCGTCGACGAGCACGTTGGTGGGGGCGAAGTCGTTGTGCACGACCTGGGCACGCACCCTCGCCAGCTCTGGCGCGACACGTTGCTCGAAGCGGTCGAGTACGGCGCGCACCACCGGGCGCCGTGCCTCGTCGACGGCCGCGAGCCAGGGCCGCAGCTGCGGGAGTCGTCGTATGTCCCAGGCGATCGGGTAGGACGCGCCGGGGTGCACGAACCCGCGCAGCGCCTGTCCCAGGCGGGCAGACACGCGCCCCCACTCCCTCATGTGGGTGGGGCCCATCTCAGCCGGCTCGGGATGCCGCCCCTCCAGCCAGGTCATGACCCAAGCCAGGGAACGCCGACCGTCGACCCCGGTCAACGCCACCGACCAGTCACCTTGTCGGGTCGGCACCACGTCGGGCACCGGCACGTCGGGTGCCACGGCTCGGATGTGGCGCAGCGCTGAGTACTGGAAGTCGAGCACCTCCTCCGTGTCCGCAGGGTTGTGGACCTTGAGCAGGTACCGGCCGCGGGGCGTATCGACCCTGAAGTTCCGGTCGCGCTCGCCGTGGACGGCGGTGAGATCCCCCTCCAGACCCCACCAGGTGGCCAAGGACTCGTGCAGCGTGGACAGGTCGAACTCCGGCGCCGACACAGCCAACGGATCGTTCGTCGATGCGGTCACCGGACCATTCTGGCGGTCCACGCAGCCGGCACCTCGACCATTGACCCAGACGCGGCCGATTCGCGGCGGAATCGGCGCGTCGAAGCCGAGTTGAGCAGAGCCGTCCACTGCCCACTTCTCATTCCATGGATACTGCAGTTGTGAATCCCGTCGAGCTCTTGGGTCTGCTGCACGATCAGGTGACAGGTTGGGTCACGCGGCATGCGCGGGCGATGCTGGCCCGACTGTCAACCCCTCACGAACCTCGCAAGATCCTGTGCGACGCGAGCAAGTTCCTCGCCGGGCTCGAGAATCAGTCGCGTCTCAACGCTCCAGCCGTTGGGGTCGCTTGATTGCCAAAGTCGGACCTTCAGCCGAATGTGTCCGTCGTGCACAGCAACGAACCGAAGGTCATGCTCCAACGACTCGTAGATCCGCTCGCCCTCCCAGCCGCGCCAGTCGTCGGCGAGACCAGCGAAGAAGGCGGCCAGGCTGTCGAACCCGCCGGAGTACGCACCTTGAACCACGCGTCGCGCGGTCAGATCGCCTTCGGTGATCGTTACGAGCACGGAGTCGGTCGTCTCGTGGGAAAGGGCGATGAGGGTCGCTCCCGACCCGAACTGAAACTCGGTCACCGGCACATCCTGGTCCATCGGCGTCCGCCTGTCCGGCGACCTGTCATCGGCAGGGTCGAGCAGATCGGTTGCGCCCGACTGGCGGCGGATAGACGCAGGCCTCGTAGCGCTCGGATCGCAGTCAGGTGAGCGCGTTTCGTTGGCCTGACTTTTCTCACCTCGCTCGCACTCGCCCCCTTGTGTGTCCGTCTTCGTCGTCCGCGGGACGGCGGCGACCGTAAGGTTTCTGCATGCCTGAACTGCCGGACCACCCCATCGCCTACACCGCACTCCAGCCGGGTACGCCGGTGCAGACGAGCGATGGGATCCCCTTCGCCACAGTCCGAGCCGTTCTGGTCGATGACAAGGTCGCGGTGTTCGACGGCATCGTCGTTCACACAGTCGAAGGTGCGCGGTTCGTAGACGCTGATCAGATCGCCTCGATCTACACCAGCTATGTCCGCACGACACTCTCCGCGGAGCAGGCGGCGAGCCTTTCGCCGCCCGATGGGTCAACCCTGATCGACATCAAGCCACCGAGGTCGATGGCCGCCCGGTTGGGGCGCATGTTCGGTCGCAGGAAGCGATAGGGCTGCGCGCACGCAAACCCAAATGTCCTTCGCACATGGGCAACTCGGGTACTCGACGACGCCGACACGCGGCGGTCGGACATGGCCGCCTTCGCGGCGCTGTGACGCAGGGTCTGAAGAGCCCGATCACGAGCGCCAGCGGTCGTCAACGTTGCGGGGAGACGGCTGAAGCAATTGGTGGTGGACTGGGGGCTATGGAGCCGTCTGCGCGTCAAGCCCACGCCGAAGCGACGTACGAGAGGCTGTTCGGCCCACGCGATGCTGGCACACCCGACGACGACCCCGAACTGGACAGCATCCTGCGGCGCTTCATCTTCGGAGACGTCTTCGACACCGGTGTGCTCAGCGATCAGACCCGCGAGCTGATCACCGTAACCGTGCTGGCCTGCCTCCAGACACTCCCGCAACTGGGCTCGCACACCGCAGCAGCGCTCAAGGTTGGCGTCGGGCCGATCCAGATCCGCGAAGCGATCTACCAGCTGGCGCCGTTCATCGGCTTCCCTCGCACGCTAAATGCCGTCGCCACGATCGACGAGGTTTTCCGCGACCACAGCATCGAGTTGCCGCTGGCTCCCCAAGGCACGGTGTCGGACGTCGACCGGTACGCCAGGGGTCTTGCCGAGCAGGCTCCCCTCTACGGGACTGAGATCAAGGACAACCTGGCCGACCTTCCCGAGCCCTTCAACGAGGCGCTTCCTCGCTTCCTGACCGAGTTCTGCTTTGGCGACTTCTACACTCGCGGCGGACTCGATCTGACCGAGCGTGAGCTCCTGGTGCTCTGCGCGCTGGCCGCTCTCGGCGACACGGCTGCGCAACTAGGCCCACATGGGCGTGCCTGCATTCGGGTGGGCAACTCCAAGACCGTCGTCGTGGCCGCGCTGGTGCACTGTTTCCCCTACATCGGCTTCCCACGTGCCGTGGCGGCCATCCGCACAGTCAAGGACCTCTGATCGGGGCCCCCGGAATGAAGCGAGGTTCGGGTGGCGCCGCCACGCGGCGGAAGGACATGGCCGCCTTCGCGGCGGTAGGACGCGCAATCCACCGGTGCCAGCGTGGTGACAGTCGCCCTCTCCGCTTTGGTTCGGCGCCTCCGAATGTCTGCCACCGGGGACGAGCGTTCGCCCAGCTCGACCGTTGGGAATCCGACGAGCGCATGGCTCCAGAACCTGACACTATGAACCTGATCCACGAGGGTGGTGATGATCGTGCGGGTTCTGCTCACCCTGATGTCCATCCTGCTGATTTCGTGGGCGTTGTGGTTCCTGATCAGTCGCCTGGCCCGACGCAGAGCAATCTCGCGAGCAAACGGCAGCACTGGCGGTCGTCAGCCGGATCAAGGTTCGGGCGGTCGTTGGACCAGGCAGGACCGGTTGGCCCTGGCTTCGCTCGTCGTCGGAACGCTGCTGGGAGTCCTCGCTCTCTTGAAGCCCTGAACGCCGCAAGCGTGCGCGAATCGATCTGACGCTCGGCGGCATGTCGAGTCGCTGCTATGTCCGGCTGTCCGACCTGAAATATCGCGCCGAGGAACGACCGCCGAAGCGGATGTGCCCGTCAGGCGGCGGTAGGGGGCACTGGCCGAGTGGAGACACCACGCGGGGTTTGGGGTCGGGCGGGCACGTCGACTGCCGATGTCTTACATTTTGTGCGACACTTGGCGTATGGCTGACACGATTACCTTTCGCCCCGATGAGGACGCCGAGCGAGCACTGGCGGTGCTGACCAGTGACGGCACACCGGTCTCGGCTGCGGTGCGCACGGCGTTGATCGCAGCCGCGCGGGAACGAGCTCGCGCGAGTCTACGCGTGGAGGCGGAGGCGCTGGCGGCCGACGAGCAGGACCGTGCGGAGGCCGCGCAGGTCCTGCGCGACATGGAGACGCTGCGTGCGTGGTGAGGTCTTCCGCCTGCGTGCTCCGCGCAGCGCGAGGGGGCACGAGCAGGGAGGACCCCGCTTCGCCGTGGTCCTTCAGTCCGATGACCTGCCGCTGTCGACGTTGCTGGTCGCACCAACCTCGACCTCGGCAAGGCCAGCGAGCTTTCGACCGCAAGTGGAGGTCGCTGGCCTGAGCACGCGCGTGTTGGTCGAACAGACCGCCGCCGTCGACCCCACCAGGCTCGGCGACCACGTCGGCAACCTGACTTACCACGAACTACGTGAGGTCGAAGCTGCGCTGCGACTGGTGCTCGAGCTGTAGCCCGCACCCGATCCCATGAGGCGACGTCGACGCGTCTGGTGGGCCACGCCTGGTCGCTAGACGCCGGCGACGTAGGCGGTGAGGAAGTGGACGCCGTGGCGGTCGAGGTTGCCGCGGGCGCGGTCGTAGTGCTCGGTGGTGCGTGGGTCGGCGTGGCGGGCGAGGATCTGGGCGTCACGGAGCGGGACGCCGGCGTCCAGGGCGTTGGTGATGGCGGCATGCCGCAGCGAGTGGGGGCTGATGTGGCGGGGGATGCCGGCTGCCTTCGCGATCCGGGCGACCATCCGATACACATCACGCCGGTCGATCGGGTTCCCCGAGACCGGCCGCAGTACCAGCGGACCGGTGGTGCGCTCCCCTCGGCAGGCCTCCAACACTCGCAGGACGGGGACAGTGAGTGGCATCGTGGCGGGCTTGTTGCCCTTCCCGACCAGGTGCAGCACCCGGTGGCCGCGCAGCGTCTCGGCGTAGTCCTCGATCCGTACCGCGGCGGCCTCGGAGGCACGCAGCGCGTTGATGCCCAGCAGGAACGCCAGGGCGCCGTGATGGACCGTGAGGGTCTGGGCGACCTGAAGGAACCGGATCAACTCCAGGCGATCCAGGCCCTGGGTGCGGGACTCGTCGCGGTGGACCTTGGGAAGCCGGGCGTACACCGCGGGATCGGAGGCGATGGTCCCGTCGATGTGGGCGAACCGGAAGAACCCGCGGACACCATGCATCATCGTCACCACCGAGGAGTCCTGAAGCCCAGACCCTCCGAGCTGGCGGATGTACAGCTCGACATGTGCGCGTTGGATCCCGACCAGCGGGTCCAGGTCGTTGCCATCGCACCAGGCGAACCACCGCCGTAGTTGCATGGCGTAGAGGTCGTGGGTGCGGCCGGAGTAGCGAGCCAGGTAGGACACCGCGGCCAACTGGGCCGGCGACATCACCATCGGCTGGAACGGCAAGAGAGTGGTGGCAGACATCGTGGTCACCTCATGCGGCGGCGTCAGGACCGACCCCAACCACGCCGCCGCCGACACGGCGGGGCACTCGAACAGACCAACGGTACGCCAGCACCACTGCGTCCGCAGGCGGCGAAAGGACGCACCTCGTCGCTGTCCGGATCTGGCAGCCGATGTGAGGTCGACTTCAGCCGCGAGTGATCCCGAACCCGTTGCGGTCTTCGACGAAGTGATCGCAGCCGTCATGCTCGAACCGAGCGACGCCGTCGAACGGTGACGATTCAGACGAGCACACGCCCCAGTCCGCACCGATCTTGCCGCCGAGGGCCAGCCAGTGGAGGCACCCACCGCACTGCTGGAAGTACCACTCCTCGCGGTATCCGGGGTCGCCAGTGCGACGGTTCAGCCGCTCACCCCAGCGGGCATAGATCGCCGCCTGCTCTCGCTCGTCCACGCGCGGAGTGTTCCACGGAAACACCCTCACATGGCACTGCGGGCGGAGCCCCTCCATGCCGCTGACAGCTCGGTCATGCCGATGAGCGGATGCCATCTTGGGTCGCACCATGCTCGTCACGACCGGAGCTACCCGGACGCTGATGACGCCTTCCGGATGTGCCAGGCCCCGTCGGAGAACCGAAAGTAGTCCATAGGGTCGGCGTGGAGACGCCCGTAGACCACCAATCGATCACTTCCCTCATCCCGGGCCACGAGGATCTGGTCGGGGTCGGCTCCGCGCATCGCCCACACCTGGGTCGGACGACCCGTGGCATCGGGTCCTTCACTACACCCGTTCCCGTCGTCGCACGGCGGGAACACCGCCTCCCCGAGCGGTTCGCCCTTCGCGACCGGGAGCTCGCCGGACCAGGCAACGTAGAACCGGTCTTGGTACTCGAGGCCCGCTGCGCACGATGCGGAGGCGGCGCCGCCCCAGAGGCTAGTTCCGATTGCGAGGGCGCGTAGTCCCTCGGGAAGCCTTCGAGCACTCGAGCACGAGCTCTCGGAGAGGCATCCCGACATCAGCGCGGTCGTCAGCACAGCCACCGCCGCCGCACGGAAGCCCCAACTGGTCACCCACGTGCGGGACATGTCACCCCTCCTCCGTTCGTCACCGACTGACGGTCTGTGCTACCAGGTTGACGTATTCGCCAGCCCCGCGGTTCCGACCAGGCGTTGAGCGGCGCGAGGACGGAGGGTGCACGCTCATGCCGCACTGCGCGCGCTCGAAGGCGCACGCCTGTCGCTCCGCGAGCGCCATATGCATGGCGCCAACTGTTGGACCCGGCTACGTTCGGCGGCGTCGAGCGACTGTGCGAAGTCTGCGGCGCCAGCAGCCTGCTCTACTGCGACGCCTACGACGCCGATCTGTGCCCAGCTTGTGACCGGTGGCTCACAAGTATCTGCGGTGACTCCGAATGCCCGTACTGCCCTGGGCGACCGGAGCGACCCAGCGACTGCAGTCACGAAGAAGAGCACTGGGACCTCTTCGCCTGACCCGTCCGGTCTCTTCTGCCGCTGTCCTGCCGAGTTCCGTGCGCGGGATCGGCTGACCTGCGAGGGCGTCCCTACCTAGGGTTTGCAGTCGTGCGGATGAAGGCCAAGGTCTTGGGGAACAGGTGGCAGAACTCGCCGCCGCCCCACGAGTCGACGAGTCCGCCAGCCCGCTCCATGGCGTCCCAAAGCGGTTCGGCAGCCCGAACAAGGTCTTCCGCAGTGGCCGTTGTGACGTCTAGAAGGGCGCAGACCTCTGCCAGCACCTCGCTGCGAGAATCTGGCGGCAGGTCGTCCAAGGAGTCCATGCCGACAGCATCGCCCACGGCCAACTGACTCGCGCCGATGTATCCGCATTTGCCGCGAGTAGTGATCTTCACCGAACTCCCACATTCAGCCAGCATCGGCCGGGGCTGCTGCCCCTAGGGTGACCTTCATGAAAGAGCAGCCCTCCGTCGCGCGCCTGCGGCTGGCATCCGTGGTTGCCTCTGGAGTCATGATCTGCGCTGCTCTCGTGATCGGCCTCTGGCCAGTTGCCGGCACCTACGACAGTGAGAGCTTCACCTGCGGTTCTGCCTTCCTGGGAACCTCCGACGACCAGGGATATGGAGGATCGGAGAACTACGACGCTTGCCTTCGCGAACGCGGCCACCTCCGGTGGATCGCGTGGGTCAATCTAGCGGTCGGGGTCGCTCTCCTCGGCGCCACGGCGTCATCACGCCGTCGTTCGCCCGACTTCGCGGACGCCTGACCGGGCGCCCGGATCTGCCGCGATCCGTTCGTGCCGGCTATCGGTTGCCTCCGATCTGGCCTAGTGCTGGCCCTCGCATACCAACAGGGGCGCACCAGCATCCGACTCCCACAGGTGGCCGATCCATTGCAGGTCGCGCACGGGCGGAGGCTTGCCCTCGACGAGTCTCGGCTTGATCTGCTGCCAGATTGCGGTGGCCTCGGAACCGTCCCGCCAGGTGAGCCCCTCGGGGTAGACGTTGGTCACGATCGGTGCCCCGGACGCGACGAACTCGCTGCCGAGCCGACGTTTGAGTCGAGTGGGCGTTCTGCGATACACCGCTCCGTCAGGACCCTTGAGCGAGCCGTCTGGGAGTTCTGAGAGCTCCCCTTCTGAGTCGGCCATGCTCCGACCGTACAGACGGATCGCCCTCATCTGCCGCAAGTAGTGCGGAACTCCGCACAGGTGCGTGCGTCGGGAGCGCCTACATAGATAGCGGATCGTCGTCTCGAGGGCCATAGGTGAGCCACGCGCTTTCGCGGGCGGCCTCTTCGAGCCACGTGATCGAGTACTTGGGTTCGTGACTGTTCGGAACGAGCAGTCCGTCACGCATGTCGTCGACGACCGACCACACTTCCTTCCCGTGCTTCCAAGTCGGGTAGTCCTCGATGACCGCTACCGGCTGGCCATCGGCCCAAGTGATCTTCATGAAGACGCGCTCCTGCATGGTGAGCGGGCGACCGGGAGACCAGAAGTGCATGACCCATGTCGCTACGTGCCCGCGAACCTCGCCTGCAAGCCGAAGTTCAGCGACACCTTTGCGGAACGGATCCAAGGCGGTGTCATGCAATCGCTTCATTCGCGAAAGGCTACGCGGCGGGCGACCGCTATGCGGCAGATCCGGGCATCCCGGTGGCCGCGTCACAGT
>CAVQOT010000010.1:0-152732 GCA_963714495.1 uncultured Actinomycetota bacterium | reverse complement strand
GCGGACGGCCCCCGGGGGCAGGGCCTGCGTTCGTGCGAGGTCAGACGTCTCGACGGCGGAAGCTATACCCGGCGGCTCCGACCGCGAGCACCAGCCAAGCGACGAAGACAGCGACGGCCGGACCGAGCGCGAGCATGTCCGTCGGCACGGTGATCGAGGTGAACGACGACGCCGCGTTGGAAGGCAGATATTTGAGGACCTCGCTCCAGCTGTCCGGAAGCAGGAGGCCGATGATCCCGGGGAGGATGAGCAGCCCGCCGACGAGGGTCGAGATGCTGGCCGCGATGCTGCGGAACAGGAAGCCCAGCGACAGGCCCAGCAGTCCCACGCCGAGCAGGTAGGCGACCGTGCCGACCGCTGCCCATCCGGCCTCGCCGAGTGTCACGGTCTCGGCGCCGCCGCCGGCAAGGGTGGCCATGCCGACCCAGAACGCACCCAGGACCCCGGCGACGATGGCCGGGACCAGGGCGACGGTGAGTGTCACGGCCTTGGCGCCGAGCACGGCCAGGCGGCGCGGCACGGCGGCCACGGTGGTGCGGATCATGCCGGAGGTGAACTCGCGTGCGCCCACGAGGGCGCCGAGCGTGCCCACAAGCAGCACGGCGAAGGTGGAGCCCGTCATCACCAGCGAGAAGGGGTCGGCGGCGAACCCGCCCGGTCCAGGGTCACCGTCGGGAGTGGTGACCGCGCCGGTCGACGTCGCGGCGGCGAGAGCGCCGAAGCCCACGAGCACGCCGAAGATGACGAGCATCATCGTCGTGGTCGAGCGCACCGACCAGAGCTTGATCCACTCCGAATGCAGTACGTGCCAGGCGGTCTGACGCCGTGCGGCAGTCGGTGTGGACACGTCTTCGATCGGCTCTGCCGAGCCGGACATGGTGCTGGGAGTGTGCAGGTCGGTGGTCATGCTGCGTCCTTGTCTGCGGTGCGCGGTGTACCGGTCTCGGTTCGGTGTTGTGTCGCGGTCCCGCGGAACTCGACCGAGTCGCGGGTCATGTTCATGAAGGCATCCTCGAGCGAGGGCTCGATCGGGGTGAGTTCGTAGAGAACAACTCCGGCCTGCGCCGCGCGGGTGCCGATCTCCTGGGCGGTGAGCCCTTCGATGTCCAGCACGCCGGGCGCGTCTGAGCTCACGGCCACGCCCTGAGCGGCAAGCAGGTCGCGCAGAGCCGTACCGTCGGGGGTGACGACGTGAACGTGGTTGCCGGACGCCTCGGCGATGAACTGCTGCATCGGCATGTCTGCCAGGATCCGGCCGCGGCCGATCACGAGCAGATGCTCCGCGGTCAACTCGATCTCGCTCATCAGGTGCGAGGAGAGGAGCACCGTCCGCCCCTGGGCGGCGAGGTCTTTGAGCAGGTTCCGAATCCACAGGATCCCGTCCGGGTCCAGGCCGTTGACCGGCTCGTCGAGCATCACGACCCTCGGGTCGCCGAGCAGGGCGGCCGCGATGCCCAACCGCTGACCCATTCCGAGTGAGAAGGACCCGGCCTTCTGGTGGGCGACGTCCGTCAGCCCGACCACCTCGAGCAACTCGTCGACCCGGCCCGCGCCGAGGCCGACGGTGGCGCCGAGCGCCCTCAGATGCGCCCTGGCCGAACGCGCCTTGTCCGTATTGCGCGCGTCGAGCAGGGCACCGAGCTCGCCGATCGGCGCGGGCGAGTCGACGTAGCGACGACCGTTGACCAGGGCGTAGCCCGAGTTCGGGCGGTCGAGCCCGAGGATGAGCCGCATCGTGGTGGACTTCCCGGCACCGTTCGGGCCCAGGAAGCCGGTGACGACGCCGGGCTGGACTGTGAAGTTGAGGTGGTCGACAGCGATGGTCTCGCCGAACTGCTTCGTCAGGTCGTGCACTTCGATCATGGGGTACTCCTTGTTGGGTATAGAGCCCACCCTGCCGCCTGACCTGCTGCCCGTCGTCGTCCCAGCGCAGACACCTGCGACGTACCGCGGGTGCGGTACGTCGAGCAGGCCGGGACCGCGGTTCCCTCGTGCGCCGAGCCGTCGGTCTCAGGGCGTGACGAGGCCCGACTGATACGCCATCACGACGAGCTGGGCGCGATCCCGAGCGCCCAGCTTCGTCATGGCCCGGTTGACGTGGGTCTTGGCCGTCAGCGGTGACACGAACAGTTGGGTCGCGATCTCGTCGTTGCTCAGGCCATGGGCAACGAGCCCGACGACCTCGCTCTCCCGCTCGGTCAGCCTGTCCAGGGCGCCTGACCCGGCGCTGGGACCGACCGGCGACGCGAGCATTCTGGCGATCACGCTCTTGGTCGCCGACGGGGAGAGCAGCGCCTCGCCCGCAGCGACGACGCGGATGGCGTCGAGGAGTGCCGTCGGCTCCACGCCCTTGCCGAGAAACCCGCTGGCTCCGGCACGAAGCGCCGCCAGGACTGCGTCGTCGGATTCGAACGTCGTCAGGACGAGGACGCGGACACCGTCAAGCTCGGGGTCGCCCGCGATCAGCTCGGTCGCGGAAAGCCCGTCGGTGCCGGGCATCCGGATGTCCATGAGCACGACGTCGGGGCGCAGCTGCCGCGCGAGGTCCACCGCCTGGGCGCCGTCGACCGCCTGGGCGACGACCTCCAGGTCGTCCGCAGAGCCGATGATCGCTGCGAATCCGGCCCGGATGAGCGCCTGGTCGTCGGCGAGCAGAACGCGAACGGTCACGAGACCCGCTCCGCACGTTCCGGGGCGACCGGGAGTTCGGCGTGCACCCGGAACGTGCCGTCCGCGAGCGTCCCGACCTCGAGCGTCCCCCCTGTTGTCGTCACGCGTTCCCGCATGCCCACCAGGCCGTGACCCGGCGCCGAGGCCGGCACGCGGCCGGCTGGGTTCGTCACGTCGATCCGGACCCAGTCGTCGGTGTGCTCGATCTCGACCAACGCCGCGCCGTTCCCGTGCTTGCGAGCGTTGGTCAGCGCCTCCTGCACCAGCCGGCACGCGGCAAGGTCGACGACGGAGGGCAGGACGGTCGGCGAGCCCGATACCCGCAGGGTGACCGCCAGCCCCGAGCGACGGGCGTCGACGACCAGGGCGTCCACGCGGGCCAGCCCGGGCATCGGCTGGCGGTCGTCCTCGGGGCCCTCACGCAGCACCCCGAGGATCGTCGACATCTCCGTGAGCACCGTCTGCCCGGCGCCGTGGACGTGGTCGAGCGCCTCGCGTGCCTGCGCCGGATCGGTGTCGAGTAGATGTCCGGCCACGCCGGCCTGGACCGTCATCACCGCGATGTGATGCGCGACCACGTCATGCAGCTCGCGGGCAATGTGCAGGCGCTCCTCGGCTACGCGACGCTGTGCCTCTTCCTCGCGGGTCGTCTCTGCACGCTCGGCACGGTCCCGCGCCGCGGCGACGATGGCCCGCTGGCTGCGCACGGCGTCGCCGACGGCGGCGGGCATCCCGCTCCAGGCGAGGACCGCCCACAGCTCGGGACTCGACAATGTGGCGTCGAGAGCGAGCGCGACGGTGATGACGAGCACCGCGCCGGTGGCCAATGCCGCAAGCAGGCCGATGCGGCGCGGACGCAAAGACGCCAGCGTGTAGAGCCCGACCATCGAGGGCAGCACAGCCGGCGTCGCACCGTCGGCCGACACCAGGCCGAGAGCAGCGAGCGCCAGGGTGACCGCCCAGACCGCCACCGGGTAGCGACGACGCACCACGAGCGCCGCGCAGCCCAGCACGACCGCCGCCCTCGTGACCTCATCGGGCACGTGACCCTCGTCGCGTCGCACGGTCACCACGAGGCCGAGCAGGACCAGGGCGAGGAGGGCGTCGGCGACGAGTGGATGATCTCGGAGCCAGGCCGCGGGCGCCCAGGCGTGAGGGCCCTCGGCGTTCAGCGCAGTCATGGCACGAAGGTAGCGCGACGCGGGAGGATGCTCACGTGAACGCGGCCCGGTCCAGCTCCGTAGCGGGATCGTCTTTTCGGGACGCGCGTCTCCGAACACCATCGGTCGAGAAGACCCACTCGCCATAGTCCGCTAGCGCGTTGTGAGGCCGCGTGGCTACTGGTCGGGTGGGTGACCGGGCGGGCAGCCCGACGTGGTCGCCGCATCGGGCGGGGTGACGTCGGTGGTGCCGGTGGGGTTGCGGAGGAAGGTGTAGCCGTGCGGGCTGGTCCAGAGGTAGGCGCCGGGTTCGGGTGATCGGTAGCGCCACGGGGTGTGGGTCTTCAACCGGTGGTGATGTCGGCAGAGTGGTGCGAGGTTGCAGGAGCAGGTCGGGCCGCGGGCCGGGGCGCTGGTCTGACGCCGGGTCGTAGGGCTCGCGGTGGTCGTGGTCGCAGGCCCGGGCTGGTCGGGTGCACCAGGGGAAGACGCAACCGCCGTCGCGGTGATCGATCTGGCGGGGAGGCGGTCGGGGATCTCGTACTGATCCACTCGGACATGCTCGGCGAGGTCCAGGATCGGGCGCACCGTGATCTTGGTGTCGGGGTGGCCGCACCAGGTGCGGATGGTCTCGGCGTTGATCGGGGTGGCGGTGTTCTCGCACCTCCCGACCGGGCTACCGCCGGTCAGGGCAGTCTCGGTGAGGTGGAGGAAGAGGGTGACCGGCCGGACCGGCCGCCCCGAGGTGACGGCGCGTGCCGTCGGCTGGACAGAAGGTCAGGGCGAGTTGCGCCCGCGACATCTCACCGAGTGCGACCGCACGCCGGGCGTCGAACGTGTCGGCCGAGCCGGCGATCCTGAGCTGCTCGGCACCCGCGGCGAGCGCCTGGTCGAGGTGGAGGGCGTCGGCGAGGTCGAGCTCCCCGATCACCGGGACCGTGCCGTCGAAGGTGACCTGATCGGTGCGCACGTCCACCCGACGAGTCGTCCGGGCCTGTCGGGCACGGATCGGACGGGTCCGGCCGCTCTGCGGCCTCGTGCCGGACCTTGGCCTCGGTGATCAACCGGTCCAGCTGCGGCAGCGAGATCTTCCCGGCGACGGCGGCGACCTGCCGGTCCACGAACCCCGCCGCCACCCGGTTCAGGGGCATGGTGGAGTCGGCGACCCGCCGGGCCCGCCACGCCGGCACCCGACCCTCCTGCACCTGCTCCCACAAGGTCGGCAGCCTCCAGGCCAGCTCCAACCCCTGCCCGATCAACCGCCGCCCGGCATCGGTGGTCAGCCCGACCGCGGCCGCGAACTCCGCCACCGCCCACCCCGCGATCTCCGGACAACCATCGCCCGCCAACGGGATCGCCTCACCCGCCAGCCACCACGACGCCGCGTCCCCCAGATCGGTCGGCTCATGGAGCGCAGCCCACTCCACCGCCGCCGCCAACAACCCGGCATCGGCAACAACCGCAGCCCGCTGATGCCCCCGCGCCGCCGCCAGCACCGCGTCCGGAGACCCCGGAACGGGAACGGTGAGCGGCTGCGTCGACATACCCCCAGCCAACCAGGCACCACCGACATCCCCGCAGGCCAGAGGCCCTTCTCCACAGCCCCGAGGTCACGATCAGATCACGAGAACCGACCCGAGTCCCCAGGCGATCGGCAAGCCTCGCGGGCGGCGCGGCCATGAGGTGAGGCCACCCTTACTTGAACCGTAGGGGGTAATAACGTCACACTGGTGTTGTGGAATTCGCTCCGAGGTCCGTCACGCCCCCGATGGGGGACGAGACGACGCGCGAGCGCGTGGCCCGGTCCATCCACGAGAACGGCCCGTCCTCGGCTGCCGATCTGGCCGAGCGAGTCGGCCTCACGCCGGCCGCCGTACGCCGTCATCTCGACCACCTGGTGGCCGACGGCGCCGTCGTCATCCAGGAGCCGCGCGCCCAGGCGAGCCGGGGTCGGGGCCGTCCGGCCCGGGTCTTCGGGTTGACCGAGGACGGCCGCGACCAGTTCGACCAGCAGTACGACGACCTCGCCGCGCAAGCGATCCGCTTCCTGTCCGAGACCGCCGGACAGGACGCCGTCGTGGAGTTCGCCCGCCGTCGGGTCGCGTTCATCGAGCGGGACTACGCCACGGTGGCCGCGGCCAACCCGGAGCTGAGCCCCGCCGAGGCGCTGGCCCAGGTCTTCACCGCCGAGGGGTACGCCGCCAGTGCGCGCGAGCTGCCGGTGATCGGCGACGAGCTCTGCCAGCAGCACTGCCCGGTCGCGCACGTCGCCCACGAGTTCCCCGAGCTGTGCGAGGCCGAGACCGAGGCGATCAGCCGGGTGCTCGGCACGCACGTGCAGCGGCTGGCAACGATCGCCCACGGCGACGGCGTCTGCACCACCTGCATCCCCGATCCGAGCAGAACCGCCCATCATCAGTCCGGCCAGCAGCAAGGCCCCCGGAACAGCCCCCAGAACAGCCCCCAGAACGGAGCGTCAGCATGACGACGATCGAAGAGCTCAACCCCGGCCTGGAGGGCATCGGCAGCTACCAGTTCGGCTGGCACGACACCGACGAGGCCGGGGCGACCGCGCAGCGCGGCCTCAGCGAGGCCGTCGTCCGCGACATCTCCGGCAAGAAGAACGAGCCGCAGTGGATGCTCGACCTGCGCCTGAAGGGCCTGAAGCTCTTCGGGAAGAAGCCGATGCCGACCTGGGGCGCCGACCTGAGCACCATCGACTTCGACAACATCAAGTACTTCGTCCGCTCCAGCGAGAAGCAGGCGCAGTCCTGGGAGGACCTCCCCGAGGACATCAAGAACACCTACGACCGCCTCGGCATCCCGGAGGCGGAGAAGCAGCGCCTGGTCGCCGGCGTCGCCGCGCAGTACGAGTCGGAGGTCGTCTACCACTCGATCCGTGAGGACCTCCAGGCCCAGGGCGTGCTGTTCCTCGACACCGACACGGCGCTGCGGGAGCAGCCGGAGCTCTTCAGGGAGTACTTCGCCACCATCATCCCGGTCGGCGACAACAAGTTCGCGGCGCTCAACACCAGCGTCTGGTCGGGTGGCTCGTTCATCTACGTGCCGCCGGGTGTCCACGTGGACATCCCGCTGCAGGCCTACTTCCGGATCAACACCGAGAACATGGGCCAGTTCGAGCGGACCCTGATCATCGTCGACGAGGGTGCCTACGTGCACTACGTCGAGGGCTGCACCGCCCCGATCTACTCCAGCGACTCGCTGCACTCGGCGGTCGTGGAGATCATCGTGAAGAAGGGCGGCCGCTGCCGCTACACGACGATCCAGAACTGGTCGAACAACGTCTACAACCTGGTGACCAAGCGCGCGGTCTGCGAGGCCGGCGCCACCATGGAGTGGGTCGACGGCAACATCGGCTCCAAGGTGACGATGAAGTACCCCGCGATCTACCTGATGGGGGAGCACGCGAAGGGCGAGACCCTGTCGATCGCGTTCGCCGGCGCGGGACAGCACCAGGACGCCGGCGCCAAGATGGTGCACGCCGCGCCGCACACCTCGAGCTCGATCCTGTCCAAGTCGGTCGCCCGTGGCGGTGGCCGGACGTCGTACCGCGGCCTGATCAAGATCAACGAAGGCGCCTACGGCTCGAAGTCCAACGTGCTGTGCGATGCGCTGCTGGTCGACCAGATCAGCCGTTCGGACACCTACCCGTACGTCGACATCCGCGAGGACGACGTCTCCATGGGCCACGAGGCCAGCGTGTCGAAGGTCAGTGAGGACCAGCTGTTCTACCTGATGTCGCGCGGCATGGAACAGGACGAGGCGATGGCGATGATCGTGCGCGGCTTCGTCGAGCCGATCGCCAAGGAGCTGCCGATGGAGTACGCCCTCGAGCTCAACCGCCTGATCGAGCTGCAGATGGAGGGCGCCGTGGGCTGAGGCGGCACTGCCGTCTGAACCCACCCCGCCCCTGCACCGACACGCAACGAAAGAGAGACCACCCACGTGTCTGCCGTAGCCGACGCGCTCGAGATGGAGCGCGTGGAATCCCACCTGCACCCGGAAGGCTCCTTCAGGGTCGCCGACCACCCGGTGCCCACGGGCCGTGAGGAGGTGTGGCGGTTCACGCCCCTCAAGCGGTTGCGTGGGCTGCACGCCGACGCGCCCCTGGACGGATCCGACTATGAGGTCGAGGCTCAGGTCGCGCCCGGCGTCACCGCAGGCTCGGTCGGTGTCGATCACGAGGCCCGCGGCAGCTCCGGTCTGGTCCCGACCGACCGGATCAGTGCCCGCGCCTGGGAGGCCGCTGACTCGGTCTACCTCGTCGATGTCCCCACTGAGACCGAGGTGGACGAGCCGACGTTCATCACGCTGCGCGGCCTCTCCGCCGAGCGGGCCGCTGCGGGTCACCTGGTGATCCGCGCCGGAGCATTCGCGCGGGCCACGGTCGTGGTGCGCTTCGAGGGGTCCGCGACGTTCGCCGACAACGTCGAGATCGTGGTCGGCGACGGCGCCTCCCTGACGGTGGTGTCGCTGCAGGACTGGGCCGACGACGCCGTCCACCACTCCACGCAGCACGCCCTGGTCGGGCGGGACGCCTCGCTCAAGCACGTGGCCGTCTCCTTCGGCGGTGATGTGATCCGCCACGACACCACCGCCGAGTACGCCGGCCCCGGCGGCGCGGTGGAGATGCTCGGGCTCTACTTCGCCGACGCCGGTCAGCACATCGAGCACCGCCTCTTCGTCGACCACAACGAGCCGCGCACCCGCAGCCACGTGGTCTACAAGGGCGCACTGCAGGGCGAGGGAGCGCACGCCGTCTGGATCGGCAACGTGTTGATCCGCAAGGTCGCCGAGGGCATCGAGACCTTCGAGGAGAACCGCAACCTGGTCCTCACCGACGGCTGTCAGGCCGACTCGGTGCCCAACCTGGAGATCGAGACCGGCGAGATCGAGGGAGCCGGGCACGCGTCGGCCACCGGCCGGTTCGACGACGAGCAGCTGTTCTACCTGCGCTCGCGTGGCATCGAGGAGACCGAGGCCCGCCGACTGGTGATCCACGGCTTCTTCAAGGACCTGATCCGCAAGATCGGCGTGCCTGCGCTGGAAGAGCAGCTGGTCGCGACCGTCGAGAACGAGCTGGCCGCGACGGTCGGCCGCCTGGCGTCCGGCGAGGAGGCCCGATGAGCTTCGAGCGCGCCTGCTCCCTGGGCGACCTGGCAGACGGCGCCGCGCACGCGGTCACCGTGGGTGACCAGGAGCTCGCCATCGCCGCCGGCGGTGACGAGGTGTTCGCGGTCGAGGACCTCTGCTCCCACGCCTCGGTGGCGCTGAGCGAGGGTGAGGTGCTCGACTGCACGATCGAGTGCTGGCTGCACGGCTCCACCTTCGACCTGCGCACGGGCAAGCCCACGGTGCTGCCTGCCACCGAGCCGGTCGCGACCTTCCCCGTGGAGGTCCGCGAGGGCGAGGTCTTCGTCGACGTGAGCCGCACCCTGAACGGCGTGACGCCGGGCTGAGGCCGGCGTACCCCAGCACCCACGACCCAGCACCCCCGACCCAGCACCCCCGAACCAGAACCATGACCCTGAACCGAGACGAGAGAAGCCACTGATGAGCACACTGGAGATCAAGGACCTGCGGGTGTCGGTCGACACCGAGGACGGACCCAAGGAGATCCTCAAGGGCGTCACGCTGACCATCCGCGACGGCGAGATTCACGCGATCATGGGTCCCAACGGATCGGGGAAGTCCACGCTGGCCTACTCCATCGCCGGCCACCCGAAGTACGCCGTCACCAGCGGCACGGTGACCCTGGACGGCCAGGACGTGCTGGCGATGACCGTCGACGAGCGGGCCCGGGCCGGTCTGTTCCTGGCCATGCAGTACCCCGTGGAGATCCCCGGCGTCTCGGTGGCCAACTTCCTGCGCACCGCCAAGACCGCGGTCGACGGTGTGGCGCCGAAGCTGCGCACCTGGGTGAAGGACATCAACGCGGCCATGACGCAGGCCGGTCTCGACCCGACGTTCAGCCAGCGCAACGTCAACGAGGGCTTCTCCGGCGGTGAGAAGAAGCGCCACGAGATCGCCCAGCTCGAGCTGCTCGACCCCAAGGTGGCGGTGCTCGACGAGACGGACTCAGGCCTGGACATCGATGCCCTCAAGGTGGTCTCCGAGGGCGTCAACCGGTTCACCGCCAGCGGCGACAAGGGGCTGCTGCTGATCACGCACTACACGCGGATCCTGCGCTACATCAAGCCTGACTTCGTGCACGTGTTCGTAGCCGGCACGATCGCCGAGCAGGGCGGCCCCGAGCTGGCCGACCGGCTGGAGGCCGAGGGGTACGACCGCTTCACCAAGGCCGCGGTCTAGGGAGACGACGATGGCGATCGAGGGACTGCTGCCTGATCTGGAGGTCATCCGCAAGGACTTCCCGATCCTGTCGCGCACGCTCGCGAACGGGCAGCCGCTGATCTACCTCGACAGCGCCAACACCTCACAGAAGCCGCAGGTCGTCATCGACTCGATGGTCGACCATCTGGAGCGCCACAACGCCAACATCTCCCGGGCGATGCACCAGCTGGGTGCAGAGTCGACGGAGGCGTTCGAGGCGGCCCGGGACCGGGTGGCCGCGTTCATCGCGGCCCCGTCGCGCGACGAGGTGATCTTCACCAAGAACGCCTCGGAGGCGCTCAACCTGGTGTCCCACACCCTGGCCTGGGCGAGCGGCGACTGGTCGGCCAGGGTCGGGTCACTCGGCCCCGGCGACGAGGTCGTCATCACCGAGATGGAGCACCACTCCAACATCGTGCCGTGGCAGCTGCTCACCGAGCGGACCGGCGCGACGCTGCGGTGGTTCGGGCTGACCGACGACGGCCGGTTGGATCTCTCCGCGATCGACGACCTGATCACCGAGCGCACCCGGGTCGTGTCGCTGACCTGGGTCTCCAACATGCTCGGCACCGTCAACCCGGTCGCCGAGATCGCCCGGCGGGCGCACGAGGTCGGAGCGCTGGTCGTCGTCGACGCCTCGCAGGCCGTCCCGCAGCTGCCGGTCGACGTCGTCGCCTCGGGGGCCGACATCCTCGTCTTCACCGGCCACAAGTGCGTCGGCCCCACCGGCATCGGCGTGCTCTGGGGACGCCGTGAGGTCCTCGACCAGCTACCGCCGTTCCTCGGCGGGGGCGAGATGATCGAGACCGTCACCATGGCCCGGTCGACGTACGCCCCGATCCCGCACAAGTTCGAGGCCGGCACGCCCCCGATCGTGGAGGCGGTGGGTCTGGGAGCGGCGCTGGAGTACCTCTCCCAGGTCGGCATGGACGACATCCACCGCCACGAGCAGGCGGTCACGGCCTACGCCTTGGAAGGCCTGGCGTCGGTCGCCGGGCGTGAGCGTGCTGGGGCCGCTGGACGCCGCGTCCCGCGGGGGCGCGGTCAGCTTCGAGCTGGCCGGCGTACACCCGCACGACGTGGCCACCGTCCTGGACACCCGGGGGATCGCGGTGCGCGCCGGCCACCACTGCGCCAAGCCGGCTCACGCCCGCTTCGGGGTGCAGGCCTCGACGCGGATGTCGTCGTACCTCTACACCACCCCGGCCGAGATCGACGCTCTCGTGGACGGCCTGGAATACACCCGCGACTACTTCACGCTGAGCTGAGAGAGATGACTGCCGAGCTCGATGCCCTGTACCAGGAGATCATCCTGGACCACTACAAGCGACCCCACCACGCGGGGCTGCGCGACCCCTTCGAGGCCGAGGTCCACCACGTGAACCCCACCTGCGGCGACGAGATCACGATGCGGGTGCACCTCGACGGTGGCCGCGTCGAGGACGTGTCGTACGACGCCGTCGGCTGCTCGATCTCCCAGGCCGCTGCCAGCGTGATGACCGACCTCGTGATCGGCCGCACGATCGACGACGCCGTCGCGGTCCACGAGACGTTCCTGACCCTGATGCAGGGCAAGGGACAGGTCGAGCCGGACGAGGACGTGCTCGAGGACGGCGTGGCGTTCGCCGGCGTCGCGAAGTTCCCCGCTCGCGTCAAGTGCGCGCTGCTGCCCTGGATGGCCTGGAAGGACGCGACCGCCGCGGCCCTCGACAAGCAAGGAGAACCGGCATGAGCGCCGAAGTGCACGACCCCCAGCATGACCCCCAGCAGGGGCACAGCCACGACGACCTGCCTGCCGTCGACGTCGAGACGATCAACGCCGGTGGCACCACCACGTTGACCGAGGACGACGTCACCGAGGCCATGAAGGACGTGGTCGATCCCGAGCTCGGCATCAACGTCGTCGATCTCGGCCTGCTCTACGGCGTCCACATCGAGGAGGACCACCAGGTCGTCCTCGACATGACCCTCACCTCGGCGGCCTGCCCGCTGACCGACGTGATCATGGATCAGACGCACTCGGCGCTCGAGGGCATGGTGGCCGACGTCGTCATCAACTGGGTCTGGATGCCGCCGTGGGGTCCGGACAAGATCTCCGACGACGGTCGCGAGCAGCTGCGCGCGCTCGGCTTCAACGTCTGAGCCGTCCCGTGACCGAGGTCCTCGTCCCGCCGACCCGATGGGCCCGGTGGGTCGCCAACTTCGAGGATCGCCACGGCGCCGCGCAGCTCACGGCAGCCGGTGACGCGCTGCGGGGCCTGGCGGAGGACGGCTCGACGTTCGTGGCCAGGTCTGCCCTTCGACGCGGCGTACGCCGGCTGCGGCGGCGCCACCGACTGCGCCATCGACTGCGCCACCGACTGCGCCATCGACTTCGCCGCAGCCGCCCGTCCGCCCCAGGGCTGGGGGGTCCTGCTGGTCCGCAAGGGCGGGTTCGCGGTGGCGCGGATGGCGGGGGAGCGGGTGGTCGCCCACAAGATCGGCCAGCGGCACGTCCAGGGGCGGACGAAGGCCGGCGGGCAGAGCCAGCAGAGGTTCGCGCGGCGTCGGGACAACCAGGCGCGCCTGGCCTACCAGGCCGCCACGGACCATGCGACGCGGCTGCTCGCCGACGGCGGACGCCTCCCGGTGGTGGTGGGCGGCGACCGCGAGGCCGTCGAGCAGGTGCTGGGCGACCGCGGCCTGGCCGATCTCACCCGGGTCGGTCCTTGGCTGGCTGTGCCCGACCCGAAACGGGCGATCCTGGACCAGGCGGTGCGCGACGCCCAGTCCCTCGTGGTGGCGGTGGAGAACGCCTGACGCGACGCTAGGGTCGAGACGTGAACCCTGTCGAGATCCGCGGCCTGGTGAAGACCTTCGGCAGCACCCGGGCCCTCGACGGCCTGGACCTCACCGTGGCAGCGGGGGAGATCCACGGCTACCTGGGGCCAAACGGCTCGGGCAAGTCGACCACGATCCGGGTGCTGCTCGGGCTGCTGCGCGCCGACTCGGGGGAGGTCCGGCTGCTCGGGGGTGACCCCTGGCACGAAGCCGCCGCGCTGCACCGACGGCTGGCCTACGTGCCCGGAGAGGTCAACCTGTGGCCCGGCCTGACCGGCGGCCAGGTGATCGACCTGCTCGGCCGGCTGCGGGGGGGCCTGGACCCGAAGCGGCGAGACGACCTGCTGGAGCGCTTCGAGCTGGATCCGACGAAGAAGGCACGCACCTATTCCAAGGGCAACCGGCAGAAGGTCGCCCTGGTCGCGGCGCTGGCGGCCGACGTCGACCTGCTGCTGCTCGACGAGCCGACCTCCGGGCTGGACCCGATCATGGAGGCGGTGTTCGAGGACTGTGTCGATGAGTTCCGCGACAGCGGCCGGTCGGTGCTGCTGTCCAGCCACATCCTGGCCGAGGTGGAGAAGCTCTGCGACCGGGTCAGCATCATTCGGGGCGGTCGGGTGGTCGAGTCGGGCACGCTGGCCGAGCTGCGGCACCTGACCCGCACCAGCGTCTCCGCGGAGCTGGCTGCCCCGGCGCCAGGGCTGCGCGGGCTCACCGGCGTTCACGACCTCCGTGACGAGGGACTGCGGGTGACCTTCGACGTCGACACCGCGCAGCTGGACGGCGCCCTGCGGCTGCTGAGCTCTGCCGGGGTCCGATCGCTGACCAGCCAGCCGCCGACGCTCGAGGAGCTCTTCCTGCGCCACTACGCCTCGGGTGGCGGCGAGGAGCAGTCGTGACCGGCACCCTGGTCTTCCTGCGCCACTTCCTGGGTCGTGACCGCTGGCAGATCCTCGCCTGGGGGGTGTTCATCGCCTTCCTCTACGTGAGCCAGGCCGTCGGCGTGGACCGGCTCTACACCAGCCAGGCGGAGTTCGACCAAGCGGCGGCCAGCATGGCTCAGAACACTGCCTTCGTGGCCATGCTCGGGCCGGCGAGAGCACTGAACACTCTGGGCGGGCAGGTGATGTGGCAGGCCAGCGCGTTCGGGGTGATCGCCGCCGCGTTGATGAGCATGTTCCTGGTCGGACGGCACACCCGGCGGGAGGAGGAGAGCGGCCGCGACGAGCTGTTGCGCGCCGCCCCTGTCGACCGCTTCGCCCCGATGACCGCCGCGCTCGGCACCGCGCTGGTGGCGAACGTGGTGGCGGGCGTCCTGGTCGCCCTGAGCCTGGTCGGCTACGGCCTCGCGGTGGCCGACTCCGTCGCCCTGGGTGCCGGGCTGACGCTGTGCGGGTGGTTCTTCAGCGGCGTGACCCTGGTGGCCGCCCAGCTGACCTCCAGCACCCGGGCGGCGTACGCCGTGACCGGGGTCCTGCTCGGGGTCGCCTACGTGCTGCGGGTCGTCGGCGACGTCAGCGTGCCGGCCCTGTCGTGGCTGTCGCCGATCGGGTGGTACCAGGCCACCCACGCGTTCTCCGGGCTCCGCTGGTGGCCGCTGGCGCTGATCCTGGTGGCGGCGGCGGCCGTGATCGCCTCGGCGTACGTCGTGTTCACCCGACGGGACTTCGGGGCCGGGGTCTGGCCCGATCAGCCCGGTCCGGCCCAGGCGGGGCGAGGGCTGCGCAGCGGTCTCGGGCTGGCGTGGCAGCTGCAGCGAGGGTCGATCATCGGCTGGTCGATCGGCCTGTTCCTGCTCGGCCTGACCTTCGGCACCATGGGCAAGGATGTCGGCAGCCTGATGGGGGACTCCCAGCTGAGCCGCGACATCATGGCCCAGGGCGGCGGCGACCTCGTGGACGCCTTCTTCGCGACCTCGGTGCTGATGCTTGCTGTGACCGCCTCGGGCTTCGCGATCGCGTCCGCGCTGCGACCGCGCGGCGAGGAGGACGACGGCCGGGTGGAGTCGCTGCTCGGGACCGCCCTTCCCCGCAGCCGGTGGCTCGGGGGGCACGTGCTGCTCACGGTGCTGGGCACGGTCGCGGTCGTGGTTCTGTCCGGGGTCGGGATGTCCGCCGGCTACTTCCTGGTGACCGGCGAGACGGCGCCGCTGGCGGCGTACGTTCAGGCGACCTTCGGCTATGTCGCTCCGGTGCTGGCGCTTGCGTCGGTCGCCCGGCTGCTGCACGGGTGGGCACCCCGGCTGGCCGGCCTGGCCTGGCTGCTGCTGGGATACGCCGCGGTCGTGGTGATGTTCGGTGAGGTGTTCTCGATGCCCCAGTGGCTGCAGGATCTCTCGCCGTTCGAGCACCTCGCGCTGGTGCCGTCGCAGCCGTTCCAATGGGCACCGGTGCTCGCGATCGGCGGCCTCGCTGCGCTGCTGAGCGCACTCGGCCAGCTCGGCTTCCGCCGACGCGACCTCGCCTAGCGGCCGCGGGGTCCCGGGCGGAACGCCTCGGCTCTGCCAGGATGTGCCGCATGTGGAGCCCCGAGCCGGGGTGGCAGCCGCTCCCCGGGGGCGCCGGCCCCTCGACCTACGGCCTGTGGACGGCCGTCGAGGCGGGTCGCGAGGTCGTGGTCAAACGGCTGGTCCCGCCGGCCGAACCCGAGCTGAGGGAGCTGGCCGATCCTCGGCACTTCGGCTACTGGCGCCGCGAGGCCGAGGTCGCGTCGACCGGACTGGTCACCGGCACACCCGGGCTTCGCGCGCCCCAGGGCGTCCGGGTCGAGGAGGACACCGAGGGCGTCACCGTGATCACCCCGCGGGTTCCCGATGAGCACCCGCCCGGGTTGTTCCTGGCCCGGGCTCTGGGCCGGTTCGCCGGCTCGGAGCTGCCCGACCAGCCGTGGTTGGCGCGGGGTCAGCTGCGGGCGCGCCTGACGCGGGTCGCCCGTCGCGGCGGCTGGCCCACGCTGGCCCGCACCACGGTGGCCGACGTGGCCGACTACCTCTGGCAGCACCGCGAGAGCCGGCTGCTCTCGTGGGAGGCGTTGCCGGAGGTGCCTCAGCACGGTGACCCGGTGCCGGGGAACCTGCTCGGCCGCCTGGACGACGATGTCGTCGCCGTGGACTGGTCCACCCTCGGCTGGGGGCCGGTGGGCGGGGACCTCGGCTACCTCGCGCTCTCGACGAGGGAGGAGCTCGAGCATCTGGTCGAGGCCTATCTGGCCGGTCTCCCGGCGGGCCTGGCGACCCGGGAGCAGGTGCTGCTGGGGGCGCAGGTGACGGCGGTCTACACCGCCCTCAGCCGCGCCGAGTGGGCGCTGGCCCGCGCCGCGGAGGGCGAGGGCGCGTTGGCCGGCAAGTTCCGTCATCCGGCCGTGGCGCCGTACCTGTGGGCGCTGCAGCGCCAGTTCCCGCAGATCGAGGCCCTGCTCGCCTAGCAGGTCAGGGGGTCTCGACCGCCCAGGTGTCACACCTCTGCAGGTCTCCGCCCGACTGGTAGCCGGTCTGGAACCACCTCACCCGCGAGGCGGCCGACCCGTGCGTCCAGGACTCCTCGGTCACCTGGCCCTGGGTCTTCTTCTGGATCCGGTCGTCGCCCACGGCACCGGCCGCGGCGATCGCGTCCTGGATGTCCTGGTCGGACAACTCCTCCAGCAGCACCTGACCGTCGGCGTCCTGGGTGCTCGTTGCCGAGGCGGTCCAGGCGCCGGCGTAGCAGTCGGCCTGGAGCTCCAGCCGGACCGCGTCGCTGCGTGGGCCTTGCTGGGTCTTCACCCGGTTCATGGTGCCGACCACGTTCTGGATGTGGTGGCCGTACTCGTGGCCGATCACGTAGGGCTCGACGAAGGCACCGCTCGGACCGCCGAGGGCACCCTGGAGCACCTCCTGGAAGAACGTCGTGTCGAGGTAGATCGTCTGGTCGACCGGGCAGTAGAACGGACCCACCTGCGAGCTGGCCTGGCCGCAGCCGGTGTCGGTCGCGCCACTGAAGGTCTGCATCGTGGCCGCGGTGAACTGCACGTCGTACTTCGGCAGGGTGGCCTTCCAGTAGTCGTACAGGGAGTTCTCGATCGCGATCCGGGCACAGTCCTCGGAGGTGTTGGCGTCGGCTCCGCTTTCGCACGCGGCGTAGCGCTCGGTGTCGGCAGGCGCGACCCGGCTGGTGTCGAACTGACCCCCGCTCGCGGGCCCGCCGGCCCCGGTGAGCCCGCCGCCGCCCTGGCAGGTGGAGAGCACCACGAACAGGATGACGATGATCAGCCCGCCCACGCCGCCGCCGGCCACGTTGCCGCCAGGGATCGGCAGGCGCATCCCGCTGCCGCCCATGCCTCCGCTGCCGCCCATACCGCCGCCGGCGCCGCGACCGGAGTCCGACACCCGGCTTCGGTCGAGCCGTGCCTTCGGGTTGAAGCGCATGGTCGTTCCCTTTCTGGCGAGGTCCCGGGTCGAAGTGCCGCGAGTACCCGCGAGTAGAGTAAACGCCGCAATGATCACCGCCCAACACCTGGAAGTCCGTGCCGGGGCGCGCTTGCTGATGGAGAACGTCAGCTTCAGGGTCGGGGCGGGGGACCGCGTCGGCCTGGTGGGGCGCAACGGATCCGGCAAGACGACCCTCACCCGCATTCTGGCCGGTGAGGCGCTGCCGGCTGCCGGAACGGTGCAGGTGAGCGACAGCGTCGGCTACCTCCCGCAGGACCCGCGGGCCGGGGATCCCGAGCAGCTGGCCCGCGAACGCATCCTGTCCGCGCGTGGCCTCGACGACGTCGTACGCCGGCTGCGGGACGCCGAGGTGCACATGGCCAGCGACGATGAGGAGGTCCGGGAGCGAGCGATGCGACGCTACTCCCGCGCGGACACCGATCTGCACGCCGGCGGCGGCTACGCCGCGGAGTCCGAGGCCGCCCGGATCGCGGCGTCCCTGGGCATCGAGGACCGGGTGCTGCATCAGCCGGTGCGCACCCTGTCCGGCGGTCAGCGCCGCCGGGTCGAGCTGGCGCGGATCCTGTTCTCGGGCGCGGAGTCGCTCCTGCTGGACGAGCCGACCAACCACCTCGACGCCGACTCCATCCTGTGGCTGCGGGAGTTCCTCAAGGCGCACAAGGGTGGTCTGGTGGTCATCAGTCACGACACGGGGCTGCTCGAGGAGACGGTGAACCGGGTGTTCCACCTCGATGCCAACCGGGCCGAGATCGACGTCTACAACATGGGCTGGAAGGCCTACCTCGCCCAGCGGGAGACCGACGAGCGGCGCCGCAAGCGGGAGCGCGCGGGTGCCGAGCGCAAGGCGAACACCCTGATGGACCAGGCCAACAAGATGCGCGCCAAGGCAAGCAAGGCCCAGGCGGCTCAGTCGATGATCAAGCGCGCCGAGAAGCTGATGGCCGGCGTCGAGACCGAGCGGCGCGGCGACCGGGTGGCCAAGATCGCCTTCCCAGCGCCGGCGCCGTGCGGCAAGACACCGTTGACGGCCGGCGAGCTGTCGAAGAGCTACGGGTCGCTGGAGGTGTTCACCGACGTGGACCTCGCCGTGGACCGCGGCTCCCGCGTGGTCGTGCTCGGACTCAACGGCGCCGGCAAGACCACGCTGCTGCGGATCCTGGGCGGCGTCGACGAGCCGGACACCGGGCAGGTGGTCCCCGGCCATGGCCTCAAGCTGGGCTACTACGCCCAGGAGCACGAGACGCTCGACACCGCGAGGACGGTGCTGGAGAACCTCCACGGCAACGCCCCGCAGCTCACCTCCACCGAGGCGCGCTCGGTGCTCGGGTCGTTCCTGTTCTCCGGCGACGACGCGGACAAGCCTGCTGCGGTGCTCTCGGGTGGTGAGAAGACCCGGCTGGCACTGGCGATCCTCGTGGTGTCCAGCGCCAACGTCCTGCTGCTCGACGAGCCGACCAACAACCTCGACCCGGCGTCGCGCGAGGAGGTGCTGGCCGCGATTCGCACCTACCGCGGCGCGATCGTCCTGGTCACCCACGACGAAGGGGCCGTCCACGCCCTCCAGCCCGACCGGGTGCTGATCCTGCCCGACGGTGTCGAGGACCTCTGGACCGAGGACTACGCGGAGCTGGTGGCGCTGGCGTGAGCGGCGTACGCCGCCCTCTCGCGGCGGAACAAACACCACCGTGCTGCGCGTTGCAGTCGCTGGCAGCAACGCCCTCGGGGCGTGCGCGGGCGGAGTCCACCACCACCTGAGATGAGGAGCACCGCGTGTCGGGAATGCACGGTATGGGCCCCGCGTGGCGACACCTGCGGTCCGACCGCAGCGCCGTCGACACCCGGCTCGATCGGGGCACCCTGCGGCGGATCCTGCGCTTCGCGGGCCCGCACCGTCGCCTGATCACGGCGTTCCTGGCGCTCACCGTCGTCGACGCCGGTCTGGTCGTCGTGATTCCGCTGCTGGTGCAGCGGATCGTCGATGACGGCATCCTGCGCGGTGACACCCGCCTGGTGACGGTGCTCGCCCTGGCCATGGCCGCCACCGCGCTGCTCAGCGGGGTGCTGTCGGTGGTCACGGGCTACCTGTCGTCCCAGATCGGAGAGGGGCTGATCTTCGATCTCCGGACCCAGGTCTTCGGGCACGTGCAGCGTCAGTCACTCGCCTTCTTCACCCGGACCCAGACCGGTGCCCTGGTCTCCCGGCTGAACAACGACGTGATCGGCGCCCAGCGGGCGTTCACCTCCACCCTGTCGAGCACGGTGTCGAACGCGATCTCGGTGGTCGTCGTCGGCATCACGATGTTCGCCCTGAGCTGGCAGGTCACGCTGCTGTGCCTCGCGCTGTTCCCCGTGGCCTTCGGGATGTCGCGCTGGGTGAGTGGCCGCCTGGCCGGGCTGACCCGCCAGCAGATGGACGGCAACGCCGACATGGGCAACGTGATGACCGAGCGGTTCAACGTCGCCGGCGCGATGCTCCTGAAGCTGTTCGGGCGCCGCGGGGAGGAAGACGAGCTCTTCGCCGACAAGGCAGGTCGGGTCCGCGATCTGGGGGTCCGGATCTCGTTGATCACGCGGCTCTTCGTCGCCACGATGATGACCGTGCCCGCGCTCGCCACCGCGCTGGTCTACGGCGTCGGCGGTCACCTCGCCATCAGCGGCTCGCTGACCGTCGGCACCCTGCTGGCGCTGGCGACCCTGCTCCTTCGCCTGCTCGGGCCGCTCCAGGGCCTGTCCAACGTCCGGATCGACGTGATGACGGCGCTGGTGAGCTTCGAGCGCGTCTTCGAGGTGCTCGACCTCCCGTCGATGATCTCGGAGCGCGCCGACGCGGTGACCCTCGCCCCGGGCAGCGCCCGGCTGGAGTTCGACCAGGTGGGGTTCACCTACCCACGCGCAGACGAGATCTCCCTGGCGTCCTTGGAGTCGGTGGCCCGCACGGAGTCGCGTGACACCGGACCGGTGCTCACCGACATCGGATTCGTCGCGGAGCCCGGCCAGATGGTGGCCCTGGTCGGGCCGTCGGGAGCCGGTAAGACCTCGATGACGCACCTGGTCGCCCGCCTCTACGACGTCACCTCGGGCGTGGTCCGGGTCGGGGACCAGGACGTCCGCGACCTCACGCTGCAGTCGCTGGAGGACGCGGTCGGCTACGTCACCCAGGACGCGCACCTGTTCCACGACACGATCCGGGCCAACCTGCTGTACGCGCGACCCGGAGCCAGCGACGTCGAGGCGTGGGCAGCCCTCGAGGCGGCGCAGATCGCGGTGTTGATCCGGTCGCTGCCCGACGGCCTGGACACCGTCGTCGGCGACCGGGGCTACCGGCTCTCCGGGGGCGAACGCCAGCGGCTGGCGATCGCGCGGCTGCTGCTCAAGGCACCGTCCGTGGTCGTCCTGGACGAGGCCACGGCGCACCTCGACAGCGAGTCGGAGGCCGCCGTCCAGCGGGCCCTGGATGCCGCGCTCGCCGGACGCACTGCGCTGGTGATCGCCCACCGGTTGTCGACGGTGCGCGGCGCCGACCAGATCCTGGTGCTGGACGCGGGCAGGATCGTCCAGCGCGGGACGCATGCGGAGCTCCTCGTGGCCGGTGGCCTGTACGCCGACCTCTACCGCACTCAGTTCAGCGACGACCTGACCGACTCCGGGTGACCGACCGGCCGTCGTCGGCCCGGGGGTCCTGGCGGCGCCGCCACTCGTCGTACGTGAGATAGCCGAAGCCGACGAGGGCGAGCAGGGCGAAGAACCACCATTGCAGCCCGTAGAAGAAGTGCGGCCCGTTGCCGAGGTCGGGCAGCTCGGTGCGCAGCAAGGGTGTGTCCGGCGCCGGGTCCTCGCTCCGGAGGTCGAGGAAGCCGCCGAGCAGCTGACGGTCCAGTGCCGCGCCGATCGCCACGCTCGAGATGGCGCGGGTGCTGCGATCGGTGACCGCGGTGGAGTCGCCTTCGGCGTCGGCACGGACCCAACCCGTGACCGTCACCTCACCGGCCGGCGGGTTCGGTATCTCCGACGGAGCGGACGCGACGTTGTCGGTCAGCAGCCACCCGCGGTCGACCAGGACCTGCGCGCCGTCGGCCAGCGCCAGGGGAACGACCACGTCCACGCCGGCCTCCCCGTCCCGCGTGCGGTAGCGGACCACGACCGTGTCGGCCGCGTCATAGCGGCCGGTCGCGCTGACCAAGCGCCACTCGTCGGTCCGGGCGACGGGGCGGCCGGCCGCGAGGACGTCGCCGACCGGCACCGGGGTGGCCGTCTCGTTGCGCACCGTGACGGCGTTGCGCTCCTGGCGGTCGGCCAGGCGGTCGAACTGCCACTCCCCGAGACGCCAGGCCAGCGCGGACAACAGGACCACGACCAGGGCGAGCAGCACCCAGCGCCGGCTCAGGAGAAAGGCCAGCGACCGCACGCTGTCGAGGCTAGCCCGACGTGGCCATCCTGCCGGCGTTGGGTCCGTGGTGGGTGGTACCGCCTAGACTCGACCGGGTGACGACGCGTGAGCTTGCAGACCGCTACGGCCGGGTCGCGACCGACCTTCGGGTGTCCCTGACCGACCGCTGCAACCTGCGCTGCTCCTACTGCATGCCGGCCGAGGGTCTGGACTGGCTCCCGGACGAGACCGTGCTCACCGACGACGAGGTCGTTCGCCTGATCCGGATCGGAGTCGAGCAGCTCGGCATCCAGGAGGTGCGCTTCACCGGTGGTGAGCCGCTGGTGCGCCGCGGGCTGGTCGACATCGTGCGCCGCACCCGCGAGCTGGGGTCCGAGCTGGAGATCTCGCTGACCACCAACGCGTTGGGTCTCTCGCGGACGGCGCAGCCGCTGGCGGACGCCGGTCTCGACCGGATCAACGTGAGCCTGGACAGCATCCGGCCCGAGACCTTCGCGGAGATCACCCGTCGCGACCGGATGCAGGACGTGCTGGACGGGCTGGCCGGCGCGCGCGCTGCCGGCCTGGACCCGATCAAGGTCAACGCCGTGCTGATGCGCGGCCTCAACGACGACCAGGCGCCCGAGCTGCTGCGCTGGGCCATCGCCGAGGGCTATGAGCTGCGCTTCATCGAGCAGATGCCGCTGGACGCCCAGCACCGCTGGCGACGCACCGAGATGATCGTGGCGGAGGAGATCCTGGCCGCGTTGGAGCGGGAGTTCACCCTGGAGCCGGCCCAGGAGCCCCGCGGCAGCGCACCTGCGGAGCTGTTCACCGTGGACGGAGGTCCGGCCACGGTCGGGGTGATCGCGTCGGTGACCCGCCCGTTCTGCGGTGACTGCGACCGGGTCCGGCTCACGGCCGACGGCCAGGTGCGCAACTGCTTGTTCGCCCGGGAGGAGTCAGACCTGCGCACAGCGCTGCGCGCCGAGGCCACCGACGACGAGATCGCCGACCGGTGGGTCGTCGCGATGCGGGGCAAGCGGCCCGGGCACGGCATCGACGACCCGTCGTTCCTGCAGCCGGACCGCCCGATGTCGGCGATCGGCGGCTAGACCGGCCCCCGTGGGCGGCGCCCAGAGCGTGCTACCAGAGGGCGCAGCGAGAGCGAAGGCTGTCGGCAAATCAAGAAGTGCCGGACAGCCACGGGGGGAGCTGTCCGGCACCTCGATGTGAACCCAGACGGGGGAGACCGGGCCCACGAAGTTGATTGTTGCACGACCTCGCGGTCAGAACAATCAACCGTCGTCAGTGGATCCGGCCGGGAGAGCCCGCCCCAGCGGGGCCTGGTCGAGCAGGTCCGCTCCGTCGCCGCGCCGGTCCACCGTGTTGGCCGCGACGACGGCGATCTGGGGGAGCGCGACCGCGGCCGCGATCAGCACCCAGCGCACCCAGCCCTCCCCGATCGCCACGGCCCCGAGCACGCAGAGGGTGCGGATCGCCATGGAGATGAGGTAGCGGCGTTGCCGAGCGGCAGTGTCCACGGAGGGGCTGCGGCGGGCGGTGGTGATGCGGACCGGGTCTTCAGCCCGGTGGCGGTCGGCCATGAGTTCCATCGTACGTCGCTAGCATCAACGCCAGACCCGCCCGCGACCCACCGGAGGCTTCGATGTCCAACCGCACCTACCGTGTCACCGAGATCGTCGGCACCAGCCCCGACGGCGTCGATCATGCGATCCGCAACGCCGTCGAGCGTGCGGGCAAGACGCTGCGCCACCTCGACTGGTTCGAGGTCACCCAGATCCGGGGGCAGGTCAAGGACGGGGCCGTCGAGCACTTCCAGGTCGGAATGAAGGTCGGCTTCCGTCTCGAAGACGAGTGAGCCGCTTTCGCCTACTGCCGGGTAGTCGATAGCGTCGGGCCTCGTGGGCGACACAGACGAGAACAGGTCAGAGACCGACCAGGCCGGCGGCAGGTCCGTCCTGGTCACCGGCGGGAACCGCGGCATCGGCCGCGCCATTGCGCAGGCGTTCCTGGCGCAGGGCGACCGGGTCGCTGTGACGACTCGTAGTGGTGGGGCGCCCGAGGGCGCCCTCGACGTGCGCTGCGACATGACCGACGCGGCGTCGATCGAGGCGGCGTTCGCCGACGTCGAGGCCGCGCACGGACCGGTCGAGATCCTCATCGCGAACGCCGGGATCACCAAGGACACGTTGGTGCTGCGGATGTCCGACGACGACTGGGACTCCGTGATCGCCACCAACCTCACCGGGGCGTTCCGCGTGGCACGCCGCGCCGCCAAGGGGATGCTCCGGCTCAAGCGCGGCCGGATCGTGTTCATCTCCTCGGTCGTCGCGCTGCTGGGCTCCGCCGGCCAGGTGAACTACGCCGCGTCGAAGTCCGGGTTGGTCGGGATGGCCAGATCCCTGGCCCGGGAGCTGGGGTCGCGGTCGATCACTGCCAACGTCGTGGCACCCGGGTTCGTCGAGACCGACATGACGGGGGCGCTCACGGATGAGCAGCGGGCCACCATCAAGCAGCAGGTGCCGCTGGGCCGCTACGCCCACCCCGACGAGATCGCAGGCGCGGTCACCTGGTTGGCGTCGCCGCAGGCGGCGTACGTCACCGGAGCCGTGATTCCGGTCGACGGCGGCCTCGGCATGGGCCACTGACCAGCCGACCACCCACTAACGAGCAGCAGCCACTCACGAGTAGCAGCCACTAGCGAGCAGGACCAGGACAGGAGAGCACAGATGGGGATTCTCGAGGGGAAAAGGATTCTGGTGGCCGGCGTCACCATGGATTCCTCGATCGGCTTCGCGACCGCTCGCGTAGCGCAGGAGCAGGGAGCCACGGTGCTGATCTCGAACTTCGGCCGGGCCCTCAACATCACCAAGCGGATCGCCAAGCGGCTCCCGTCGGAGCCACCGGTCCTCGAGCTCGACGTCACCGACGCCGAACACCTCGAGCGGTTGCCCGACCTGGTGCGCGAGCACGTGGACGGGCTGGACGGCGTTGTCCACTCCATCGCCTACGGCAACCCCGAGACCCTGCTCGGAGGCCGGTTCCTGGACGGCCCCTGGGAGGACGTCGCGCAGGCCGTGCAGGTCTCGGCGTACTCCCTGAAGTCGCTGGCGGTCGCCTGCCGTCCCGTGATGTCCCCGGGCAGCGCGGTCGTCGGCCTCACCTTCGACGCGACCGTGGCGTGGCCGGCCTATGACTGGATGGGCGTGGCCAAGGCCGGGCTCGAGTCCTGCGCCCGTTACCTGGCCCGCGACCTCGGTCCAGAGGGGATTCGCGTCAACCTGGTGTCGGCCGGCCCGCTCAAGACCCTGGCGGCCAAGGCGATCCCGGGCTTCGAGGACCTCGAGGCGATGTGGTCGACCCGGGCTCCGCTCGGATGGGACGAGTCCGACCAGACACCCACCGCCCAGGCCGTCTGCGCCCTGCTGTCCGACTTCTTCCCGGCCACCACCGGCGAGATCGTGCACGTCGACGGCGGCTTCCACGCCATGGGTGCCTGACCGGGCGGCAGATGACAGCGTTTGGTACCGAGTGTCACAGTGAGCCCCGTGCAGGAGACGAACCAGCCTCGGCTGCTGGTGCTGATGCGCCATGCTCGCGCGGGCCACGCGAACGCGACGGACTTCGACCGTCCGCTGGCCGAGACCGGCGTCGGCGACGCCATGAACGCCGGCCTGTGGTTCGCCGAGCTGGGGCTGACGCCGGACGTCGCCCTGGTGTCGGCGGCCGCGCGAGCCGCGGCCACCTTCTCCGCGGTGGCCATGGGGGCGGGCTGGTCGGTCGGTGCCCAGCTGGACCGCGGGCTCTACACCGCCGACGAGCAGACCGCCCTGGACCTGGTCCGGCTCGTCGACGAGTCCGCGCGCACGCTGGTGGTCGTCGGCCACAACCCGACCATCGCCACGCTGGCGCACCTGCTGGACGACGGTGAGGGCGAGCCGAGGGCGGCCATGGCCATGGCGGGCGGCTTCACACCGGCTTCAGCGGCCGTCTTCGAGTACGACGGCGGCTGGTCGGGGCTGGACTACGCAGGAGCCCGGTTGGCGGCGTACCGCCCGGGACCGCGCTGAGGGCCGCAGTGGACCGCCTCAGACCGCCTCGGACCGCCTCGGACCGCCTCAGACTGGGGGCGCCGGCGTGACGTAGCCGGCAGCGGCGTCCGCGGCCTCGATCTCTTCGCGGGAGATGCCGAGGAGGTAGAGGATGGCGTCGAGGTAGGGCACGTTGACGGCCGTGTCGGCGGCATCCTGGACCACCGGCTTGGCGTTGTAGGCGATGCCCAGCCCGGCCGCGCTCAACATGTCCAGGTCGTTGGCTCCGTCGCCGATCGCGATCACCGACTCGGTGGACACCCCGACCTGGGCCGCGAACTCACGCAGCGCGACGGCCTTGCCCGCACGGTCGACCACCTCACCGACGATGCGGCCGGTCAGCCGCCCGTCCACGATCTCGAGCTCGTTGGCGCGGGAGTAGTGGATGCCGAGCTCCGCGGCGAGCCGGTCGGTGATCTGGCTGAACCCTCCAGAGACGATCGCGAACCGGTAGCCGAGGCGCCGCAGCGTGCGGACCATGGTGCGAGCTCCCGGCGTCAGCACGATGGCGTCGTACACCCGGTCGACCGCGGCGGCGTCCAGCCCCGCCAGCAGCGCCACCCGCTCGTGCAGCGACTCCTCGAAGTCGAGCTCTCCCCGCATCGCCCGGCTGGTGACCTCGGCGACCTGCGCCTCGCAGCCGGCCTCCGCGGCGAGCATCTCGATCACCTCGCCCTGGATGAGCGTGGAGTCGACATCCATCACGATCAGCCGCAGGCTTCGCCGCAGCAGGCTGGCCGGCTGCACGGCGATGTCGATCGACTGGCGGGCGGCCTCCGCGGCCAGCACCTCACGCAGCCGCTCCGGGTCGGCCCCGGACACGTGCAGGTCGATCGCGGTGACCGGGTAGCGCGCCATCCGCTCGATCCGGTCGATGTTGGCGCCGCTGTCGGCGATCCGGCCGGCCACCGCGGCGAAGGAGGCGGCCTTGAGCGGCGTCCCGATCACGGTGACGTGGGCGCGTCCGGCCCCGCGCGACTGGTTGTCACCGATGCCACGCTCCACCTCGACCTGCATGCCGAGCGCCTGGGCGGTCTCGGTGACCGCGCCCCGCAACCGCTTCCAGTTCCGCGGGGCCGTCACCAGCACGCCCAGGATGAGGCGGCCGCGCAGCACGATCTGCTCGATGTCGAGGACCTCCACGCCGGCCTGCGACAGGGTGCCGAACACGGCCGACGTGACGCCCGGCCGGTCGAGGCCGGAGAGGGTGATCAACAGCGTCTGGGGATCGGTCTGGAGATCGGTCTGGGGATCGTCGGTGGCGGAGGCGTTCATCGCCGCCGAGGGTATCCCGGTCGAGCACCGATCCGAGGCCGCCGCCCGGGGGAGCGTGCCGATGGTAAAGATTCCCGAGTTCCACCACGCGGCGCCGAGGCACGCCTGATCCTGGGGGAATGGCTCCTCAGCAGGCCCGTCTGGTCCTTCTCGCGGTCGCCGGGCTGCTCGCGCTCGCGACCTCTTTCGCCTCCCCGCTCTCGGCCAGTGCCGAGGGCAGCGGACTCGGCGTGAGCATCGTCTCCTCACGCTGACCTCCGCGTCCGCTCCGGCTGCGGCCGGTCCCCGAGCAGGTCCCCGGCGATCGGTAGGGTGTGCTCCATGCCGCCCGTCCTCGAGTTCGCCGACGTCACCGTGCGGCGGGGCGAGGCGACTCTCCTGGACGGCATCACCTGGACGGTGGAGGAGGATGAGCGTTGGGTCGTGCTCGGTCCCAACGGTGCCGGCAAGACCACGCTGATGCAGGTGGCGGGCGCGCTGGTGCACCCCACGTCCGGCCTGGTCGCCGTGCTCGACGAGGTCCTCGGCACGGTCGACGTGTTCGAGCTGCGGCCGCGCATCGGCGTGACCAGCGCGGCCTTGGCCGAGCGGGTGCCTCGACACGAGCTGGTGCGCGACGTGGTCGTCTCGGCGTCGTACGCCGTGGTGGGCCGCTGGAGCGAGGAGTACCACAAGCTGGACCACGACCGCGCCCGCGACCTGTTGGTCGAGCTCGGGGTCGCGCCACTGGCCGACCGCACGTTCGGCACCTTGAGCGAGGGCGAGCGCAAGCGGGTCCAGATCGCGCGCGCCCTGATGTCCGACCCGGAGCTGCTGCTGCTCGACGAGCCGGCGGCGGGACTCGACCTCGGTGGTCGCGAGGATCTGGTGGCCACGCTGTCGCGACTGGCGCTGGACCCTGATGCACCGGCAACGGTGTTGGTGTCCCATCACGTCGAGGAGATCCCGCCGGGGTTCAGCCACGCGCTGCTGTTGCGGGAGGGTCGCGTCGTCGCCGCCGGGTCGATCGAGGCGGTGCTGACCGCCGACAACCTGTCCACGACGTTCGGGATGCCGCTGCTGCTCAGCGGCGAGGATGGCCGGTGGACGGCACGCCGCGAAGCACGGCATCGGGCAGCGGACCGGCCACCTGTCACGTCGGGAGTCACCGGCTAGGCTCTCGAGCATGGACTGGCTTCTCGATCATCTGTGGCAGACGTGGCTCGCCACCGCGATCCTGCTCGGGGTCGCGGAGATGTTCAGCCTCGACCTGGTCCTGATCATGCTGGCCGCCGGAGCCCTGGTCGGGATGGTGACCGCGATCGTGGGCCTGCCCCTGGCAGTGCAGGTGCTGGCGGCCGCAGGCGCCTCGGTGGCCGCGCTTGCGCTGGTGCGGCCCTCGATGGCCCGCCGACTCCACGGCGGCCCGGACCTGATGGTCGGCCACGGCAGGTTGGTCGGCCGGCAGGGAGTGGTCACCGAGACCGTCACCGCGCTGAGCCCTGGCCGCATCCAGCTGGCCGGCGAGATCTGGTCCGCCGAGCCCTACGACGAGCACCTCACCATCGATGCCGGTGCCACCGTGGAGGTGCTGGAGATCCGCGGCGCCACGGCCTACGTCCACCCAGTCGCTGTCCTCGACGTCTAGAGTCGTCGCCTCAAGTCCCCTCGGAAGGAGACACCCATGCCGCAGCTCGCGGGTCTCGTGATCCTCGCCCTGCTGTTCCTGTTCGTGGTCGTGCTGCTCGGACGCACGGTGCGGATCGTCCCGCAGGCGCGGGCCGGGATCGTCGAGCGGTTCGGCAAGTACAAGCAGACCCTGCCCGCCGGGCTCAACATCGTGGTGCCGTTCATCGACCGGGTGCGCTATGTCCTCGACCTGCGCGAGCAGGTCGTGAGCTTCCCCCCGCAGCCGGTGATCACCGAGGACAACCTCGTGGTGTCCATCGACACGGTGATCTACTTCCAGGTCACCGACGCGGTCGCGGCGACGTACGAGATCGCCAACTACATCCAGGCCGTGGAGCAGCTGACGATGACGACGCTGCGCAACATCGTCGGTGGCATGGACCTCGAGCAGACGCTGACCAGCCGTGACGCGATCAACAGCCGGCTGCGAGGCGTCCTCGACGAGGCCACCGGCAAGTGGGGCATCCGGGTGAACCGCGTCGAGCTCAAGGGCATCGACCCGCCGCCGTCGATCAAGGACTCGATGGAGAAGCAGATGCGGGCCGACCGTGAGAAGCGTGCCGTGATCCTCACCGCCGAGGGCAGCCGCCAGGCAGCGATCCTGACCGCGGAGGGCTCGAAGCAGTCGGCCATCCTCAACGCGGAGGGCGACCGCGAGTCCCAGATCCTGCGTGCCCAGGCCGATCGCGAGTCCCAGATCCTGCGTGCCCAGGGTGAGGGCCAGGCGATCCAGACCGTGTTCCAGGCGATCCACGACGGCCAGCCGGACCAGTCCCTGTTGGCCTACCAGTACCTCCAGATGCTGCCGAAGATCGCCGAGGGTGATGCCAACAAGGTCTGGATCGTGCCGTCGGAGATCGGCAAGGCCATGGAGGGGCTCGGGTCGACGCTGACCCGGATGCAGGGGATCCCTCAGGCGTCGGACGGACCTCGCGTCCGGGTTGACATGGGGCCGACTGAGCCGCAGGTGCCGCTTGGGACCTCCGACGAGGGCGGCCTGAGCAGCGCTCAGCGCGAGGTCGCAGCCGCCATCGCCGAGGCGCAGCGCGTGGCGATGCCGGGCCGCGACCCGTTGAGCGATCCCCTCGTCGACCCGACGAGCGGCCCGCAGCAGCCAGGGGACGACCCGGAGCCTCCGACCGCGTGATCGAGTGACCGTCGTCGAGGCGGTCGCGATCCTGCTGGCCGGCGTCGGCGCCGGCACGATCAACACCGTCGTCGGATCCGGGACGCTGATCACCTTCCCGACCCTGCTGGCGTTCGGCGTGCCGCCGGTGACCGCCAACGTCTCCAACACGGTGGGCCTGGTCCCGGGGACGGCGTCCGGGACACTGGCGGGACGTCCGGAGCTGGTCGGGCAAGGCGGGCTGGTGCGCTCCCTGCTGCCGGCGGCGATATGCGGGGGAGTGGCCGGGGCGCTGCTGCTGTTGGTGCTTCCCGAGGCCGCCTTCTCAGCGATCGTGCCGGTGCTGATCGCGCTCGGGGTGCTGCTGGTGGTGCTTCAGCCGCGGATCTCGGCCTGGGTCGCGCGCCGCCACGACCGCATCGGTGGCCTGCCGCCGACGGGCGCCCGCTGGGTCAGGCCGGCGGTGCTGGCGGCAGGGGTGTACGGCGGCTACTTCGGCGCCGCTCAGGGGGTGTTGCTGATGGCGATCCTCGGCAACGGCGTGGCCGACACTCTCCACCGGCTCAACGCGACCAAGAACCTGCTGTCGCTGGCCGTCAACGGCGTCGCGGCAGTCGTCTTCGTGGTGCTGGAGCCGGTGGACTGGCCGGTGGCCGCGCTGATCGCCGCCGGCTCGGTCGTCGGCGGCCAGCTCGGCGCGCGGGTCGGACGACGGCTGCCGACGACCGCGTTGCGGATGGTGATCGCGGTCGTCGGCTCCGTGGCCCTGGTGGTGCTGGTGGCGCGCTGAGGCGTCGGTGCGCTGGGACGTGCTCCGGCTCAGCCGATCTTCCAGACCCGGGTCTCCCCGGCGAAGTGGTCGTGCCAGGCCTGCCGGTTGACGGTGTCGTTGTTGATGCCGACGGCGATCAGGATCGAGGCGACCAGCAACAGCGGGAAGGAGAGAATCCCCAGCAGCGGGATGATGCCCAGCACTCCGGATGCGGTGAAGATGTTGCGGCGGATCGCTTGCTCCAGGGTGGGGTTCTGTCCGTCGGGGCCGGTGGTCTTGAGCTTCATCAGCATCTTGCCGACGGTCTGACCTCGGCTGGACTCCAGGAAGGCGTAGTAGCCCAGGGTGATCGCGGCAGTGACCAGGGCGTAGACGGCACCGGCGGCGTAGGACACCCCCCCGCCGAACCCGCCAACGCCCGAGCTCGCGCCCATCAGGGCGCCCACGAGCAGGGCGGAGACCAGGATGGCGTTCACCAGGAAGATGAGGACGAAGTCGATGAGCCGCGCGAGGAAGCGATCCAGTAGTTCACCGGGTCGCGGGGCGCCGGCGGCGGGTGGCTGAGGTTGGCCGTAGCCGTAGCCGTCGGGTGGCTGCTGGGTCATGTCTGCTCCTGGCATCAAGGATAGGTGCGGGCGCGGCTGCCCGCTCCGCAGACGAGTATGGCGGCTCGGCCCGCGCAGCGCATGGTCAGCGTCCCTCCGGAGTGTCGACATACGCCGTCAGCCAGCGCTCCAGCTCGTCGTACACCCGGGAACGGACCTCGGCGCGGGAGAGCACGACGTCGTGGATCGCGCCGTCGATCGACACCACGGTCACGTGCTGACCCACCTGGGTGGCCCAGCGACGCATCTGGGTGACGTCGAGCACGACGTCACTCGAGAACACCTCGTCACTGCTTCCCTGGGGGCGGCCGGTGCGGCCCGAGGTCAGGACCAGCACGGGACCCCGGACCGACAGCCCCCGATGCAGTCGCGCGTGCGCGCGGCGGATCGCGCGCAGCCACCCGGCGTACACCGGCCAGGACTCGACCGGCTTCCAGCCGAGGTCGTAGTCCCACTCGCCCTGGAAGTCGCGGTGCAGAGCGTGGCCGTACCACGGGTTCACCGAGCGTGGGATCTCGCGGCGCGGCTGGTAGCCCCCGAGCTGGCGCACGACATTGGAGCCCAGCCGCAGCCAGAACGGGCCGTGCATGTCGACCCAGGGGGAGTTCAGCACCGAGCCGGCCAGCGACAGCCGGCGCTCGTCGGCCCACAACGAGGTGATCAGACTGCCCGTGGAGTGCGAGCTCAGCACCACGTCGACGTGGCCGTCTCGCTCGGTGATCGCCTCCCAGGCGAGGTCGAGCTCCTCGAAGTAGGCCGCCACGTCCTCGACGTAGCCCGGGGTGTGGTGCGCACGGATCGAGCGGCCGTACTTGCGGAGGTCCAGGGCATAGAAGTCCCACCCGCGGTCGGCCCACCACTGGGCGTACTCCGTCTGGAAGAAGTAGTCGCAGAAGCCGTGCACGTAGAGCACTGCCCGCCCGGTGGGCTCGGCCGCGCGCAGGCGGACCAGGTTGGCCTCGACCGCCCCCTCCTGGTCGGGGCGCAGGGCGAACGTCTCGACGGTGTACGGCGCCCCCAGAACGTCGGTCTCCTCCACAGGAGCGATTGTGTCAGCCCACCCGAGGCGTCGCGGCGGCCGCCACCAGCCCCCGGAACAGCGCCAGCTCGTCGCCCTTCTCCGGATGCCACTGCACGGCCACACAGAACCGGTCTCCCGGGGCCTCCATCGCCTCGATCGTTCCGTCCGCGGCCCGGGCGACTGCCTCGAAGCCGGGATGCTCACGGACCGACTGGTGGTGGTGGCAGGGCACCTCCACGGTCGTCCCGACCAGCGCAGCGACCCGGCTGCCGGGGGTCACGGCGACCTCGACCGAGCCGAAGCGTCCGGGTGCCGGCCCGTGTCCCTGATGGCCGACGACGTCCGGGGTGTGCTGGTCGAGCGAACCGCCGGACGTGGCGGCCATGAGCTGCATGCCACGGCAGATGCCCAGGACCGGGAGCGAGACCTCGGCAGCGGCGGTGAGCAGCGCCACCTCCCAGGCGTCGCGGTCGGGGCGCCAGCCCGCGGTGCGCTCGTGCGGCTCCTGGCCGTAGAGCCGGGGGTCGACATCGGCGCCGCCGCACACCACGAGCCCGTCGAGGCGGGAGACGACCGGCCGGGCGTGGTCGAGGTCAGGCGCAGCCGGAGGGAGCAGGACGGGGATCCCTCCGGCAGCGACCACCCGGTCGGCGTACTCGTGGTGCAGGAGGTCGGCGGGCTGCGACCACACTCCCCACGAGGCCTGCTCGCGGTAGGTGGTGAGCCCGATCACCGGCAGTGACATGGCGCCGGCCTCACAGTGGCGTGACGTAGGCGCCGGAGATGCCGCCGTCGACCAGGAAGGTGCTGGCGGTGATGAAGCTCGACTCATCGGAGGCCAGGAAGAGGACGGCGTTGGCCATCTCCTCCGGCTCGCCGAACCGGCCCATCGGCACATGCACCAGCCGACGCGCCGCCCGCTCGGCGTCCTTGGCGAACAGCTCCTGCAGCAACGGGGTGTTGACCGGCCCCGGGCATAGCGCGTTGACCCGGATGCCCTCCCGGGCGAACTGCACCCCCAGCTCTCGGCTCATCGACAGCACGCCGCCCTTGGAGGCGCTGTAGGAGACCTGCGAGGTGGCGGCGCCCATCACCGCGACGAAGGACGCGGTGTTGATGATGGACCCGGAGCCCTGCTCGCGCATGTAGGGCAACGCCGCCTTGCAGCACAGGTAGACCGAGGTCAGATTCACCTCCTGCACCCGGCGCCACGTCTCCAGGTCGGTGTCGAGGATCGAGTCGTCCTGTGGCGGGGAGATGCCGGCGTTGTTGAACGCGATGTCGACCGACCCGAACGCGTCTTTCGCGGTCCGGAACAACGCCGTGACCTCGTCCGGGGACGTGACGTCGACGTGGCAGTACCTCGTTGCCCCCGCGGTGACGGCGTCGAGCTCGGCCACGACCTCGGCGCCGCGGGCGTCGTCAATGTCGCCGATGACCACCTTGGCGCCCTCCTCGACGAAGCGGCGCACGGTAGCCAGTCCGATGCCGGAGCAACCTCCGGTGATGACGGCGACCAAGCCGTCGAGGCGACCTGCCATGGGTGTTGTCTTCCTTTCGACTCAGTGAGCGATGAAGAGGTTCTTCTCCTCGGTGAACGCCTGCGGTGCGTCCGGGCCGAGCTCGCGGCCGAGCCCGGACTGCTTGTAGCCACCGAACGGTGTCCAGTAGCGGACCGAGGAGTGGCTGTTGACGGACAGGTTCCCGGCCTCGACGCCGCGGGCGACCCGCAGTGCGCGGCCGAGATCCTCGGTGAAGATCGACCCCGACAGGCCGTACTCCGTGTCGTTGGCGAGCGCCACCGCCTCGTCCTCGTCGTCGAAGGGCATCAGCGCCACCACGGGACCGAAGACCTCCTCGCGCCAGACCCGCTCCTGGGTGCTGCGTGACTCGACAACGGTGGGCGGATGCCAGAAGCCCGGCCCGTCGGGGCAGCTGCCACCGAAGGCCACGATCGCCTCCTGCACATAGCCCTGAACCGTGTCACGCTGGGCCGCTGAGATGAGCGGGCCCATCTCGCTCGTCTCGTCAGCGGGATCAAGGACCCGCAGCGCCTGGACCGACTCGCGCAGCCGGCCCAGGAACTCGTCGTACACCGAGCGCTCGACCAGGATCCGCGACCGGGCGCAGCAGTCCTGCCCGGCGTTGTCGAAGGCGGCGGACGGCGCGCTGGCGGCGGCGGCGGCGACATCGGCGTCGGCGAAGACGATGTTCGCGCTCTTGCCGCCGAGCTCGAGGGTCACCCGCTTCACCTGGTCGGCGCAGCCGGCCATGATCTGCTTCCCGACCTCGGTCGAGCCGGTGAAGGCCACCTTGCGCACCAGCGGGTGCGAGACGAAGCGCGCTCCGACCACCGATCCCTTGCCCGGCAGCACCGTGAACACACCCTCGGGGAGGCCGGCCTCGCGGGCGAGCTCGCCCAGCCGGATCGCGGTCAGCGGCGTGAGCTCGGCCGGCTTCAGCACGACGGTGTTGCCGGCGGCCAGAGCGGGGGCGAACCCCCAGGCCGCGATCGGCATCGGGAAGTTCCACGGCACGATCACCGAGACCACCCCGAGCGGCTCGTAGAAGGTGAGGTCGACCCCGCCCGCGACCGGGATCTGCCGCCCGAACAGCCGCTCCGGAGCCGCGGAGTAGTAGTTCAGACAGTCGCGGACGTTGCCGGCCTCCCAGCGGGCGTTGCCGATGGGGTGCCCCGAGTTGACCACCTCCAGCGCAGCCAGCTCCTCGACGTGAGCGTCGACGACGGCGGCGAAGCTGCGCAGCAGTCGAGCCCGCTCACCCGGCGCGACCGCCCGCCAGGCCGGGAACGCCTCGTGGGCGCGCTCGATGGCGGCGTCGGTCTCGGCGAGCGAGGTGGACGGCACCTCGGCGATCTGGGCCTCGGTGACCGGGCTGATGACCGGGTGGAGTGGCACCGTCACATCCTCTCGAAGGAGCGGAAGCGCTCCCAGTCGGTGACCGCGGCGTCGTACGCCGACAACTCGACGTCGGCCATGTTGGTGTAGTGGTCGACCACCTCGTCGCCGAAGGCCGCCCGGGCTATCTCCGACCCGTGGAACAGGTCGCGTGCCTGGCGCAGCGTGCCCGGCACGCGCGGCTTGTCGGCGGCGTAGGCGTTGCCGACCAGCTCGTCCTCCAAGGTGAGCTCCTGCTCGATGCCGTGCAGTCCACCGGCCAGCATCGCGGCGAGCGCGAGGTGCGGGTTGACGTCGCCTCCGGGGACCCGGTTCTCCATGCGTGCGCTGGGGCCCTGTCCCACCAGTCGCACCGCACAGGTGCGGTTGTCGAGCCCCCAGGCCACGGCGGTCGGCGCGAACGACGCCGCGGCGAACCGCTTGTAGGAGTTGATGTTCGGTGCGTAGAGCAACGTGAGCTCGCGCATGGTCACGAGCACGCCCGCGATGAAGTGGTCGTACATCGGCGTGCGCGCACCGTCTTCCCAGAAGACCGTGGTGCCGTCCCGTCCCCGCAGCGAGAGGTGGATGTGGCACGAGTTGCCCTCGCGCTCGTCGTACTTCGCCATGAAGGTGATCGCCTTGCCGTGCTGGCTGGCGATCTCCTTCGTGGCGGTCTTGTAGACGCTGTGGTTGTCGGCCGACGTCAGCGCGTCGGCGTAGAGGAACCCGATCTCGTGCTGGCCGAAGTTGCACTCGCCCTTGGCGCCCTCGACGTCGAGGCCGGCGGCGTACATGTGGTTGCGGATGTCGCGCAGCACCGGCTCCACCCGGGAGGTGCCGACGATCGAGTAGTCGACGTTGTACTGGTTGGCCGGCACCAGGTCGACATAGCGCTGCCGGTGCGCATCCTCGTAGCTGGTGTCGAAGAGGATGAACTCCAGCTCGGTCCCGGCCAGTGCGATCAGCCCCCGGTCGTGAACGCGCTCGAGCTGGTGGGTGAGGACGGTCCGGGGCGACTGCGACACGGGGGAGTGGTCGAGCCAGACCAGGTCGCACTGCACCATCGCCGTGGCGGGCAGGTGCGTGAGCCGACGCAGCGTGTCCCAGTCGGGGACGAACTCCATGTCGCCGTAGCCGCGTTCCCACGAGGAGATGGCGTAGCCGTCCACGGTGTTCATGTCGATGTCGACGGCGAGCAGGTAGTTGCACCCCTCGGTGCCGTGCTCCAGCGCTACATCGAGGAAGAAGCGGGCATGCAGCCGCTTGCCCTGGAGCCGACCCTGCATGTCGGTGAAGGCGAGGATCACGGTGTCGATCTCGCCCGCGTCGATCAGCTCGCGCAGGCCGTCAACGGTGAGAAAGCGGTCGTTGGGTGCGGTCATCGTGGTCCCTTCGTCGGGGGTGGGAGGCGGGTCGGCGGCCGTCGGCGAGTCATCCCAGCAACCCTCTCAGGAGTGCCGCGGTGTCGGCGCAGTGCTCTTCCATCACGGCCCGTGCGCGCTCGGGGCGCGCGTCGAGGATCGCCTTGCAGAGCCGGAGATGCTGCCGATCGGAGTGTGCGATGTTGGCTTCGAGCACCGGGATCGCGCTGAGCATCGCGTGCAGGCTCGACTGCACCGAGGTGACCGCGTCGAGGGTGCGCGGCGACGCGGTGAGCGCGGCGACCGTGAGGTGGAACCGGGAGTCCGCCTGACGGTGCGCGGCTCGGGTCCGGGCGCCGGCGACCGCGTCGTGCGCGGTCTTGAGCTGCCGGTGCTGGGTCTCGGTGAGTCCGGCGCCGGCTGCGAGGTACGCCGCTCCCGGTTCGACCACGCTGCGAAAGTCCAGCGCGTCGCGCCAGTCGCGGAGCTGCTCGGGCGAAGTCCGCGACGCCGTGCGCGCCGACGGCGTCCGCGGCTTGAGCGTGACCACGGTGCCACCGCCGCGGCCCCGCCGGGTCTCCACCAGGCCGGCCTCACGCAGTGCGGCCATCGCCTCGCGCAGGGTGGCCCTCGACACATGCAGGCGGTCGGCCAGGACCCGTTCGCTGGGCAACGTGCTGCCGAGCGGATAGACCCCCAGCCGGATCAGGGTCCCGAGCTGTTCGACGCAGGCCTCGAAGGCGTGATGGCCGCGCACCGGCCGCAGCACCACCTCGGTGAGGTTGAGCTGGTCGGGTGCCTCGGCTGTCACACAGGGCAGTCTTGGGTCGGTGGCGTCGGTGTGTCAATGGTCTGAGTTCAAACCAATCTGGGTTTCACCCTTTACGGGAGATTCCGCACGGTCTAACCTCCGGAGCAACCGCATCCCGAGTAGTCACTCGGGGTCCCGTGGTGCGGCGCACACCGTCTCGTTGGACCAGAGCTTCACGCACGAGAGGAACGACCACAGTGGCGGAGAATCCCATCAAGGCTGGAAAGCCGATGACCACATCCGGCGGCGTCAGCTACGAGCATGCCGGGGCCGACTACTTCGAGAAGCGGGGCCTGAAGCGGCACGCGGGCGCCTGGTCGCTGTGGGCGCTCGGCGTCGCGGCCGTCATCTCGGGTGACTTCTCAGGCTGGAACTTCGGCATCGGTGAAGCAGGCTGGGGCGGCATGCTCGTGGCCACGCTGATCATCGGGCTGATGTACCTGCTGATGATCTACAGCATCGCGGAGATGGCCTCGACCATGCCGCACACCGGCGGGGCCTACTCGTTCGGTCGCTCGGCGATGGGACCCTGGGGCGGCTTCGTGACCGGCTTGGCGGAGACCATCGAGTACGTCATCACCACTGCGGTCGTCGGGACGTTCTGTGGCGCCTATGCGGACGCGATCGTGGACGACCTCTTCGGGTTCTCGCTCCCGCTGTGGCTGTGGGTCGTGATCTTCTACATCATCTTCGTGGGTCTGAACTCCGCGGGCGCCGAGGCGTCGTTCAAGTTCGCGGTCGTGATCGCGATCATCTCCCTCGCGGTGCTGGCAGTGTTCGCGCTGCTCGCGATCTTCTCCGGCAAGTTCAGCTGGGACAACCTGTGGAACATCGCCCCCGAGTCCGGAGGCAGCACGTTCCTGCCGATGGGCATCGGAGGCGTATTGGCGGCGCTGCCCTTCGCGATCTGGTTCTTCCTCGGGATCGAGGAGCTTCCGCTGGCGGCCGAGGAGACCCACACCCCGGCCGAAGACATCCCGCGCGGCTCGTTGATGGGGATGTGGACGCTCCTGGTGACAGCGTTCGTGGTGCTGATCCTGAACCCGGGTGTGGTCGGCGCGTCGGAGATCTCCGACGCCGGCGAGCCGATCCTGGACGGGTTCCGGGTGATCTTCCCGAACAGCAACATCGCCTCCCTGCTGGCGCTCTTTGCGCTGGCCGGCCTGGTGGCGTCGTTCCAGGGCATCATGTTCGCGGCCGGGCGCAACATGTACTCCCTCTCGCGTGCCGGCTACTACCCCAAGTTCCTGTCACTGACGGGTGGGCGGAAGGTGCCCTACGTCGCGCTGATCGCCAGCGCCCTGATCGGGATCCTGCTCGTCGTGGGGCTGAGCGTGGTGCAGAACGAGGACATCGGTGCGGTGGCAACGAAGCTGCTCAACATCGCCGTGTTCGGTGCCGTCATCGCCTACTTCCTGCAGATGGTGGCCTTCTTGCTGCTGCGGAAGAGGTACGGCGACGTTGCCCGGCCCTACACCAGCCCCTCGGGGGAGTGGGGGGCCTACGTCGCGGCGGCGATTGCTGCGCTCACCCTGATCGTCCTGCCGTTCAACCCCGACTACCGCGGCGCGGTGACGGGCGTGGCGATCTTCTTCGGTATCGGCCTGCTCTACTTCGCCCTGTACGGCCGGCACCGGCTGGTGTTGTCTCCCGAGGAGGAGTTCGCGATGACCCACGGTCGGCACGGTCACCCGGAGACCGAGGGCTACGACGTGACTGAGCAGGAGCAGGAGCGGGAGTCGGGAGGCGGCTCCTCCTGACGAGCGGTGCAGGTCGCTCGTCCCCCTGGGGCGAGCGACCTGTCGTTCAGGCGCGTCGCAGGTAGAGGTCGCGGATCACGGCCTCGATGTCGGGTTCGCGCACCGACAGGTCCGCCACGTCGTACGCCGCCGCGAGGGCGGCCACGATGGGCGCCGCGCTGGCGTCGGACGGGAAGGCCAGCCACTGCCGGGGGCCCTCGACCCTGACGACGCGAGCTCCGGCGACCTCCACCGGCGGGGCTTCGTCGACCAGGTCCAGGACCAGCGTCCGCTCCGAGCCGCCCTGCCGGTGGAGGCCGGCCAGGGTGCCGTCGAAGACCAGCGATCCGTGGTCGATCACCATCACCCGGTCGCAGAGCGCCTCGATGTCGGCGAGGTCGTGGGTCGTCAGGAGGAGGGTGGTGCGGCGTTCGGCATTGAGGGCCCGCAGGAACTCCCGCATCCGACCCTTGCTCACGACGTCCAGCCCGATGGTGGGCTCGTCGAGATAGAGCACCTGGGGGTCGTGCAGCAGCGCTGCGGTCAGGTCGCCGCGCATCCGCTGGCCGAGTGACAGTTGCCGGACCGGGGTGTCCAGGAAGGGCGCGAGATCCAGGAGCTGTACGAACCGGTCGAGGTTGTCGCGGAACCGCTGCTCCGGGACCCGGTAGAGCTTCTGGAGCAGCGCGAAGGAGTCGCGCAGCGGGAGGTCCCACCACAGGGTGGTCCGCTGACCGAAGACGACACCGATCCGGCGGGCCAACTGTGTCCTTGCCTCACTGGGCACGAGGCCACCCACGTGGACCGTGCCGCGGGTCGGCACCAGGATCCCGGTGAGCATCTTGATCGTGGTCGACTTCCCAGCACCGTTGGGCCCGATGTAGCCGACCATCTCCCCGGGAGCGATGTCGAAGGTGACGTCGCGGACGGCGCTGACCGTCTCGGCCGTGCGGCGCAGCCGTCCGGTGCGGCGGCGTACGACGAAGTCGCGGCCCAGAGCGTGCACCGAGATCATCGGGTCACTCACGTTCCCCATCTCAGCTCCCCCATGCCAGGACCCCCATGCCAGGACCCCCATGTCACGAACCGGTGGACGTGTAGTGGCGGACTCCGGTGCGCCAGACCAGGCCGGTCAGCCCGACCAGCGCGGCGGCGACCAGCGGAGGCATCACCGCGAACCAGCCGGGCATCCCGAACGGGTCGTCTCGTCCGAGCAGGTACAGACAGGGGTACCAGTTCACGAACGCGATCGGGAACACGAAGGTGAGCGAGACCAGGATCTCCTTCGGAAAGATCGTGAGGGGGTACTGCGTCATCGTGTTGCCACCGTAGGTGAACGCGTTCGCGACCTCGCTGGCATCGCCGAACCAGAACTGCACGCACGAGATGGCGGTGAAGAGCGAGAAGAAGATCGCGCCGCTCGAGACCACCATGAGGAGGAACACCGCAGCCCGGGCGGGCGTCCAGTCGAGCGCGGCGGCCCCCCAGACCAGCACGATCGTGGCCTGGCTGATCCGGCCGAGCCGGCGCAGCGCGAACCGGTCCGCACACACCTGCACCAGCAGCGGGACCGGCCGGGTCAGCATGGTGTCGAGCGTGCCGGCGCGGATGTGCTGGCCGATCTGCTCCACGCTGCCGATCAGCAGGTCGGCCACGCCGATGCCGATGCCACTGGCGCCGTACAGCAGCGCGATCTCGCGCAGCGTGAAGCCGGCCAGGAGGTCGACCGAGTGGAACATCAAGATGATCGCCACGAAGTCGAGCACCGTGATCGCGGCACTGGCCACCGTGAAGATCCAGAAGGAGGTCGGGTAGGCGAGGGACGACCGGATCCACATACCGGCGATCCAGGCGTACTGCCGCGGCGCAGCACCCAGGGCGGTGAGGTCAACCACCTTGGACCACGACCTTGCGGGTGGCGGCGCGCAGGACCAGCTGGCAGCTCACCAGCAACACGCCTGCCCAGAGGATCTGCAGGCCCAGCGCGGCGACCAGGTCAGCGCCGGTGTGCTTTCCGAGCCACACGTCGGCCGGAGTCTGGACGTACGACGCCCACGGCAGCGCCAGCGCGATCGATCGCAGCGGCTCGGGGAAGATCACGAGCGGCAAGGTCATCCCGCTGAAGAACAGCGCGAAGACGCCGGCGGCCATCCGGATGCCGCTCTGATCGAGCAGCCAGAACGCCGTGAGCGCGACCAGGAAACGGATCGCGAAGCTGGTGAGCACGGCGAGCACCACGCTCACCAGGAAGGCGGCGAACGCCACCAGCCCCGCGGGCAGCCGGATGTGGAAGACCAGCAGGCCGATCAGCGTCGGACCGAGCCCGCGGACGAGCAGGTGATAGCCCGCGCGCCCGAGGTCGCCCGCGAGATACCAGCCCAGCAGCCCAGCGGGCCGGTAGAGGTCGACCGCCACGTCTCCGGTGCGGATCCGCTCGGCCAGCTCGTCGGTGGTCCCGCCGCCCCAGACCGCCACCGTCATCAGCAGGGCCTGGCCGAGCCAGACATAGGTGACGGCATCGGTCGCGTCATAGCCGCCTGCGTCTGGGCGAGCTGCCCACAGCGCGAGGTAGGCGAAGCTGTAGATCACGCCGAACACGCTGTTGGTGAACACTCCGGCGACCGTGGCGCCGACGTAGGTGGAGTAGCGGCGGAAGGAGCTCCGGGCAACGGCGAGGTGCAGCATCCTCAGAACTGGTAGGTGCCGTGCAGGATGGCGCGCCCGAGCGTCTTGAACGCCAGGTTGAACGAGACCACGGCGGGGGAGGCATCCGCGTCGACCCCCAGTGTCTCCTCGCCCACGGCGTGGACGACGAAGTAGTAGCGGTGCACCATGTCGCCCTGCGGCGGGGCGGCGCCCATGAACGCGTGCGGACCGCCGTCGTTGCGGCACATGAACGCGTCCCCGGGCAGGTCGGCGCCCGCGGCGCCGGCGCCCGTCGGCAGCGAGGTGCAGTCGGCGGGCAGGTCGACCAGCACCCAGTGCCAGAAGCCGCTGGGAGTCGGGGCGTCGGGGTCGAAGCAGGTCACGACGTAGGACCTCGTGCCCTCGGGCGCCCCGAACCACGAGAGCTGGGGCGAGGTGTTGCCGGCGGAGGCTATCTGCTCGTCCCGGAGCGGCCGGCCGTCGGCCACGTCGTCGCTGGTGACGGTGAAGGAGGCGGTCGGGGGAAGCAGATCATAGGGGTCGGGGGCCACGGGGCGCTCGATGCTCATGCCTCGGACGATAGCGGCGGGTCGCCGGCCAGGGCCACCCACACTGGGTCGATGACGGTCGACCATCCGCCGTACCCCGCCGGCCTCCGGCTCGCGGGGCGGCGCGTCGTGGTCGTGGGCGGCGGCAACGTGGCGCAGCGCCGGGTGCCGACGCTGATCGCGGCCGGTGCGGACGTGGTCCTGGTGTCGCCGGGGGTGACGCCCGCGATCGAGGGCATGGTCGGCGAGATCACCTGGATCCGCCGCGAGTTCGAGCCGGGGGACCTCGACGCGGCGTGGTACGTCATCGCGGCCACCGACCGCACCGAGGTGAACCAGGCCGTGTCGGCCGCGGCCGAGGAGCGCCGGATCTTCTGTGTCCGCAGCGACGACGGAGCGGCTGCGACGGCGTGGACCCCCGCGAGCGGCCGCCACGACGGCCTCACCGTGGCGGTGTTGGCCAACCGGGAGCCACGCAAGTCCGCAGCGCTGCGCGATGACATCCTCGCCGGGCTGCGCGACGGCCGCCTGACCGCGGCGCACGCCCATGTCCGGGCACCCGGCGTCGTCCTGGTCGGCGGGGGACCGGGCGACCCCGAGCTGGCCACCACGGCTGCTCGACACGCGCTGGCCTCGGCCGATGTCGTGGTCGCCGACCGGCTGGCCCCCCGAGAGCTGCTCGACGAGCTGCCGCCGCACGTCGAGCTGGTGGACGTCGCCAAGCTGCCCCGAGGCCGATCGGCCCGGCAGGAGGAGATCAACCGGGTGCTCGTCGACCGCGCCCGGGAAGGCAAGCGGGTGGTCCGGTTCAAGGGCGGCGACCCGTTCGTCTTCGGACGCGGATTCGAGGAGCTCCTTGCCTGTCGGGAGGCCGGTGTGCCGGTCACGGTGGTGCCCGGCATCACGTCGGCCATCGCGGTGCCGGCGCGGGCCGGGGTGCCGGTGACCCATCGCGGGATCGCCCACGAGTTCACCGTCGCGTCGGGTCACCTGCCGCCGGGTCATCCCGAGTCGCTGGTGAACTGGGCCGCCGTGGGCGCCCAGTGTGGAACGGTGGTGCTGTTGATGGCGGTGGAGAACGCGGCGGCCATCGCGGGGGCACTGGTGGAGGGTGGGCGATCACCGGACACCCCGGTCGCGGTCGTCATCGAGGGCACGATGCCCGGCGAGCGGGTGGTCTGGTCGCGGCTGGGGGAGCTGGACGAGGACCTCGCGCGCACCGGCGTACGGCCGCCGGCGGTGATCGTGGTGGGGGACGTGGTGGCGGTGGCCCGCCCCGAGAGGTACGCCGACCGGCTGGCGCTGCGTGATGATGGGTCGCGTGGCTGAGCTGGTTCCCGTCGAGGACGGGGCGGATCCGCGGCTGGCGGACTACCGCGACCTGCGCGACGTCACGCTGCGTCGCCGACTGGAGACCGAGCACGGCTTGTTCCTCGCCGAGGGCGAGAAGGTGGTGCGGCGGGCGGTCGAGGCCGGGTACTCCGCCCGCTCGTTCCTGATGGCGCCACGCTGGCTGGACGGGCTGGCCGACGTGCTCGAGCGCTCGCCGGCACCGTGCTACGTCGTGTCCGAGGAGCTGGCCGAGCAGGTCACCGGCTTCCACGTCCACCGCGGCGCGCTCGCGTCCCTGCAGCGCCGCCCGCTGCCGGACCTGGCGGCGGTGCTCTCCGGAGCGCGCACCGTGGTGGTGCTCGAGGACGTCGTCGACCACACCAACGTCGGGGCGATCATGCGCAGCGGAGCCGCGCTGGGCGTGGATGCGGTGCTGCTCTCGCCACGCTGCGCCGATCCGCTCTACCGGCGGGCGGTGAAGGTCGCGATGGGGGCGGTGTTCAGCGTGGCCTGGACCCGGCTGCCCGACTGGCACGACGCGCTGCTGGACCTGTCTGCCCGCGGGTTCACCACGGTCGCGCTGACCCTGGCGGAGGACGCGGTGCCTTTGGAGGAGGCGGTGTCCGGCACCGACCGGATCGCGCTGGTCCTCGGCACCGAGGGCCACGGGCTGTCGGCGCGGTGGCAGGAGACTGCCGACCGCCGTGCCGTCATCCCGATGCGGCAGGGAGTCGACTCGCTCAACGTGGCGGCTGCTGCTGCGGTGGCGTGCTACGCGGCGCAGCGTCGTTGACGCGTCGACCTCAGGCCGGCCAGCCGGGCGGGTAGTACTCCGCCGCCCGGTCCCGGGCCTTGCGCAGCTTCTTGCGGACCTTGTCCGGCAGCCGGTCGCCGAACACGGTCCCGACCGTGTGGTCGGCCTCGTGCTGGAGGCAACGGGCCAGCAGGCCGTCTCCCGAGAAGGTGACGGGCCGTCCGTCCAGGTCGGTGCCGGTGACGGTCGCGATGTCCGGCCGGGCGCAGTCCACGAAGGCACCCGGGTAGGAGAGGCAGCCCTCTTCCTCCTCCTCGAGCCGGCGGTCGCGTCCCTCCGGGAGGACCACCTCGGGGTTGCAGACGACGCCGGCCACGAACTCGCCGGAGTCGTCGGGGCAGTCGAAGATGAAGACCGCCACGTCCTCACCGATCTGGCAGGCGGCCAGACCGACTCCGTCGGCGGCGTACATCGTCGCCACCATGTCCGCCACCAGCCGGCGCAGCTCCTCGTCGTAGGCCGTCACGCGCTGCTGCGGGCGATGCATGACCTCGGTGCCCCAGCGCACGATCGGGCGCACCGTCCCGCCTTGGGGGAAGGCGGCGACGGCAGCGGGGGACGGAGCGACCATGGCCGGGATCCTAATGCCACGCGCACGCGCGCCCCCGACCGTGGTGGCCGGTGGCCGTGCTGAGGAAGGGCTCAGATCTGCGGCTCGAACGGGTCGTGCTCGGCGAGCAGCTTGTCGAGCCGGGCGCGGTCCAGGCGGGACAGGACGTACTGCTCCTCCTGCGCATCCCGGACGCACGTGGCCAGCGTGATGACCCGGGATGCCGCACCGCCTCGTCGGACGGGGTACCCGGTCCAGATGAGTAGCGGCACTCGGGTCCGGCCTGGTCGGATGGCCCCATGAAGCTGTACGCCGACACCTCCGTGCGCCGCTCCTGGCAGATCCTGCGCGACCTGCTGCTCCTCCTCTGGGTCGCCGCCTGGGTGTGGGTCGGCACGGTGATCTACGACGGGACGATGGCCCTGGCCGCGCCCGGACGCCAGATCGACGTGTCGGCATCCGGCATGGCCGACGGGCTCGCCGAGGCCGGCCAACGGCTCGACGAGATCCCGCTCATCGGCGGCGGAATGGCTGCGCCCTTCGACAAGGCCGCGGCGGCGTCGGCCTCGCTGGCCGGGGCTGGACGAGCCGAGGTCGAGGCCGTCGAGCGGCTCGCCCTGGTGCTGGGCGCCTCGATCGCGCTGGTGCCGATCCTGGTGGTGCTCGCGTTCTACCTGCCCGGACGGCTCCGGTTCATCCGCGAGGCGACCGCGGGTGCGCGCTTCATCGACGCGGCCGAGGACCTCGACCTGTTCGCGCTGCGGGCGTTGACCCATCAGCCGATGCACGTGCTCGCGCAGATCGACGACGACCCGGCGGGTGCGTGGCGACGACGGGATGCCGCCGTGGTGCGGGCCCTGGCCGAGTTGGAGCTCCGCGAGTCGGGCCTGCGACTGCCGCCGGTGGCCTCAGTGGGCGCTGGCGGCGGCTGAGGGCTCCGCGACCAGCATCCTCGGCGAAGCGAAGCCGTGCCCGGCGAAGGCCGCACCCACCTCGGCGACGACGTGGCCCAGTCGCTCGCGCGGCGTGAGTGCCACCGCAGAACCGCCGAAGCCGCCGCCGGTCATCCGGGCTCCCAGGGCACCAGCGGCCACCGCGGCCGCCACGGCGGTGTCGAGCTCCGCGCACGACACCTCGTAGTCGTCGCGCAGGGAGGCGTGGGAATCGGCGAACAGGGCGCCGACCGCGGGCCAGTCGGCGCGGCGTACGGCATCGACGGTCTGCTCGACCCGGGCGATCTCGGTGACCACGTGGCGGGCACGCCGTCGCAGCCGCTGGTCGGCCAGACCGGCGACCTCGTCCACGCCGGCCCGGCGCAGCGTGGGCACGCCGAGCAGCGCAGCTGCCGCCTCGCAGTCAGCGCGCCGGGCGGCGTACCCGCCGTCGACGAGCGCATGGCTCACGGTGGTGTCGATCACGAGCAGGGTCAACCCGGCGTCGTCCAGGGCAAGCGGGACCGGCTGGCGCGAATGGTCCTCGAAGTCCAGCAGCAGCGCGGACCCGGGCTGCGCGAACAGCGAGATCGTCTGGTCGAGACCGCCGGTCGGTGCGCCCGCCACCTCGGTCTCGGCGCGGATGCACGCGCGCACCAGCCGCTCGCGGAGGTCATCGTCGAGGGGGATCCCGAGCAGCCGGGTCACCCCCACCGCTACGGCGCACTCGATCGCCGCGGAGCTCGACAGGCCCGCGCCCACCGGGACGGTGCTGTCGACGACGATGTCCAGGCCCGGAGCCTCGATGCCCTCGCCGCCCAGAGCCCAGAGCACCCCGGCGACGTAGGCCGGCCACCCCGACACCCGGCCGGGGCCCAGATCCTCCGGGCCGCCTTCCCATCCGTCGTCGGCCTGAGCGCTGCGCAAGGTGAACCGGTGGTCGTCGCGGCGCCCGAGGGCGGCGTACGTCGCGTGCGGCAGCGCCACCGGCAGGCACAGGCCGGCGTTGTAGTCGGTGTGCTCGCCGATCAGGTTGACCCGGCCAGGGGCCATCCCCACCACGTCGGGGACCCGGCCGCCTCGCGCCCTGAAGGCGTCCGAGACGCGGTGGCGCAGGGCGTGCGGCGTGAGCGGGTCGATCAGGGGCATCGGCTCAGCCTAGTGGCGGGCGCCCGTGCGGCTTCAGGTCCGCGAGGACCGGCCCGTGCGCCCGCGCACCACGCCGACGAAGCGCTGGATCTGCTCGTCGTCTCGCTCCACCAGCCACGCCAGCCCGACCCGGGTGCCCTCCAGCCCGGAGACCGGCCGGTGGGCCACGTCCTTGCGATGGAAGAGGCGCGCCACGGCCATGGGCATGATCGCCACGCCCGTGCCCGAGGCCACCAGCTCGATCGCCTCCTGAGCCGTCATCGGCGGGAACGGCAGCTGGGGCTGCGCGGGAGCCACCCCGGCTGGTGGGGGCAGCACGAACTGCTCATCGTCGAGGTCGCGCGCCTGGACCTCGTCGTACGCCGTGAGCACGTGGTCGGCAGGCACCACGACGACCGCGAGCTCGACGTACAGGGGCACCAGGTGCAGTCCCTCACGGCCCACAGGCTCCCGGACCAGGGCCACGTCCAGGCTCCCGTCCCGCAGCCGTCGCTCCTGATCGTCCTCGCTCACCGCCACCAGCTCCAGGGGCTCGCCGGGGTAGCGTTCCCGCCACCGCTGAGCCCAACGGTCCGGGGTCGCGCCCGTGACGAAGCCGGCCCGGAGCGTCGCACGTCCGGCTGCCGGCTGGCCGCCGAACTGGCCGCCGGGCTGGCCCTTCGTCGTGCATGACGCTCCTTCCGCTCCTGGCGCAGGGGCCGGTGAGGGTCCGAGCCTAGGCGGCCCCGGATCACGCCAGCAGTTCTCGGTCTCTGGGTGACGTGCCGATGACAACACCGGGTGTCTTCCTTGACCGAAGGCCTGTGGCCGAGTTGTATGGCAGGACTAGACCTCGTCCGGTCACGGGCGGGTCGACCCCGAGGGGGGACAGCGATGAACACCTACACCTGCGCCACATGTGGCGTCCTGGTGCCGCGGCCCGAAGCCGCGCTCCGGTCCGTCGCCCTACGACAGGTCGCCTACTGCAGGTCCTGCTTCGACGAGTTGATGACCCTGATGGTCCCGCCGCCCCGGGCCGCCGTGGAGGACCTGATCAGCTCCACCGCGGTCTGAGGCACGCGCCCGAGCGGGTCGCACCGAGGTAGGCACTGGTCTATGCCAGTGGCCCGCGTGCTTGACCTGGAGCGAAGACAGACGTTGACTGAATGCGGGTCTGTGTCACTGTTTCTCGGCTGAGTCCATTCATGGGGGATGGTCGCGATGCGTAAGTACGAATGCACCAACTGTGGTGAGTCAGTCGCCAGCAACGAGGCCACCTTGCGCTCGGTGGCGTTCCGGCAGGTGGCGTACTGCCGGACCTGCCGCGACGAGGTCTTCGCCTCCGTCGAGGTGCCGCATGCGCGCGGCGAAACCGACCATCTGGTCGGCCACCCGAACTGAGCGCGACTGACCGAGACTGTGGTGTCCGAGGGGGGACTTGAACCCCCACGCCCGTTAAAGGGCACTAGCACCTCAAGCTAGCGCGTCTGCCAATTCCGCCACCCGGACGAGTGCGCACGAGACTGTAGCAAAGCGCACGACGGAACGCGGCATCGACCGAGTCGCCTTCTGGCCACGTGCCAGGATGGCGGACATGGGCGCGGACCATGACGACCAGGAGCTGACCGGCAGGGCCTATGACCCCGCCGCCGAAGCGGTCACGCTGACCAGTGAGCTGATCCGGATCGACACATCGAACTACGGCGACGACAGCGGCCCGGGGGAGCGTAAGGCGGCAGAGTTCGTCGCCGGGCTCCTCGACGAGGTCGGCATCGAGTGCGAGGTCCTGGAGGACCATCCCGGCCGCACCCAGCTCGTCGCTCGCTGGGGTGGCGACGGTTCCCGCGACGACGCCCTCCTGGTGCACGGACACCTGGACGTCGTGCCGGCCGAAGCGGCCGACTGGCAGGTCGACCCGTTCTCGGGGGAGGTGCTCGACGGCTACGTCTGGGGCCGCGGCGCCGTCGACATGAAGGACTTCGACGCGATGCTGCTCTCCGTGGTTCGTGCCCGGGCGCGCGCGGGGGCGGTCCCGGCCCGGCCGCTGGTGCTGTGCTTCACCGCCGACGAGGAGGCCGGAGGTGGTCTCGGCGCACGTCCGCTCACCCAGGACCATCCCGATCTGCTCGAGGGCTGTACCGAGGCCGTGGGCGAGGTCGGCGGCTTCAGCGTCACGGTCCGTGGCAGGCGGGTCTACCTGATCGAGAGTGCCGAGAAGGGCATGGCCTGGATGCGGCTGACCGCGCGCGGCCGGGCCGGCCACGGATCGATGTTGAACGACGACAACGCGGTCACCGCGCTCGCCGGGGCCGTGGCGCGGATCGGTGCCCACGACTGGCCGATCCGGCTCACCCCCACGATGGAGGTGCTGCTGGCAGCGATCGGCGAGCTCGCGGGCACGCCGGCCACGCCGCAGAACGCCGAGGAGCTGGTCGCCGAGTTCGGGGGAGCGGCGCGAATGCTGGGCGCCGTGCTGCGCAACACGATCAACCCGACGATGCTCGGCGCCGGCTACAAGGTCAACGTCATCCCCAGCGAGGCGACCGCCCACATCGACGGCCGGTTCCTCCCCGGCTACGAGGACGAGTTCTACGCAACGCTGGCGCAACTGTGCGGTGATCGGGTCTCCTATGACTTCGTGACCAGCGAGCCGGCCTGGGAGATGCCGTACGCCGGTCGCGTCGTCGACGCGGCGACCCGGTCGCTCCTGGCGGAGGACCCGGAGGCGCTGGTGGCGCCGTACCTCATGAGCGGCGGCACCGACGCGAAGTACTTCAGCCGGCTCGGGATGCGCACCTACGGCTTCGCGCCCTTGCGGCTCCCCGCGGACCTCGACTTCACCGCGCTCTTCCACGGGGTGGACGAGCGGGTGCCGACCGACGCGCTGGAGTTCGGAGCCCGGGTCTTCGACCGCTTCCTGGACGAGGTCTGAGGCTCCCGCCGTCCGGGTCAGACCCGCGGCAGCCAGGACAGTGTGGGGCGCAACCGGATGATCTTGCGCCGGAGCACCACCCGGCGGGTGCCGTCGGACGAGACCCGCACGCGATCCAACTCCCAGCCTCCGTGCTCGGCCCGCTCCACGAGCAGCCGGGTGACGAAGGTGCGTGAGAAGTCGCGGGCGATCGTGAGCCGCTCGAACTCCCACTCCACACCGCGGGACGGGGCTCGCCGGTCCGCGCGTGGTGCCACCTCACGCCCCCGAGACGTCGTCGAGAGCGGCTCCGATCTCTGGTGGGAGGACCAGGTCCTCCACCTCGAGTGCGGTCCGAAGCTGCGCGGCCGTCCGGGCTCCGAGGATCGGAGCCGTCACCCCGTCGCGGTCCCGGACCCAGGTCAGGGCCACCTGGAGCGGGGCCCAGCCCAAGCCGTCGGCCGCCTTGACGACGGACTCCACGATCCGGGCGCCCGGCTCGTCCAGGTAGGCGCCGACGAAGCCCTCGAAGACCGGTGACGCGGCGCGGGAGTCAGAAGGGATCCCGGCGCGGTACTTGCCGGTCAGGACGCCGCGCCCGAGCGGCGACCAGGGCAGCACCCCCAGACCCAGCGCCGCTGCCGCGGGCAGCACCTCCGCCTCCACACCGCGATTGAGCAGGGAGTACTCCACCTGGGTGGAGGCCAGCGGCGCCCGTCCCGGAACGGCCCGCTGCCAGGTCGCCGCCTGAGCGGTCTGCCACCCGGCGTAGTTCGAGATCCCGACGTACGCCGCCTTGCCGGCGGTGACCGCCTGGTCGAGAGCCGCGAGCGTCTCCTCCACAGGCGTGTCGTCGGTCCACACATGCACCTGCCACAGGTCGACGTGGTCGACGCCGAGCCGCCGCAGTGAGGCGTCGAGGGTGCGGAGCAGCGCCCCGCGGGAGGTGTCGGCGACCCGCGCCCCGGTGCGGCGAGAGATGCCGGCCTTGGTGGCGATCACGAGGTCGTCGCGAGGCACGACGTCGCCCAGGAGCGACCCGAGCAGCGTCTCCGAGGCGCCGTCCCCGTAGCCGGCGGCGGTGTCGACGAGCGTCCCACCCGCCTCGGTGAAGGCGCGGAGCTGATCGCGCGCCTCGTGCTCGTCGGTGTCGCGGCCCCAGGTCATCGTGCCGAGGCCGAGACGCGAGACCTTCAGGCCGGTCCGGCCCACGGGACGCTGTTGCATGGTGTGCAGAGTAGTCACTGCGCGGGCGTGCTGCTGGCAGGCACCCGGACACGGACCCGGACGAAACGCCGACGGGCCAACGACTCCCGCGCGCACTCGGTGTCTACGCTGGTGCCGCCGCCCGGGCGCCCAGTGCCCGGCGTCCCTCGCCAACTAAAGGACCCGCGCGTGAGCTACCTCGAGGCCGTCATTCTCGGCATCGTCGAAGGGTTGACCGAGTTCCTCCCGGTCTCCAGCACCGGCCACCTGACGATCGCGGAGAAGATCCTCGGCCTCCCGCTCGACGACCCCGCGGTGACCGCGTACACCGCGGTGATCCAGATGGGGGCCATTGCGGCGGTGCTGATCTACTTCCTCCGCGACATCACGCGGGTCGCAGCCGCCTGGTTCAAGGGCCTGGTCAAGCCGGAGTACCGCGGCTCCTTCGACCATCGCATGGGCTGGTTCGTGATCCTCGGGTCGATCCCGATCGGCATCGTCGGCCTGCTGGCCAAGGATGTGATCACCGGTCCGCTGCGCTCGCTGTGGTGGGTCGGCGGCGCGCTGGTCGTGTGGAGCGCGGTGATGTGGTGGTCCGAGCGACGGGCGTCGCAGGCACGCGGCGAGCAGGAGCTGACGCTGCGCGACGCCATGGTCGTGGGGCTCGTGCAGTGTCTGGCGCTGGTGCCCGGTGTCTCACGTTCGGGAGCCACCATCTCGGCCGGTCTGCTGCGTGGACTGGACCGGGTCGCGGCGACCCGACTCAGCTTCTTCCTGTCCATCCCGGCGCTCACCGCAGCCGGGCTCTACCAGCTCAAGGACGTCACCGGCAGCAGCATCGGCGTCGGCCCGACCCTGGTCGGCACCGGGGTGAGCTTCCTGGTGGCCTACGCCTCGGTGGCCTGGCTGTTGCGCTTCGTGGCCCACCACTCGATCGCGTGGTTCGTGCCCTACCGCCTCCTGCTCGGCGGTGGCCTGCTGGCGCTGCTGACCGCGGGTGTCGTGTCGGCCACCTGAGGCTGCGGGCCGGGACGGGATGGGACGTCGGCCGCGGGCCGGGCTAGAGCCACCCGGACCGCTTGAAGACGATCCACAGCGCGATCGAGCTGAGGGCCATCAGGGCCAGCGACATGGGGTATCCCCACAGCCAGCCGAGCTCGGGCATGTGCGTGAAGTTCATGCCGTAGACGCCGGCGACCAGCGTCGGCACCGCCGCCAGACCCACGTAGGCGGAGATCTTGCGCATGTCCTCGTTCTGCTGGACCGAGATCGAGGCCAGGTGGGCGTCGAACGCCGCAGACAGCAGGTTGTCGAGCGAGTCGATCGACTCCGAGACCCGCAGTAGGTGGTCGACGACGTCGCGGAAGAACGGCGCGGCCTCGGGAGGCACGCCGGGCACCGTCCCCGCGACGAAGCGACGCATCGGGTCCCGGAGCGGTTGCACCGCGCGGCGCACCTCCGCGATCTCCCGCTTGAGGGTGTAGATCCGCGCGGAGTCGCGCGTGAGTCGCTCGGAGAAGACCGACGACTCCACCTCGTCCACATCGATCTCCAGTGCCGCCGCGACCGTCTCGTAGGAGTCGACGACGAGGTCGCAGACGGCGTACATCACGGCGGACGGACCGTGGGTGAGCACCTGCTGGCGGCTCTCCAAGAAGCTTCGCGAAGCGTGCAGAGCCGCGCCGTGACCGTGCCGCACCGTGACGACGAAGTCGTGTCCGACGAAGATGTTGATCTCTCCGGTCTCCACGGCGTCCTTCTCATCGACGTACCACAGCGTCTTGACGGTGAGGAAGAGCGAGTCGTCGTAGAGATCCAGTTTCGGTCGCTGATGGGCCTTCACGGCGTCCTCCACCGCCAGTGGGTGGAGCCCGAAGGCGGTTGCGACGTCGGCGAGCTCGTCCTCGGACGGCTCGTGCAGCCCGATCCAGACGAAGTCATCGCCGGACACGAGCGATCGGAGGCGGGTGAAGTCGGCCGGTGCGCACTCGACCGGGACCCGGACACCCTGGCGGTAGACGGCGCTGTCGACGATCACGCTCGCAGGCTACGCCCGCGGGCGCCGGTGACCGGGGACCCGGCCGCTAGGGTCGTCGGCATGGCAACGGTGCTGCTGGTCCGCCACGGCCGGACGACGGCCAACACCGCCGGCGTCCTGGCCGGGCGCGCCCGGGGCGTGCACCTGGACGACCGGGGGGTCGAGCAGGCGAAGGCGGCGGCGGAGCGAATCTCCCCGGTGCGCCTCGCCGGCGTCGTCAGCAGCCCTTTGGCGCGGTGTCGGGAGACCGCCCGCGCGATCTCCATGGCGCAAGACGCGCGGCCGGCCGTGCGCGGCGACCGTGGGCTGACCGAGTGCGACTACGGCGAATGGCAGGGCCGCGCCCTGAAGGACCTGGCCCGAGAGAAGCTCTGGAAGGTCGTGCAGACCCAGCCGTCCGCCGCGGGCTTTCCCGGCGGGGAGACTCTCGCTGCGATGCAGGCTCGCGCCGTGGCCGCAGTCCGCCGCCACGACGCAGCAGTGGAGGCCGAGCACGGACCGGGCGCGGTCTGGGTCGCAGTGAGCCACGGGGATGTGATCAAGGCGATCCTGGCCGACGCGCTGGGCACCCATCTCGATCACTTCCAGCGGTTGCACGTGGACCCGGCCTCGATCTCCGTGGTGCGCTACACCGAGGTCCGCCCCTTCGTCCTCGGCACCAACACCCACGAGGGCTCACTGGCCTGGCTGAGCCCCCAGCCCCGTCGTCGTCGACGCCGCCAGGACGCGGCCGTGGGCGGCGGCGCCGGCCCCGCTTGAGGGCATGCCTGAGGCCCCGGCCGAGGGTCCGCCGCCGCCGCCGCACGGGGCGCTGCCGCACCCTCGAACCGGCTGGTGCGGCGGCATAGGGTGGGGGCCATGCCCGTGGTCCACCGCTTCGATCCTCCCGAGCGCTTCGTCGCCGGCACCGTCGGTGAGCCGGGGGCGCGCACCTTCTTCCTGCAGGCGCGCGAGGGAGCGCGGGTGGTGAGCATCGCGTTGGAGAAGCAGCAGGTGACCGCGTTGGGGGAGCGGATGGACGAGCTGCTCGATGAGCTGATGAACGACAGCCGCGTCCGAGCAGTGATCCCGGCCGTCGCGCCGTTGGCCTCTGAGGACTCAGCGCCGCTCGATCAGCCCGTCGAGGAGGAGTTCCGCGCCGGCACCATGACCCTGTCGTGGGACCCCGACGACGAGCGCATCGTCGTCGAGGTGTTCCCGTTCACCGAGGCGGCCGTGCTGGACCCCACCCAGGTGGGCGAGGACCTCACCGAGCCGGAGGCTGACGAGGTGCTCCTGGTGCGGCTGCCCGCGGCGGCCGCTCGGTCGTTCGTCAAGCGTGCGGAGCTGGTGGTGGGTGCCGGGCGCCCGAGCTGTCCGTTCTGTGGCAATCCGATCGACCCCGAGGGTCATCTGTGTGTGCGGGCCAACGGGTTCCGGCGCCGGACTGCCTGAGACGGCCACTCCCGGATCCCGCTGTGACCCACCCCGACCTGTCCCCTCCGGCCGGACTTCTGACCGGACTGCTGACGCTGCACGGCCGGATCATGCCGGCATCCAACGCCACGTTCCTGGGCGAGGTCGAGGGCCGACGAGTGGTCTACAAGCCGCAGGCGGGGGAGCGTCCGCTGTGGGACTTCCCGGACGGGACCCTCGCCGAGCGTGAGCGCGCGGCGTACCTCGTCTCGGAGGCCCTCGGGGGGGACCTCGTTCCGCTCACCGTGTTGCGCGACGGCCCGCACGGTCCGGGCATGGTGCAGGTCTGGCAGGAACCGGACGACGACCAGACTGCGGTCGACATCGTGCGTGCCGGGTCGGTGCCCGACGGCTGGCTGCACGTCTTCGACGGCGTCGACGGCCATGACCGTGAGGTGTCACTGGTGCACGAGGACTCGGCGGCGCTCCGGCGGATGGCGGTCCTCGACGTCATCATCAACAACGCGGATCGCAAGGGTGGTCACGTGCTCGCGATGCCTCATGGCCACCGGTACGGCGTCGACCACGGCGTGACGTTCCATGTCGAGAACAAGCTGCGGACCGTGCTGTGGGGCTGGAGCGGTGAGCCGCTTCAGGATCACGAGCTCGAAGGGGTGCGACAGGTCCAGGAAGCGCTCCGGGGCGAACTCGGCGAGCAGCTGTCCGGCCTGCTCTCGTCGGCCGAGGTGGCGAGCCTGGCCAGGCGCTGCGAACGCCTGCTCCGCGACGGCTCCCTCCCGCTGCCGTCGGGAGACTGGCCGTCGATCCCGTGGCCGCCGTTCTGAGCGCCGTCCGGCCCGGCTGACCCGTCAGACCGCCCCGCTAGGCTTCCCGCCATGCGCACCTGGCCCGCCCCGCCGGTCCCGGCGTTGCCGGTCACCGGGCCTCCTGTCCGGGTCTTCGACACCGCCGCCGAGCAGGTCGTCGAGACCGTGCCCGAGGGGCCGGCGCGGCTCTACGTCTGCGGGATCACTCCCTACGACGCCACCCACCTCGGCCACGCCGCCACCTACGTCGCCTTCGATCTGCTGCACCGCGCCTGGCGCAGCGCGGGCCACGAGGTGGTCTACGTCCAGAACGTCACGGACGTCGATGATCCTCTGCTCGAACGGGCCGAGCGCGACGGTCTGGACTGGCGGGCGCTGGCCGAGCGCGAGACCGAGCTCTTCCGTCAGGACATGACGGCCTTGCGGGTGCTGCCGCCAGGGCACTACGTGGGTGTCGTCGAGGCGATCCCACTCGTGGTCGAGGAGATTCGGAGGCTCCAGGAGGCCGGAGCGACGTACCTCCTGGACGGCGACGTCTACTACTCGGTCTCGGCGGACCAGGGCTTCGGCGACGTGTCGTCGATGCTGCGCGAGGAGATGCTGCACCTGTTCCCGCAACGCGGTGGCGACCCCGACCGCGAAGGGAAGAAGGACCCGCTGGACGCCTTGCTCTGGCGCGCCGAGCGGCCGGGCGAGCCTTCGTGGGAGTCGCCGTTCGGGCCTGGCCGCCCCGGCTGGCACATCGAGTGCAGCGCGATCGCGATGGAACATCTCGGTCCGGGCTTCGACGTCCAGGGCGGCGGCAGCGACCTGATCTTCCCCCATCACGAGATGAGCGCCGGGCACACCCAGGCCACCCGGCCCGGGTGCGCCTTCGCCCGTGCCTACGTGCACACGGGGATGATCGCCTATGACGGGGAGAAGATGTCGAAGTCGCTCGGCAACCTGGTGCTGGTCTCGAGGCTGCGCGAGGCAGGCGTCGACCCGATGGCGATCCGGCTCGCGCTGCTCACCGGTCACTACCGCGCGGACCGGGAGTGGACCGATGCCCACCTCGAGGAGGCCGAGGCCAGGCTGGCGACCTGGCGACAGGTGCTGGGGGGCACCAGCGCGGTCCCCGCGACGGCGTACGCCGAGGAGGTGCTGGCCGCCCTCGCCGACGACCTTGACTCGCCGCGGGCAGTCGTGGCCGTGCAGGCGTGGATCGACCAGACGCTGACGGCTCCCGGCGAGGCCACGGACCCGGCCGCGCCCGCGCTGATGCGCGACGTCCTCGACGCCGCCCTCGGCCTGGCCTGGTGAAGCGCCAGGTCTAGTGGCGCGCCACTAGACCTCGTCCTCCTTGCGCTTGAGGTAGCGCTCGAACTCGCGTGCGATCGCCTCACCCGAGGCTTCCGGCAGCTCGGAGGTGTCGCGGGTCTGCTCCAGGGCCTTGACGTACTCCGCGATCTCCTCGTCCTCCTCGGCGAGCTCGTCGACCCCGCGCTCCCAGGCCTTGGCGTCCTCGGCGAGCTCTCCCCAGGGCAGGCTGGTCTCGAGCAGGTCCTCCAGGCAGGTCAGCAGCGCGAGGGTGGCTTTCGGGCAGGGCGGTTGGGCGACGTAGTGCGGCACCGCAGCCCAGTAGGACACCGCCGGAATGTCCAGGCGCTGGCAGGCGTCCTGCACGACGCCCACGATCCCGGTCGGACCTTCGTACGTCGAGGGCTCCAGGCGCAACCGGTCCACCAGATCCGGCTCACTGGCGGACCCGGTGACGGGGATGGGACGGGTGTGCGGAGTGTCGGCCAGCAGCGCGCCGAGGGTGATCACCACCTGGGCTCCGAGATCGTCACAGGCCGCGAGCAGCTCGGCGCTGAACTGGCGCCAGCGCATGTTGGGCTCGATCCCGCGCACCAAGATGACATCCCGGTCGAGGTCGGGAGGCGACGCGACCGCGATCTGGGTCGAGGGCCAGGTGATCCGGCGGTGACCGCGCTCGTCGCTGCCCACCTGCGGGCGGTTGACCTGGAAGTCGTAGAAGTCCTCGGGGTCCATCGCCCCGACCACCCGGGCGCCCCAGGCCTCGATGAGATGGTCGATCACGGAGGAGGCGGCGTCGGCAGCGTCGTTCCACCCTTCGAAGGCGGCGATCACCACAGGGTTCACCAGGTCCGGCAGGTCATCGAGCTCGATCACCTGGCCAGCCTAGTAGGCGAGGATTTCCGGCCACCTCGGCGTGGGTGTCACGATGTGGGAACCGTGTCCACGTGATGGACCGCTCCGTACGCTGGAGTGTCCCGACCAGACACCGGCCCGACCCGCCCAGACCCCGACCCGCCCAGACCCCGGCCCGCCACCCACGACCGACGGAGGACGCCGTGCCCGAGCATCGACCGGATGCCAGCGCCCAGCTCGCCCAGCTGCTGCGGGAGCGGATCCTGGTCATCGACGGCGCCTGGGGCACCCTGGTGCAAGGACATCAGCTCAGCGAGGCCGACTACCGGGGTGAGCGGTTCGCGGACCACGGCCACGAGGTCAAGGGCAACACGGACCTGCTCTGCCTGACTCGCCCCGACATCGTGGCGACCATCCACCGTGACTATCTCCGCGCGGGTGCCGACCTGACCTCGACGAACACCTTCACCGCCACCCGGATCGCGCAGGCCGACTACGGCCTGGAGGAAGTCTGCTACGAGCTCAACCATGCTGCTGCCGCCATCGCCCGCGAGGTCTGCGACGAGGTCACGGCCTCGACGCCTGACCAGCCGCGGTTCGTCGTGGGTGCCCTCGGTCCGACCAACCGGACGGCCTCGATCAGTCCCGAGGTCAACGACCCCGGTGCCCGCAACGTGGAGTACGACGAGCTGGTGACGGCGTACCTCGAGCAGGCACGGGGGCTGGTCGACGGCGGGGCCGACCTGCTCATGGTCGAGACGATCTTCGACACGCTCAACGCCAAGGCCGCGATCTTCGCTCTGGAGACCCTGTTCGAGGAGCACGGTCGACGCTGGCCGGTCATCGTCTCGGGCACGATCACCGATGCCTCGGGGCGCACCCTGTCCGGCCAGGAGACGGAGGCGTTCTGGAACTCCGTGCGTCATGTGCGGCCGTTCGCCGTCGGGCTCAACTGCGCTCTCGGCGCGACCGAGATCCGGCCCTATGTCGCCGAGCTGGCGCGCGTGGCCGACTGCTATGTGTCCACCCACCCCAACAACGGGCTGCCCAACGCGTTCGGTGAGTACGACGACACCCCCGACCAGTTCGCCGAGGTGCTCCAGGAGTTCGCCGGCAGCGGCCTGGTCAACCTGGTCGGAGGCTGCTGTGGCACCACGCCGGCCCACATCGAAGCCCTCGTCCAGGCCACCAAGGGAGCGGCACCACGCCCCCTGAACGACCTGCGCACCGCCATGCGGCTGTCCGGTCTCGAGCCGCTCAACATCACTGACGAGAGCCTCTTCGTCAACGTCGGCGAGCGCACCAACGTCACCGGCTCGGCACGCTTTCGCACCCTGATCAAGGACGGCGACTACGACACCGCGCTGACCGTGGCGGCCCAGCAGGTGCTGAACGGCGCCCAGGTCATCGACGTCAACATGGACGAGGGGATGCTCGACGGCGTCGCCGCGATGGACCGGTTCCTCAAGCTGGTGGCAGCCGAGCCCGATATCTCGCGGGTGCCCGTGATGGTCGACTCCTCCAAGTGGGAGGTCATCGAGGCCGGCCTGAAGTGCGTGCAGGGCAAGGCGATCGCCAACTCCATCTCCCTCAAGGAGGGGGAGGAGAGGTTCCTCGACCAGGCCCGCCTCTGCCGCAAGTACGGCGCCGCCGTCGTCGTGATGGCCTTCGACGAGGACGGTCAGGCCGACTCCCTGGACCGGCGGACGGCCGTCTGCGAGCGGGCCTATCGGCTCCTGGTCGACACCGTCGGGTTCCCGGCCGAGGACATCATCTTCGACCCCAACGTGTTCGCGGTCGCCACCGGCATCGAGGAGCACGCGGCGTACGGCCGCGACTTCATCGAGGCGACCCGCTGGATCAAGGAGCATCTGCCGGGCGCGCTGGTCTCGGGCGGCATCTCCAATGTGAGCTTCTCCTTCCGAGGCAACAGCCCGGTCCGTGAGGCGATCCACGCGGTCTTCCTCTTCCACGCGATCGCGGCCGGGCTCGACATGGGCATCGTGAACGCCGGCGCGCTCACCGTCTATGACGAGGTCGACGCAGAACTGCGTGACCGGATCGAGGACGTCGTGCTCAACCGGCGCCCGGACGCCGCCGAGCGGCTGCTCGAGATCGCCGAGACCTACAACGTGTCGGTCTCCGAGAAGGAGGTGTCCGAGGAGGAGTGGCGGGCGCTGCCGTTGGGGGAGCGGATCACCCATGCCCTGGTCAAGGGCATCGACGCCCACATCGAGAGCGACACCGAGCTGCTGCGTCGTGAGATCGAGGAGCGCGGCGGCCGCCCGATCGAGGTGATCGAAGGTCCGCTGATGGACGGCATGAACGTCGTCGGCGACCTCTTCGGCGCCGGCCGGATGTTCCTCCCTCAGGTCGTGAAGTCGGCCCGGGTGATGAAGAAGGCGGTGGCCCACCTCGTGCCCTATGTCGAGGCCGACACCGCTGCCAACCCCCAACTGGGCGGCAGCACCCGCACCCAGGGCACGATCGTGATGGCGACCGTGAAGGGCGATGTCCACGACATCGGCAAGAACATCGTCGGCGTCGTGCTGCAGTGCAACAACTACGAGGTCGTCGACCTGGGCGTCATGGTGCCCCCGCAGAAGATCCTCGACACGGCGCGCGAGTGCAACGCCGACCTGATCGGGCTCTCCGGCCTGATCACGCCGTCGCTGGACGAGATGGTGACGGTGGCGTCGGAGATGCAGCGCCAGGGGTTCACCATCCCGCTGTTGATCGGCGGCGCAACGACGAGCCGCGCGCATACGGCCGTGAAGGTGGACCTGCGCTACGACGCCCCCGTCGTCTGGGTGAAGGATGCCTCGCGCTCCGTGCCGGTGGCGGCGGCGCTCCTCGGCGGCCGGCAGCGCGAGCGGCTGCTGGCCGACGTCAAGGAGGACTACGACGCGCTACGGGCCCGCCACGCCGGCCGGCACGACCGGCCCCTGCTGCCGCTGTCGGCCGCGCGCGACCGGCGTACTCCCGTGGACTGGTCGGCCGGCGTCGCGCCTGCACCCGCGAAGCCCGGCGTCCACGTCTTCGAGGACTACGACATCGCCGAGCTGCGGGGCTACATCGACTGGCAGCCGTTCTTCAACGCCTGGGAGCTCAAGGGCAGCTTCCCCGAGATCCTCGATGACCCGGTGGTCGGGGAGACCGCACGCAAGCTCTACGACGACGCGCTGGAGATGCTCGACCGGATCGCCGCGGAGGGGCTGCTGCGAGCCTGCGGTGTGGTCGGCTTCTTCCCGGCCGACACGGTCGGGGACGACATCGTGGCCTACGCCGACGACGAGCGCACCGAGGTCCGCGCCGTGGTCCACCAGCTCCGGCAGCAGGGGGAGCACCGCGACGGCGTCCCCAACAGGTCGTTGGCCGACTTCGTCGCCCCCCGCGAGAGCGGCCAGCCCGACCACGTCGGCGCCTTCGCGGTCACCGTGGGGATCGGCATGAGCGAGCAGGTCAAGGCGTTCCAGGCCGCCCTCGACGACTACTCCGCGATCCTGATCGAGGCTCTCGGTGACCGCCTCGCCGAGGCGTTCGCGGAGCGGTTGCATCAGGTGGTCCGCACGGAGCTGTGGGCCTACGCCGCCGACGAGGAGAGCACCGAGCAGGACCTGCTCAAGGAGCGCTACGTCGGGATCCGGCCGGCGCCCGGCTACCCCGCCTGCCCCGACCACACCGGCAAGGTCGACCTCTGGGCGCTGCTGGACGTGGAGCAGCACACCGGCATCGAGCTCACCGAGAGCATGGCCATGTGGCCGGGAGCCAGCGTGTCGGGGTGGTACTTCTCCCATCCCGCGGCGCAGTACTTCGTGGTCGGCCGGGTCGGCCGCGACCAGGTCGAGGACTACGCCGCGCGCAAGGGCTGGACGGTCCGCGAGACCGAGCGCTGGTTGTCCGCGACCCTCGGCTACGACCCCGAGGACTGACCCGGTGGTCGAGGTGGAGGCACCCCTGAGGGGCGACGCGCGGACGTGGCCCGAGGCCGTGCTGTGGGACATGGACGGCACTCTGGTCGACACCGAGCCCTTCTGGATCGACGCCGAGCTGCAGCTCGCCGCGGACCACGGCGGCTCCTGGAGCCGGGAACTCGCCCTCAACCTCGTGGGTCGCGACCTGCTCGACTCGGCTCGCTTCATCCGCGAGCACATGGGGATCGGGCTGGAACCGTCTCAGATCGTGGCCTACCTCCTCGACAAGGTGACCGCACGACTGGACGACGAGGTGCCCTGGCGTCCTGGCGCGCTCGACCTGATCGACGACCTACGCGCCCATGGCGTGCCCCTGGCCCTGGTCACGATGTCGTACAGCACGTTCGTGCAGCCCGTGCTGGCCTCGCTTCCGCAGGGAACCTTCACCGACGTGGTCACCGGCGACGCCGTGGCGCGCGGCAAGCCGGACCCCGAGCCGTACCTCAAGGCCACGCGCGGGCTCCACGTGCGCCCCGCGGGCTGCCTGGCGATCGAGGACTCGGACACCGGCGCCCGCAGTGCGGAGTCGGCCGGGTGCACCGTGCTGGTCGTCCCCCACCTCGTGCCGGTGCTCGAGGGCGGCCGGCGGGTGTTCCGCGACACGCTCGTCGGGCTCGACACCGCCTCCCTGCCCGGGCCCTGGCGCGAGCTGAAGGGACACTAGGTCGGTCGCTGCGCCTGCTCGCCGTCCGTGGTCCTAGTACTACCGTCCGATGGTGACTCCTACTCCTCCTCGACCAGGCTGCGTCACCTGAGCCGATCAAGGAGGAGAACCATGACCAGCACGACCAAGTTCCGACGATTTCTCGCCGCACTCGCCGTCGTTGCCACGGCGACCACAGCCCTGACCGCCGCCCCGGCGGCGGCGAGGGGCTCCGAGGTGGTGCGGACGGGCAACTGCTCGGGCTCCGCCGACTGGAAGCTCAAGGCCAAGGCGCGCGACGGGCGGATCGAGCTCGAGGGCGAGGTCGACAGCTCCCGCAACGGCCAGGTCTGGCGCTGGCGGATCAAGCACAACGGCAGCCTGTCCGCCCGAGGCCGCAGCACCACCAAGGCGCCGAGCGGGTCGTTCTCCGTCGAGCGAAAGCTGGTCAACCTGTCAGGGACGGACAGGTTCGTGTTCCGGGCCGTGCACCGCGCCACCGGCCAGGTATGCCGCGGCACGGTGAGGTTCTGACCCTTCGCACCCATCCGATCATTAGGCTGAACCACCTATGGCAGACCGGATGCGGGCGATCGCCAGGAGCCCGGTGGCGCAGTTCCTCGCCATCGGGCTCGTGCTCTTCCTCGGCATCGTCTCGGCCACGACCGTGCTCGCGGATCGCGCCGCGAATCGGGAGGCGTTGGCCGACGCGCGCTACAACACCCTGGTCCTGGCGCGCTCGGTGGCCGAGCCGGAGATCAGGCCGGGCCTCATCGACGGACGTGCCGGCGCCATCGACCGGTTCGACCGTCACGTCGTCGGTCGGTTGCTGATCGGCGACGTCCGGAGGATCAAGATCTGGTCGGCCGACGGCACCATCTTGTACTCCGACCGCAGTGAGCTCATCGGGTCGAGGTACGACCTCGACGAGGTAGAGCTCGGGATTCTTCGCGGAGGTGGCATCGAGGCCGAGGTCAGCGACCTCAGCAAACCCGAGAACCGCTTCGAGCGTGACAGCGGCGGCCTGGTCGAGGTCTACACCCAGATCTGGTCACCGGAGGGAGAACCGCTCCTGTTCGAGGCCTACTACTCCGCGCGGGACCTCGATCGCCGCCGGCAGGAGGTGTTCTTGCCCTTCCGCCGGATCACCATGGGAGCGCTGCTGGTGATGCTGGCTGTGGCCACGCCGATGATCTGGGGCTTGACCCGGCGGCTGACCGGCGCCGCCCGCGAACGTGAACGGTTGCTGGAGTCTGCGATCGACGCCTCCGACGCCGAGCGACGTCGGATCGCTCGTGATCTTCACGACGGCGTGGTCCAGGATCTTGTCGGGACGACGTTCTCGTTGTCGGCGATGGCCCGCGACCCGGCGAACGCCGCAGTCGGGACCAGTTTGGAGCGCGCCAGCGCGACGCTGCGCACCACGCTGCGATCGCTGCGATCGCTTCTCGTCGAGATCCACCCCCCGGATCTGCAGGCCGACGGCCTGGCTGCCGCGCTCGCAGATCTGACGGCACCGGCGACGAGTGCAGGCATCCACACGACGGTCTCCGTGGACGGCGTCGATGATGTGTCACACACCACGACGGCGCTGGTGTGGCGCGTGGCGCAGGAGGGGGTGCGCAACGCGATCCGGCATGCAGGACCCGACGCCTTGTCCGTGCGCGTGAGCGGGGTGGGGGATTTCGTGGTGCTCGAGGTCCAGGACGACGGCCGGGGCTTCACGCCGGAGGCGGTCACGGATCCGGCACACTACGGCTTGCGGGGACTGAACAGCCTGGTCGCCGATGCCGGTGGCAGGCTCACGGTCCTGTCGGCGCCTGGAGCGGGGACCACCGTGCGGTTGGAAGTGGGCAGGGCATGAGCGAGGCCATTCGGGTTGTGGTCGTCGACGACCACGCGGTCGTCCGCGCCGGGCTCGAGCAGCTGCTGGCGGGGGTGGCCGACATCGACGTGGTCGGCAAGGGCACCGATGGAAGCGAAGCCGTCGCGCTCGCCCGCGAACTCCGCCCTGACCTGGTGCTGATGGACCTCCAGATGCCGGGGGTCGACGGGGTCGCGGCCACGCGGACCATTGTCGCCGAGGAGCTTGCGCAAGTGCTCGTGCTCACGTCGTACTCCGACGGGGAGCGGATCGCGGCCGCTCTGGACGCCGGAGCAATGGGCTACCTGCTCAAGGACGCCGAGCCGGACGACATCCTGGCCGGGATAAGGGCCGTCAGCCGCGGCGAGTCCCCGATCGACCCCAAGGTCGCGCGCCAGCTCCTGAGCGCCCGGTCGGCGGCACCCACGGCGAGACCCGAGCTCACTCCGCGCGAGGACGAGGTGCTCGGGCTGGTCCGCCAGGGCCTCGCCAACAAGCAGATCGCGCGCAGGCTCGGGATCAGCGAACGCACGGTGAAGGCGCACCTGACGTCGGTCTTCGCCCGGATCGGCGTCACCGACCGGACGCAGGCGGCGCTGTGGGCGGAGCGTCGGGGGATCTGAGCCGGCCGCGGACCGCGGGCCGGCCTCAGGGCAGGCCTCAGGGCAGGCCGGCCACCCCTTCGTCGGTGCCGACGTCCCCGGCCGGGTCGTGCGCACGGTCAGGGACCTGGCGCTCCGGCAGCGGAGGAGGCGTGCCGCCATAGGCCGGGCAGAGAGCCTGGTGGGCGCACCAGTCGCACATCTTGCTCGGGTTGGGTCGCCAGTCGCCGCTCTCCTCGGCCCTGCGGATGGCGTGCCAGATGGCCTCCACCTTGCGCTCGGTGGCGCGCAGATCGTGCTCGTCGGGGACGTAGCGCAGGATCTCGGCATTGCCGAGGTAGACCAGCTGCAGCATCGCGGGCACGACGCCGCGGGTGCGCCAGAGGACCAGCGCGTAGAACTTCATCTGGAACAGCGCCTTCGCTTCGTACGCGGCGCCGGGGGAGCGCCCAGTCTTGTAGTCCACCACCCGGACCAGGCCGTCGGGGGTCACGTCGACCCGGTCGACGAAGCCCCGCAGCAGCAGCCGTGACTCCAGCAGTGCCTCGACGTAGAGCTCGCGCTCCGCAGGCTCGAGCCGGCGCGGATCCTCCAGCGTGAAGTAGCGGTCGAGCACCTCGCGACACGACGTGAGCCAGCCGGCCACCTCGGGGCCTTCGGCACCGAACATCTCTGCCAGCAGGGGCTCAGTCCCCATGAGCTGGTCCCACGTGGGGACCAGCATCTCCCGTGCCCGCTCCGGCGTGCGTGCGGGCGCCGGTAGGTCGAACAGGTCCTCCAACACCTTGTGCACCAGGGTGCCGCGCACGGCGGCGGGGGAGAACGGCTCGGGGAGCTTGTCGATCGTGCGGAACCGGTAGAGCAGGGGGCAGGTCATGAAGTCGCCCGCTCGGCTCGGCGACAGCGCACCGAGCACCTCGACGCCGTCAACCGGCGTCGACACCCGCCCTGCCGGCGAGGTGTCCGCCACGTGGATCGTCGGCGGAGTGCTCATGGCGGTCACCCTAGGCGACGGCGCGGACAGTCCGCGGCTAGGCGGCAGTCGGCTAACCTCAAGGAGTGTCTGGACCGCAACCCGTCGACGAGGCTGACCTCGCCGCGCCGGCGCGACCGCCCGGGACGTTCCGGATCGGCAAGCTCGCCGGCGCCGATGTGCTGGTCTCGTCGTCGTGGTTCCTGGTGGCGGGACTCCTGGCGGTGCTGCTGGCGCCCCGGGTCGAACAGGTGCAGCCGGGCCTGGGCGCCTGGAAGTACGTCGCCGGCCTGACGTTCGCGATCCTGCTCTACCTCTCGGTCCTCCTGCACGAGGCATCGCACGCGGCGATGGCCCGCCACTACGGCTACCCCGTCAGCTCCATCACCTTGCACTTCCTCGGGGGGATGACCGCGATCGAGGGCGAGGCACGCACACCGCGACAGGAGTTCTGGATCGCGATCGTCGGCCCGCTGACCTCGATCGGGGTCGGCCTGGCCTCGATCGCCGCCTGGTTCGTCGCGCCCGACGGGCTGCTCCGGATGGGCGTCGAAGCGCTGATCGGCGCGAACTTGCTGGTGGGGGTGCTCAACCTGGTGCCGGGGCTGCCGCTCGACGGCGGCCGCGTGCTCAAGTCGCTGGTCTGGGCGCTGACCGGCAACGTCCACCGCGGCACGCTGGTCGCCGGATGGGGCGGGCGCGTCGCGGCGGGTGCGGCACTGCTGTGGCCGGTGTTCCAGGAGCGGGTCACCGGGCAGTCGGCGACGGTGGTCGACCTGGTGATCTCCGTCGTGATCGCGGCGTTCCTGTGGACCGGGGCCACCGCCGCGATGTCGTCGGCGCGGCTGCGCCGAAAGCTGCCGCAGCTGGTGGGGCGGACGCTCGCGCGGCGTACCCTCGCCGTCCCCGACGACCTTCCGCTGGCCGAGGCCGTGCGCCGCGCTCAGGAGTCGCAGGCCGGCAGCATCGTCACCGTGACTGCCCAAGGGCGGCCGATCGGCGTGGTGAGCGAGGCGGCGGTGCTCGCCACCCCCGAGGACCGACGCCCCTGGGTCGCGGTGTCCGCGGTGGCGCGCACCCTCGACGCCGGCCTCTCGCTGCCAGCCGACATCGCCGGCGAAGAGCTGATCATGGCGATCAGCCGACGCCCGGCCGACGAGTACCTCCTGGTCGAGACGGACGGATCCGTCTACGGCGTGTTGGCCACCGCCGACGTGGATCGGGCGTTCCGCGCGGTCCACTGAGCCCGGGCTCGGTCCACCGCCGGGGACGACCCGTCGATGGCCTAGGGTGCGGCCCATGACCGGGCCGGAGCCAGCAGGATTCGACGACGTGCCGACCCAGGCGTGGTCCGGAGTCCACCGGGGGCCGCTTCGGGCGGGGGAGTGGGTCCGCCTGGTGGACCAGAAGGGGCGTCGGCACAACCTCGAGCTGGTGCCGGAGAAGCGGTTCTTCTCCAACCGGGGCCACGTGGAGCACGACGACATGATCGGCCGTGAGGAGGGCTTCACGGTGGCGTCGTCGTCGGGCGGGGAGTACCTCGTCTTTCGACCGCTGCTCACCGAGTTCGTCGTCTCGATGCCGCGAGGGGCTGCGGTGGTCTACCCCAAGGACTCAGCCCAGATCATCGCCTTCGCCGACATCTTTCCGGGAGCGCATGTCGTCGAGGCGGGGGTCGGCTCCGGGGCCCTGACCTGCTCGCTGCTGCGTGCGGTCGGTCCGCACGGCCGGGTGTCGTCCTACGAGCGGCGCGAGGAGTTCGCTGACGTCGCCAAGCGCAACGTGACGCAGCTGTTCGGCGGCGACCATCCCGCCTGGACCCTGGAGATCGGGGACCTGGCCGAGGCCCTGCCGGCCTCCGGAGACCGTCCCGACCGAGTCATCCTGGACATGCTCGCCCCCTGGGAGTGCATCGACGCGGTGGCCGACGCGCTGGTCCCGGGAGGCCTGGTCTGCGTCTATGTCGCGACCACCACGCAGCTGTCCCGGGTGGTGGAGACGCTGCGCGCACACGGGGGCTTCACCGAGCCGCACGCGTGGGAGTCGCTGGTGAGGGACTGGCACGTCGAGGGACTCGCGGTGCGGCCGGGGCACGCGATGATCGGTCATACGGCGTTCCTGGTGACCGCGCGCCGGATGGCTCCCGGGCAGCGGCCCCCGGTGAAGAGGCGTCGGCCCGCTCCCGGGGCCTACGGGCCCGACTACTCCGGCCCGCGCCCCCCGTGGCTTCCTCCGCAGGCAGGCGAGGAGAGCAGCGACGAGTGAGTGGTCGGGAGGCGCCCGCGCCGCACGCACGGGAACTTCCGGCAAATCGTGACCAACTCGGGGGTCGAACGCCTTCCGTTGGTCGCGCACGCGGGTAATGTCACAAGTCACGAGGGCTCTCGGCCGCTCCCGCGGTCGCGGCCCCGACCAGGGGAGGGTGGGAGATGTCGACGTCTGACGAGCAGAGCCGGACCGAGCTCGAAGCCCAGGTGCGCTTCCTTGAGAGCGAGGTCGAGGACCTGCGCCGCCGGATGGGTGAGGCGCCGGCCCATAGCCGTGGGCTGGAGCTGCGGCTGACCGACGCCCAGCGCTCCCTGGCCGGGGTGACCGGCCAGAACGAGAAGCTCGCGACCACGCTCCGCGAGGCTCGTGACCAGATCAACAAGCTGAAGGAAGAGGTCGACCGGCTGGCGCAGCCGCCCGCCGGTTTCGGCACGTTCCTCGCCCGCAACGACGACGACTCCATCGACATCTTCACCGGAGGACGCAAGCTCCGGGTCAGCGTCAGCCCCTCGGTGGACCTGGACACCCTGCGCCGCGGTCAGGAGGTGATGCTGAACGAGGCGCTGAACGTGGTGGCGGCCTTCGAGTTCGAGGAGGTCGGCGAGGTGGTGATGTTCAAGGAGCTGCTCGTCGACGGTGAGCGGGCCCTGGTGATCGCCAACGCCGACGAGGAGCGCGTGGTGCGCCTGGCCGAGCCGCTGCGCACCACCACCCTGCGCGCCGGTGACTCACTGTTGCTCGACTCACGCGCCGGCTATGTCTATGAGAAGGTGCCGAAATCCGAGGTCGAGGAGCTGGTCCTCGAGGAGGTCCCCGACATCGAGTACTCCTCGATCGGCGGGCTGGCCAACCAGATCGAGCAGATCCGCGACGCCGTGGAGCTGCCCTACCTGTACCCCGAGCTCTTCGAGGAGCACCAGCTGAAGCCGCCCAAGGGTGTGCTCCTCTACGGACCGCCGGGCTGTGGCAAGACTCTGATCGCCAAGGCTGTGGCCAACTCCCTGGCCAAGAAGGTGGCCGCGAAGACGGGGCAGGAGGGAAGGTCGTACTTCCTGAACATCAAGGGCCCCGAGCTCCTGAACAAGTATGTCGGCGAGACCGAGCGCCACATCCGGCTGGTGTTCCAGCGGGCGCGCGAGAAGGCCAGCCACGGCACCCCGGTGATCGTCTTCTTCGACGAGATGGACTCCCTGTTCCGCACCCGTGGCTCGGGGGTGTCCTCCGACGTGGAGAACACCATCGTCCCGCAGCTGCTCAGCGAGATCGACGGCGTCGAGGCGCTGGAGAACGTCCTGGTGATCGGTGCGTCCAACCGTGAGGACATGATCGACCCGGCGATCCTGCGGCCCGGCCGTCTGGACGTGAAGATCAAGATCGAGCGGCCCGACGCCGAGTCGGCGCGCGACATCTTCACCAAGTACCTCGTCGCCTCATTGCCGCTGCATGCCGACGATCTGCGTGAGTTCCGCGGTGACCGGCAGGAATGCGTCGAGGGCATGATCCAGGCGACCGTGGAGCGGATGTACACCGAGTCCGAGGAGAACCGCTTCCTCGAGGTGACCTACGCCAACGGCGACAAGGAGGTCCTCTACTTCAAGGACTTCAACTCCGGCGCGATGATCCAGAACATCGTCGATCGCGCCAAGAAGATGGCGATCAAGGACTTCCTGGACCACCAGCAGAAGGGGCTTCGCGTCCAGCACATGCTGGCGGCGTGCCTCGACGAGTTCAAGGAGAACGAGGACCTCCCGAACACCACCAACCCCGACGACTGGGCACGGATCTCGGGCAAGAAGGGCGAGCGGATCGTGTTCATCCGGACCCTGATCACCGGCAAGCAGGGGACCGAGCCCGGGCGGTCGATCGACACGGTGTCGAACACCGGCCAGTATCTCTGAGTCGGCCCGCTGGTATTCTGACCCTTCATCTCGTCAGCCGAGGTGAAGACGGGGGTTGGGTCATGTGGGGTTGGATCATCTTCGGCACGGTCATCGTGCTGTTCCTGGTCATGGTCGGGGTGGTCGACCGCCGCCGCCGGATCTCCTCCGGCCCGGGCGCTCGCCATGAGCTCACGAACTACCAGCACATCGAGTCGCAGAGCACCAGTGTCCGCAACCAGTCCTCCTTCCCCTGGTGAGCGTCGTCAGACGCGTCCGCTCCCACGGGTGAGGTAGCCCCAGGGCCGGGACACCGCGGGGCCCGGCAGATAGTGCTGGATACGTTCGTCGAGCCGCACGCCCGCCTCCGCCAGCAGCGCGGGGACGTCCCGGGTCAGGTGGCATCCTCCGGCCAGCTGCCGTTGGACCGGCTCCAGGCGACGCTGCCAGCGGGCGACCCCGGGATCTGGCGCGATCCCGTGCTCGAGGAAGTGCACCGCGCCGCCGGGCCGCAGCACGCGGCGTACCTCTGCCAGTGCGGCCCGGGCATCGGGGACGGTGCACAGGGTGAACGTCGTCAGGACTGAGTCGTACGACGCCGCGTCGGCCGCGAGCCGCTGGCCGTCGAGACCGACCCGGGTGACCGGCACCGCGGCCCGGTCGCGGCGCCGCTCGGAGAGTCGCCAGGCCACGTCGGCGGGCTCGACCGCGTCCACCGCGGTGACCCCGTCGGGATAGAAGCGCGTGTTCAGCCCGCTGCCGAAACCGATCTCGAGGACCCGACCCTGGAGCCCGCGACAGGTCTCTTCGCGCAGCCGCCCGACGTCGTGGCCGCGCAGCGCTCTGTCGGTCAGGCGGGGGAGCGCCTGGTCGTTCCAGAGCGCGCCGAGGCGGCCGGTCATGCGGCCAGGCTACGCGCGTAGGCTCAGGGGATGAGCGTGCGGCGGGTCATGGGCACCGAGGTGGAGTACGGCATCTCCGTGCAGGGCCAGCCGCTCGCCAACCCGATGCTGGCCTCCTCGCAGGTGGTCAACGCCTATGCCTCCGCCACCGCACGCGCCCGTCGGGCACGCTGGGACTTCGAGGAGGAGTCGCCGCTGCGCGACGCACGCGGGTTCGACATGTCGCGGCAGGTGGCGGACCCGAGTCAGCTCACTGAAGAGGACCTCGGGCTGGCGAACGTGATCCTCACCAACGGTGCGCGCCTCTACGTCGACCACGCCCATCCGGAGTACGCCACCCCCGAGGTGACCTCGCCGCTGGACATCGTGCGTTGGGACAAGGCCGGGGAACAGGTGATGCTGCAGGCGTCCCGGCTGGCCGGTCAGGTGCCCGGCGGCGGCGGGATCGTGCTCTACAAGAACAACACCGACAACAAGGGGGCGTCCTACGGCGCCCACGAGAACTACCTGATGCGCCGGTCGACGCCCTTCGCCGACATCGTCAAGCATCTGACGCCCTTCTTCGTGTCGCGACAGGTGGTGTGCGGCGCGGGTCGGGTCGGGATCGGTCAGGACGGTCGCGAGGACGGGTTCCAGATCAGCCAACGCGCGGACTACTTCGAGGTCGAGGTCGGTCTCGAGACCACCCTCAAGCGGCCGATCATCAACACTCGCGACGAGCCGCACGCCGACCCGGAGAAGTACCGCCGGCTGCACGTGATCATCGGCGACGCCAACCTCGCCGAGGTCTCGACGTACCTCAAGATCGGCACCACCGCGTTGGTGCTGGCCATGATCGAGGACCGGTTCCTGGGCGAACACCTGGCCCTGCAGACTCCGGTGGCCTCGCTGCGCGCCATCTCGCACGACCCGACGCTCACCCACCTGGTCTCGCTCGGCGACGGCCGCAAGCTGACGGCGCTTCAGCTCCAGCTGGAGTACCTCGACCTGGCCAAGAAGTACGTCGAGGATCGCTACGGCGCGGACGCCGACGCGCAGACCACCGACGTGCTCGCGCGCTGGGAATCGGTGCTCGACCGGCTCGGCCGCGACCCTCTCCTGTGCGCCGGGGAGCTCGACTGGGTGGCCAAGCTGAAGCTGCTCACCCAGTACCGCGACCGCGACGGCCTGGAGTGGGACGACGCGAAGCTGCACCTGATCGACCTGCAGTACGCCGACATCCGCCCCGAGAAGGGGCTCTACCAGCGGCTGGTGGCGTCCGGCCGGATCGAGCGGCTGCTGACCGACGAGGAGATCGCGGCCGCGATGACGAATCCGCCGGAGGACACCCGCGCCTACTTCCGCGGCCGTTGCTTGGAGAAGTACCCCCACAGCGTCGCTGCCGCCTCCTGGGACTCGGTGATCCTCGACCTGCCCGGCCGCGAGTCGCTGCAGCGGATCCCCACCATCGACCCCCTGCGCGGAACCAAGGCCCACGTCGGCGCGCTGCTGGACTCGTGCGACAGCGCCGAGGCCCTCTTCGCCACGCTCACTCGCTCCGCCGGATAGGGTCGGGCCATGGCTCAGGAACAGAAGCAACCCCGGCGCTCGACAGGTGCGGAGGATGCGGTCGAGGAGGTCGCGGAGACCGAGATCGCCGAACGCAAGGGGTCGCTCGACGACGATGTCGACGCGATCCTCGACGAGATCGACGAAGTGCTCGAGTCGAACGCCGAGGACTTCGTGAAGTCCTTCATCCAGAAGGGCGGGGAGTAGCCCGTGACCGAGGGCCCTCGCCTGTCGTCGGCGTACCTGCGTCCTGGCATGTCCTCGTTCGCCGAGTTCCTCGCCACCGAAGCCCCAGAGCTCCTCCCGGCACGTCGCGCGGTGCCCCAGGGCAACGCCGGCGATCTGGCTCCGCACGGCACCACGATCGTGGCCGCCAGCTTCCCCGGCGGCGTCGTGATGGCGGGAGACCGACGCGCCACGATGGGCAACATCATCGCCCAACGTGACATCGAGAAGGTGTTCGCTGCCGACGAGTACTCCACCGTCGGGATCGCCGGCTCCGCGGGGCTGGCCGTGGAGGTGGTCCGGCTGTTCCAGACCGAGCTCGAGCACTACGAGAAGATCGAGGGCACCACGCTGTCGATGGACGGCAAGGCGAACCGCCTGGCAGCCCTGATCCGTGCCAACCTGGGGATGGCGATGCAGGGGCTGGCGGTGGTGCCGCTGTTCGCCGGCTTCGACCTCACGACCAACCAGGGTCGGATCTTCTCCTACGACGTGACCGGGGGACGCTATGAGGAGACCGCGTTCCACTCGGTCGGCTCGGGCTCGCTGTTCGCCCGGGGGTCGCTGAAGAAGCTCTATCGGGACGACCTCGACGAAGAGCAGTGCGTGACGGCGACCGTGCAGGCGCTCTATGACGCCGCCGACGACGACTCCGCCACCGGCGGGCCGGACCTGGCTCGCCGGATCTTCCCCGTCGTGCATGTGGTCACCGCCGTAGGCGGGCGACGCCTGCCCGACGACGAAGTGGCCACGATCGCCGACCGGGTGATCGCCGCCCGGATGACCCGTCCCGACGGCCCGGCCGCGGCCCTGACCTGATCCGATCCGAGCGGGAGTCAAACCATGAGTATGCCGTTCTACGTGTCCCCGGAACAGTTGATGAAGGACCGGGCCGACTTCGCCCGCAAGGGCATCGGACGAGGCCGTTCGGTGGTGGTCGTGCAGTTCGCCGGCGGTGTGCTGTTCGTCTCCGAGAACCCCTCACAGGCGCTGCACAAGGTGTCGGAGATCTACGACCGGATCGCCTTCGCCGCGGTCGGTCGCTACAACGAGTTCGAGAACCTGCGGATCGCCGGCGTCCGGCTGGCCGACATGCGCGGGTACGCCTACGACCGTCGCGATGTCACCGGGCGTGGGCTGGCCAACGCCTACGCCCAGACGCTCGGCACGATCTTCTCCTCCGGTGGTGAGAAGCCCTACGAGGTCGAGCTGTTCGTGGCCGAGATCGGGGACACCGCCGAGGACGACCAGGTCTACCGGCTCACCTATGACGGCCAGGTCGCCGACGAGCACGGCTTCGCCGTGATGGGCGGCGCCGCCGACGAGGTGGCGGCCTACCTCCGCGAACACTTCACCCCCGGCATGTCGTTGGAGGCGGCACTGCAGCTGACCGCAGCGGCGTTGGGGCACAGCCCGGGAGGCGACCGGGTGATCCCGGTGTCCCAGCTGGAGGTGGCGTTGCTCGACCGCAGTCGCTCGCAGCCGCGGAAGTTCGTCCGGATCGTGGGGAGCCGGCTGGTGGAGCTGCTCGGTGACCGAGGCCCCGAGGAGCCGGCGGAGGACGAGTCGATCATCCTCGACGCCGCGCCCCCGTCCGGCGAGGCCTCGTCTGAAGGGGCCCCGTCCGGTGAGCCGCAGGAGCCGTCTGGGCAACCCGAGGGGGATGTGGGGCCGGAGGACGAGCCCCCGGTCGCCCCCCCGGTCGCCCCGCCGATCGCCTGAACCCATGGGCGGGGTCTGGGAGCCGATCGGTCCCGACCGCACGGCATACCTCGGCTTCGTGCGGATCATCAACCGCACGCTGCGGCTGCCCGACGGCCGCACCGTGGACTGGGACCTGCTCGACGCGCCGGCGACCGCGACCGTGCTGGCCCTGACCGAGGACGGCCGGTTCGTCCTGGTGCGGCAGTTCCGGCCCGGGCCGATGCGACAGGTGCTCAGCCTTCCCGGCGGCCTGGTCGACCCCGGTGAGGACGCCGTCACCGCCGGAGCACGTGAGCTGCGCGAGGAGACGGGCTACGTCGCGCGGTCCGTCGAACTGGTCGCCACGATCCACCCGAACCACCGCACCCAGCCGTCGTACACCCTGGTCGCGCGGGACTGCCTGCTCAGCGGCGCCCCGGACCTCGATGAGTTCGAGGACTGCGAGCCGCTCGTGGTGACCCTCCCCGAGCTCCGGCGCCTGCTCCGCGCCGGCGACGTCGTCACCGCCGAGCAGGCGTACCTCGGGCTGGACTTCCTGGGTTTGCTGTGAGCCGTCGGGATGAGGAGATCCCCATCCCGCACCCGCCGTCGGCCATCCCCGTAGGCTGACCACGTGGACCGCAGGATCTTCGGGATCGAGAACGAGTACGGCGTGACGTGCACGTTCCGCGGTCAGCGACGCCTGAGTCCCGACGAGGTGGCCCGCTATCTGTTCCGCAAGGTCGTGTCCTGGGGCCGGTCCTCCAACGTCTTCCTGCGCAACGGGGCGCGGCTCTACCTCGACGTCGGCTCCCATCCGGAGTACGCCACCCCCGAGTGCGACGACATCGCCGAGCTGGTCACCCACGACAAGGCAGGGGAGCGGATCCTCGAAGGCCTGCTCCAGGACGCCGAGCAGCGGCTCCACGACGAGGGCATCGCCGGCGACATCTATCTCTTCAAGAACAACACCGACTCCGCCGGTAACTCCTACGGGTGCCACGAGAACTACCTCGTCGGCCGACAGGGGGAGTTCTCGCGGTTGGCCGACGTGCTGATCCCGTTCCTGGTCACTCGCCAGATCATCGTGGGGGCCGGCAAGATCACCCAGACCCCGCGAGGTGCCTCGTACTCCGTCTCGCAGCGTGCCGAGCACATCTGGGAGGGCGTCTCGAGCGCCACCACCCGGAGCCGGCCGATCATCAACACCCGTGACGAACCGCACGCGGATGCAGAGAAGTACCGCCGGCTCCACGTCATCGTCGGCGACTCCAACATGAGCGAGACCACCACGATGCTCAAGGTCGCCTCGTGCGACCTGGTCCTGCGGATGATCGAGGAGGGCGTCATCATGCGCGACCTCACCTTGGAGAACCCGATCAGGGCGATCCGCGAGATCGCGCACGACGTCACCGGGCGGCGCAAGGTTCGGCTGGCCAACGGCCGTGAGGCCAGTGCGTTGGACATCCAGCACGACTACCTCGGGAAGGCGCGGGACTTCGTGGACCAGCGCGGGCTCACCACGCCGGTGATCGAGCGCTCCCTCGACCTGTGGGAGCGGGGCCTGAAGGCGGTGGAGTCTGAGGACCTCGGTCTGGTCGACCGGGAGATCGACTGGGTCATCAAATGGAAGCTCATCGACCGCTACCGCGCCAAGCACGGCCTCCCGCTGGGGCATCCCCGCATCGCCCAGCTCGACCTGGCCTACCACGACATCCATCGCGAGCGCGGCCTCTACTACCTGCTGGAGAAGCGTGGGGCGGTCGCCAGGGTGAGCACGGATCTGAAGGTCTTCGAGGCCAAGTCGCTGCCGCCGCAGACCACGAGGGCCAAGCTGCGGGGGGAGTTCATCAAGAAGGCCCAGGAGCGACGCCGGGACTTCACCGTCGATTGGGTCCACCTGAAACTCAACGACCAGGCCCAGCGCACCGTGCTGTGCAAGGACCCGTTCCGCGCGGCCGATGAGCGCGTGCAGCGCCTGATCGACGGCATGTGACACGACGGCTCCAACGACGGTGACGGGCCTGTCAGGAACCTTCAGGTACGCCGGATAGGGTTGCCCAGCCCTCTTCCGCACGACTCGAAGGTTCTCGCATGCTCCGACGTACCCGCCGTTTCCTGCTGCCCCTTGCAGCGCTCGCACTGCTCACCGGGATGACCGCGTGCGGCAGCGAGGGTGACGATCCCCAGGCTGCCGGCACGGACTCCGCGACGGCGTCGTCGGACGCCTCGCCCACCGCCGAGGACCTCGCGGCGCTGGAGTCGGTCGCGGTGTCCGGCGCTGTGGGCAAGGAGCCCACGGTGAAGTTCGACGACGTCGTCACCGTGTCCGGTCTGGCCACCAAGACCGTCTCGGCCGGGGACGGCGCCACCTTGGCCTCCGGAGACAGCGTGTTCACGCAGATCTGGATCGGCAACGGCGCGAGCAAGAAGCAGGCCTACAGCACCTATGACCAGAAGGCGCAGCTGCTCACCCTGTCGAGCCAGCTCCTGCCGGCCCTCAACGACGGGCTGGTGGGGGAGACGGTCGGGTCTCGCGTGCTGATCGCGGCCGCACCCTCGAAGGCGTACGGCGACCAGGGCAACCCCAGCCTCGGCATCGGCAACGCCGACACCGTGGTGTTCGTCGTCGACATCCTCAACACCATTCCGTCAGGCCCCGAGGGGGCCACCCGCAAGTCGGCCGCCTGGGCGCCCAGCATCGTCGAGAAGGACGCCGTGCCCGCGTCGCTGGACTTCGACGGCGCGCCCGACCCGGCGGGCAAGCTCCAGCGCACCACCCTGATCCAGGGCACCGGCCCGGTGACGAAGAAGGGCGACCACATCTACGTCAACTACCTCGGTCAGGTGCCCGGCAGCGACGGCCCCTTCGACGAGTCGTTCTCCCGCGGCGCACCGTTCGACTTCGACCTCGGCGGCGGACGCGTGGTCAAGGGCTGGGACCGGGGTCTGGTCGGGGTGAAGGTGGGCAGCCGCGTCATCCTGCAGGTCCCGCCTGCCCTCGGCTACGGTGAGGCGGGACAGCCCGACGTCGGCATCAAGGGCACCGACACGATGTACTTCGTCGTCGACGTGCTCGCCGCCAACTGACGACCTGGACCTGACAGCCGGAACTGCCGAACCAACCTGCGGAGCGACCTTGCCGGTGCCCAAGAGTGAGCGGTTGTTGAACCTGCTCATCATGCTGCTGGTCCAGCGCCGCTTCGTGGCCAAGGAGCGGATCCGCGAGATCCTCTACCCCGACTCGGGGACCGACGCGTTCGAGAAGATGTTCGAGCGCGACAAGGAGGAGCTGCGCAGCCTGGGCGTGCCGATCGAGGTCGGCCAGATGGACGCCTTCTTCGGCGACGAGCCCGGCTACCGGATCCGTCCCGACGAGTTCGCGCTCCCGGACGTCTCGCTCGAGGCCGACGAGGCGTCCGTGCTCGGGGTGGCGGCCAAGGTGTGGGAGCACGCCCGGATGGCCGAGGCCACCTCGGACGCGGTCCGCAAGCTCACTGCGGCCGGAGTCCCCGTCGACGAGTCGGCGCTCGACCTGGTCCAGCCGCGCCTGATGGCCGACGAGCCGGCGTTCGACCTGTTCTGGGAGGCGACCCTCGAGCGCGCGCCGGTCTCCTTCGAGTACCGCCGCGCCGCCCAGCCGATCGCTACCCGCCACCTGCAGCCCTGGGGCGTGGTGCGCTACTCCGGCCGCTGGTACGCCGTCGGCTATGACACCGACCGCCGGGACGAGCGGATCTTCCGGTTGTCCCGGGTCGAGGGCCAGCCGCGCAAGGACGGCCCGCCCGCGTCGTACGACGTCCCGGCCGGCACCGACGTCCGCGACGTGGCTCACCGGCTGGCCCCGGCTGCCTTGACCGAGCCTGCCCAGGTCCTGGTCCGCCGGGGTGCCGGCCACGGGCTTCGCCGCAAGGCGGTCTCCGTCGAGGCGGACGTGACCGGGCCCGACGGCAGCACCGGCTGGGACCGGCTCGAGCTCCTGCGCGGCGATCTGGACGATGAGGTGCTCTCCTACGGCCCCGACGCCTGCGTCGAGGGTCCGGACTGGCTGCGCCAGCGGGTCGTCGAGCGGCTGCGCGCCACGGTCGAGGCGGCCAGATGAGCGCCCCGACCGGGACGGCCCACGGGCCCGCCAGCGGCGCGAAGGAACAGGTGGCCAGGCTGCTGACCCTGGTCCCCTACCTCCATTCGCGCGGTGAGGTGCGGCTCGAGGATGCCGCTCGCGACCTGGGGCTCTCCGCGGCCCAGCTGTTGCGCGACCTGCGGGTGCTGCTCATGTGTGGCCTCCCCGGTGGCTACCCCGACGACCTGATCGACGTCGACCTCGATGCCTTGGAGGACCCCGAGGGCGACGGCGTGATCCGGGTGTCCAACGCCGACTACCTCTCGCGGCCGCTGCGGTTGACCGCGACCGAGGCGAGTGCCTTGATCGTGGCGCTGCGTGCCCTGCGCAACGAGTCGTCGACGGAGACCAAGGAAGTCGTCGACCGGGTGCTCGCCAAGCTCGAGGCGGCCGCTGCCGCTGGGTCACCGGTGGGCCAGATCGACGTGGCTGAGGTCACCGACCAGTCCGCGTCGCTGCGGGTCGACCTCGCAGACGCCCTACGGCGGCAGCGCCAGGTGCGGCTGACCTACTACGTCCCGAGCCGGGACGAGGAGTCCTCACGCGTGGTCGACCCACGAGGTGTGGTCACTGCCGCCGGGTTCGACTACCTGGACGCCTACTGTCACAGCGCTGAGGCGCCCCGGTTGTTCCGGTTCGACCGCATCCACCACCTCGTCGTCCTGGACTCCCCGGTCACCGAGCTCGCCGCTGCCCGTGAGGTGGGTCAGGGATTCCTGCTGCCGTCCGAGGACACCACCCTGGTGCGCCTGCTCCTCGCGCCCCAGGCGCGGTGGGTGCCCGACTACTACCCGACCGAGTCCGTACGCCGCCGGGCCGGGGGCGCGCTCGAGGTCACGATGCGGGTCGCCGACCCGCGCTGGCTGGAGCGGCTGCTGCTCCGGCTGACACCCCATGCCACCGTCCTGGATCCGCTGGAGATGGCCTCCTCGCACGTTGACGCTGCTCAAGCCGCGCTCAGGTGGTACACATGACCCCGCGCGCAGCCGCCGTCCGCGTAGGATGGCGACTGAGGCAGTCAGCCCGGCATCCGAGGTGAGGAAACCATGACCGTTCCGCTAGTTGGCATCCCCGGTGGGTGGGAGCTCATCGTCGTCGTCTTGGTGATCATCCTTCTCTTCGGCGCCAAGAAGCTGCCCGAGCTCGCCCGGGGCACCGGTCAGGCGCTGCGCATCTTCAAGGACGAGACCAAGGGCGTCATCGCCGACGATGACGAGAAGTCGCCGGCGCAACGCGAGATCCCGGCGGGTGAGGCCGAGGCCGAGCGCGCCCGGGAGCAGCGTCCCGACGACACCACGGCCTGACCACACCTCCGTCTGTGTTCGCGACGCGGCTTGGCACCCTGTTCGCAGGCAAGCCGGTCCATCCGGTGGGTGCCGATGGCCGGATGGCCCTGGCTGACCATCTTCGGGAGCTGCGCGGCCGGTTGATGCGCACCGCGTTGGTGCTCACGCTGTCGTTCGTCTTGGCGTTGTTCTTCTATGACCAGATCCTCGAGCTGGTCAGCGGTCCCTACCAGAGCGCCCGGGATGCGCTGGAGCGGAAGGACGTCACCCTGCCGGTGATCTCCGGCGCGGGCGGTCCCTTCCTCCTCTACTTCAAGGTCTGCGGCCTGGCCGCCGTGGTCGGCACCAGCCCCTACTGGCTCTACCAGGTCTGGGCTTTCATCATGCCCGGGCTGCACCCGCACGAGCGCCGCTGGTCGCGGATCTTCGCGGCGATCGCCGGCCCGCTGTTCCTGGTCGGCGTCCTCATGGGCTACCTCACCCTCCCGAAGGGGCTGGAGGTGCTGATCGGCTTCACGCCCGACAACTTCACCAACCTCGTGGAGTTCAACGACTACCTGTCGTTCTTCTCGCGCACATTGCTGGTGTTCGGTATCGCGTTCGAGATCCCGGTCTTCATCGTGATGCTCAACCTGGCCGGCATCGTCTCCGGCAAGTGGCTGGGCGAGCACCGCGCCTGGATCATCGTCTTCGTCTTCGTCTTCGCGGCGATCGCCACGCCGTCGACCGACCCGTTCACGATGTGCTTCATGGCCTTCCCGATGGTGGCGCTGTTCTTCGTCAGCGAGGTGATTGCGCGCGCCACCGATCGTCGTCGTGCGCGTACTCGAGACGCCGTGCTGTCCGGCGGGACCACGGAGCCGTGAGCGGACCGGTGTGGCGTCCATGTCCCTGACCGAGGATCTCGATCCCTTCGACCTGCCAGGGTGGCTGGGCGAGGATGACGTCACCTGGCAGCCCGAAGCGAGCATCACCGGCGGCTCGCTGGTCCGGGGGCGGATGACCTCCGCGGAGAGCTCGGTCCCGTGCGACCTGCTGGCGGTGGATGAGGCCTACCCGACGCCGGTCGCCGCTGACGACGTACGCCGCCGCGCCCACCAGTCGTGGCAACACGGCCAGGTTCTGTTGGTCGCGCACGACGGTCGGCCGACCCTCGCCGTCCCCGGTCGTGACTTCACCGCCGAGCGGGTGCTGGATGCCGTGGGCAGGCTGGCCAAGGCCGTCGGCGCCGCTCCGGAGCGCTACGCCGTGCTGCTGCGACTCGGCGACTAGTCTCACCTGGTGCCGTCGTCGCGTGAGATCGCCCTGCTCACCAACCCGGTCGCCGGCAAGGGCCGGGGGATGCGGGCACGTGATGCTGCGCTGCCGCGGCTGCGCGCCGCCGGCTTTGCCGTGCGCAACCTCGCCGGGCGCGACGCCGACGAGGCGCTGGATCTCGCCCGCCAGTGTGTGGCGGACGGCGTCGAGTCGCTCGTGGTCGTGGGCGGTGACGGGATGGTGAACCTCGGGGTCCAGGCCGTGGCCGGCACTGCGATCCGGCTCGGCATCATTCCTGCCGGCTCCGGGAACGACGTGGCGCGCTACCTCGACCTGCCGCGCAGGGACCCGGCAGCGGCGGCAGACCGGGTGATCGCGGGTCGCACTCGCACCATCGACCTGGCGAGGTCGGGTGGGAAGTACTTCGTCACCGTGCTCGCTGCAGGGTTCGACGCGATCGTCAACGAACGCGCCAACCGGATGACCTGGCCGAAGGGTCAGATGCGCTACAACCTGGCCACCCTCGCGGAGCTGCGCACCTTCAAGCCACTGCCCTACACCCTGGATCTCGACGGCGAGACCCGCCGGCTGGAGGCGATGCTGGTGGCCGTCGGCAACGGCCCGTCCTTCGGCGGTGGGCTGCGCATCACCGAGGGGGCGCTGCTCGACGACGGCATGCTGGACGTGGTGGTGATCAAGCCGATGAGCAAGGTGGGGCTGATCACGACGTACCCCAAGCTGTTCAAGGGCACCCACGTGACCCACCCGCAGTACGAACACCACCTGGTCCGCCGGGTGACGCTGGCCGCGCCCGGCATCGTGTCCTACGCCGACGGTGAGAGGTTCGGAGCCCTGCCGCTGACCGTCGAGTGCGCTCCGGGAGCGCTGACGGTCCTGTCGTGACCGGCCTGTTCGATCGGCCCATCGTGATCGGGCCATCTTGGTCGGCCTGACATGATCGGTCGGGCATGAGTGACTCGATGAGCGATCCCACGCAGGACGCGGCCTCACCCGCGGAGGGGTACGCCCGCTTCCGCGCGAGTCAGGCGTATCCGCTGCTGCACGAGTTCACGGGCCGCTACCCGTTCCCTCTGGACGAGTTCCAGGGGCGTGCCTGCCGCGAGATCGAGGACGGCCACGGCGTCCTGCTGGCGGCGCCGACGGGCTCGGGCAAGACCGTGGTCGGCGAGTTCGCCGTGCACCTGGCCCTCGCAACCGGTCGCAAGTGCTTCTACACGACTCCGATCAAGGCGTTGTCGAACCAGAAGTACCACGACCTCGTCGCGGCGTACGGCGCGGACCGGGTCGGGTTGCTGACGGGCGACAACAGCGTCAACGGCGAGGCACCGGTGGTCGTGATGACCACCGAGGTGCTCCGCAACATGCTCTACGCGGGATCCCGCACGCTGCTCGGCCTCGGCTTCGTGGTGATGGACGAGGTGCACTACCTGGCCGACCGGGCCCGTGGCGCGGTCTGGGAGGAGGTGATCATCCACCTCCCGGAGTCGGTCTCGGTGATCTCGCTGTCGGCCACGGTGTCCAACGCCGAGGAGTTCGGCGAGTGGTTGGAGACCGTGCGTGGGGAGACCACGACCATCGTCGAGGAACGCCGCCCCGTGCCCCTGTTCCAGCACGTCATGGCCGGGCGGCGGATCTATGACCTGTTCGCATCCTCCGATGTGGACGCCTCGGCCGGCTTCGTCCGGGAGGGCGCGCCGGTCAACGAGCAGCTGGTCCGGGTCGCCCGAGATGACTGGGCGAGCAGCCGGCTGATGCGCGATCGGCGGTCCCCGCGCAAGGGCCGCCCCGGCTCCTCGAAGAACCCTCGCAGCGTCGGCAACGGCCGGCGGGTGTGGATCCCCAGCAGGGTGGACGTGCTGGAGCGGTTGGACCGGGACGGGCTGCTCCCGGCCATCGTGTTCATCTTCAGCCGGGTGGGCTGCAGCGCCGCTGTCGCCCAGTGCCTCAGTGCCAACGTGCGGCTCACCAGTCCGGCGGAGCGGGACGAGATCTTCGCCTTCGTCGAGGAGGAGTGCCGTCATCTCGACGACGAGGACCTCCAGGTGCTCGGCTACCACGAGTTCCTCGACGGCCTCACCCGCGGCGTCGCTGCCCACCATGCAGGGATGCTGCCCGCCTTCAAGCAGGTGGTCGAGCAGCTGTTCGTGCGCGGTCTGATCAAGGTGGTGTTCGCGACCGAGACGCTCGCCCTGGGCATCAACATGCCCGCGCGCACGGTGGTGTTGGAGAAGCTGACCAAGTTCAACGGCGAGACCCATGCCGACATCACCCCGGGGGAGTTCACCCAGCTCACCGGGCGGGCCGGACGCCGTGGCCTCGATGTCGAGGGGCACGCCGTGGTCCTCTGGCAGCCGGGGATGGATCCTCGGGAGCTGGCCGGGCTGGCCTCCACCCGCACCTACCCCCTGCGCTCGTCGTTCCGGCCGTCGTACAACATGGCGGTCAACCTGGTCAACCAGGTCGGCCGGTCGCGGGCCCGGGAGCTGCTGGAGATGTCGTTCGCGCAGTTCCAGGCCGACAAAGCGGTCGTGGGGCTGGCCCGACAGCTGCACCAGGCCCGCGAGGCCCTCGACGGGTACGCCGACTCGGCGTCGTGCGACCAGGGCGACTTCCTGGCCTACGCCGGACTGCGCCGTCGGATCTCGGAGGTGGAGAAGGGCGCAGCGAAGGCGCGCCGTGCCGACGTTCGCGACGAGGTGCGGGCCTCGCTCGAGGCGTTGCGGCCCGGCGATGTCATCCACGTGCCGTCGGGACGCTTCTCGGGCTGGGCGGTGGTCCTGGACCCCGGCCTCGCCGGCGAGGAGCCGCGGCCCTCCCTGCTCACCCAGGAGCGGCAGGCTCGGCGGCTGGCGCTGCCCGACTTCGCGTCGCCGGTGACCTCGGTGACCCGGGTGCGGGTGCCCAAGCAGTTCAACGCCCGGAACCCGCAGGCCCGGCGCGACCTGGCGTCGGTGTTGAGGGAGCGCACCCGACACCTCGATCCGCCGTCCGGGCGTCGCGGCAAGGGCGGCCCCGACGGATCGACGGCGGCCGAGGTGGCAGGACTGCGCGCGGAGCTCAGGGGCCACCCGTGTCATCGCTGCCCCGACCGTGAGGACCACGCCCGGTGGGCGGAACGCTGGTTCAAGCTGTCCCGTGACGCCGCCACTCTCGAACGGCGGGTCGAGCAGCGGACCAACACGGTGGCGCGCACCTTCGATCGGGTCTGTGAGGTGCTCATCAGCCTGGGCTATCTCGGCCCCGGCGGGGACGAGGTGACCGACGAGGGTCGGCACCTGATGCGGTTGTACTCCGACATGGATCTTCTCGCCGCCGAGTCAATCCGGCGGAACCTGTGGCGTGACCTCGACCCGGCCGAGCTGGCCGCCGTGCTCTCCGTGCTGGTCTTCGAGGCGCGGCGGGTCGACGATGCGAGCCCGCGCTGGCCCGGGGGCCGGGCCCGGAGCGTGATCGAGGAGATGGCTCGCCTGCGGCGCGACCTGGTCGAGCTCGAGCGGGAACACCACCTGGACTTCCTGCGGGAGCCTGATGCCGGGTTCGCCTGGGCAGCATGGCGTTGGGCACTGGGCGACGACCTCGACGATGTGCTGCTCGGCACCGACTTGGCGGCGGGAGACTTCGTGCGTCTGGTCAAGCAGCTGATCGACCTGGCCGGTCAGGTGGCGGACGCGGCCGGCGACTCGTCCCTGCGCCGCACGGCCCGCGAGACGGTGGCAGCGCTGCGGCGCGGCGTGGTGGCGTACTCGTCGCTGGACTGAGCTTGGTCCCGGCGATTACTGGGTACCCAGTGATCGCGGCACTTCTCCAGGCGTACACGGGTACAGAAGTCACGCGACTCCTGGGTACCTAGTGAAACCTGGGGCTCACGAGCCGAATCGTCAGCCGGCCCGATCAGCCATCGCGGTGACCACCCGGGCCAGGGGGGAGTCGAGACCCCAGCGCGTGCTCAGCTCGACCACACGGTCATGGTCTGGAGGGCTCAGCGCCAGGGTCGCGTCGAAGTCATCGAGTGCTACGTCGCAGGCGACCGCGACCACCTGGGGGGCCACCGCCAGGTAGTCCAACGATGCCTTGATCTTGGCCCGTGGTCCGGGACCGAGCTCCGCCTCAGGATCCTCGACGGCGGCGAGGATCCCCTCGAGGTCACCGAAGCGTTGGAGCAGGGTGGCGGCCGTCTTGTCGCCGACCCCGGCCACGCCGGGCAGCCCGTCGGAGGCGTCGCCGCGCAGCGTCGCGAAGTCGGCGTACTGGTGCGGCTCGACGGCGTACTTCTCCCGCACCACCGCGGCCGTGACCCGCTCGTGTCTGCTGACCCCGCGCGCGATGTAGAGCACCCGCACGCCGGCGTCGTCATCGACGAGCTGGAACAGGTCGCGGTCGCCGGTGACGATGTCCACCGGCATCCCGGCCCCGGTCGCGAGCGTCCCGATCACGTCGTCGGCCTCGTAGCCGTCGGCGCCCACGACGGCGATCCCCAGCGCGTCGAGCACGTCGAGGATGATCGGGATCTGTGCCTGCAGGGGATCGGGCACCTCCTCGATGTCCGGCGACCCCGAACCCGTGACGGCCTCCACCCGGTGTCCCTTGTACGACGGGATCAGGTCGACTCGCCATTGGGGTCGCCAGTCGTTGTCCCACGCGCAGACGAGGTGGGTGGGGTGATACTCCCCGACGAGCCGGGCGATGAAGTCGACCAAGCCACGGACCGCGTTGACCGGCGTGCCGTCCGGGGCGCGGACGCTGTCCGGCACGCCGTAGAACGCCCGGAAGTACATCGAGGCGGTGTCGAGCAGCATCAGCCGTGGAGAGGATGTCACCTGAGGCATCCTGCCACGGTGAAACATCCTGTCCGCGAGGTCCCACACGGTCTAAGGTGCATTCGTGGAAGAGACCGATCGCAGGATCCTCACCCTGCTCGCCGCCGACGGCCGGATGTCGTTCACCGATCTCGGCAAGGCGACCGGGCTGTCGACGTCAGCAGTTCACCAGCGGGTGAAGCGGCTGGAGAAGCGCGGCCTGATCAAGGGCTACGGCGCCACCGTCGACCACGACCAGATCGGGCTCCCGTTGACGGCGTTCGTCTCGGTCACGCCGATCGACCCGGCCGAGCCGGATGACTATCCCCTTCGGCTGGCCGACATCACCGAGATCGAGTCCTGCTGGTCGGTCGCGGGGGATGAGTCCTACATCCTCAAGACGCGGGTGCCCACGCCGGCGGCGCTGGAGGACCTCCTCGCCCGGATCCGTTCGATCGCCAACGTCTCCACGCGCACCACGATCGTGCTGTCCACGCCCTATGAGAACCGGCCCGTCACCGGCTGACATCCGCGTCCAGGGTCTCGCGGGCGGCCAGCCACGGCACCATCGCGAGCAGCGTCACCGCACCGGTCACGACGAAGGCCAACGGGTAGGACCCGTGGTCGACGAGCAGCCCCGCCAGGATCGGGCCCGCGATCGCACCGGCGTCCTGCGCCATGGAGTACGCCGCCAGGGCGGGGCCGCCGGAGCGCTCCCGGCCCACCACGTCGGCCAGGCTGGCCTGCTGAGCGGGGTTCAGCACGCCGGCGCCCACGCCCGCGACCACCGACAGCACCAGCAGCACCACCAGGCCGCCGGACCACCCCGTGATCCCAGTGGCCACGCCGCTGACAGCCAACCCACCGAGCACGAACGGCCGGCGGCCGAGTCGGTCGGTGAGCCGCCCGGAGATCCCCAGGCCCGAGGCGTTGCCTGCGGCGAACACCGCGAGCGCGGTGCCGGCGACCCAGGGGGCCTCACCCACCACGCTCGCGGCGAACAACGGCAGGATCGCGTTGCGGACCCCGAAGTTGGACCAACCGTTCGCGAATGCCGAGGCGAGTCCGGCGCGGTAGGCGCTGTCGCGCAGAGCCTCGGTGACCGAGAGGGCGGGCAGTGCTGATGGCGTCACCTCCGCGACGCCGGGTGCCGGACGGATGAACACGGCGACGACCAGCGCGGCCAGCAGCAGCATGGCGGCGTAGACCAGGAAGGGCACGCGCAGGCCCAGGCCGCCGAGCAGGCCGCCTATCACCGGCCCCAGGATCGCCCCGATCAGGAAGGTCGACGACCACGCGGCCGACACGCGCCCGCGGATCGCGGGCGGGGCAAGCCGCACGATCAGCGCGAGCGCGGAGACCGTGAACATGGTGGAGCCGACGCCGCCGAGGCCGCGGAAGACGAGCAGCTGTGCATAGCTCTGGGCGAAGCCGGTCGCCGCGGTCGACCCGGCAACCAGCAGCAGACCCGTGAGGTAGACGGGTCGCTCACCGAACCGCGCGATCAGTCGGCCGCCGCCGGGAGCGGCGACCAGCCGGAAGAACGCGAAGGCGCTCACCACCACCGACGCCGCGGTCGCCCCCACGCCGAAGCTGCGCGCGAACTGCGGCAGCACCGGCACGATCAGCCCGAAGCCCACCGCGATCAGGAACGTGGAGGCGATCAGGATCCAGATCTCGCGCGGGATCTCATCTGGGGGAGCCGTCGCGGCGGACGAGGGTGGGATCGACATGGCTCGACGAAGTATGCCGACCCGCCCGTCAGGTCAGTGGGCCTGGAGGGCCGCCATCCGGCGGGAGGCCTCGGCAACCTCGGCTGCCTTGAGGGCGGACTCGTCGAGCCGGCCGTGCTCCTGCCACCAGGCCTGGCCCGCGGCCGGCAGGGTGTGGATCGGGTCGTAGTACTCGTAGGTCCGGCTCAACGCCTCGGCGTCCTCGGCCTCGATCGAGGTGCGGTAGTTCTTGGTCCAGTAGGAGATCCCACGCTCGGTGTCATACCCCGTGAGCTGGTGCACCCAGCGCTTCCCGACGAACGGCACATCGCACACGATCCGCGGTGTCGCGAAGCCGGGGAGATAGCCCATGATCTGGTGCTGGAGCCGCTGTGCCTCGGCGACCGAGACCCGCCAGTGCTCCGAGAAGGGGATCATGTCGCACATGTAGAAGTAGTAGGGCATGATCTGCGCCCCGTCGAGAAGCGCGAAGCAGAGGTCGAGGAGCGTGTGTGCGTCGGCGTTGATGCCGTCCATCAGCACACCCTGGTTGCGCACGTCGCGCACGCCGACATCGAGCATCGCCCGGGTCGCGTCCGCGACCAGCGGCGTCACGGAGTTGGCGTGGTTGACGTGGGTGTGGATGGCCACGGAGACTCCGCGCTCCCGGGCCAGCGACGCCACCCGACCCATGCCGTCGACGACCTCGCCCTGCAGCCAGTGCTGCGGCAGCGCCATCAGCGCCTTGGTGGCCAGCCGGACGTCGCGGATGTTCTCGATCTCCAGCAACTCGGTCAGGAACGACTCGAGCCGTGGCCACGGCATGTTGGCCACGTCGCCACCCGAGACGACCACGTCGCGCACCTGCGGGGTGCGCCGGAGGTAGTCGAGCATGTCGCCGAGTCGGTCGTTCGGCTTGCCGACGAACTTGAGCTTGTCGATGACGGCCGTGGAGTTGCCGACCAGGTCCATCCGCGTGCAGTGGCCGCAGTACTGCGGGCAGGTCGGGAGCAGCTCGGCGAGCACCTTGGTGGGGTACCTGTGCGTCAGCCCCTCGGCGACCCACATGTCGTGCTCGTGCAGCGAGTCGCGGGTAGCGTGCGGATGACTCGGCCAGTCGGTCCGCCGGTCGGAGAACACCGGGATCATGTAGCGGCGTATCGGGTCGGCGTAGAACGCCTCGGTCAGGGAGCCAGGGCCGGCCGGCTCCACCTGCGGGGCCATCGTGTTCATCATCTGCGGGGGCACCAGCATCGACATCGTCGCCCGCTCGGCCTGGTCCTTCTCGAGGTCGGCGTAGAACGGCTCGCCGACCAGGTCGCCCAGCAGCTCACGCAGCTGCCGGACGTTCTTGACGCAGTGGGCGCGCTGCCACTGGACGGACGCCCAGTCGCTGGCCGTCACGTCACGCCACCCCGGGAAGCGGGTCCAGTCGGGCTCGGTCAGCTCCACCCGACGATAGGGGTAGGGCTGGCCATTGCCTCCGAGAGCACCGGGGGCGGTGAGCGTCTGGTGGGGGGCGCTACCGGATGCGACCTCGACGGTCATCAAGCCTCCTGAGAGTCAGCGGCGGGACCTGCACGCGCGTCGGTTGTGCGCGATCAGGCGTCTCTGACAGAGTAGGCGGAGAACGTCCGGCTAGTCCAATACATGGGAGAAGGATTTGCTGTCGCAGGATCTTTTCGAGGGAGGATACGCGTGACTCGCCCTACAAGCGACCCCACCGGTCTGCACCGGGTCCTCGATCGTCCGGTGGTGCTGCCGCAGGCCGCGGAGCGCCTCGACACCGCGCCCGATCTGTGGCCCGACGAGGTCCGGATCCGGGTCGAGAAGCTCAACCTCGATGCTGCGTCGTACCGCCAGCTCTCCGGCGTCCATACGACACCTGACGGCCAGGTCGACGGTGCCGCGGTTCGCAACGACGTCCTGGAGATCGTGGGGCGGCGCGGGAAGATGCAGAACCCCGTCACCGGCTCCGGGGGGATGCTGATCGGCGCCGTCGAGGACGTGGGGGAGGCCTCGACCCTCGGGTTGCGCGTCGGTGACCAGGTCGCGACCCTGGTCTCGCTCACCCTCACCCCGCTCGTGATCGAGGACGGCCTCGCTCGGTGGGACGGCCTGGGAGAGCAGGTCCCGTGTGCCGGGTACGCCGTCCTGTTCGGTCGCTCCATCGCGGCCGTCCTCCCCGACGACCTCGACCCTGACCTCGCGCTCTCCGTGCTGGACGTCTGTGGCGCCCCGGCCCTCACCCGCCGGGTGGTGCAGCGCTACGTGGCTGACCGCAGCGCCGCACCGACAGCCGGGGTGACCGTGGCCGTGGTGGGCGGGGCCGGCAAGTCGGGCTCGCTGAGCCTGGCCGCCGCCCGAGCAGCGGGCGCCACCCGCACGATCGGCGTCGTCCCGCACCAGGCGGAGGCGGACCTCCTCACGGGGGCCGGCGTCGCTGATGCCGTGGTGGTCGCGGACGCCCGCGATCCGATCGCCCTGCGCGACGCGGTCGCCGCCGCCGGGGGGCCCGCGGACGTCACCGTCGTGTGCGTCGACGTCCCGGGGTGCGAGGGCGGGGCGATCCTGGCCACCGCCGACGGCGGCACGGTGATCTTCTTCTCCATGGCCACGTCCTTCGCGGCGGCGGCGCTCGGTGCCGAGGGCCTTGCCGCTGACGTCACGATGCTCGTGGGCAACGGCTACCTGCCCGGGCACGCGGCGTACGCTCTGGAGCTGGTGCGCGACACCCCCGGCGTGCGGGCGTTGTTCGAGGGTCGACACTCGGCAGCCGGGGCTGCCCCACGATCTGGGAGGCCTGCGTGAGCAAGAGCGTCGGACGTCTCGAGTTGGATGCCGCGCAGGTCCGGCTCGCCCGGCAGCTCGCGCGGAAGGTGGGCAAACCGATCGTCAAGGTCGCCCGCCAGCACACGACGGTGTCGGTCGAGCGGGCCACGCTGCGGCTGGCCGGGCTCGCCGGGGCCGATGCCGACGGCATCCCGTGGGTCAACCGGCTGGTCGACTGCGTCCGCGCCGACGTCGGGCTCGAGCACGGAGTCGCGTTGCCGGTGTGGGACGCCCTGCGCCGCGGCGGCGCCGGCACCCTGGCGGAGCTGGCCGAGAAGGCCGGCGCCGGGTCGGTCAGGTTCGAGGTCCCCGAGGGGCGCGACGCGTCTCGCGCCCGGTCGGAGTCACGTCGGGCCGTGCACGGCGGCCTGCGTCGGGTCGACCGACGCCGCCGCGAGCGGGAGCGGATGATCGCCAAGATCGGCGACGCTCCCCGCAAGCCCTGGATCTACCTGATCGTGGCCACCGGCGACATCTATGAGGACATCCCGCAGGCACAGGCGGCGGCTCGCGCGGGAGCCGACATCATCGCGGTCATCCGCTCGACGGGCCAGTCACTGCTCGACTACGTCCCCGAAGGAGCCACGCGGGAGGGCTTCGCCGGCACCTATGCCACGCAGGAGAACTTCCGCCTGATGCGGGCGGCCCTCGATGAGACCAGCCGCGAGCTGGGCCGCTACGTCCGCCTCACCAACTACGCCTCCGGCCTGTGCATGCCCGAGATGGCGGTGCTGGCCGGCCTCGAACGCCTCGACATGATGCTCAACGATTCGATGTACGGCATCCTGTTCCGCGACATCAACCCCATCCGGACCTTCGTGGACCAGCGCTTCAGTCGGCAGGTCCACGCCCGGGCCGGGATCATCATCAACACCGGTGAGGACAACTACCTCACCACCGCCGACGCGATCGAGGCGGCGCACACGGTCACCACGAGCCAGCTACTGAACGAGTACTTCGCCAAGGAGGCAGGTCTCGAGGACTGGCAGCTGGGCCTGGGTCACGCGTTCGAGGTCGACCCCGACGTTCCTGACTCGTTCCGGCTGGAGCTGGCCCACGCGATGCTGACCCGCGACCTGTTCCCCCGGGCACCGTTGAAGTGGATGCCGCCGACGCGACACATGACCGGTGACGTCTTCCGCGGCTACCTGCTCGACGGGTTCTTCAACCTGGTCGGGGCACTGACCGGTCAGGGGATCCTGCTGGTCGGGATGATGACCGAGGCCGTGGTCACCCCGTGGCTGTCCGACCGCGACCTGGCCCTGCAGAACGTCCGCTACGTCATGAACGCCGCCGGCAACCTGCACGAAGACTTCCGCCCCGCGAAGGACGGCTTCATCGAGCGTCGCGCGAGGCAGGTGTTGGGCGAGACCATCGAGCTGCTCGAGGACATCGCCCACGACACCGACGACGCCGGGCACCCGCCGCTGCTCGCGGCGATCGCCGACGGGACGTTCGGACTGATGAAGCGTCCTCCCGACGCCGGCAAGGGGCTGGATGGGGTCGCGCGCCACTCCTCGGCGTACTACAACCCTGCGACCGAGATCCTGGAGGGGGAGTGATGGCGGAGTCCACCACCGGGTCGACCACCGGCGGCGGTCACCTGGTCCGGCCCTACGGCGACACGACCGGCGACGGGATGGTCCAGTTGTCGTTCACGCTGCCGATCCCGCATTCGAAGGCCGCGGAGGGCGCTGCCGCCCAGCTGGCGCGCACGATGGGGATGGACCCGGCCCTGGTCGTGCACAGCAAGCCGCTGGGGGAGGGGTTCACCTTCTTCGTGGTCTACGGCCCGGTCCACCACTTGGTGGACCTGTCGAAGGTCGAGATCGTCGAGCGCGACTACCCCTTGCTCACCCCGAAGGAGGTCAACGCCGCCGTACGCCGGTCGCTGCGTCGCCGCCTGGTCGTGGTCGGCGGCTGCATCGGCTCCGACGCCCATACCGTCGGGATCGACGCCATCCTCAACATCAAGGGCTTCGCGGGGGAGAAGGGCCTGGAGTACTACCGCGAGCTCAAGGTCCTGAACCTCGGCGCCCAGGTCTCGGTGCCGGAGCTGGTCGAGCGGGCCCGGGCCGAGCGCGCCGATGCGGTGCTGGTCTCCCAGGTGATCACTCAACGTGACGCGCACCTGCTCAACACCCGGGAGATGTCCGCGGCCTTCCGGGAGGCCTATCCCGCCGAGCACCGCCCCCTGCTGATCGTCGGCGGACCGCGGTTCGACGAGGCCATGGCCGGGGAGCTCGGCGTGGACCGGGTGTTCTCGCGGGGCACGACCCCCGGTGAGGTCGCCAGCTACCTCGTCCACCGGCTCGCCTCCGGCGGCCCCGACTCCGGAAGGCTGGCCTCGTGACCGCCACCGTCGGCACCCGCGTGGTGCACCGCACCTACGTCCCCTACAGCCACGCCCACTACGCCGGCAACCTCGTCGACGGGGCGTACTCCCTCGGCCTCTTCGGCGATGTCGCCACCGAGATGTGCATCCGCACCGACGGCGACGAGGGGTTGTTCGCGTCGTACTCCGACGTGCAGTTCCGCGAGCCGGTGCGCGCCGGCGACGTCCTCGAGATCACCTGTGAGGTGACGCGGGTCGGCAGCCGGTCGCGTGAGCTCGCGTTCGCGGTGCACGTCGTGGCGCGCGGCGAGCCCACCCCCCAGCAGCCCGGCGCTGCCCGGCTGCTGGCAGAGCCGCTGCTGGCGACGTCGGCGGTCGGCACCGTCGTGGTGCCCCCGGCCATCGGTTGACCCCAGTGCCACACGGCGTGTCGTGGCGACACGCCGTCCACCCAGCAAATTGACGTCACCAATTTGTCGTCGCCCGCGCTGACCCTGACCTGGGCCTTTTCGCGTTTGCGCTGGTCACGCGGCGGTTGACAGAGAGCCCTTTCGCGTCAAGAGTGGCCGAAGATTCGTCCATGGCAGTGCGCGGTGGGGCGCGCCTTCGTGAGACCGGTCCCTAGGGGCGTGCTCCAGTCGCCACCGGGTCGGTTCTGCGCGGGCGCTGCCCGCCGTGAGGACGTTGACGGAAGGGGCCGGGGGGCCGTAGACAACAGTTCCGCGGGCGGCAGCCTGTCGTGCGCGAGCTGGTCCGAAGCCCGCCGGGCCCCTTCCGTCCCTGCGTTTCCCGCGGTCCCTTCTCCGCGCACCGGCCGCGCCGGGCGCGCTGCTGGCGCCGTTGGCTATTTTGTCCTGGTGCCCCCGCGTTCCCGCTTCGTCGGCCTCATGCTCGTGCGCGCCGTGCTGGCGGCCACGGCGGGTGCGGCGCTGACCCTGGCCTTCGAGCCGGTCGCCTGGGCCGCCGTCGCGCCGCTCGGGGTGACAGCGTTCGTCCTGGTCGTGCGCGGCGTCGACGTGCGCTGGGCTTGGCTTCCGGGACTGGCGTTCGGACTTGGCTACGAGCTGGTGCTGCTCGACTGGATGCGGGCGGTGGGGTCTGATGCCTGGCTAGCGCTGTCGGGCCTGGAAGCGGCCTTCTTCGCCGTCCTGGGCCCGGTGGCCGCCGTCCTGCTCCGCCGCCGTCGGTGGCCACTCTGGACGGCTCTGGCGTGGGTCGCTGCCGAGGTGTGGCGGGGACAGTGGCCCTTCAGCGGGATGCCGTGGGGCCGACTGGCGTTCGCCACCGTGGACTCCCCGTTCGCCGACGGCCTTCCGTGGGTGGGCGCCAACGGGGTGAGCCTGCTGCTGGCCCTCCTGGGGACGTCGATCGCTTGGGTTCTGGTCGAGGGTCGCCGGCGTCCGGTGTACGCCGGTGCGGTCGCCCTGGCCGGCGCCGCGGCCGTCTGGGGCCCCGGGCTGGCGGCGTACACCCTGCCTGCCGACGGCACCGCCACCGTGGCGGCAGTGCAGGGCGACGTGCCTGGCGACGGCTCGGACATCCTGCTCGACCACCGCCAGGTGACCCGCAACCATGTCGAGGCGACCCTCAGCCTGGCTGCGGACGTGGCGGCCGGCCGGCGCGCCGCCCCCGACTTCGTGATCTGGCCGGAGAACTCCACCGCCGTCGACCCGTTCCGCGACGTCGAGATCACTCGTGAGCTCAACCGGGCCGCAGCAGCGATCGGCGTCCCGATCCTGGTCGGGGTGATCGCCGACGCACCGCGTCCCGGCGACGTGCTCAACCAGGGGATCGTGTGGGATCCGGTGTCGGGACCCGGTGACCGCTACACCAAGAAGCACCCGGTGCCGTTCGGCGAGTACATCCCCTGGCGCGACCGGGTCTTCAAGAGCAACTTCGGACAGCTGGCGCTGGTCCAGCGAGACATGCTCAGCGGCACCCGGACCGAGCCGCTGCGGATCGCCGGAGTGTCGGTGGGGGACGCGATCTGCTTCGACGTGGCCTACGACGACGGGCTGCGGGTGCAGCTCGAGGGCGGGGCCCAGCTGCTGGTCGTGCAGACCAGCAACGCCACCTTCATCCACACCGACCAGATCGCCCAGCAGTTCGCGATCTCCCGGCTCCGCGCCCTGGAGTCCCGTCATGTGGTGGTGGTGGCCGCCACCAACGGCCTCACCGGGGTGATCGACGCGGACGGTCGCGTCGTCGATGCGGCATCGCCGCGCACGCAGACAGTGCTCGTCGACTCGGTCGACCTGGTGACCGGGGTGACGCCCGGCGTGCGGCTGGGGCCCTGGATCGGCCGTGGCTCCGTGCTCGGCACGGTGCTGCTCCTGGCCATGGGGCTGCTACGCCGCCCAGGCCGATCAAGGGTCGATGCCGGGACCGACGAGGCCGACGCAGCATCGCCCGCCCGAACCCTCACCGGGGTCACCCATGAGTGACCCTGTGCGGCGCGCACACCTCGGCCGGGTCGTGATGGTCGTCCCGACCTACAACGAGGCGGAGAACCTCGAGTGGATCGTCGGAAGGCTTCGGGCCGCCGAGCCCGACGTCGACATCCTCGTCGTGGACGACGGCTCCCCGGACGGCACCGGCGACATCGCCGACGCGTTGGCGGCGGTCGACGCCCGGGTGAGCGTGGTGCACCGCTCCGCCAAGGAGGGTCTCGGCGCGGCGTACCTCCACGGTTTCGCCGAGGCGCTCGAGCGCGGCTACGACGTCGTCGGGGAGATGGACGCCGACGGCTCCCACCAGCCCGAGCAGCTGCACCTCCTGCTCGAGGCGCTGAGCACCGCCGATCTGGTGATCGGCTCCCGCTGGGTCCCCGGCGGTTCGGTGGTCAACTGGCCACGTTCGCGGGAGCTGCTCAGTCGCGGGGGCAACCTCTACGTGCGGCTACTGCTGGGCATCCCGGTGCGCGACGCCACCGCGGGCTTCCGGGTCTTCCGCAGCAGCGCCCTGAACGCGATCGACCTCGGCGAGGTCCGGTCCGCGGGCTACGTCTTCCAGACCGACCTGGCCTACCGGGCGCTTGCCGCGGGGCTCCGGGTCCGCGAGGTGCCGATCGAGTTCGTCGAGCGGGTGCGCGGTGACTCCAAGATGAGCCGTGCCGTGGCGACCGAGTCTCTGCGACGGATCACGGCGTGGGGTCTTCGCGAGCGCCGTGACCAGGTCGCCCGCATCCTCAGGAAGGTACGCCGATGAGCCGCCGCCGTTGGTCCGTCGGGGCGCTCGCCGCCGGCTTCGTCGCGATGCCGTTGCTCGAGATCCTGGTGATCATCCAGGTCGGGCAGGTGATCGGTGCCCCGTGGACCATCGCGCTGCTGGTCGTGGACAGCCTGCTCGGCGCGTGGATCGTGCGCCGTGAGGGAGCGCGCGCCTGGAAGGCGCTCACGGAGGCGCTGGCCAGTGGACGGATGCCGGCCACCGAGCTCGCCGATGGGGGATTGATCCTGGTGGGCGGCGCGCTGATGCTCACGCCCGGATTCGTCACCGACATCCTCGGTGCGCTCGCCGTCCTCCCGATGACCCGACCCGCGGCTCGGCGGGTCCTGGCGCGGGCGGTGTCCCGCAGGCTGCTCGGCACCGGCACCGGCACCGGCAGCGGCACCGGCAGCGGCACTGCCCCGGACGGACGAAACCCCGGACCCGGGTCCGAGGGACCCGTCGTCCAGGGCGACGTCGTCGACTGACCGCGATGCTCAGCGTCGCGGTCAGCGCTCAGGAGACCTTGCGCTTCTTGGCGTTGGCGCGGTGCAGGTGCGCCGGGCCGATCTCGCCTCCGCGCAGCAGATCCAGGCGCTCCTTGAGGATGTCCTCGAGCTCCTTGACGCTGCGCCGCTCCAGCAGCATGTCCCAGTGCGTGCGGACCGGCTTCTCGGCCTTGAACTCCGGCTTCACCCCGGTCGTGCTGAGGGAGTCGGCTCCACAGCGTGGGCATTCCCACACCGCCGGAACCTCCGCCTCCAGCGACATCGTGACCTCGAACCCGTGCCCTGCTGGACACCGGTAGCCGGCCTGTTGGCGCGCCGCGAACTCGATGCCGCGCTCGTCCTCGAAGCTCTGGCCGCCGAGCCGTGCGCCGCGTAATGTGCGCTCTGCCATGAGCCACCTCCCGTTGGTATTGGTTCCCCGCTAACGGTGATGTGACGCTCGGGGGCATGGTCTATGACGCGATAACCCGTCTAGACCGTTACTTTTTTCAACGGGTCACCCGCCCGAATGATTCCCGCCACCCGTCGGAGCGCTGTTGCGGGCCGCTCAGACCACCGCGGGGACCGTGTTTCCGGCGTCCTGGATGCCCTGGCGCACGTTGACTCTGCTCAGGAAGAACAACCCGATCACGAACAGCGCCATCAGAGCGAGCAGCGCCGGTCGGTAGGAGCCCGTCATCTGGTGCACCACCCCGAACAGCAGGGTGCCGATCCAGCTCGTCCCGCGCTCAGCCGCCTGGTACAGCGAGAAGTACTCCGCTTCGCGTCCACGCGGGATCAACTGGCTGTACAACGACCGGGAGAGCGCTTGCGTGCCGCCGAGCACGAAGCCGATGCCGACCGCCAGCAGGAGGAAGAGCGAGAGGTTCTTGGCCGGGGTGTAGTACCCCGCGATCACGACGAGGATCCAGATCCCGAGCCCGATCATGATGATCCGATGGGCGCCGGTGCGCTGCGCGATCCGGCCGAAGACGAGCGCCCCGGCGATGCCGACGAACTGCACCAACAAGAAGGCTTGCAGCACCGTCGCCTTCGCGAACCCCAACTGGAACTCACCGTAGATCGAGGCGGCGTAGATCACGGTCTGGATGCCGTCGTTGTAGAACAGGTAGCCGATCAGGAACAGCATCGTCATCCGGTAGTTCGGCAGATCCTTGAGCGTGGTCCACAGCTGCCCGAAGGACTCGCGGACCAGGCCACCGGACTCAGGGACCACGTTGACCGGCGGGCGGTTCTTGACGCCGCGATAGGGAATGAACGTGAACGCCGCCCACCACAGACCGGCCGACAGCAGACAGATCCTGACGGCGAGCTCGGTCTGGTCGCTCATGACGGTGAGCAGCCCGAAGTTGAGCGCGAGCAACAGGCCGCCGCCCAGATAGCCCAGCGCCCACCCGCGGGAGGAGACCGCGTCGCGCTCGTCAGGGAGCGCGATCTCGCACAGGATCGCGTCGTAGATGACCAGGCTCGCCCCGAGGAAGAGCGTGGCCACGATCAGCAGCAGGGCGCCGAGCTGCCAATTGGTGCCGGTCACGAAGAACATCAGCATCGCCGCGATCGAGCCGGACCACGCGGCCCGGCTCATCAGCGTGACCTTGCGAGGACTGCGGTCGGCTGCAGCACCGACGATCGGGAGGATCAGCGCCGACAGCAGCGTCGCGACCGTGACCAGATAGAAGACCAGGGAACCGGCCGAGATCGACAACCCCAGCACGTGCAGCGGTGTCTCGCACTTGCGATCGTCCGACGATGCGAACCCGCAGGCCGACTTCTCAGCGACCGAGGTGAGGTAGGGGCTGAACAGCACGGCGGCAGTCGTGGTGACGAACGCCGAGTTGGCCCAGTCGTACCAGTACCAGGCCTTCTGCTCCTTCTTCCGAGAGTCCGAGAGCGGCTGCAGGTTGGCGATGCCGTCCGGCGGCGGCGCGTCGGATGGGTGCATGCTCGTCCCTTTCTCGGAATCGGAGGCCGGCCCCGCAGCGGGGCGCGTCCCTGTGAGCGTGCTCAGTATGCGGCTTCGCGGGGCCGCCGGGCCATGGAGCGGGATACTCGGGGTGGCGAGTCGCTCTGCGGCGCGTTGGGCGCGTCGGCCGCGCAGGGCGAGGTAGCGTCGGACCATGGACGGCTTGACCTGCCCCAGGTGCGGTGCGGAGATGACCGAGCGACGATTCGCCGACGCCTTCGTCAATCAGTGCCCCGACGGGCACGGGGTCTTCTTGGCACGCGCCGATCTCGGCGCGCTGGCCGAGGCCGAGACCGACTGGCACGAGCGTGCCGTCCAGGACACGGCCCAGCTGCCGCGCATCACCGGTGACATGACGTCGCCGCCGGTGGCGCCCCGGCACGCCCGGAGCTGGGTCGAGACCCTCTTCGAGTGAGCCGGCCCCGCGCTCAGATGTCGCGGAAGGGCTCGATGTTCGCGCCCAGCTGGTTGAGCCGCTCGGCGAGGTCCTCGTAGCCGCGGTGGATGACGTAGGTCGACCGCAACACCGAGGTGCCCTTGGAGGCCAGCATCGCGAGCAGGATGACCACGGCGGGGCGCAACGCCGGCGGGCACACGATCTCGGTGCCGGACCAATGCGTGGGTCCCTCGATCATCACCCGGTGCGGGTCCAGCAGCTTGACCTGGGCGCCGAGCTTGGTCAGCTCGGTGAGGTAGATCGCGCGGTTCTCATAGACCCAGTCGTGGAGCAGCGTCTGGCCGTCGGCGACGGCCGCGATCACCGCGAAGAAGGGCAGGTTGTCGATGTTGAGACCTGGGAAGGGCATCGGGTGGATCTTGTCCAACGGTGCGTGCAGCTCCGACGGCAGCGTGGTGAGGTCGACCAGCCGGGTGTGGCCGTTGCGGGCGAGGTACTCCTCGGACCGGGTGTAGGAGAAGCCCATCTCCTCGAGCAGGGCGAGCTCGATCTCGAGGAACTCGATCGGCACGCGGCTGATCGTGATCGAGGAGCTGGTGACGATGGCGGCCGCCAGGAGCGACATCGCCTCGATCGGGTCCTCGCTCGGCGCGTAGTCGACGTCGACGTCGATACGCTCCTGACCGGTCACCGTCAACGTGGTGGTGCCGATGCCCTCGACGACCACGCCGAGCTTCTGCAGATAGAAGCAGAGGTCCTGGACCATGTAGTTGGACGAGGCGTTGCGGATCATCGTGGTGCCCGGATGCAGGGCGGCGGCCATCAGGGCGTTCTCGGTGACCGTGTCGCCACGCTCGGTCAGCACGATCGGGCGGGTGGGCTCGAACACCCTGTTGACGCTGGCGTGGTAGCTGCCGTCGGTGGCCTTGACTTCCAGACCGAAGGGTCGCAGGGCAGCCATGTGCGGCTCGACGGTGCGGGTGCCGAGGTTGCAGCCGCCGGCGTACGGCAGGTCGAACGTGTCGGCGCGGTGCATCAGCGGACCGAGGAACATGATCACCGAGCGGGTGCGTCGGGCCGCGTCCTCGTCGATGTGGTCGAGGTCGAGCTCGGCAGGTGGGACGATCTCGAGGTCGTTGTCGCTGTTGAGCCATCGGGTCTGCACCCCGAGTGAGCTGAGCACCTCGAGCAGCCGGTTGACCTCCTCGATCCTGGCCACCTTGCGCAGCGTGGTGCGGCCTCGGTTGAGCAGGGACGCGCAGAGCAGGGCGACACCGGCGTTCTTGGAGGTCTTGACCTCGATGCTGCCCGACAACCGGGTCGGACCGGTGACGCGCAGGTGCGTCGGCCCGGCGCCGAGGGCCACGATCTCGGAGTCGAGGGCTGCTCCGATCCGCGCCAGCATCTCCAGGGAGAGGTTCTGGTGGCCCTTCTCGATCCGGTTGATCGCGCTCTGGCTGGTGGCGAGGAGCTCGGCCAGCTGGGCCTGGGTCAGGCCGCGGTGCTTGCGCGCGTCACGGATCAGGTTGCCGATCCGGTCTTTGTAGTCCGCCGTCATGTCGACCAAGGTATCTCAGATATGAGATACGGCCCAGCCGAGACCGGTCCGTGTCGTCGTCGCGGTCAGCGGCCGAAGTCCTGCACCCAGTACCTCGTGCCGTCGGCGTCGCGCGCCAGCCCGAGGCCGATCTTGCGGAAGCGGCGGTCCAAGATGTTGCGGCGATGGCCTGGCGACTTCAACCAGGCCTTCATCACGGCCTTCGCGCTGCGGTGGCCCATGGCGATGTTCTCACCCACCCGGGTCAGCGCGGGGCAGGTGGCGAAGACCGTTGACAGGTCCTGGTGTTCGAAGTCGCCGGTCTTGGCCAGGTGGGTGGCCCACGGCTGGGCGACCTTCTTGGTCAGGCAGGCGGTGACCCGGAGCGGCTTGCGGCCATGGCGCTTGCGGGCCTGGTTGACGCGGACCAGCACCTTCTCCAGAGCCGGCTTGAGCGTGACCGTGGCCTTCGCGGTCACGACCGGTTGCCGCGACGACTGAACAGAGGGGGCCACCTGGGCCTGGGCCTGCGGCGAGACCAGCAGACCAAAGGCCAGGGCGAGCACGAGCGCGGCGAGCACCGGCCTGGGGGTCAGAGAGCGAGCCGTCAACATGCCCACCAGGGTAGGTGGTTCGTCGGCGGGGTGCCGAGGATTGGGTACAGACTTGCGTCCGCGTCCCCACGGAGTACTATCGCGATATATCGGCAACCGATCGCGAGGGAGCTTGATCATGGGAGGTCCGTTCGGCTTCGGCCGAGGCTGGGGACGAGAGTTCGACGGCGACTGGTGCCACCACCCCAGGCCCGGTGACCGCGGGCCTGAGCGCAGTGCCGGTGGGGGATCCGGTGGTGGCTCCGGCTGGGATCGCCATGGTTGGGATCGCCACGGGGGAGGGCGGCCCGGGCGCGGCGGACCGCCGCCCTGGATCGCCGGGCTCTTCGGTCTGGCGCAGGGCATGCAGACGCGTGGTCCGCGGGTCCGCCGCGGCGATGTGCGCGCCGCGATCTTGGACGTGCTGCGTGAAGCTCCGAGCAACGGCTACCAGGTGATCCAGCAGATCGGCGAGCGCAGCGGGGGAGCGTGGCGACCAAGCCCGGGTTCGGTGTACCCCACGATCTCGCAGCTGGAGGACGAGGGCCTGGTCGAGGCCGATGCCGCGGAAGGGCGGCGTACGCTCCGGCTGACAGTGGCGGGGGAGACCTACGTGGCGGACAATCCCGAGGAGCTCGCCGCCGTCTGGAGGTCCTTCGACGAGAGTGCGGCCGAGGCGGAGTCCGACGCCGGGTTCGCGGCGCTCAAGCCCGAGATCGGGGCAGTGATGAACGCCGTCTGGCAGATCGTCACGACCGGCACCGACCAGCAGCGGCGCGATGCCGTGAGCGTCCTGATCGAGACCCGGCGCCGCCTGTACGGACTCCTGGCCGACGGGGAGGCCGGCGACGCCGCCGACTCCGATGAGGGGGCGTCATGAGCGCCGAGGGCGCGGACCCGCACGCGCAGCTCCGGCTCAGCGACGGCGAGCGGGATGACGCTGCTCGACTGCTCGGTGACCACTTCGCTGCGGGGCGGCTCTCGGCCCAGGAGCACGACGAGCGCACGACCGCGGCCTTCGCGGCGCGCACCCGTGGGGAGCTGCCGGGGCTGTTCTCGGACCTGCCCGGGGGCTCCCCGTGGCGTCTCGCGCCGTCCCATGTTCGTGAGCCGTCGCCGGCGCGGTGGACCGGTGGCCGGCGGACGCCGCCCTCGATCGGGATGCCTGCGGTGCTGCGCGTGCTGGCCGCCATCCTGTTGGTGGTGCTGGTGCTGACCCAGCTCCCGTGGATCCTGATCGGACTGATCGCCTTCGTGGTGCTCCGGGGCAAGGCTGGGTCGGCGAGGAGGCCTGTGCCGTGGTCCGGCGCCCGCTGCGCCCCGCTAGCCGGCGGCAGTCCCAGGTGAGCGGCCAGCCGCTGTTGGGGCTGGACATCGAGACGCCGATCCCACCCGAGCACCCCGACTTCCGTTTCGAGGTGCTCGGTCCGGAGCACAACGCGAGCGACCTCGACGCCTGGTCGACCTCGATCGAGCACCTCCGGCATACGCCTGGCTTTCCTCTTGACGACGGCTGGCCGGAACGTCCGTTCACCCTTGAGGAGAACCTCGCCGACCTGGTGCAGCACCGAGACCGCCATGAGCGGCACCTCGACTTCGCGTGGACGGTGTTGGACCCGCACGACCCCGGCACCGTGATCGGCTGCGTCTATCTCAAGCCGGACCCGACCGGTCCAACCCAGGCGCAGGCCCGCTGCTGGGTCCGCGCCGACCGGGCCCGACTGGACCCGCTCCTGCGCGAGCACCTACGGCCCTGGTGGCGGGCTGCCTGGCCGATCACCGTGCACGCGGACTGACTCGGCAGACTCAACCCGGCGAACGCCCTACGCCGAGCGGCCCGTTCGGATGCCGCGCGCTGGCCCAATGAGGCCATCTCCGGGCGAACCGGCCCACGCCGGCGATCTCGGACGTCTACTGGAACGGTCCCCGAGGCAACCGATCGGGGCCGGCGGACGTCGTATCTGTAGACGGCCCCGGAGGTCCTCCAGGGAGAGAGGAGTGGTCCCGATGTGCGATTCCCGGCTCAACGGTGGTCAGTTGACCTGCCAGCGCCCGTCCGGCCACGTCGGCGGCCACGTCTACTACTGCGACCACGGGTCGTGGGTCGCTGACCGGCACGGTCGCGACTGACCTGTCGGCGCGAAGTTCTACGCTCGGTGCATGGACCTGCAGTTCGACGCCGCGGTGTGGCACTGGCGAGGGCCCTCTCCCCATCACTTCGTCTCCGTCCCTGAGGACGAGGCGGCCGAGCTGCGGACCGTCGCCGGCCACGTCACCTACGGCTGGGGGATGATCCCGGTCGTGGCCCGCGTGGGTGCGACCACGTGGACCACGTCCCTGTTCCCCAAGGATGGGGCCTACGCCGTCCCCTTGCGCGACGCGGTCCGCCGGGCCGAGGCCATCGAGGTCGGCCAGACGATCACGGTGCATCTGGAGGTGGATCTGTCATGACCGACGAGGAGCTCTTCTGGGAGCTGGTCGACGAGCTGCGCGCGGAGGACCCGCGCGTCGACGAGGGCACGATCATGGGCGGCCGCTGCGCTCGTGTGGGGGGTGAGTTCCTCGCGCTGGTGGACTTCAAGGCATCGGGCCTGGTCGTGAAGCTCCCACGCGAGCGGGTGGCCGAGCTGATCGCCGCCGGTGAGGGGCGCGAGTTCGCGCCCGCGGGGCGAGTCTTTCGCGAATGGGTCTCGGTGCCGATCCAGGACCGTGACGGCTGGCTCGCGCTCCTGCGCGAGGGTCGTGACTTCGTGGGCGGCAGGGCAGCGCCTGCGTAGGTTGGTCCGGTGACCTCCGACGACCTGCATGTGCTCGAGGTGGGTGACAGCCAGCGTCGCGTGGTGTTCCTGCACGGCCTGTTCGGGCAGGGACGCAACTTCCTCCAGATCGCGAAGGGGCTGCTACCCGAGCTCGGCTCCGTCCTCGTCGACCTGCCCAACCACGGCCGCTCACCGTGGACCGACACGGTGTCGTACGAGGAGATGGCCGACGCCGTGGCCGCCATGCTTCGCGGCCGCTTTGCCCACGAAGCGCCGGCGCATGTGGTGGGGCATTCCATGGGCGGGAAGGTGGCGATGCTGCTCGCTCTGCGACACCCGGAGCTGGTCGACCGGCTCGTGGTCGTCGACATCTCCCCGGCGACCAGCGACGGTGCGGGGGAGTTCGAGCACCTGCTGGACAGCCTTGCGAGCCTGGACCTGTCGACGCTGTCGCGTCGCGCCGACGCAGAAGCCGCACTGGCGGCACCCATCCCGGACGACCGGGTGCGGGGCTTCCTGCTCCAGAACCTCGCCTCGAGCGCCGACGGGTTCGCCTGGCGGGCCAACCTCTCCGTGCTCAGGCGCGACCTGGGGGAGATCGGCGGCTTCCCGCACGTGGACGAGACGTTCGACCACCCGGTGCTGTGGCTGGCAGGAGAGCGCTCGGCGTACGTCCAGCCGGAGCATGCCGCGGAGATGAGGCGCCTGTTCCCCCGCACCACGGCGGTCACCGTGAAGGGAGCCGGTCACTGGGTCCACTCCGAGCAGCCCGAGGCGTTCGTCTCCGCGCTGCGGGTCTTCCTGCTGGCCGGTCGGACCTAGCCAACCGTGGCTCGGTATACATGTGCCATGCGAACTCGAACGATCGGCAACGACCACGTCGGCGCGCACCAGGTGGGTGCCATCGGCCTCGGTCTGATGACCTTCGACCAGACCGGCCCTCAGCCGCGCGAGCAGCTGCTCGACACCATCCGTGCCGCGCTCGACGCCGGCGTGACCCTGTTCGACACGGCTGACGCCTACGGCCCGGGCGAGCAGCTCGGCGCTGCAGCCCAGGGCGAGAACGAGAAGCTCGTCGGGGGACTGCTGGATGAGCTGGGCGTCCGGGACCAGGTGCTGCTGGCGACCAAGGGCGGCCATGTGCGCACGGAGGGTGGTGGCTGGGACACCGACAGCAGCGCCGGCCACCTGCGGGGGGCCGTCGACGCGAGCCTGACGAGGCTCGGCGTCGATCAGATCGCGCTGTGGCAGCACCACCGGCCCGACCCGGCCGTCCCCTACGACGAGGTGCTAGGCACGCTCCGGGAGATCGCCGAGTCCGGCAAGGTCACGATGATCGGGCTCTCCAACGCGAACCCCGACCAGATCCGAGCGGCGCACGGCGTGCTGGGCTCGTCGCTGGTGAGCGTGCAGAACCAGTTCTCGCCCAAGTTCCGCAGCAGCCGCCCCGAGATCGACGTGTGTGCGGAGCTCGGGCTCGCCTTCTTGGCGTGGAGCCCCCTCGGCGGCCTCGGCGACGCGAAGTCGCTGGCCGAGCAGCATCCGGCGTTCGCCACGGTCGCGGCGGCCCACGGAGTCAGCGCCCAGCAGGTCGCTCTGGCCTGGGAGCGGGCACAGTCCGAGGTGGTCATCCCCATTCCGGGCGCGAAGCGGGCCTCGTCGGTCCGCGACTCGGCGGCCGCCGCCGATCTGCAGCTCACGGCTGAGGATCTCCGGCGCCTTGACGCGGACGCCTGAAGAATCAGCCATGGCCTCCAAGACGAAGTCGCAGCGGCCGGCTGACCACCTCGCCGACAGTCACGACCTGATCCGCGTCCACGGCGCGCGCGTCAACAACCTCAAGGACGTCAGCCTCGACATTCCGAAGCGCCGGCTGACGGTGTTCACCGGAGTGTCCGGATCGGGCAAGAGCTCGTTGGTGTTCAGCACCATCGCCGCGGAGTCGCAGCGGATGATCAACGAGACCTACAGCTCGTTCGTCCAAGGCTTCATGCCGACCATGTCGCGGCCCGACGTCGACGTCCTCGAAGGTCTCACCACCGCGATCATCGTCGACCAGGAGCGGCTCGGAGCCGACCCACGCTCGACGGTCGGCACCGCCACCGACGCTCACGCGATGCTGCGGATCCTGTTCAGCCGGCTGGGCAAGCCGCACATCGGCCCGCCTAGCGCGTTCGCCTTCAATGTGCCGTCGGTGACAGCCTCCGGCGCGATCACGGTGGAGCGCGGCAACAAGAAGAAGGAGAAGGTGAGCTTCTCTCGCACGGGCGGCATGTGTCCGCGCTGCGACGGCCGGGGCGCCGTGAGTGACTTCGATCTCACCCAGCTGTACGACGACACCTTGTCGCTCAACGAGGGTGCGATCACGGTGCCGGGCTACAGCATGGACGGGTGGTACGGCCGGATCTTCAAGGAGTCCGGCTTCCTGGACCCCGACAAGCCGATCAAGAAGTACACCAAGAAGGAGCTCGCCGACCTGCTCCACCGGGAACCCACGAAGATCAAGGTCGGGGGCATCAACCTGACCTACGAGGGGCTCATCCCCAAGATCTCGAAGTCGATGCTGGCCAAGGACCGGGAGGCGATGCAGCCGCACATTCGGGCCTTCGTGGACCGGGTGGTGACCTTCTCGACCTGCCCGGAGTGCGATGGCACCCGGCTCAGCGAGGGCGCTCGGTCCTCCAAGATCAAGAGGATCAACATCGCCGACGCCTGCGCGATGCAGATCAGCGACCTTGCCGCCTGGGTCCGCGAGCTGGAGGAGCCGTCGGTGGCGCCGTTGCTCACGACGCTGGGGGAGACCCTCGACTCGTTCGCCCAGATCGGGCTCGGCTACCTCTCCCTGGACCGGCCCTCGGGCACCTTGTCGGGCGGTGAGGCCCAGCGCACCAAGATGATCCGGCACCTGGGCTCGGCCCTCACCGACGTCACGTACGTCTTCGACGAGCCGACGATCGGCATGCACCCGCACGACATCCAGCGGATGAACGACCTGTTGCTCCAGCTGCGCGACAAGGGCAACACGGTCCTGGTGGTGGAGCACAAGCCGGAGGCGATCGCGATCGCCGACCATGTGGTCGACCTCGGCCCGGGCGCGGGCACCACCGGGGGCGAGGTCGTCTTCGAAGGCACCGTCGAGGGGCTGCGCGGGAGCGACACGACCACCGGACGGCACCTCGACGACCGGGCGTCGCTGAAGGAGTCGGTGCGCACGTCCTCGGACTTCCTGGAGATCCGGGGTGCCGACGCCCACAACCTCCACGACGTCGACGTCGACATCCCGCTCGGCGTCCTGTGTGTCGTGACCGGCGTCGCCGGGTCCGGCAAGAGCTCGTTGATCCACGGCTCGGTCTCGACACGTGAGGGAGTCGTGGCGGTCGATCAGACGGCGATCCGAGGGTCACGCCGCAGCAACCCCGCGACGTACACCGGGCTGCTGGACCCCATCCGCAAGGCGTTCGCGAAGGCCAACGGGGTCAAGCCGGCGCTGTTCAGCGCCAACTCCGAGGGCGCGTGCCCCACCTGCAACGGGATCGGGGTCGTCTACACCGAGCTCGGGTTCATGCAGAGCATCGCCAGCGTGTGCGAGGAGTGCGAGGGGAAGCGGTTCCAGGCCGCCGTCCTGGACTACACCCTCGGCGGCAAGAACATCGCGGAGGTGCTGGCGATGCCGGTGGCCGAGGCCGAGGAGTTCTTCGGCTCCGGCGAGGCAGGGACGCCAGCGGCACACGCCATCCTCGGGCGGCTCGCCGACGTCGGACTTGGTTATGTCAGTCTGGGGCAGCCCCTCACCACCCTCTCGGGGGAGAGCGGCAGCGCCTCAAGCTCGCCACCCACCTGGGCCAGAAGGGCGGCATCTACGTCCTGGACGAGCCGACCAGCGGCCTGCACCTGGCCGATGTGGAGCAGCTGCTCGGCCTGCTGGACCGACTGGTCGACTCCGGCAAGTCGGTGATCGTCATCGAGCATCATCAGGCGGTGATGGTCCACGCCGACTGGATCATCGACCTCGGCCCCGGGGCCGGCCACGACGGCGGCCGCCTGGTGTTCGAAGGCATCGCCGACCGACCTGGTCGCGGACGCCACGACGCTCACCGGTCAGCACCTCGCGGCGTACGTCGGGAGCTAGGCGTGTGCGTCAGCACCGGTTGGTCAGATCCGTCCGGGCCGCGCAGGTGAGGCACATGCGGGCTGCCGGCCGGGCCAGCAGACGCTGATGGGAGATCGGCTCTCCGCAGCGCTCACAGCGGCCGTAGTCGCCGCTGACGATCCGTTCGGAGGCGCAGTCCAACTCGTCCAGGTGCTCGGTTGGCTTCTGCGAGCAGCGCGCCGGCCATGGATCGCTCGTAGGCGATCGTTGACCCTTCCGGGTCGTGTTCGTCGTCGGTCGCTGTCAGTCTCGCCGCTTCGACGATCGAGCTGACGTCACCGGGTCAGGGCCGAGATCCGGTCGGTGGTGCGCTCTCGATCGGCGCACAGCAGACCCTGGAGTTCGGTGAGGCGGGCGTGACGGGACATCGTCGTGTGCAGCCCCTCCCTGACTCCCGTCCGTACCGCCGATAATTGACATTATGTCATGTTCTAAAGATCGAGAGGGGTCCCCCGGACCACTAGTGCTGCTGCACGACGTTGAGGACGTTGCCGTCCGGGGCCCGGACGAAGAAGCGAGTCACACCCCACTCCTCGGTGGTCAGCGGGTGCACGATCTCGTAGCCGCGCGCCTGAGCCTGGCTCAGTGCTGCCTCGACATCGTCGACCTTGACCGAGATCACCGGGTCTTCAGGGGCGCTGGCGTCGCGGGTCATCAGCTGCAGGTTGATCCCGGTCTCCGGGGACGTGTAGCGGGCTACCCACCCCAGGTTGAACTCCTCCTCGGTCAGCCCGAGGTAGTCGGTGTAGAAGTCCCTGGCCGCATCGAGATCGGGTACGTGAAGGTCGGCGATGATCTGAGTCACGCGCATCGGTGTTGCTCCCTGCCTTGGGTGAGTCCTCAAGGGCTTGTCTAGCATGCAGGAGATGCTCACCCGACTGCTCGCTCTGACCGTCGACGCGCACGATCCAGGTCGCCTGGCGGGGTTCTGGGCCGAGGTTCTGGGTCGGGTCGTCGTCGACGACCTCCAGGGTGCGCTGCTGCCCGGGTCCGACACCCAGGTCGCCCTGCGGTTCGCCGCCAGCGAGGGAGAGAAGGTCGGTCCGAACCGGGTGCACCTCCACCTGACCAGCACCAGCCCCGCGGACCAGCGGGAGAAGGTCGCATCGGCGCTCCAGCTCGGCGCCGCCCATCTCGACGTCGGCCAGCTCCCCGAGGAGGGACACCTCGTGCTGGCCGATCCCGAGGGCAACGAGTTCTGTGTGATCGAGCCTGGCAGCTCGTTCTTGGCCGGCTGCGGGCTTCTCGGCGAGCTCGCCTGCGACGGCACTCGGCAGGTCGGACTCTTCTGGGCCGAAGCGCTGGGCTGGCCGCTGGTGTGGGAGGAGGACCAGGAGACCGCGGTCCAGTCCCCGCACGGCGGCACCAAGGTCGCCTGGGGCGGCCCGCCTCTCCTGCCGAAGCACGGGAGGAACCGGCAGCGCTTCGACCTCACCGTGGCCGACACCGACCTGACAGCCGAGGTCGACCGACTGGTCGCGCTGGGGGCGACCCGGTTCGGCGGCGCAGGAGACAGCGTCGTCGAGCTGGCTGACCCTGACGGCAACGAGTTCACCCTCAGGCTTGGCTGATCTCAGCCAGGACCATTCGCTACATCTCTTGGACCGACCTCGAGAGCAGGCAGAACTCGTTGCCCTCCGGGTCGACTAGCACCACCCAGCTCACCTCCGGCCCCTGCCCGACGTCGACCGGGCGCGCTCCCAGACTGAGAAGTCGCTCGAGCTCGTCGGTCGTCGACACACCGTCTGCGCGCAGGTCGAGGTGCAGACGGTTCTTGAGCGCCTTCTCCTCAGCCACGCCCACCACGTCGATGGTCGGTCCCACACCTGCGATCGACCCGATGCTGATCACCTCGTCGTCCTCCTCGACCACGTGCCATCCCAGGACGTCGCACCAGAAGTCGGCCACCAGCCGGGGGTGCACGGCGTCGAGGGCGATGGCAGCGATCCGGCTCGGCATCCGTGACATTGTGCCAGCACGGCGCAGCCTCCCCTGCACGCATGGTGGTGTACTGCGGCCAACGCCTCAGCAAGAGAAGGAGACTCCATGGGCCCGTCCTCGCGCAGCCTGGTCGACACCAAACTCGACACGAAGATCGTCCTGAGCGGTCTTTGGATCAGCATGCTCTTCGTCTTCGCCTACGTCGACATCTTCGGCTTCTGGCGGGCCGACGTGATCCAGGGTGCGCTCGACAAGACGGTCCCCGGGCCGGGCTTCGCCATCGACCAGCGGTTCTTGGTGGTGACGACGGTCTACATCCTGCTGCCGAGCCTGATGGTCGTCGCGTCCCTGCTCCTGCCTGCCCGGGCCAACCGGATCGCGAACCTGACCCTGAGCGCGGCGTACGCCGTGACCATCGTGGGCGCGATGGTCGGCGAGAGCTGGGTCTACTTCCTGCTCGGGAGCATCGTCGAGCTGCTGCTCCTGGCCGGCATCGTCCGGATCGCGTGGGCCTGGCCCCGCACCGACGAGCCCACCTCACCCCGCCCGTAGCCTGGGCCGGTGCAGTGTGACTACTTCGACGCAGGCCGCTGCCGGTCGTGCGAGCTGATGGGGGTGGGGTTCGACGCCCAGCTGGCCGCGATGGAGTCCTCCGTGCGCCTCAGCCTGGGCGACATCGTCCCTGACGGCGCGTGGGAGCCAGCGGCCGCAGGCCCCGAGTCGGGTTTCCGCAACAAGGCCAAGCTGGTGGTGGGCGGCAGCCGCGGTGCACCCACGCTGGGCATCCTCGATGTCGAACTCCACGGGGTCGACCTGCGTCACTGCGGGCTCTACGAACCCGGCCTCCACGACGCGGTGGTCGCCCTGGCCGAGGTGGTAGCCGACCTCGGCCTGACGCCGTACGACGTCCTGAAGCGCGCCGGCGAGCTCAAGCACGTGATCGTCACCCACTCCCCCGACGGTGAGCTGATGGTCAGGTTCGTGCTGCGCTCCAAGGCGCAGCTCGGCAAGCTGCGGGCCGGGCTCCCGCTGCTGCGGGAGCGGCTCCCCCACGCTCGGGTGGTGACCGCCAACCTGCTGCCCCGACATGAAGCGGCGCTGGAGGGCGACGAGGAGCGCTGTCTCACTCCCGATCGTGACCTGCCGATGCGGCTGCCCGGGATGACGCTGCACCTGCGCCCGCGCAGCTTCTTCCAGACCAACACCCAGGTTGCGGGCGAGCTCTACCGCCAGGCCGGCACCTGGCTGGCTGAGGTGGGGGCCCGCAGCGGCTGGGATCTCTACAGCGGGGTCGGCGGCTTCGCGCTCACGGCGGCAGCCGCACTCCCCCATGCCTCGATCACCGGCGTGGAGATCTCGCGGGAGGCGGTGCGTAGTGCGCAACAGTCAGCCAACGAGCTGGGTGCGGACGATCGGACAGCGTTCGTCGAAGCCGACGCCGCGGAGTACGCCGGAGCACACGACGCGCCCGACCTGGTGATCCTCAACCCGCCCCGCCGCGGGATCGGCGCCGACCTGGCCACCCTGCTGGACGGCTCCGCCGCCGAGCACCTTCTCTACTCCAGCTGCAACGCCGAGACGCAGGCTCGCGACCTGTTGGCGATGGGGTCCTTCGAGGTCGTGCGGGCGCGGGCGTTCGCGATGTTCCCGCAGACCGAGCACCACGAGGTGCTGGTGCTGGCTCGCAAGCGCTGAGCCAGAGGCCCGGAGTCCGGAGGGTCAGCCGAGCGCGGCGACCGCCGCGTCGTAGTCGGGCTCCTGGCCGATCACGGGCACCAGCTGGGAGTGCAGCACGGTCCCGTCGGTGTCCACCACGACGACGGCACGCGCCAGCAGGCCCGCCCAGGCGCCGTCCACCAGCGTGACGCCGTAGTCCTCACCGAAGCTGCTCCGGAAGGCCGACGTGGTGACGACGTCCTCGATGCCCTCGGCACCGCAGAACTTCGCCAGCGTGAACGGCAGGTCCTTGCTGACACCGACCACGACCGTGTTGTCGAGCCCGGCGGCGAGCTGGTTGAACGTGCGCACGGCCGCGGAGCACACGCCGGTCTCGATGCTGGGAAAGATGTTCAACACCATCCGTCGGCCGGCGAACGTCGACGAGTCGAGGTCCGCCACGTCGGGGCCGACAACGGTGAACGCCGGCGCGGCGCTGCCGACGGCCGGCAGCTCGCCGACGGTGTGGACGGTGGAATCTCCGAGTGCGGTAGTAGCCATGGGGTGCTGTGTAGCACATCGGTCCACGGACTCAATCGCCCGGCACCGGGCAGGGCGCGCCCTCACAGCACGGTCGGATCCACCCGCACCCGTCGCAGCGCTCGTGGGAGGTCTCCCAGCGCAACATGGTGCCGCACCGGGGGCAGGGTTCGGTCAGGTCAGCCACGACCACGACGGTATGCCGCCGGGCCGACGACCCCGTGATCCCACGCCGGGGTCGGCTCGATCCCGACCCCATGCCTCTGGTCGGCACAGCGCCGGTCGTACCATCGGCGCATGCGACGCAGCCTGACCGCCCTTGCCGGCCTCGTACTCTGCCTGGGCAGCCTGGCCGCCTGCGGCGACGACACCGCGACGGCTCCCGCCGCCGACCCGCCGGCCGAGGCGCCCAGCTGCGACTTCGTCGGCGGCGGCCAGCCGGCCAAGGAGGTCTCTCCGCCTCCCGCCCAGGCCACGCAGACCGGGCCGGTCGAGGTCGCCATCGCCACGACCCAGGGCGACATCACCGCCACCCTCGACGGCGCGGCTGCGCCGTGCACGGTGACGTCGTTCGTCTCCCTCGCCGAGCAGGACTACTTCGACGACACCCCCTGCCACCGGCTCACCACCGCCGACGCGGGCATCTTCGTGCTGCAGTGCGGGGACCCGCTCGGGCAGGGCATCGGCGGCCCCGGCTACACGATTCCCGACGAGCTCGACGGCACCGAGACCTACCCCGCCGGCACCATGGCGATGGCCAACACCGGCCAGCCGAACTCCGGCGGCTCACAGTTCTTCCTCGTCTACGACGAGACTCCGCTCCCGCCGTCCTACACCGTGTTCGGGCAGCTCAGCGCCGACGGCTTGGCCGTGGTGCAGAAGGTGGCCGCCGGTGGCACCCAGACCCCGGCGGACGGCGCACCCAACCTCGAGGTCACGATCAGCGACGTCTCAGTCGGCTGAGCCGGACTCCAGCAGCCGCTTGAGCCGGGCCAGATCGCCGGTCATGGCGCGCCGCATCGCAGCCGCCATCACCGGGGCCGCCACGCCCGCGAAGCCCGACGGCTCGCCGCGGTTGCGCAGCGTCATCCTGGTGCCTTCGCCCTCGACGGCCCACGTGTAGGTCGTCTCCATGGGGAACGGGCCCTGGGCCGTGCGCATCACCAGCCGCTCCCCCGGCACCAGCTCGGTGACCTCGTAGGTGTACGCGAGCCGCCGGCGAAGGAAGTGGGCCACGAAGTCCATCCGCGACCCGACCGCGACCGGCGGCGGAGTCTGCCACTCGACGCTGGAGATCCGGGAGTACCACTCGGGCGCGTGCGTCGGGTCGCCGGCGTACGCCGCCACCTCCGCCACCGGGCGCTCGATCAGCGTCTCGACGACGACATCGACGGCCACCGCGGCCTACTCCCCCAGCTGGTCGAGCTCGTAGGACGCGGCCTCACCCGCTGCAACGGTGAGGCCGACGGTGCACAGCCGGTCGCGCGACTGGGCCAACGCGCGTGGCAGCACCGTTCGCGCGGCATCGCCGGCCTCGTCCTCGGGGAACCGCACGTCGAAGGCCAGGCGCAGGTCGGTCAGCCGATTGCCCCTGTCGTCGCGGATCTTCTCACCGCTGGCGCGGGCCTCGAACGTCGTGGCGGGGCTGCGTTTGCGCGTGATCAGGTCGAGGTCGATCGAGGTGCAGGCGGCCAGTGCCGCCAGCAACAGCTCGGTCGGCGTGAAGTCCGGGTCGTGCCCCGACCCGATCGGGAGCACGCCGCCCCGGCTGTTCGTGGCGAGGAAGCGACCCTCGCCGATCTTGCGCAGCGAGACCTCGCGATGGTCGTCCTGAGGGTTCGTCATGAGGGCAGCCTGCCACTGCGAGCCACGACGCCGTGCACCGATGCAGGGACGGCCACCCCCGGTGGGACGTCGGGTGCCGGGACCGGGTCGGCCGCCGCGATCGCCCAGGGAACCACCCCGGCCCACACGTCACGAGGCTCGTCGTCGTCGGGGTCGTGGGCGTCGCTGCGCCCGATCTTGACGCTCCACCGGGTCAGCGGCACCCGCAGCACCAAGGTGGCCGCCACCTCCTTCCTGGAGTTGTCCCGCAGCTCCTCGGACCGCCCCGGGATCAGGTGGTCCGACAGGGCCTTCAGCGCCTGCTCCTTGGCCTCACCGTCGAGCACCTCGGCCACCCCGAACACGACCGCGCTGCGGTAGTGCACCGAGCTCTCGAACAACGATCGAGCCACGACCAGCCCGTCGAGATGGGTCACCGCCACGCAGACCTCGGCACCCGCGCCGGCCCGCAGCGCCCCCGCCCCGGTCGACCCGTGCAGGAGCAGTGCGTCGTCGTCGCGGGCACACGCGAACGGCAACACCAGGGGGTGCCCGTCACGGACCACGGCCAGATGGGCGACCACGGCATCGTCGAGGATCGCGTCGAGGTCCGCCCGTTCTTCGGATTGGTACTCCGGCAGGCGGCGTACTCGCAGTTGCTCGTCCATCGCCCGACGATAGCGGCCGCGTGGGTGCCGACAGAACGTCCCCGGCACCACCACGGTGCCGGGGACGTTCCTGGTCGTGACGAGAGGATCAGTTCACGACGATCGTGAACCGCTTGCGGCCCTGCACCACGTGGTCCTGGGCCGTCGAGGTCGACCGCTTCGACACTGCGGAACGGCGCGCGTAGGCCTCCATCTGGGCGACGACCTGATCGTTGCGCACATGAGCGTTTGCGGTCTTCAGCATCTGCTCGACATTCCGGGCGCTCCACCAGCTGTCGTAGTAGCGGGTGCCGCCCGCAACGCTGATCATGCCCTGGGAGCCTTTGGCCTTGCCCGGGACAGACAGCGCCACCGGCACCTTGCGGGTGTTGCCCTGGGCATCGGTGACCAGCACCCTCATCTTCAGCGTCTTGCCGGCCTTGGCGAACACGACATCGCGTCGGTTGGCCACCTTCACCCAGCGGGAGCCCTTGCGGTACTCAGCGGACGTCACGCTCCAGGTGGTGGTGTCGTCGACCACGTCCCCTGACATCGTCACTCCGTCCAGGGTCACGCCCGGCATCCGCGAGAGGACCCACACCATGTCCGGGATGTCCCAGATGGAGGAGTAGAGCACGACGTCGTCGTCGGTGTAGCGGTCACCCAAGGTGATCGTGAACGGGTCACCGTTCGGCTTGTGGCCGCTGATCGTCCAGGTGTTCTCCTCGGTGCCTGGGATCCGGCCGTCGAGGACCCGGTCGTGATTGCCCAGGAGCTCGTAGAAGGTGACGTCGGCCGCGTAGTCCGACATGAGCACCTGGCTCGATCCGGTGCGGGTCCGCGCGCCGTAGTTGACCGTCGACGTGACGTCGAAGCTCGGCGGAGCTGCCCCGAAGGTGCCGGTGATGCCCGTCAGGTGGTCATCGGTGATGGTGCCGGCCGTCGCCCCGATGTTGGCCACCTTGAACGGCCCGAAGACCGGGTCATCCTGGATGTAGAGGGCGTCGGCCGGGTTCATCCCCGCGCTGATCTTGCCGCGGAACGTGGCCGGGTGACCGAAGCCGACGACCGTGTCGTCGCAGACCGAGGTCGCTGTGCCCACACCCCCGAGAGTGATGTCGCCGGTGGACCCGGTGAACGCGAGGTTGCCGCCCGCGACGATCGAGTCCGGCCCGGCCGCGCTCGCCGATGCGGTCCCACCGCTGGCGGTGGCACGCGCGGTGTAGGTGCGCTTCTTGCCGGCGTCGAGTCCTCGACCGGCACCGGCGACCGTCAGCGGCATCCGCAGCTGTGCGAAGCCTTGAGACGCCTGAGCAGCAGTGACGTCGGTCTCTGCCGCGATCTTCTGCGCGGCCTTGGCCGGCAGCCTCAGGGTCGCCGGTGGCGGACTCGGGAGGTAGTCGTTCATGTCCTCGAACGGCGTGACCCCGGCCACCGGCGACGGGCCGAAGCCCAGGCCCCAGGCGACGGCCCCGATCAGGCGCCCGTCCTCGGCGTACACCGGCGAGCCGGACATGCCGGACCAGACGCCTCCGACCCGGTCGATCTCCGGGCTGGTCAGCCGCACCATCACCATGTCCAGCCCGGGCGCGACGTAGTCCTTGAGGACGCCCAGCACGACGCCGTCGAACGCGTCGGGCGTGGTGCCCCTGCTGACCGTGAGGCCGGTCACCGCCTGGTCGGCGACCAGATCGGACACCGGGAAGGGTGTCGTGCAGTCGCCCGCGATCACCGACTGAGCCGGCGTCGGAGCCGAGACGATCCCCACGAGTGCAGTGGCCGCCACGGCGGCCGCTGCGACTAGGGACCGGGTCCCCCGAATATGTGTTGCCATGTGAACTCACTCTCCGTTCGAACACGGTCAACGGTGGCTAGTTCCCCCGTTACCAGGATGGACGCTAGCGGCCGGCGTTTGGTTGCCGCGTGAGTAGCGGCACTTGCTTGGCCACTCAATTTTCAGTGGCGGGCGCGGCCGGCGCCGGCGCGGGAGTCGGGTGCGCGATCATGGCGCGGTGAGCCGAACCCGAGTCGCCGTCGCCGCCACAGGCGACCAGGCGTTGCGCGCCGGTCTGGCCGTCGCTGAGGACGGCGGCAATGCGGTCGACGCCGCGCTGGCTGCGGCGTTCGTGGCGCTGAGCACCGAGCCGGGAATGGTGAGCTTCGGCGGTGGCGGGTTCGTAGCGGTCTGGCCGGCGGCCGGTGACCCGGTCGTGGTCGACGGGAACGTCGAGATGCCGGGAAGGGAGGCGCCGCCGGAGCGCATGGGGACGGGGCTGCGTGAGGTGGTCACGACCTACGGCGGCGGCGTGACGATGTATGCCGGGCACGGATCGGTCGCGACACCGGGGGTGGTGCCGGCCCTGGCCGAAGCCCACGAGCGGCATGCCAGGCTCCCGTGGGCCCGGCTGCTCGCTCCGGCGACGGCCGCGGCGCGCGACGGGTATCCGATGAGCCCCGCCGCGGCGCGCTACCTGGCTTTCGTCGCGGAGTCGCTCTTCGGGCTCGACCCGGAGGCTCACGCCCTGGTGACGCGGCCCGACGGCGGCCTCCTCCACGGCGGGGAGAGCACGCGCAACCCGTTGCTGGCGGAGGTTCTGACACAGCTGGCGGTGCAGGGGCCTGCCCTGTTCTCGACCGGGGCGGTGGCGCAGGCACTGAGCGAAGAGATGGCGACCCACGGCGGGCTGATCGGCGGCGCCGACCTGGCGGCGTACCAGGCGGTAGTGCGCACGGCGCACGTCCTTGATGTCGGTGAGTGGCAGATCGCCACGAACCCGCCACCGGCCGTCGGCGGCCCGATGCTTGCCGTGATGCTGTCCGAGCTGGCGCGCCGTGGCGGCACCTGGACCTGGGCGGACGCGATCGAGATCCAGCGCGCCGTGCTCGGCCATCGGGCCGTGGTCCACGACCGGTCCCACGACCTCGAGGCAGACGGGTTGGCGCTGCTCGACCGGGTCGCCGCGGGTGGACTGGCATCACTTCGTGGTTCCTCGTCGACGGCCCACATCTCCGCGGTGGACGCCGACGGGACGGCCTGCGCGATCACCATGAGCAGCGGCTACGGCGCCGGCATGAGCATCCCCGGCACCGGGATCCTGCTCAACAACACCCTGGGCGAGGTCGAGCTCAACGGGCGAGGCCTGCACGCGGCGCGGCCGGGGACCCGGCTAGCGTCCAACATGGCCCCCACCACCGGCCGGACGTCCGATGGTCGCGTGCTCGCGATCGGCTCCCCGGGCGCGGACCGGATCACGTCCGCGTTGATGCTGGTGCTCGGCCAGGGCTGCCTCCACGGAGCGTCACTGGCGGACGCGATCGCCCGGCCCCGGCTGCACGTGCGGGTCGGCGGCGCCGAGGTGCGCGTGGAGTATGAACGCGACCCCGCACTTGCCGAGGCCGTCGTCGCCAGCGGGCTGCCGTCCGACGAGTACGCCGAACCGCACATGTACTTCGGCGGCGTGGGTGCGGCGTACGTCGACGGCCGGGGGCACCTGACCGCTGCCGGCGACGCGCGACGTGAGGCCGCGGTCGGGGTCAGCGGTCAGACAGCGGGCCCCTGAGCGCGCAGTTCATCCACCTCGGTCATGGCGCTGCGCAACTGCTCGAGCCATTCCTGGGTGTGCTCCCCCACCAGCCGGACCGCCCAGGCCAACGCGTCCGAGCGCGAGCGGGCGACTCCGGCGTCGACGAGCGTGTCGAGCACCTGGCGCTCCGGCTGGCGAAGGCGCGTCATCACCGGCACGGCCAGATGCGTGAACAGGGCCGCGCTGCCGGCGTACCTCACGCCCCAGGAGACCTTCCGGCGATAGCGCGACTCTGCCTCGCGGGCGATCTCGATCCGCTCCTCGCGGGTCTCGGCACGGAAGCGGGCGATCCGCCCGTCCGCGGCTGCGGCTTCCTCCGGGGCGGCTCCGGACAGCTCCCCCACCACCGTGATCTCCTCACGGTCCACCGTCACCTCGACGTCACTGAACCAGCCGTCGGGCAGTCTCCCGGCGAACCACGACCCAGCGTCGTCGGGCGACGGCAGGTCTGCGGTCTGCCATCCACCCCGGCGTCCTCGACCCCGACTGGTCTCCTCTGTCTTCGACATGTGCTCTCCTCGTCACGATTACGTGATTACAGAGTTACACACGCCTCCAAGCCGAGGGTTGTCGGCAGCGCTACTTGCGGAAGGCGTCGGCCACGTCTCCGGCAGCGTCCTTCGCCTTGTCCGCGGCGCTCTTGACGTCTGCTTCGGCCTGGTCGGCTCTGCCCTCGGTCTCCAGCTCCTCGTTGTCGGTGGCCTGCCCGGCCGTCTCCTTGGCCTTGCCGGCCAGCTCCTCGGCCTGGTGCTTCGCCTGGTCACCCAGTCCCATGTGCTCGTCCCTTCACTGGTGGTTGGTTGCTGCCTTCGCCTTGTCCACGGCGACCGTGGCGGCCGCGGAAGCCTTCTCCTTGGCGAGGTCGGCCGCCTGACGCGAGGTGTGCTGCACGCGCGGGTCGTTCGTGACCCGGCGGGCGACCTGTCGGATCTGCTCGTACCGTCCGCGTCCGGCACGTGCTCCCAGCACGTAGCCGAGGGCCGCGACGGCGAGCAACGTCAACTTCTTCACCTGGTCCTCCTCGATCGGATCGGCTCGCCCAGCCAGTACCCCGTTCTGGAGAATGCACTCCCGGGCAACGCCGCCGCGGGCCGGGTGGGGACATCCAGCTCCCAGGCATACACTGCGATCGAGGTCACATTTCCCTTCCCGGCAGGAGCTCATGTCCACGTCCGCCTCTCCCTCGGCCACCAGCACGCGCTCCACCGTGGTCCGGGCCGTCGCCGAGCAGCTCCGCGACCAACGCGGCCCGCTGCTACCCGTGCTGCATGAGGTGATGGCCGAGTTCGGCTATGTGGACGCCGCGGACGTGCCGGTGATCGCCGACGTGCTCAACCTGTCCGCAGCCGAGGTCCACGGGGTGCTGAGCTTCTACCACGACTTCCGGACCAGCCCGCCGCCCCGGCACCAGGTCGGGATCTGCCGAGGTGAGGCCTGCCAGGCCGTCGGCGCCGAGCAGCTGTACGCCGCAGCGCAGACACGGGCAGCCGAGGGCGCGCTGGGTGACGCGTCGGTCCACCAGGTGTTCTGCCTCGGCAACTGCGCCCTGGGGCCGTCGGGCACGGTGGACGGCACCCTCCTCGGCAGACTCGACGACGACCGGCTGGCCGCGCTGACCGACGGGTGGCGAGAGTGACCACGGTCTTCGTTCCTGCCGATGCCAGCGCCGTCGCGATGGGCGCCGACGATGTGGCCGCGGCCTTCGCCACCCTGAGCGACGCCACCGTGGTCCGCACCGGCTCCCGGGGGCTGCTGTGGGCCGAGCCGCTGGTCGAGGTCGAGACTCCGGAGGGCCGGATCGGCTTCGCCAACGTCACCCCCGGCGAGGCCGGCGCAGTGCTCGACGGGTCCATCGCAGCGGAGCGCCGGTTGGGTGTGGTGGCCGACCACCCCTGGCTGGCCGGCCAACGCCGGGTGACTGCCGCTCGGATCGGCGTGGTGGACCCGGCGTCGCTGCCGGACTACGAGCGACACGGCGGCTGGGCCGGACTGCGACGGGCGCTGACCCTGACTCCCGAGCAGGTGGTCGCCGAGGTCACCGAGTCCGGGCTTCGCGGCCGAGGCGGGGCCGGGTTCCCCGCCGGGGTGAAGTGGAAGACCGTGCTCGAGACGGCGTCGGACCAGAAGTTCGTGTGCTGCAACTTCGACGAGGGCGACTCGGGCACGTTCGCGGACCGGATGATCGTCGAGGGCGACCCGTTCACCCTGGTCGAGGGCATGATCATCACGGCGTACGCCGTGGGGGCGAGCGAGGGCTACGTCTACGTGCGTTCGGAGTACCCCCACGCGATTGCCGCGCTCCGCCGAGCCATCGAGACCGCCTACACTCACGGCTACCTCGGCAACGACGTCAGCGGCAGTGGCCACCGCTTCGACCTGCACGTGCGGGTCGGGGCGGGCGCCTACATCTGCGGCGAGGAGTCCTCGATGCTCGAGAGCCTCGAGGGCAAGCGCGGCGAGGTGCGGGCCAAGCCACCGATCCCCGCCATCGCCGGCCTCTTCGGCCGACCCACCGTCGTCAACAACGTGCTGACGTTGTGCACCGTACCGATGGTCCTCGCCGATGGTGGCGCAGCGTACGCCGCGCTCGGCACCGGCCGCTCGCGTGGCACCCAGCTCTTCCAGCTCGCCGGCAACGTCCGGCAGGGCGGCTTGGTGGAGCTGCCGTTCGGGGTCACCCTGCGCGAGCTCGTCGAGGGGTACGCCGGCGGCACCCTGACCGGTCGTCCGGTGCGCGCCGTGCAGGTCGGCGGCCCGCTGGGCGCCTATCTCTCCCCCGACCAGTTCGACCTGCCGATGGACTACGAGGCGTTCGCCGAAGCCGGCGCGATGGTCGGTCACGGTGGCATCGTGGTCTTCGACGACACCGTCGACATGGCAGAGATGGCGCGGTTCGCCATGGAGTTCTGCGCCATCGAGTCGTGCGGCAAGTGCACCCCCTGCCGGATCGGCTCGGTGCGCGGGGTGGAGACACTGGACCGGATCATCGCCGGCCACGACGTGGCGGCCAACCTGGTGCTGCTCGACGACCTGTGCGAGACGATGACCAAGGGGTCGCTGTGTGCGATGGGCGGGCTCACGCCGATGCCCGTGCAAAGCGCGATCCGGCACTTCCCCGAGGACTTCGACCGCGAGCGGTCCGACGGACCCACGCAGTCCGACGGGGCGCCCACACCGCAAGGAGCTCCACGATGACCCTGCTGGATCCGGGCGCCGGCTTCGCCCCCGAACCCGACCTCGGCACGCCGGCGGTCTCCGGCGAGCCGACCGCGACCGTCACCATCGACGGCCAGGAGGTGTCGGTCCCCCCTGGCACGTCGGTGATGCGAGCCGCGGCCGAGGCCGGCATCGACATTCCGAAGCTCTGCGCCACCGACTCGCTCAAGGCCTTCGGCTCCTGCCGCATGTGCCTGGTCGAGGTGGACGGCGCGAAGGGCACCCCTGCCTCGTGCACCACCCTGTGCAGTGACGGCATGGTCGTCTCCACCCGCACCGAGCAGGTGCAGCGGCTGCGGCGGCAGGTCATGGAGCTCTACCTGTCCGACCATCCCGCCGACTGCGCCGGCTGTGCGCGGGGCAACTGCGAGATGCAGGCCATGGCCGTCGAGGTGGGCTCCGCGGAGGTGCGCTACGGCCGCGGTCGCGACCACCTCGAGGAGTCGGCGTACGACGCCAGCAACCCCTACTTCGACTACGACCCGGCCGCGTGCATCGTCTGCTCGCGCTGCGTGCGCGCCTGCGGAGAGATCCAGGGCACGTTCGCTCTCACCGTCGACGGACGGGGCTTCGACTCCCGGATCACCCCGGGCGGCGGTGACTTCATGGCCTCGGAGTGCGTGTCCTGCGGCGCCTGTGTCCAGGCGTGCCCCACCTCGGCTCTCCAGGAGAAGTCGCTCATCGAGCTCGGCATGCCGACCCGCAGCGTCGACACCACCTGCGCCTACTGCGGGGTGGGGTGCACGTTCCGGGCCGAGGTCCAGGGTGCCGGCGCTGACACCCGCGTGGTGCGGATGATCCCGTCGAAGGACGGTGGCGCCAACGAGGGCCACTCGTGCGTCAAGGGCCGCTTCGCCTACGGGTACGCCGCCCACGACGACCGCCAGCTGCACCCGATGGTCCGCGACACGATCGACGACGAGTGGCGCGTGGTCTCGTGGGACGAGGCGATAGCCCGCGTCGCCGCCGGCTTCACCGCGATCCAGCGCGACCACGGGGTCGGCTCGATCGGCGGCATCTCCTCCTCCCGCTGCACCAACGAGGAGGTCTACGTCGTCCAGAAGATGGTGCGTGCCGCCTTCGGCAACAACAACATCGACACCTGTGCGCGGGTGTGCCACTCCCCCACCGGCTACGGCCTCAACCAGACCTTCGGCACGTCCGCAGGCACCCAGGACTTCAAGTCCGTGGAGCAGGCCGACGTCGTCCTGCTGATCGGCGCCAACCCGACCGACGCGCACCCGGTGTTCGCGTCCCGGCTGAAGAAGCGGCTGCGCCAAGGGGCGCAGATCATCGTGGCCGACCCGCGCCGGATCGACCTGGTGCACGGACCGCACGTGGAGGCCGCCGCGCACCTGCCGGTGCTGCCGGGCTCGAACGTCGCCTTCGTCAACGCGATGGCGCACACCATCGTGACGGAGGGGCTGCACGACGAGGAGTTCCTGCGGCAGCGTTGCGAGAACGTCGACGGCTACCTCGCCTTCATCGCCGGCCCCGAGAACTCCCCCGAGGCGACCCAGGCGATCACCGGCATCCCGGCCGACCAGCTCCGGGACGCGGCGAGGCTGTATGCCACCGCGCCGAACGGTGCGATCTACTACGGCCTCGGTGTCACCGAGCACAGCCAGGGCTCGACGATGGTGATGGGCATGGCCAACCTCTCGATGGTCACCGGCAACATCGGTCGCGAGGGCGTCGGCGTCAACCCGTTGCGCGGCCAGAACAACGTGCAGGGCTCCTGTGACATGGGCTCCTTCCCCCACGAGCTCCCGGGGTACCGCCACATCGGCCGCCCTGAGGTTCGCGCCATCTACGACGACCTCTGGGGCACGACGCTCGACCCCGAGCCGGGGCTGCGGATCCCCAACATGTTCGACTCCGCGCTTGCCGGCACCTTCCGCGGCCTCTACGTCCAGGGCGAGGACATCGCGCAGTCGGACCCGAACACCCAGCACGTCGAAGCCGCGCTGCGGGCGATGGATCTGGTCGTGGTGCAGGATCTCTTCCTCAACGAGACCGCGCGCTTCGCCCATGTGTTCCTGCCGGGCACCTCCTTCCTGGAGAAGGACGGCACCTTCACCAACGCCGAGCGGCGGATCAACCGGGTGCGCCCGGTGCTGCCGCCCCGCCAGGGCAGGGACGAGTGGCAGATCACCTGCGACATCGCCGTCGCGATGGGCTACCCCATGGCGTACGCCGGCGCGAACGAGATCATGGACGAGGTCGCGGCCACCACCCCGACGTTCGCCGGGGTGTCCTTCGCGCGGCTCGACGCCGAGGGCTCGATGCAGTGGCCGGTGACCGATGCGGCTCCCCACGGCACTCCGACCATGCATGTCGGGGAGTTCGTCCGCGGCAAGGGCAACCTGGTGGAGACCGTCTACGTCGCCACCACCGAGCGCACCAACCGTCGCTTCCCGCTGATCCTGACGACCGGTCGGATCCTGACGCAGTACAACGTCGGAGCCCAGACCCGGCGTACCCCCAACAACACCTGGCATCCCGAGGACGTCCTCGAGATCCACCCCGCGGATGCCCAGATGCGAGGCATCTCGACCGGCGACCTGGTGGACCTCTCGAGCCGGGTGGGTGCGACGACGCTGCGCGCGGAGGTGTCCGAACGGATGCCTGCGGGCGTGGTCTACACGACGTTCCACCACCCGGTCACCGGCGCCAACGTGGTGACCACCGAGAATTCCGACTGGGCCACCAACTGCCCCGAGTACAAGGTCACCGCGGTCGAGGTCGGCGTCGCCAACGCGCGCGGCGAGACCGACGCCGAAGCAGCGGCCCGAGACGAGCGCGAGCCGGTAGGACGACCGTGAGCGCTCAGTCCACGCCGACGGCGCACACCGGCGTGACCCCCGAAGCACGGATGGGCAACGACATCGCTCGTCAGTTCGGCCACCTGGCCGACGAGGAGGCGGTCGCCAGGATCGCGGCTCACCTCGACCGGTTCTGGGAACCTCGGATGCGCGAGACCCTGCACGCGCTCGTGGCGGCCGATGATCCGACGCTGGACCCTCGGCTTGCCGCCGCGGCGCGAACCCTCTGACCGCTGAGGACGACAACCCGTGCTCTACCGCTGGGGCCTCTTCGTGGGCAGTCACCGGCTCGGCGTGCTGCTGGCCGGCCTGGCGGTGGTGGCCGGGGCGGCGGCGTACGGCCTGGGTGTCTTCGGTGCGCTCAGCAACGGTGGCTACTTCGTGGAGGGATCCGAGTCCTGGAACGCTGCCACGACGCTGCGTGAGGAGTTTCCCGAGCAGCCCGTGGACGTCTTCATGGTCTATCGCAGCGACGAGCTCACGGTCCAGGACCCGGCCTTCGCCGACGAGGTCACCGCCGTCACCGACGCGCTGCGGACCCAGCACCCCGACGTCACGATCCGCAGCTGGTTCGACACCCCGTCCCCTGCCCTGGTGAGTGAGGACCAGCACGCGACCCAGGTGCTGCTCACGTTCCCCGAGCTGGGCGACGAGTCGGGGCTGACCCTGTTCCGCGTTCTCCAGGACGACCTGCAGGCTTCGACGCTGACGACCTATGTCGGCGGGCCGCTGGCGTTGTTCGACGACGTGAACAGCCAGGTCAAGCGGGACATCACGCGAGCCGAGTCGATCTCACTGCCGCTGGTGCTGCTGCTCAGCCTCGTCATCTTCGGCAGCGTCGCGGCCGCGGTCATGCCGACTGTGGTCGCGGGAGTCGCCGTCGTCGGAGCGTTCGCCGCGCTGCGGATGCTGGCCCAGGTCACCGAGGTGTCGGTGTTCGCGATCAACGTGATCACGCTGCTCGGCATGGGTCTGGCGATCGACTACGGCCTGTTCGTGGTCAGCAGGTTCCGGGAGGAGCTCGCCGCGGACGGCCAGGTGCCGGAGGCGCTCGGGCGTACGCTGGCTACTGCCGGCCGCACCGTCTTCTTCTCGGGCGTCATCGTCGCCGCATCGATGTCCTCGCTGCTGCTGTTCCCCCTGGCCTATCTCCGGTCCCTCGGGTACGGCGGGATGGCAGCCGTCCTGGTCGCGATGCTCGCCTCGCTGACCGTGCTGCCGGCGGTGCTCGCGCTCCTCGGACCCCGCATCGAGTGGGGTCGGGTGGGCAGCCGGCGCCCGGCCGGGCGGCACACCAGGGGCCACCACCGCTGGGCCACGCTGGCTCGCAGCGTGATGCGGCGCCCGGTCGTCTACGCCGTCACCATCGCCGCCGGGTTGCTGCTCCTGGGCGCTCCGCTGCTGCAGGCCTCCTTCGGCGGGGTCGACGAGCGGGTACTCCCCCGGACCTCGCCCAGCCGGGCTGCGCTGATCGCGCAGCAGGCGGAGTTCGGCGGTGAGCGCTCGACCGCCGAGCTCCTGATCACCGGTGCCGACGAGGCCGACCTGGCCGAGTACTCTTCGGCGCTGGTCGCCACCGGCGCCGGCGACCTGACCGGCGACCTGACGGCAGACCTGACCGGCGACCTGATCGTCGTCCCCCTGGCCGAGAACACCGCGTCCGGCACCCGGCTCTGGCAGGTGTCCTGGCCGGGCAGCGGCCAGACGGAGACGTCACAGCAGGTGGTCCAGCGACTCCGCGGCGCCGCGGTGCCGGAAGGGATGACGGTGGAGATCGGGGGCGCCACCGCGCTCACGGTGGACCTGGTGGCTGCGGTCGCCGACCGGCTGCCGTGGATGGGCCTGTTCGTCGTCACCGTGATGCTGGTGCTGCTCTTCCTGGCGTTCGGGTCCGTGGTGCTCCCCCTCAAGGCGGTGGCCATGAACATCGTCTCGCTGGGGGCGTCGTTCGGCGCGCTCACCTGGGTCTTTCAGGACGGACATCTGTCGTCACTGTTGAACTTCGAGCCGACGGGGTATCTCGACGCCACCCAGCCGATCCTGATGCTGGCCGTGCTGTTCGGGCTGTCGATGGACTACGAGATCTTCCTGCTCTCGCGGATCCGCGAGGAGTGGGACGCCACGCACGACAACACGGCCGCCGTCGCCGCCGGCGTCCAGCACACCGGCCGGATCATCACCAGTGCGGCCCTGTTGCTGGCCGTCGTGATCGCCGGGTTCGCGACCTCCGGCATCGTGATGATCAAGATGGTCGGCCTCGGCATGCTGGTCGCCGTACTCCTCGATGCCACCGTGGTCCGAGCACTGCTGGTCCCGGCCACCATGCGGCTGCTCGGGCCAGCGAACTGGTGGGCGCCCGGTCCGCTGCTCCGATGGTGGGAGCGACACGGCGTCCGCGAGCACTAGGCTCACCTGCCTACCGACCCAGGAAGCAGGACATGCAGCGCCACATCCTCACCCTCCAGTGCCCGGACCAGCCCGGCATCGTCGCGGCACTGGCCACGGGGATCGGCCGCGCCGGCGGCAACATCCTCGACAGTGCCCAGTTCTCCGACCCCGGGACCGGCCTGTTCTGCGTACGCACGGAGTTCGAGTCGCCGGTCGAGGACTCCGGGCAGCTGCTCGCCCTGGTCGAGGCCGAGGTGGCGCCGTTCGCCCCCGCCCTGAGCGTGCGACCCAAGGAGCGACGCCGACGCGCGTTGGTGATGGTCTCGAAGTTCGATCACTGTCTGATGGATCTGCTCTACCGCTGGGACCGCGATGAGCTGCCGGTCGAGCTCCCGGTGGTGGTCTCCAACCACGAGGACCTCCGAGAGCTCGTCGAGTCACATCGGATCGTGTTCGAGCACGTGCCCGTCACCGCCGACACCAAGCCCGACGCCGAGGCCCGCCTCTTCGAGCTGGTGGACGAGCACGACGTCGACTTCGTCGTGCTCGCGCGCTACATGCAGGTGCTCTCCGACGGGGCCTGCGGGCGGCTGGCCGGCCGGGCGATCAACATCCACCACTCGTTCCTGCCCGGGTTCAAGGGCGCACGGCCCTACCACCAGGCCCACGATCGCGGCGTCAAGCTGATCGGGGCCACCGCCCACTACGTCACCGCGGATCTCGACGAGGGACCGATCATCGAGCAGGACGTCGTCCGGGTCTCACACACCCGCACGGCGGAGGAGATGGTGCGCCTGGGTCGCGACGTCGAGCGCCTGGTGCTGTCCCGGGCTGTAGCCGCTCATGCCGAGGACCGGGTGTTCCGCTGCGGTGCCCGCACGGTCGTCTTCGCCGAGTGACCAGGGCCTCCCCGGGGTCCCCTAGAGTGGCCGCGTGACGGCGTACCGGACCCTGCGCAGGGAGGAAGCGGCCACCCGTGCCGCTCTGCTCACGATCACGTCCTACGACGTCTCGCTCGACCTGGCGAGCGACGAGACGACCTTCCGCTCCCGCACCGTTGTGCGTTTCACCTCGCGCGGTGGCGACACCTTCATGGACCTCAGGCCGCAGGCCGTGCACGAGCTCACCCTCGACGGCCGGCCGCTCGACCCGGACCAGCTGGACCACGGCCGGTTGTCGATCTCGGGCACTCCGGGCGAGCACGAGCTGGTGGCCGACGTGACGATGGCGTTCCGCCACGACGGGGAGGGTCTGCATCGCGCCGTGGATCCCGCCGATGGGCGGCACTACGTCTACGGCATGTCGTTCATGGAGGCAGCGCCGAGCATCTTCGCCTGCTTCGACCAACCCGACCTGAAGGCGCCCGTCACGATGCACGTGCGCGCGCCGCTCGACTGGGTGGTCGTGGCCAACGGGCCCGGACACCAGGTGGGGCCGGGCGAGTGGGAGTTCGCGACCACGCCGCCGCTGTCGACGTACTTCGTGACGGTCGTCGCCGGCCCCTACCACCACCTGCGTGACGAGCACGACGGGATCCCGTTGGGGCTGCTCGCGCGCGCCAGCATCGCCGGAGATCTCGACCGCGACGCCGACGAGCTGTTCACCATGACCCGGCAGTGCTTCGACGAGTTCCACCGCCTGTTCGGCATCCGCTACCCCTTCGGCGAGTACCACCAGGCGTTCGTGCCGGAGTTCAACGCCGGTGCGATGGAGAACCCCGGCTGCGTGACCCTGCGCGACCCCTTGGTGTTCTCCTCCAAGGTCACCCGCGGCAGGCGGATCACCCGGGCGACCACGGTCGCGCACGAGATGGCCCACCAGTGGTTCGGCGACCTCACCACGCCGGTGTGGTGGGACGACCTGTGGCTCAACGAGTCGTTCGCCGAGTACATGGGCGTCCGGGTCACCGCCGACGTCACCGAGTACGCCGACGCCTGGACCAGCCACGCCTACTCCCGCCGGCAGTGGGGCCTGATGGCCGACCGCCGCCCCAGCACGCACCCTGTCGCGGGGAACGGCGCGGTCGACGCCGCGTCGGCGCTCCAGGACTTCGACGGGATCTCCTATGCCAAGGGCGCGGCGATCCTCAAGCAGCTCAACGCGCGCCTCGGTGACGACCTGTTCTTCCAGGGCGTGTCCGACCACTTCCGAGCACACCTGTTCGGCAATGCCACGATGGCCGACCTGATCGGCAGCTGGGAGAGCGCGGCCGGTCAGGACCTGTCCGGGGTGACCCAGGATTGGTTGCGCACCGCCGGTGTGGACGGGCTGTCCTTCGATCGTGAGGCGGGGCTGATCCGGTGCCACCCGCCGGTGCAGCATCCTGCAGTCCGACAACACGAGTTCCGCGTCGCCACCGCCCTGCCGTCCGGCGAGTGGCAGACCTCGTCCGCCAGCGTCGGCGCGGACCCCACGGCGTACACCGCCGCGCCCGAAGCCGCCGTCGTCCTCGACCCGTTCGAGGACACCTGGGCGGTCCCCCACCTCGACGCCACGACGGTGGCTGCCCTGCCCTCCCTGATGACCGGCACCGGTGACGCTGAGCTGCGAGCAGGCATCTGGAACGGCCTGGCCAGCACGTTCCACGACGCAGCGCTCAGCCCTGCCGACTATCTCGACGTCCTGACCGCCACGGTGCCGACCGAGGAGAGCGACGACGCGCTCTTCTACCTGCTGAGGGCGGCGCGCGACCCACTGTTGGCTCTCGCCGAGGACCCGGCGACCGCCAGGGCCCGCCTCCACGACGCAACGACCGCTCGGCTGGCCACGGCGGAGCCGGGGTCCGCATTGCAGCTGGCCGCGTTCCAGAACGCCGCGGCCACCTGCGACGACCGGTCGCGCCTTCAGTCGTGGCTGTCCGGGGACGACCTGCCCGATGGCCTCGACGTCGATGCGGACCTCAGATGGGCGATCCTGCAGCGGCTGGCGGTGTTGGGTGCGGTGGATCGCGACGAGCTGCGCAGCCAGTTGGACCGAGACGTCACGGCCGTCTCCACCGTGGCGCACGTGCGCGCCCTGGCGTCCCTCCCGGATGCGACGGCCAAGGCCTTCGCGTGGGCGCACTTCCTTGGCGACGTCGACGCCCCCAACTACGAGGTCGAGGCCGCGGGCGTCGGCATGTGGCAGGTCGGCCAGGAGCAGCTGACTGCGGCGTACGTCGACCGCTACTTCCGCGAGCTCCCCGGCACCACGAAGGTTCGTGAGGGCTGGATGCTGGGCGACGTCGCCTTGGTCTTCTTCCCGCTCACAGCGCTCAGTCAGGACACCCTGGCCGCTGCACAGGGGCTGCTCGCGTCCGACACTCTCGACCCCGCACTCCGACGCGCCGTGGTGGACAGCGCCGACGAGCTGGAGCGCCGCTTGGCGATCCGAGAACGGTTCGGCGGCCGATGAGCCGGCGCCGACCGGGGCCCACCGTGCGCACCACGGTGGTCGAGCACCGCGACGACGGCGAGCACCCCCGTGAGGACCGGCTGGCCGCCGAGGAGCCGCTCGAGCTCCGGCTCAGCTGGCCGCAGGCCCGGCAGCGAAGGATCTGGGTGACCATGCGGACCCCGGGCCACGATTTCGAGCTCGCGGCCGGGTACGCCGTGCACGAGGGCCTGCTGGGTCCGGGTCTGCTGCACGGCGTCGCCTACTGCACCGACGAGGACCTCACTCCCGAGCAGGAGTACAACGTGGTCACCGTGACGCTGACCGGTCCACCGCTCCAGGACCCGGGAGAGCGGCACGCGGGCTTCGGGGCAGGGGCAGCCTGCGGCGTCTGCGGCAAGGAGAGCATCGAGGCGGTCCTGGACCTGGCGCGCGCCACCCCCTGGGCGGGGCCGTTGCCCGCGGCCGAGCTCATCCGCCGGCTCCCCGAGCGGCTCCGCGAGGCGCAGACCGTGTTCGCCCGCACCGGCGGGGTGCACGCGGCCGGGCTCTTCGACGCCGAGGGGCACGCGCTGGTGGTGCGGGAAGACGTGGGTCGTCACAACGCCGTGGACAAGGTCACCGGGGCGCAGGTGCTCGCTGGGCATCAACCCGCTGCCGCTTGTCTGGTGGTGAGCGGCCGCGCCGGGTTCGAGCTGGTGCAGAAGGCGGTGGCGGTCGGGACCGGCTGCCTGGTCGCCGTCGGCGCCCCCTCCAGCCTCGCTGTGGAGCTGGCGCGGGACGCCCAGCTCGGGTTGTACGGCTTCACCAGCGAGCGCCGGGTCGTCCGCTACGCGTGAGCCACCGCAGGGTCCGCGGCGTGGGAGCGCGGGTCTGTCGGTGGCTCTTCCTAGGTTGGGACCGTGCGGATCCTTCACACCTCCGACTGGCACCTCGGGCGTTCCTTCCACCGCGAAGGCATGCTCGGGCATCAGGCTGCCTACGTCGACCATCTGGTCGACGTGGTCGAGTCGGAGAGCGTCGACCTCGTGGTGCTGGCCGGCGATGTCTACGACCGGGCGCTGCCGCCCGTCGATGCCGTGCGGCTTGCCGATGAGGCCTTCGCCCGGCTGGCGGCCAGTCGGGCGCGCGTCGTGGTGACCAGCGGCAACCACGACTCCGCCCAGCGACTGGGCTTCGGCTCCCGCCTGATCGACCACGCCGGGCTGCACCTGCGCACCGACGCCTCGACCGTGGGGGTGCCGGTGCTGCTGGCGGACCAGCACGGTCCGGTCGCCGTCTACGGCATCCCCTATCTCGACCCGGAGGTCCTGCGCGAGCCCTGGGGCCTCGCCGTCCGGTCGCACCAGTGCGTGCTCACCGAGGCGATGCAGCGGGTTCGCGCCGACCTTGCCGCCCGGGCAGGAGGCCCGCGGGTGCGCACCGTGGTGCTCGCCCATGCCTTCGTTGCCGGCGCCGAGCCGAGCGACTCCGAGCGCGACATCAGCGTCGGGGGCATCTCGCGGGTCCCGTCCTCGGTCTTCTCCGGTGTCGACTACGCCGCCCTGGGACACCTGCACGGCAGCCAGGTGCTGTCGGACGAGATCCGCTACAGCGGCTCGCCCCTGGCCTACTCCTTCTCCGAGGCGGCCCACACCAAGGGCAGCTGGCTGATCGACCTCGAGGCCGACGGGCTGGTGGCCGCCGAGTTCATCCCGGCCCCGGTGCCGCGTCGGCTCCGCCGGCTCCGGGGTCAGCTCGACACGCTGCTCACCGACCCCGCGCTGGGTGAGGCCGAGTCCGCTTGGGTCGAGGTCACCCTCACCGACGATCTGCGCCCCGACCGGGCGATGGAGCGGCTGCGCCGGCGGTTCCCGCACGCGCTGGTGCTGTCCTTCGAGCCGTCCGCCCGGATGGTCCCGGCGGTGCCGGTCTCCCGAGGAGGTGGCCGCAGCGACCACCAGGTCGCGCAGGACTTCGTGGCCGACCTGCGCGGCGCACCGGCGACCGCAGCCGAGAGCGACCTGCTGCTGACGGCCTGCGACGCGTGTGCCGTCGACCCCGACGTCGACACCCTCGTGAGGGACGACTGATGCGACTGCACTCGCTGGAGATCACCGCGTTCGGCCCGTTCGCCGAGACAGTGGAGGTCGACTTCGACACCCTGTCGGGCGCCGGCGTGTTCCTGTTGACGGGTCCTACCGGCGCCGGCAAGAGCAGCGTGCTCGACGCCGTCTGCTTCGCGCTCTACGGCGATGTTCCCGGCGACCGATCCACCGCCAAGCGACTTCGCTCCGACCATGCCCCGGCCGGGGCCGCCCCGCGAGTCAGGCTTGAGTGCACCCTCGCCGGTCGCCGGTTCCAGATCACCCGGTCGCCGTCCTGGGAACGCCCGAAGAAGCGCGGCACCGGCACCACCCATCAGCAGGCCTCGGTCTCCCTCAGCGAGCGGGTGGCGGGCGACTGGCAACCGGTGACCACCCGACTCGACGAGGCCGGACACCTGGTCGCCCATCTGCTCGGCATGAACCTCACCCAGTTCACCCAGGTGGCACTGCTGCCGCAGGGCCGGTTCCAGTCCTTCCTCCGTGCCCGTTCGGAGGATCGGCACCGGCTGTTGCAGCAGCTGTTCCGCACCGGTCGCTTCGAGGCGGTCGAGACCTGGCTGCGGCAGCGGAAGTCCGACCTCGCGGCGGCCGCCCGGGAGCAGCAGCGGGTCCTCGCGGAGGTCACGAGCCGCACCAGCGAGACCGCCGGCGAGCCGCTTCCGGAGTCCTGGCTGGTCGGCTCCGACGATGAGCACTCGGCCACGGCGCTCGGCGACTGGGCAGGTGCGGTGACCGAGCGGCATCGGGCCACCGTCGCTGAGGATGTCGAGCGGCTGGGAGCCGCGCGCCTGGCTACCCAGGAGGCGTTGCGTGCCGCTGACGACGGCCGCGTCCTCGCCGAGCAGCAGGAGCGTCGACGCGCTGCGGAGGACGAGCGAGCCGTTCTCGTGGCGCGCGTCGACCAGGTGACGGCGCTCCGGGCAGCCGTAGTCAGAGCACGGCGGGCAGCGGCCGTCGTACCCCTCGAGCACGCTCGCGCGGGGGCTGAGTCCGTCCGGTCCGAGACCGCGCAGCGGCTCGCTCAGCTCGCGGAGGCGGCCGACCGGTCGGGACTCACCGAAGTATCCGAAGTCACCGAAGTCACCGAGGCTGCCGTTGCGGCCCGGCTGGCGGCTTTGACCCGCGACCTCACGGCGACCGAGCTGCTGGTGCCCGAGCAGCGGCGACTCGAGCGGCTGCTAACCCAAGCCGCCCAGCTCGATGAGGAGCGAGCCGGCCTCGAGGCCGAGCTGACCACCCTCGACGCCGCGCTGGACCAGGCTCCACAGCGGCTCGCCGCGCTGGACCAGCAGCGGGGCGAGGCGCAGCACGACGAGGCGGCGCTCCAGGCCCTGGCCGCCACCGTCGCGGCGCTGCGTGATCGAGAGGGCGCGGCACGAGCGCTCGTTGTCCTGCGAGAGGGCCATCAGCAGGCCGAGGCGCTCCGGCTGGCGGCGGTGGACGCAGCCCAGGGGGCGCGGGAGCACTGGCTCCAGCTCCAGGAGCGGCGGATCACCGGGATGGCCGCCGAGCTCGCCGGGCGGCTCGCAGTGGGAGACAGCTGCCCGGTCTGCGGCTCCGCCGAGCACCCGACACCCGCCCGACCCCAGCCAGGTGCGCCCGACGAAGAGGCCGAACGCGGCGCCCGGCGCCTGCTCGACGACGCCGAGACTCACCGCCACGCCCACGAGGAGGCCGTCCGCGACCTTCAGACCCAGATCGCGATCGCGGAGCAGACAGCAGCCGGCCAGTCGGTCGCCGAGGCCGCGACCGAGCTCGCGACGCTCGCGGTGCGAGAAGCCGCGCTCCGGGAGTCCGCGGCCAGGTTGCCGCAGTTGCGGCGCGAGGCCGCGGACCTCGGCACCGCTCTGGACGCGGACACCCGGCGCCGCGAGGAGCTGCGGCTCACGCGTCAGCACGTGGCGACCGGCCTGGCCGGCCTGATCCACCAGGCAGACCAGATCTCCGACCAGATCGCGACCAGCCTGGGCACGGGGCCCGACTCCTCCCTCGACGGTCGTCGTCGCCGACTCGCGCGCGGCGTCGCCCACCTCGGGGAGCTCGCGGCAGCAGTCCGGGCTGCGGGCGAGGCCCAGGACGCGGTGACCCGGGCTGAGCTGGCGGCGCAGGACGCCGCAGTTGCCGCCGGGTTCGGCAGCGTCCGCGACATGCTCTCAGCGGCGCTACCCGCCCCCGAGCTGGAGGCTGCCGAGGCGGCGCTGCTGGCCCACGACGCCGGACTGGCGGCGTGCGACCGGCTGCTGGCAGACCCGCACCTGTCCGCGGCCGCGACGCTCCCCGCCCCCGATCTCGCGGCCCTCGCGACCGCGGCTGAGCTGACCTCGGCGAGGCTGCTGGACGCCGAGTCGTCGGCCCGAGCAGGAGCCGTCAGGCTCAAGCGGCTCACCGAGCTCACCGGCGACCTGCAGGAAGCACTGCACGCGGCGGCGCCGCTGCGTGAGGAGCTGTCCCTGGTCACCAGGCTGTCCCTGTTCGTCGACGGCCGATCCCCCGACAACCGGCTTTCGATGCGCCTGTCCGCCTACGTGCTGGCGGCTCGGCTCGCCCAGGTCGTGGCCGCCGCCAACGAACGACTGGCCACGATGAGCGACCGTCGCTACACCCTGGAGCACAGCGGTCGCCGCGGCGCAGGTGAGACCCGCGGCGGGCTGAGCCTGCTGATCCGCGACGACTGGACCGGCGAGACGCGCGACCCGGCCACGCTGTCAGGCGGCGAGACCTTCGTCGTGTCCCTGGCACTGGCGCTCGGACTGGCCGACACGGTCGCGCACGAGGCCGGCGGCGCCGACCTGGACACGCTGTTCGTCGACGAGGGCTTCGGAGCGCTCGACGCAGACACCCTCGACGATGTCCTCGACACCCTCGACTCCCTGCGCGACGGAGGACGCGTCGTCGGCGTCGTCAGCCACGTGCCGCAGATGCGCGAGCGGATCCCCACTCACCTCGACGTGCGCAAGGGCCGCGGCGGCTCGCACCTCGCCCTGTCCCACGGGTGAGGGCGGACTCAGCCGGCCACCGACCGCCACTCCGACAGGTCCAAGCCCCAGTCGTCGACCAGGCGGTCCAGCTGCGGGCCGTACAACACGCGCAGCGACTCCTCCAGTCCCTCGGGAGGCTCCCAGGAGGCGGTGCTGCTCGAACGTGACGGGCGGCTGACCTCCTGCAGCGGCACCGGGTCGAGACCCAGCCGCTGCCACACACCGTCGACGGCGGACTGGGGCGCGCGGCGTACCTGCTCGTAGACCATCACCATCATCCGCTCCCGGCCGACGAAATGCGCCCACATCGCCAGCTGGTCGGCGTAGAAGCCGCTCCAGGTCTGCACCGTGATCGGCACCGGATAGGGCCAGGGGGAGGTGCCCCGCGTGGCGGCCAGCCGCATCGCCGACAGGAAGCGTTCGACCGGGTCCCGCACCAGCACCAGCACGGGCATGTCCGGTGCCAGCAGCCGGGCTGCGATCGGAGGCGCGGAGGAGTGGCGGAGATACTGAGGCGTCCACTCTCCACGGCGCACTCCGTCCGCAGGGAAGAGGTCGAGGTACTCCGACGGCTCGCGACTGCCGTCACCGACCTTGTGGAGCAGGTGCTGCTCCTTCTTGCCGTTGGTCCCGAGGTCGACCTGCGGGTGCTGGCAGAGAAGGTCGGTGAACCAGGTCGTGCCGGAGCGCTGCGCGCCGATGCCCAGCCAGGCCGGTGACGTCATGGCCGTGACCCTACCGGCCGGACCAGTCCTCACGGCTCGGCAGGTGACCCCTCCCCAGACCTACGACGAGGGCTCCCGGGTGAAGACGAAGGTGGCGATCTCCAGGTGGCTCACGGTGCCGTCAGCCGCGCGACGCACCCACAGCCGCTCCCCCGCGTGATAGCCGGACGTGCCGATCACGGCGCCGTCGCGGACGGTGAAGGCGTACTGCTCCTGGCCCTGCCGCCGGGCCACGACCCGGCCTTCCTCGAGGCCGAACTCGAAGGGGGTGTTGCCCCAATGCCACACCCCCAGGACCTCCTCGACCTCAGTCGGCACCTGCTCGGTCGGGGTCCACGGCGGCCCGATCCGCGGCTCGTGCTCCTCCAGCACCTCGAGCAGGTCCCTGGCCAGGCTCAGCATCGGGACGCCCGTGGTGCCGTTGGCGAGCACCACGCCCGCCGCGCACCGGTCGCGGTCGATGAGGAGACCTGCCAGGAAGCCCGGCATCGAGCCGCCATGCCCCACCAGCAGGCCGGACCCTCCGGGCAGCAACATGAAGCCAAGCCCCTGGGACATCGCGAAGGCGTGCCGCTGATCCCCGGACTGGGGGTGGCTCGCGCTCAGCAGGTCCTCGACCGGCAGGACGTCGGGATGACCCTCGATCAGGAAGCCTGCGTAGATCAGCAGGTCGTCCACCGTGGACCACAGCTGCCCGGCGGGCGCCATCGCGCCGGTGTCGGTGGCCGGCTCGGGGTGGAGGGTGCCGGCGTACGGATGGACGCTGTAGCCCTCGGCCGCGGGCTGCTGCGGGAGGTACGACGTGCGATGCATCCCCAGCGGGGTCAGGATGCGCTCGCGGACCGCATCCCACCACGGCTGGCCCAGCTGGGTCTCGACCATGCGACCGAGCAGGGCGTAGCCGAGGTTGGAGTAGTGGAACTGCTGCAGGGCGGGCAGGGCCGACCGAGTCCCGTCGTTGGCGGCGACCAACTCCTCCCAGCTCACGCCGGGCGAGCGCTCCCACCAGGGACCGACCGGCTCCGACTGCATCCCGGAGGAGTGCGCGAGCAGCGACCGCGCGGTGCGGTCGGCGTAGCCGACGTCCCCCAGGAGTCGACCGACGGGAGCGTCGAGGTCAAGGCGGCCGTCCCGGACCAGCCGCAGCACCAAGACCGCCGTGAACGTCTTCGTGATCGAGCCCATGCGGTATTGCAGATCCAGCCCGGCAGCCGCTCCCCCGGTGTGGTCGCCTCGGGTCCCGCTCCAGACCCGCTCGCCCTCTCGCGAGACCCCGGCGACCAGCGACGGCAGCCGACCGTCGCGCTGAGCTGCGGCGAGCCGCGTCGTCAACGCGCGGGCCGTCGTCGCCTGCACCGTGGTCACTCGGCGAATGCCTCGGGCGGCGGGCACGCGCAGACCAGGTGTCGGTCACCGTAGGCCTGATCGATCCTGGCCGCCGGCGGCCAGTACTTGTCGGGGTCGACTCCGGTCGGAAACACTGCCGTCTCGCGGGAGTAGGCGCGGTCCCACTCACCGACCACCGCCCGTGCGGTGTGCGGAGCATGTCGCAGCGGGGCGTCCTCGGGAGTCCACTCCCCCGCGGCCACCCGCGCGATCTCGCCACGGATCGCGATCATGGCGTTGCAGAAGCGGTCGAGCTCGGGGAGGTCCTCGGACTCGGTCGGCTCCACCATCAGGGTGCCTGCGACGGGGAAGGACATGGTGGGGGCGTGGAAGCCGTAGTCGACCAGCCGTTTGGCCACGTCGTCGACGGTCACGCCCGTCTGCTTGGTGAGGTCGCGGAGGTCCAGGATGCACTCGTGGGCGACCAGTCCGCGGGACCCGCGATAGAGCACCGGGAAGTGTTCGTGCAGCCGGGCGGCGACGTAGTTGGCGGCCAGGACTGCCGACGCGGTCGCCTCGGTCAGCCCAGCCGCTCCCATCAGCCTGATGTAGGCCCAGGTGATCGGCAGGATCCCGGCCGAGCCGTACGGCGCGGCGCTGACGGGACCGATTCCCTCCCGCTTGGCCGGCTCGGGGTGCATCGGATGTGTGGGGAGGTACGCCGCCAGGTGCTCACGCACCGCCACCGGGCCGACGCCGGGGCCGCCGCCGCCGTGGGGGATGCAGAACGTCTTGTGCAGGTTGAGGTGGGACACGTCACCACCGAACTCGCCTGGACGCGCCCAGCCGAGCAGCGCGTTGAGGTTGGCCCCATCGACGTACACCTGCCCACCGTGGTCGTGGACGATCTTGCAGAGCTCGCTGATCGTGTCCTCGTAGACCCCGTGGGTCGAGGGGTAGGTGACCATGATCGCGGCGAGATCGGCAGCATGGGTCTGGCACTTCTGGCGGAGGTCGTCGAGGTCGACCGACCCTTCGTCGGTGGCGGCGACGACGACTACCCGCATGCCGGCCATCACGGCCGAGGCGGCGTTGGTGCCATGGGCAGAGGACGGGATCAGGCACACGGTGCGCTCCTGGTCGCCCCGAGCCAGGTGGTAGCCGCGAATCGCCAGGAGACCGGACAGCTCGCCCTGGGAGCCGGCGTTGGGCTGGATCGAGACCCGGTCGTAGCCCGTCACCGTGGCCAGCCACTCCTCCAGCTCGGCCACCAGCCGCTGGTACCCCAGGGCGTCGTCGGCCGGCGCGAAGGGGTGCAGGTCGGCGAATCCGGGGAGGCTGATCGGCTCCATCTCGGTGGTCGCGTTGAGCTTCATCGTGCAGGAGCCCAGCGGGATCATGCCCCGATCGAGGGCATAGTCGCGCGCTGACAGCCGCCGCAGGTAGCGCAGCATCTGGGTCTCGCTGCGATGGGCGTGAAACACCTCGTGGGTGAGGTACGGCGTGCGGCGGGCCAGGCCCTCGGGAAGCGTCGTTCCCGGCTCGACCCTCGCCGCCGCGACCCCGAACGACGACTGCAGTGCCCGCAGGGTGGCCGGGCCGCTGGTCTCGGCGAACGACAGCCCGACGGTGTCGTCGTCGACCTGGCGCAGATGCAGCCCTTGGGCGCGCGCAGCGGCAACGAGCTCGGCGGCGCGTCCCGGGGCGATCACGGTGAAGGTGTCGAAGAATCGGTCCGTCGTGACGTCGTAGCCGGCCGAGGTGAGCGACGCGGCAGCCTGCGCGGCGAGCTCGTGGGTGCGGGTCGCGATCTCTCGGAGCCCGTCCGGGCCGTGGTAGACGGCATACATCGAGGCGACGACGGCCAGCAGCACCTGCGCCGTGCAGATGTTCGACGTGGCCTTGTCCCGGCGGATGTGCTGTTCTCGCGTCTGCAGGGCCAAGCGGTACGCCGGCCTGCCCTCCGCGTCCACACTGACACCCACCAGCCGGCCCGGCAGGTGGCGCTCGAGACCGGCCGCCACGGCCATGAAGCCGGCGTGGGGCCCGCCGTAGAACAGCGGCACCCCGAAACGTTGCGACGAGCCGACCACCACGTCGGCACCGAGGGCGCCGGGCGCCTCCAGCAGGGTCAGCGCCAACAGGTCGGCCGCGACCACCGCGAGCCCGCCGCGGGCGTGGACCTCCTCGATCACCGGTCGCGGATCGAGGATCCGCCCGGAGGCCCCGGGGTACTGCACGAGGACACCGCCGACCTCCTCGCCGGAGAGGTCCCCTGGCAGGCCCTCGGTCAGGTCGGCGACCACCACCTCGATCCCCATCGCGGCCGCGCGGGTGCGCACCACGGCGATGGTCTGCGGGAGGGCGTCGGCGTCGATGACGAAAGCTCCCGAGGCGCCCCGCTGGGCACGGCGGACCAGGGTCATCGCCTCGGCCGCGGCGGTCGCTTCGTCGAGCAGTGAGGAGTTGGCGGTCGGCAGCCCGGTCAGGTCGCCCACCATGGTCTGGAAGTTGAGCAGGGCCTCCAGACGGCCCTGGGAGATCTCCGGCTGGTAGGGCGTGTAGGCGGTGTACCAGCTCGGGTCCTCCAGCACGTTGCGGCGGATCACCGCGGGCGTGACCGTGCCGTGGTAGCCGAGCCCGATCATCGGCTCGGCCGGGGCGTTGAGCTGCGCCAGCTCTCGCAGCGCCTGGGCGACCTCCGGCTCGGACAGCGCGGCGGGCAACTCGAGGTCGACGTGGCTGCGGATGCCGCCCGGCACCGCCGCCGACATCAGGGACTCCAGGCTGTCGTAGCCGAGGCTCGCGAGCATCCGGTCGCGGTCCACGGGGCTCAGTCCCACGTGGCGGCGGACGAAGGGGGCGGGCAGATCGGGCATCGGGGCTCCCTCACGCAGACACACTGCGGGCGTGGTCGGTCCCCTCCCCCTCTGTCGGCGGACGCCTTCAGAGTCGCCTTCTCCGCGCAGTCCGGGCGCCTGAGAGGTTCCGGGGAGGAATTGCCCCTTCGGCGCTCCCGACCCAAGGCCGGGAGACTCTCCCGCACGGGATCGTCAGCCCCGAAAACATATCACCGGCGCCGGGCCGGATCAGGCTCGCCCGGTCCGAGGCGTCCCGAGGACTCAGCCGGTATGGCGGGCAGCGCGACGCGCGGCCAACTCGTCACCGGCGACAGGCTCCGGCTCCTCCAGGGTGCGTTCGGACGGCAGCTCGGCCAGCGTGCCCTCGATCTCGCGCCAGACACCGCCGATGGCGATGCCGAACACGCCCTGGCCACCCTGCAGCAAGTCGATGACCTCGTCGTTGCTCGTGCACTCGTAGACCGAGGCGCCGTCGCTCATCAGCGTGACCCGGGTCAGGTCGTCAGTGCCGCGCTCGCGCAGGAACTGCACCGCACTGCGGATCTGCTGCAGTGAGATGCCGGCGTCCAACAGCCGCTTGATGACCTTGAGGATCAAGATGTCGCGGAAGGAGTAGAGCCGCTGCGACCCGGAGCCCTTGGCCCCTCGCACCGTCGGCTCCACCAGCCCCGTGCGAGCCCAGTAGTCGAGCTGTCGGTAGGTGATCCCGGCTGCGCTGCAGGCCGTGGGGCCGCGGTAGCCGGTGTCGCTCGGCAGCGTCGAGACGTCGTCGGTGAACAGCAGACCCTGCTCCTGTGCCCGCTCGTTCGCCTCTGCGCCGGCCGTGACATCGCCGTGCGGCTCGTTCTCGTTCACGCCCATCGACCCTCCGTCGAGTACTCCGTGGTGCGTAACTCCCGGGGGAAGGACGTGATGGGCGACCACAGGGACACCACAACCACAACGGTGGAGTTACAACGAAGACAGTTCACCGTAGGCCGCCAGAAGGCGGCGGTCAACGCACCGCGCGGGCGTGTCGCAACCATAACCCTCAAGTAGAGCCTGAGGGCTACTGCTTCTCGAAGTCCTCGGGCGTCACGTGGTCGAGGAACTCTCGGAACTTCTCGACCTCGTCCTCCTGCTCGTCGGGCACCTCGAGCCCGACCTCTTCCAGGACCCCCTCCGCGCACACGATCCGGCTGCCGGTGCGCAGCGCCAGGGCGATGGAGTCGGACGGACGGGCCCCGACCTCGACGCCGGAACCGAGCACCAGGCTGGCGTAGAAGACGCCGTCCTTGACCTCGGTGATGCGCACCTCGGACAGGGTGTTGCCGGTGGCCTCGACGAGGTCCTTGAGCAGGTCGTGGGTCAGCGGGCGTGGCGGGACCACGCCCTGCTGGGCGAAGGCGATCGCCGTCGCCTCGACCGCCCCGATCCAGATCGGGAGGTAACGGTCCCCCGAGACCTCCCGGAGCAGCACGATGGGCTGGTTCGAGGGCATTTCGACCCTGACTCCGACGACATCGACCTCGCGCACGCCTCCCACCCTACCCCCGGGCGAGCGGGCTCCTGGCTGCTCTTCCGGAGAGCCCTCAGGAGCGCCGCAGCCCGGCCTTCACCAAGCTGGCGTGCAGGCGCACCGACAGCGCCGCGATCTCGTTGACGGCCTCCTCCGCGCGGGCCGACGCGGCAGCGTCGCGCCCTCGCTTGAGCGGCTCGACCACCTGCTCGACCAGACCGATCTCGCGATCGGCCGCGGACTTGAAGGCGCGCAGGTGGCGTGGCTCGAAACCGAAGGACGCCAGCTCGCGGGCAGTGCGCGCGATCACGAGCGCGTCGCTGTCGTAGTGCCCGGTGCCCGGCAGCTTCGTCACCAGGGCGTACTGCTCGAGCTGGCTCAACAGCTCCTCGTCGATCTCGGCCACCTTGACCAGTTCGCGACGCGACATCCGCAGCCGGTCACGTCGCCCGAACGACTCCGGGCTCGGACTGCCGTCCGCGGAGAGCGCCACCGTCGGCACTGTCGGCACGACCGGGTCGATCGGCGGCGGCTCGAGCCCTCGGTCGAGGGCGTCGAGATGCTCGCCGATGATCCGCAGTGGCAGGTAGTGGTCGCGCTGCATGCGCAGGATGTAGCGCAGTCGTTCGACATCGTCGTCGGAGAACTTGCGGTAGCCGGCTGCGGTCCGCTCCGGCTTGATCAGACCCTTGTCCTCGAGGAAGCGGATCTTGGGAATGGTGACCCCGGGATGGTCGGGGCGCAACCGCTCGAGCACCTGCCCGATGTTCATCCTCCCCCGTGCGGCGGCAGCCGCGGACGACGCCACCGCGTCAGCCGTTCGCGTGGCCGGAGTAGAACACCAGGCGATACTTGCCGATCTGGACCTCGTCGCCGTCCTTGAGCGAGACCTCGTCGATGCGGTCGCGGTTGACGTAGGTGCCGTTGAGGCTGCCGACGTCGCGGACGGTGAACTCCGTGGCCGTGCGGTGGAACTCCGCGTGGCGGCGCGAGACCGTGACATCGTCGAGGAAGATCTCGCTCTCCGGGTGCCGGCCGGCGGTCACCAGGTCAAGGTCGAGGAGGAATCGGTTGCCGGCGCCCGGGCCGCGTTGCACCACCAGGAGCGCGTGCCCGGCGGGCAGCGCGTCGACCGCTGCGGCGTCCACGGGGCTGAGCTGGCGGTCCGAAGTCTCGACCTTGTCGGTCGAACCGCCGAAGACGATCGTGGCGGTGACGTCCGCAGGGACTGCCACGGGCGGCGCCGTGCTCGGCGCGCCCGTCGGCTGACTGGTCGGCTGGCTCGCGGATTCCCCTGTCGGCGACGCCTCCACCAGGGCGGTGCCGCACTGCGAGCAGAACCGGGCGTCATCGGGGTTCTGCCGGCCGCACGCGGTGCAGAAGGGCATCGGATCTCCTCACGAGTATCGGCGCCACCCTCGCGCTCCGGCCGAAGTCTCAGCCGAACCATGAGGGTGAAGGTTCACGTCCGAACCTATCAGTCCGGCAAGGCCGAACTCAGACCCCTCAGGGCTCAACCCTCGATCGACTGTTGGTACGTCGCCGCGTCCATCAGGCCGTCGAGCTCGGCCGGCTGGGACGGCTTGATCTCGAACAGCCAACCGCCGCCGTAGGGGTCGTTGTTGACGAGCTCCGGCGTGGCGTCCAGGGACTCGTTGCGCGCCACGACCTCACCCGAGACCGGGGCGTAGATGTCGCTGACGGACTTGGTCGACTCGAGCTCTCCGCACGCGGCTCCGGTCGTGACGCTGTCGCCGACCCCCGGCAGGGAGACGTAGACGATGTCGCCGAGCGCCTCCTGGGCGAAGTGGGTGATGCCGATACGGATGACACCCTCGGCGTCGTCCGAGCGGCGAATCCACTCGTGCTCGGCGGTGTACTTCAGGTCGTCGGGATACACGGGACCTCCTGGTCGCGGGCAAAGGACGCGTCGGACGACGTCAGAGCGAGGCTACTGGTCTTCGGTGGGCTGTGCGTACTCGGCCCGAGCCGTGGTGCGCACGCTGGCGATCGCGACGAGATCGGGGGCGCTGACCTCGACCGTGGCGCCGTCGTCCTCCAACTGCTCGGTCGGGCCCTGGAGGAACCCCAACGCCGCTTCAAGGGTGTCCGGGTCGCCGATCACCTCGATGACGTACGGCGAAGTCAGCTGCGAGCCATCGATCACGATCCCACCGACGCCGTCGGTGAAGGACGATTGCGCGACGATGCGCACCTCGTCGTTGAACTCCATCGCCTCCGCGCCCGCGGTGCGGAGCTCCTGGACGGTGTCCAGGAGCGAGTCGACGCTGATGGTGCCGTCCGTCTCGGTCACGACCACGCGGATTCCCGGTCCGCTGACCGGCACCTGGCCGGCCAGGATCTCGAGGTTGTCAGCCGCTTGCGCGGCCTGCGTCAGCGCGGCCTGGCGCCGATCGTTGTCGCTGAGGAGGTCACGGCGGGCATTCTCCAGCCGGGCCAGCTCGCTCTGCGCCTTCTGCGACGCGCCCGTCAGGGTGCTCAGGACGTCGACGAGGTCCTGCTCGCGGTAGCTGGCGTAGGTGTCGTCCAGCTCGGTGGCGCGCACCTGGGTGACCGCGGCGAAGCCGAGCGCCGCCAGCAGCAGCCCCACGACCACCTGGCTCCGCGTGGGATGCCGGACAGCGTCGAGCAACCGTCGACGCGCCTCGCCAGGCAGCGTCTCCTCAGGCGGAGTCTCCTCAGGCAGCGTCTCCTCGGGCACGGTCTGGTCAGGCACGGAGCAGATGCCTCCGGATCGCGGCGACGTTGGAGAAGATGCGGATCCCGAGCACCACGATCACCCCGGTGGACAGCTGACCGCCGACACCGAGCTTGTCGCCGAGGTAGACGATGGCGGCCGCGATCACGACGTTGCTCAGGAAGGACACCACGAAGACCTTGTCGTCGAAGATGCCGTCGAGCAGGGCACGCAGCGCGCCGAACACGGCGTCGAGCGCGGCCACGACCGCGATCGGCAGGTAGGGCTGCAGGGCGACCGGCACGTCGGGCTGGAAGATCAGCCCCAGCACGATCCCCACCACCAGACCCAGGACGGCGATCACGGTTGTTCCTCCTTCGTCGGGCGCTCGGCGCCGCTTCGTGACCCATTGTCCACGCCAGCCGGCGACTCGGTGCCGGGGGCGCTCCCAGGCCCACTTCCAGTGCCACTCGCGGCCACCCCACTCACGGCGACCCTGATCACCGACTGCGCGGCCGCCGGGAGCACCATCGTGGACTGGTTGCTCATGTCGTAGTCCAGGCCCAAGGCGTCAGCCAGCCCGAAGAAGTGCTGGCCTCGGGGGCTGTTGACCAGGTCCGACTGCAGGGTGCGGGGGTCGCCGATCGCCTCGACGACATACGGTGGCGAGAGCGGCTTGCCGTTGAGATGAACCGCAGTGCCGACGTTCCGCAGCCCGGACAGCACCGTCATCCGCTCGTCGTTGATGGCGATCGCCTCGGCGCCGACGGCCCACAGTGCGTTCACGAGGTCGGCGAGGTCGGAGTCGCGCACCGCCTCCTCCGGGATGCCACTGGGCGAGTCGTCGACCTGGATCAGCACGCCCGGTCCCCGCACCGGGCCGTAGCCGGTGCGGCCGCCGAGCCGCAGCAGCCGCGCCGACGTCAGGTCCTGCTGGGTCGCCAGGTCCTGTGCCTCGCGCACCAACACGCTGATCCGGGCCTGCTTCTGCCCGATCCGGTCCTGGGTCGCCGCCAGCGCGGCACGGCGCTGGCCGAGCTGGTCGATCAGCTGGGCGCGGTTGATGGCATCCACCGGGGCCGTCCGGGTCTCCTGAACAGCCGCCGTGGCAACGAGAAGTCCGAACAGTCCCAGGGCGACGAGCACCACGAGTCCCCCACCGTCCGAGGCCGGTGAGCGCCCGCCCTGCGCGCGGCGTCGAGCTGCCCGCTGGGCGTACTCCCGGTCCAGCGACTGCTCGGTGATCCGGTCGAGCAGCGGCATCGTCACGTGCTCGGGCAATGGGGCGGCCGACGGTTCAGGCACCGGAGTCCGCCATCCGCCGGTCGACGTCGGTGAGCAGCTTGTAGACCTGGTAGGCGTAGAGGACACCGGCCCACCAATAGAGCCCGATCCCCCAGAACGCGAAGGCCCAGCCGAAGACCCGGGCCAACGTGGCCACCGTGCCGTCGCCGTCCCCGAGCAGCAACAGCGGGAAGGCGTACAGCAGGTTGAACGTGGCTGCCTTGCCCAGGAAGTGGACCGGGAGAGCGCTGTAGCCACGGGTGCGCAGGAACGGCACCAGCACCCAGAGCAGCAGGTCGCGCAGGGGCAGCGCGACCGCGACCCACCACGGGATGATGTCGCGCATGGCGAGCCCGATGACGACCGCCAGGATGTAGAGCCGATCTGCCACCGGGTCCAGGATCTGCCCGAGCTGGGTGAACTGGTCGAGTCGGCGCGCGAGATAGCCGTCGAGGTAGTCGGTGACGCCCGAGACGGCCAACAGGAGCAGCGCCCAGCCGTCCCATTCCGGCCCCAGCACCAACCAGAGGAACAAGGGGACCCCGAGTAGCCTGGCCATGCTCAACAGGTTGGGCACGGTCCACACGCGCGTGCTGCGTGCAGCTGTGTCGGGCACGGGTACCTGCCGTCGTGTCGTCGTGAAGTGGCCCGGCCTACGCCGGCTCCCACACCTTAGCGAGCGACTCGCCGCCGACCTGGCACCTGATCAGGCGTCCTCGTGGTGCGCTGCATCCCGGATCTCGCCGATCAGTTCCTCGATGACGTCCTCGAGCGTCACGATCCCGCGCACGTCCCCGTCCGCCGCGACCACCCGGGCCATGTGGGCGCCCCGCCGTTGCAGGGTCTCCAGTGCGTCGTGCAGGAGGTCGGCTTCCCCCACCCGGGCCAGTGGGCGGATCCACTTGTCCGCCACCGGGCGGTCGCGGGCGGCGGCGTCGTCGTACTCCAAGACGTCCTTGATGTGGAGATAGCCGACCAGCTCGCCGTCCGGCTCCACCACAGGGAACCGGCTGTAGCCGGTGGTCGCGCACAGCTCCTCGATGTCGGCCGCACTCGACCCGCGGCGCACCGTGGCGAGCGAGTCGGTCTCCATGATCACGGCGTGCACCGTCTTCTCGGAGAAGCCGAGCGCTCCCGACAGGCGGGAGTACTCGTCGTCGGCCAGCAGGCCCTCGCCCCGGGACTCCTCCACCAGGGCGGCGACCTCCTCACGGGTGTACGTCGAGCTCACCTCGTCCTGCAGCTCCACACCGACTCTGCGCAGCAGCCAGCGAGCGATGCCGTTGATGACGATCACGAGTGGTCGCAGCACCGTCGCAATGGCCCAGACCAGCGGCCCCAGGACCATCGCGGCCCGCTCGGGTCCCGCAAGCGCGATGTTCTTCGGCACCATCTCGCCGAGAACGACGTGGAGGTAGACCACGACCAGCAGTGCGATCGGGAAGGAGATCGGGTGCAGCAAGGCCTCCGGGACGTGGGCGAAGTGAAGCACCGGCTCCACCAGGTGGGCCACGGCCGGCTCGCCGACCGCGCCCAGCAACAGGCTGCAGACGGTGATCCCGATCTGGTTCACGCCGATCACCAGCGAGATGTTCTCCATCGCGGTCAGCGTGGTGCGGGCCATCCGTGATCCGGCCCGCGCCCGCGGCTCGATCTGGCTGCGGCGCGCCGAGATCAGCGCAAACTCGGCACCGACGAAGAAGGCGTTCCCCAACAGCAGGAAGACCGACAGCGCGATGGCGGCGCCCGGACTCATGACGTCTCCCCTTCGGCGGCAGGCGTGTCGTCGCGCACCGTGACGACGAGCCGGTCGACGCGCAGGCCGTCCATGCGCTCGACCCGGAGCACGGCGGTCCGCCGCGGCGCCAGACCCTCGTCGCCGAGCGACTCGGTCGGAACCTCGATCTCCGCGACGTCGCCCGTCACCGCCATCCGGCCGAGGGCGCGCAGCAGCAGGCCGGCCACCGTGTCGTAGTCCTCGTGCTGGGGCAGCGGGATCCCGGTCAGGTCCTCGACCTCGTCGGGACGCAGCAACCCGGACACCAGCCACCCGCCGTCGCGGCGCTGCCGCGCCTGGGCGCTCCGTGGGTCGTGCTCGTCGGCGATGTCCCCGACGATCTCCTCGACCACGTCCTCCAGCGTCACGATGCCGGCGTGACCGCCGTACTCATCGAGCACGATGGCCATCTGGAAGCCATCCGCCCGCAGCAACGCGAGCAGGGGGTCGAGCCGGAGGGAGTCGGGCACGAAGATCGACTTGACCATGATGTGCTTGAGCCGCGTCGTGGCGCGCTCGCGCACCGGAAGCGCCACGGCGTGCTTGACGTGGACGGTCCCGACGACGCTGTCCTCCGCGTCGAGCACCGGGAACCGCGAATGACCGGTCTCGCGGGCCTTCTCGATGACGACGCTCGCCCGGTCGGCGTCCTCGAGAGTGACCGTGCGCACCCGGGGGGTCATGATCTCGCCGGCCGTGCGGGTCCCGAACTCCACCGACCGCTCCATCAGCTCAGCCGTGTCCGCGTCGAGAGTCCCGTGATCGGCCGACCGTTGGATCAGGCTGGCCAGCTCGGTCGAGCTCCGCGCGGACCGGAGCTCCTCCTGGGGCTCGATGCCCGAGCCGACGTACGACGGCGTTGGCGGAGCCGTTGAGGAGCCGGATCGGCCACAGAATGGCTGAGGTGAAGCCCCGTTGGATCCGCTGGGTGGCACGAGCGGTCTGCATCGGGCGCGCAATGGCGAGGTTCTTCGGCACCAGCTCGCCGAACACGATCGTCAGCAGCGTGCTGACCGCCAGCCCGGTTGTCAGGGCGACAGGGCGGACTGCACTCTCCGGCAGCCCGGCTGCGGTCAAGGGCGGACCCACCAGGTCGGCGAGCGCCGGCTCGGCCAGGAAGCCGATGGCCAGGTTGGTCACCGTGATGCCGACCTGAGCCCCGGACAGCTGCGTGGACAGCGAGCGCAGCGCCTTCTGCAGCCCACGGGCCGTGGCGTCGCCAGCCTCGGCCTCGCGGTCGACGGCGGCCCGGTCGACCGTGACGAACGCGAACTCCGCCGCGACGAAGATCCCCGACGCCGCAATCAGGGCGAGGGTGACCAGGACGAGCAGGGTGGCGATCACCCGCGAGCTCCGGCCGGGAGACCGGTTCCGCGCTCCGTGACGGCGAGATCAGCGGACGGGTGACAACGGGAGCCATCCATGGGCGGGGCGTGGGGTCCTTCGGCTGGGCGGTGGAGGGACCACTGTAGCGAGCACTCGGGTCCGGGTCCGACCGGCGGGGACGGTCTGGACCACTAGACCTGTTCCCCGGTTCCGCGAACAGGGCCCCCCACCCGCTCTTAGCCTTCCGACGTCCTGGGTCTGCGCGATCCGGACTTCCCTTCCCCGACCCGGAGCCACCATGACCGCGAGCCCGACCACCTCCCCGTCACGCCGCACGCTGCTCGTGGGTGCCGCGGTGGCCGGCGCCTCGGTGCCGCTGGTGGCAGCAGCGCCCGCCTCAGCGGCGACGTTCACCCCTCGCTCCTACCGCGGCGAACCGATGCTCCCGTCGGCCCAGCGCCACCTGGTCAGCCGGTTCTCGTACGGGCTGAACCGCGCCCTGGTCAAAGAGGTACGCCGTCAGGGCGGGGCGCGGGCGTGGTTCGACAAGCAGCTCACGCCCGGCAACATCGGCGACAAGCAGGCCACGGCGGTCAACGGCTGGTGGCCGTCCCTGTCCAGGGACACCCTCACCCTCTGGAGCCGCGAGAAGAGCGGTGCCGAGGACGGCTGGGACTGGGTGCTCAACTACCAGCGCTGGCTGCTCAACCGCCGTATCCGCACCCGTCGTCAGGTGCTGGAGGTGATGACGGAGTTCTGGGAGAACCACTTCTACGTGCCGGCCACCGGGATGAACCACTTCATCTTCCGCAAGCCCTACGGGGACATGATCCGGCGCCACGCGCTCGGACGCTTCGAGGACATGCTGCAGGCGGCCGTCACCCACCCGGCCATGCTCGTCTACCTCGACAATGCGATCTCCACAGCCACGGCGATCAACGAGAACCTCGGCCGAGAGCTCTTGGAGCTGCACACCGTCGGCCTCGGTGCCGGCTACACCGAGGCCGAGGTCAAGACCTCGGCCAGGATCCTCACGGGGTGGCGCGTCGATGTGGCCAAGACCTGGGATACGTCGTACCGGCCGGGCGACCACGCCACCGGCCCCGTATCGGTCCTGGGCTTCTCCGACCCCAACTCCGCCCCCGACGGCCGCGACCTGACTCGTCGCTACCTCTCCTACCTGGCCCACCACCCGGCCACGGCGGCGCGGATCGCCCGGAAGCTGGCGGTCAAGTTCGTCTCCGACGACCCGCCGCAGGCGCTGGTCGACCGACTTGCCCAGGTCTTCCTCGACAACGACACGGCCATCAAGCCGGTGCTACGGGCCCTCATCGACTCCCCCGAGTTCGCCGCCTCGGCCGGAGCCAAGGTCCGCGACCCGGGCGAGGACCTGGTCGCGACGTACCGTGCCCTCGGCGTCAAGGTCCTCGACCCGCCGACCACCGGCGGCGACCAGCATGCCGCGAACTCCATGCTGTGGCAGTCGGGGATGATCGGGCTCACTCCGTTCACGTGGCCCCGGCCCGACGGCACCCCGATGACCAACGCTGCCTGGGCGTCGCCCTCGAGGATGATGGCCTCCTTCCAGGTGCACTTCGCGCTCGCAGGCGCGTGGTTCCCGAAGCGGGGCGTGCGCTACAAGTCCCGGAAGTCCTGGATCCCGCGCTACCCGATCCGCTACGACGAGCTCGTCGACTACCTCTCGCTGCGCCTGCTCGGACGACGGTCGACTCCCGAGCTGCTGCAGGCATGCTGCGAGGTGGTGGGCTATTCGCCCCGTGACTCCATCTACCAGGGCCACCGGTTGATCAAGTGGGATCTGCCGTTCGTGCTGGCCACCATCCTCGACTCCCCCGCCCACTTGACCCGGTGACTGACATGAACCAGAACTGCTGCCAAGAGCTCGCCTCCTCCACCTCCGGGCCGCGCCTGTCCCGCCGCGGACTGTTCGGCGCTGCGGTGCTGGCGGGCACCACGACGGTGATCGGTGACGCGGTGCTCCAGACCGCCTCCGCCGCCACGCTCGGGCCCGCCCCGTCAGTGCTCGTGGTGCTGTCGATGCGCGGCGCCGCCGACGGGCTCTCCCTCGTCGCGCCGTACGGCGACCCGGTCTACTACGCCGCCCGGCCGAAGATCGCGATCCCGCAGAACGCCCTGCTCGCCAAGGACGGGTTCTTCGGCCTCCATCCCCAGCTCAAGCCGCTGCTGCCGCTGTGGAACTCCGGCAAGCTGGCCGCCGTGCACGCGGCTGGCCTGCCGTCGGTCACCCGGTCCCACTTCGCTGCGATGGAGGAGCTCGAGGACGCGAACCCCGGCTCGTCGAGCCGCGTCGGCTGGCTCAACCGGCTGATCGGCGAGGACGCCATCAACTCCCCGCTGCAGGCCGTGAACGTCGGTGGCGCCGCACCGCCCTCCTCGCTCTACGGTCCGCACCACTACATGTCGCTGTCCAAGGTGGACCAGGTGCAGATCGCGGGTGCCGGCAAGGGCCGGGTGCCCGGCGGCCGGGTGAAGGCCCTGCACACCATGTGGGACAAGCAGCAGAGCGAGCTCGGGGCCGCCGCCGCGGCGACATTCGACGCCGTGAGCGCCTTCGGGCCGGTCAAGAGCGCCGCGGCCACCCCGCGCAACGGGGCGACGTACCCCAAGGGCTCGCTCGGCAAGGCGATGGCGACCGCCGCCCAGATCGTGCGCGGCGACGCCGGCGTCACCGTGCTCACGATCGACCAGGGCGCCTGGGACATGCACACCGGTCTGGGCACCCTCGACCACGGCGCCATGATCCGCCAGGCCTCGGACTTCGCTGCCGCCGTCGCGGCGTTCTTCGTCGACATCGGCGGCCTCGCCTCGAAGGTCACCCTGGTGACGCTCAGCGAGTTCGGCCGCCGGATCAAGGAGAACGCGAACGTCGGCCTGGACCACGGCTACGGCAACGTGATGTTCGTGGCCGGCGCCGGTGTCAAGGGCGGCTACTACGCGAACTGGCCGCAGATCAAGAACGAGGTGGACGCCGATCTGCTGGTCACGACCGACTACCGCTCCGTCCTGGGCGAGGTGGTCGCGTCCCGCTTCACCCAGGCCAGCACGGCCGAGGTGTTCCCGAACTTCAGCCGCTCCCGCGTCGGGGTCATGCAAGGACAATGACCCGTTCGCGGGGCTGACGCACCGAGATGCCCGGCCGTAGGGTCGAGTCATGATCAGGCACTTGACCATCGCGGCGCTCGCCGCGACGACGCTGCTGGCCACGGCACCGGCGTACGCCGGGGGCTCCACCGACCCGGTCGGCGGTGAACAACGCCTCGGTCAGGTGGCCGGGCTGAAGTACGTCCGCGAGAAGCTCGCGATCGGGAGCAGCGGTCACTTCGACCCGCCGTACGAAGCGGCCTGGCTGGCCTGCGGCGGCCATTCCTCGGCCTGGCACACGGTGTCCGGCGGGGTGAAGGTCAGCGGATCGAACACCCTGAACCAGATCGTCGTCCTGCGCCCGACGGACCTGGACGCCGAACTCGAGTCACCCGACAACGCGGCCCCGGACGACTGGTGGGACAGCACGGTCGCCTCGGTCCTCGGCCGGACCGTGACCGGCTACACCATCTGCACCAAGCGGGCGCTGAAGTATCGTTCCGTCTCCGTTCCATCCGGGACGTCTCCCGAGCGATCGGCGAAGGTCGGCTGCCCCGCCGGCAAGCACGTCGTCGGCGGCGGGGCCTTCATCGCCACGACCGACAGCTTCCTGAACTCCTCCTACCCGCTCAAGAACGGCTGGCGGACCCGCATCCATGACTCGGCGGGAGGTCCGGGCGGGATGCTGGTCTATGCCGTGTGTCGCGGCCTCGGTCAGGTGCGGCACGTCACCAAGACCGTGACCGGCGTGGCCAGCGGCACCACGAAGACGGTGGTCGCCCGTTGCCGCGCGAACGAGCACGTCGCCGGCGGAGGTGGCCGGATCACGGGGTCGATCAGCCAGGCACACCTGGCAGCGACGACGCCGTACGACGGTGGCGACCCGGGCTCACTGCCCGACGACGGCTGGAGAGTCGTGGGCGTCAACAACAGCGGGGCGGCCAAGAAGGTCAGCGCCGTGGCGCTCTGCGTCAAGAAGGGCTGACGTGCGCACCTGAATCGCCGGTCCTGGCGCCGATTCAGTCGTCGCGCCGGTTCGCCACGATCGCCGCGATCGGCGGCAGCACTGCGGCCACCATCGACATCGCCACCGCCAGCCGGATGGAGTAGTGGGGGACGACCGTCCAGGCCAGGACGATCAGCGTGAGGCAGGCGCCCATGATCTCCAGGTAGCGGCGCCGGCGTACCCGCAGTTGCTCGCTCAGCGGCGGGGGTACGTCGGTCACCCGGGGTACGGAGTCGCGCGACGGCACCCCTCCACGGTAGTCCGATGTCCGTGAACAGCGCTGCGGCGCTCCTCTCTCCTATCAGTCCAGGGAGGAGGAGTCATGAGACGACGCACCGCAGTCA
>CAVQOT010000009.1:0-114682 GCA_963714495.1 uncultured Actinomycetota bacterium | reverse complement strand
GCGGTGTGACGCTGGTTCCGTCACCGACCGCCCACCAGGTCCGTGCCCCAACAGTCGGCCCACCCTGGCAGAGTAGGAGCCCATGCCTGCCGTGATGTGGTTCCGACGCGACCTGCGCCTGGGGGATAACCCGGCTCTGTTGGAGGCGTGTGCGGAGGGCGGGGTGCTGCCGCTGTTCGTGGTCGACCCGACGCTGTGGGAGCCGAGCGGCGACGTGCGCCGCGCCTACCTCGCCGCCGCGCTTCGAGCGCTCGACGGCTCGCTGCGCGAGCTGGGTGGGGCGCTGGCGGTCACGCACGGAGACCCTGTCCTCCGGGTGGTCGACGCCGCACGCGAGGTCGGCGCCGAGAGGGTGCACATCGCCGCCGACTATGGCCCCTACGGCGGCCGCCGCGACGCCGCCGTCGAGGCCGCGCTCCACGAGGAGGGGATGGAGCTGGTCCGCACCGGCTCGCCCTACGCCGTCGCGCCGGGGCGCGTCCACAACCAGCAGGGCAACCCCTACCGGGTCTACACGCCCTTCTCGAAGGCCTGGGCGGCGCACGGCTGGCGCGGCCCGACCGATCCGCCGCAGCACAGCGAGTGGCTCGCCTCGCAGGAGTCCGGCGACCTCCCGCAGCAGGATCTCCCCGCCGGTGTCGAACTGCCCGAGGCAGGCGAGGCCGCGGCCGCAGCGCGCTGGCAGGAGTTCCTCGAGGCGAGGATCGACGACTACGCCGAGGACCGCGACCGGCCCGATCTCGACGGCACCTCCCGGCTCTCGGTGCACCTCAAGTGGGGCGAGATCCACCCGCGCACGCTGCTGGCCGATCTCGGGCCCCGACGCAGCAAGGGCGCAGCGACGTACCGCAACGAGCTGGCCTGGCGGGAGTTCTACGCCGACGTGCTGTTCCACCACCCCGAGTCCGCTCGCGACTACTTGCGGCCGCAGTTCGCGCAGATGGCCTACGACGACCCCGGAGACCGGCTCACGGCCTGGCAGGAGGGCCGCACGGGCTTCCCGATCGTGGACGCCGGCATGCGCCAGCTCGCGGCCACCGGATGGATGCACAACCGGGTCCGGATGATCGTCGCGTCGTTCCTGGTCAAGGACCTCCACCTCGAGTGGCAGCACGGCGCACGACACTTCATGCGACACCTCGTCGACGGCGACCTCGCCTCCAACCAGCACGGCTGGCAGTGGGTGGCCGGGTCGGGCACCGACGCATCGCCGTACTTCCGGATCTTCAACCCCACCACGCAGGGCCGCCGGTTCGACCCCGACGGCAGCTACGTCCGCCGCTGGGTTCCCGAGCTGGCCGACGCCGACGACCCGCACCAGCCGGGCGAGGTCGACGGCTACCCCGCCCCGATCGTCGACCACGCCACCGAGCGCGACGAGGCGCTCGCCCGATACGAGAGGATCAGGGCATGAGGGTGCTGATGGTCCCCGCGCGCTACTGCGGCCCGCCCACCTCCGGCAACGGCGGCTGGACCGCCGGCACCCTGGCCGAGATGGTGCTCGCCGACCGGGCCGGAGCGGCCTCGGGATCCGGCGTCGAGGTGACCCTGCGGCTCCCGCCGCCGCTGGAGCTGGCGATGCCGGTCGAGCCGGACGGCGAGCGACTGGTGGCCCGATTGGAGGATCGGGTGGTCGCCGAGGCGCGGGCCGTCCCCGACACGCTGATCGCCGTTGATCAGGTGCCGGTCGAGGTCGCGCGTGCCGCCGAGACGACGTACGCCGGCCACCGCTCGCACCCCTTCCCCACCTGCTTCGCCTGCGGCGTCGACCGCGAGCCCGGCGACGGGCTGCGGATCTTCCCGGGCTTCGTGGCAGCGGCCCGCGTGGCCGCCACCTGGCTGCCCGGAGAGAGCGTGGCCGACCCCGGAAAGCCCGACCAGACCACGATCCCGGTCGCCTGGGCGGCGCTCGACTGCATCAGCGCCTGGGCCGCCGACATCGACGACCGGCCGATGGTGCTGGGCCGCATGACCGCGGCCGTCGACGCCCGCCCGCACCTCGGCGATCGCCACGTCGTCGTCGGCGAGGTGCGCGCAACCGAAGGCCGCAAGACGTTGACCGCAGCGACGCTCTACGACTCCGACGGCCGCATCGTCGGGCGCGCCGAGCACACCTGGATCGCGGTCGATCCCGCTCGGTTCTGACGCGATCGCGCCGGTTCGGCGGGGCTGCTCACAGATCGTGGTTGACGCACCACCCGGCCGTCGCGAAGGATGCTCGGGTGCCCGACTTGAACGATCCAATTGCGCCCTGGTGGCGGCATGCCGTCGTCTACCAGATCTATGTCCGCTCCTTCGCCGACAGCAATGGCGACGGCATCGGCGATCTCGCCGGGATCACGGACCGGCTGCCCGCCGTGAAGGATCTGGGCGTCGACGCCGTCTGGCTGACCCCGTTCTACCGCTCCCCCCAGCACGACCACGGCTACGACGTAGCGGACTATCACGAGGTCGACCGGTTGTTCGGCACGCTGGAGGATGCCGACCGGCTGATCGCCCGGGCCCACGAGCTCGACCTCAAGGTCGTGGTCGATCTAGTGCCCAACCACACCTCGTGGGACCACGCCTGGTTCCAGGCCGCGCTCGCCGCCGAGCCCGGATCGCCGGAGCGCGCCCGCTACCTGTTCCGGACCGGCCAGGGAGAACACGCCGAGCTGCCCCCCAACAACTGGGAGTCGGTGTTCGGCGGCCCGGCCTGGACCCGGGTGGGCGACACCGACCAGTGGTACCTCCACCTGTTCGACACCAGCCAGCCCGACCTCGACTGGCGCCACCCCGAGGTCGGCGCGATGTTCCACGACGTCCTGCGCTTCTGGCTCGACCGCGGGGTCGACGGGTTCCGGGTGGACGTGGCCCACGGCCTCGTCAAGGAGGAGAGCCTCCGCGACCAGGTGCACGAACTGGTCGCGGACAGCCCCGACGATCCCGACCGGTTCCAGGTCGGCGCCCACGAGGGTGACGAGCCGATGTGGGACCAGCCCGAGGTGCACGACGTCTATCGCTCCTGGCACCCCATCCTGGAGGCGTACGCCGCGATGGCGGTCGCCGAGGCCTGGACCCGCAGCCCGGAGACGACGGCGGCCTACGTCCGGCCCGGCGAGCTGCAGCAGACGTTCAACTTCGCGTGGCTGCTCGCCGAGTGGGACGCCGAGGCCTTCCGCGACGTGATCGCCTCGACCATCACCGCCACCCGCGCGGTCGGCGCCTGGCCGACCTGGGTGCTCAACAACCACGACGTGATCCGCAGCGTCACGCGCTACGGCGGCGGGTCCGTCGGTCTCGCCCGTGCCCGCGCGGCCACGCTGGCGACGCTGGCGCTGCCCGGGGCGGCGTACCTCTACCAGGGCGAGGAGCTCGGCCTCCCCGAGGTCGACGTCGCGCCGCGGGACCGCCAGGACCCCTCGTGGTTCCGCACCGGCAGGCCAGGGCGCGACGGGTGCCGGGTGCCGATCCCCTGGGCCGGGAGCGTTCCGCCGTACGCCTTCGGGCCGGGCCCGGGAGTTCCGTGGATCCCGCAGCCGCTCGACTGGGCCGCCCTCACCGTCGAGCGACAGCAGGGCGACCCGGCCTCGACGCTGGAGCTCTACCGACGTGCCCTCGCGCTGCGCCGCGGTTTCGCCACCGACACGGCCGGAGCCGACGTCGAGCTGCTCGAGGTCAGCGGGGACGTGCTGGCCTTCCGACGCGGGCCGGTGACGACGATCGTCAACTGCGGCGACCGCCACGTGCAACTGCCCGCCGGGGACGTGCTGCTGGCCAGCGGACCGCTCGAGGGACGCCTGCTGCCGGCAGACACCGGCGCGTGGATCCGCTCATGAGCCCGGGCTGGCTCAGCGCGGGGACTCGTTAAGGTGTCAGGCGTGGCCGACCCCGACGACTCCCGTCGCGGCGTTTCGGCCCGCTGCCAGATGATGGCGGTGCTGGGCCGACCCGACCCCGACGCCGCCCGCCGCCTGCGCGCGGCCACGCCCGGCCTCGAGTCGCTGGTGGACCTGCCGCACGCGCAGATCTGGGCCGGCCCTGGGCTCACGGCCTGGCGATCCGGCGAGACCCACGGCTGGACCTGGGCCTCACCGGCCCGCGAGGTGGCACCCACGAGCTGGACGTCAGCCAGCCGCGACGCGCTCGCGCCCGGCGTCGCAGTCGGCCCGGACGGCGTGGCGGTGCACGCCGACGGGATCGCGCTCCAGGACGTTTACGTCCGCAGGCTCGGCGCCGCGGTCTACCTCAGCACCCGACTGCTGCCCCTCCTCGACCTGGACGACTCGCCGTTGACTCCGGACCTTGAGGCCTGGGCGGGCACCCTCACCGTGGGCGCGCCCGTCGGCGGGGCGACCCCGGTGGCCCAGGTACGCCGGCTGACCGCAGGCGCGGCCTGGACCGTGACCCACGACGGCGCGATCCGCGAGCAATGCGCACCGGCGCCCTGGAACGACCTTCCCGCTCGGCCGGTGGCGCCAGAGGAGATGACCGAACTCCTGACTGCGGCGGTCCCGGCCGGCCCCGAGCCGCTGGTGGTCGCGCTCAGCGGCGGCTGGGACTCCCGGGTCCTCGCCTCCCTGGCGAGGCGCCGCGGGCACCCGGTCGAGGCCTGGACGACCTATCAGTACCGTCCTCGAGAGAAGGACGTCCTCTGGGCACAACAGGTCGCCGCCTCGATGGGCCTTCCACAGCGGTTGGTGCTGCCCCAGGGTCGGGACTGGGCGGCACACCAGGCCGCGACGCGCCGGCGTACTGAGTTCCAGACCATGAAGCACACCTGGCTGTTCGCGCTGAGCGAGGAGCTGCGTGCCCAGCCGTTGCCGGTCCTCGACGGTGGGTACGGCGACGTCCTGCTCCGCGCCGACCTCGCCGGCAAGGGCACCGCCTCGAACCCCGACTGGGTGCTGGGGATGTTCGACAAGACCGGCGGGAAGAGACTGCGGTTCCTGGCCCCGTCGCTCGCCCCGGCGCTCCGCGAGTCGGTCGTTGTGCGGCTACCGGCGGGTCGCCGAGACTGTCGCCGACCATCCCAACGCGCCGACGCTCATCCAGCTGCTGACCCGACAGAACCGCGCGGTCACGCTCGCCCCGCGGCGGCTGGTCGGCCCCGAGGCGGAGGTGTGGATGCCGTTCACCCACCCCGACGTGCTGCGCGGAGCCCTGGCCGTGCCGCTCGCGGCCAAGCAGGACCACGCCTTCTACCGCCAGCTGCTCACGACGGCGTGCGGTCCAGAGGGGCAGCTGCGGTCCAGCAACCATCCCGGCGCCGGGCACCATCAGCGCAAGGGCGCGTTCCTGCCGACGTCGCTGATCGAGGCCCTGATGGGCACGGTGCGGCAGAGCGAGAGGGCGACGGCCCTGCTGGGACCCCTGCTGCGCGACGCCCTGGTCGCCGACGACGGCGCCGAGAGCCTGCGGCGTCGGCTGCGGCCCGTGGACGTGCTCGGCTGGGCGGCGCTGCTGGCGGACTTCGAGCAGGAGTACGCCGGCCGGCTGGACTGGTCGGGTTGGCCGGTCTGAGCCCGCAACCCGGCAGCCGAGACGCAGCGACCCGCAGGCGTCCGGCCACGGAAGAGTCCGTGACGACCGGTTCCGGGGGACGTGCCCAGAACGCCTGCGGGTCGGGTGACTGCGGTGTTTTCGCCAGCGCGCGTCCAGTCGGAAACTCGCACCAGCTGGTTGCTGCTAGCGGGCAGCCACCTCACGCGTCCTCGAAGATTGCATCTGTCGGACCACCTCCTTTCCCGTGTGCCCCCACGGTAGGCGGCGCGGCCACGTCGCTCAAGTGATTTTCGTGGAGTGGCCGGCGGGCCTCCGGGCTCGGGGTTGCCACGGCGCACCATCCCGGCTTGAATCTATTCAACCGTTTGGTTGAACTGACCCCAGGAGTTCCCATGCCCCTGTCCACCGACCCGCCCGCTCGGCATCGCGAAGTCGCTGGTCGATTCTCCGCCCTGGTCCACGGGACGCCCGACTGGGCCAGCCCGAGCCCGGTCCTCGGCTGGACGGCCCGCGACGTGGTCGACCACCTGGTCACCTGGCTCCCCGGCCTTATGGAGTCGGGCTCCGACGTCGTCCTGCCCTCGGCGCCCACCGCGCAGGAGGATCCGGTGGCCGCGTGGGAGAGCCAGGCGGCTGCGGTCCAGGCGGTGCTCGACGACCCGGCCACGCAGCGTCGTACCCTCACCAACCCGCACCTCGGCACGCTGCCCCTCGCCGAGGCGATCGACCGCTTCTACACGATCGACGTCTTCATGCACACCTGGGATCTGGCGCGAGCGACCGGGCAGGACGACACGCTGGACCCGGATCTGTGCGAGGAGCTGGTCACCGGGATGCAGCCGATCGAGGAGCTGCTCCGCGGCTCGGGGCAGTACGGCCCCGCCGTCCCGGTGCCGGCCGACGCCGACCCGCAGACCCGGCTGATGGGCTTCATCGGGCGTGACCCCGCCTGGCAGCTGCCGGGGCCGCCGAACGCTGCGGCGTCCGGCGGGTAGGCCGCGACCCTCAGGCGACGGGGTCCTGCTCCGCCAGGTCGGCTCCGGCGAACTGCGACCGGTAGAGCCGGGCGTAGGCCCCTTCGGCGGCCAGCAGCTCTTCGTGACGACCCCTGCTCCACGATCGCGCCGTCCTCCATCACCAGGATCAGGTCGGCGTCGCGGATCGTGGACAGCCGGTGCGCGATCACGAACGACGTGCGGTCGCTGCGCAGCGCGCTCATCGCATGCTGCAGCAACAGCTCGGTGCGAGTGTCGACCGACGAGGTCGCCTCGTCGAGGATCAGCAGCGCCGGCTCGGACAGGAACGCCCGTGCGATCGTGACCAGCTGCCGCTCACCCGCGGACAGGTTGGAGCCCTCGTCGTCGATGTGGGTGTCATAGCCCTCGGGCAGCGAGTGCACGAACCGGTCCACGAACGTCGCCCGCGCCGCCTCCATGATCTCCTCCTCGCCTGCGTCGGGCCGGCCATAGGCGATGTTCTCCCGGATGGTCCCGGCGAAGAGCCAGGTGTCCTGCAGCACCATGCCGATCTGGCCGCGCAGCGCCGAGCGTGGCATGGCGGCGATGTCCACGCCATCGAGGGTGATCCGGCCGCCGTCGACCTCGTAGAACCGCATCACCAGGTTGACCAGCGTGGTCTTGCCGGCACCGGTCGGGCCGACGATCGCCACCGTGTGGCCGGGGTCGGCGACCAGGGAGAGGTCGTGGATCAGCGGCCGCTCGGGGTCGTAGGAGAAGGACACGTGCTCGAAGCGCACCTCGCCGCGGCGTACGTCGTCGGGAGCGGGTACGCCGCCCAGCTCGGGCGTCTGCTCCTGCGCGTCCAACAGCTCGAAGACCCGCTCGGCCGAGGCGACCCCGGACTGCAGCAGGTTGGCCATCGAGGCGACCTGCGAGAGCGGCTGGTTGAACTGGCGGGTGTACTGGATGAACGCCTGCACATCACCCAGGCTCATCGTCCCGCTGGCCACCCGCATGCCACCGAGGACGGCGATGACGACGTAGTTGAGGTTCCCGACGAAGAACATCACCGGCATGATCAGGCCGCTGACGAACTGGGCGCCGAACGACGCCTTGAACAGCTGGTCGTTCTCGTCGGCGAAGACCTGCTCCACCTCGGCCTGACGACCGAAGACCTTCACCAGCGCGTGCCCGGAGAACGTCTCCTCGACGTGCGCGTTGAGCGTGCCGGTCCGGCGCCACTGGTCGACGAACATGCCCTGCGAGCGCTTCATGATCGTGGCCGCCACGAGCATCGTGATCGGCACCGAGACCAGCGCCACCAGCGCCAGCAGCGGGCTGATCCACATCATCATCGAGATCACCGCGATCACCGTGAGCAGCGAGGTGAGCAACTGGCTCATCGTCTGCTGGAGCGACTGGCTGACGTTGTCGATGTCGTTGGTGACCCTCGACAGGAGCTCACCACGCGGCTGCCGGTCGAAGAACTGCAGCGGCAGCGTGTTGATCTTCTGCTCGACCTCCTCCCGCATCGTGTAGACGGTGCGCTGGACGACGTCGTTGAGCAGATAGCCCTGCAGCCAGCCGAGCAGCGAGGCGAACACGTAGATCGCCAGCACCCAGCCGAGCACCGTCGCCACCGCCGTGAAGTCGACACCCTGGCCGACGGTGACGTCCATCGAGGACACCATGTCGGCGATCCGGCCCTGGCCGGTGTCGCGGAGGCGCTGGATCACCTCGGACTTGGGGGTGCCCGCGGGGATTCCGTTGTCGGCGAGCATCCTGCCGACCAGCCCGGAGAAGATCAGGTTGGTGGCATGTCCGAGCACCTTGGGGCCGAACGACATCAGCGTCACCGAGGCGACGGCCAGGGCCACCACCATGGTGGCCTTCACCCTGGACGGCCCCATCCTGCGGACCAGCCGCTTGGCGGACGGGCCGAAGGTCATCGCCTTCTGGCCGACCATGCCGCCGCCGAAGGGGCTGCGACCCGGACCGGGGCCCTGGACGATCCGCTCGGTCTGCTTCAGCTCGCCGCCGCTCTTGGCGGGGGTGGACTGCGCGCTCATGCGGCCTCCTCCGCGCTCAGCTGGGACGCGACGATCTCTTGGTACGTCGCGTTGCCGGCGAGCAGCTCGTCGTGGGTGCCGGAGCCGGCGATGGCGCCGTCCTCGAGCACGATGATCAGGTCGGCGTCGCGGATCGTGGACACCCGCTGGGCGACGATCAGCACCGTCGCGTCGCGCGTCACGGGCTTGAGCGCGGCGCGGAGCCGGGCGTCGGTGGCCAGGTCGAGCGCCGAGAACGCGTCGTCGAAGAGGTAGATGCCCGGTCGGCGTACCAGCGCGCGGGCGATGGCGAGCCGTTGTCGTTGACCGCCCGAGACATTGGTGCCGCCCTGCACGATGGTGGCGTCCAGCCCGTCGGGGATGGCACGCACGAAGTCGTCGGCCTGCGCGATCCGCAGCGCCTCCCACAGCTCCTCGTCGGTGGCGTCGGCCTTGCCGTGCAGCAGGTTGCTGCGGATCGTGCCGGTGAACAGGAACGCCTTCTGCGGCACCAGACCGATCGCGTTCCACAGCACGTCGGGGGCGAGCCGGCGTACGTCGACGCCGTCGACCCGCACCTCCCCGTCGGTCGCGTCGAAGAGCCGCGGCACCAGGTTGACCAGCGTGGTCTTGCCGGCGCCGGTGGAGCCGATCACCGCGATCGTCTGGCCGGGGTCGGCCCGGAAGTTCAGGTCGTGGAGCACCGGGCGATCGGCGCCGGGGTAGGCGAAGGACACGTGGTCCAGCTCGAGGGTGCCGCGGACGCCCGACGGGGTGATCGGGTCGTGCGGCAGCGGGACCGAGGTCTCGGTGTCGAGGACCTCCATGATCCGGTCGGAGCTGACCGCCGATCGCGGGACCATCATCAGCATGAACGTCGCCATCATCACCGACATCAGGATCAGCATCAGGTAGGACAGGAACGCCGTCAGTGAGCCCACCTGCATCGCGCCGCTGTCCACCCGGTGACCGCCGAACCACAGTACGGCCACGCTGGAGATGTTCACCACCAGCATCACCAGCGGGAACATCGTCGCCATCCAGCGCCCGGTGAGGAGCGCGACATTGGTGAGCTCGGTGTTGGCCTTCTCGAAACGGGCGGTCTCGAGCGGCTCGCGCACGAACGCCCGGACCACCCGGACGCCGGTGATCTGCTCGCGCAGGATCCGGTTGACCTCGTCGATGCGGCCCTGCATCTGGCGGAAGCCGGGGACCATCCGGCTGACCACGAAACCGACGGTCAGGAACAGCACCGGCACCACGACCGCGAACAGCCAGGACAGGCCGAGGTCCTGTCGCATCGCCATGATGATCCCGCCGACCATCATGATCGGCGCCGCGATCGCCATCGTCGCGGTCAGCTGCACCAGCATCTGCACCTGTTGGACGTCGTTGGTGGTGCGGGTGATCAGGCTCGGCGCGCCGAAGGTGTTGAGCTCGCGTTGAGAGAAGGTGCCGACGCGCTGGAACAGGTCGCGGCGTACGTCACGACCCAGCGCCATCGCCGACCGCGCACCGAAGTAGACGGCGCCCACCGAGCACAACACCTGGACGACCGAGATCGCGAGCATCTCCTGGCCCAGCCGCCAGATCTCGCCGGTGTCTCCGACGGTGACGCCCTTGTCGATGATGTCCGCGTTGAGGCTGGGCAGGTAGAGCATCGCGACGGTGCTGATGAACTGAAGCGCGAGCACCGCGGCGAGCCACGGGCGGTAGGGCGACAGGAAACGCCGCAGTAGTCGGATCAGCATTCAGGAGTCCTTGGTGTCTGGCCGGCGACGCCGTGGACCACGATGTCGGCGATCTGGTCGGCGCTGAGCGGCGGGTCACCGGTCATGCCGGGGTGGTGGGAGCCGAAGACGAGGCTGCGCAGCGCCAGGGCCGCAGTCCGGGGCTCCACGGTGAGCTGGTCGGCGTACCTCTCGAAGACGCTGGTCAACCGGTCCAGCAGCCGCTGGTTCGCCTTGACCACGAACTCCGGCGGCCCGTCGGGCACCGTCGCGTGCGGCGCCGACGCTAGCTGTTGGCGCAGCACCATCAGGATCGTGCCGACGCGCTTCATGTTGCCCTGGACTCGGCCGACCACGAGGCTGACCACCTCGCGGAGTTCCTGATCGCCGTTGAACGCGGCCGACAGGTCCGCGCCCGGCGGTGGCGACATCACCTGCTCGGCGACCGCCATCAACAGCGCCGGCTTGTCGTCGAAGACCCGGAAGATGGTGCCCTCGGCGACCCCGGCCGCCTGAGCGATCTCCTTGGTTGTCGGCATCGAACCCGACTCCAGGATCAAGGGCACGACAGCGGCGACGATGGCGTGGCGGCGCTCGTCGGGCGTCATCGGGGCGGCGCGCGGGGGCATCCCGACAGCCTAAATGAGTGAGCGCTCACTCACAAGCCGCACGAAACGGCGCCCGCGGTCGCACGAAACGGCGCCCGCGGTTGCCCGAAACGGCACTCGCGGTTGTCCGCAACGGATTTCCGCGCGACCACAAGCGCCGTCTCGTGGAACCCGCAGCGCCGTCTCGTGGAACCCGCAGCGCCGTCTCGTGGAACCCGCAGCGCCGTCTCGCGCGACCCGGAGCGCCGTCTCGTGGTCAGGGGGCGAGGCGGGACGTGGCCCAGCCGCCGTCGTGGGCGCGCCGATAGACGAGCCGGTCGTGCATCCTGCCGGGGCGGCCCTGCCAGAACTCGAACAGCTCCGGGCGGACCCGGAAGCCGCCCCATTCCTCGGGGACCGGCACCTCATCGTCGTCACCGAAGCGCGCCTCCACCTCGGCGTACGCCGCGGCCAGCTCCTCGCGGCCCGACACCTCCCGCGACTGGTGCGACGCCCAGGCACCGATCCGGGAACGGCGCGGCCGCGCCGAGAAGTACGCCGCCACCTCGTCCTCGCCGAGCACCGCCGCGACCCCCTCGATCCGAATCTGCCGCTCCAGCGGATGCCACGGGAACAACAGGGCGCAGGCGGGGTTCGCTCGCAGCTCCTCGCCCTTGCGCGAGGACAAGTTGGTGAAGAAGACGAAGCCGTCGACCGACACGCCCTTCAGCAGCACCATCCGCAGGGACGGCACCGCGTCGGGCGAGGCCGAGGCGACGACCATCGCGTTCGGCTCCGGCAGCTCTGCCGCGATCGCGTCGGACATCCAGCGGTCGAACATCTCGAACGGCTCGTCGGCCAGGTCGTCTTCCACCAACCCGCCACGGGCATACTCCTCCCGCAGCGCCGCCCAGTCGTGCCGCCCTTCGCCGGAGCCGGTGCTGGAGCCGGTGCCGCCGATCAGCTTGCCGAAGTCCATGTTCACCCTCACCGTCACGTGGGCTACCGACCACACCCCGCGTCCGGGGGTGCACAATGCCCTGAGCGTACGCCGCCCCCGCCGGCCGGCGTACCCGCGCGCGGCACCGCGCGCCCGCCCTGGACGAAGGAGCCCCCATGACCGAGGTGCAGCACGGCCTGGAAGGCGTCGTCGCGTTCGAGACCCAGATCGCCGAGCCCGACAAGGAGGGCTCCGCGCTGCGCTACCGCGGCGTCGACATCGAGGAGCTCGTGGGGCGGGTGCCGTTCGAGAAGGTCTGGGGCCTGCTGGTCGACGGCAGCTACGATCCCGGACTCCCTCCCGCCGAGCCCTACAACATCGCGATCCACACCGGCGACGTCCGCGCCGACGTCCAGGCGAGCGTGGCAATGCTCGCGCCGATGCTGGGCATGGGCCAGACCTACGACATCTCTGCCGAGCAGGCGCGACTCGACCTGTCCAGGGTCGCCGTGATGGTGTTGTCGTACGCCGCCCAGTCCGCCCGCGGCCTCGGCCGCCCCGTCGTCCCGCAGAGCCTGGTCGACGACGGACGCACCCTCGCCGAACGGTTCCTGATCCGGTGGCGGGGTGAAGCCGATCCCCAGCACACCAAGGCGATCGACGCCTACTGGAGCTCCGCCGCCGAGCACGGCATGAACGCCTCGACCTTCACGGCCCGGGTGATCACCTCCACCGGCGCCGACGTCGCGGCGGCCATGTCGGGCGCGATCGGCGCGATGAGCGGACCGCTCCACGGCGGCGCGCCCTCCCGCGTGCTCGGCATGATCGAGGAGGTCGAGCGGCGGGGCGACGCGACGTCGTACGTCAAGGAGCTGCTCGATCACGGCGAGCGGCTGATGGGTTTCGGCCACCGGGTCTACCGCGCTGAGGACCCGCGCGCCCGAGTGCTGCGGCGCACCGCGCAGGAGCTCAGTGCTCCGCGCTACGAGGTCGCGGTGTCGCTGGAGCAGGCCGCCCTCGCGGAGCTGCGCGCGCGCCGCCCCGACCGGGTGCTGGAGACCAACGTGGAGTTCTGGGCCGCGATCGTGCTCGACTACGCCGAGGTGCCGGCGCCGATGTTCACCTCGATGTTCACCTGCGCCCGCACCGGCGGCTGGTCGGCCCACATCCTGGAGCAGAAGCTCACCGGCCGGCTGATCCGACCCTCGGCTGTCTACGCCGGGCCCTCCTCCCGTCCGGCCTCGACGGTCGCGGGCTGGAACGACGCGTGGGCCGACTGACCCGGGATGAGGCTCGGCGGCAATGGGACGCCGAGGCCGCCACCTTCGACGAGCCGCCCGACCACGGACTGCGAGATCCGGCCGTGCGCCAGGCCTGGCGGGCGCTGCTCCTCGGTGCGCTGCCGGGCACCCCCGCCAGGGTCGCCGATCTCGGCTGCGGCACCGGCACGCTGTCGGTCCTCCTGGCCGACGAGGGGTACGCCGTCGACGGACTCGATCTGTCCCCTGAGATGATCCGACTCGCGCAGGCCAAGGCGCAGGCACGTGCCGGAGTCACGTTCGCCGTGGGCGATGTGTCGACGCCGGCTCTGCCGGGTGCGGCGTACGACGTGGCACTGTGCCGCCATGTCCTCTGGGCGCTGCCAGACCCGGTGGCGGCACTGCGTCGCTGGACAGCCCTGCTCCGGCCGGAGGGACGGATCGTGCTGGTCGAGGGATTCTGGTCGAACCAGGCCGGCCTGCGCACCGAGGAGACCCTGGCGCTGCTGGAGGCGGCCGAGCTGCGGGGTGTGGTCACGCGGCTCGACGACCGGGCGTACTGGGGCCGCGAGATCGACGACGAGCGCTATCTGGTCGTGGCGTCGCCCACCTGATCGTCCGGCGAGCAGGCCGGCGTGCCCCCGGGCAGCCGGGATCGGTTCGTCGCCACCCAGGCATAGGCGCGGGCGGCAAGCGGCGACAGGACACCCGAGCCGAGGGCCCGGCCGAGCAGTCGCAGGGGCAGCGGCCCGGTCAGCAGGACGCCGGCCCAGGCCCGATGCCCGTAGACCACGACGCCGTCGGCGCCCACGAACGGCATCTCGACCAGCGCCCGGTCGGGGTCCACGCCGGGGGCCGCGAGGTCGGTCTCCTGGATCGAGGCGATGTCGACGTCGACCCGGAGTCGCGGAACCAGCAGCGCCGTGCGGGTGCAGAAGCCGCAGTCGGCGTCGTACAGCATCAGTCCGCGGTTCACATATTCAGGCTACGGGGAGCCTCAAGCCGGCGTCACAGCCTGTCGACGTAGTCCTTGGCCTCCTTCAGACCCCAGCCGGTGCGGTCGCGCACCAGCTTGACGGCCCGAAGGGCGCGCCCTCCCGCCTTGAGGGCTCGCGCCTCTTCGGCCCAGGTCTGCTCGCCCACCACGGCCGCCCCGCCGCCGACCGGCTGCCCCGCCACCAGGCCGGCCACGGTCGCCTCCAACGCGGTCACCCTCGCCTCGAGCCTCAGCACGTCCTCACGCGAGGTGTTGCCACCGAAGAGCCCCATGCCGGCACATCCTACGGCCGCTCGGAGGGGTTGTGCGCCCCAGCAAAGGACCTGGCCGACTGCTGACCTCCGCCGGCAGGACGCCTGGTGCGAGACCCGGCGTGGTGGGACACTCGGGTATGGCGCAGCGCCAACTCCTGGATCGGATCGTGGCGACGTTGGGCGTCCTCGGCCTGCTCGCCGTCCTGCCGTTCTATCTCGCTTCCGGGCTGGTCGCGCCGCTGTGGGCGATCGTCGTGCTCCTGATGGTCTGGCTGGGCTTCGCCCTGGTCGCGCTGCGGTCGTTCCGGAGCCGGCCCTGGCTGGTGCTGGTGCTCCCCGTCGCCGCGGCGGCCGTCTGGTGGCTCGCGATCACGCTCGGCGAGAAGGCCCTGGGCTGGCAGGCCTGACGCCGACCCCAAACCCTCCCGACCCCGACCCGCTGCCCGCTCAGGTGAGCGGAAGCAGTTTGGCGTAGCAACGGTTCAGCGTGGACCACCGGTAGTGGCCGAACCCGGGGATCGCGGTGTAGCCCGCTGACTCGTAGAGCCCCATCGCCTCCGGTTGGGCCGTCCCCGTCTCCAGGATCATCAGCCGGAGGCCGGCAGCAGCGACAGCGGCTTCGAGGTGGTCCAGCACCACCCGGCCCAGGCCACGGCTCCGGTGGCTCGCGGTGACGAACATCCGCTTCACCTCAGCGGCCTGGGTCGTGCCGAACGCCTCGACGTCGGTACGCCGCCGCCAGGCCCCCGTCGCGACCGGCCGCGGCGTCCCCGCCGACGCATCGTAGACCACGAAGAAGCCGCCGGCGGGCGGATCGAACACCCCCGGCTCGAGCGGTGTGTCGTCGGGCCCGCCGTAGCGGAGGACGTACTCCGCCTGGACCTCCTCGACGAGAAGCTGCGCGTCCGGGTGGGTGATCGGCACCTGCCGCACGACCCAGTCGACCGGATGGGCGCCCTCGGGCGAGCGGCTGGCCATATTCATGGCGGCTCCCCCTTTGGTCGACACGGGTCCCGGAATGTCACAATAGACAGGCCGACAGCGTCGTGGGCAGCACGTCCGGAACCCCGTGAAAGGTTGCCTCATGACCGACGCCACTCCCGGCGCTCTGCAGATCCCCGCCGACCTCAAGCCTGCCGACGGCAGGTTCGGGGCGGGCCCGTCGAAGATCCAGACCGAGCACCTGACCTCGCTGGCCGCGACCGGCTCCTCCCTGATGGGCACCAGCCACCGTCAGGCCGCGGTCAAGGGCGTCGTCGGCCGCGTCCGCGACGGCGTCGCCTCGCTGTTCGGGCTACCGGAGGGCTACGAGGTGGTGCTCGGCAACGGCGGCGCGACCGCCTTCTGGGACATCGCCACGTTCGGCCTCATCCGCGAGAAGAGCCAGCACCTGTCATTCGGGGAGTTCTCGTCGAAGTTCGCCAAGGCGGCGGCGGCCGCCCCGTGGCTGGCCGAGCCCTCCGTGATCACCGCCGACCCCGGCTCGCGCCCGGCACCCGTGGCCGAGGACGGGGTCGACGTCTACGCCTGGGCACACAACGAGACCTCCACCGCGGTGATGGCGCCGGTGGTGCGGCCCAAGGGCACCGATGGCGCCCTGGTGCTCGTGGATGCGACCTCGGGAGCCGGCGGCCTGCCGGTCGACCCGACCCAGGTGGACGCCTACTACTTCGCGCCACAGAAGTGCTTCGCCTCGGACGGCGGCCTGTGGCTCGCGCTGATGTCGCCGGCGGCGTTGGAGCGCGCCGACGAGATCGCCGCGAGCGGCCGCTTCGTGCCGGCGTTCTTCGACCTCCCGACCGCGATCGACAACTCGCGCAAGAACCAGACCTACAACACGCCCGCGGTCGCGACCCTGTTCCTGATGGCCGAGCAACTCGACTGGATGCACGCCCACGGAGGGCTGGCCGGGATGGTGGAGCGGACGACGGCGTCCTCGGAGGCGCTCTACGGCTGGGCCGAGAAGACCGCGTACACCACGCCGTACGTCGCCGACCCGAGCCACCGCTCCCTGGTGATCGGCACCGTCGACTTCGACGACGCGATCGACGCCGACGCGGTCGCCGCGACGCTGCGGGCGAACGGCATCGTCGACACCGAGCCCTACCGCAAGCTCGGCCGCAACCAGCTGCGGATCGCGATGTACCCCGCCATCGACCCGGCGGACGTCGAGGCGTTGACGGCGTGCATCGACTACGTGGTCGAGCGCCTCTAAGGCCTGCGCGGAGCGACCGTCAGACGCGTCACGTCTGGCGCCGTCGCGCCCACCACCACCCGGTGGCGCCGGCTAGCAGCAGCGCGGCCGCGCCGGCGCCGAGCAGCGCCGCGGTGGCCCCGGAGCCCTCGGTCTCCGAGTCCGCCTCGAGGTTGGAAGAGGAAGGCTCCGATTGCGACGGGCTGGCCGTGGGCGAGGAGGTCTCGCTCGGCCCGTCCGTGGGACTCGGTGACGGTGGCATCTGGCCCAGCTTCTCGGCGAGCTCGTCGGGAAGCGTGACCTCCCACACCGGCGTACCCACGCCCTCGGAGCCGACATAGATCCTCTCGTCGGGTGTCACCGCGATGGTCTCGCCCTGCTGCTGGTCCGGCAGCTCGAAGCTGCCCAGGATCCGTAGCTCCGGGAAGGAGTACAGGAACGCCCGGCCGTAGCCCCGCAGCAGGACATGATCACCATCCGGCCAGAACGCACCGTCGGTGAGCAGGCCCGGCACGGTCCCGACGGACTCGAGAGCGTTCGTCTTGCCGGGCTTGAGCTGCCGTGGCAATGCGAACACCTCACCGCCGACCAGACTCTTGGTGACGATGAAGAGCCGGCCGGTGTCAGGATGGCTCAGCAGGGTCTCCGCGTTGTGGGGACCGTCTGGGTAGCCGAGCGCGTAGGTCGTGGTCGACGAGCCGTCCACCGGCACCCGCGTGACCGTGATCCGCTCGCGCTCCTCCCGGTTGTCGCCGATGTCGGCCACCCACACGCTGCCGTCCGGGCCCGGCGCCAGCGCCTCGACATCGACCTGGGTTCCGGCCCACGGCACCGTGTCGACGGTGTCCCCCGTGGTCGGATCCACCACGTAGAGCTCGGCCAGGTTGCCGGAGTCGTTGACGGTGACGAACCGGTCCCCCACGACCACCAGCCCGCTCGACTCGGCGATCCGGTCGTCGCCCCAGGCGAACACGCGGGTAGCTCCCTGGTCCTCGGCCGGCGCCGACATCGCCGGTCCGGCGGCCCAGGCCACGACCGCGGCGACACCCGCGATCACCGCTGTGAAGGGCCGCTCACGCATGACCAGCCTCCAACAGCTCGGCCAGCCTCGGACGGACCCCCCAGCCCGCGACCAGGGCGTCGTACTCCTCTCGCGCCTCGCGCGGCTGGCGCCCAGTACGGACAGCGCGCAGCAACGTGTTGCGTGGCGTGTGAGCGCTGTCCACGAACTCCACCACCTCCACCCGGTAGCCGGCGTCGCGCAGCAACACCGAGCGCAGGGCGTCGGTGAGGGTGTCAGCGAACCGCTCCCGCAGGATGCCGTCCCGAGTCAGCAGGGCATACGGCGCCGGCGCGGGCGCCCGCCGCAGCTGCGCGGCAAGATCGTGGTGACAGCAGGGTGCAGCCAACACCACCGACGCCCCCCACTCCACGGCCCGCGCGAGCGCTTCGTCGGTGGCCGTGTCACAGGCGTGTAGGGAGAGCACCACCTCGGGTGCCGGGTCCAGGGAGACCTCGTCGATCCTCCCGACCACGAACCGCGCCGCCGACTCCGCCAGCCCGAGCTCGGCCGCCACCTGCTCGTTGTGCCGGCGGGACTGCTCCTTGCTGTCGACGCCGATCAGCGCCACCGGCAGGCCGCGCACCCCGGCGAGCAGCCGGTGCGCGGCGAAGGTGAGGTAGGCGTTGCCGCAGCCGAGGTCCGCGACCCGCAGCGGATCGTCGGCGGTCGGCTGCCGCAGCAGCCCCTTCTCGAGCGCCTCGGACACGGTGGCGTCGAGCAGCCTGGCGAACTCCTCCACCTGGCGGTACTTGTCGCGCCGGCTGGGCTTCACGCGCCCATCAGCGGTGGCGATGCCGAGGGCTGCCAGCACCGGATCGTCCTCGGCGAGCAGCCGGTGCTTGTCGCGGTCGTGGCTCCGGTCCGCCTCGGCTACCGAGCTGTTCGCCGACGTGTGCAGGCTGGCGGCGCCCTTCTTCGTGACCCGCAGCTGATGGACCTGCGTCGTGGTCTCGACGTGCCAGTTGCCGAACGGCTCGGCCAGCAACGCATCGACGGCGGTCTCGGCCTCGGCGCCCGGGGCATGGTTGGCCGTGTGCGCCTGAGTGGCGTCGTACGTCGTGATCTGAAGCCGGCGCCCGGATCTGAGATCGACGTAGCGGAGCTCGGCACGCCGCCAGACCGGCTGCGCAGCGCGCCGGCGCCCGGCGGCCACGGCCGACACCAGGGTGGCCTCGTCAAGCAGCCGCCCGCGTAGCTCGGCCAGCGCGGCGTCGAGATCGCTCACGGCAGCACCGAACCGACGGCGACCAGGATGAGCAGGGCCACCAGCGCCAGGGTGATCACGAGACGACGCTGGCGGGGACTCACCGTCGCAGTTTATCGGCGAGCAGAATCTCGGGCAGCGGCAACCGCGTGTCTCCCTCCGGCGCGAGACCTCTATCCTGCCGAGCATGTCCGCGCCGGATCCCCCGACGTTCGCCCGGCGCGCCGTGCTGCTCGCAGCGGCAGCCGTCGCTGTGGTGCTCACCCTGACCAGCAGCCGCTACGGCTACGAGCGCGACGAGCTCTACTTCCGGATGCTCGACCCGGCCTGGGGCTACACCGACCAGCCGCCCTTGGTGCCGCTGATCGCCCAGGCTCTCGGGGCACACCCGACGCTGCTACGGATCCCCGCGACCCTGGCGGCTGCGGCCTCCGTGGTGATCGTCGCGCTGCTCACCCGTGAGCTGGGCGGGTCCCCACGCAGCCAGGCCTGGGCCGCGTGGGCGTACGCCGGCACCACGGCCGTCCTGGACTTCGGTCATGTCCTGCTGACCTCGACGCTGGACCTGGTCCTGTGGCCGCTGGTGTGCCTGCTGGTGATCCGTGCGGAGGTACGCCGGCAGCCACGATGCTGGCTCTGGGCCGGCCTGGTGGCCGGAGCAGCGTCGTACAACAAGCTGCTGGTGGGGTTGCTCCTGATCGGCATCGCCGTAGGGCTGGCGTTGGTCGGCCCGCGGGAAAGGTTGCGTTCGCCGTGGGTCCTCGGCGGCGGGCTGCTGGCGGCCTTGGTCGCGCTCCCCAACATCGGCTATCAGCAGGTCAACGGCTGGCCCCAGTTGGCGATGGGATCCGCGCTGTCAGAACAGAACAGCGGCGAGGTCCGGGGGTTCATGTGGGTCTTTCTGGTCGTGGTCCTGGGCCCACCGCTGGTGCTGGTCTGGCTGGCCGGGGTGCGCGCACTGTGGCGCCGCCACCAGCTCAGGTTCTTCGTGGTCGCCCTCGGGCTGCTGATCGCGTTCACCGTCGGTAGCGGCGCGCAGCCGCACTACCCGATGTTCCTGCTGGTGCTGATGTTCGCGGCCGGGGTGGCCGACCTGGGCGAGCGGCTGCAGCGCCCGCTCTGGTATGCCCTGGTCGCCGTGAACACCGCCGTGTCCGCAGTCATCTCACTCCCGCTGCTCCCCGCGACCTGGCTGGGTCGCACGCCCATCCCCGATCTGAACCAGCTTGCGGCGGACGCCGTCGGGTGGCCGGAGTACGCCGCCCAGGTCCTGGCCGTCGCAGGCGGGCTGCCGCCCGACGAGCGGAGTGCCGTCGTGGTCGTCACGTCCAACTACGGCGAGGCCGGGGCCGTGGCCCGGTTCACCGACCTCCCCGTCTTCAGCGGCCACAACGCGCTGTACGACCAGGCCCGCCCTCCGGAGGAGGCGCGCGTCGTGGTCTTCGTCGGGGGGCAGCTCGACCGCGCCTCGGAGTACTTCGCGGACTGCGTGATCGCCGATCGCCTCGACAACGGCGTCGGTGTCGACAACGAGGAGCAGGGGGTCCCCGTGGCCGTGTGCCGCGACCCTGTCACGACGTGGGCAGAGCTTTGGCCGCGGCTGCGGCACCTCAGCTGAGCCCGGGTCAGCGGTCGCCGGTCACCGACTGCGACAGCGCCTCGCGCACGACGTCGAGCACCTCGAGGCGACCCGACTCGATGTCGGCGACCTCCACCCAGGCGGCGGCGTCGGTGGTGCCGTCCACCTCGGCGACCAGCGGCTCGGCGTCAGCCGCGACCGCGGCATCGAAGATCAGGTGGATCCCGTGGAAGTCCTCGTGGCGCCCGGAGGGAGCCGTGCCGGAGAAGTGCAGGTCGTGGACCCCGAGCAGCCCGCCGACCTCGCAGGCGATCCCGCACTCCTCCTCGACCTCGCGCGCCAGCGCCCCGCTCGGTGACTCCCCATGGTCGATCCCGCCGCCGGGCAGCGTCCAGGCCCCGGTGTGGAACCCACGCTCGGAGATCCGGGTGAGCAGGACTGCGCTGCCACGCCGGATCAGGGCGTACGCCGCGATCCGCTGCAGCCGGAACGGCTCGTGGTCGGCCAGCGCTTCCGCCACCAGGGACGTCACCGGGACCTTCCCGTCACGGATGTCGCGCACCAGCACCCAGGCCGCCTCGACCGTGGACCCGTCGACCTCCAGGACCTGCGGCTGCGGGGAGCCGACCGGCACCCAGGCCTCGAACACCAGCCGCAGTGCCTGGTAGTCCCATCGGGCACCCTCGCGCCACACCGTGGGCAGATGGATGGAGTAGACGCTGGCGGTGTCACCGACCAGAGCATCCAGCCCTGTCTCCTCCTTGACCTCCCGGATCAGGGCCTCCCGGGGGTGCTCCCCGTGGTCGATGCCGCCGCCGGGCAGCGTCCAGGTCTCGGCCGGCGCGATCCGTGGCGCCAGCCGAGACAGCAGCACGCGATCCTCGCCGTCGTCTCCCGTGCGCAGCACGACGGCGTACGCCGCCACGCGCTGGCGGTGCGGGAGCTTGGGCACGCCCACAACTTATCCGTCGAGCCTGGGCGACAACGTCGGACCCTCCGTGTCAGGCTGGCCCTCCCATGTCGACGCCCGCCAGCACCTCTCCACCACGCCAGCGCGACCCGTGGCTCGACAACGTGAAGGTCGTGCTGGTGACGATCGTGGTCATCGGCCACTTGCTGGTCGTCAGCCCCGGCAGCCGCGCCCAGAGTTGGGTCTACGACTTCATCTACTACTTCCACATCCCGGCGTTCGTGCTGGTCACCGGCTATCTCTCGAGGACCTTCCGCTACACCCGTCGTCACCTGATGTCCGTGCTGGCCACGCTGATCGTGCCCTACATCATCTTCTCGTGGCTGATGGTGTGGTGGCGCCACCTGGCCGGCGGAGAGGCGCTGCTCGATCCGATCTGGACCGATCCGCGGTGGCCGATGTGGTATCTCATCGTCACCGCCATGTGGCGGTTGGTCACGCCGATCCTCAGGCTCCATTGGGTGATGGTGCCGCTGTCGGTCGTGGTCTCGCTGTTGGCGGGGCTGACCAACCAGGAGCTGTTCGACCTGAACCGATTCATGGGGTTCTTGCCGTTCTTCGTGCTCGGGCTGCACCTGCGTCCGGAGCACCTGGCCGCGCTGCGGTCCTCGCGCGCCCGGGTGCCCGCCGCCGTCGTGCTGGTGCTGACGTTGTGGCTGGCCCGGCACACCGACGCCTTCTGGAGCACCCAGTTCCTGTTCTTCCGTGCCGACTACGCCTCGCTGGGGGCCGGCTTCGAGGAGGGGGCCTGGATCCGGATTCGGCTGATCGGCGTCGCCGTGGCGACGTCCGCAGCCGTGCTGGCTCTGGTGCCGCGGCGACGCAGCTTCCTCACGGCGATGGGCGCCTACACCCTGGTCGTCTACCTGTGCCACGGCTTCGTGGTCCGGGGGCTGGAGTACCGCGGCTGGGCCGACCTGCTGCCGGCCGACCACCCGTGGGTCACCATCGCGATCAACGTCTCGGTCGCGATCGGGATCTCCCTGGTCCTCGCCTGGCGCCCCATCGGCGAGACGCTGCTCTGGCTGGTCGACCCGGTCAACACCGTGACCAAGCACCTACGACGCCGGCGAGAGCCCGCGGACTCCCCCGCCTGAGGTCGGCCGGGCGGAACTCACCCGTCAGGCGAAGGGCGGCCGGTCGTCGAAACGGACCGAGCGTCGACCCGCCCAACGCCACACCCGGGCCGCTCGGTCGCGGTCCTCGTCGGTGATCAGGTTGCCCATCCAGCGCAGCGCCAGGGCCATCAGCCAGTCCGACCGCATGCCGGCCGGTCCGAGGGTGGGCAGAAGCCGTGGCACTGTGACCAGGCCGGCCAGGCGGCGCGCGAGCGAGAACGACTCGCCGTAGTGCTCGGTGAGCAGCGCCGGCCAGACCGTCGCGAGGTCGGGGTCGCCCTCGGCCAGCAGCTCGGCCACGAACCGGCCGGTCTCGAGTCCGTAGTCGATGCCTTCGCCGTTCAGCGGGTTGACGCAGGCAGCGGCATCCCCGATCAGGGCCCAGTTCGGCCCGGCGACGTGGGAGACAGCGCCGCCCATGGGCAGCAGCGCCGACGTCGGGGCGCGGAGGTTGCCGGACAGCTGGAACTCCTCGCGGCGCTCGTCGGCGTAGAACTGCATCAACGGCTTGAGCGCCACCTTCGCCGGCCGCTTGGCGGTGGCCAGCGTGCCGACGCCGATGTTCACCTCGCCGGTGCCCAGGGGGAAGATCCAGCCGTAGCCGGACAGGATCTCCCCACTCGCTCCACGCAGCTCCAGGTGCGAGCTGATCCAGGGGTCGTCGCTCAGCTGCGAGGCGACGTAGGACCGGCCGGCGACGCCGTAGACCGTGTCCCGGTGCCATTCACGCCCGAGCATCTTGCCCAGCGACGATCGCACCCCGTCGGCCACGACCAGCCAGCGGCACTCGATGTCGAACCGCTCCCCGCCGGCCTCGAACTCCACCGCGGCCACCCGAGCACCAGCACGGCGTACGCCGACCGCGCGCACGCCGTCCAGCGCCGTGGCGCCGGACTTGATCGCGGTGGTGCGCAGGTGGTCGTCGAGCTCGATCCGGGCGACCGCCGACCCCCAGTCGGGCAGCGAGCCGCCCGGCCACGGCAGCAGCAGGGTCTGACCGAAACCGTGGGCGCGCAGCCCCTGGTTGACCGTGTGCGCGCGCAGCCAGTCCTCGAGGCCGAGCCGCTGCAGCTCCCCGATGGCCCGCGGCGTCAGGCCGTCGCCGCAGGACTTGTCGCGAGGGAAGACGGCCGCGTCGACCAGCACCGTGTCGAGCCCGAGCCGCGCCGACCACGCCGCCGCCGCCGAACCCGCCGGCCCGGCACCGACGACGAGCACGTCGGTCGCGGAAGGGCGGGCAGCGGTCACCCGGACATTGTCTCAGCCGCCGCCAACGCGGGGTGAATCCGCCGAGGCGTTCGCGTTCGGGGTCTCAGCTTTCCCTGGGTACCCAGGGAAGGCGCCACTTCTCTAGGCGTACAGAGGTACGGAAGTGACGCGACTCCTGGGTACCCAGTGAAAGCAGAGGCTCACCAGCAACAACTGGAGGTCAGCCGAAATCACCACTAGGCCGGGCCAGTCATGACGACGAGCCCGGCCTAGTGAGGTGGATCAGTTCTGGTACGACCCGAAGTCGAAGTCGTCCAGGGCAACGGCCTGCGCCGCGCCGGTGCCGGTGCCGGTGCCGCCGAACTCGTAGTCGTAGGAGTCGTAGCCGGTGACGGCGTACGCCGCGGCGCGCGCCTCCTCGGTGGGCTCCACCCGGACGTTGCGGTAGCGCTCGAGGCCGGTGCCCGCCGGGATCAGCTTGCCGATGATCACGTTCTCCTTCAGGCCCAGCAGCGAGTCGGACCGCGCGTGGATCGCCGCGTCCGTGAGCACCCGGGTGGTCTCCTGGAAGGAGGCCGCCGAGAGCCATGACTCGGTCGCCAGCGAGGCCTTGGTGATGCCCATCAGCTCCGCACGACCCGAGGCCGGCTTGCCACCCTCGGAGACCACGCGGCGGTTCTCGTTCTCGAACCGCGCCCGGTCGACCAGGTCCGACGGCAGCAGGTTGGTCTCACCGGACTCGATGACCGTCACCCGGCGCAGCATCTGCCGGACGATGATCTCGATGTGCTTGTCGTGGATCGACACGCCCTGCGAGCGGTAGACGGCCTGCACCTCGTCGACCAGGTGCTGCTGCGCCCGGCGGATGCCGAGGATGCGCAGCACCTCCTTCGGGTCGGGCGTGCCCACCGTCAGCATCTGGCCGACCTCGATGTGGTCGCCGTCGTGCACGAGCAGCCGCGACCGCTTCGAGACGGGGTACTCCTTGGCCTCCGAGCCGTCGTCGGGAGTGACGATCAGCTTGCGCGTCTTGTCGGTCTCCTCGATCTCGACCCGGCCGGTGACCTCCGAGATCGGCGAGAGGCCCTTGGGCTGACGCGCCTCGAAGAGCTCGACCACACGGGGCAGACCCTGCGTGATGTCGTCGGCCGAGGCCACACCACCGGTGTGGAACGTCCGCATCGTCAGCTGGGTGCCGGGCTCACCGATGGACTGCGCGGCGATGATGCCGACCGCCTCACCGATGTCGACCAGCTTGCCGGTGGCCAGCGAGCGGCCGTAGCACTTCGCGCAGGTGCCGGTCTTGGCGTCACAGGTCAGCACGGAGCGGACCTTGACCTCCTCGATCCCGGCGGCGACGAGCTCACCGATCTTGATGTCCCCGAGGTCCTCGGTGGCCTGCGCCAGCACCGCACCCGTGTCCGGGTGGGTGATCTCGCCGGCCGCCGTCCGGGCGTACGCCGCGGTCTCGGCGTTGTCGTCCTTCCGGACGACGCCGTCCTCACCACGGACCCCGATCCGCTTGGGCAGGCCGCGCTCGGTGCCGCAGTCGTCCTCACGGATGATGACATCCTGCGACACGTCCACCAGACGCCGGGTGAGGTACCCGGAGTCGGCGGTTCGCAGCGCGGTGTCGGCCAGCCCCTTGCGGGCACCGTGGGTGGAGATGAAGTACTCCAGCACCGACAGGCCCTCACGGAAGTTCGACTTGATCGGCCGCGGGATGATGTCACCCTTCGGGTTGGCCACCAGACCACGCATGGCCGCGACCTGCCGGATCTGCATCATGTTTCCGGAGGCACCCGAGTCGACCATCATGTAGATCGGGTTGGTCCGGTCGAAGTTGGCCTCCATGGCCTTCGCGACCTCGTTGGACGCCTGGGTCCAGATCTCGATGAGCTCCTGGCGGCGCTCCTCGTCGGTGACCAGACCTCGCTCGAACTGCTGCTGAACCTTGGTGGCCTGGGCCTCGTAGCCCTCCAGGATCGCGGCCTTCTCGTTCGGGGTCACCACGTCATCGATGGACACGGTGACGCCGGAGCGGGTCGCCCAGTGGAAGCCGGCGTCCTTCAACGCGTCCAGCGACGCCGCGACCTCGACCTTGGTGTAGCGCTCCGCGAGGTCGTTGACGATGGCGCCCAGGGCCTTCTTGCCGACCTCGTAGTTCACATACGGGTAGTCGGCCGGCAGGGTCTCGTTGAACAGCGCCCGGCCGAGCGTGGTGTCCAGGGTGATGGCTTGGCCCTCTTCCCAGTCCGCGCCCAGGTCCAGCGGGGGTACGACGTCGGCGAACCGAATCTTGACCTCGCTCTGCAGCGCGATCTCGCCCTTGTCGAAGGCCATGATCGCCTCGGCCGGCGAGGAGAACGCACGACCGTGCCCGAGCTCGGTCTCACGGTCGGTGGTGAGGAAGAACAGGCCGATGATCATGTCCTGCGTCGGCATGGTGACCGGTCGTCCGTCGGACGGCTTGAGGATGTTGTTCGTCGACAGCATCAGGATCCGCGCCTCTGCCTGCGCCTCCGCCGACAGCGGCAGGTGCACTGCCATCTGGTCGCCGTCGAAGTCGGCGTTGAACGCCGTGCAGACGAGCGGGTGGATCTGGATCGCCTTGCCCTCGATCAACTGCGGCTCGAAGGCCTGGATGCCGAGGCGGTGCAGGGTGGGCGCCCGGTTGAGCAGCACGGGGTGTTCGGTGATGACCTCTTCGAGGACGTCCCACACCACGGCGTACCGGCTCAGGCCCGAGGTCGCCCGCTCCACCATCCGCTTGGCCGACTTGATGTTCTGGCTGTGCGACAGGTCGACCAGCCGCTTCATCACGAACGGCTTGAAGAGCTCCAGTGCCATCTGCTTGGGCAGACCGCACTGGTGCAGCTTCAGCTGCGGACCGGACACGATGACCGACCGGCCGGAGTAGTCGACGCGCTTGCCGAGCAGGTTCTGACGGAAGCGGCCCTGCTTGCCCTTGAGCATGTCGGACAGCGACTTCAGCGGCCGGTTGCCCGGGCCGGTGACCGGACGGCCACGGCGACCGTTGTCGAACAGCGAGTCGACGGCCTCCTGGAGCATCCGCTTCTCGTTGTTGACGATGATCTCGGGCGCACCCAGGTCGAGCAGCCGCTTGAGCCGGTTGTTCCGGTTGATCACGCGGCGGTAGAGGTCGTTGAGGTCCGACGTGGCGAACCGGCCACCGTCGAGCTGCACCATCGGACGCAGGTCCGGCGGGATCACCGGCACGGCGTCGAGCACCATGCCCTCCGGCTTGTTGTCGGTCTTGCGGAACGCGTCGACCACCTTGAGGCGCTTGAGGGCACGCACCTTGCGCTGGCCCTTGCCGGTGGCGATGATCTCGCGCAGCGACTCGACCTCGGCCTCGGTGTCGAAGCCCTGGAGGCGCTTCTGGATCGCCGTGGCGCCCATGTAGCCCTCGAAGTACTTGCCGAACCAGTTCTTCATCTCGCGGTAGAGGAGCTCGTCGCCCATCAGGTCCTGGATCTTGAGCGACTTGAAGGTGCTCCAGACCTCCTCGAGCCGGTCAAGCTCACGCTGGGCCCGGTCGCGGATCTGCTTCATCTCGCGCTCGGCGCCGTCGCGGACCTTGCGCTTGGCGTCGGACTTGGCGCCCTCGGCCTCCAGCGAGGCAAGGTCCTCCTCGAGCTTCTTGGTGCGCTCGTCGATCTGGGTGTCGCGGCGCTTCTCGAGCCGCTCCCGCTCCAGCCCGACCTTGTTCTCGAGCGAGGAGAGATCCCGGTGGCGGGCGTCGTCGTCGACGCTGGTGATCATGTACGCCGCGAAGTAGATGACCTTCTCCAGGTCCTTCGGAGCGAGGTCGAGCAGGTAGCCGAGCCGGCTCGGCACACCCTTGAAGTACCAGATGTGGGTCACCGGCGCGGCGAGCTCGATGTGGCCCATCCGCTCGCGACGGACCTTGCTCCGGGTCACCTCGACGCCGCAGCGCTCGCAGATGATGCCCTTGAAGCGGACTCGCTTGTACTTGCCGCAGTAGCACTCCCAGTCCCGGGTGGGACCGAAGATCTTCTCGCAGAAGAGCCCGTCACGCTCGGGCTTGAGCGTGCGGTAGTTGATGGTCTCCGGCTTCTTGACCTCACCGTGGCTCCAACCGCGGATGTCCTCCGCGGTGGCCAGGCCGATCTTGAGCTGGTCGAAGAAGTTCACGTCGAGCACGATGGCTGCAATCCTTCGTTCGTTTTGAATCTCTTAAAGGCTGGGACCGAGGTACGCCGCTGGTCGAGGAGGCACGGGGCCCGTCTCGACCAGCGACGGTCGCTCAGACTTCTTCGACGCTGCTGGGCTCGCGACGGGACAAGTCGATGCCGAGCTCCTCGGCCGCCCGGAAGACGTCTTCCTCGGCGTCCTTCATCTCGATCGGGGTGCCGTCTTGGCTCAGCACCTCGACGTTGAGGCAGAGCGACTGCATCTCCTTGACGAGCACCTTGAACGACTCGGGAATCCCGGAGTCGGGGATGTTCTCGCCCTTCACGATGGCCTCGTAGACCTTCACCCGGCCGGGCACGTCGTCGGACTTGATCGTCAGGAGCTCCTGGAGGGCGTAGGCCGCGCCGTACGCCTCCATCGCCCAGACCTCCATCTCGCCGAACCGCTGGCCGCCGAACTGGGCCTTACCTCCCAGGGGCTGCTGCGTGATCATGGAGTAGGGGCCGGTCGAGCGCGCGTGGATCTTGTCGTCGACGAGGTGGTGCAGCTTGAGGATGTACATGTAGCCCACCGAGACCGGCTCCGGGAACGGCTCGCCGGAGCGGCCGTCGAACAGCGAGGCCTTGCCGCCCTCACCGATCAGGCGGTTGCCGTCACGGTTGGGAAGGGTCGAGCCGAGCAGCCCGGTGATCTCGTCCTCCTTGGCGCCGTCGAAGACCGGCGTCGCGACCAGGGTGTCGGGATCGGCCTTGTCGACGCCGATCTCGATCAGTCGCTTCTTCCAGTCGTCGCCGCCGTCGCCGCCGTAGAGGTTGAGGTCCCAACCCTGCTTGGCCAGCCAGCCGAGGTGGAGCTCGAGGATCTGACCGATGTTCATCCGTCGCGGCACACCCAGCGGGTTGAGCACGACGTCGACCGGGGTGCCGTCCTCCATGAACGGCATGTCCTCGATCGGCAGGATCTTCGCGATCACGCCCTTGTTGCCGTGGCGGCCCGCGAGCTTGTCACCCACGGAGATCTTCCGCTTCTGGGCGACGTAGACCCGCACCAGCTGGTTGACGCCGGGCGGCAGCTCGTCGCCGTCCTCGCGGTTGAACTCGCGCACCCCGATCACCGTGCCCGACTCGCCGTGCGGCACCTTCATCGAGGTGTCGCGCACCTCGCGTGCCTTCTCGCCGAAGATCGCGCGCAGCAGCCGCTCCTCCGGGGTCAGCTCGGTCTCACCCTTGGGGGTCACCTTGCCGACCAGGATGTCGCCCGTGGTGACCTCGGCGCCCACGCGGACGATGCCGCGCTCGTCGAGGTCGCCCAACAGATCGTCGCCGACGTTGGGGATGTCGCGCGTGATCTCCTCCGGACCCAACTTGGTGTCGCGGGCGTCGACCTCGTGCTCCTCGATGTGGATCGAGGTGAGGAGGTCCTCCTGCACGAGACGCTGCGACAGGATGATCGCGTCCTCGTAGTTGTGTCCCTGCCAGGGCATGAACGCCACCAGCAGGTTGGCGCCGAGGGCCATCTCCGCGTAGTCGGTGCACGGCCCGTCCGCGATCGGCGAGCCGACCTCGAGCCGGGCACCCTCGCTCACCAGCGGACGCTGGTTGATGCAGGTGCCCTGGTTGGAGCGGCGGAACTTCGCCAGTTTGTACGTCGTGTAGGTGGCGTCGTCGTTCATCACCTCGACGGCGTCAGCCGACACGTCCTTGACCACGCCGGCCTTGTCGGCGACGACCACGTCACCCGCGTCGACGGCGGCGCGGTACTCGATGCCGGTGCCGACGAGCGGAGCAGTGCTCTTGATGAGCGGCACCGCCTGGCGCTGCATGTTGGCGCCCATCAGCGCCCGGTTGGCGTCGTCGTGCTCGAGGAACGGGATCAGCGCCGTCGCCACCGACACCATCTGGCGCGGAGAGACGTCGATGTAGTCCACCTCGGCGGGCGGCACCGCGTCGACCTCGCCGTGGCGCAGCCGGACCAGCACCCGGTCCTCCAGGAACTTGCCGGCCTTGTCCAGCGACGCGTTCGCCTGGGCGATGACGAAACGGTCTTCGTCGTCGGCGGTGAGGTAGTCGATCTGCTTGGTGACCTTGCCGCTCGTGACCTTGCGGTAGGGCGTCTCGACGAAACCGAACGGGTTGATCCGGCCATAGGAGGCCAGCGAGCCGATCAGGCCGATGTTCGGCCCTTCCGGCGTCTCGATCGGGCACATCCGGCCGTAGTGCGAGTGGTGGACGTCGCGGACCTCCATGCCGGCCCGGTCACGCGACAGGCCACCAGGCCCGAGCGCGGAGAGCCGACGCTTGTGCGTCAGCCCGGCGATCGGGTTGGTCTGGTCCATGAACTGGCTCAGCTGCGAGGTGCCGAAGAACTCCTTCAGCGCCGCCACGACCGGACGGATGTTGATCAGCGACTGCGGCGTGATCGCCTCGACGTCCTGAGTCGTCATCCGCTCCCGGACCACGCGCTCCATCCGGGCCAGGCCGGTGCGCAGCTGGTTCTGGATCAGCTCGCCGACCGTGCGCATCCGGCGGTTGCCGAAGTGGTCGATGTCGTCGGCGTTGACGACGATCGCTCCGGCCGGCATCTCCATCTGCTCGCGGCCGTCGTGCAGCGCCACGATGAAACGGATCGCCGCGACGATGTCGTCGACGGTCAGCGTCTGCTGGTCGAACGCCTCGGTCAGCCCGAGCTTCTTGTTGATCTTGTAGCGGCCGACCTTGGCGAGGTCGTAGCGCTTGGGATTGAAGTAGTAGTTGTTCAGCAGCGTCTGCGCGGCCTCACGCGTGGGCGGCTCGCCCGGGCGGAGCTTGCGGTAGATGTCGAGCAACGCGTCGTCCTCGCCCTGGGTGTTGTCCTTCTCCAGGGTGAGCATCATCGATTCGTACTCGCCGAACTCCTCGCGGATCTGCTCGTTGGTCCAACCGAGGGCCTTGAGCAGCACGGTGACGTTCTGCTTGCGCTTGCGGTCGAGACGGACGCCGACCATGTCGCGCTTGTCGATCTCGAACTCGAGCCAGGCACCACGCGAGGGGATGACCTTCGCGGTGAAGATGTCCTTGTCGGAGGTCTTGTCGGCGCTGCGCTCGAAGTAGACGCCGGGCGAGCGCACCAGCTGGGACACCACGACGCGCTCGGTGCCGTTGATGATGAAGGTGCCCTTGGGCGTCATCAAGGGGAAGTCGCCCATGAAGACCGTCTGGCCCTTGATCTCGCCGGTGTCGTTGTTGGTGAACTCGGCGGAGACGTAGAGGGGGGCGGAGTAGGTGAAGTCCTTGTCCTTGCACTCCTCGACGGTGTACTTCGGGTCGTAGAAGACCGGAGCCTCGAACGACAGCGACATCGTCTCGGAGAAGTCCTCGATCGGGGAGATCTCTTCAAAGATCTCCTGGAGCCCGGACTTGCGGGACACGTCCTCGCCGGCCGCCTTGCGGGACTCGACGGAGGCCTGCCAGTCGTCGTTGCCGACGAGCCAGTCGAAACTGGTGGTCTGCAGAGAGAGGAGCTGGGGGAGCTCGAGCGGATCGGCGATCTTTGCGAACGAGATGCGGCGGGGGTGACCAGTGGAGCTGCGCGCGGCCAAGAGGTGTCCTTCGAAGGGTCGCTCTGGGGGGTTCGCCCGCTCACCACCGGGCGGCCACCGGGCAGGCCGCAGAGCATATGAAAGAGGGCGCGAACGACGATAGTAGCCCAGCGCAGGGCACGTTTCAACACCGGAGTCAAGGGGCCACGCGTTGGTCTGCGGGCCGGCCTCCCGCCGGATGCCCAGAATGATGCGTCGTCAACGGCCTCAGGTCAAGCAGAACCGCACAAGTCGTCTCCGGCCGTGACCTGCTCGTGACCTCCGCCAGCGTCCCGCACTGCCCGAGGGGGCCTACCTCGCGGCGTGCTCGTCGGCCACGGAGAGGGCGCGATCCAGGATCTCCAGGCCACGGTGGGCGTCCTCGTCGGCGATGTTCAGGGGCGGCACCACGTGGATCCGGTTGAAGTTGACGAACGGCAGCAGCCCCTCGGCCTTGGCGGCGGCCACGGTGGCATTCATGGCGTCCGACGTGCCGCCGTACGGCGCCAGGGGCTCTCGCGTGACGGGGTCCTTGACCAGCTCGAGAGCCCAGAAGGCGCCGAGCCCGCGCACCTCACCGACGCTGGCGTGCGCCTCGGCGATCTTGGCGAGCGCCGGCCCGAACACCTCGGTGCCGAGCCGCTCGGCGTTCTCGACGATGCCCTCGTCGCGCATCGTCTCGATGGTCGCCACTGCGGCTGCGCAGGCCAGAGGGTGCCCGGAATAGGTGAGGCCGCCGGGGTAGACCCGGTCGTCGAAGGTGGCGGCGATGGGCCCGTTGATGATGACGCCGCCGAGCGGGACGTAGCCGGAGTTGACGCCCTTGGCGAAGGTCACCAGGTCCGGCGTCACGCCATAGTGCTGGTAGGAGAACCACCGACCGCTGCGGCCGAATCCCGCCATCACCTCGTCGGCGATGTAGACGATGCCGTGCCGGTCGCAGAGCTCGCGGACCCCGGCGAGATAGCCGGGCGGCGGCGCCATGATGCCCGCCGTGCCGGGGATGCTCTCGAGGATGATCGCGGCGATGTTGCCCGGCCCCTCGAGTGCGACGACCTGCTCGAGGTGCTCGAGCGCGCGATCGCACTCCTCCTGCTCGGTCGTGGCGTGGAAGGAGCTGCGGTAGAGGAACGGCCCGAAGAAGTGGACCGTGCCGGCCGACCCGTTGTCGCTGGCCCAGCGCCGTGGGTCGCCGGTGGCGTTCACGGCGAGGTGCGTGCCCCCGTGATAGGAGCGGTAGGTCGCGAGCACCTTGGTGCGCCCGGTGTGAAGCCGCGCCATCCGGATGGCGTGCTCGACCGCGTCCGCGCCACCGTTGGTGAAGAACACCTTCTCCGCGCCGTCGCCGGCAAGCTCGGTGATCAGCCTGGCCGCCTCGGAGCGTGCGGCGTTGGCGAACTGCGGGGCGACCGTGCACAGCGTCGCGGCCTGCTCCTGGATGGCGGCCACGACCACAGGATGCTGATGGCCGATGTTGGTGAACACCAGCTGCGAGGTGAAGTCGAGGTATTCCTTGCCGGCGTCGTCCCAGACCCGCGATCCCTCTGCGCGCGCGACCACCATCGGGGAGATCTGGGCCTGCGCGGACCACGAGTGGAAGACGTGCCGGCGATCCAGCTCGAAGGCGCGGCTCTCATCGATCATGTCGCCATCCTGCCCCACGACCTCGGGTCTCCGATACCGGAGCAGGCCGATCGGTTGCCGAGCCATTCCGGCGGCTTCCCGTGCGGACGCACGAAGGGCGGCCACCCCAGTGGGGTGGCCGCCCAGTCGCGGTGGATCAGCGAGACGTCACTTGACGGAGACGGTGGCGCCGACGCCCTCCAGAGCGTCCTTGGCCTTCGCGGCGGCGTCCTTGTCCACGCCCTCCAGGACAGCCTTCGGCGCGGCCTCGACCAGGTCCTTGGCCTCCTTCAGGCCGAGGGAGGTCAGGGCGCGCACCTCCTTGATGACGTTGATCTTCTTGTCGCCGGCAGCCTCGAGGATGACGTCGAACGCGTCCTGCTCGGCAGCCTCGCCGGCACCGGCGTCGCCACCCGCGGCAGCGGGGGCGGCGGCAGCAGCGACCGGTGCGGCCGCGGTGACGCCGAAGGTCTCCTCGAACTGCTTCACGAACTCGCTCAGCTCGATCAGGGTCATCTCCTTGAACGCGTCGAGCAGCTCGTCGGTGTTCAGCTTCGCCATGAGGGCGTTTCCTTCCGTTCGGTGGTACGGCGCCGGGCGCCGTACCGAGGGTTCTCAGGTGGTGGGTCGCGAGGCCTGGGGTCAGGCCTCGGTGGGCTCCTCGGCGGCTGCCTCGGGGGCCTCCTCCGCGGCGACGTCCTCGACAGGAGCCTCCTCGGGGGTGGTCTCCTCAGCGACGGCCTCGGGGGCTTCCTCGACGGGAGCCTCCTGGACCACAGCCTCCGGAGCTTCCTCGGCAGCAGCCTGGGGGGCACCAGCACCACCTGCGAGGATCGACGGGTCCTGCTCGGCCTTCGCCTGCAGCGCGCCGGCGAGCCGGGCAACCTGGGCGAGGGGGGCGTTGAGCAGGTAGACGGCTTGGGAGAGCGAGGCCAGCATGGCGCCGGCCAACTTGCCCATCAGCACCTCGCGCGACTCGAGATCGGCCAGCTTGGCGATCTCCTTCGCGTCCAGCGCCTTGCCGTCCAAGATGCCGCCCTTGATCACAAGGGCGGGGTTCGCCTTGGCAAAGTCACGCAGACCCTTGGCCGCCTCGACGACATCGCCGTTGATGAAGGCGATGGCGGTCGGGCCGGAGAGCAGGTCGTCGAAACCTTCGACACCCGCCTCCTTGGCGGCCAGCTTGGTCAGCGTGTTCTTGACCACGGCGTACGTGGCGTTCTCGCCGAGAGAGCGCCGCAGTTCCTGCAGCTGCTTCACGGTGAGACCGCGATACTCGGTCAGTACGGCACCGCTCGCGGCGCTGAACGACTCAGCGATCTCCGCAACGGCGGTTGCCTTCTCCGGCCGCGCCATGGGTCTCCTTCCAGAACATCGTCGAGACCTTCGGGGCCCCTGGAGATGACGAACGCCCCGGGCACAGGCCCAGGGCGTGAGGGTGGCGGCGGTCTGGTGGACCTGCAGCCGTCCTTGCTCTGTCACCTGCGCGGGCCGTCCGCTTCTCGCGGAACCTTCGGCCACCCTGCAAGCAAGGTGACAACCGGCGGTCTCTGGCTTCAGCGGCAGACTCTACGCCCCGGGTCGGCGCACCTCAAATCGCCGTGGGCGAGTCAGCAGGACCGCAGACGGGTTTCCTCGTTCGCCCTCGACTGCTGGTCCAGTCATGCTCCAATATCTGGCGTGGATCTTGATCTCAGCTCCCTGACGACCGTCCTTAACGACGTCGACGCCAGGCTGCGCGCCGAAACGGGTCCGGCTCGCATGTGGCCGACCGGCTTCACGGCGTTGGACGACGTGCTCAGCGGCGGGCTCCGCGGTGGCAACCTGATCCTGCTCACCGGGGCCCAGGGCCTCGGGAAAACCACGATGGCGGTCCAGATGGCGCGCAACGCCGCACGCTCGGGCCGGCACGTCCTGTACTTCTGCTACGAGCACGACGCGCAGTCAATCCTGGAGCGGGTGCTCGCGCTGGAGATCGGGGAGATGAACGACCCCCAGTCGGCCAACCTGGTGCGCGTCAGGCAGGCGTTCGAGGGCGTCGACCATGGCATCGGCGGGCTGGCAGAGCGGATGACCGACGTCCGCGGCGCGATCCCGAGCCTCGGGAAGATCATGGACTACGCCGACCGACTGCATGTCCACAACTCCAGCGGCAACACGACCACCTTGACAGTGATCACCAACGCCGTGGAGCAGGTGTGGCGCCAGACCGGCGAGGCCCCGATGGTCGTCGTCGACTACCTGCAGAAGGTCAAGCTCGACGGCGGCTCCGACGTGGAGGACGAGCGCGTGACCGTGGTCGTCGAGGGGCTCAAGGACCTCGCGCTCGATGCGAAGGTGCCGGTGCTGGCGATCGTGGCCGCCGACAAGGAGGGCCTTGAGACCGGCAAGCGGCTGCGAGCCCAGCACCTGCGCGGCTCGACCGCACTGGCCTACGAGGCCGACGTTCTTCTCGTGCTCGCGCACAAGTACCAGATCATCGCCCGCCACCACCTCGTCTTCGACTCCGGCGCCGCCGAGCGCTGGAAGGACTGGGCCGTGGTGTCGGTCGAGAAGAACCGAAACGGCCGCGACGGCGTGGACCTGGAGTTCCGCAAGCGCTTCGACCAGAGCCGCTACGAGCAGGAGGGCCATATGGTCGCCGAGAAGCTCGTGGACGAGCGGGTGTACGTCGAGTAGCCCGACACGGGCGAGGGCCCGCCCGGATCACTCCGGACGGGCCCTCCTCACGTAGTACGACGCGTCAGGCGCCGGCTTCGTCGTCTCCAGCCACGTTGCGGGTGCGGTTGGGGTCGATCTGCACACCCGGGCCCATCGTCGTGGAGAGGGTGACCTTCTTGATGTAGCGGCCCTTGGAGCTGGCCGGCTTGAGCCGCAGCACCTCCTCGAGCGCCGCGGCGTAGTTCTCCGCCAGTGCCACCTCGTCGAAGGACGCCTTGCCGATGATGAAGTGCAGGTTGGCGTGGCGATCGACGCGGAACTCGATCTTGCCGCCCTTGATGTCGGTGACGGCCTTGGCCGGGTCGGGCGTCACCGTGCCGGTCTTCGGGTTCGGCATCAGGCCACGGGGGCCGAGCACGCGGCCCAGCCGGCCGACCTTGCCCATCAGGTCCGGCGTCGCGACGACGGCGTCGAAGTCCAGCCAGCCCCCGGCGACCTTCTCGATCAGCTCATCGCCGCCGACGACGTCGGCACCGGCCTCACGGGCGGCCTCGGCCTTCTCGCCGGTGGCGAAGACCAGGACCTTGGCGGTCTTGCCGGTGCCGTGGGGCAGGTTGACGGTGCCGCGGACCATCTGGTCGGCCTTGCGGGGGTCCACGCCGAGCCGCATCACCACGTCCACGGTCTCGTCGAACTTCTTCTTGCTGCCACCCTTGGCGATCTTGATCGCGGCGAGCGGAGCGTAGAGCTCGTCCTTGTCGTACGTCGCGACGGCGTCGCGGTAGGTCTTGCTGCGCTGCATGTCTGGTCTCTTTCCTTCGGTCTGTCTCAGCCAGGTGTGGTCGGTGGGGCCAGCGCGGCCCTGCCACAGGGGAGGGGGTACGGCGTACCCCCGGGGTCACACGACGGTGACGCCCATCGAACGGGCGGTGCCCTCGACGATCTTCATCGCAGCGTCGATGTCGTTGGCGTTCAGGTCAGGCAGCTTGGTCTGGGCGATCTCGCGCACCTGGGCCTTGGTCAGCTTGCCGACCTTCTCCAGGTGCGGGACGCCCGAGCCCTTCTGCAGGCCGGCGGCCTTCTTGATCAGCTCCGCGGCCGGCGGCGTCTTGGTGATGAACGTGAACGACCGGTCCTCGAAGATCGTGATCTCGACCGGGATGACGTTGCCGCGCAGGGACTCGGTCTGGGCGTTGTAGGCCTTGCAGAAGTCCATGATGTTCACGCCGTGCGGGCCGAGGGCGGTACCGACCGGCGGGGCGGGGGTGGCAGCCCCGGCCTGCAGCTGCACCTTGACCAGCGCAGCGATCTTCTTCTTGGGAGGCATTCTTCTCAGGGTCCTTCTCTTGGTATGTCGTGGTCCAACGAGCCGGGATCCCGCGGGAGCGCCGACTCTGCCACCTGGTGGTGCGTGAGCCTCAGACCTTCTGGATCTGGCTGAAGCTCAGCTCGACCGGGGTCTCCCGGCCGAAGATCTCGACGAGGGCCTTGACCCTCTGGGACTCTGCGTTGATCTCGGTGATCGTGGCGTGCAGGGTCGCGAACGGCCCGTCCACGACCATCACCGAGTCGGAGACTGAGAAGTCGGCCACCTCGACCGGCTTCTTCGCGCGCGAGGCCCCCGAGCCAGAACCGCCGCTCGCGGCAGCCTCGGCCTCGATCACGACGCTCGGCGCCAGCCAGTTCTCGACCTCGTCGAGCGTCAGCGGCACCGGCTGGTGGCTGTGCCCGACGAAGCCGGTGACGGAGGGTGTGTGCCGCACCGCGGCCCACGACTCGTCGGACATGTCCATGCGCACCAGCACGTAGCCGGCGTAGCGGGTCCGCTTGACCATCTTGCGCTGGCCGTTGCGGATCTCGGCGACCTCTTCGGACGGCACCACGATCTCGTGGATGTAGTCCTCCATGTTGAGGGAGTGGATGCGGTTCTCGAGGTTCGCCTTCACCCGGTTCTCCATGCCGGAGTAGGTGTGCACCACGAACCAGTCGCCGATCTTGTTGCGCAGCTCCTCGCGGAACTCCTCCAGAGGGTCGGCCGCCGCAGGCTCCTGGTCCGCGGGCTCCTGGTCCGCGGGCTCCTGGTCCGCAGGCTCCTGGTCCGCAGGCTCCTGGTCCGCAGGCTCCTCGGCTGGGGCCTCCTCGACAGAGGCCTCCTGGTCCGCAGGCTCCTCGGCTGGGGCGTCCTCGACAGAGGCCTCCTGGTCCGCAGGCTCCTCGGCTGGGGCGTCCTCGACCGGGGCCTCCCCGACAGGCTCGTCGCCGACGGCTTCGGTGGCCTCAACGACTACCTCTGCCTCAACCTCAGGGGCCTCAACCTCAGGGGCCTCAACCTCAGGGGTCTCGACCTCAGGGGTCGAGACCTGCTCGGTCTCGGTCTCGTACTGCTCCGACACGTAGTGCTCCGTCGCTTCGTTGGTCATGTCATGTGGTCTGTCGCGGTGGGCGTACGCCGGCCGCTCAGCTGGTCTTGCCGGCGAACACCGCGAACACGAGCTTGCCGAAGCCCAGGTCCAAGAGGGAGATGAACGTCATCATCACCAGCACGAACACCATGACGACCACGAAGTACGTCACCAGTTGCTCCTGCGTCGGCCAGACGACCTTGCGGAGCTCGGCGACGACCTGCCGGTAGAACGTGGCGGGGCCGATGCGGTCGGACTTCTGCGGGGCACCGCGGCTGGTGCGGTTGTCCGACACGGGTGCCACCTTCTGTCCTGATCGTCGTGTGTTGCGGCTGTCTTGCAGGGCACGAGGGACTTGAACCCCCAACCTTCGGTTTTGGAGACCGATGCTCTGCCAGTTGAGCTAGTGCCCTCCGGGCCCCCCGCCCCCTGCGGCCCGGTGCTCCGGCAGGAGCGATTCAGGGCAGCACAAAGCATGTGGAGAACCACCAAATGAGGAGTCTACGGGGCAGGGCAGGCGCCGTCCAAACGTGCCACCCGACCCCCGGCACGCCCGCCTCTACGATGGGGCCATGACCACGCCTGCCACCCCCACCGCCGGATCCGCCCCCCGCGAGCGCCGCGTCTCCCACCGGATCGGCGCGATCGCCGAGTCCGCGACGCTCAAGGTCGACGCGAAGGCGAAGGCCCTCAAGGCCGAGGGACGTCCGGTCATCGGCTTCGGCGCCGGCGAGCCCGACTTCCCCACGCCGGGCTACGTCGTGGAGGCGGCGGTGGAGGCGTGCCGTGATCCCAAGAACCACCGCTATACCCCCGCCGGTGGGCTCCCGGAGCTGAAGAAGGCGATCGTCGAGAAGACGCTGCGCGACAGCGGCTTGTCCGTCGAGCCGTCACAGGTCCTGGTGACCAACGGCGGCAAGCAGGCGATCTACGCCGCCTTCGCCGCGATGCTCGACCCGGGTGACGAGGTGATCGTGCCGGCGCCGTACTGGACGACCTACCCCGAGGCGATCGCCCTGGCCGGTGGCGTGGCGGTGCCGGTGCTGGCCGACGAGACCCAGGACTACAAGGTGACCGTCGAGCAGCTCGAGGCCGCGCGGACGCCACGCAGCAAGGTGCTGCTGTTCGTGTCGCCGTCCAACCCGACCGGCTCGGTCTACACCAGTGACGAGATCCGCGCCATCGGGCAGTGGGTCGAGGACCACGGGCTGTGGGTGCTGACCGACGAGATCTACGAGCACCTCGTCTACGACGGGGTCGACACCGGCTCGATGCCGACGCTGTGCCCCTACCTGGCCGACCATTGCGTGGTCGTCAACGGCGTGGCCAAGACCTACGCGATGACCGGGTGGCGGGTCGGCTGGATGATCGGCCCGGCAGACCTGGTCAAGGCAGCCACCAACCTGCAGTCGCACGCCACCTCCAACGTCTCCAACGTCGCCCAGCGGGCCGCGCTGGCCGCGGTCTCGGGCGACCTGGCAGCCGTGGACGAGATGAAGCAGGCCTTCGACCGCCGGCGCCGCACGATGGTGGAGATGCTCAGCGCCATCGACGGCGTCGTCTGCCCGACGCCGCACGGCGCGTTCTACGCCTATCCGTCGGTGAAGGGGCTGCTCGGGAAGGACTACCCCACCGCCGAGGGGCCACGTCGGGTCGACACCTCCAGCGAGCTGGCGGACTACATCCTCGACCAGGCGGAGGTCGCGGTGGTCCCGGGCGAGGCGTTCGGGTCCCCCGGCTATCTCCGGCTGTCCTATGCCCTCGGCGATGACGACCTGGTCGAGGGCGTGAACCGGCTGCAGAAGCTCTTCGCTTGATCCCCGACGGCGCCGCGGGTCGCGATCACGACGGTCGCGGCGAGCGCGAGATGGACGCCCGGCCACGGTCGCTCGCACGCTTGCCGAAAGCGCATCTGCACCTCCACTTCACCGGCTCGATGCGGCACGAGACCCTGCTAGAGCTGGCGGACCGGGACGGCATCGTGCTGCCCGACGCCCTGGTCTCCGACTGGCCTCCGCAGCTGTCGGCCGCGGACGAGAAGGGCTGGTTCCGCTTCCAGCGGCTCTACGACGTGGCCCGGTCGGTGCTGCGGACCGAGGACGACGTACGCCGCCTGGTGCTGGAGGCCGCCCAGGACGACGTCCGGGACGGCGGGCGCTGGCTGGAGATCCAGGTCGACCCGAGTGGGTACGCCGCCCGCTTCGGCGGCGTGACGGCGTTCACCGATCTGGTCCTCGACTGCGTCCGCGACGCCGCCGAGCGCACCGGTCTGGGCATCGCTGTGGTCATCGCCGCGAACCGGACCCGGCACCCGCTGGACGCCCGCACCCTGGCGCGCCTCGCCGCGCAGTACGCCGGCCGCGGCGTTGTCGGCTTCGGACTCTCCAACGACGAGCGGCGAGGACGCACCGCGGAGTTCGCTCCAGCGTTCTCGATCGCCGAGCGCGCCGGCCTGATGCTCACCCCGCACGGTGGTGAGCTGCTGGGCCCCGAGCACGTGCGGACCTGTCTCGACGAGCTACGCCCCGACCGACTCGGCCACGGGATCCGGACGGCCGAGGACCCCGAGCTGCTGGACCGAGTGGTGCAGGCAGGGATCGCGCTCGAGGTCTGCCCGGTGTCCAACGTGTCCCTCGGGGTCTATCCGGACCTCACGTCGGTGCCGCTCCCCAGCCTTCTGCAGGCTGGCGCCACCGTGGCACTCGGCGCTGATGACCCGTTGCTTTTCGGGTCACGGCTGGCCGGGCAGTACACCACCATGCGGGCTGCCCACGACCTGTCGGACGTCCAGCTCGCCGAGCTGGCTCGGATGTCCTTCCGCGCTGCGCGGGCCGACGACGTCGACCGGCGCCGGTGGCTCGCCGAGATCGACGACTGGCTGGTCGCGCCGGACGCAACCGGGTGACCCCGCGGGTCCTGCGGACAGTCGGGCCTGGGCCTGGCACGATGGTCCCGTGACGACTGATGAGCCGATGAACCTGCCCGAGGACCTGATGGGCGACGAGCCCGGGCCCACTCAGCCGCTGGCGGCCGGCCAGCCGCCGGCAGGTCAGCCGGCAGAGCCGCCGACGACGCCGTACGGCCAGCAGCCCCCCTACGGCCAGCAGCCGCCCTACGGGCAACCCGGCTACGGGCAACAGCCCGACAGTCAGCAACCGGTCTACGGACAGCCTGTGTACGGCCAGCAGCCCGGCTACGGGCAGCAGCCCCAGGCCTATCCCGCGGCGGCGGTGCGGCCCAACCACCCGCAGGCGCAGACCGCGATGATCCTGGGCCTCGTGGGGCTGGTCGGCACGTTCCTGTGCGGCGTCACGATCTTCCTGTGTCCCTTCGCCTGGTTCATGGGTGGCCGAGCCAAGCGCGAGATCGATGCCTCCGGCGGCGCCTACGGCGGCCGGGACCAGGCCATGATCGGCTACGTCACCGGCATCATCGGCACCGTGTTGCTGGTGCTCGGGATGCTCGCGATCCTGCTGCTCATCGGCTTCGCGGTGACCACGACTCCCACCAGCACCACGGGCTTCTGAGCCGCCGCGCTCACAGCTCGACACCGACGAGCACCGGCTCCGCCACCAGCTGGATCCCGTAGGCCGCCTCGACTCCGTTGCGGATCTCCCGCGCCAACGCCAGCAGGTCCTCGGTCGCTGCGCCGCCTCGGTTGGTCAGCGCGAGCGTGTGCTTGGTGGACAGCCGGACCGGCCCCGAGCCGTAGCCCTTGCCGAACCCGGCCTGCTCGATCAGCCAGGCCGCGCTGGTCTTCACCGACCCGTCGGGCTGTGCCCATCGCGGGGCGCCGGGGGGTAGCCGGTCGGCCTCGGCCTCGCTCAGCAGCGGGTTGGTGAAGAACGACCCGGCACTCCAGGTGTCATGGTCGCCCGCGTCGAGCACCATCCCCTTGCCGCCACGCAGGGCCAGGACGGCGGCCCGGACGTCGGCGAGGGGGGCACGCCCTCCGACGTCGACCCCGAGGGAGCGCGCCAGCTCGGCGTACCGGATCGGCGCCGAGAGCGTGCCGTGCCGCAGCAGGAAGCTCACCTCGAGCACCAGGTAGCGATCGGGCTCGGCCTTGAACCGGCTGTGCCGATAGGAGAACCCGCAGTCGACCATGGCGAAGGTGCGCTGGGTCCGATCGACCCGGTCCCAGGTGCGCACGGACGCGATCGTGTCGGCGACCTCCTGACCGTAGGCCCCGACGTTCTGGATCGGGGTGGCGCCGACGCATCCAGGGATGCCCGACAACGCCTCGACGCCCATCCAGGCGGAGTCGACGCACCGGGCCACCAGCTCGTCCCAGGGCTCCCCCGCTGCGACCCGCAGCGTCACCCCTCCGCAGGATGCCAGCGTGTCGCAGTCGTCGACATCCGCGGTCACGCCCCGGGTGGCGAGGTGGACCACGGTGCCGTCGAAGCCCTCGTCGGCGACGACCACGTTGCTGCCGCCGGCCAGCACCAGGGCGGGCCGGCCGGTGGCGTCCGCCTCGGCCACCGCTGCCACCAGCGCGGCCTCGGTCGTGGCCTCGACCCAGGTGGTCGCAGGTCCGCCGAGCCGCAGCGTGGTGTGGTCGCGCAGCAGCACGGGCGAGGCAGGGACCTGGGCGCCGTCAGACACGCACGCGGGCCTTGGGCATGCCCAGCACCTTCTGGCCGCCCGAAGTCACCTCGAGCGCCAGCGTCGCCAGCCCGTCGGCCACCTCCTTGACGGTGCCGGCGACGACGATCTCGACCCCGTCGTCGTCATCGGGCACCACGACCGGGTTGGTGAACTTGCAGCCGAACTCGACCACCTCGGCACCGTCGGTCCAGTCAGCGACGGCGCGGGCCGCCAGCGCCATCGTGAACATGCCGTGGGCGATCACGCCGGGGAGGCCGACCGACGTCGCGACCCGGTCGGACCAGTGGATGGAGTTGAAGTCGCCGCTCGCACCGGCGTACCGCACCAGGTCTGACCGTCGGACGGCGTACGTGCGAGCCTCGAGGCTCTGCCCCGCGGTGAGGCCGCTCACGACGCCGCTCCGCGATGGACCAGCGTGGCCGTCGTGGTGCAGACCAGCGCGCCGGACCCGTCGGTGACCTCGCTGCGGGTGCCGATGATGTCGTTGCCGCCGATCTGGCGCAGGGAGGCCACCTGGAGCCTGGCCGACAGCACGTCGCCGGGGACGACCGGGCGCTCGTAGGCGAACCGCTGCTCGCCGTGGACGATCCGGAACAGGTCGAGGGACTCGGCCTCCAGGAAGGCGTTCATCGCGTCGAAGGCGAGCACGATCGGAAACGTGGCAGGCGCCGGACCGCCGTCGTACGACGACCCGGTGGCGGCCGCGAACTCCCGCACCTTCTCCTCCGACACGGCATACGGGCGGGTGGGCGGGAACTCCCGGCCCACCAGGGACTCGTCGATCGGCATGCCCGGAACGCTAGCAGCGCCGCCTGGCTCGAGCACCCGGACCGGCGTCCGTCTCGGGCGCCGATGGCGTCGTTGGCGTCTCGGCGTGGACGCAGAACGACCCGCCCGGGCATCCGGGCGGGTCGTCGTGATCGCGGAGGAACCGGTCAGCGGGTCTCGCGGTGCGGGGTGTGCGTGCGACAACGCGGGCAGAACTTCTTCAGCTCCATGCGGTCGGGGTCGTTGCGGCGGTTCTTCTTGGTGATGTAGTTGCGCTCCTTGCACTCGGTGCAGGCGAGCGTGATCTTGGGGCGAACGTCGGAGCTCTTGCTGGCCACGGGGGGTCCTTCGGGTCGTCGTACAGGAGGGGCCGGGGCCCCGTTAGTCGTGTGTCGTAGCGGGGGCGGGACTCGAACCCGCGACACCACGATTATGAGCCGTGTGCTCTAACCACCTGAGCTACCCCGCCATCGAGAGGGGCCGCCGCCGAGGGTACGACGAGTGCCCGACCCAGAGCCCCTTTACGGAATCGAACCGTAGACCTACTCCTTACCATGGAGTCGCTCTGCCGTCTGAGCTAAAGGGGCAAACGAGTGGCAAGGATACACAGGCCCCAGGGCGGGTGAGAAATCGTCTTTCCGCACTCGCCGGAGGGGCGGGGCGGAGGTGACTACTGGTGCGTACGACAAGTGCCGGGCAGCGCTACTGGTGTGTACGGCGCACCTGGTGCGTCGTACACACCAGTAGCCGCGAGAACGAGGGCCGGCCGCACCTCCGCGCGCCAGCACGTCAGTCCTGGATGCGCGCCCAGGGCCGAGCCTTCTCGAGCTCGAAGGCGAGCTCCAGGAGGGTCGACTCCCGACCGAAACCGGCGCTGAACATCATGCCCAGCGGCAGCCCGGACGGGTCGGTGCCCAGCGGCAACGAGACCGCCGGCTCCCCAGTGGCGTTCTGGTAGGGCGTGAACGCCACCCACTCCAGCAGCCGCTCCATCACCGTCTCGTAGTCCTGCGTGGGGTCGAGGTGACCAACCCGCGGGGTGGGCGTGGCCAAGGTCGGCGAGAGCACCACGTCGACCTCGCGGTAGAACTCCGCAGACTGTCCGGCAAGCCGCCGGAGTCGGCGTACGGCGCCGGGATAGTGGCGCAGGTTGGCCCCACAGTGCCGGGCCAGCCCCAACGACAGGTTGTCCACCTTGGTGCGGTCCCAGCTGCGGCCGAACGTGAGCCGCCCGCTCCGCAGCAGGTAGAACGCGAGCATCGACCAGTAGATCAGGAAGTCGTCGGGGAAGCTGGTCGGCACCGGAGGGTCGAGCTCCTCGACGGAGTGGCCGAGCTCCTCCAGCAGCGCGGCGGTCTTCATCGTCTGCTCGACCACGGCAGGGTCCGTCACCGTGAACGGCGTATGCGGATAGACCGCCACCTTCAATCGGCGCCGCGCCGGCCGGGTGATGTCCCCGACCGGAGCCAACGAGACGTTGCGGTAGACCCGCTCGGCCTCCCGCAGGAACGCCGCGGTATCGCGCACGGAGCGGGTCACCACGCCGTCGGCGACGATCCGGATCGGCATCTGCCGCATCGCTGCGTCCTGCGCCAGCCGGCCGCGCGTCGGCTTCATCCCCACCAGCCCATTGACCGCGGCGGGGATCCGGATCGAGCCGCCACCGTCGTTGGCATGCGCGAGGGGTACGGCGCCGGCGGCCACCAGCGCCGCGGAGCCGCTCGATGACGCCCCGGCAGTGTGCTCGACATGCCAGGGGTTGCGGACGGCGCCGAGCCGCGGATGCTCAGCGGCGGCGGAGAAGCCGAACTCCGACAGCTGAGTCTTGCCCAGCGGGATCAACCCGGTGGCGAGGTACATCCGAGCGAATTCCCCGTCGGCCTTGCGCGGCGGGCAGACGAAGGCGTCCGAGCCGTGCTGGCTGGGCATGCCGGCCACGTCGACGTTGTCCTTGACGAAGGTGGGGATACCGGCGAAGTAGCCGCCGCGCGGGTCCTGAGCGTCGGCGCGAGCGCGTTCGTAGGACCGGTAGGCCAGCGCGTTCAGCTGCCCGTTCACCTGCTCGGTCCGGGTGATCGCGGCCTCGACCAGCTCGCTGATCGACACCCGCCCGGCATGAAGCTCGGCGACCAGCCCGACGGCATCGTGGTCGGTCAGGGCATCGTCGGTGAAGGCGTGCACGCGCGTCATGGCGGTCAGGCTACTCGGCGAACCGGGAGTCAGCGCGCCCCGCCGACACGGCGGTGGCAGCCGACCAGATGATCATCGACCAACCCGATCGCCTGCATCAGGGCATACATCGTGGTCGGTCCGACGAAGGCGAATCCGCGCTTCTTCAGCGCCTTCGACAAGGCGGTCGATTCGGGTGTGGTCGCGGGCACGTCGGCGAACGACCGCGGAGCCGCTCTCGGCGCCGGGGCGAAGGACGCCACCAGGTCCTCCAGCCCGTCGGCTTCCCGCAGCGCCACGGTGGCGCGCGCGTTGGTGATCGCCGCCGCGATCTTGGCGCGGTTGCGCACGATCCCGGCGTCGGCCATCAACCGGGCGACGTCCGCGTCGTCGTACGCCGCCACGGAGTCGGCGTCGAAGCCGGCGAAGGCACTGCGGAACGCGGGGCGCTTGCGCAGGATGGTGAGCCAGGACAACCCGGACTGGAAGGCCTCCAGCGTGAGCCGCTCGAGGTACGCCGCCTCGCCGTGGACCCGTCTTCCCCACTCGGTGTCGTGGTAGTCGGCGTAGTCCGGCGTGCTCGCCCCCCAGCCGCAGCGCGCGAGGCCGTCGTCGCCGATCACGAGGTCGCTCACCGGGCCTCCGCTGCCTGGTGCACGGCGCCGGCCGAGACCAGCTCCTTGACCTGCTCGTCGCTGTAGCCGAGATCGCGCAGCACGGCTGCGGAGTCCTGGCCCGGTTCGTGAGCGGGCGTCGGCGACAGTCCGGGGGTCCGAGAGAAGCGCGGCGCCACGCGAGGCTCGACGCCACCCGGCACCTCGGCGAAGACTCGCCGTGCCACCAGATGCGGGTCGCCCGGCGCCTCAGCGAGACTCAGCACCGGCGTCACACAGGCGTCGGTGCCGTCGAACACCTGCAGCCACTCGGGGCGGGATCGGCTCGCGAACCGGTCGGCGATGGCCTCCCGGTGTCGCGGCCAGGCGGCCACGGCGTACTGCCCTTCGGGCAGGTCGAGCTCGAGCCCCGAGAGCAGCGCGGAGTAGAACTGCGGCTCCAGGGCGCCCACGGCGACGAACGAGCCGTCGGCGCAGGGGTAGGTGTCGTAGAACGGCGCAGCGCCGTCGAGCAGGTTGGCCTCGCGTCGGTCCTGCCACAGGCCGCCGGCATGCAGGCTGTAGACCATCGTCATCAAGGAGGCCGCGCCGTCGACCATCGCCGCGTCCACCACCTGCCCGCGGCCGCTTCGTTCGCGCTCGAGCAGGGCGCTCAGCACGCCCACGACGAGGTAGAGCGTGCCGCCGCCGAAGTCCGCCACCAGGTTGACCGCCGGCCGCGGCTTCTCGGCGCCGCCGATGGTGTGCAGCGCCCCGGACAGGGCTGCGTAGTTGATGTCGTGTCCGGCCGTCTGTGCGCGGGGACCGTCCTGTCCCCATCCGGTGATCCTGCCGTAGACGAGCCGAGGGTTGACGCCGAGACAGTCGTCGGGCCCGATGCCCAGTCGCTCGGCAGCACCCGGCCGCATCCCCTCGATGAGGACGTCGGCACGTTCGGCCAGCCGGAGCACCACCTCGCGCCCGCGCGGGTGCTTGAGGTCGACGGCAACGTTCTCCCGGCTGCGACGCAGCCCCGGCACCGGGACCAGCCCGGCCTCCGCCCCGCCCGGTCGCTCGACCCGGATCACGCGCGCGCCGAGCTCGGCCAAGAGGGTGGCGGCGAAAGGGCCGGGGCCGATGCCGGCCAGCTCGACCACGGTCAGTCCCGCCAGCGGCCCGCCCGTCTCGCTCACCGGCGGCCCTTGAGCGTCACGTGCGGAAGGTCCGGGGCCGGGATCGGCGCCAGGTCGTGGCCGGTGTTGCCGAACCTGCCGTCCCCGACGTCGCGGCCGTCCGCGACCACGGCGCCGTCGCGGGTGATCTGGGCCTGCCACGACTCGCGGAACTCCACGATCTCCTCATGGCTGCGGCCCACGAAGTTCCACCACATCACGATGTCCTCACCGAACGGCTCGCCCCCCAGTAGCAGGAGCCGTGCCGGTTCCTCGCCCGCCGTCAGGCGGAGCGTCCAGCGCCCCGGAGCGAGGTAGCCGAGCTGGTGGGGCGCCAGCGGGTGCTCGTCGACGCGCACGTCGCCACGATCCACCAACACCGCATGTTCGTACGCCGGCTCGACGTCGAGCTCCACGGTGGCACCGGCCTCGACCGTCACCTCGGCGCCCAGCAGCGGCGTACTGGTCGGGACCGGCGAGGTCTGACCGGCCAGCGAACCCAGGAACACCCGGATGGCCGCCCCGCCGCGGCTGACCCGAGGCGGCACATGGTGGGTGAGCCGCGGCGGCTGGTCGCGGGCGCGGTCGGGGAGGGCGACCCACAGCTGCACGCCGTGCAGGAGTCGGGTGCGCGGCGTCGACACCTCGGTATGACTGATGCCATGCCCGGCAGTCATCAGGTTGAGCTCCCCGGGACGGACCAACGCCGTGTTGCCGGCGCTGTCGCGATGCTCGATCTCCCCCGCGAACAGCCAGCTCACCGTCTGCAGCCCCGTGTGCGGGTGCGGCGCCACCGCCATCCCAGCGCCCCCGCCGACATCATCGGGCCCGTAGTGGTCCAGGAAGCACCAGGCTCCGACCAGGGCCCGCCCCCGGGCCGGAAGGGTGCGCCGCACCAGCATCGCCCGGAGCCCGCCCAGGGGGACCTCGCGCGGCTCCATCACCTCGAGGGGGGTCATGGCTCCATCATCCTGCCCCGGTCAACCGGCGACCTAGACTCCCTCGCGGTCGGAGAATCCCGGATGCACGAACGTCTCGCCGCGCTTCATGCTCTCGATCGCTCCCGGGTGGACCCGCCGGAGGTGATCGAGAGCCTTGCGGCGGTAGCGCAGGATCTGCGTCGCACCGATGCCCCAGAACAGGTACTGCGTCGCGAGCGCCACCTTGAAGTCGCCCAGGTCGTACGCCGCCACGCCCGCCGGCTCGCGCAGGTCGAGCACCAGTCCCACCAGCGCCATGGTGAGCAGCGATGCGAGGAACCCGCCGATGTTGACCACACCGTTGGCTCGCCCGGCTGCCTCTGCCGGGGTGAACGTACGAGCCAGGTCGAAGCCGACCATCGACGCCGGCCCGCCCACCGCCATGGCACACACGAGGATCACCAGAAGTGGCAGCGGCGCGGCGCCGGGCCAGGCCAGCACAGCCGACCAGGCGGCGGCGATCAGCGCCACGACCCCGAGGACGATGCGTGACCGGAAGAACGGGAACCGGGCCACCAGGGAGCCCATGACCAGCCCGGACACCACCACCCAGCCGGTCATCACCATCAGCAACACCCCAGCGGTCCGCTCGCTGAGCCCCTCCCCGCGCACCAGGAACGGGAAGCCCCAGAGCATCCCGAACACGGTGACGGAGAACTGCGACGTGAAGTGCGACCACATCCCCAGCCGGGTGCCGGGGTTGCCCCACACGCTGCGCAGGCTCCGGGCGAGAGCCCGCATCTTGATCTGCACTACGGCGTCGGTGCGGTACGGCGAATCCTTCACGAGCAGGGACACCGCGACCATGAGCACCAGGCCGAGCGACGACGCGGCCGCGAACGTGCGCGTCCAGCCGAGCGCCTGGAGCGCGAGCGCCAGCGGTCCGGCGGCCGCGATCGCTCCCAGCTGACCCAGCTGCCCCGTCAGCTGGGTGACCCGCGGCGCCTGACGCACGAGGAACCAGGTCGTGACCAGGCGAAGCACGCTGACGAAGACCATGGCGTCACCGGCTCCGAGCACCGCGCGCGCCAGCACCGCCGCCCAGAACGACGAGGCGAACGCGAACGCCATCTCCCCTGCTGTCATCAGCACGAGCCCGGTCAGCAGCATCCGCTTCGCGCCGTACCGGTCGAGCAGCAGTCCGACCGGGATCTGCATGCCGGCGTACACCAGCAACTGGAGGACGGTGAAGAAGGCCAACTCGGTGGCCGCGATCTGGAACCGTTCTGCCGCCAGCAGCCCCGCGACGCCCAGCGAGCTGCGGTGGAACACCGCCAGCACATAGACCGCGAGGCCGACCGACCAGATCGCCCACGCTCGGCGCCGGCCGATGTCGTGGATCTGTTCGGCAGGCACGACCGCCACCCTAGGTGCGGACGCTGTAGCGTCCACCCATGCGCATGCAACGGCTGATCTCGGTAGTCCCCCTGCTGGCCCTCCTGCTCACCGCGGTCGGGCCGCCGTCGCCGGCAACCCCGGTCGTGCCGCGGGCCGGGAGGGTGCTCGCCCCGGCGGTGACGGCCGACCCCGTGGCGACGGGGTTGCGGATGCCAACCGATGTGGCCAGCCCTCCTGGGTCCAGCGACCTCTACGTCATCCAGAAGTGCGGTGGGATCCGCGTCTTCACCAGCGGCGCCCTGCGACGGGTCGGCACCCTGGCGAGCCGCGTTGACTGCAACAGTGAGCGTGGGCTGCTCTCGATCGCGTTCCACCCCGACTTCGCGACCAACCATCGCGCCTTCGTCTACTACACCCGCAAGGACTCCGGGGACATCCAGCTCGCGCGCATCGTGATCCGCAACAAGAAGATCGTGGCCGGATCGTTCCGGAAGGTCCTGCGGATCCGGCATCGCCAGGCGTCCAACCACAACGGCGGCGACCTGGCCTTCGACCACCGTGGCCGGCTGTTCGTGTCGACCGGTGACGGCGGCGGTGGTGGCAACGAGTTCGGGCATGCTCAGGACCGCCGCTCGCTGCTCGGCAAGATCCTGCGGATCGACGTCAGCGGGCTGCCCTACAAGATCCCGAAGGGCAACCCGTTGCGGGGCACCAAGGGCCGCGGCGAGATCTGGGCGATCGGGATGCGCAATCCGTGGCGGATGGAGTTCGACCGGGCGACCAAGGCGTTGTGGATCGGCGACGTGGGCCAGGAGCAGGTCGAAGAGGTCGACAAGATGAGCGTGACGATCAAGCGGCTGCTCAACGGTGGCTGGTCGCGCTTTGAGGGCAACCGGGTCTACGACTCGGGCGCGAGACTGCGGGGCGGCAAGTTGGTCAAGCCCGTGAAGACCTACCGGCACTCGGTCGGCGTGAGCATCATCGGCGGCGCCGTCTACCGCGGGTCGCAGTCACCCACGCTGCGGGGCTACTACGTCTACGGCGATCTCAACGGCTGGATCGCCGGGTTCGACATCGCCAACCGGGCGCAGACGTTCCGGATCAACCCCGGCGGCACCCTGCTCACCATCTCGCAGGCCGGCAACGGCGAGCTGTACGCCGGCTACGCCGACGGCACGCTCTACCACCTCACGGTGCCGGGGGTCTGAGGCCCGACAGTCCCGCGGCAACGCTGCACCCTCGACACCGGCCGGTTGTCGCCAACTCCTAGGGGATCGCTACGGTGGCAATGGCCCGTCGACACCATCCCCAGGAGCAGCCATGTCCGTGACGACCGCGACCCCGACCGGTGATCTCGCCCGGCCCACTCCCGAGGAGATCGAGCGGCTCGACGCTTGGTGGCGGGCCAACAACTACCTCACCGTCGGTCAGATCTACCTGCAGGCGAACCCACTGCTGACCGAACCGCTGACCCCCGATCACATCAAGCCGCGGCTGCTCGGGCACTGGGGCACGAGCCCCGGGCTGTCCTTCGTCTACGCACATGCCTCCCGGCTGATCCAGCACACCGGTCAGCAGATGATCTATCTCGCCGGCCCCGGCCACGGCGGACCGGCGCTGGTGGCGGCCAGCTACCTCGAAGGCAGCTACACCGAGCGGTTCCCCGATGTCACCGCGGACGCCGAGGGGATGCACCGGCTGTTCCGCCGGTTCTCCGCACCCGGCGGCATCCCCTCACACGTGTCGGTCACCACCCCTGGCTCCATCCACGAGGGCGGCGAGCTGGGCTACGTCCTCACTCACGCCTTCGGCGCGGTCATGGACAACCCCGACCTGATCGCCCTGGCGATCGTCGGCGACGGTGAGGCCGAGACCGGGCCGCTCGAGGGCTCGTGGAAGGGGATCTCGTTCCTCAACCCCGAGCGCGACGGTGCGGTCCTCCCGGTGTTGCACCTCAACGGCGCCAAGATCGCCGGGCCGACCGTGCTCGGCCGCAAGGACCCCGCTGAGGTGCGGGCACTGCTCACCGGCCACGGGTACGACGTCCTCGAGGTCGAGGGATCGGATCTGCCCGGCATGCATGAGCGCTTCGCCGCCACGCTGGCAACGGCGTACCACCGGATCCGGGAGATCCAGGACGCGGCCCGCAACGGCAGTTGGGATGGCCGCCGGCCGAAGTGGCCCATGATCGTGCTCCGCTCGCTCAAGGGATGGACGGGCCCGCACTCGGTGGACGGCGTGGTCACCGAAGGCAACTGGCGCTCGCATCAGGTTCCGCTCTCGGGGGTGCGCGACAACCCGGCTCACCTCGCGCTGCTGGAGGAGTGGCTGCGGTCCTACCGACCCGAGGAGCTGTTCGACGCCGAGGGCCGGCCGAGCAGCTTGGTCCTCGCGGCCAACGCCGAGGGCGACGTCCGGATGTCAGCGAGCCCGCACGCGAACGGCGGACTGCTCACCCGCGACCTGGACCTGCCGGACTTCCGCTCGTACGCCGTCGACGTGCCCTCACCTGCGACCGTCCGCGCGGAGTCGACCCGCAAGCTCGGCGAGCTGATGCGCGACCTCTACGTCGCCAACCCCGATCGCTTCCGACTCTTCTGTCCCGACGAGACCAACTCCAACCGGCTGGGCGCGGTCTTCGAGGTGAGCGACCGCGCCTTCGCGGAGGAAGTGACCGACGACGACGTCGCGATCTCGGCCTCGGGCCGGGTGATGGAGGTGCTGTCGGAGCACAACTGTCACGGCTGGCTGGAGGGCTACACGCTCACCGGGCGCCACGGCTGGTTCGCGACCTACGAAGCGTTCGCCATGGTGAGCGCCTCGATGACGATCCAGCACGCCAAGTGGTTGCAGGAGGCCGAGCACCTCGACTGGCGGGCCAAGGTGCCCAGCCTCAACGTGCTGCTGACCTCAACGGCCTGGCGCAACGACCACAACGGCTTCAGCCACCAGGGTCCGGGGCTGATCCAGAACGTTCTGAACATCCGCGGGACCGTCGGCCGGATCTACCTGCCGCCGGACGCCAACTGTCTGCTGTCGGTGGCCGACCACTGCCTGAGGTCGCGTTCCTACGTGAACCTCGTGGTGATCGACAAGCAGCCGCAGCCGCAGTGGCTGAGCATGGACGAGGCCGAGCGTCACTGTGCTCGCGGCGCCGGCATCTGGGAATGGGCGGGAACCGACGACGGTGCCACCGACCCCGACATCGTCCTCGCCTGCGCGGGTGACGTGGTCACCCAGGAGACCGTGGCTGCCGCGCAGATCCTGCGCGAGCGGCTCCCGCAGCTGCGCACCCGGGTCGTCAACGTGGTGGATCTGATGGCGTTGACCCGACCCCGTGACCATCCCCACGGCATGAGCGAGACGCTGTTCAACGAGCTCTTCACCGACACCGTCGATGTGATCTTCGCCTTCCACGGCTACCCCGGTGCCGTGCACCAGCTGGTGCACGGTCGACCTGATTCCGACCGGTTCCGGGCTCGTGGCTTCATCGAGGAGGGGACGACCACGACACCGTTCGACATGGTCGTGCGCAACCGGGTCTCGCGCTACCACCTGGTGATGGACGCGATCAACAACGCCGGGCGGACGGCTCCCGGCTCGGCTGAGTTGATGGCCTGGTGCGAGGAACGCATCGCGGCGCACCGGGCCTACATCATCGAGCACCTCGAGGACATGCCCGAGGTCCGGGACTGGACCCTCGACGGGCCGATCGATCCGACGTAGGTCGTCGCGCGCTTTCTCTAGGTAAGTGGGCGGAGCGTCACTTACGTAGCCGTACAAGCCCTGAGAAGTGACGCTTCATCTAGGTACCCAGATGAAGCAGGGGCCAGCCCCACGACGCAGGGGCGCCCCAACACCGGCACATCAGCCGACGGCCACCTCGGGCTCGACCTCGGGCTCCGGCTCGGTACGACGCGCCCGCCGGCGAGGCCGGACAGCGATGCCGACGAGCGCGGCGAAGACCCAGAGATACTCCAGGAGCAACCGGACCAGCGCCGGCGAGACCGGGATCAGCGGGATCATCACCAGCCCCCGGTCGACCGCGCCGAGCAGCGCGAACAGGCCGATCAGCACGGTCAGGACACCGGTCCTCCGCGATCCCGCCCGCCGCAGCGCGACCCCGCCGAGCACCCAGCCGAGTCCGGCCACCGCCAGACCGGCAGCCTCGATCCACGCCGTGGTCCGCCAGGCACCGACCACGACCACAGCCATGCCGAGGCCGACCGCGACGACCGCGAGCAGGCGCCCGCCCCTGGCGCGGCGGGCCACGAGCCCCGCCAGCAGCAGCGTCACGATCAGTGCCTCGCCGATCGCCCACCGGACCTCGACCCGGTCGAGGCCGCGGGCGCCGTACGCGCCCCACCAGTCGCAGGTCGACGGCATCGCCGAACCCTGCAGGCTGTAGCCGGCGCACACGTACATCTTGAGCGTCGCCGTCGGCTCACCGACGTAGCGCCGCAACGCGGTGCCGGTGGGCAGGTCGTCGCTCCCACAGGACGGCAGCCGGGCAGCGACGTTGGACGAGACCTCGACGCTGTCGTCGGCGGTTGTCCAACAGCTGGCCACACCCTGGCCGTCCCACCAGTAGTCCGTCCCGTTGGGCGCTGCCGCGCCGTCTTCGCTGACACCCATGTGGTTGCCGAGGTAGCGGTTGTGGTGTGAGGTGTCGAACTGCTCGGCGAGCCCGGTCTCGGCGCGCACGAATCCCGGGACCCAGCTGGTGACGAAGCCGGCGTAGTCATTGCCGTAGATGTAGTTGCCCCGCCAGGTGTTGTAGTTGCCGCCGGGGTTGATCACCGCGGCCCCCACGGGTACGCCGACGACCGGGCACACGACGCCGTCCTCATACCCCCGCTCCTCGTAGGGCTTCTCGCAGGTGCCGTCGACGAAGTACTGGTAGTAGTCGCTGTTGTTGTTCGCGATCACGTTGTTCTCGAAGAGCGAGTGGTTCTGCGGCATCCCCGGATGGTCCGGGAACGCGCTGTCGGTGGAGATGCCGGTCGAGTTGTTCGTGAACACGCTGTCGTGCACCCACACCGAGTCACCGGCGGTCCCCGAGTAGCCGAGCAGGTTGTCGTGGCCGTAGCTGTCGCGGATCTCCACGGCGTAGCGAGGTACGTCGTACTCCCTGTCGGCGTTGATGTTCGACGCGGCGCCCGGATAGAACGCCGAGTCGCCGTTGCCATAGCCCTCGGCCTCGGTGTAGAGCCCGTGGTCGACGGCGAAGGTCAGGAAGCCGTACTCGTCGTTCCACCGACCGACGGCGTCGTCGATGACGAACCCGTCGGTCTCCATGATGTAGACCGCGTTGAACTGGCTGCGCTGCGCAGTGAGGTTGCGGAGGTAGAACCCGTCGGCGTTGTCGGCCCGGATGACGTTCAGCTTCTGATACTGCCCGTCGACGATGACGTCGGTGGGCTCCGCACCGGTGCCCTCGATCTGCAGCCCCTGCTTGTCGATGATCGTCACGAGGTTCTGGTTGTGCGGGCACTGGATCTGCTGGTCCAGCGTCAGCACCTGGTACTTGTACAGCTCCGAGGTGCGCAGGCCGACCAGGTCCTCGCACCCACCGCTGAGCGGCTCCAGACTCGGCAGCTCCTGGTAGACGCCGGGGAGCATCTTGATGGTCGCGTCCGGCTCGGTGACGGCGTCGACGGCGGCCTGGAGATCGCGGTACCCGTCGCCCTGGCACTGGTCGAAGAGCCGCTCGTTCTCCGCCTTCAGGCTCGCCGGGAACGACGCGATCCGCTGCTCGAAGTCGGCTCGGTCGGTCTTGCAGACCAACAGCGCGGCACCGTTGGAGCGGTACGCCGGCACCGAGCCGGTGCCGTCCAACTCGCGGGTCGGCCGCTCGTCGTGGGCCCAGGCGGGTGCAGACAGGCCGGTGGCGACGGCGAGGAGCGGTGCAACGAGGGCGAGCGCGAGCGCCAGGCGGGTCCGGGTCACGGGGGCACCTTAGTGACTCCGCGGCACGCCCACTAGCCCCGTTCGCTCGCCTCAGATGAGGGCCTCTGAACACAATTCACCGGGAAGGGAGCATACTAGGGGTAATGAGTACTTCTTCTGGGTCAGGGCGGCGCCCTCTCCCCACCAGTCCCTTCGCCCCTCGTCCTGAAGCGGTGATCGAGGAGTTCGCGGTCGATGACCGGGTCACCCACGACTCCTACGGCCTTGGCCGCGTCGTCGGGGTCGATCCCGGTGCGGTCCGTGTTGACTTCGGCGCGCAGACGCTTCGGATCGTCAGCCCCTACGCGAGGCTGCACCACCTGTAGGTCCGCGGTTCGGCGCCGGCGGTCAGGGTCGCCGCGGGAATCGGGTGAAGTCGGGCTGGCGCTTGCCCTTGAAGGCCTCGCGCCCTTCCTGCGCCTCCGCGTGCCCGTAGAACAGCAGGTTGGCGTCGTGCGCGAGCTGCTGGATCCCGGCGTAGCCGTCCTCGTGCGCATGGAACGAGAGCTTGGAGAGTCGCAGCGCCCACGGTGAGAGCGCCAGCATCTCGCGACACCACGCCACGGTTACCTCTTCCAGGTCCGCGAGAGGTACCACGGTGTTCACCAGGCCCATCTCGAGCGCCTCCTGCGCGTCGTACTGACGGCACAGGAACCAGATCTCCTTGGCCTTCTTCGGTCCGACCAGGTCCGAGAGGATCGAGGCGCCGTACCCCCCGTCGAACGATCCGACCTTGGGCCCCACCTGGCCGAACCGCGCGTTGTCGGCCGCGATCGTCAGGTCACAGACCAGGTGCAGCACGTGGCCGCCGCCGATCGCCCAGCCGGCCACCATCGCCACGATCGGCTTAGGGCATCGGCGCATCGCCACGTGCAGGTCGGTGACATGGAATCGACCGGTTGCCGCCTCGTCGGTCTGGTAGCCCGAGTCGCCACGCACCCGCTGATCACCACCGGAGCAGAACGCCTTCTCCCCCGCGCCGGTCAGAATGATCGCTCCAACCGACTCGTCCTCGCGCGCCACCATCAGGGCGTCCGACACCTCGATCAGGGTCTGCGGCCGGAACGCGTTGTGCACCTCGGGCCGATTGATCGTGATCTTGGCGATCCCGTCCGCCGTCGTCTCATAGACGATGTCGGTGTAGTCGCCGGAGGACTGCCAGTCGGGGGACGCGTCATTCATAGCGTCATTGTGCCGGGGCCGGTGTCGCGCGCCGCACCAACCCCGACGTCGAAAGGACCGGGTGGGCCACCGCGCCCACCCGGTCCCGCCGGAATGCAGCGGCCGGCGCCGTTCACCACCAGATGCGCACCGCGTCGGTGAGTTCCCACGCCGTCCACTTGCCGGTGACGTTGCCGGTCTTCACGCGGAACTTCGACTTGCCGAACATCTCGTCGTTGCCGTCGGTGTCGGTGTGCGCCAGGATCCCCTTGATCTTGATGGTCTTGGTGCCTCCGGCAGACGAGATGGTCTTCGAGGCGGTGCCGTTGCCGAAGTGCTCGTCGTCGGCGTTGTTGACCCCGTCAGCGTCCACGTCTCCCGCTCGGCCGCTGAGGTCCTGCTCCCAGGTCTCCATCTTCAGCTCGACCTTGGACGACGCCGACGACGCGCTGCAGGTGACGACGTACTCATACATCACCTCAGGGACGTTCTGGCTGTTGTAGGTGCCGGCGAAGTAGGGGTCCAGCGGATCGACCGTGCACCCGTCCTTCGTCGTGCTGGCGTGGGCGGGCGTGGCGAAGCCGAGCGGCAGGGCAACCGCCGCGAGCAGTGCCGCCGCCGAGATCCCGATGTTCTTGTTCATGATGGTGCTCCTCAGTAGGACGGCCAGGTGGCCGTGAGTGTTCGAACCACCGGTGTGGCCCATGCAGAAGGTCCAGCACCCACCTCAGTGCGGGATCAGCACCGGATCAGAAGGGCGACTCATCGTGAGCGTTCGGGCCGCGACGCAACGAGTCCCGAGCAACCGTAAGGACGGTGTCTCGGGACTCGTAGGAGTGGCAGGTGAAGGATTCGAACCTTCGAAGCTTTCGCGACGGATTTACAGTCCGTTCCCATTGGCCGCTCGGGCAACCTGCCGGTGCGTCCCCCGGTGTGTGCCGGGGCGAAGCAAGAGGAAACAATAGCGGAGCCGTCTCGGCACGCGAAAACGAGATCGGCGTCCGCTCACCTCGATCCACGCACGAGAACAGAGAGGCACCCAGATGGCCGACTCGTCATTCGACATCGTCAGCAAGATCGACCGCCAGGAGGTCGACAACGCCCTCGGGCAGACCGCCCGGGAGGTGTCCACTCGCTTCGACTTCAAGGGCACCGGAGCAAGCATCGAGTGGCAGGGCGAGCAGGCCATCGAGATCACCGCCTCCGCCGACGACCGTGCCCGCGCCGTGCTCGATGTGTTCCAGCAGAAGCTGATCAAGCGGAGCCAGAGCCTGAAGATCCTCGACGCCTCCGAGCCACGCCAGTCCGGCCAGCACTCCAAGATCGGCATCACGCTCAAGGAGGGCATCTCCTCCGAGGACGCCAAGAAGATCTCCAAGCTGATCCGCGATGAGGGCCCCAAGGGGGTCAAGGCGCAGATCCAGGGTGACGAACTGCGGGTCTCCAGCAAGAAGCGCGACGACCTCCAGGCCGTGATCGCGCTGGTGAACGGTCAGGAATACGACTTCGCGGTCCAGTTCACCAACTACCGCTGACCGCATCGGGGGGTGATCAGCCCGGCCGGCGTACGCCGGATGACGCGACTCACGCCACGCCGAGCGTCCAGCACCCGTCGCCAACCGGGGGCCGCCACCCCAGCGGCTATCGTGGGAGGTCGCTGGGGCGGTTGTCGCCAGGGCGATTCCCTGCCCGCGCCGGCGACGAGAAGGCAGGCGAACGGTGACCAAGCAGGTCAAGCAGCTCGACCGCGTCATCATCAGGTTCGCCGGCGACTCCGGTGACGGCATGCAGCTCACCGGCGACCGGTTCACCCAGCAGTCGGCAGCGTTCGGCAACGACCTGTCGACGCTCCCCAACTTCCCAGCCGAGATCCGGGCCCCGCAGGGCACGCTGCCGGGCGTCTCCTCGTTCCAGGTGCACTTCGCCGACCACGACATCCTCACCCCCGGGGATGCCCCGGACGTGCTGGTGGCGATGAACCCGGCAGCGCTGCGAGCCAACCTCAGCGACCTGCCGGCCGGGGCCACGATCATCGTCGACACCCACGACTTCTCCGACCGCAACCTGGCCAAGGCCGGATACTCCGCCAATCCGCTTGACGGCGACTCGCTCAACACCTACGTCGTGCACCCGCTCGACCTCACCGGCATGACGGTCGAGGCCGTGAAGGATTTCGGTCTGTCCCGCAAGGACGCCAGCCGGGCGAAGAACATGTTCGCGCTCGGCCTGGTCTCGTGGATGTACGGCCGCCCGGTGGAGTCCACGATCGAGTTCCTCACCCGACGGTTCGCGAAGGTGCCCGACATCCGCGACGCGAACATCGCCGCCTTCAAGGCCGGCTGGTACTTCGGTGAGACGACCGAAGCGTTCGCCGTCTCGTATGAGATCAAGCCGGCCACGATGCCGCCCGGCACCTACCGCAACATCACCGGCAACCTCGCGCTGTCCTACGGCATCATCGCGGGCGGGGTGCAGTCCGGGCTGCCGGTCTTCCTCGGCTCCTACCCGATCACCCCCGCGTCGGACATCCTGCACGAGCTGAGCAAGCACAAGTCCTTCGGCGTGACGACGTTCCAGGCCGAGGACGAGATCGCCGGCGTCGGGGCGGCGCTCGGAGCATCCTTCGCAGGCCATCTGGGGGTCACCACGACCTCCGGCCCCGGCCTCGCGTTGAAGTCCGAGACGATCGGCCTCGCGGTGATGACCGAGCTACCGCTGATCGTGATCGACGTCCAGCGCGGCGGTCCGTCGACGGGTCTGCCGACGAAGACCGAGCAGGCCGACCTGCTCCAAGCCATGTTCGGCCGCAACGGCGAGGCGCCGGTCCCGATCGTCGCGCCCCGGTCTCCCGGCGACTGCTTCCAGGCAGCCCTGGAGGCCATCCGGATCGCCATCACCTACCGCACCCCGGTGCTGCTGCTCTCCGATGGCTATCTCGCCAACGGTTCCGAGCCGTGGCGGATCCCCCAGCTCGATGAGTTGGCGGCGATCGACCCGGCCTTCGCGACCGGTCCCAACCACCGGGTGCAGGACGCCGACGACGACTTCTGGCCCTACCTGCGCGACGAGGCGACGCTGGCCCGGCCGTGGGCGATCCCGGGCACGGCCGGGCTCGAGCATCGCATCGGCGGCCTGGAGAAGTCCGACGGCAACGGCAACATCTCCTACGAGCCGGCCAACCACGACTTCATGGTCCGCACCCGCCAGGCGAAGATCGACCGGATCGCCGACTCACTGCCCCCGCTGGAGGTCGACGACCCCTCCGGCACGGCCAAGGTGCTCGTGCTCGGCTGGGGATCGACGTACGGCCCCATCGGAGCCGCCGTACGCCGAGTGCGACGGGCCGGCTTCCCGGTCGCCCAGGCCCACCTTCGCCACCTCAACCCTTTCCCACACGACCTCGGCGACCTGCTCGGCCGCTACGACAAGGTGCTCGTGCCCGAGATGAACCTCGGCCAGCTGGCCCTGCTGCTCCGGGCGCGGTACCTCGTCGACGTGATCGGCTACCACCGCGTCCAGGGCCTCCCGCTCAAGGCGGGGGAGCTCGCGGAGGCGGTCGGCGAGCTGGTGTCACAGGCAGAGGGCGTGCCCGTCGACCTCACCGGGACCGAGGACCACACCCGTGCACCTGAGAGTCAGGAGGCCCTTTCATGAGCACCACCGAGCTGCCGTTCCCCGGCCTGCACTCCGGGATCGAGCGTGTCCCCACCAGCGACCAGCCGCAGACGGGCAAGGAGTACACCTCCGACCAGGAGGTGCGCTGGTGCCCCGGCTGTGGCGACTACGCCGTGCTCAAAGCGGTCCAGGGGTTCCTGCCCGACCTGGGGCTGCGTCGCGAGAACATTGTGTTCGTCTCCGGCATCGGCTGCTCGTCGCGCTTCCCCTACTACCTCGACACCTACGGGATGCACTCGATCCACGGCCGGGCGCCCGCGATCGCCACCGGCATCGCCACCGCGCGCGAGGACCTGTCGGTGTGGGTGGTCACCGGGGACGGCGACGCCCTCTCGATCGGCGGCAACCACCTGATCCACGCGCTTCGTCGCAACGTCAACCTGACGATCCTGCTGTTCAACAATCGGATCTACGGTCTGACCAAGGGTCAGTACTCCCCCACGTCCGAGCCCGGGAAGGTCACCAAGTCCACGCCGATGGGCTCGCTGGACCACCCGTTCAACCCGATCTCGCTCGCGCTCGGGGCGGAGGGCTCCTTCGTGGCGCGCACCATCGATTCCGACCGCAAGCACCTCACCGCGGTGCTGTCGGCGGCCGCGGCACACCGTGGCACATCTCTCGTCGAGATCTACCAGAACTGTCCGATCTTCAATGACGGCGCCTTCGACGCCATCAAGGGCCGCGACACCGAGGATGCGATCATCCCGCTCGTGCACGGCGAGCCCATCCGTTTCGGCGCGGACGGCGGCAAGGGCCTGATCCGCGATCCGGCCACCGGCGGGGTGAAGATCGCCGCGGTCGCCGAGGTGGGCGCGGACGCCGTTCTTGTGCATGACGCCTACAGTCCTGACCCGACCACGGCGTTCGCGATCTCGCGGCTCACCGACGCTGGCCATCTCCACCAGGCTCCGATCGGGATCTTCCGCCAGGTCGAGCGGCCGGCGTACGACGACCAGGCGCGCGCCCAGGTCGCGGCCGCCGCAGCGCTGGCGGACGGAGAGAACAGCGCCCGGCTCGCTGCGCTGATCGGCGGCGGCGACACCTGGACGGTCGTCTGACGAGCAGGCCGGACCGCGGGGTGCCTACTTCACGTAGGTCTTCCACACCCCCGAGAAGGACGCGTCGTAGCCGCCGTAGGCGACCACCTTGGCCCGCCAGAACCATGCCCCTCGGCGGGGTGCCTTGATCTCCTGCTTGTAGTGGCTGGTGTCGTCGCTCTTGACCTTGGCATAGAACTTCCAGGCGCAGCCCTTGCACTTCTTGCGCTGGATCCACACGTTCTTGTTGGCGTGCTCGGGCTCGACCTTGCCCTTGAACACCAGGCGCCCGCTGTTCTTGACCACCTTCGACACCACGGTCCGCGTCGGCAGGGTGCCTGCCGCAGCCGGCGACGCAAGCGGCCCCCAGGCAAGCATGGCCACGACGAGTGCCGTCATCACCGCGCTCGCGGCGATCCGTCGGGTCGGCATCGCGATCCCCTTCCCCTGGCTCGGTCCTGTCCCACCGGGCACTCTATGCTGGCCCGGTGTCGGAGGCGCGTCGCGGACTGCTTTTCGGCGTCGCGGCCTACACCATCTGGGGCGCGTTCCCACTCTACTGGCCGCTATTGAAGCCGGCCGGGGCTCCGGAGATCCTCGCCCACCGGATGCTGTGGTCCTGCTTGGTCATGGGACTGCTGGTGCTGGCGCTGCGGCGTGGCGTTCACTTCCGAGCCATCCTTCGCAACCGTCGACGGTTCGGGTTGCTGCTCGCCGCGGCCCTGGTGATCACCGCCAACTGGCTGACCTACATCTGGGCGGTCAACAACGGGCGTGTGGTGGAGGCCAGCCTCGGCTACTTCATCAACCCGCTGGTCAGCGTCGTGATGGCGATCGTGCTGCTCGGGGAGCGGCTGCGCCGGCAGCAGTGGCTCGCGGTCGGCATCGCGGTGCTCGCGGTGGTGGTGCTGACCCTGGACTACGGCCGGCTTCCGTGGGTCGCGCTGGTGCTGGCCTTCTCCTTCGGCAGCTACGGGCTGGCCAAGAAACTGGCGGGTGCCGGTGCCGTGGAGTCGCTGTCGTTCGAGACGCTCGTGCTGGCGCCCTTCGCTGCGGCGTACGTCGGCTGGATGGCGGAGCAGGGAACGCTGACGTTCGGGGAGCACGGCGTGGGTCATGCGCTGCTGCTGGCGTCGACCGGCGTAGTCACCGCCGTGCCCTTGATCTGCTTCGGGGCGGCTGCGACCCGGATCCCGCTGGTGACGCTGGGGCTCCTGCAGTACCTCGCGCCGGTGCTGCAGTTCATGCTGGGGGTGCTGTGGCTCCACGAGGACATGCCGATCGGACGGTGGGCCGGGTTCGGGCTCGTGTGGGTCGCGTTGGTGATCTTCACCGTGGAGGCGTGGAGACACCGGCGCCGCCAGCTCCGGCTGATGGCGGAGACCTCGGCGGCCTGAGGCTCCTGTTGGGGTGCGTCCTGCCCTCTGGTTCATCTAGGTACCCAGGTATCGCATCACTTACCGAGCCGTGAACACCTGTGTAAGTGACGCTTCCCCAGGGTACCTAGGTGAAGCAGCGACGAAGCGACCTCAGGACGAGCGCACCGCGATCACGTCGGCGAAGGCCTCGAGGGCGGCGCGCACGGGGCCCTCGGGTAGCACTGAGAGCCGGCCCTTCGCCTCAGCCGCCCGGTCGACGACGTAGGCCCGAGCCCGGTTCATGGCCGGGTGCGCGCGGAGCAGGCTCAGCGCCTCGGCGTGCAGCACGTCGTCGGTGAGGTCCGCGTCGAGCAACTCGAGCAACCGCGCGTCGGCCGGGTCGGCGGACCCGCGCGCCATCAGCACCGGTAGCGTCGGCACCTGTTCGCGAAGATCCGTGCCGGGGGTCTTGCCCGACTCGGCGGAGTCCGAGGCGATGTCGAGGATGTCGTCGGAGAGCTGGAAGGCGGAGCCGACGATCGCGCCGTACGCCGTGAGCGCGGCCTCGACCTCAGAGGTGGCGCTCCCGAAGACTGCGCCGTACCTCGCCGAGGTGGCGATCAACGAGCCGGTCTTGCCGGCAACGACGTCGAGGTAGTGCGCGAGCGGATCCTCACCGGGGCCGGGGGTGACCGTCTCCAGGATCTGTCCCTCGACCAACGCGGTGAACGTCTCGGCCTGGATCTTGACGGCGGCGGCGCCGAGCTGGGCCGTGAGCTCGGAGGATTTCGAGAACAAGAAGTCGCCCGTCAGGATCGCGACGTGGTTGTCCCAGCGCGCGTTGGCGGAGTCGGCGCCGCGTCGCAGCGCAGCCTCGTCCATCACATCGTCGTGGTAGAGCGAGGCCAGGTGCGTCAGCTCCACCACGCAGGCCGCGGTGATGACGTCGTCGACGTCGGGCGTGTCACCGGCCTCCGCGGCCAACAGGACCAGCAGCGGCCGGACCCGCTTGCCGCCCGCGGCGAGCAGGTGCGAGGCCGCCTCGGTCACGAATCCCGCGCGGCTCACCACGTGGTCGGCGAGCTCACGCTCGACCCGAGCCAGCCGCTCCTGGAGCCGTGCTGCCAGCGTGTCGTCGAGGACCGGCAACGCCAGTCCTGGCAGTCCCGGACCGGGCGACCCCCCGTCGACGCTCACCTGACGAAGGCCCCCGCCAAACCGGCGAGGTTCATCACCGGACCGGGCAGCACACCCAACAGCGCCGTGACCATCACCGCGACGGCGATCGTGGTCGAGGTGAACACGGAAGGATCGGCGACGGCGGGGCCACCCGGGACCCGCTCGGTGAAGTACATCAGCCAGATCACGCGGACGTAGAAGAAGGCGGCGATGATGCTGCTCAGGATCGCCACGACCACGACCGGCCACGCGCCGGCCGACAAGGCCACGGCGAACACGGCCCACTTGCCCACGAACCCTGAGGTCAGCGGGATCCCGGCCATCGCCAGCAGGAAGAAGGCGAAGATCCCTGCGACGAACGGCGACTCCTTGCCGAGACCCGCCCAACGAGACAGCGCCGTAGCCTCGCCGGCCGCGTCGCGCACCAGTGAGACCACGGCGAACGCGCCAAGCGTCGCGAAGCCGTAGCTCGTGAGGTAGAAGAGCACCGCCTGCAGCGAGGTGATCTCGCCCTCGGCGAGGTTGGCTGCCCCCTGGACGCCGAGCACGCCGGTGAGCAGGAACCCGGTGTGCGCCACCGAGGAGTAGGCCAGCATCCGCTTGACGTCACTCTGGGCGATGGCCAGCACCGCGCCCACGAGCATGGTCAGGATCGCGATCACCCACAGCATCGGCTGCCAGCTCCAACGGTCTGACCCGAACGCCACGTAGAACAGCCGGAGCGTGGCCCCGAAGGCCGCCACCTTGGTGGCCGCCGCCATGAACGCCGTGAGCGGCGTGGGAGCACCCTGGTAGACGTCGGGGGTCCAGGCCTGGAACGGCGCGGCACCCACCTTGAACAGCAGCCCGACCGAGAGCAGCCCCAGCCCGAGCAGCATCAGCGTCTGGTTGCCGGCGTCGTTGCGCACGGCCTCGTTGATCTCCGAGAACTGCATCGAGCCGGCGAAGCCGTAGACCAGCGCCATGCCGTACAGGAAGAACCCGGACGAGAAAGCGCCGAGGAGGAAGTACTTCAGCGCGGCCTCCTGCGACAGCAGGCGGCGGCGCCGGGCCAGCCCGGTCATGAGGTACAGCGGCAGCGACAGCACCTCCAGCGCCACGAACAGGGTGAGCAGGTCGTTGGCCGCAGGGAACAGCATCATGCCGCCCAGGGCGAAGAGCAGCAGCGGATAGACCTCCGTGTGCTCCAGGCCGCGGGTGGAGGCTTCGCGCTCGGCGTCGGTGCCCGGTAGGGCGCTCGCCTGGCCGGCGAAGGCCGACACGCCACCCTCGAGGTCACGCTCGGCGAACAGCAACGTCCCAGCCAGCCCCAGGACCAGCAGGAGTGTCCAGAGGAAGACCGTCGGGCCGTCCACGGCGATGGTCTGCTCAGCGGTGAGCGAGCCACGGGCCACCCCGTCGCCCAGCACCTTGAGGTCGAGCGCCACCAGAATCGTGCCGACCAGAGCGACCAGGAGGCCGACCATCGTCAGCGTCACCTGGACGGCGTAGCGGCGGCTGCGCGGGAGGAACGCCTCGACCAGCAACCCGAGGCAGGCCACACCGAAGACCACGAGCAGCGGCCACAGCTTGGCGTACTCGATCGTGGGGCTGGTGAACTCGTTCACTCCTGGCCTCCCTCGGCCGCATGGCCGGCATCGGACGCGGGCACGAGCGGTTTCTCGTCCGTGACACCCACCTGGGTCAGCGTCTGCTCGACGTAGGGGTTGATCACGTTGAGCAGCGGCATGGGGTAGAAGCCGAACAGCAGCAGCGCCAGCAACAGCGGGGCCACCACGCCGACCTCGCGGCGGCCGAGGTCGGTCATCCCCTCAGCAAGCCGCGGCGTGGGGCCGGTCATGGTCCGCTGGTACATCCACAGCATGTACACCGCCGCCAGGACGATGGCGCTCACTGCGACCGCTCCGGCCCACCAGGCGTGCTGGAAGGCCGAGATGATCACCAGCAGCTCGGAGACGAACGGAGCCAGGCCGGGCAGGCCCGCACCGGCGAGGCCGGCGATCAACAGCACACCCGCGAGGACCGGGGTGACCTTCTCGATGCCGCGCATCTCGCTGATCAGCGAGGTGCCGCTGCGGCGGATCAGGAAGCCGGCTACCAGGAACAGCAACGCGGTGCCGATGCCGTGGTTGACCATGTAGAGGATCGCGCCGGCGCCGCCCTGGCTGTTGAACACGAAGATGCCGAGCACGATGAAGCCGAAGTGCGACAGCGACGTCAGACCGATCAGGCGCAGTACGTCGTCCTGGCCGATCGCGACGAGCGCGCCGTAGACGATCGAGATCAGCGCGAGCACCACCACCACGGGTGTCGCCCAACGGGACGCGTCGGGGAACAGCCCGAGGCAGAAGCGCAGCATGCCGAACGTGCCGATCTTGTCCAGGACGCAGACCAGCAGCACGCTGGTGCCGGTCGTCGCCTTCTCGGTCGTGTCGGCCAGCCAGGTGTGCACGGGGAACATCGGTGCCTTGATCGCGAACGCGATGAAGAAGCCCAGGAACAGCCAGCGCTGTGTCGTGGGGTCGATGTCGAGCGCGGCGAGCTCCTTGAGGAGGTACGTCGGTGTGCCGGCGTCCGCCGACACGACGTACAGGCCGATCACCGAACCCAGCATGATCAGCCCACCGGCCAGCTGGTAGATGAGGAACTTCACTGCCGCGCGGTCGCGGCCAGGGCGGCCGAAGCCGCCGATCAGGAAGTACGCCGGGATCAGCGTCGCCTCGAAGACGACGTAGAAGAGGAACACGTCGGTCGCGGTGAACACCGCCAGCGACAGTGCCTCCAGGGCCAGCGTCCACGCAACGAACGCCGTCGCGTTGCCTTCGTCGGCGTCGCGCCACGACGCCACCAGCACCAACGGCACCAGCACGACCGTGAGCAGCACCATCAGCAGGCCCAGCCCGTCGACGCCGAGGGCGTAGTGAACCCCGAGCGGCTTGACCCAGGAGTGCTGCTCCTCCAGCTGCATGCCCCCGCCCAGGGTGTACTGCGTGGCGGTGCCGATCGCCAGCACCAGCGCCAGCAGCGAGACTCCGACGCCGGCCCGCTTGGCCTGCTCTGGAGAGGTCCGGGGCAGGAACGCCACCGCCACAGCGCCGACGAGCGGCACCAGGATCAGCAACGACAGCCAGGGGAACCCGTTCATGCGAGCGTCACCGCCATCAGGGTCAGGGCGACGAGCAGGACGCCACCGAGGATCGTGAGGGCATAGGTGCGGACGAAGCCGTTCTGAACCCGGCGGAGCCGGGAGCCGGCCCCGGCGACCGCGAGCGCCCCGCCCTCGACCGCACCGTCGATGAGGCCCTCGTCCACCGCGGTGAGGCCGCGCACGACCGCGGCACCGGGCTCGACGACCAGGGTGTCGTTGATCGCGTCTCCGTAGAGGTCGACCCGTGCGGCCTTGGTGAGGAAGGAGACCTCCTGCGGTGCGGTGCGCGGAACGCCACCCTGTTGGACCAGCCTCCAGGCGATCCCGGCGCCCAGCGCGACCACGACCAGGGTGATCCCGATCAGCGCCAAGGCGCTGATCGGCAGCTCCTCGTGCTCGGCGATGCCGACCACCGGCGACAGCCAGTCGCCGATCCAGCCGAACATCATCAGCCCGCCGACCAGCGACAACCCTCCCAGGATCATCAGCGGCACCGTCATCACCAGCGGCGACTCGTGGGGATGGACATCGTCCTCCCACCTCGGCTTGGTGAAGAACGTCATCAGCACCAACCGGGTCATGTAGAACGCGGTGATCCCAGCGCCGATCAGAGCAGCCAGCCCGACCCAGATGTTCTGGCTGAACGCCGCCTCGATGATCTTGTCCTTCGAGAAGTACCCGGCGGTCCCCGGGAACCCGATGATCGCGAGATAGCCGAAGAGGAAGGTCCAGAAGGTGAAACGCATCTCGTTGCGCAGTCCGCCGTAGTGCCGCATGTCGACGTCGTCGTCCATGCCGTGCATCACCGAGCCGGCGCCGAGGAACATGTTGGCCTTGAAGAACCCGTGGGTCAGCAGGTGGAAGATCGCGAAGGCGTAGCCGGCAGTGCCGAGACCGGCCGCCAACATCATGTAGCCGATCTGGCTCATGGTGGAACCGGCCAGGGCCTTCTTGATGTCGTCCTTCGCACACCCGATCACCGCGCCCCACAACAAGGTGACGGTCCCGACGATCACCACCGCCGTCTGCGCAACCGGCGCGAGCTCGAAGATGAAGTTGGAGCGGACCACGAGGTAGACGCCGGCGGTGACCATGGTGGCCGCGTGAATCAGGGCCGACACCGGTGTCGGACCTTCCATGGCGTCGAGCAGCCACGCCTGGAGCGGCACCTGCGCCGACTTGCCGCAGGCTGCGAGGAGCAGGAGCAGGCCGATCGCGTTCAGCCGCCCCTCCGACGCGCCGGCGGAGACCTCCGAGATGGAGGAGAACGCGGTGGTGCCGAACGTCACGAACATCAGCGCGATCGCCAGGCTCAGGCCGACGTCGCCGACCCGGTTGATCACGAAGGCCTTCTTGGCCGCCGCGGCCGCCGACGGCTTGTGCTGCCAGAACCCGATCAGGAGGTACGACGCGAGGCCGACTCCCTCCCAGCCGAGGAACACGCCGACGTAGTCGGCGGCCAGGACCAGGATCAGCATCGCGGCCACGAAGAGGTTGAGGTAGCCGAAGAACCGGCGCCGCCGCGGGTCGTGCTCCATGTAGCCGATGGAGTAGATGTGGATCAGCGAGCCGACGCCGGTGATCAGCAGCAGGAACAGCGCCGAGAGCTGGTCGTAGAGCAGGTCCATCCCGACGTTGAGGCGACCCACCTCGAACCACGTGAACAGGTGCTGTCCGACCTGGCGCTCGCCCTCGTCGCGGCCGAGCAGGCCGAAGAACAAGGTGAGGCTGAGAACGAAGGAGCCGAGCACCGTGGCGCAGCCGAACAGGTGAGCCCACCGGGAGATCGCCTTGTCGAACAGCGCGCCACCGAGCAGAAGCACCAGCGCGCCCGCGCCGGGGAGCGCGATGATCAGCCACAGCAGGGAGAAGACACCGGAGGCCGCGCCCGGATCCACCACTGGGACCCCGGCGCTGCCTTCGGTGGCCAGCCCCGCGGATGTCGCGTCAAGGAATGTCACGTCGGATCCTCTAGTACTTCAGCAGGCTGGCGTCGTCGACCGAGGCCGAGCGGCGGGTCCGGAAGATGGTCATGATGATCGCCAGCCCGACGACGACTTCAGCAGCGGCGACGACCATCACGAAGAACGCCGCGACCTGTCCGTCGAGGTTGCCGTGCTGTTTGGCGAAGGCGACCAGGGCGAGGTTGCTGGCGTTGAGCATCAGCTCGACGCACATGAACACCACGATCGCGTTGCGTCGCGTGAGCACGCCGACGGTCCCGATGGAGAACAGGATCGCCGACAGCACGATGTAGGCCGTGAGGTTCACTCCGCGTCCCCTTCCTCGGCCGCCTGGCCGGCGGAGTCGCCCTGGAGCTGCGCCTCGATCTTCTCGATGTTGTGCGCCTCTGCCGGCGCGGAGCGCACGGAGCCACGGGCAGCCAACACCCGCGAGACCGACGACTCTGCGGCGGTGCCGTCCGGCAACAGCGCCGGGGTGTCCACGGCGTTGTGCCTGGCGAAGACACCCGGGGACGGCAGCGGGCCGACGTGCTTGCCGAACTCGGCGTAGTCACGCATCCGCTGCCGAGCCAGATCGGCCTGGGTCGGCTTGGGGGTGAGCCTCTCGCGGTGTGCCAGCACCATGGCTCCCACCGCCGCGGTGATCAGCAGCGCCGAGGTGACCTCGAACGCGAAGACGTAGCGGGAGAAGATGATGTTGGCGAGGCCTTGGACGTTGCCCCCGCTGTTGGCTGCATCCAGCCCGGTGGCAGCGCCCAGCGCCATCTGGGCGATCCCGGTGATCAGCAGCGCGGCGAGCAGAGTGCCGCCGAGGAACGACATCCAGCGCTGACCCTTGATCGTCTCCACCACCGAGTCCGACGAGTCGACCCCGACCAGCATCAACACGAACAGGAACAGCATCAGGATCGCGCCGGTGTAGACGATGATCTGCACCGCGAACAGGAACGGCGCCTCGAGGGCGGCGTACAGGATCGCCAGGCTGATCATCACCACGGCGAGCAGCATGGCCGCGTGCACGGCCTTGCGGACGAAGAGGATGCCGAGTGCGGCCAGCACCATCACCGGTGCCAGGATCCAGAAGGCGGTCATCAGCGGCCTCCCTCGTCATCGGCGGACGCCCCCGAGAAGATGCCCCGGTAGTAGTCACCCTCGTCGTCTCCCAGCCGCATCGGGTGCGGCGGCTCTTCCATCCCGGGTAGCAGCGGCGCCAGCAGGTCGTGCTTCTCGTAGATGAGATCAGCGCGGTTGTCGTCAGCCAGTTCGTACTCGTTGGTCATGGTCAGCGCGCGCGTCGGGCACGCCTCGATGCACAGCCCGCAGAGGATGCAGCGCAGGTAGTTGATCTGGTAGACGCGGCCGTAGCGCTCACCGGGGCTGAACCGCTCGTCCTCGGTGTTCGAGGCGCCTTCGACGTAGATGGCGTCCGCAGGACAGGCCCAGGCGCACAGCTCGCAGCCGATGCACTTCTCCAACCCGTCCGGCCAGCGGTTGAGCTGGTGCCGACCGTGGAACCGCGGCGCCGTCGGGAACTTCTCGAAGGGATACTGCTCCGTGACGACCTTCCGGAACATCGTCCGGAAGGTGACCCCGAACCCGGCAACCGGGTCCCAGAACTGCTCCTTCAGCGACTTGGACTCACTCATCAGCTCTCCTCCAGGGAGGTTGCTACGGAGGGCTCGGCCTCGCGAGCCCCGAAGGTGAGCGGCGCAGCGTCGCCCCGCACGGCCCCGCCGGCCGGCATCGGCGGAACGGGGAAGCCGCCGCTGAAGGCGTCCTCGGGCTCGGTGGGCTCAGGCGCCGCGGAGGACTCGTCCGACCGGCCACCCACGAAGCTCAGCGCGACGAAGATCACCGCGGCCGCGGCTACGAAGTAGAGCAGGGTCCGGCTGTCGAAGCCGCCGTTGTTCTTGACCAGCTTGATGGTGGCGACCGCGAGGATCCACACCAGGGAGATCGGAATCAGCCGCTTCCAGCCGAACGCCATGAACTGGTCGTAGCGCAGCCGCGGCAGCGACCCGCGCAGCCAGATGAAGATGAAGACGAAGAAGAAGACCTTGCCGAAGAACCACAGCACCGGCCAGTAGCCCTCGTCGGCCCCCGGCCAGAGGTTGATGATGCCCCACGGGGCGTGCCAGCCACCGAGGAACAACGTGGTCGCGACGGCAGAGACGGTCGCCATGTTGATGTACTCGGCCAGGAAGAACAGGGCGAACTTCAAGCTGGAGTACTCCGTGTGGAACCCGCCGACCAGCTCTCCCTCGGCCTCGGGGAGGTCGAAGGGTGCTCGGTTGGTCTCACCGACCATCGCGATCATGTAGATGATGAACGACGGCGCCAGCATCAGACCGAACCAGAAGAAGCCGTCGGAGTTCTGCTTCGCGACGATCTCCGAGGTCGACATCGAGCCGGCGTACAAGAAGACCGCGATCAGGGCCAGCCCCATCGCGACCTCGTAGGAGATCATCTGCGCGCTCGAGCGCAGCCCGCCGAGCAGGGAGTACGTCGACCCGGACGACCAGCCGCCCAGCACGATGCCGTAGATCCCGATCGAGGCGATCGCCATGACGAACAGCACGGCGACCGGCATGTCTGTCAGCTGGAGCGGGGTCACGACGTCGCTGAACGGGATCTTCACCTCGGGACCGAACGGGATCACCGCAAACGTCACGAACGCGGGGACGACGGCGATCACCGGAGCGAGCAGGAAGACCACCTTGTCGGCGCCCTTCGGGATCAGGTCTTCCTTCAACGCCAGCTTCACGCCGTCGGCGAGCGACTGCAGGAGCCCGAAGGGGCCGTTGACGTTGGGGCCGATCCGGTGCTGCATCCGGGCGACGACGCGCCGCTCCAGCCAGATGTTGAACAGCGTGAGCAGGACCAGCACCAAGAAGAGCATCACCGCCTTGAGGAGGATCACCCAGATCGGATCCTGGCCGAAGGCCGAGAGGTCCGGGTCGGCGGTCGGCAGGCCGCCGAGGCGGCGGTCGGCAGGCCGCCGAAGGCGGCGACGGACAAGGCGCTCACTGGCCTGCTCCCTTCACGGTCACCCGGCTGCCCGGAGAGGCCAGGTCGGCCAGCACCCCGTCGCCGAGGGAGTTCGCCGGCACCCAGACCACGCCCTCGACCATGTCGTCGGCAGCCTCTGCCGCCAGGGTGATCGAACCCCGGTCGCCGGTGATGGTCACCTGCTCGCCGAGGACGTCGTACGCCGCCGGCGCGAGTCGTGCGACCGGGCGACGCGCCGTGGCGCGCAGGTGCTCCTGGCCATCCTGCATCGAGCCGAGGTCGACCATCTGCTTCCAGGTGGCCAGCGCCAACGAGCCCTTGGCCGCCTTGCCGACGGCCTTCGGCTCCGGCACCGTGCCCCGCTCGCCGTCCCAGGGTCCGAGCTGCTCCCATTCGGCGCGGACCTCGGCGACCGTACGGAAGCCGAGCGGCCGGTCGAGCTCTTCGGCGATGCCGGCGAGCACCCGGAGGTCGGGGAGCGACGCCGGGTTGTGGCCGAAGACAGCCTCGAAGGGCCGCCGTCGTCCGTCCCAGGTCACGAAGGTACCGGCCTTGTCGGTGACCGGAGCCACCGGGAACACGACATCGGCGGCCCGGGTGACCTCGGTCTCCCGCAACTCGAGCGCGACCACGAAGCCGGCTCTGGCCACGGCCTTGCGGGTGGCAACCGGGTCTGCGGTGTCGTCAGGCTCGACGCCCGCGATCACCAGTCCACCGACCTGGCCCTTGCCCAGCGCGGCCACGATCGCGTCGGCGTCGCGTCCTTCCTTGGCGGGCAGGCTCTCCACGCCCCACGCAGCGGCCACGTCCACGCGCGCCGCGGCGTCGGCCACCGGGCGGCCGCCGGGCAACAACGTCGGGAGGCAGCCGGTCTCGACGGCGCCGCGGTCGCCGGCGCGGCGAGGGACCCACGCCAGTGCGGCGCCGGTGCGGGCAGCCAGGTCAGCCGCCGCCGTGAGAGCACCGGGCGACGTGGCGAGCCGCTCACCGACGAGGATGACGCTGGCCGCGTCGAGCTGGACGTCGGCCGGCAGCCCGGCCAGCGCCTCGGCCTCGGCGCCGGGTGCGGTGGGCAGCAACCGGCCGTGCATCTTGGCCAGGCCACGGGAGGAGTACGCCGCCACGGAGAGCACCTGGGTGCCATGGCCGGCCGCCTTGCGCAGCCGCAGGAACAGGGTGCCGGCCTCGTCCTCAGGCTCCAGGCCCACCAGCAGCACCGACGAGGCGGCCTCGAGCGTGGCGTAGGTGACGCCCTGCGCGAGCGCCACGTGGCGGCCCAGGAAGCCGGTCTCCTCCGCGGACAAGGGGCGCGAGCGGAAGTCGATGTCGTTGGTGCCGAGCGCCACCCGCGCGAACTTGCCGTAGGCGTAGGCGTCCTCGGCGGTCAGCCGTCCACCGGTGAGCACGGCGGAGGAGCTCTGCGCGGCGAGGCCCCGGGCCGCGACCGCGAACGCCTCGGGCCACGACGCCGCGCGCAGCTCGCCGTCCTCGCGCACCAGCGGGTAGGTCAGCCGATCCTCGCCTCGGGCATAGGCGAAGGCGAAGCGGTCCTTGTCGGTGATCCACTCCTCGTTGACCTCGGGATCGTTGCCGGCCAGTCGGCGCATCACCTTGCCGCGGCGGTGGTCGACCCGGATCGCGGCGCCGCACGCGTCGTGCTCGGCGACCGAGGGCGTCGAGACCAGGTCGAAGGGGCGTGAGCGGAAGCGGTAGTCGGCGGAGGTGAGCGCGCCGACCGGGCAGATCTGGATCGTGTTGCCCGAGAAGTACGACTCGAAGGGCTGCTTCTCGTAGATGCCGACCTGCTGAAGCGCACCGCGCTCGATCAGGGCGATGAACGGGTCGCCGGCGATCTGCTCGGAGAAGCGGGTGCAGCGCGCGCACAGCACGCACCTCTCGCGGTCGAGCAGCACCTGCGCCGAGATGTTGATCGGCTTGGGAAAGGTCCGCTTGACCCCGCCGGACTCTGCGAAGCGTGACTCGCCCCGACCGTTGCTCATCGCCTGGTTCTGCAGCGGGCACTCCCCGCCCTTGTCACAGACCGGGCAGTCGAGGGGGTGGTTGATCAGGAGGAACTCCATCACCCCGTGCTGGGCCTTGTCGGCACCCTCGGAGGTGAGCTGGGTGCGCACCTCCATCCCGTCGGAGGCCACCAGGGTGCACGAGGCCTGCGGCTTCATCCGACCGGGCGGTCCCTGCATCTGGGTCAGCGCACCCGGCGTGCCGTCGGGGCCCGGTCGCCCGGGCAGCCACACCTCGACGAGACACTGGCGACACGCACCGACGGGGGCCAGCAGCGGGTGGTCGCAGAAGCGCGGGATCTGGATGCCGATCTCCTCGGCGGCGCGGATCACCAGCGTGCCCTTGGGCACGCTCACGCTGATGCCGTCGACCGTGAGGGTGACCAGATCGATCTGGGGAGGATCGGTCTTCGCGGGCGTCTGGGTCATGCCGTTGCTCCCCCACTGGCGGGCGTGGCCGCGAACAGGGTGGCGGCCGCCGAGTCGAACGGGCAGCCCCCGTGATCGAGATGGGCGATGAACTCCGCGCGGAAGTACTCGATCGAGGACGTGATCGGGCTGGTGGCGCCGTCGGCCAGCGCACAGAACGAGCGGCCGAGGATGTTGTCGCACTGGTCGAGCAGCAGGTCGAGATCCTCGGGCGTGCCCTCACCGAGCTCCAGGCGGGCGAGGGTCTGGACGAGCCACCAGGTGCCCTCGCGGCAGGGTGTGCACTTGCCGCAGGACTCGTGCTTGTAGAACTCCGTCCAGCGGAGCACCGCGCGCACCACGCAGGTGGTCTCGTCGAAGATCTGCAGCGCGCGGGTGCCGAGCATCGAGCCGGCCTCGCCTACCGACTCGAAGTCCAGCGGCATGTCCCAGTGCGCGTCGGTGAGGAGCGGGGTCGAGGAGCCGCCGGGGGTCCAGAACTTCAGCTCATGACCGTCACGGATGCCGCCGGCCAGGTCGACCAGCTCGCGCAGGGTGATGCCCAGCGGGGCCTCGAACTGACCGGGGTTGGCCACATGGCCGGACAGCGAGAAGAGGCCGTGGCCCTTGGAGCGCGCGGTGCCCATCGAGGAGAACCAGCCGGCGCCGTGGGCGACGATGCCCGGCACGGACGCGATCGACTCGACGTTGTTGATGACGGTCGGGCAGGCGTAGAGCCCCGCGACCGCCGGGAACGGCGGGCGCAACCGAGGCTGCCCGCGGCGACCCTCCAGGCCTTCGAGGAGCGCCGTCTCCTCACCGCAGATGTAGGCGCCTGCTCCCGCGTGCACCACGACGTCGAGGTCGTAGCCGCTGCCGTGGATATCGGTGCCGAGGTGACCCGCGGCGTAGGCCTCACGAACGGCCGCCTGCACCCGGCGGATGACGTGCAGCACCTCGCCCCGGATGTAGATGAACGCCGTGTTCGCCCGGATGGCGTAGCTGCTGATGATCACGCCCTCGACCAGCGTGTGCGGCGTGGCCATCATCAGCGGGATGTCCTTGCAGGTGCCCGGCTCCGACTCGTCGGCGTTGACGACGAGGTACTTCGGACGGGGGTTGTCCTGAGGGATGAAGCCCCACTTCATGCCGGTGGGGAAGCCGGCACCGCCGCGCCCGCGCAGGCCGGATTCCTTGACCTCGGTGATGATGTCCTCGGGCGCCATGCCGAGCGCCTTCGTCAACGCGGCGTACCCGCCGCGCCGTTCGTACGCCGCGAGGGTCCAGGCGCGCTCGTCGGCCCAGTCGGCGCTCAGCACCGGGGTGAGGGTGTCGGTCACTGGTCTCCCTCCCGGGCCGAGCCCGAGGTCGCGGGCGCTCCGGGCGCCGTCCAGCCGCGATCCCGGGCGATCTGGAGCCCGAGCAGCGAGGGCGCCCCGGCCGCCGGTCCTTCGTCGGCGAGGCCGTCGTCGAAGCCGGCGAGCACTCGCCCTGCCTCACGCCAGGTGCAGATCCGGGGCCCGCGCGTGGAGCGGACCTCGGTGCCCTCACGCAGGTCCTCGACCAGCTGCACAGCCGACTCCGGCGTCTGGTTGTCCATGAACTCCCAGTTGACCATCACCACGGGGGCGTAGTCGCAGGCGGCGTTGCATTCGACGTGCTCGAGAGTGATCTTGCCGTCGTCGGTCGTCTCGTCGTTGCCGACGTCGAGATGCTCCTTGAGCCGCTCGAAGATCACGTCGCCGCCCATCACCGCACACAGCGTGTTGGTGCAGACGCCGACGTGGTAGTCGCCGACCGGCCGGCGCTTGTACATCGTGTAGAACGTGGCGACCCCGCTCACCTCGGCCGCGCTGAGGTCGAGGATCTCGGCACATACCTCGATCCCCTCCGAGGTGACTCGGCCCTCGACCGACTGCACGAGGTGCAGCATCGGCAGCAGGCCCGAGCGCGGCTGGGGGTAGCGAGCGGCGATCTGCTCGAGCTCGGCGTACGTCGTGGGGTCGATCACCGGTCAACGCCTCCCATCACCGGGTCGATGGACGCGATCGCCACGATCACGTCGGCGATCAGGCCTCCCTCGGACATCACGCTGGTGCCCTGGAGGTTGGTGAACGACGGGTCGCGGAAGTGCGCCCGGAACGGCCGGGTGCCGCCGTCGGAGACGACGTGCGCACCGAGCTCACCACGTGGTGACTCGACCGGAACGTAGGCCTGGCCGGCCGGCACCCGGAAGCCTTCGGTGACCAGCTTGAAGTGGTGGATGAGAGCCTCCATGGACTCGCCCATGATGTGGCGGATGTGGTCGTGGGAGTTGCCCATCCCGTCGGAGCCGATCGCCAGCTGGCTCGGCCAGGCGATCTTCTTGTCGGCGACCATGACCGGCGCGCCCTCGAGGTCGGCCAGCCGGTTGGCGGCCTGCTCCACGATCGCCAGAGACTCCCACATCTCGCCGAGCCGCACCCGGAACCGGCCATAGGAGTCGGCGGTGTCCCAGGTCTGCACCTCGAAGTCGTAGTCCTCGTAGCCGCAGTAGGGCTGCGTCTTGCGCAGATCCCAGGGGTAGCCGGTGCTGCGCAGCACCGGGCCGGTCATGCCCAGCGCCAGGCAGGCGGACAGGTCGAGATGGCCGACGTCCACGAGCCGGGCCTTGAAGATCGGGTTGGCGTTGCACAGGGCGGCGTACTCCGGGAGGCGCTTCTTCATCAGGGCGATGAAGTCGCGGATCTCGTCCAGGGCGCCGGGTGGCAGGTCCTGGGCCACCCCGCCGGGCCGGATGAAGGCGTGGTTCATCCGCAGGCCGGTGATCAGCTCGAACAGGTCCAGCACCAGCTCCCGCTCGCGGAAGCCGATCGTCATCACGGTGAGCGCCCCGATCTCCATGCCGCCCGTCGCGATCGCCACCAGGTGGGAGGAGATGCGGTTGAGCTCCATGAGGAGGACCCGCATCACCTGGGCCTTCTCGGGGATGTCGTCCTCGATGGCGAGCAGCCGCTCGACCCCGAAGGCGTACGTCGCCTCGTTGAAGAACGGCGCGAGGTAGTCCATCCGGGTGCAGAACGTGGTGCCCTGCGTCCAGGAGCGGTACTCCATGTTCTTCTCGATGCCGGTGTGGAGGTAGCCGACGCCGCAGCGGGCCTCGGTGACCGTCTCGCCCTCGAGCTCGAGGATCAACCGGAGGACGCCGTGGGTCGAGGGGTGCTGGGGCCCCATGTTGACCACGATCCGCTCTTCGGGCTGCTCGGCGAGGCCGGAGGCGATGGCCTCCCAGTCCTGGCCGGAGACCGTGAAGACGCGACCCTCGCTGGTCTCGGACGAGCCGGCGTAGAGGTCCTCGTTCGTCGGGTCACTGGTTGCGTTTGTCGACACCATCAGTGGTAGGCCCTCCGCTCGTCGGGCGGCGGCACGGTGCCGCCCTTGTACTCGACCGGGATGCCGCCCAGCGGGTAGTCCTTGCGCTGCGGGTGGCCGGGCCAGTCGTCGGGCATCAGGATCCGGGTCAGGGCCGGGTGGCCGTCGAACACGATGCCGAACATGTCGAACGTCTCGCGCTCGTGCCAGTCGTTGGTGGGGTAGATGCTCACGATGGACGGGATGTGAGGATCGCTGTCGGGGCAGCTGACCTCGAGCCGAACCCGCCTGTTGTGCGTCATCGACAGCAGGTGGTAGACCGCATGCAGCTCGCGGCCGGAGTCCTCGGGGTAGTGCACGCCGCTCACCCCCAAGCAGAGCTCGAAGCGCAGCCGCTCGTCGTCACGCAGCATCTGGGCGACGAAGGCGAGGTCCTCCCGGCGGACGTGGAAGGTGATCTCGCCGCGATCGACGACCACCCGGTCGACCGCCTGAACGAGGTCGGTGGCGGCGAGCCGCTCCTCGAGGGCGTCCGCGACCTCGTCGAACCAGCCGCCGAACGGGCGCTGGGTCGCGCCCGGGAACACGATGGGCGCGACCAGGCCGGCGTACCCGCTGGTGTCACCGGAGCCCTCGACCCCGAACATGCCGGTGCGGACACCGACCGCGCGCTCCACCTGCGCGTCGGCGGCGACGATGTCGGAGGACGGATCCTGGGTCTCGCCGCCGGGCACCGCGGCCTGGCCGGCCTTGTCGTCGCTCACCGCAGCATGCCCTTCATCTCGGAGGTCGGCAGCGCGGCGAGGGCGCTGGTCTCCAGCTCGTTGATCTCGCGCGCCCGGTTGGCACCCAGCTTGGTGTGCTGAACCTGGTCGTGGAGCTTGAGGATGGCGTCGATCAGCATCTCCGGCCGGGGCGGACACCCTGGGAGGTACATGTCGACGGGCACCACGTGGTCGACGCCCTGCACGATCGCGTAGTTGTTGAACATGCCGCCGGAACTGGCGCAGACCCCCATCGCGAGCACCCATTTGGGCTCGGCCATCTGGTCGTAGATCTGGCGCAGCACCGGCGCCATCTTCTGGCTCACCCGCCCCGCGACGATCATCAGGTCGGCCTGCCTCGGGCTGGCGCGGAAGACCTCCATGCCGAAGCGGCCGAGGTCGTACTTCGGGCCGCCCGAGGTCATCATCTCGATCGCGCAGCAGGCAAGTCCGAAGGTCGCAGGCCAGAACGACGCCTTGCGCATGTAGCCCGCGACGCCCTCAACGGTCGTCAGGAGTACGCCGCTCGGGAGCTTCTCCTCAATACCCATGGGTGGTGCCCCCTTCCCTCAGTCCCATTCCAGGCCGCCGCGGCGCCATACGTACACGTAGGCGACGAACACGGTGGCGATGAAGATGACCATCTCGACCAGCCCGAAGACGCCCAGTGCGTCGAAGTGCACGGCCCACGGGATCAGGAAGATGGTCTCGATGTCGAAGACGATGAACATCATGGCGGTGATGTAGTACTTCACCGGGAACCGGCCGCCGCCCAGCGGCTGCGGCGTGGGTTCGATGCCGCACTCGTAGGAGTCGAGCTTGGCCCGGTTGTAGCGCTTGGGCCCGATGAAGGCACTCATGACGACGGAGAAGACCGCGAATCCGGCGGCCAGGAGGACCAGCGCCAAGACCGGCGTGTAGAGCTCCATCCCTGTCCCTTTCACCTGTCGTGATGACTAACCCCGTGGTGATCCCGGTCACATGTGACTTTGTGAAGACCTTCACGAAGTCCGCGGCGCACAGTCTAGGGGCCTCGCCTGCCATCCTGCATCCCGGCCCCCAAGCGTCTCAAGCCCGGGCGGCTCACGCAGTCGCGCGGTGCAGCGCGACGATGCCGCCGGACACGTTGCGCCACTGTGCGCGCCGCCAGCCCGCAGCCGCGACCAGCGCGGCGAGCCCGGCCTGGTCGGGCCAGGCCCGGATCGACTCGGCGAGGTAGACGTAGGCGTCGGGCGACGACGAGACCGTGCGCGAGATCGCAGGCAGCGCCTTCATGAGGTACTCGAGGTAGACCTTGCGGAGGGACGGGTTCGTCGGGTGGCTGAACTCGCAGACCACCAGGCGGCCTCCGGGGCGGGTGACCCGCAGCATCTCGCGCAGCCCGGCCTCCGGGTCGACGATGTTGCGCAGGCCGAAGGAGATGGTGACGGCGTCGAAGCTGTCGTCGGCGAAAGGCAGCCGGGTGCCGTCGCCCGCGGTGAACGGCAGGTGAGGGCGGGCCCGCTTGCCCACGCGGAGCATCCCCAGAGAGAAGTCGCAGGGCACCACGACCGCGCCGCGGTCGGCGAACGGCTGGCTCGACGTGCCGGTCCCCGCCGCGAGATCGAGCACCCGGTCGCCCGGGCTCGGGTCGACCGCGGCCAGCACGTCGCGCCGCCACCGACGGTCCTGTCCCATCGACAGCACATCGTTGGTGACGTCGTAGCGGCGCGCCACCGCGTCGAACATCCGACGCACGTCGGTCGGCTGCTTGTCGAGGTCTGCCCGGGCCACGGGCGAAGACTACGGCGTGGGCACGACACCGCGGCGAACCAGAAGCAACCAAATGCCGGGCTGAAGCGTCAATTCCCATGAGACTGGCTGACGTTGCGCGCCGCGACCGAGGCCGAGAGGGGGAGTCACGATGAAGCCACTGCGGATGACCGCACTGGTCCTGCTGGCGGCTGTCGTGGGCGTCCTGGGCGTCCTGGGCGGACTGGCCGTCCGCCACGCCGACGAGGGCCGGCTGCGGGCCACCGACCCGGCGGCAAGCGCAACGCCGTCGACGACGCCCACCCTGACGCCGAGCGAGACGCCCGGAGAGACGCCCGGCGTCGATCCCAGCGTCACCCCACCGCCGCGGCCGGCGTACGTCCTGCGCCGCGGTGACACCGGCTTGCAGGTCCGGGCTCTGCAGCACCGCCTGTTCCAGCTGGCGTGGCTGCCCGAGCTCACCACCGGCCGGTACGACCCGGCGACGAGCGACGCGGTGGCCGGATTCCAGGCCAAACGCGGCTTCAAGGCGACCGGTGTCGTCGACCAGCGCACCTGGCGGCGGCTCATTGCGATGACCGACAAGCCCCACCACGACCAACTCTTCAACATCCTGCGACCCGGCCCCACGCTGATCGGTTCGGGCGCGACCGGGGACCAGGTCCGCGACGCGCAGGCGCGGCTCAAGCAGATCGCCTGGCTCTTCGGAGACGTGTCCGGCACCTACGACGACGCCACGGTGCAGGCGGTCCGCGGCTTCCAGGGCAAGCGCCAGATCCCGGTCACGGGCGCGATCGACGAGCGCACACTGGACCGGCTGACGGCCATGACCAGGACGCCGTCGTACGAAGAGAAGAACAACATCGAGCCCCAGCCGGGCGCCTTGGACGCCCGCTGCCGCACCGGACGCGTGCTCTGCATCGACAAGTCCTCGCGCACGCTGCGGTGGGTGATCGACGGCAAGGTGCAGCTCACCCTCGACGCGCGGTTCGGGTCCACGGTCAACAACACCCCGACGCGCGAGGGTCTCTTCCATGTCTACGTGATGGACGCCGACCACGTGTCGAAGCTCTACGGGTCGTCGATGCCCTTCTCGATGTTCTTCTCGGGTGGCCAGGCGGTGCACTACTCGTCAGACTTCGCCAGCACGGGCTACTACGGCGCTTCACACGGATGCGTGAACATCCGGGACTACGACGGCCTCAAGGAGTTGTACTCGCAGGTCCGCATCGGCGACGCGGTGGTCGTCTACTGGTCGTGACCCGAGGTTGAGCCGGGGACAGCAGGGGCACATCCGGTGCCAGGTGGCCGCGAGTAGTCTGGCCCCTCGTGACGACCAGTGACGGCGGTCCCTCCGTCGACGGACTGCCGTCCCCGGTGATCTCGGCGCCGCTGGTAGTCCGGTCGACCAGGCTCGACGGATTGAGCGAAGCCCGGCTCTTGGACCTCCTGCCCACCGACCACCCAGTCTGTTGGCTGCGTGGCGGCTCGGGCCTGGTCGGCTGGGGGGTCGCGGCCGTGATCCGGACGTCGGGGCCGACCCGCTTCGCCGACGCCGACGCCTGGTGGTCGGAGGCCACGGCCAGGGCGGTGGTCCGCGACGAGGTGGCGGAGCCCGGGAGCGGCCTGGTCTGCTTCGGCTCGTTCGCGTTCGCCGATGAGCCCGGCGACTCGGTGCTGGTGGTCCCCGAGGTCGTCGTCGGTCGCCGCGGCGACACCGCCTGGGTGACGACGATCGGGTCGGGGCCCGGCCCGGCGCCCACGCTGACCGTGCCGGAACCACCCCAGGCGCCGCGCGGGGTCGTCTTCGCCGACGGCGCCCTCAACGGCGAGCAGTGGATGTCGGTCGTGGCCGACGCAGTGGCCCGGATCAACGCCGGCTCGCTGGAGAAGGTGGTGCTGGCCCGCGACCTGCTGGCCACGGCGGCCGGTCCGGTCGACGTCCGGTGGCCGCTGGAGCGACTCGCGGCGGACTATCCGACCTGCTGGACCTTCCACGTCGACGGCATGGTCGGCGCCACCCCCGAGATGCTGGTGCGGCGCGAACGCGGCCTGGTCACCTCCCGAGTGCTGGCCGGCACCATCCGGCGTACCGGCGACGACAATCACGACCTCGCTCTCGCAGCGACTCTGGCCCGCTCGTCGAAGGACCTCGAGGAGCACGAGTACGCCGTGCGCTCGGTCGCCGAGGCGCTGGAGCGACACTGCTCGTCGATGAACGTGCCCGAGGCGCCGTTCGTGCTGCACCTGCCGAACGTCATGCACCTGGCGACCGATGTCGCCGGCGTCGTCCACGACGCCGAGACGGTGTCGTCGCTGGAGCTGGCCTCGGCGCTCCACCCGTCCGCGGCGGTCGGGGGCACCCCGACGGCGGTCGCGATCGCGCTGATCGCGGAGATCGAGGGCATGGACCGCGAGCGGTATGCCGGACCGGTCGGCTGGATGGACGCCGCCGGCGACGGCGAGTGGGGCATCGCCCTGCGGTCGGCGACCATCTCGGGCAGCACCGTGCGGCTGTTCGCCGGCTGCGGCATCGTCGCGGACTCCGACCCGGCCGCAGAGCTGGCCGAGGCCCAGGCCAAGTTCGTGCCGGTGCGTGACGCGCTTGCCGGTGGATAGTCCGCCATGCTCGGCACGGTTTTCTCGCGGTCGGGGCGTGCCGAACGTGGCGGACTATCTCAACGGCACACGGTGATCGCGTGGTCCGGCTTCACGACCTCGAACTTCCGGCCGTCGATGGGGTGGGCGCGGAGCTGGTCCAGCACGCCGGACCAACGGGGGTCGGCGCTGCCGGTGACGAACATCGCCGAGCCCTGGTCGGCGTACATCAGGCCGTAGCGCTTCATCGCCACCACGACCGCCTTGGCGGCACCGCGGTAGGGGTGGGTCGAGAAGGACTTCTTCAGCCGGAACCTCATGCCGTACGCCGGATAGCCGGCGCCGCGCGTGGTCCCGCAATGGCGCGCGGGCCTGGTGAACGCGTTGCGGGACACCGGCAGGGTGAACCGCAGTGCGTGCGTGATCGCGCCGGAGGCCGCCTCGTCGTAGTCCAGCAGGCCCGGCAGGATCGGCAGCCCCGCGGCGTCGGCGGACGTCCAGAACCTCGGCCGCAGGGCGTTGGAGCCGAGGTCCCACCGGGCCGCTGCGGCTGCCCGCCACGCCACCACGGTGCCCTCGGCGTTCCTGACCCGTTTGGCCTTGTAGAGCTCGATCAGCCGGCAGGTGCCCTTCTGCACGGTGATCACGTGGCGGTCGCCGGACGGCGGGTTCGGCCGATTCCTCTTCCAGCCCTCGATCCGGGCACGCGGCGGGATCGGCACCCGACCGGTGTCCGACTCGCGCTTGTAGTTCTCGCCTTCGACCCCGAACCGCAGCGGCAACGTCGCCTGATCGGAGGCGGCGACGTTCACCGGGATCCCGTAGTAGGTCTCCGTCGTGCCCAGATCGAGGTGGATCGCGTGGCCCATGGCCTGCTTGGCGATGATCTTCGCCGACTTGCCCAGGACCGGGCGCCGGTCGATGCGGGTGTTCCACGGATTGTCGGCCGGGAAGATCTCGCAGCCGCCCACGGTGTGCACCGCAGGTGCGATCCGCGCGACGGCCGCGGGGGCTAGCGGCGCAGCCCGGCCCGAGCCCGCGAAGCCGAGCAGCAGGACGGCCCCGGCCAGGGGTACGACGGCGAGCGCGCGCGGAGTCACCAGGCCATGATGCCGAGACTGCGGGGGTGTGTCAGCCGGAATCGCCGTCTCGTGCAACCCGGAGCGCCGTCTCGTGCAACCCGGAGCGCCGTCTCGTGCTAGAGGTCGGCGCCGTCGGGGAGGCGGGTGTAGGCCTGGGAGTCGGGAAGCAGCGCCCCCAGGTGGCCGTCGACGATCCGCAGCCCGGCCTCGGAGTAGACCCGGTCGTGGATCGCCAGGTTGCGAGGGGCTCCCACCAGGCGGGCGAAGTCGACCGCCTCGGCGGCACGCATCCACGGCGCCGACACGACCACGCAGAGCACGTCAACCGGCTCTCCGGGCGGGGTGAGCGCGTCTCCGGGATGGAAGACCGACCGGTCGCCGGCGCTGACGACGTACCCGCAGTTGAACACCCGAGGGAAGTCCGGGTGGATGACCGCGTGCAGCTCGCCGACCGCCCGGACCGGCAGGCCGGCGGTGAAGCTCTCGCCGGGCGCCACCACCGTGAGCCGCTCCGCCACGTCGGGCGCGTCGGCCCGCACCTTCGCGGCAACCGAGCTCACCGTGAACACCGGCGCGTCGGTGGCACGCAAGCGGTCGGCGTCGAGATGGTCGGGGTGCTCATGGGTCACCAGGACCGAGGTCGCCCCGTCGACTGCTTCGGGGTCGGTCCACATCCCGGGGTCGATCACGACCACCTGCCCCTCGTGCTCGATCCTCACGCAGGCGTGCCCGAACTTCGTGATTCGCATGCCTTCGAGACTAATCGGCTGGCGGCCCGCCCAGACACCTCGGACAATCGAGGGATGAGACCCGACCAGGCACCTCCGCTCCCTGAAGGGGTGCGGCTGCGCTGGGCCACGCCAGACGACGCGGAGGCCGGCGCGCGACTGCACCTCGCCTGCTGGCGGGAGGCCTATGCCCCGCTGGTCGACCCGGCCCTTCTCCAGGCGCAACTGGCCGACCCGGCGTCGTGGGCGCAACGCTGGCGCGACCAGGCGACCAGGGTGCCCCGCCTCCTGGCGCTGTTCGACGACCAGCCGGCGGGCTTCGGGATGGCCGGGCCCGCGCGGGAGGACCACGCTCCCGCCGCGCTCGAGCTGTACGCCGCCTATGTGCGGGCCGCGTGGTACGGCACCGGGTTGGGGCGGGCGCTTGTCCACGGCGTCCTCGGCGACCGGCCGGCGTACCTCTGGGTGCTGGAGAACAACGGCCGGGCCCGGGCCTTCTACGAGAAGCTCGGCTTCCGGCCCGACGGCGCCCGTGAGCGGTTCGCGCCGCTGGACGCCTGGGAGGTCCGGCTGGTGCGTGCCAGCATGACTCCATGAGGCACCCATGAACCGCTACCTCGACCTTGCGGACCCCTCCTTCGACGTCACCTCGGCGGCCGTGCACGAGGCACGCGACGAGGGGTGGTACGCCGAGACGCCCTACGGCTTCGCCGTGCTGCGGTACGCCGAGGCGAGCGCGCTTCTCACCGACCGTCGGTTCCGGCAGGGCAACGCCCGCTGGCCGGAGCAGAACGGCATCGAGACCGGCCCGTTCCTCCGGTGGTGGCAGGAGGTGCTGCTCAGCCTGGAGGGCGACGACCACGCCCGCCTCCGTCGGCTGCTGATGCCGGCGTTCCGGCGCCGCACCATCGAGGCGATGCAGCCGGAGTTCCAGCGACTCGCCACCGAGCTGGTCGACGCGTTCGCACCGCGGGGCGAGGTGGAGCTGATCGGGGAGTTCGCGGAGCCCTACGCCGCCAGGATCCTGTGCCTGCTGCTCGGCCTGCCGGACAGCGAGTGGAAGCAGGTGGCGCACTGGGCCGACGACCTCGGCAAGTCCTTCGGAATCGCGATCAAGGAGGACCTGCCCCGGATCGAGGCCGCGCTGGCCGGCCTCACGGCGTACGTCGAGGCCGTGGTCGACGACCGGGCGGCCCATCCGCGCGACGACCTCGTCACCACCCTGCTGCGAGCTCAGGAGGACGACGGCCGGTTGAGCCGCGCGGAGCTGGTCGTGTCGTTGGTCTTCCTGGCCTTCGCCGGCATGGAGACCACGCGCAACCAGATCGGGCTGGCGGTGCAGACCCTGCTGCACCATCCCGACCAGTGGCGCTTGCTTGGCGAGCGCCCCGAGCTGGGCCGGGCCGCCGTCGAGGAGGTGATGCGGGTCAACCCGACCGTCACCTGGGTGACCCGCGAGGCAATCCAGGACGTGGAGCTGCACGGGCTGCACGTGCCCGCCGGGACCATCGTGCAAGTCCTGTCCCACGCCGCGGGAACCGACCCGGCCGCGGACCCCGAGCCGGCCTTCGACCTGACTCGCACCGAGGCACGACCAGCGCATCTGGGTTTCGGCGGCGGCGTGCACCACTGCCTCGGGCACTTCGTGGCCCGCACCGACATGGCCGTGGCGCTGCCTTTGCTCGCCCGGCGACTGCCGGACGCGGTGGCCGACGGTCCAGGCGACTGGCTGCCGGTGTCCGGCAACACCGGCGCGTTGCGTTTCCCGCTGCGCTTCACGCCGTCGTGAGGTCGCCCTGCTGACGTCGCCCTCCTGAGGTCTGGGCGGGCTGCCTAGACTCGGGGTGACGGCCCGTTCCGGCCGAACGACGCCACGCCAGGAGGCGGATTCCTATGGGGTTCCTCGACAACGTCAAGGCAGCAGCAACCGATCTGAAGGACAGCGTCGACCAACAGTTGTCGTCGTCCACCACCCACCGCGACGGCGAGCGCCACTACCGCGACCTCGGCATGCTGACGTACCTCAAGGAGACCGGCCGCGAGGTCGTCCCGGCCGACTGGGACCGCGTGCTGACCGCGCTGAAGGCGTTCGAGGCGCAGGGTGAGCTCGGGCCCTTCTCCCTGCACACCGCCCCGACGCCGCCGCCGTCGGCCGGCGGCCCAGCACCTCCCCCGCCCCCGGCCGACGGCCAAGCGCCTCCGCCACCCCCAGCCACGCCCCCGCCCCCGGCCCCGGCCGGCTGAGCCGACGCGCGATCAGCCGGTGAGGTGGTGCACGTAGCACCACCGCCAGTCCTCACCCGGCTCGACACTGCGCATCACCGGATGCCGGGTCTGCTCGAAATGGCGATCCGCGTGCTGCCCCGGTGAGGAGTCGCAGCACCCCACCTGTCCGCACGCCAGACACTGCCGCAGCGCGACCCAGACCAGCCCCTCACGCAGGCAGGCCTCGCACGTGGGCTCCGCGGGTGGTTCGGCCACCGGGAACGACGCCAGGTCCGCGCAGTCGTCACGATGGCGGCTGGTGTCGGCCCTGCGGCCCGCGCGGAGGCTGGCGCGCTCCTTGCCGGCCGCGTCCAACATCGACTCCTCGACATCGAGCATCGCCAGGACCTGCGCGACGATGTCGGAGGCCACCGTGCCGCCGCTCCGGATCTCCAACACCCGGGAACGTTCAGCCGCGATCATGAGCCGGCGCGCGCGGGCGTAGAGGTCGCTCGGCGACTCGTTGTCGTCGTTGGTGGCCAGCCGCTCCCACGCCGCGAAGTTGCGTTGTTCCACGCGCTGCCGGATCAGGTCGAAAACGTGGTAGGGGTCGTCGTCGGTGAGCTCGTCCAAGGCACCGAGGCCGGCGGTGGTCGCCTGCTGCAACAACGTCGCCCGGGCCAGCGCGTCGGCGGCGGGATCCGGAGCAGGCACGTCCAGCAGCCGGGCCAGCCACGGCAGCGAGAGCCCCTGCGCGAACAGGGTTCCCGCCACCACGGTGAACGCCGCCAGCAGCAGGATCTCCCGATGCGGCGTGTCCGTCGGGATGACGAATGCGGCCGCCAGGGTCACCACGCCACGCATCCCGGCCCAGCCGATCAGCAGCGCATAGCCGGCTGAGGGCACGCGGCTCGCGTAGCCGGACCCGGGGCGTACCAGCAGGTAGCGCGCCGGGAACACCCACGCCAACCGCAGCCCCACCACGGCGACCAGCGTCCCGAGACAGACGGCGGCGATCCGGCCGCGGCCGAGGTCGCTGGCACCGACATCGGCCAGGATCCAGCTGGCCTGGAGGCCGATCAGCAGGAAGACGGCGTTCTCGAGGACGAAGGCGATCGTGCGCCAGTTCACGCGTTCGGCGATCCTGGACGGGGCGGTCTGCAGGACCGGGGCCTGGTGACCGAGCAGCAGTCCCACGACGACCACGCCGATCACCCCGGACGCATGGATCTCTTCGGCGGCGAGGTACGCCGCGAACGGGACGACCAACGAGACGCCGGTGTCGATCAGGGGGTCGGTGACCCGCCGGCGTACCCAGGCAACGATGACGTAGGCCAGCACGCCGACCGCCACTCCGCCGCCCGCAGCGAGCACGAAGTCCCCCGTGAGCCCGACGATCGACCAGCCCCCGGCGAACGCCGCGATCGCCGTGCGCAGCGCCACCAGCGCGGTGGCGTCGTTGAGCAGCGACTCCCCTTCGAGCACCGTCACGATCCGTCGGGGCAGGCCGATCCTCTTGGCGACAGCGGTGGCCGCGACCGCGTCGGGCGGCGCGACCACCGCGCCCAGGGCAAGGGCTACCGGCCATGACGCGCCCGGCAGCAGCGCATGGACCACGACGCCGACGCCCACGGTCGTGAAGGCGACCAGTCCGACGGACAACAGCAGGATCGACCGCTGGTTGGCGCGGAAGTCGACCAGCGAGGTCTGGATCGCGGCGGCGTAGAGCAGGGGCGGGAGCAGCCCGATCAGGACCAGCTCAGGGTTCAGGCGGATCTCCGGGAGCATCGGGAGGTACGACGCCGCCACGCCGACGGCCAGCAGCAGGAGGGGAGGCGGGAACTGCAGCCGCTCGGCCAGCGCCGCTCCCGCGAGCACGACGACGGCGAGGGCGACGATCAGGACAGCCATCTCCACGCGCCTAGTGTGGCGGTAGCCGCGCGGCCTGGGTCAGGCAGTCCGCAGGGTGCCGCGGCACTAGGGCGTCAGACCACGGATCCGCTGGTCGAGATCCCGGCGGTCGTGGCGACGGACCCGCGCCTCCACCACCTCGATCCCGCCGTTGGGGTTGGCCAGCGCGTGCTCGAGCTCGGCGAGTGAGTCGACGCGCCAGTGCGGAGTCCGGGTCGCGGCGCACAGAGACGCCAGATCGGTGGCGTGCGGGGTGCCGAAGAGGCGGTCGTAGCGGTCGGCGTACTGCTCGGCGCCCTGCTCGAGCATCGCGAAGATCGACCCGCCGTCGTCGTTGGTCACGACGATGGTGAGATCGGGGCGTGGCTCCTCAGGACCGAGGAGCAGCCCGTTGCTGTCATGGAGGAACGTCACGTCCCCCATCAGCACCAGCGCGCGCGAGCTGCTCGGGCGGCCGAGCGCTGCGCCGATCGCGGTGGAGACGGTGCCGTCGATGCCGGACAGGCCGCGGTTGGCGATCACCTTGCGGCGGTCGCCGACGGCGTACGGCGCGACCATCAGGTCGAGGTCGCGAATCGGGCTGGAGGCGCCGACCACGAGCAGTCCGTACGGCGGGACCGCGCGGCTGACGGCGCCGGCAACCTCGTACGGCGTGAGGCCGGGCTCCGCTTCGAGCAACCCTTCCAACCGCTGCGCCACCATGGCGTCGGCTGCCCGCCATTCCTCGAGCCAGGCCGGGTCGGCGGGCCGCTCGACGGCGACCCCGCCCAACGCCGCCCCGGCGACCGGGAATGGCCGGTCGTTCCAGACCCCTTCATGGGAGACCGCGACCACCTCGACGTCCGACCGGGCAAGCAGCCTGGACACCGGCCGCGAGAGCGTCGGGTGCCCGAAGACGACGACCCTCTCGATGCGCTGCCCCAGCTCGCCGTCGAGCAGAAGCCGATAGGTGCGTACGACGTTGTCCCCGGTGCGGCACCCGCTGGTCGGCTCGGCCAGCAGCGGCCAGCCGGCGTTCTGGGCGAGCACCCGCGCCGGGGGCCCGGCGTCGTCGCCGGCGACGACCACGGTGCGGGGGCCGGCCGACAGCAGCGTCATCGTCGTGGGCCGGGGTCGGTGGCGAGTCGCCGGATCGTCGCCGGGGGTGGGCAACGGGCTCCAGGTTTCCTCGGGCAGCAGCGGGTCGTCGAACCGGACGTTCCAGTGCCACGCGCCGTCCATGGTCAGGACGGTGCCGCCGCCCGGCAGGTCCCCCGGGCCGAGGTCGAGGGTCTGGACCAGCGGCCCGAAGATGCCCACCTGATCGGTGGTCTGGTTGGCACCGGTGCCGCGCAGCCGCGCCGGCCGGTCGGCGGTGACCGCCACCATCGGCACGCCGGCGTGGGCCGCTTCCAGGACGGCCGGGTGGAGGTTGGCCACCGCGGTGCCGGACGTGCACACTGCTGCCGCCGGGGCCCCGACCTTCGACAATCCCAGCGCCAGGAACCCGGCGGTGCGTTCGTCGATCCTGGTGTGCAGCCGGACCAGGCCGGCAGCCGCCGCGTCGTACACCGCGAAGAGCAGTGGCGCATTGCGTGACCCCGGGCTGACCACGATCTCGCGGACGCCGGCCTTGACCAACGCGGCCACGACGTCGCGCGCGAGCTGCGTGGCCGGGTTCACGTTCGTCGATCCTGCCGTACGCCGCGTACGGCGGCCAGCCGCGCCTCCCACGCCGCCTCGCGATCCGCCGGCGCAGCCCAGCGCGCCAACCCCGCCTCGTCCACCACGGGCGTACGCACCGGCAGGACACCGTCGACGGGGAGCAGGGGCAGGTCGACCACGTCGCCCGCCAACAGCGGGACGGTGGCCAGGCCGCAGGCGTAGGGCAGCTCGGGCAGCGCCGCCGCCAGCGCCACCCCGGCGGCGATGCCCACCGAGGTCTCGAGCGCCGACGACACGACGACCGGCAGCCCGATCTCCTCCGCGATCCGCAGGCACGCCCGCACGCCCCCCAGCGGCTGCACCTTCAGCACGGCCACGTCGGCCGCCTCCAGGTCGCGCACCCGGTAGGGATCTGCCGCGCGCCTGATCGCCTCGTCCGCCGCGATCAGCACGCTCACCCGCCGCCGCACCGCCGCGAGCTCCTCGACCGTCGCGCACGGCTGCTCGACGTACTCCAGCCCGCCGGCCGCCCGGTCCAGCACTCCGATCGCCGTGACCGCCGCGTCCACCGACCAGGCACCGTTGGCATCCACGCGCACCTGCCCCGCCGGCCCGAGGGCATCGCGCACCGCCTCGAGCCGGGCCTCGTCGTCCGCCAGCGACTGGCCGGGCTCGGCCACCTTGACCTTGGCGGTGCGGCAGCCGCCGGCGCGCACGATCGCGTGCGCCTGCTCGGGCCCGACCGCGGGCACGGTCACGTTGACGGGTACGCCGTCACGCACCGGCGCCGGCCAGTCCCCTGCCGCCGCCTCCTCAGCGCAGCGCAGCCACGGCTCGGCGACCTCGGGTGAGTACTCCAGGAACGGGCTCCACTCCCCCCACCCCACGGCGCCCCGGATCAGCACCCCCTCGCGCACCATGATCCCGCGGAACCGGGTGCGCATCGGGATCGCGAAGACCGTCATGCCAGCCCCCGGAGCGAGACCCGGTCGAGCTTCCCGGTGGCGAGCAACGGCAGCGCCGCCACGGCCACGACCTGTCGCGGCGCCCACGCTCGTGGCAGGGTCACGGCCACCCAGTCCCGGGCCGCGTCCAGCGGCAGCTCACCCACCACGAAGGCCACCACCCGTTGGCCCCACTCGGGGTCGTCCACGCCGAGCACCTCGACCGCGCCGACCGCGGGATGCTCGCGCAGCCGCGCCGCCACCGCCGGGCCGGGCACGTTCACACCCCCGGACACCACCACGTCGTCCAGTCGCCCGCGCACCTGCAGCCGGCCGACCTCGTCGACCCGGCCGGCATCGGAGGTGAGGAACCACCCGTCCACCAGGGTCGAGGCCGTCAGCGCCGGGTCGTCGGCGTACCCGTCGAAGAGCGTCGGCCCGGCCAGCCGGATCCGGCCTGCATCCCCGATGGCGAGCCCGACACCGTCCAGGGGTAGCCCGTCGTACACGCAGCCGCCGGACGTCTCCGCCGAGCCGTAGGTCGCCACGACCCGGACGCCTTCTCCGGCCGCCCGCTCCCGGAGTCCAGCCGGGATCGGGCCGCCCCCGAGCAACACGGTGTGCAGTCGCCGCAGCGCCTCGGTCTCGTGGGGCGACTCCAGCAGCCGGACCAGCTGGGTCGGCACCAGGGAACAGAACAAGGGCACGTCCGGTGGACCGTCGACAGCGCTCGCGAGCGAGTCCGCGCCGACCAGGACGGGCGCGCTCCCCGCCACCAGCGCGCGCACCACCACCATCAGCCCCGCGACGTACGTCGGGGGCAGCGCCAACAGCCACCGTCCCTGCGCCCCCAGCCGCGCCGCCGTCGCCGCAGCGGAGGCCGTCACTGCCCGCCGCGACAGCAGCACCTGCTTGGGCGCCCCGGTCGACCCGGACGTCTCCACGACCAGCGGCCCGGGATCGGAGACCGCGGAAAGCCAGCCGTCCACCGCGGCGATCACCTCGTCGGCGCTGCCCGACAGCCGCAGGGAACTCACGGCACGAACGCTAGCCCGCCTCGGGACCTGCCTGGCCACTGGCCGGCCGGCAGCGGCACCCTGCTTGAATCCAGTGCCATGGCCTCCTCCGCCCAGTGGCTCCACGGCGCGCGCCCCCGGACGCTGCCGGCTGCGGTCTCGCCCGTGGTGGCCGGCACCGCCGTCGCGGCGTACGCCGGCCAGGCCGTGTGGTGGAAGGCTGCCCTCGCCCTGGTCGTCGCGCTCGCGCTCCAGGTGGCGGTCAACTACGCCAACGACTACTCCGACGGGGTCCGCGGCACCGATGCCGACCGGGTCGGCCCGATGCGGCTGGTCGGGTCGGGGGCCGCTTCTCCAGCGGCGGTGAAAGCGGCAGCGTTCGCCGCCTTCGGGGTGGCCGGCCTCGCCGGCCTGGCGCTGGCGGCGACCACGGCCTGGTGGCTGGTCGCGGTCGGCCTGGTCTCGATGGTGGCGGCCTGGCTGTACACCGGCGGCAAGCGTCCCTACGGCTATCTGGCGCTCGGGGAGGTGATGGTGTTCGTGTTCTTCGGGTTGGTGGCCGTGATCGGCACGTCGTTCGTGCAGACCCAGAGCTGGCAGTGGCCGGCGCTGTACGCCGCCGTCGGCATCGGCGCGCTCGCATGCGCGATCCTGGTCGTGAACAACCTGCGCGACATCCCGACCGACACGGTCGCGGGCAAGCGGACCCTGGCGGTCGTCCTGGGCGACGAGCGCACCCGTTCGCTGTATCTCCTCCTGGTCGTGGCCGCCGCGGCGGCGGTGGTCGCCGTGGCCGTCGCCACCAGCTGGTGGGCGCTGCTCGGCCTCGGCTTCCTGGTTCCCCTGCGCTCCGCGCTGCGGACGGTCCGCAGCCGGGCAACAGGGCTGGACCTGGTGCCGGTGCTGCAGCAGACCGGGATGGCCGAGCTGGCCTGGGCGATGCTGGTCGGCGTACCCCTGTTCCTGCGCTAGTCGCCCTGGACCGGACCTACCCGACCACCTTGCCCACGCCCTACGCTGGCGCGCACGCAGCGACGGAGAGGCAACCACGTGACCGACCGGATGTCCCAGCAGGAGTCACACCAGCACAAGTACGTCCTGGATGAGTCGGAGATGCCGACACACTGGTACAACATCGTCCCCGACCTGCCGGCGCCGCCACCGCCGCCGTTGCACCCCGGCACCCGCGAGCCGATCGGACCCGACGACCTGAGTCCCCTGTTCCCGATCGACCTGATCCTGCAGGAGGTCAGCCAGGACCGGTATGTCGAGATCCCCGAGGCCGTCCGCGACATCTACAAGCAGTGGCGGCCCTCCCCGCTGTTCCGGGCGCGTCGCCTCGAGGAGAAGCTCGGGACGCCGGCTCGGATCTACTACAAGTATGAAGGCGTCTCGCCCGCCGGTTCGCACAAGGTGAACACCGCGGTGCCGCAGGTCTACTACAACTCCCTCCACGGCATCCGCAGGCTCACCACCGAGACCGGTGCCGGCCAGTGGGGCACCGCCTTGGCCTATGCGTGTGCGCTGTTCGACATCGAATGCGAGGTGTGGCAGGTCGGCGCGTCCTACGACACCAAGCCGCAGCGGCGCACCCTGATCGAGGTCTTCGGCGGCCAGGTCCACCGGTCACCGTCACGGCTGACCCAGTCCGGGAGGGCCTTCCCCGAGGACCACCCCGGGACGCTGGGCATCGCGATCTCCGAGGCGGTGGAGGTCGCCGCGCAGGACGAGTCGACGAAGTACTCCCTCGGCTCGGTGCTCAACCACGTGCTGATGCATCAGACGATCATCGGGGAGGAGACGCTGCTGCAGTTGGCCAAGGCCGGCGAGGAGTCCGTCGACCTGGTGGTCGGCTGCGCCGGCGGTGGCTCGAACTTCGCGGGGCTCGCCTTCCCGTTCCTGCGCGAGAAGCTCGCCGGCACCCAGGACCCGACGATCCTGGCGGTCGAACCGACGTCGTGCCCCACCCTCACCCGGGGGGAGTACCGCTACGACTTCGGTGACACGGCCGGCCTCACGCCGCTGATGAAGATGTACACCCTGGGCCACCAGTTCGTGCCGTCGACGATTCACGCGGGCGGGCTGCGCTACCACGGCATGGCGCCGCTGGTGTCGCACGCCGTCGACCTCGGCCTGATCCAGGGCGTCGCGCTGCACCAGCGGGAGTGCTTCGAGGCGGCGGTCGAGTTCGCCCGCACCGAAGGAGTGGTGCCCGCGCCGGAGTCCGCGCACGCCTTGGCCCAGGTGCGCCGCGAGGCGCTCGCCTGCGCGCAGTCGGGTGAAGAGAAGGTGATCGTGGCGGGCCTGTCGGGCCACGGCCTGCTGGAGCTCGGGGCCTACGCCGACTTTCTCTCCGACCACCTGGCCGACGACCCGCTCTCGGACGACTCCCTCCAGGAAGCCCTGTCCCACGTCCCGGTCGTCTGACGCCGCCGACCGGCAGCGCGTGCACCCTGGTGGGCGTCAGTCCTCTTTGCTGCGCAACTCGTCGAAGGCGGCGGCGGCGCGCTCGGCGCGGGACTCGACCTTGCGGGCGAACGCCTCGCGCGGGCTGTTCAGCACGAACACCGACAGCACCCCCGAGACCACGAACGCCACCAGCAGCGGCCACAGCAACGACGCGTCGCGGCCGAGCAGCAGGATCCAGATCCCGAGCACGACGGCCAGGACGGCTACGAACAGACCCAGCCGCAGCACGGTGTAGATCGCGAACTCCCTCACGGGGTCCACGATAGGCGCAACCAGCGCGCGTCTACCCTGAAGGTGTGCTCAAGGTCCTGCTGGTGGTCGCGATCCTGGCGGTGGCCGTCTATACGATCGTCCGGCTGCTCCAGGGCCGGGGCGACCCCGGCCGGTCGGCCGCACGGCCTCCTCGCCCGGTGGCGCCGGACGACGACGCGGAGTTCCTCCGGGACCTGGACCGACGGCGTCACCCGCGCGACGATTCGGACACCTGAGACGGCGGGCGCCGTCTACCCTCAGGCCATGCCCCTCGCCCGCCCCGTCCTGGCCGCAACACTCGGCGCTGCCTTGATGGCTCTCGCCGGCTGCGGCAACGAGAGCGCGCCGCCGCCGCTGAGCGAGACGCTGCCCGCCTGTGACGAGGTCTGGGTGGCGGGCCAGATCCTCCCCGACGACTACGCCGGCTGCCGCGACGGCGACGGCGTGCTCCAGGTGTCGGAGATCAAGAACTGCACCAAGAACGACGAGCAGCTGACGACGTACGGCGATATGTTCTACGCCCTGCTCGGCAGCAAGGTGTACGACGACGGGGTGACCTCCCTGGCGTACGACGAGCTGTACGCCGGCTGCTTCGGCGCCAGCTGGTAGTCGCCGGGCGCCTCAGGCGTCGACGGCGTCGACGACCCGCTCCGCGGACATCGGCGCGGCGTAGGAGTGCTGCGAGGTGGTCGAGAAGTAGTTGATCCCGATGAAGTTGAACCACAAGGTGGCGGTGCCGAGCAGCGCGAGCCAGGCCGCCTTGCGGCCCTTCCAGCCGGCGGTGGTGCGCGCGTGGAGGTAGGCGGCGTACACCACCCAGGTGATGAAGGCCCACACCTCCTTGGGGTCCCAGTTCCAGTAGGAGCTCCAGGCCTGATGCGCCCAGATCGGTCCGGTGATCAGCGCCGCGAACGTCCACACCGGGAAGCCGAACGCGTGCAACCGGTAGGACACCCGGTCCAGCGCCGGGAGCTCGGGCAGTCGGGCGAGGTAGCCCTTCTCGCGGTGACCGGCGCGAGCCTTGATCAGATAGAGCGCCGAGGTGAAGCCGCCGAGCGTGAAGGCTCCCGTCGCGATCACCGCTGAGATCACGTGGATCACCAGCCACGGCGAGTTCAGGGCCTCGGTCAGCGGGGCCACCGGCTCATAGAGCCAGATCACCGCGACCATCAGCACGGTCACCACGAAGGCGTTGACCAGCGGCCCGAGCCAGGCGAGGCCGAGCCGACGGTAGAGCGCGAGGTAGAGAAGCGCGACCACGAACGAGCTCGACAGCGTGAACTCGTACATGTTGCCCCACGGCACCCGGTCCGGGTCGGCGGCCAGGCCCCGCGCGGTGAGCGCGACGGCATGGAGGCCGCACGCCAGGCCCGTGAGCAGCAGGCCGAGTCGCGCGAACAACGCCGTCCGCCGACCACTCTCCGGCTCCTGCTCGAGCACCGCGATCGTGCCCCCGTCGGCGGCAGCACGTCGGGAGGCAGCGACGGGCACCTTGCGCAGTGCGCTCCACTGCACCAGGTGGGCCAGCAGCGCCAGGAAGTAGACGACTCCTGCGGCGGATACCGCCTGGTTGGAGACGGTCTCCCAGGATGAGTTGGTCACGCCTCGTGCTCCTTTCGGGGCTCACTGGGCGGGTGCTGACGAAGTGCTGCCACGATAGCCGCCACCTCGATGTCCGGATCGCCGCCCTCGGTGCGGTCAAGGCCGGCCACGTCCACGACAGTGCCTTCGTCGGTCCGCCGGGCCCGGACCCAGATCCGGCGAGGCCGGATGAACAGCGACCCGATCAGCCCCAGCAGCGCGGCGATCACACCGCCGAGGGCGAGGTGGATGCCGGGCTGACGGCTGATCTGCAAGCGCGTCCAGCGCTCCAGCCCCTCGAAGGTCACCGATCCGGCGCCCTCGGGCAGGTCGACCGACTCCCCGGGACGCAGATCCACCCGGAACATCTTCCCGTCGGGCTTCTTCAGCATCCGCATCCCCGCGGTATCCATGGCATAGACGGACTCGGCCGCGCCGTCGTCCATGCCGAGGTCGCCGACCCAGGCGGTCATCGAGATCGCGGGGTCGAGCGCGTCGCCGAAGGTGGAGAAGGGACCGGCGTCGTCGGTGAAGGCGTACGTCGGGTACAGCTCGCCCTGCAGCCCGATCTGGGTCGGCCGCGCGTTCGCCGCCTTGACCACCCCGAAGGACCGGAAGGTGCGCGCGTCGGTCGGCAGGAATACCGTCGGCCCGGTGTAGGCCACGTTGCCGTCGCCGTCGCGGACGGTGAGCACCGGCGCGTAGCCGTGGCCGATCAGGAACAGCTCGGTGTTCCCGATCTTCAGTGGGTGGTTGACCCGCAGGTCGTAGCGCTGCTCTGGAGAGTCCGGGGTGGCGCTGTAGGTCAGCGGCGCCTCGAACTTCTGCGCCATCCCTGCCCGCGGCCCGGTGAGCAGCCACTGCGCCTGGAAGTCGTCGACGGTGAACGTGAACGGCTCCATCACGGCGGGGTCGAACAGGCGACCCGGAGCAAAGTCGTCGTACTGCGTGAGGTTGTTGGAGAAGCCGTTGCCGACGACGATGATCGCGCCGCCCTTGTAGCCGTAGAGGCTGCCCCACCCGAATCCGACGAGCACCGCCAGCAGCGCGAGATGGAACAGCAGGTTGCCGGCTTCGCGCAGCTGGCCACGCTCCGCGGCGACAGACCCGTCTCCGTCTGCGACCCGGTAGCGGCGCCCTCGCAGGACGGCGCGTGCCTGCGCGAGGACCTGGTCCGGATCCTGCTTCGTGGTGTACGCCGTGTGGGCAGGCAGCCGGTCCAGGCGCCGCGGTGTCGCCGGGGGCGCCGCCCGGAAGCCCCGCCAGTAGACGCCGAGCCGCGGGATGATGCAGCCGACCAGCGAGACCATGAGCAGCAGGTAGATCGCCGAGAACCAGGCACTGGCGTAGACGTCGAACAGCCCCAGTCGCTCGTAGATCGGGGTCAGCGTCGGATGCTGGTCCTGCCACCGCGAGGTCTTCAGAGCGTCGACACCGCGCTGCGGGATCACCGATCCGGGCACCGCCGCCAGCGCCGTCAGCAACAGCAGGACCAGGGCGGTCCGCATCGACGTGAGCTGCCGCCAGGCCCAACGGGCGAGCTCACGCGACGACATCGCCGGAGGCCGGGGATCGGTCTCCGGGCGCTCCCGCGTGGCGGTCACACGAACACCTCGAACCGGTTGACCAGCCGCAGCTGCAGCCAGGTCACCAGGACGTCCCACCAGCCGGAGAGCAGCAGGACCCCCACGACGATCATCATCAGCCCCCCGAGGCGGGTGACCAGCACCTGGTGGCGGCGTACGAACCGGGTGGCGCCCAGGGTGCGTTCGTAGGCCACGCTCGCCACGATGAACGGCAGACCGAGCCCGAGCGCGTAGAACCCGGACAGCAGCGCGCCGCGACCGGCGGTGCCTTCACGCAGCGACAGGTTGACGATCGCGGCCAGTGTCGGCCCGAGGCACGGGGTCCAGCCGAGGCCGAACAGGAAGCCGAGCACCGGGGCGGCCGCGAGGCCGACCGCGGGGACCCGGTGGATCCGCCACTCCCGCTGCATCGCCGGCACCAGACCGACGAAGGCCAGCCCGAGCAGGATGATGACCGCGCCGAGCACCACCGTCAGCTCACGCTGCCACCGCATCAGCCAGGCGCCGGCGGCGCCCGACGCGGTGCCGAGCAGCACGAAGACGACGGAGAAGCCGAGCACGAACAGCACCGAGCCGGCCAGCATCCGGCCCCGTCGGCGGCGGGTCACCTCGGCGTCCTGCAGGTCGGCACCGGTCAGGCCCGTGGCGTAGGACAGGTAGCCCGGCAGCAGCGGGATCACGCATGGCGAGAAGAACGACACCAGCCCGGCGAGCAGCGCCACCGGCACCGCGAGGATGAGCGACCCCGACAGGGCCTGCTCCTGGAACCACTCACCCATCGGCCGTCCCTCCGGCCGAATCCTCTGCCGGGACCTCCGACACGACCGTGTCGACCAGGTCGCGCAACGTCAGCTCGGACGGCAGCTCGCCGATGACGTAGGCCGCGATCCGGCCCTGCCGGTCGAGCACCAGCGTCGTCGGGGGCAGCCGCACCAGCGCCGTCGGAAAGGCGAGCAACGCGCGGCCGTCGGGATCCCAGAGCGTGGGGAACGGGACGTCGTACGCCCGTTCGAAGCTCAAGGCATTCTCCACGGAGCCATCGCGCACGTTCACCCCGAGGAACCTCGCGTCGGTCTCGGGGTCCGCCGCGGCCGCCACCAGCATCGGCATCTCCGAACGGCATGGTGGACACCAAGAGCCCCAGAAGTTGATGACCACGACCTGACCGCGGAGCGAGCCGAGATCCACGGAGTTGCCGTCCAGGTCGATGCCCTGCAGCTCGATCGGGCTGCCCCGGTCGGTGGCCCTCAACTCGCTGACCTGCCCGCCGGTGGTGATGTAGCCCCGGTCGCCGGTGCCGCCCACCGAGGAGCAGGCCGTGAGCGGGACGAGAAGGAGCACCAGGGCCAGCAGAGCCGGGGCACGTCTCACGGACGGTGCTCCTCGGCCGCGCCGCCGGCGGAGAACGTGGCGCCCTTGTCGCGGACCGGGATCAGGTCACCTGCCGGCTCGGAGTAGGCCACCCGCTCCAAGGTGCCGTCGGTGAAATGGAAGGACGTGAGCGAGGCCAGCGTGCACTGGCGACGCCTCGGGTCGTGCAGGAACGGTCGCCCCTCGGCGGAGAGCCGAGCGACCCAGATCGGCAACTGGTGCGAGACCAGCAACGCCTCATGGCCGGCGGCCGCGGCGCGGGCGTCGAGGACGGCCGCGCGCATCCGGGCCGCCACCTCGACATACGGCTCGCCCCAGGACGGCTTCAACGGGTTCCACAGGTGTCGCCAGGTGGCCGGGTTGCGTAGCGCGTGGTCGTTGCGGCCGAAGCTCATGCCCTCGAAGACGTTCGTGGACTCGATGATCCGCTCGTCGGTGAGGATCTCCAGGCCGCGGGCTGCGGCCAGCGGCGCGGCGGTCTCCTGGGCACGCTCCAGCGGCGATGCCACGAGGTGCACGATGTCGCGGTCGCCGACGGTGTCGGCGACCCGCTGGGCCATCCGGCGCCCGAGCTCGGAGAGGTGGAAGCCGTCGCGCCGGCCGTAGAGCACTCCCTCGGGGTTGTGCACCTCGCCGTGCCGCAGCAGGTGCACGACGGTCTGGTCGCTCATGCAGTCACCCCCGCCGCCGCCCGCGCCGACTCGGGCAGCGCGTCGAGGATGGTCTGCACGGCTCGGTCGTCGTGGGCGGCGGAGACGAACCATGCTTCGTAGGCAGACGGGGGAAGGTAGACGCCTCGGTCGAGCATCGCGTGGAAGAACGCGGCGTACGCCGCGGTGTCCTGCGTGGACGCGTCGGCGAAGTCGCGCACCGGGCGACCGGTGAAGAAGACGGAGAACATCGTGCCGGTGCTCTGTACGACGTGGGGCACACCGGCTTCGCTCAGCGCCTTGGTCGCCGCCTCCTGGATCGTGGACCCTACGGTGTTGAGGTGGTCGTAGACCTCCTCGGTCGCGAGTCGCAGCGTGGTGAGCCCGGCGGTGGTGGCCACGGGGTTCCCCGAGAGCGTGCCGGCCTGGTAGACCGGCCCCTCGGGCGAGAGGTGGCCCATCACGTCGGCGCGGCCTCCGAAGGCCGCCGCCGGCAGCCCGCCGCCCATCACCTTGCCGAACGTCATCAGGTCGGGGCGCCAGCCCTCGATCGCGCCGTCGAGCCCCCACTGGCCCTGCCGGGTGACCCGGAACCCGGTCATCACCTCGTCGGAGACGAACAGCGCGCCGTGCCGCTGACAGATCTCGGCCAGGAATGCGTTGAAGCCGGGCTCGGGCGGCACCACGCCCATGTTGCCCGGGGCCGCCTCCGTGATCAGGCAGGCGATCCGGTCGCCGTGCTCGGCGAATGCCGCCTCGACGGCCTGGCGGTCGTGGTAGGGCAGCACGATCGTCAGCGCCGTGTTCGACTCCGGGACGCCCGGGGTGCCGGGGACCGCGAAGGTGGCGAGGCCGGAGCCGGCAGCGGCCAGCAGCGCGTCGACGTGCCCGTGGTAGCAGCCGGCGAACTTCACGACCAGGTCACGGCCGGTGAACCCCCGCGCCAGCCGGATCGCCGACATGGTCGCCTCGGTGCCCGACGACACGAAGCGCACCTGGTCGACCGGGGTGCGCGCCACGATCTCCTCGGCGAGCTCGATCTCCGGCTCGGTCGGAGTGCCGTACGACGTCCCGCGGGCCACGGCCGCCTGCACGGCCGCCTGCACCTCGGGGTGTGCGTGGCCGAGCAGCATCGGTCCCCAGGAGCAGATCAGGTCGACGTACTCGTTGCCGTCGACGTCGCTCAACCACGCGCCGGCCGCCGAGCGGATGAACCGCGGCGTCCCGCCGACGGCGTTGAACGCCCGCACCGGGGAGTTCACGCCGCCCGGTGTGACCGCCCGCCCGCGCTCGAACAGGGCGCGGGACTTCGCGTGGTCGTGGACACTCACCCCGACATTGTGTCCGACGCCGGAAGCCGGCCCGGAACCGGCGTCCGGAGCGTTGGCCGGCGGCGGATAGTCCGCCACGTTCGGCACGCCTCAGAACGTTCGAACCCGTGCCGGACGTAGCGGACTATGCGAGCTCGGGCGTGCGCCGTCGCCACGGTCAACGGAGGCTCACAAGAAGTCGCGCGGGTCGAACTCGCTGATCGGGATGATCCGGATCCGCGGGAGGCTGCCGTTGAACGCCTTGACGTCGTACTCCAGGTCGAAGAACTCGACACCCAACTCGGCGAACCCGAGATTGCAGAACTCCTTGAAGCCCATCACGCCGACCCGCCGGCCGTCGCAGACCTGCTTCAGCTGCGGCAGGAAGTCGCCGTCGTGGCTGACCAGCATCACGTCGTCGCTGGTGTCCTGCAGCGCCTCGAGGGTGCGCTGGATGGCGATGTCGACGACCTTCTCCCCCGCCCCGCCCGACAGCGGGACCGGCCGGTAGCCGATGGCCAGCAGTGCCTGGACGAACGGCATCGGCAGCGAGTCGTTGGCCGCCAGGAAGAACAGTCCGGTGACGTCGTTGCCCCATTGGTCACGGGCGAACTGCAGCGGGCGCTCCCAGCGCGGCCGCTCCTCCGACTGCGGCCTCCGACCGAGGATCGACGCGCCGAGCGTGGCGTCGATGTTCTCGCCGTCGACCATCAGGACCGTACGCCGCGTGGCTGGCTCCGTCATGGCTCGACCCTAGCCGCAGCGCGATCGGCTGGGGTTGTGGTGGGCGTCCGCGCCCCTTCGACCCCAGTTTCCTCTAGGTAAGTCGCCGGAGCTGCACTTCCATCGTCGTACAGGCCTAGGGAAGTGACGCTTCATCTAGGTACCTAGATGAAGCGGTGACAGGAGCCGACGCAGCCTCAGCGCAACAGCCGAGCCGCCTCGGCGGCCCAGTAGGTGAGGATCACGTCAGCGCCGGCGCGGCGGATCGAGAGCAGCGTCTCGAGGATGGCGGCCTCGCGGTCGATCCATCCGTGGGCGGCGGCGGCCTCGACCATGGCGTACTCCCCCGAGATGTTGTACGCCGCCACGGGGACGTCGACGGCCTCGCGAACCCGGCGGACGACGTCGAGATAGGCCAGCGCCGGCTTCACCATCACGATGTCGGCACCCTGCTCAACATCGAGCAGCGCCTCGCGGACCCCTTCGACGGCATTGGCGGGGTCCTGCTGGTAGGTCCGCCGGTCGCCCTCCAAGCAGGAGTCGACGGCCTCGCGGAACGGCCCGTAGAAGGCGGACGCGTATTTCGCGGAGTAGGCCAGGATCCCGACCTCGGCATGGCCAGCCTCGTCGAGCGCGGAGCGGATCACCGCGACCTGGCCGTCCATCATCCCGCTGGGCCCGACCATGTCGATGCCGGCATCGGCCTGGGCCAGTGCCATCTCGGCATAGACCCGCAGAGTCTCGTCGTTGTCGACCCGGCCGTCGGGCGTCAGCACCCCGCAGTGCCCGTGGTCGGTGAACTCGTCGAGGCACAGGTCACTCATCACGGTCAGCGCGTCGCCGACCGCGGACACCACGTCGGTGATGGCCAGGTTGAGGATGCCGGCGGGGTCGACGGCACCGCTCCCGCGCGCATCGCGGTCCGACGGCACCCCGAACAGCATCACCCCGCCGAGCCCCAGCTCGGCCGCTTCCTCGGCTGCGCGGACCAGGGTCGCGCGCGTGTGCTGGACCACGCCCGGCATCGACGCGATCGGCCGTGGCTCGTCAAGCCCCTCCCGCACGAACATGGGCAGCACCAGCTGCCCTGGCACCAGCGTGGTCTCAGCGACCATCCGCCGCAGCCCCGGCGTGCGCCGCAGGCGGCGCGGCCGGACCAGGGGGCGGGTGACGTCGCCGGCCACTACTTCGAGCTCGCCTTGCGCCGCGCCGAGGGCTTGCGCACCGACGGCTTGGTCACCGGCAGTCCCTCCTCGACCAGCGACTGCCGCCGGGTGGCGCCGAAGTCGGCGAGCGCATCGACCAGCACCTCGACGTCCGGCTTCGAGGCGAGCACGTCGACCCGGAGGCCGTGCTCCTCGGCGGTCTTCGCCGTTGCCGGTCCGATCACCGCGATCACCGTCGAGGGGTGCGGCTTGCCGGCGATGCCCACCAGGTTGCGCACGGTCGAGGACGAAGTGAAGACCACCGCGTCGAACTTGCCCGACTTGATCGCGTCCCGAGTCGGCGCCGGCGGGGGCGCTGCCCGCACAGTGCGGTAGGCCGTCACGTCGTCGCACTCCCAGCCGAGCTCGATCAGCCCTGCAACCAGCGTCTCGGTGGCGATGTCGGCGCGCGGGAGGAAGACCCGGTTGATCGGGTCGAGCTGCTGGTCGAACTCCGGCCAGTCCGCGAGCAGCCCCGCAGCGGACTGCTGCCCGGTCGGCACCAGGTCGGGGCGCAGACCCCAGGCCTCGATGGCGGCCGCGGTCTTGTCCCCGACGGCGGCGATCTTCAGGCCGGAGAAGGTGCGGGCGTCGAGGCCGTACTCCTCGAATTTCTCGCGCACCGCCTTCACCGCGTTGACCGAGGTGAACGCGATCCACTCGTAGCGGCCTTCGACCAGGCCGCGCACGGCCTTGTCCATCTGCTGGGGGTTGCGCGGCGGCTCGACCGAGATGGTCGGCACCTCCTCGGCGACCGCGCCGTGGCCGCGCAGCCGCTTGGACAGCGAGCCCGCCTGCTCCTTGGTGCGCGGCACCAGCACCCTCCAGCCGAACAGGGGCTTGGTCTCGAACCAGGACAGCGTCTCGCGCAGGTCGACCACGTCACCGACCACGACCACCGTCGGGGCGTCGAGGCGCGCGGAGCGCACGTCGGCCGCGACCCGCCCGAGCGTCGACACCACGGTCTGCTGCTCGGTGGTGGTCCCGGACTGCGTCACCGCAACCGGGGTGTCCAGATCACGCCCGGTCGCGACCAGCGAGTCAGACAGCTCCGCGAGGGACTCGGCGGCGCCGAGCACGACCAGCGTCGAGCCCCGCGCGTAGCGGCTCCAGTCGAGCCGCGGCGCATAGGAGACGACGGCCACCTCGCGAGTGGACTTGTCGGTGAGCGGGATGCCGGCGTACGCCGGGACCGCGCCGGCTGCGCTGACCCCGGGCACGATCTCGAACGCGACTCCGGCCTTCACGCACGCCTGGGCCTCCTCGGGGCCGCTGGCGTGGAGAAACGGGTCCCCCGCCATCAGGCGCACCACCGCGTCGCCCTTCTTGGCTTCACGGACCACGACCTTGGCCCGCGCCGCGTGGGTGAGGCGATTGCCGCCCTCACCGAAGCCGCCGTCGACGAAGCGCAGGCCCTTCTCGTCGGGCGACTCCTCGACGGGCAGTCCGAGCAGGCGCCGCACCATCGGCTCGTGGTCGGGCACCTCGGTGATCACCACGTCGGCGGCGCGGAGCAACTCCAGCGCTCGCACCGTCAACAGTCCAGGGTCGCCGGGACCGCTGCCCACGAAGGACACCCAGCCACGCGGGGTGGCGGGTGAGGGGGTGGCGCGGCCCTGCGCGGAAGCGGGAGCCGGGCGATGGGGGGTACGTCGAGTCATGCGTGCTGCCTTTTCAGGGTGCTGCTGGGCGGGACACTGCTGGGCGGGACACTGCTTGGCGGGTCTCTGCTGGGCTGGGTGGTCATCAGGTCGGCGGCACCGTCGGCGAGCAGCTCCTCGGCGAGACGGACCCCGACGCCGGAGGCGTCGCCGAGGGGTCCGGAGGCTGATCTGCGGACGGTGAGGGCGCCATCGAGGGAGAGCACGACCGCGCGCACCCACAGCTCGTCGCCGTCGTCACCCTCGACCACGTCGGCGAGGGCGCCGACCGGGGCGGAGCAGCCGGCCTCGAGGGTCGCCAGCACCGCGCGCTCGGCGGTGACGGCCGCGCGGGTGGCGGGGTCGTCGAGGGCCGCCAGGGCGACCAGCAGGTCGGTGTCGTCGGAGCGGCACTCGATGGCGAGGGCGCCCTGACCGGGTGCGGGGAGCATCTGGAGCGGGTCGAGGGTCTCGGTGATGGCGTCCAGGCGACCCAGCCGCGCGAGCCCCGCGCGGGCCAGCACCACGGCGTCCAGATCGCCATCAGCGACCCTGCGCAGCCTCGTGTCCACGTTGCCGCGGATGTCGACGACCTCGAGGCCGAGGCCGAGCGCGGCCAACTGGGCAGCGCGGCGTGGGGACCCGGTGCCGATCGTCGAACCCACTGGGAGCTCGCCCAGGGTGAGGCCGTCGCGAGCGATCACGGCATCGCGCGGATCCTCCCGGGGTGGGCAGGCAGCCAGAGCGATGCCCGGCTCGTCGGCCGTGGGCAGGTCCTTCAGCGAGTGGACCACCAGGTCGACGTCGCCCCGCAGCAGGGCCGCGCGCAGCGCGCTGACGAACACTCCGGTGCCCCCGAGGGACGTCAGCGGTGCGTCGGTCAGGTCACCGTCGGTGGTCACCTCGACCAGCTCGACCGCGCGGTCGAGTCGGTCGGAGACCAGCGCGGCGACGCCCGCCGACTGGGTGCGAGCGAGCGCGGACGCGCGGGTGCCGAGGCGCAGCGGCACGGTCATGAGAGCCCCGACCTTCGCGAGGGCTCGTCCTTGGGATCCTCGGGAACCACCGGCCGGGTCATCGCGTCGACCGCGTCGGGGTCGAGGGCGAACAGCTCGGCCAGCGCGGCGGCGTAGGACACGGCCGCGCCGCCGTCGGCGAGCTCCTTGACCCGCACGGTCGGCTGGTGGAGGAGCTTGTCCGCGAGCCGGGTCATTGCCTGAGATACCTCGTCACGGACAGGGGAGTCGAGCTCGGGCAGCCGCGCGTCCAGCCGAGCCAGCTCCGCGGCCACCAGCGCGGTCGCCATCGACCGCAGGGCCACCACGGTGGGAGTGACGCTGACCTGGCGGCGCGCCGCCACGAAGGCCGTGACCTCCTGGCTGACGATGGCGCGGACCTCCTCGACTTCCCGTCCACCCGAGGCATCCTGGAGCCGCTCGCCGAGCAACCCGAGGTTGACCAGGCTGACGCCGGGGAGCGCTCCGACTGCCGGGTCGATGTCATGGGGCAGCGCCAGATCGATCAGGGTCACCGGCCGCGGCGGCAGCATCTCAGGGGTGACCATCAGGTCGGCCGCGCCGGTGCAGGCGATGACCAGGTCGGCCCGGGAGAGCTCCTCGACGAGCGCGGTCAGTGGGGCGCAGCGCACGGCGTACTCCTCGGCCAGGTGTGCACTGTGCTCCGGCGTGCGGTTGACCACGACCACCTGCCCGGCTCCGGCGCGGGTGACTGCGGCGGTGGCCAGGGACGCCATCGAGCCGGCGCCGAGGACCAGGACCCGGGCGCCCGCGATGGGGGTGCTCTCGGCGGCAGCCTCGAGAGCGGCGGTCACCAGCGACGGCGCGGCCCGGTCGATGTCGGTCTCGGCGTGGGCCCGCTTGCCGACCCGCAGCGCCTGCTGGAACAGCGAGTTGAGCACGGTCCCGATCGACCCGACCTCCTGGGCCAGCCGGAGGGCGTCGCGGGTCTGGCCGAGGATCTGACCCTCGCCGACGGCCATCGAGTCCAACCCTGAGGCGACATGGAAGAGGTGGGACACCGCGCCGTCGTCGTAGTGGACGTAGAGGTGCGGCAGCAGCGCCTCCGCGGGTTCGTCGGCGCGGTCGAGCAGCAGCCGGGACAACCCCTCGACGCTGCCGTGGAAGCGGTCGACGACGGCGTAGACCTCCAGGCGGTTGCAGGTGGCGACCACGGCCGCCTCGGTCACGTGGTCGGTGGCGGCGGCGTCGATGACCAGCTTGTGCACGCCGTCTGGGTCGAGCGCGACCTGGTCGAGCAGCGCGACCGGGGCTGTCCTGTGGGAGATGCCCACGACGAGAACGCTCATATCGCCTGCCCGTCGATCGTGGTCAGGGCGATGTGGGGCGACTTGCGCTGCTCGTGGTAGGCCAGGATCTGCAGCTCGATGGACAGGTCGACCTTGCGCACGTCCACGCCGTCGGGGACGGCCAGCACGGTCGGCGCGAAGTTCAGGATGCTGCGGATGCCTGCGGCGACCATCCGGTCGGTGACGTCCTGGGCGGCCGCGGCCGGAGTCGCGATCACGCCGATGGCCACCCCGCACTCGGAGACGATCGCCTCGAGGTCATCGAACGGGCGTACGTCGACGCCCGCGACGACCTCCTGCTGCCGGTCAGGATCTGCATCCAGCAGTGCGACGACCCGGAAACCCCGGCTGCGGAAACCCGAGAAGTTGGCCAGCGCGTGGCCGAGGTTGCCGATGCCCACGATCACCACGGGCCAGTCCTGGGTGACGCCGATCTGCCGGGCGATCTGGTAGCGCAGATAGGCCACGTCGTAGCCGACGCCGCGGGTGCCGTAGCTGCCGAGGTGGGAGAGGTCCTTGCGCAGCTTGGCGCTGTTGACACCGGTGGTCTGCGCCAGCTCCTCGCTGGAGCAGGTGGCCACGCCGTCCTCCGCAAGCGTCGTGAGCGCCCGCAGGTAGATCGGCAGTCGCGCCACCGTGGCCTCGGGGATGTCCCGAGGCTCGGTGGACGGGCGTGACCTCACTGGCGTCTCGTTTCTAGCCGGCGGCCCCAGCGCGGTGCCGGGACGCTGACTCGTCCCGTCCGGTGAACCCGGGGTCGGCTTCCGCTCGGCGTCCTCACTGTAGAAGTTTGTGAACGTGAGAACAAACTGAGAGGTCATGGCCCGGCCACGATGTGACCCAGCCCACACGGCCGGTCGCGGGAGGCGTCGCGACCCTGGCTCCTTGACGCCGGACGGAGGCCTGGACTAGTGGGTCAGCGCAGACCGCAGACGGACCTCGTCGACGCGCCAGAAATCGTGCTGCCGGCCGTCCACGAAGGTCACCGGGATCTCTTCGCCGAAGCGCTCGATCAGGGCGGCGTCGCCGTCGATGTCGACCTCGACGAATCCTTCACCAAGGTCGGCGCACACCCGGGACACCACCCGTCGGGCCTCGTCGCACAGGTGGCAGCCCGGTCTGCCATAGAGGGTCACCCGGGCGGTCACGACAACAACCCCAGACCGCGACGGCGCTCGAGATGGCGCAGCCGCCCCTTCTGGACCCGGCCGGTGACACTCAGCGGGAGCCGGGACACCACCTCGACCCGGTCGGGCCGTTTGAACGCCGCCAGCTGGGTGCGGCACCACTCGTGGACGGCCGCCACCAGCTCCTCGGGGTCGGCCTCGGGCGCGACGACGTACGCAACGATCTTCGGGCCGGTCTCGTCCGGGACTCCGATGACCGCAGCCTCGGCGACCCCGGCGACGCCTCCGAGCACGTCCTCGACCTCCTGGGGGTAGACCGGGAACCCCTCGACGGTGATCGTCTCGTGCACCCGGTCCACCAGGATCAGGGCACCCTCGGCGTTGCGCACGCCCAGGTCACCGGTCGGCCACCAGCCGTCCTCGGCCGGGCCGTCCGAGCCGTCCGGCCAGTAGCCCGAGAACAGATTCGGGCCGCGCACCTCGATCTCGCCGGGGTCGCCCACGAGCACCGGCCGTCCCTGGACGTCGACCACCCGCATTTCGACTCCCGGCACGGGGACGCCGAGAGTTCCGGCCGCGGTCGTGCCCGCCGTGCTGGTGACCACCGGGCAAGCCTCGGTCAGGCCGTACCCCTGGTGCACCGTCACGCCGGTTGCCTCACGGAACGCCTCCTGCAGCGATCGGCCCAACGGAGCAGAGCCGGACAGCACCGTGTGCGTGGTGCCCAGCCGGTCGGCCAGCCCGCCGATCTCGAGCCAGCGCTCGAGCGCCACAGGGGCCACGGGCAGCACCGTCCCCCCGTGGGCGGCCACCAGGTCCAGCACGGCGTCGGCGTCGAACTTCGCCACCAGCAGCAGCGTGGCGGCCTGCCGAACGACGCCGCCGAGCACCGCGGCCAGGCCGTAGACATGGAACAGCGGAAGCACCCCGAGCACCACGTCGTCGGGGCCGATCAGGGGCGGGTCCAGGGCCGCCACCTGCTCGAGGTTGGCGACCAGCGCCCGGTGGGTAAGCATCGCCGCCCGGGGCGGACCGGAGGTGCCGCTGGTGTAGAGGAGCACCGCGAGCCGCTCCGGGTCGAGCAGGGGCGGCAGGTGACGATCTCCGCGGAGGTCGTCATACGCCAGCTCGCCGGCGCACGGCTTCCCCACGACGACCAGCGTGGCGGGCACCTCCAGCTCGGCCACCGCACCCCTCAGCGCCGCCACGGAGCGTTCGTCCCCCAGGGCGTATCGGCTGCCGGAGTCAGCGAGCAGCGTGCCCAGCTCCCGTTGGTCGGCGTCCGGGTTGACCGGCACCGCCACGGCCTGGGCGCGAAGCACCGCGAGGTACGCCGCCACCAGCTCCACGCGGTTCCCGAGCGACAGCAGCACCCTGGTGCCGGCCACGACGCCGGCTTCGACCAGGCCGCCTGCGACCCGGTCGACCTCGGCATCCAGCTCGGCCCAGGTCAGCCCGCGACCGCCGGCCTCGATCACGGCCAGATGGTCCGGACGGCTGCCAGCGGCCAGCGTGACGAGGTCGGCCACCCCGTGTCGCAGGACGGTCGGCATGCATTCGATCCTCGCACAGCGCCGGTGAGCCCGAGGCTGGATCGCACTACCCTGGCGGATGTGACTCCTCCCCGCGATCGCGCCCGCCGCCCGCTCGACCTGCAGCGGCGCAGCGTGCTGGCGGGTGAGGCGGCGGCCTCCGTCGCTGAGGTGGAGTCGGCGCTCGACACCCCTGCCGACCCGACCGCAGCGGCGTTCTTCGACGTCGACAACACGGTGATGCGGGGTGCGAGCATCTTCCACCTTGCGCGAGGGCTGCATCGGCGCCACTTCTTCAGCACCCGCGACATCGCCGGCGCAGCCTGGAAGCAGGCCTACTTCCGGGTGGTCGGGGTCGAGGACCCCGGCCACGTCGCCGACGCCCGCACCTCCGCGCTCGGCTTCATCGCCGGCCACACCGTGGCCGAGCTGGAGGCGCTGGGTGAGGAGATCTTCGACGAGGCGATGGCCCATCGGATCTGGCCGGGCACCCGCGCCTTGGCGCAGCTCCACCTCGACGACGGCCAGCGGGTCTGGCTGGTGACCGCCGCTCCGATCGAGATCGCCAGCATCATCGCCCGGCGGCTCGGACTCACCGGGGCGCTCGGCACGGTCGCCGAGCGCGAGGACGGCGTCTACACCGGCCGGCTGGTCGGCGACCTGCTGCACGGTCCGGCCAAGGCAGAGGCGATCAAGGCGCTGGCGGCCCGCGAGGCACTCGACCTCGCCCGCTGCTCGGCGTACTCCGACTCGGTCAACGACCTGCCGATGCTCTCGATGGTGGGCGACCCCTGCGCGGTCAACCCCGACGCGCGGCTCCGGGCCCATGCGCGCCAGCAGGGCTGGCGGCTCCGTGACTACCGCACCGGACGCAAGGCCGCACGGGCGGGACTCGTCGCCGCCGGCCTCGCCGGGGCCCTCACCGGCTCGATCGCTGCCGGAGCAGCACTGCGTGGCCGACGGGGGGCGCAACCCCATTGATGAGTCCGGGGGCTGTTTCCCAGGCGCCCGACGTGGCATCCTGCACGAAGCCCTTTCCTATCTCGGCGATTGAGTCACGAGGTGTTTGATGCGCGTTCGTTCGCTGTCCCTGACCGTGGTTACCGGCCTGCTCGGCCTGGCCCTGGCTGCCTGCGGAAGTGACGACGGAGGTGGAGGATCCACTGCCGCCAGCCCGTCCGGAGACGGAGTCTGCGCCACCACCCAGGCCTCAGGCGATCTGCTCGCGGACGTCTGCGACAAGGGCGAGCTGGTGGTGTCCACCGATCCCGCCTATCCGCCCCAGTCATCGCTCGACGATTCCACGGGCGACTACGTCGGGTTCGACATCGACGTCGCAACGGAGGTCGCGAAGCGGCTCGGCGTGGACATCGGCTGGGAGGCGCCGTCATGGGACGTCATCACCTCCGGCAGCTGGAACGGCCGTTGGGACATGAGCGTGGGTTCGATGACCCCCACCAACGACCGGCAGAAGGTGCTGTTCTTCACCGATCCGTACTACTACACGCCCGCCGTCGTGGTCGTGCACGAGGACAACACCAGCATCCAGGACCTGACGACCGACCTGGACGGCAAGAAGGTCGGCGTGTGCAGCGGCTGCACCTATGAGCAGTTCCTCGACAAGTCACTCGCCATCGACGGCTTCACCTTCGACTTCGTGATCGACGACGCCAAGATCTCCGGCTACGACACCGACACCACCGCGCTCCAGGACCTGGGCTTGGGCGACGGCACCCGCCTCGACGCCGCGATGACCTCGCTCACCACGGCGGAGGGGTTCATCAACTCGGGCAAGCCGGAGAAGATCGTCGGCGACCCGCTGTTCTATGAGCCGCTCTCCGTGGGGTTCGACCGCAGCTCCAAGCTCGACAGCCAGAGCCTGCTCGACGCCGTGAACCAGATCGTCGCCGACATGCACGCGGACGGGACGCTCACCGAGCTGTCGAAGAAGTGGTACGACGGCGTCGACCTGACCGTCCAGCAGTGACCACGCCAGTCCCCCCTCCGGCCGCCGACGACGGCGGCTGGAGGGAGCGGCTGGCCCAACGGAGCGCCGAGGTCCCGTTCCGGCTCAAGGTGGCGACCGTCTGGGGTGCGATCTTCGCGATCCTGGCGGTCTTCTTCTGGATCGCCGCCTTCGACAACGCCTGGATGATCTCCAAGCTCCGGTTCATCTCCGGCGGGCTGGTCTACACGGGCTACATCGCCGTGGGTGGCATCGTGCTCGCCATCGTGCTCGCCATCCTCGGCGCGCTGGGGCGACTGTCGAGCAACCCGATCGCCTACGGCGTCTCTGGCTTCTACACCTCGTTCTTCCGCGGCACCCCACTGATCGTCCAGCTCTTCCTCATCTACCTCGCGCTGCCCCAGGTGGGGGCCAATCTGGGAGACCGGCTGCCCGGCCTGCCCGACTCGTTCCAGAACGCGTTCGTGCTGTCGGCGGCCCAGGCGGGCATCGTGGGGCTGGGCCTGAACTACGGCGCCTACATGACCGAGATCTTCCGCGCGGGCATCCAGTCCGTCACCGGCGGTCAAGGCGAGGCGGCCGACGCTCTCGGCATGAACTACGGCCAGAAGATGCGCAAGGTGGTGTTGCCCCAGGCGTTCCGGGTGATCATCCCGCCCACCGGGAACGAGTTCATCGCGATGATGAAGGACACCGCCCTGGTCTCGTTCCTCGGGGTGAACGTGGCCAGCGCCGAGCTCTTCAGACGGGCCCAGCTCGTCGGCAAGGCCGACGTCAAGGGCCTGGAGGCCTTCGTGGCCGCTGCCGCGTTCTACTGGGCGCTGACCGCTGTGTTCACCTACTTCCAGCGCAAGCTCGAGACCCGGCTGGAGAAGGGCTACGTCCGCACCGCCGCCACCCAAGGTCGCGGCAAGGACCTGCTCGACAACCCCGAGCTGGCGGGAGGTGAGCACTGATGACCGATGACGTCGTGGTCCGCTGCCGCAACATCCACAAGCGCTTCGGGCGGCTGGAGGTGCTGAAGGGCATCGACATGGACCTGCACCAGGGCGAGGTCGTGGTGATCTTCGGCCGGTCCGGGTCGGGCAAGTCCACCCTGCTGCGTTGCGTGAACTTCCTGGAGGACCCCACCGAGGGCACCATCGAGGTCGGCGGCCTGCCTCCGCTCGGCGGCGGCCATCGCACCAGGCGCAAGCGCGACCAGATCCGGCGGCTCCGGCTCCGGGTGGGCATGGTGTTCCAGCAGTTCAACCTGTTCCCGCATATGACCGTCCTGGACAACCTCATGGTCGCGCCGCGACTGGTCAAGGAGGTCGACAACGACGAGCTGCGCACCCGTAGCCTGGAGCTGCTCGAGCAGGTGGGGCTCGCTGACAAGGCCGACGAGCATCCGATCCGGCTGTCGGGCGGGCAGCAGCAACGCGTCGCGATCGCCAGGGCGTTGGCGATGCAGCCCGAGGTGATGCTCTTCGACGAGCCGACGTCCGCGTTGGACCCCGAGCTGACGGGCGAGGTGCTGTCGGTGATGAAGTCGCTCGCCACCGACCTGCACATGCCGATGATGGTCGTGACCCACGAGATGGGGTTCGCCCGCGAGGTGAGCGACCGGATGGCGTTCTTCCACGAGGGCAAGATCCTCGAGGAGGGGCCACCCGACCAGATGTTCCACGACACCCAGCAGCCTGAGACTAAGGCGTTCCTGGACGCCGTCCTGTAACGGCCGGCGCACCCTCTCAGCCGAAGACCGAGCCCCGCCGGCGCAGCAGCGTGAACAGTGTCTGCTGGATCGTCTCGCGGACCTGGTCGGTCACGTTGAAGACCAGCATCGGGTCATCGGCGGCACCGGGCTCCAGCTCGTCGGTGCGAATCGGCTCGCCGAACTCCATCAACCACTTCGACGGCAGCGGCACCATCCCGAGCGGGCCGAGCCACGGGAACAGCGGGGTGACCGGGATGTACGGCACACCCAGTAGCCGGGCGAGCACGGGCACGTTGCCCACCAGCGGGTAGATCTCCTCCGCGCCCACGACCGACAACGGCACGATGGGGACGCGGGTGCGCAACGCCGCGGACACGAACCCTCCTCGTCCGAACCGCTGCAGGCGGTAGCGCTCGGAGAACGGCTTGCCGATCCCCTTGAAGCCTTCCGGCCACACGCCGACCAGCTCGCCACCTCGCAGCATCCGCTCGGCGTCCTCGTGGCAAGCCAGGGTCGCGCCGGTCTTGCGGGCCATCGCGCTGACCATCGGCAGCCGGAAGACGAGGTCGGCGCTGAGCGGACGCAGGAACCGCCCGGTCTGGTCGTGGACGGTGGTCATCGTCATCAATGCGTCCATCGGAACGGTGCCCGAGTGGTTGGAGACGATCAGCGCGCCGCCGTCCTCGGGGATGTT
>CAVQOT010000008.1:0-69516 GCA_963714495.1 uncultured Actinomycetota bacterium | reverse complement strand
GGCAGATCCGCTCACTTTGGTTTCGAGACTCTCGCTCGCTCCTCAGCCGACGTCGGCTGCCAGGGCCTTTCAAGCTGACCGCTGGCCGCTGGCCGAACGCAGTGAGCCGCGGAAGGCGGTCGCGGCCCTGATGCCTTTCGCGGTCTGCCACGACCGGCTCCATCGAGCTCCACCGGTTCGATGTCCCGGGCGGTGCCCAGGGCGCATGGCTGATAGCCGGGCTGGAGCGCGGCCTCGCCCGCGGCGACGTTTTGGCACCGACCATCCGTTGGCGCGAAGCGATGAGGGCAACGTCGACGGGAGCGCATCGGGTCGTGCGGTCGTGCGGTCGGGTGGTGCCGGGGGCCGGTGATCGTCGTCATCCGCGCGTAGGATGACTGCCATGTCGCTCAGTGCATCGGAGTTCTACGAGGCCGGCTTGGCCCTGCCTCCTTCGGTGCGGAAGGAAATCGCCCTTCGTTTGCTGGAGTCGGTCGAGGTCGTCGACGACGAGTCGCTCGAAAGGGCGTGGACCGACGAGATCGTGACTCGCGTGGACGACGTTGTCGGCGGCAAGGTCACGACCGTTCCCGGTGAGCACGTGTTCGCCGACATCGCAGCTCGACGGGCATCGCGCAACGCATGACCGTCGCCTTCGACTTCCACCCGGAGGCGCAGGCCGAGTTCGCTGCTGACGTCGACTGGTACGACGACCGCGACGTTGGTGTGGGTGGTCGTTTCGTGGAGGCGGTTCGAGCGGCCATCGACGCTGCAGTCGATGACCCCGACGCTTGGGCGCCCTGGACTGGGTGGAACCGCGAGCCGGTTGTGCGCTCCAAGGGTGTGTCCGGCTTCCCGTACAGGATCGTCTACTTCGTCGAGGGCGACGTGCTGACTGTCGTGGCAGTGGCGCATGCCAAGCGCCGACCCGGCTATTGGCGTGATCGAATGAGCTTCTGATGAAGGCCTTTGGCCGCCTCTAAACGCTTGCAAACGGGGCCGCGCTGGGCCGCATTTGGGCCGCAAGAGAGTCGAGAACGACCCGTTTTGGCCATCAAGCGTCAACGGTCAAAAGGGGGTCTGACCTGCGGTTTCATTGATTTCCAATAGGTCCCGATTCCCCTTCGGTCGCACTTTCACGGCGGTAGCACGGGTTCGAATCCCGTTGGGGGTGCGAGGCCGGAACGTGATCGAGCGTGGATCCAATAGAACCCTAGGCGGTCGGCGCGCGTGTCGGCACGGTCTCTCGGCGAATCGTCGCCACGAGGTCGACGACGACGATCACGATGATGCCGACGAGGCAGAGCCGGACCACGTCATCGGCGGTGGGCGCCTCGAAGATGGGGCCGGCCGCGAGGAACCAGGTCAGCAACGCGAGCCAGCCCACGTCGATGGCGAGCGAGATGCGGCGGGTGGTGCTGCTGGTGCGGCCGGCCACGAGCACCGCGAACTCGAGGGCGAAGCTCGCCGCCCAGAGAACGAGCACCCAGGGGGCTCGCCAGCGCAGGAAGTCGGGGTCGAACGCGAAGGCGTCGAGCACCGGCTGGGGGAGACCGGGTGCGAGCGTCGGCAACCACGGCAGGGCGATGAGTGCGCACGCGCCGAGTGCCCAGAACCCGAGGGCGAGCACGAGCCCCGGCCGGTTGGTGCGGTCTCGGTCGAGCACGGAGCGTGGGATCGACGGTGAGGCCGTGCCTATGCCGGTGTCCGCGGCTCGGGCGGTCCTCGCGTCGCGACGATGGCGGATCAGGCTGGCGATCAGCGTGAGGCTGATCAGGAATCCGGGCCACCAGAACGAGCCGAGTCCCCAGGAGAACCACCATATGTAGAGCCGCATCGCCCAGTCGTCCGAGCCTCCAACTGCTGCCGCCGACCCGTCGACGACCGCTGCGGGGATGAAGACGGCCGGGAGCGTGAGCGCCCACTGCAGTGCGACACCGCCGAGGCCGATCCAGGCGAAGCGCGGAGCGTCGGCCGGGCGGATGATGGTGAAGCCCGCAGGGCGGTACCGGTCGGCCACATCCTGCGGGGGACCGAAGGCGGCGAGTAGATCCATCGCCATCGACTCGTCGGCGGGCCGGCCGAGGTCGGCGGCGCGACCGGTGAGTTCCTCGCTGAGCAGCGAGCGGAGCTCGAAGCCGACGTCGCGGCGTTGGCGGCGCGGGAGCCGGCGCACGATGTCGCTCACGTAGCTCTCGATGATGACGTTCGGTTCCATCTCAGTTCTCCTCGTTCAGTAAGCGATCCACGACTGAGGCCAGCGACTCCCAGGCCTTGGCCAGATCCCGGTAGGCCTCAGCCCCTTGTTCACTGAGCGTGTAATAGCGGCGGGGCGGGCCGTCCTCGATGCGCCACTCGGAGGCGAGCAGTCCCTGCCCCTCGAGTCGACGGAGCAGCGGGTAGAGCGTGCCCTCCTCGATCGGCATGTCCCGCTCGGCCAGCGCCTGCCGCAACGAGTAGCCGTACTGCGGCGCGCGCAGCTGCGAGAGGACGGCGAGGACCAGCACGCCCTTGCGGAGATCCTGCTCGAGCTTGGCTGTTTGCTCGGTGCGGCCATGTACCATGCGAGTTATAGTACATAGAGGCACACAGTAGGTCAAGCGGTGCTGCACCTCCCCGCAGCCACATGACAAATGTCAGCGCAACCGGTGACACGCCGCACTACTGCCAGCGCCGTGGAGCGGGTTGGCTGGTCACATGCACAGCGACATGGATGCCGCCATCGACGTACACGACCTGCACAGGGTCTACGGCACTGGGAGCGGCGCGTTCGAAGCCGTGGCCGGGGTCAACCTCCGGGTCGAACCCGGCACCATCCACTCCCTGCTGGGAGTCAACGGAGCCGGCAAGACCTCCCTGCTTGAAGTCATCGAAGGGCTCGCCACCCCGTCTGCGGGACGTGTGCGTGTGCTCGGGCTCGACCCGATCGCCGACCGGCCGGAAGTACGCCGCCGGGCCGGGGTCCTGCTCCAGCGGAGCGGGTTCTCAGGCGACCTCACGGTGCGCGAGACCCTGACGATGTGGGCCGCCACGGTGACCGATCCCCGCCCGGTTGACGAGTCGCTCGACCTGCTCGACCTGGGCGGGCGCGCCGGGGTGCGCATGCGAGCCCTGTCCGGAGGTGAGCAGCGGCGTGTCGACCTGGCCTGCACCCTCACCGGCCGCCCGGAGGTGCTGATGCTCGACGAGCCGACCACGGGCCTCGACCCGGAGAGCCGACACCGCGTGTGGGAACTGATCCGGTCGCTGCGCGAGGACGGCGTCGCGGTCCTCGTTACGACGCACTACCTCGAAGAGGCCGAGGCGCTGGCCGACAGGATCTCGATCATGCGTGCTGGCCTCATCGTCTTGTCGGGCACCCGTGAGGAGATCGTCGCCGGCCAACCCTCCGTCATCTCCTTCAGGACACCTGACCGGGACGTCCCGCCACTCGCGGCAACGAAGCTGCACCGCACGGCCGGACGCACCATCGCGGAGACCGGGGATCTTCAGCAGACGCTGACCACGCTGCTCGCCTGGGCCGATCAGCACGACGTCCGGCTTGACGAGCTCTCCGCTCGCGCCGCCTCGCTCGAGTCGATCTTCCTCGACGTCGCGGACGGCCGCGGCGCAACCACGGATCCGCACACCCCTGCAAAGGAGATGGCCCGATGACTGCCCGCGTGCTCGGACTCGCCCACTCCAACGCCCTGCTGATGCGCCGCAACCTGCTGACCGTCGTCTATGCGGTCGCCGTCCCCCTCGTGCCGCTCGCCATCTTGGCGTACACCCCCGAGAAGACCGGCAGGGCCGGCGCGGTCCCCCTGAGCTTGGTCCTTCTGATGGCCCTGCTCTTCCCGGTCTACTACAACCTGCTCTCCATGTTCGTGACGCGCCGCGACGAGCTGGTGCTCAAGCGACTGCGCTCGGGCGAGGCCACCGACGCCGAGATCATCGGCTCGATGGCCCTGCCCGGAGTGGCCCTCGTCTTCGTGGTGGCCGGCATCGCGGCAGTCGTGGCCGGAGTCCTCGGCTTCGGCCTGCCCACCAACCCGATCCTGCTCGTCCTCGGGCTGCTGCTGACCTGCGTCACGTTCGCCGCCCTTGCCCTCTGGACGGCGGCGTGGACGAAGAACGCCGAAGCCGCCCAGCTGACCAGTGCTCCCGTCTTGATGCTCGCGACAGTCGGCAGCACCCGCGCGGCGTTTCCCGAAGGGGCCCAGCAGTGGCTCGACCTGCTCCCCGGAGCCGCCCTGGAGGACCTGGTCCGGGTGGCATGGTTCGGACTCGAGCCCGGCGTCCTCGGCACCGACGCCGTCACCTGGTGGGCCACCTGGAGCCAGGCCATGCCCGCGCTGGGCTACCTGCTCGGCTGGACGATCATCGGCGCGATGCTCGCTCGCCGGGCCATGACCTGGGAGCCGCGTGGCTGACAGGATGAACAGCGTGGTGACCTTGTCCTGGTGGAAACGGCGTACCCAGGTGGAGCGCGTCGTCGCCTACACGCTGATCTCCATGTACGCCCTCTACTGGCTCCTCCTGTTCATCACGTACGTGAACGCCGTCGCGACGATCACCTCGGCCCTCCCGCTGGCAGTCACCGCGATCGGCACCCTCGTGCTGGGTGTGGCCGGCACTCTCGTGCTCCGCGACTCGATCCGGTTGTACCCGGACAAGGGGCCGCTGCCGTGGCGGTCGCTCGCGTGGTTGCTCGGACTGCGTGGTCGTGGCCGCGCCACTGGCCCTCCTACTCCCCGGTGACGCCCGCGCCGGCACCTCCCTGGTCATCGTCGCCGCTCTCGCGTGGGGTGCTGGTGGACTCCTCGACACCCGTGTACGCAACGCGATCCTGGTCGCGTCAGCGGTGATCCCCGGCGTTCTCGGTGGCCACCCCGGCCTGGCGGTCTTCGGTCTGGGTATGGCCGTCTTCCTGGTCTTCTCGGTGCAGAGCTCGCTGTGGCTGATGGGAGTGGTCACTTCGCTGGAGCGGGCCCGTGACAGCGAGGCGGCGCTGGCCGTGGCCCGTGAGCGGCTGCGCTTCTCCCAAGACGTCCACGATGTGATGGGCCGGCGGCTCTCGACGATCGCCGTGCAGGCCGAGCTCGCCGCCACCCTCGCCGCGCGGGGCGACGCTCGGGCCACCGACCAAGTACTCGAGATCCGCTCCACCGCTCACGAGGCCCTCCGCGAGGCGCGCGAGCTCGCCCGCGGCTATCGGCCACTCGACCTGCCGGCGGAGATCGACGGCGCTGTGTCCCTGCTCGCCTCGGCCGGCATCACCACCAACGCCAACGTGGACGACGTACCTCCCGAGCGCCACGAGAGCGTCGCCCGCGTCATCCGCGAGGCCGTCACCAACGTGCTCCGCCACTCACGAGCCACCGAGGTCGACCTGACGTACGCCGGGGACCAGCTCGTCGTCTCCAACGATGGCGTGGTCCCCGATCAACCCACGGACGGCGACGGCAGCGGCCTCAACACCCTGGCCGATCAGCTGGCCGACCGCGGCGCTCGGGTGACCTCCGGCATCGAGGGCGGCCGCTTCGCCGTCCGCGTCCAGTTCACGCCCGACGTCACCAAGACCACGCCATGATCCGCGTCCTGCTGGCCGACGACGAGCACCTGATCCGGGTGGCGCTAGCCCAGATGCTCGACCTCGAAGACGACATCGAGATCGTCGGCCAGGCCGCCACCGGCCCCGAGGCCGTCGCCCAGGCTCGCGCTCTCAGCCCGGACGTCGCCGTGCTCGACCTGCAGATGCCCGGACTCGACGGGATCGCCGCCGCCGCCTGCATCGTCGAGATCCTGCCCGGTTGCGGCTGCCTGATCGTCACCAGCCACGGCCGACCCGGGTTGCTCAAGCGCGCCCTCTCGACCGGCGTCCGCGGCTTCCTCCCCAAGACCACCAGCGCACAGACGCTGGCCGCTGCCGTCCGCGCCGTTGCCGCCGGCGGCCGGTACGTCGACCCCGGCCTCGCTGCCGAAGCCATGGCGCTCGGCGACTCCCCCCTCACCGCCCGCGAGACCGCAGTGCTCGAGGCCGCCTCCGACGGCGCCCCTGTCGACGAGATCGCCCGCCGCACCCACCTCGCTGCCGGCACCGTGCGCAACTACCTCTCCAGCGCTGCCGCCAAGCTCGCCGTCACCAACCGCCACGAAGCCGTCAACGCCGCCCGGCGCATGGGCTGGATCTGATCCCTCTGCTCGGTCACGTATCCGCGCGGCTCAGGATCGAGCACCGGCGGTAGCACGGGTTCGAGTCCCGTTGGGGGGCATCGGCCAGGACCCTGCGACCGCGCACTCTCGATTGGGAGGCGTGCGGGACGATGGGATACAGTGCCGCTGCCTCGCTCGCGAGGTTCCAGGCCCCGTAGCGCAGTTGGTTAGCGCGCCGCCCTGTCACGGCGGAGGCCGCGGGTTCGAGTCCCGTCGGGGTCGCCAAGCACGCCCGCCCGAGTCTCTTGGGCGGGCGTGCTTCATGCCCGGCGCCGTAGGCTGCCGACGTGCCCGTCGAGCTGGATCGTGCTGCCTTCGAGGCTCTCGTGGACCGCGCCCTCGACGGCGTGCCGGACGAGCTCGCCGCGCTGGTGCAGAACGTCGTCGTGCTCGTCGAGGACGACGCGCCGCACGACGATCCGGATCTGCTGGGGGTGTACGACGGGGTGGCGCTCACCGAGCGCGACACGGGCGCCGTCGTCGACCTTCCTGACCGGATCATGATCTTCCGCGGGCCGCACCTGGCGGCCTGCTCCTCGCTCGCCGAGCTGGAGGAGGAGGTCCGGGTGACCGTGGTGCACGAGATCGCGCACCACTTCGGCATCGACGACGACCGGCTGCACGACCTCGGCTACGCCTGAGCTCACGAACCGAGCACGAACCCCGCCGCGCAGCCTGCGAGGGAGAGCGCGATGGTGGCCCCGGCGTAGGCCGCTCCGCGGGCCGGACCCGCTTCCTGGGTGCGCACCGCGAACGCGGAGTAGGTGGTCAGCCCGCCGCAGAAGCCGACGCCGAGCAGTGCGCCGGCATGGCCGGCCAGGCCCCAGGCGCTGAACAGGCCCAGCAGCGTCGACCCCGCGACGTTGACGAGCAGGGTGCCGGCGGCGACGCGACCGTGGTCGAGCAGGTGACCGATCAGGAAGCGCAGCGGCGCTCCCACGGCGGCCCCGGCCGCGACCAGCAACGCGGTCACTCGTTGCCCTCCTCGTCGTCGAACGCCGCCTGAGCCGCCGGGGTGGACAGCCAGTGCGCGAGCTCGATCGCAACCAGGCAGGCCGCCAACGTCCCCAGCAGGTACGCGGCGGCCAGGCCGGTCCGCCCCGAGGCGAGGAGCGCGCGCCCCTGCTCGGCGTACGTCGACAGGGTGGTGAAGCCTCCCAGCAGCCCCGGCCCTACTGCCAGCGCGAGCAGGGGACGCCGCCGGATCAGGCCGAAGGCCGGAGCGGTGGCCAGCAAGAAGGACCCCGCGACGTTGACGGCGAACGTCGTCCAGGGAAAGCCGCTGCCGTCCGGGAGCTGCTGGCCGAGCGCCCACCGGACCAAGGCCCCCACGGCACCCCCGGCGGCGACCGCACCGAGAACGGAAGCGGTCAGCCGGGGTCGGGTCACGAGACGATCTTGGCCGATCGCTGCCCGGACGCCGGCGCCGGGATCAGCGACGGTCCCGTCCAGGCCCGCGGCGCATCGCCTCTGGACTGGCGGACGAACTCGCCCAGGAACCACCGTTGGAACTCTGCCTGTTCGGGTGATCGGGCTAACGCCAGGAGGCGCTGGCCCCGGCAGAACTCGTCGGCGAGATCGAGAAGAGTGATGATCTGCTCGAAAGTCGCCACGGACGTGGGGTCGAGCGCGATGTCGAGATCGACGGTGGAGCGGCCGTCGTCGACCGCCGAGGCAACCTGATGGGTGACCGCGGCGGGGTAGGCATGGTCGAAGTCGACGAAGACATCGGTGAGCGTCTTGGCGAGGGGGTAGTCGTCCTCATGCGCCAGCGACAGCAGCCGCACTTCGCGGCGTAGCTCCTGGTAGTGACGCCTCAGGGTGATCAAAGGGTTGATCGGCACACTCGCCAGCGTGACCGGCACCACGTGATCGGAGCTGGCATCGTCGCCTGCGATGGACAGGTCCACCAGGTCGAACATCGCGCCCTCCGGGAACTCCCCGTGGTGCGGGGTTGTCGCAGGCTCGAACCACACCACCTTGCCGTCAGGCTCGATCGCGGCACCCCAGCTCAGCGAGCAGCGCGCGACGATGCGCAGCCCCCGGCCGAAGGTCATCAACAGCTCGTCAAGATCGTCGGCAGGATCCGCCGGCACCACGGGTGGCTCGTGGGATCCGTCGGCGACCTCGACCCGAGGATGCTCCCGGGTCCCGCGGACCCGCACCTGGATCGGCGCTCCGACGTGCAACAACGCGTTCGTGACTAGCTCCGAGACCCCCAGCTCCGCGCACTCGGCCAGGTCGGGGCGGCCGAGCTCCGCACACGCCGAGGTGACCCAGCGTCGTGCCTGTTGCGCGGCGCGCGGGTCGGCACCGAGGGTCAGCTCGGGGCGGCTCAGCGACATGGTCGTCCTCGGATCCGGGGGTGTCGATGGGGTTCTACCCCCGCTCGAAGCCGGCCAAACACTTGACCTCAACTTTTTCTGCAGGGTTCCGCTCGACGCGGTCTTGGCGGGAGACTGGGGGAATGACGAGCGAGGGCACCCGACATCAGGTGGTCGTGATCGGTTCGGGCTTCGGAGGCCTCTTCGGCGCCAAGGCGCTGCGCCGCAGCTCAGTGGACATCACCATGATCGCCAAGACCACGCATCACCTCTTCCAGCCGCTTCTCTACCAGGTCGCCACCGGCATCCTGTCCGAAGGCGAGATCGCTCCTCCGACCCGGGAGGTGCTGAGCCGACAACGCAATGTGCAAGTGCTGCTGGGCGAGGTGACCGCCATCGACCTGACGGCCCGCACGGTCACCTCACAGGTGCTCGGCCGCGAGTCCGTGACGCCGTACGACACGCTGCTGGTGGCTGCGGGTGCGTCGCAGTCCTACTTCGGCAACGACCATTTCGCAGAGCACGCCCCGGGGATGAAGAGCATCGACGACGCTCTGGAGCTCCGGGGGCGGATCTTCGGCGCTTTCGAGCTGGCCGAGCTCGGGGCCACGAGCGGCGACGACATCGACCACCTGCTCACCTTCGTGGTGGTGGGCGCCGGCCCGACCGGCGTGGAGATGGCCGGGCAGATCGCCGAGCTTGCGCACCGCACGCTCGAGCGCGACTTCCGCGCGATCAACACCCGACACGCACGCGTCATCCTGGTCGACGCCGCCGACCAGGTGCTGCCCCCGTTCGGGGCCAAGCTCGGGGAGTACGGCCGCACCAGGTTGGAGAAGCTGGGGGTCGAGGTGCGGCTGGGCGAGATGGTCACCGATCTCGATGAGCGGGGCATCACCCTGACCGGGCACGACGGCGCCAGCGAGCAGATCATGGCCGTCACCAAGGTGTGGGCGGCGGGCGTCCAGGCATCCTCGCTGGGCCAGACGCTGGCCGAGCAGACCGGGGCCACGCTGGACCGGGCCGGCCGGATCGCCGTCAATCCCGACCTGACGCTGCCCGGACATCCCGAGGTCTTCGTGGTGGGCGACATGATCGACCTCGACCACCTTCCGGGCGTCGCCCAGGTCGCGATCCAGGGCGCTCAGTACGCCGCCAAACAGCTCGACCGCCGACTCGCGGGCAAGGAACCGCTGCCGGCGTTCCGCTACGCCGACAAGGGGTCGATGGCGATCATCTCGCGCTTCCGCGCGGTCGCCATGGTGGGCAAGCTGCGGCTCACCGGTCTGGTGGCGTGGCTGCTCTGGCTCGTCATCCACCTGCTCTACATCACCGCGTTCAAGAGCCGGGTCACAGCGCTGCTCCGCTGGGCGGTGTCCTTCGTCGGACGGGGCCGTTCGGAGCGCACTACCACCGAGCAGCAGATCTTCGCCCGCGCCGCCCTGGCCCGCCTCAAGGGAGGCGCGGCCGACCTGGTCTCAAGCCCGGAGGAGTACGACGCCGCGCTGCGCCAACGGCGCCGAGAACTGGTGGCGCAGGCACGCGAGGCGGCCAACCTCACCGATGCCGGCCCGCGCGGCTCTCGCAGCGAACCCCGCGACTGACGCCTCTCCGCGCGTCAGACCTGGCTCGGCGCAGTGATCATGGCCGCCATCAGGAACACCGTCAGCGCCGCCAGGGACGCGGTCGGGCGAAGTGCCCAGGTGTCGCCTCGGTACAGGAAGTAGCCGGTGACGGCGGCCCCGGCGAGTGCCGACAGCATGACCGCGGTCAGCACCTTGCGGATGTGGTTCAGGATCTCGTTGTTGCGCTGCTTGCGCGCACGCTCGCGGGCGACCTCGGCCGCAGCTGGGGCGGGCTTCTCTGCCCGAGGCTTGCGGCGCAGCCGGCGGCGCTTCTCGACCGGCTCGGGCTCGGGCTCTTGATCGTCGACCGCGGGGGCGGGCTCGACCTCCGGCTCGGCGACCAGCCGGTGGAAGGCAGGCTCCGGCTCGGGTTCGGGCGGCATCTCAGGTAGGCGGAACGTGTGGCCGGCGGCCCGTGCGGCGCTGACCGGGTCGGCGTCGACCGGGAGCTGGAATGCGTGCGCGGCAGCCGGCGCTGGTGCCGGAGGCGCAAGCGGTGCTGCGGGCTCCTTGGTCGGCAGCACCGGCAAGGTGAGGCTGTCCGGCACCGGGGTGGGGGCGGCCACAGGTGCGGCCACGGGGGTCGGCTCGACGGGGGTCGCCGGCGGGTAGGCAGGTGGCGGAGTCGGGAGCGGCTGCGTGAGGACCTGCTGCGAGGGTTCCGCCGCCGCGGGGGTGGCTTCAGCCTCGGGTGCCCAGTCGGTCGGAACCGCGGCGCGACGCTTGCCACCAGACGCGGCCGGGGCGGTCGGTTCGACGGGGGTGACCGGTTCGACGTGGGCGGTCGGTTCGACGTGGGTGACAGGTTCGACGGGGGTGACCGGTTCGACGTGGGCGGTCGGTTCGACGTGGGCGGTCGGTTCGACGTGGGCGGTCGGTTCGACGTGGGTGGTCGGTTCGGTCACGTGGTCGGTCGGGACCGCCGCGCGACGCTTGCCCGCGCTCGGCTCCGGCTCCGGCTCCGGCTCGACCGGCTCGATCGGCTCGGGCTGGAAGTACGCGGGGGCCTCGGGTGCTCGATAGGGGACCGGTTCCTGGGCGGTGTGCGCGACGGGGGTCGGGGTCACCGGAGCGGCGGGTGCCGCCGGCGGGGCGGTGTGCGCGACGGGGGTCGGGGTCACCGGAGCGGCGGGTGCCGCCGGAGCGGCGGCGGCGTGTCCGGCAGCGGCTTCCTGCTCGGCCTTGGCTGCGGCCTCCATGAGTCGGCGCGCGGCCTCGCGGCTGGACTTGGTGTCGGAAATGACGACCTCGCCAGGGGAGGGGCCGGTCTCCGGGGTCTCCGAAGGCTCCCGGTTCGACATCCAGCGGTCGAACAAGTCGAACGCGGAGTTCGGCTGGTCGCCCGACGGTTGGCTACTCATGGTCTAGAAGTTAGGTGAGCGCGCCGCTTTCCGCAGAAGATTCGCAGAACTCGAAGAGGGCGCGCCATCCGCCGACGAACCGTCGCGACGACCCCAGCGCCGCGGCTGCGTCCGGCCAGAGCGGCACCACGGCGACGGTAAGCCTTGGGTAGGCCCCGTGGGACTCGAACCCACAACCTACGGATTAAAAGTCCGCTGCTCTGCCAATTGAGCTAGGGGCCCGCGCCGGGCGCGCCCGGGCGAGCGCTCAGTATGGCGCACCAGGGCGGCCCCGCCCGAGGTCCGGACGCTCCGTTGCCGCCCCTGCGCGCTCCCGAGACCCGGTCTTGGCGCAGGGGCCCGAGTTGGTAGTCTCCCGTTCAGCAACAGGTGCAAGCTCCAGAGACGGTGTCATCGCATCTGGAGCGGGTCGCCGAGGTGGCGGCTCACGCCCCGACGAAGGAGTTTCGAGCGATATGGCTCAGGGCACCGTGAAGTGGTTCAGCGCCGAGAAGGGTTTCGGCTTCATCTCCCCGGAGGACGGCACGCCCGACGTGTTCGTGCACTGGTCGGCCATCCAGAGCGAGGGCTACAAGTCCTTGGAGGAGAACCAGAAGGTGGAGTACGACGTGACGCAAGGTCCGAAGGGCCCGCAGGCGGAGAACGTTCAAGCGCTGTGAGGCGGGGGGCTCGCAGCCCCTTGATCGATGCCGTGGCACGGAGCCCGTACCACGCGGGTGGGGCTCCATTGGTCTTTGAGGACCGTGTGGCCGGTGTTACCCGCCAATATGACCCGTTCGGGCCACCTTGACTAGTCCAGAGAATCCCCCGAGTGGACCAGTTGGTTCCGAGGCGGTTTGATGGATAATGAAGTCCATGGGGGGCGCATCCGGCAGAGGAGTGTCCAGGGATGACCGACGAGGAGGTGGGCGACTTGTACGACCAGTTCGACATCACACTGGAAGACAGCGACCTCCTGGGTGAGGTGGAGCTCACCACCAACCTCATCATCGCGGCCACCGAGGCGGAAGAGCACCTGTCGCTCGAGGAGATCGACCGCATCCTCGGCGTCGTGCCGCACCCCCGTCGCGGCGACTGACTCTCGCTCGGCTCAGGCCATCGTGGTGGTCCGGTTCATCCTGCCCCGTCGCTGATGCAAGACTTCCGCCATGCCGCAGCGTCGCGACGTCCAGGCCGCCGGGGCGGTCGTCACCCGGAAGGGCGGTGACGTGCTGCTCGTGCACCGCCCCCGCTACCACGACTGGTCCTTCCCCAAGGGAAAGCTCGATCGAGGTGAGCACGCGGCAGTCGCCGCGGTGCGCGAGCTCGGCGAGGAGACCGGGCTGCGGGTGCGGCTGGGGCCCCGGCTGCCGTCGCAGCGGTACCCGCTCGGCCGCGTGCGCACCAAGGAGGTGCACTACTGGCTCGGTCGGGTCGTGGGCGACGACGACGTCAGCGGCTACCTCGTGAACAACGAGATCGACGACGTGCGATGGATCTCGCGCAAGAAGGCGCGCAAGCTACTGAGCTACGACTTCGACCGAGAGACGCTGGCCCACGCCGAGGAGTACCCCAGCAACACCCGGGCCCTGGTCGTGCTGCGGCACGCCAAGGCGCGCTCCCGGAAGGCCTGGAAGAAGGACGACCGGACCCGGCCCCTGCTCAAGCTCGGGCAGACGCAGGCCGGGCGGCTGCCGCCGGTGCTCGCGGCGTACGACGCGAGCGTGATCGCGAGCTCCAGCAGCCTCCGCTGCCTCCAGACCGTGCAGCCGTACGCCGACCAGAGCGGCTGGCCGGTGAGCGCCCACGACGAACTGAGCGAGGAAGACGCCACTGGCGCCTCGGTCCTCGAGCTGGTCGACGAGCTGCTCCAGCAGCGTGAGGGCGCGGTGCTGTGCACACACCGGCCGGTCCTGCCTGCGGTGTTCGACGCGCTTCGACTCGACCGGGTGGGCGTCCGCGGCCCTAAGCTCAACCCCGCGCAGATGCTCGTGGTGCATCACCGGCGTGGCCGCGCGGTCGCCGTCGAGCTGCACTGAACCCCGAGATCCACCGACAGTCGCTCGCCAGACTGCGTCGTCTGTTCACCCGGCGTTCACCACGGAACGCCGAACCGGTCACCTCCTCCTCCTAGCGTCATCGTTGTCAACCGAGGACGAACTACAAGGAGCACGAAGTGAAGCGCACGTCCATCCGCCTGGCCACCGTGCCGGGCATCGCGGTCGCGGCACTCGTACTGGCGGGCTGCGCTGCCAGCAACGAGGGCGGCAGCAGCGCCGGCAGCGGCCTCGCCGGCAGCCTGGCCGGCGGTGGGTCCTCTGCCCAGGAGGCGGCTCAGGGCGCATGGATCGCGGGCTTCCAGACCGCCAACCCCGACGTCACCGTCAGCTACGACCCGGTCGGCTCGGGCGGCGGACGTGAGGGCTTCACCTCCGGGGCCTTCGCCTTCGCCGGGAGCGACGCCTACCTCGCCGACGACGACGGCGAGCTCAGCGCGGCTACGGAGCAGTGCGGCAGCGACCCGATCGAGGTCCCCGGCTACATCAGCCCGATCGCCGTCATCTACAACGTCGCCGGCGTCGACAACCTGCAGTTGTCGCCCTCGACTCTGACCGACATCTTCAACGGCTCGATCACGAAGTGGGACGACCCGAAGATCGCTACAGACAACCCGACGGCCACGCTTCCGGGCAGCACGATCAACGCGGTCCACCGCTCCGACGAGTCGGGCACGACCGCGAACTTCACGGACTACCTCGCCGCTGTTGCCCCCGACGCGTGGCCAGATGGTGCGGTGGAGCTCTGGCCGAGGCCGTACGGCGGCGAGGGCGCCAAGGGCACCTCCGGCGTTGTCTCCGCGGTCAAGAACGGCGAGGACTCCATCGGGTACGCCGACGCCAGCCAGGCCGGGGCCCTGTCTGTCGCCCTGATCGGTGTGGGCAGCGAGTTCGTCAGCCCCAGTGCCGAGGCCGCCGCGAAGATCCTCGAGGTCTCGCCGCAGGTCGAGGGCCGGAGCGATGTCGACATCGCCTTCGACATCGACCACAACACCGGCGAGTCGGGCGTCTACCCGATCGTCCTGACGTCGTACCTCATGGCCTGCCAGCAGTACGACTCCCAGGAGACGGCCGACCTGGTCAAGGGCTACCTCGGCTACGTCCTCAGCGAGGAGGGCCAGCAGCAGGGCGCCGACGAGGCCGGCTCCGCGCCGCTGCCCAGCTCGCTGCGCGAGAAGGCCGCCGGAATCGTCGAGAAGATCTCGGCCAAGTAGGCCAAGCAGAGGGCCTGGCGGTCGAAGGGAGCAAGCGTGAGCGACGCCACCACCATCGAGCCGGTGTTCGCCGAGGCGGACGCCAGCCCGAGAGGCGACGCCACCTTCAAGGGAATCGTCACCGGTGCCGGCGGCGTGATCATGCTGGCCCTGGCCGGCGTGGCGCTCTTCCTGCTCATCGAGGGCTGGCCAGCACTCACCGCGTCGGGCACGCAGGCCTATGGCAAGGACAACATCGTTGTCTTCGTATGGCCGTTGCTCTTCGGCACGATGCTCGCTGCGGTGCTGTCGATCCTGATCGCGGCACCGTTGGCGATCGGGGTCGCCCTGGTGATCTCCCACTACGCGCCCCGCCGGATCGCCAAGCCGCTCGGCTACCTCGTCGACCTGCTGGCTGCAGTCCCGAGCGTCGTCTACGGCCTGTGGGGGATCGGCTTCCTGGCGCCGCGGATCCTGCCGGCGTACCAATGGCTGGGCGACCACCTGGGCTTCCTGCCCTTCTTCGCGGGCCCGGCCACCAGCGGCCGCACGATCCTCACTGCGTCGATCGTGCTGGCGATCATGGCCATGCCGATCATCACCGCGATCTGCCGCGAGGTGTTCCTCCAGACGCCCACGATGCACCAGGAGGCGGCCCTGGCCTTGGGAGCCACCCGGTGGGAGATGATCCGGCTGGCGGTGTTCCCGTACTCTCGGTCGGGCGTGGTCTCGGCCGTCATGCTCGGCCTGGGTCGCGCGTTGGGCGAGACGATGGCGGTCGCCATGGTGCTCTCCGCCACGGGCGTGGTGACGTTCAACCTGATCTCGGTGACGAACCCGTCCACCATCGCCGCGAACATCGCGCTCAACTTCGGCAACGCATCGGGCCTGAAGATCAACGTGCTCATCTTCAGCGGGCTGGTCCTGTTCGTCGTGACGTTCGTCGTGAACCTCCTGGGGCGGCTCGTCGCGGCGCGCGGGCAGGCGAAGGCCTGACCATGCCCCACCAGACCGTGACCCTCGACCGGCCCGCGACACGGGCAGCGGCGCCGCTGACCTCGGCTCAGCTTCCTGCCAGCGCACCCTGGATCGCTGCTGTGATCGCCTTCGGCCTGTCCGTGCTCGCGGCCCTCTTCTCGGGGTGGGGGCCGGTCGGTGTCGCCGTCGTCGGCTGGCTGCTGCTCGTGGCGATCCTGCCCCTGTGGTCCTGGCGGCTCGAGGGGTCGCGTAAAGCCGTCGATCGGCTGGTCACGCTGGCGCTGTGGTCGGCGTTCGCCTTGGCGATGCTGCCCCTGGCTGCTCTCTTGTTCGAGGTGGTCTCGAAGGGTGCCGGCTCGCTGACGGCGGAGTTCTTCACCGCGAGCATGCGTAACGTGCTCGGTGAGGGCGGCGGCATCTACCACGCGATCATCGGCACTGCGCTGATCACCGGCATCGCCACAGTGATGTCGGTGCCGATCGGCGTGCTGACCGCCGTCTACCTCGTGGAGTACAGCGCCGGCAGCCGACCGGCCCGGATCATCACGTTCCTGGTGGATGTGATGACCGGCATCCCCTCGATCGTGGCCGGCCTGTTCGCCTACGCGTTGTTCGTGCTGATCTTCGGGCCGGGGGTCCGGATGGGCTTCGGCGGCTCGATCGCGCTGTCCGTGCTGATGGTCCCGATCGTGGTCCGGGCCACGGAGGAGATGCTCAAGCTGGTGCCCGACGAGTTGCGTGAGGCGGCGTACGCCCTCGGGGTGCCGAAGTGGCGCACCATCACCAAGGTGGTGCTGCCGACGGCGCTCGGGGGCATCGTGACCGGCGTGACGCTGGCGATCGCCCGGGTGGCCGGCGAGACCGCGCCGCTGTTGATCATCGCGGGCGCGGCGACCTCCACGAACTTCAACCCGTTCTCCGGACGGATGGCCACCCTTCCGGTGTTCATCTTCTCCTCGATCAGTGAGCAGGGCCGCTACCCCGAGGCCCAGACGGCTCGCGCCTGGGGCGCGGCGCTGGTGCTGATCATCCTCGTCATGAGCCTGAACCTGCTAGCGCGGTTCATCGGCAGCAAGTTCGCCCCCAAGACCGGACGCTGAGGACACGATCTGCGATGGCCAAGAGCATCGACATCTCCGACCTGGATATCTACTACGGCGACTTCCTGGCCGTCGAAGGCGTCACCATGAGCGTCAAGGCTCGCTCGGTGACCGCGTTCATCGGTCCGTCCGGGTGCGGCAAGTCCACTGTGTTGCGTTCGCTCAACCGGATGCATGAGGTGATCCCGGGCGCCAGGGTCGAGGGCAAGGTCATGGTCGGCGGGCAGTCGCTCTACGACGCCGCCGTGGACCCGGTGGCGGTCCGCCGGCAGATCGGGATGGTCTTTCAGCGCCCGAACCCGTTCCCGACGATGTCGATCTACGACAACGTCCTGGCCGGCAACCGACTGAACGCCAAAAGGCTCGGCAAGGGCGAGGGCGACACGATCGTGGAGCGGTCGCTGCGCGGCGCCAACCTCTGGGAGGAGGTCAAGGACCGGTTGAGCAAGCCGGGGATGGGTCTCTCGGGTGGTCAGCAGCAACGCCTGTGCATCGCCCGGGCGATCGCCGTCGAGCCGCAGATCCTGCTCATGGACGAGCCGTGTTCGTCCCTGGACCCGATCTCCACGTCCGCCATCGAGGACCTCATCCACGAGCTCAAGGACGACTACACGATCGTGATCGTGACCCACAACATGCAGCAGGCGGCCAGGGTCTCGGAGGAGACCGCGTTCTTCAACCTCAAGGGCGCCGGCCAGCCGGGGCATCTGGTGGAGTTCAACACCACCAAGCAGATGTTCACCAACCCGGACCAGGAATCAACCGAGGCCTACATCTCCGGACGCTTCGGCTGAGCACTCGGGGAGCCGCGGTCAGGCCACCCCGCCGAGCGTGAGGTTCAGCACGGCGTACGCCAGGGCGGCCGCGCCGGCGGCCATCGGGAACGTCAGCACCCAGGCGACCAGGATCGACCGGGCGACACCCCAGCGCACGGCCGACAGGCGCTTGGTGGCGCCCACGCCCATCACCGCGGAGGTGATCGTGTGGGTGGTGGAGATCGGCGCCTCGAAGACGTACGCCGTGGTGTAGAGCACGCCGGCCGCCACCGACTCGGCCGCGAACCCGCGCGCCGGGTCGAGATGGATGATCCGGCGCCCCAGGGTGCGCATGATCCGCCAGCCGCCGGAGAGCGTGCCGAGCGAGATCGCCGTCGCCGCGGCAACGATGACCCAGAGGGGCAGCGGGTCGTCGGCGCTCACGTAGTTGCCCGTCAGCAGGGCCAGGAAGATCACGCCCATCGTCTTCTGGGCGTCCTGCAGGCCGTGGCCGAGCGCCATCGCGGCTGCGGAGAACGTCTGGGCGAGCCGGAAGCCGCGGCTGGGCCTTGCGAGGGCTGCGCCCTTCGGAAGCCCACATGATGGCCAGCATCACGACGAACGCCAGCACGAAGGCCGACCAGCGGCGACACCAACATCGGCAGCACGACCTTGTCGCAGCACCGTGCCCCAGTTGACCGAGGCGCCCGCAGCGAGGGCGGCCCCAGCGAGGCCACCGATCAGGGCGTGCGAGGACGACGACGGCAGACCGAAGTACCACGTCATGAGGTTCCACGCGATGGCGCCGAGCAGCCCGGCCATCACCACGATCAGGCCGGTGGTCCCGTCCGGGGGCGAGATCGTCTCGCTGACGGTCTTGGCGACCTTCTGGCCGAGGAAGCGCGCCGACGAAGTTCATGACCGCCGCCATCGCGAGGGCGACCCGGGGCGTCAGCGCCCGGGTCGACACCGAGGTGGCGATGGCGTTGGCCGCGTCATGGAAGCCGTTGGTGTAGTCGAACGACCAGGGCGACGACGACGACCGCGATGATGATCGCGAGCTCCATCGCGTCAGGACTCCTTGACCGCGATCTGCTCGACGGTGTTGGCGACCTCTCGAACGCGTCGATGGCCCGCTCGAGGCACTCGACGATGTCCTTGAGCTTGAGCACCTCGCAGCGCCTTGTAGCTCGCCGCTGAACAGCTTCGCGAGGATCCGCCGGTAGGCCTTGTCGCCGGCGTTCTCGAGGCGGTTGATCTCGATCCAGAAGTCCCCGAGGCCCTGCGGGCTGCGCAGCCCCGGCATCGCCTCGGCAGTCAGCTCGGCGCAGCGCTGGAGCACCTCGGCCTGGCGGCTGACCTCGTCCGGGACGCTGGCGAGGCCGTAGAGATAGATCAGGTCGACGGCCTCGTCCATCAGGTCCATCACGTCGTCGAGGCTGGGTCGCCAGCGTGTAGATGTCCTCGCGGTCGAACGGCGTCACGAACGTGCTGTTGACCCGGAGCACGATGGCGTGGGTGGTCTCGTCGGCGGCGTGCTCGGCCTCGCGCATCCGCGCTGCGACGTCGGCCCGGTCGGCGCTCTCCGAGAACATCTCGGCGAGCAGCGCGGCGCCGGCGACGAGGTGGTCTGCGGCCTCGCCGAACAAGTCGTAGAACGCGCCGTCAACAGGGCGGAAGCGGAACACGCGACGACTCCTGGGGCAGCGGTGGGGGACAGGCGTGGCTCATGCTAGGGGGTCGCGGTGAACACGCCGCAAGACCGCGCCCCCGCATGGTCAGCCGCGACGGGCGCGCTGCCGCTCGATGCAGGTCTCCTGGAGGTGACGGTGATCCCTCGGTGCGGAACCACCGGCCGTCGCTGGCCAGCTCCCAAGCACTGGTGCTCGGGGTCGAAGGCCAGGTCGAGGAGGGCTCCGACGTCGGCGATCTCTGCCTCCCCGGGCAGCTGCACGAGGACCTCGACGCGACGGTCGAGGTTGCGGTGCATCATGTCGGCCGAGCCGATCCAGGCACGGGCTCGCCGCCGTTCTCGAACCAGAAGATCCGGCTGTGCTCGAGGAACCGGCCGAGGACCGAGCGGACCTGGATCGTCTCCGACAGGCCGGGTACGCCGGGGCGCAGGGCGCAGATGCCGCGGATCAGCAGCTCGATCGGCACGCCCTGCCTGCGAGGCGAGGTAGAGCGCGTCGATGATGCCCTCGTCGACGATGGAGTTGGCCTTGATCCGGATCCGCGCCGGACGGCCCGTCGCGATGGTTCCCGATCTCGCCGTGGATCTGGTCGACCAGCCCGGAGCGCACGGAGTCCGGGGCGACCAGCAGCTGGTCGTAGACCGCGTTGCGGGCGAAGCCGGTGAGGTTGTTGAACAGCGTGGGCGACGTCCTCGCCGATCGCCGCGTCGGTGGTGAGCAGGCCGAGGTCCTCGTAGAGGCGGGCGGTCTTGGGGTTGTAGTTGCCGGTGCCGATGTGGGTGTAGCGGCGGATGCCGTCGGGCTCGTCGCGCACCACCATCGCCAGCTTGCAGTGGGTCTTGAGGCCGACCAGGCCGTAGACGACGTGGCAGCCGGCCTGCTCCAGCTTGCGGGCCCACCGGATGTTGGCCTCCTCGTCGAAGCGGGCCTTGATCTCGACGATCACCAGCACCTGCTTGCCGGCCTCGGCCGCGTCGACCAGGGCGTCGATGATCGGGCTGTCGCCGGAGGTGCGGTAGAGCGTCTGCTTGATCGCGAGCACGTGCGGGTCGGCGGCCGCCTGCTCGATGAACCGCTGCACCGAGGTGGAGAACGAGTCGTAGGGGTGGTGCAGCAGGACGTCGTGGCGGCGTACGGCGTCGAAGACGTCGACCGGCGAGGCGGACTCCACCTCGGCCAGGAGCGCGGTGGGTGCGTCGGCACGAAGGCGGGGTACTTCAGGTCCTCGCGGGCCAGGTCGGCGATGCACGTGCAGCCCGGTCAGGTCGAGCGGCCCGGGCAGCCGGAAGACCTCCGCGTCGGTGATGCCGAGCTCGGTGACGAGCAGGTCGAGCACCTTGGCGTCGATGGACTCCTCGACCTCGAGCCGCACCGGTGGGCCGAACCGACGTCGGAGCAGCTCCTTCTCCAGCGCCTTGAGGAGGTTCTCGGCGTCGTCCTCCTCGACCTCGAGGTCCTCGTTGCGGGTCACCCGGAAGGTGTGGACCTGGAGCACCTCCATGCCCGGGAAGAGCCGTCTGAGGTGCGCGCCGATGACGTCCTCGAGCGGCACGAACCGCTGGTTGCCCAACCGCCACGAAACGGTCGAAGATCTGGCGGCACCTTGACCCGCGCGAAGTGCTCGGTGCCGGAGCCGGGGTTGCGGAGCAGCACGGCCAGGTTGAGCGAGAGCCCGGAGATGTAGGGGAAGGGGTGGGCCGGGTCGACGGCCAGCGGCGTGAGCACCGGGAAGACCCGGTCGCGGAAGAGCCGCTTGCAGTACTTCTGCTCGTCGCGGTCCAGGTCGTCCCAGCGGACCAGCTCGATGCCCTCCTTGGAGAGGGCGGGGACCAGGCCCTCGCGGAACGCGCGGGCGTGCTGCTCCATCAGCTCGCGGGCGCGGGTCCAGATCGCCTCGAGCATCTCCCGCGGGAGCATGCCGGACACGGCTCGGACCGCGACCCCGGCCGCGATCCGGCGCTTGAGGCCGGCCACCCGGACCATGAAGAACTCGTCGAGGTTGCTGGCGAAGATCGCCAGGAACCGGGCGCGCTCGAGCAGCGGCAAGGAGTCGTCCTCGGCAAGCTCGAGCACCCGCTGGTTGAAGCGCAGCCAGGAGAGCTCACGGTCGATGAAGCGGTTGCCGAACTCCTCGACAGCGGCACGCGCCTCCTCCGAGGGTTCGTACGGCGGCGGCACATGGAAGGTGTCCGAGGGGTGGGCGAAGGGGTCGGTGCCCTCCGGGCCGTCGTCGATCGACGCGGTCACGTGGGACGGGAGCAGGCCTTCGGTGGACACCTCAGCAGTCTGTCACGGCCACCTCGGTGTCATTCCTCGCGGATCTGTTCGGGTCAGCTCTCGGGGAGCTCGGCGAAGGCCTTCTTGGTGTCGCGGTACCACCCCATCGAGGCGACGGGGTGCTTCCACCGGCCCTTCATCGCCCCGTGGGCGGCCTGGTGGGCGGTGTCACCGGCTTTGACCGCCTCCTTGAGGTGTCGGTCCTGCGCCTTGATCACGTCGTCGGCGGTCTGGCCGGTGTGCTCGAGGTCGCAGGGTCCGCCCAGATCCCGGCAGCTCATGGTCTTCATCGGTTCATCCTCCTGGTCGTGGTGCATCGTGCGAGCTCCACATCCAGATGACGGATGTCGACGGGGAAGTGTGACCGCCGGCGCGAGCCGGGGTGTCGTCGTACCCCCGTGGACGACGACACCCCGGGGTCTCATTCGCTCCGGATCTGGTCGCTGGTCAGCCGGGTGTTGCTCGCGATCACCGTCAGGCCGGCGACGAGCACCGAGATCACCAGCGCCGCGACGGCGATGGTGATCGTGGCCGGGAGGACTCGGTCGAGTGCCTGGCTGGAGCTGCCGTCGAGCCGAAGGAACGTCACCCCGGCGAACCAGCCGGCGCCGATCGCAAGCAGGGTGCCGGTGACGGTCGGGGCCGCCGCCTCCAGCCACTGCGCCCGTTGGAGGACCCCCGGCGGGGTCCCGAGCACTTGGAGTGAGGCGAGCTCGCGGCGGCGGCCCAGGGCGCGGTCGATGGCGGCGATCCCGAACGTCAGCAGGCCGAGCCCCAGGATCAGGGCCGCCAGGCTGTAGACGATGGCGCGCAGACCGGCGACGAAGTCGTAGTCCTCGAAGCCGTAGAACGAGTGCACAGGCACGCCGGCCGAGAGCAGATCGTCGACCAGAGTGCGGCCGGGACCTGCCACGACGTAGGTCCGGTGTTGGGCCTCCGCCAGCACGGGTGCCACGCCGGGGGTGCCTGGCGGGAGGAGTAGCGTCGCGTCGATTGGCCCGAGGGCGACTTCGTGGCTCGGCGACCCGGGCACGAGCCCCGCATATCGGCTCCCCGGCTCGACCGTGATCGTGGCTCCGACGCCGTTGCGGGACTCGTTGTCGCTCGCGGGCGCGACGGTGATCCGGCGCGGCATCCTGCCGTCGCCCTGGGGATACAGCCAGAGCGGCTCGCCGTCGACGCAGCCCGTGACCGCGGGGGCGAGGCGAGTGAGATCGGCACAGGTGCCGACCACCACCGTGTCCTGGGCGCCCCGCGCGGGGCGGTAGCGCGAGCCCCGCTGCGCAGTCAGCCACGGCAGGGTGACGACGTCGCGTACTCCGGTCACGGCCCGGGCCTGGCGGGTCTGCCCGGCCGTCTTGCCGGGGTCCGCGACGACGACTGCCCACTGTCGCGTGGCGACCTGCGCCTCCGCGATGAGGTATTGAGGGGTGCTCTCGAAGGCGGCCACCACTCCCCGCGAACCCACCACGAGGAACAGCCCGATCATCAGTGCCGAGATCACCCGGGTCACTCCTGCCGGCTGTGCTTGCAGCCGTCGGGCGGCGATCAGGGTCGACGGGGTCCGGGCAGCCCGAAGCATCAGATCGGCGATCATCCGCACGAAGACCGGCACCACCAGGAGGAGTCCGATCCCCGTCAGGCCAATGCCTGCGAAGAGGAGGGCGACCTCGGTGTTGGTCAGCTGGAAGTCGACGTTGGCGTCCCAGGACCGGAGGGAGAGCCCTACGCCCACGAGCAGGGGCACGATCCGCCACCACGAGGGCCGGCGGGCGTCGGCCTTGCGGGCGCGTTCCAGCGCCCGTCGGGTGTCCAGCCGCTGCGGCAGGCTCGAGACCGCGGTGACGGCCAGCGGGACCGCGGCCACAGCCAGGGCGTACGCCGCCACGCTCGGTCGTAGGTCGGCCCCGCGCCACTCCAGACCGGCCACCGACCAGGTGCCGGGCACCAGGCGGAGCAGCCAGAACGCCAGCACGCCGAGCACGGAGCCGGCCACGGCTGACACGCCCGACTCGACCGCCGCCATCAGGCGGGTCTGCGCGGCGGTGAGCCCCAGCAGCCGCAGGTTGGCCAGCCGGCGGTCCCGCAGGGAGGCCGACAGGCGCCCGACGGTGGCGGCCAGCGCGAGCACCGGCAGGGCCACCCCGAACACGATCACCGCCTGGAGTCGCACGAACTCCGGCGTGTCGCCGAACCAGGTGCGTAGCTGCGCAGTGGCGACCATGGCCAGCACGAGCAGCAGGGCCAGCGTGCCGATCCCGGCGGCGACGGCGGTCAGCAGCGAGCGTCCGCGCTGGCCGGTCGTGCCGATAGCGAGCCGGAGGCCAAGCCGGAAGGCGGCGATCACGAGGTGGCCGCCAGCGCCCGGACGCGCCCGTCGCGCATGGTCACGAGCTCGTCGAGGTGCGAGGCGACCAGGTTGTCGTGGGTGACCACCAGCAGGCCAGCTCCGACGCCGTCGCAGAGCGCCAGCATCACGTCAAGGACCTGTTCGGCGGTGGCCGTGTCGAGCGACCCGGTGGGCTCGTCGGCCAGCACGAAGCGGGGTGCGTGCACCAGAGCGCGGGCGACAGCCGCGCGCTGCGCCTGGCCGCCTGAGACGGTGCCGGCGCGGCGGCCGGCGACGTCGGCCACACCGACCTCGGCCAACAGATCGCCGGCCCGCTCCCGGGCCTGGGTGCTCCGGCTGCCTAGCAGCTGCAGTGGCAGCATGACGTTCTCGAGCAGGGTCAGCTCGGGGACGAGGTCGCCGAACTGGAAGACGACCCCGATCTCGCGCAGCCGAATGCGACTCCGGTCGGCATCGCGGCGGGTGCTGAACGACTCCCCGTCGAGGAGGATCTCGCCCTCGTCGGGCCGCAGCACCCCCGCCAGGCAGTGCAGCAGGCTGGACTTCCCGCAGCCGGACTGCCCCATCAGCGCGATCCGGTCGCCCTGGGCCAACGTGAAGGTGACGTCGGTGAGCGCCCGCGTGGCGCCGTGCGACAGGGTGACGGCGTCCGCGTGCAGCGAGCTCGGCGTGGCCGGGTCAGACATCGGGGGTCTCCTGGGTGAGTAGCGCACGGATCTGGCCGAGCCGGTGGCCCGACTGCTCGATCCATTGCAGGTCGGCGTCGAGGTGGGCCAGCTCGTAGGTGACCGTGAGCAGGTCCGACCCGGTCGCCTCGCGGCGTCGCTGTTGCAGGTCGCGCATCCGAGCGAGGTGCGCCTCGCGCTGGGTCTCGAGGACGTCGGTGGCCGACCGCCCCGACAGGAGCGCCACCGTGACCCGCGCGCACAGGTTGCTGGTCGCGAACTCGTCGGGATCGTCGGGGGAGAACACCCAGGTGTCCACGGCAGTCACTCCTTCGGGCGTGATCTGGTAGCGGCGACGGTCCGGACCGTCGCCGGCCTCGACGGCGATCTCTTCGGCGAGCCCGTCGCGCTCCAGCCGGCCCAACGTTGCGTAGACCTGGCCGAAGGCCAGCGGGCGGCGCTGGGCGAACCAGGCGTCGTACTTGCGCTTGAGGGTGTAGCCATGGGTCGGCTCGGGTTCGAGCAGCGCGAGCAGGGTGGTGGACGTCGACATGGGAGCGACTATACACCAAGTGTATACGCGAAGCGAATAGTCATCGGCCGCCGCCCCTCTGCCAGGTCAGCGCAGGAATGCCTGCAAGCCGTCGAGGAGCCGGTCGACGTCGTCGTCGTGGGAGTACGGCGCCACTCCGAGTCGCAGCGCGTGGTCGTCGGCGAGCGCGAGGCGGCGGAACGGCTCGGCGGCGTAGAAGGAGCCGGCCGGGGCCAGCACGTCGCGGCCGGCCAGGAACTCATAGGCCTCCCAGGTGGAGCGTCCGGGGAGGGTTAGCAGCAAGGTGGGGGTGCGCTCAGCAGCGCGGGAGTGGACGACCACGGCCTCGCCGAGGTCAGCGAGCCCGTCCTCCAGGCGGCGCCGCAACCGCTGTTCGTGGGCGTCGACCGAGGCGAACGACGCACGCAGCCGGTCCCGTCGGGACTCGGCATCTCCTGGATCGAGCGCGGCCAGGAAGTCGACGGCGGCGGTGGCGCCGGCCATCAGCTCATAGGGCAGGGTGCCCAGCTCGAAGCGCTCGGGGACGGCGTCGGTCGAGGGCAGCAGCTTGTCGGGGTGCAGCGTCTCCAGGAGGTCGGGAGCAGCCGCCAGGACACCGCAGTGCGGCCCGAGGAACTTGTAGGGCGAGCAGACGAACAGGTCCGCGCCCAACGCGGCGACATCGACGTGGTCGTGCGCGGCCAGATGGACACCGTCGACGTGGAGGAGTGCGCCGACGGCGTGGGTCCGGGTCGCCAACGCGGCCAGGTCCGGCTTGGTGCCGAGCAGGTTCGAGGCGCCGGTGACGGCGACCAGGCGGGTGCGTTCGGTCAGGGCCTCGTCGAGCGAGGCCGGGTCGAGCTCGGCGGTCGCGGGGTCCAGGTCGATCCAGCGCACCTCGACTCCTGCTGCGGCTGCGGCCTGGATCCAGGGCCGGACGTTGGCATCGTGGTCCAGCCGGGTGACGACCACCTGGTCGCCTGGGCGCCACTGCTTGGCGAGCGCGCGCGACACGTCGTAGATCAACTGGGTGGCGCTGCGTCCGTAGACGATGCCGGCAGCCGGGACGCCCAGCAGGTCGGCGTACGACGCCCGGAAGGCGCGGACCGTCTCGTCGGCGCGGCGCTCCGGCGGCGACCCTTCGCCGCGGTTGGACAGCGGTCCGGTGAGCGTGGCCGCGACCGCCTCACCGACCACGCGCGGTGTCTGGGTGCCCCCGGGTGCGTCGAAGTGAGCGATCCCGGAGGCCAAGGAGGGGAACTCGCGACGCAGCGCGTCGATGTCGAAGGCCATGCGGTCACCCTCTCAGGTGGCGTCCGCCTTGGCGCGGGCGTAGCTCACGTGCGTGTCCGAAGGGGAGTGGCTGAACCCGAGCCGCTCGTAGACGGCCCGGGCCGGCAGGTTGTCGCTCTCGACGTAGAGCAGGATCTCGCGGACGCCGAGCCCGGCCAGGTGGTGCAGGCCGGCCAGGGTGAGGGTGCGGCCGAGGCCGCGGCCCTGAGCATCGGGGGCGACCGCGACGACATAGACCTCCCCGACCTCAGGGGAGTGAAGCTTGGTCCAGTGGAAGCCGAGCATCGACCCCCGCTCGTCGGTCGCCACCAGCAGGCCGGCCGGGTCGAACCACGGCTCGCCCATCCGGGCCGCCAGGTCCGCGGCGTCCATCGCCCCCTGCTCGGGGTGCTGCGCGAAGGCGGCGGCGTTGACGGCCACGACCGCGCCGGCGTCGGCGGGCTGGTAGCCGCGGACGGCGATGCCGGGGGGTACGACGAGCGCGGGCAGCGGCGTGGCGGTCGGGCGCCGCATCACCCAGAGCTCTCGCGTCCGGACGAAGTGCAACGAGGTCGCGAGCCGGGCGGCGGCGGGATGGTCGCCGTGTGCCCAGGCCGACGTCACCTCGGCCGCGGCCAGCACCTCGGTGGCGAGCGCCCGGCCGACTCCCCGGCCGCGGGCGCTCGGCCGCACCGCCAGGTCGAGCGTGCTGTCTCGGAGCAGCGCGCAGCCGTCGTCGCCGGCCACCCACAGCCGCGTCGCGCCGTCGAGGCCGCGGTGTTTGAGGCGAAGCAGCGCCGCCTCGTCGAGCGGCTCCACCCCGTCGCTGTCGCGGCACTCGGCCACGATGGCGGTGACTACGGGCGCTCCCCGGTCGGCGTACGCCGTGGGGTGGATCTCGGTGATCAGGCGTCCTGCCCCTGCGGCACCGCGTGGCTGACTGGCCGGCCCGCGGGGGACACGAAGCGGTAGCCCACGTTGCGAACGGTGCCGATCAGCGTCTCGTGCTCGGGTCCGAGCTTGGCGCGCAGCCGGCGGATGTGAACGTCGACCGTACGGGTGCCGCCGAAGTAGTCGTAGCCCCAGACCTCCGACAGCAGCTGCTGTCGGTTGAACACCCGGCCGGGATGCTGGGCGAGGTACTTCAGCAGCTCGAACTCCTTGAACGTCAGGTCCAGCACCCGGGCCCCGAGCTTCGCGGTGTATGTCGCGTCGTCGACGCTGACCTCACCACTGCGGATCACGTGGGCCTCGGGGTCGTCGCCTGCCCGCTCGACGAAGCGGCCCAGGGCGAGCCTGAGCCGGGCATCGAGCTCGGCCGGGCCACAGCCGCTGAGCACCACGTCGTCCATGCCCCAGTCGGAGGCCACCACGGCGAGGCCACCCTCGGTGACCACGAGCAGCACGGGGCTGTCGCTGCCGGTGGCGCGGATCAGCCGGCACAGGTCGCGCGCATGCGCGAGCTCATGGCGGCCGTCGACCAGGATGACGTCGGCGTCGGGGGCGTCGAGCAGGGCACTGCCCTCGGCCGGGAGGACCTTCACCGAGTGCGGCAGCAGGGCCAGCGCAGGCAGTACCTCAGCGCTCGGCTGGAGCCCCCCAGTGAGCAGCAGTAGCGCGCTCATTGACATCTCCGATCCGAATGCTCGGGCCTTGCTGGATACGGCAGGATATCTCGACATGGAGTCCCCCCGGGCCACAGCGACCGCCCCTGAGACCGTCACCGTGCGGTACTGGGCGGCTGCCCGGGCGGCAGCCGGCGTCGACTCCGAGCCGGTCGCCGCTGCGACCCCGATGTCGCTGGCCGACCTGATCGCCACCCTCGTCGAGCGGCATCCCGGATCTCGGCTGGACGCCGTGCTGGGCGTGTGCTCGGTGCTGATCGGGGACCGTCCCGCGGGTGCAGGGGATCGGGCGGAGGTCGTCATCCGGCCGGGGGAGCAGGTGGAGTTCCTGCCGCCGTTCGCCGGCGGCTGAGGAACTCACGACGGGTCGGGGTGAAACTCACGACGGGTCGGGGTGAAACTCACGACGGGTCGGGAATGGGAGGTCCGGGCGGTCGGTTGCACTCACCATGACCGCCGGCCAATGGGTGCTCGTCGCGAGCCTGGTGATCGCCCTCGTCGTCGGCGGCCTCCGGGCCTGGACCGACGGCCGCTTCCGTGGCACCCACCGGGTGCGCGGGGTGGCGGACTCCCCTGCGGCGGTGGACGAGGTCGTCGTCGCCGACGAGCTCGGCCTTCGCGAGCTGGGGCACGAGCTGGGCGAGCGGGCGACGCTGCTGCAGTTCTCCTCGGCCTTCTGCGCGCCGTGTCGCGCGACCCGGCGTACCCTCGCGGACGTCGCGGCGCTGGTGCCCGGCGTGGTGCACGTCGAGATCGACGCCGAACACCACCTCGAGCTGGTACGCCGGCTCGGGATCCTGCGGACCCCGACGACGCTGGTGCTCGACGCCTCGGGGCGGGAGACCACCCGGGCCTCGGGCGCCCCACGCCGCGAGCAGGTCTACGCGGCGCTCGGGGAGCTGGTGTGACCATGCGTCTCGCATCATGGACTGCTGTCTCGAATGACGAGATTCGCGTTCGGCGCCGGAGGATCGGGCCTACCGTTCTCGGCATGTCCTCGACCATGCTGACCCGTCGCCGCGCAGTGGACCACTGCCGCGTGCACTCGTCGCTGTGTCGAATGTCCTGACCGGACGTCACCCGCGTCGCTGAGCCGAGGCCCGCACTTTCGTTGCCGCCTCGCCCGCTCTCTCCCGCGCCCTGACGTCCCGGCGGCTTCGCCGCCTCCCCCGACGGACCCCAGGACACCAGGAGCTCCCATGAGCACGCAGATCGACCCGCGCGGACAACGCTTCGCGGCCACCCTCACCGTGGTGGTCCTCGCCGCGGTCCTCCTCCTCGCCCCGAGCCCGCTCGGGGTGGCGCTGCTGGCCGCCCAGACGGCGCTGTTCGCTGTCGGGGCCGGTCTCGGCGTCCAGCAGACGCCGCACGCCTGGGTGTTCAGGGCGTTCGTGCGACCCCGACTCGGTCCGCCCTCGGAGTGGGAGGACGCCTCGCCGCCACGGTTCGCCCAGGCCGTCGGACTGGGGTTCGCGGCAGTCGGCCTGGCCGGCTTCCTCGCCGGCGCTCCGGCTGTTGGCCTGGTGGCCACCGGGTTCGCGTTGGTGGCCGCCCTGCTCAACGCCGCGTTCGGGCTCTGCCTCGGCTGCGAGCTCTACCTGGTCGGTCGCCGGCTCGCGGCACACCCGACCCGTCGTGAACTGGCACCCGACCCGTCGTGAACTGACATCCGACCCGTCGTGAACTGACAACGCCCCACCCGATTCCGCCCACCCAAGGAGAACCGCCATGAGCCGAGAGACCGCTCTCGTCACCGCCGACTGGGTCGAAGACCACCTCGACGACTCGAGCATCGTCCTCGTCGAGGTCGACGAGGACACCACCGCCTACGACAAGGGCCACCTCCGTGGCGCCGTCAAGCTCGACTGGACGACTGACCTACAGGACCAGGTCCGCCGCGACTTCGTCGCCAAGGACCGCTTCGCCGAACTGCTGTCCGAGCGCGGCATCGCCAACGACCACACGGTGGTGCTCTACGGGGGGAACAACAACTGGTTCGCCGCCTACGCCTACTGGTACTTCACGCTGTACGGTCACGCCGATGTTCGTCTCCTCGACGGCGGCCGCAAGAAGTGGGAGCTGGACAGTCGCGAGCTCACCGCCGAGCTCCCAGACCGCCCGCGGACGGCGTACCTCGCCCAGGAGCAGGACCTCTCGCTGCGCGCCTTCCGGGATGAGGTTCTCGCGGCCATCGGCACCCAGAACCTGGTCGACGTCCGCAGCCCCGACGAGTACGCCGGCCGGCTGCTCGCGCCGGCACACCTCCCCCAGGAGCAGGCGCAGCGCGCGGGACACATCCCGACCGCGCTGAACGTGCCCTGGAGCAAGGCGGCCAACGACGACGGCACGTTCCGCTCCGACGAGGCGCTGCGCGCGCTGTACGCCGACGCCGGCATCGACTGGAACAAGGACACGATCGCCTACTGCAGGATCGGCGAGCGCTCCTCGCACACCTGGTTCGTGTTGCGCGAGCTGCTCGGCGAGGACAACGTGAAGAACTACGACGGCTCCTGGACGGAGTACGGCTCGCTGGTCGGCGTCCCCGTGTCGCTGGGCGACGAGGCCGGCCAGGCATGAGCACCGCGCTGAAGGCCGGCACCGGCACCGTGATCCAGGGCTGCGGCGCTCCGGTCGGCGGCCTGCCCCTGGACGCCGTCAACGTCGCGATCGAGGCCGTCGTCCAAGGCACGGTACGCCGCGACGAAGCCCCCGTGGACGGGGCCTACGTGCGCCTGCTCGACCGTGGCGGGGAGTTCACCGCCGAGGTCAGGACATCGCCCGAGGGGCACTTCCGCTTCTTCGCCGGCGACGGCGCCTGGACGTTACGCACGTTGGCGCCGGGATCGGTCACGGTCGACACCACAGTGGAGGCCGTGACCGGGTCGGTCACGGAGGTCGTCGTCAGCGTCTGACGGGGGAGGCGGTGGTGGCCCGTCGCCGGTCGCCGAGGGGGGCAGGCCGGCAACGGGTCAGCGCTCGAGGACCATCGTGACCGGCCCGTCGTTGACGTAGTCCACGGCCATGTCGGCGCCGAAGACCCCGCGCGGGACGACGGACCCCAGGCGCTCCAGCTCGGCGCAGAACGCCTCGTAGATCGGCTCGGAGATCTCACCGGGCGCCGCCGCCTGCCAGGTGGGACGCCGACCCTTGCGCGCATCGCCGTACAGCGTGAACTGACTGACGACCAGCACCGGGGCACCCACGTCGGACGCGGACTGCTCGTCGCGCAGGATGCGCAGGTCCCAGATCTTGCGGGCCATCCAGGCGGTCTCGGCCGGGCCGTCCTGATGGGTCACTCCGAGATAGACCAGCAGGCCAGGGCCCGCGATCTCGGCGACAACCCTCTCGTCCACCACGACCTTGGCGCGAAGAACTCGCTGCACGACGGCTCTCATCGGGACAACTTCCTGTGGGCCGGTTTCGACGGCGGCGTCCGCCGCATGCCACGATGACATCATGTCCGACGCCTCGCCCGCGGCCGTGCCGGCCGACCGCCTGTTGATCACCGTCGCCCCGACCGGAGCCGAGACCGCGAAGGACGACTGCCCGCAGCTGCCGACGACGCCCGAGGAGATCGCGGCAACCGCGGTCGAGTGCGAGGCCGCGGGTGCCGCGATGATCCACCTCCACGTTCGCGACCATGACCACCGGCCGACCCTCGATCCGAGGCTGCTGGCGGAGTGGGTCGCCGCCGTGCGCGAGTCGACCGACCTGGTCGTGCAGCTGTCCACGGGCGGCTCCGTGCACGACCCGCTGGAGGCCCGGTTGCGGGTGCTAGCCGCGGAGCCCGACTCGTGCTCGCTGACGATGGGCACCACCAACTTCGGCGACGACGTCTTCTTGAACCCCTGGCCGTTCGTGTGCGAGCTCTACCAGCTCAGCCAGGAGCGCGAGGTGGTGCCGGAGTTCGAGCTGTTCGATCTCGGACAGGTGCACGCGTTGCGGCGGCTTCTGGACCGCTACGGGCTGCCGTACGGCGGCCGGGTGCACTGCGACCTGGTGATGGGGGTCCCCGGCGGGATGGACGGCACCACGGATGCGCTGGTGGCCGCGGTCGCCGCGCTCCCGACGCAGACCACGAGCTGGTCGGCGACCGGCATCGGCCGCTCCACGCTCGCGGTCGCGCTGGCCTCGCTCAGCAAGGGCGGCCACCTCCGGGTCGGCATGGAGGACGTGCTGACCCTCGCCAAGGGAGTGCCCGTCGAGAGCAACCGCCAGCTCGTCGAGCGGGCCGTCGAGCTGGGTCGGCTCGCGCAGCGGACCCCGATGACGCCGGTCGAGGCGCGAGCTTTCCTGGGCATCCGCGCCGCGTAGTCCGGCGTACGCCGCCGCGAGCGCCGTCTCGGTCAGTAGACGAGCGCCTGGGCGCCGTCGGCGAGGACCTCCTCGGTGAACGTGGCAGCGCCGGCCACCCGGACGCCGGGCAGCACGGCGTGCGAGCCGATGGAGCGTCGCTCCGCGCACTGCGAGCACACCGTGACCTGGCCTCCCGCCAGCACGGCGTCGCGCAGTTCCGCCAAAGGAGTGGCGCCGGCCAGCTTGAACGCCTCGGCCTTGTCCGGCAGCGCGAACCAGGCAGCGTCACCGGTCAGCCACAGGCTCACCTCGGCGCCGGCGGTCACCGCCATCGTCGCCACCATGAACGCCTGGTTGCAGCGTTCGGGGTCATCTGCCCCACAGGTGACCTTGACGACGAGGGATCGGGTCATGGGCCCAATGTACGGGGACCGGCCGCCGAGGCCGGCCAGCCTAGACTTCAGCCATGCCGTTCGAGATCCCCGACAACATCCACCCGAACTGTGCGCGCCTCGCCTGGCTGATCGGCAGCTGGGCGGGCAACGGCCACGGGGAGTACCCCACGATCGAGCCGTTCCAGTTCGGGCAGGAGCTGGTCTTCCAGCAGGACGGTCGGCCGTTCATCCACTACTTCGGCCGCGCGTGGATCATCGACGCCGCCGGTGAGGTGGTCCGGCAGGCGGCGCAGGAGACCGGCTTCATCCGTCCGCAGGAGGACGGCACGCTGGAGCTCGTGATGACCCACAACCTCGGGTTCGTCGAGGTGTGGCACGGCGAGATCCACCCCGAGGCGCCGCGATTCGAGATCGTCACCGACGCCGTGGCCCGCACCTCCTCCGCCAAGGAGTACACCGCGGGCAAGCGTCTCTACGGCTACGTCGACGGCGACCTGCTCTACGCCTTCGACATGGCAGCGATGGGCCAGCCCCTGCAGCCGCACACCCATGCCCAGCTGAAGCGACAAGGCTGAGCGGCGGCGACCAGCGATGTCCGACCTGTCACAGCGGCTGCGCGAGCACGGGCTCCGGCGTACGCCGCAGCGAGAGCTGATCCTCGCGGCAGTGGACGCGCTCGGCCACGCCACCCCCGACGAGGTGCTCGCCGAGGTGCGCACCCGGTCCGAGGCGATCAACATCTCCACCGTCTACCGAACCCTGGAGACGCTCGAGGAGCTCGGGCTGGTGCGGCATGCTCACCTCAGCGATCGCGCGTCGACGTACCACTCGGTGGTCGACCACGAGCACTTCCACCTGGTCTGCCGGAATTGTCACCGCGTCGTCTCGGTTGAGCCCGATGTGCTGAGCCAGGTGCTCGGCTCACTGCGCGCGGAGCACGCGTTCGTGGCCGACGTCGGCCACCTGACGGTGTTCGGGCAGTGCGTGGAATGTGATGTCGACGAGGAGGACGCATGAGCGACAGTCCGTTGCGGAGCCCACTCCTGGACCTGCCCGGAGCCGTCGAGGCCGAGGGAGCCGACGCCGGGGTTGCGGCGCACTACGGATCCTTCAACGGCGAGCAGCGAAGCCTCGAGGCCGGCCGGGGCTTCGTCGACCTGTCCCACCGCGATGTGGTCCGGGTGAGCGGGACCGACCGGCTCACCTGGCTGCACTCGCTCTCGACGCAGGCCCTCGAGGGGCTGCCCGTCGGGGCGTGGACCCAGGCGCTGATCCTCAGTCCGCAGGGACACGTCGAGCACGCTTTCGCCGGCGTGGACGACGGCGAGGCATTCACCGCCCACACCGAGCCGGGCGCGGGCGCTGGCCTGGTGGACTTCCTCGATCGGATGCGGTTCATGATGCGCGTCGAGGTGTCGCTGGTGAGTCCTGAGACGTCGGTCGTGGGGCTCCCGGAGGCCGGATTCTCGTTCGTGCCGCGCGCCGACCTCACGGCGTACGCCGACGCGCACGGCCCCGCCTGCGGCGTCTGGGCCCACGAGGCGCTCCGGATCGCGCGCGGGGAGCCGCGCCTGGGTCTGGACACCGACCACCGCACGATCCCCAACGAGGTCGCCTGGATCGGCTCGGCGGTCCACCTGGACAAGGGCTGCTACCGCGGCCAGGAGACCGTCGCCCGGGTGCACACGCTCGGCCGTCCACCGCGCCGGCTGACCATGCTCCACCTCGACGGCACCGAGAACGCCCTGCCGGCTGCCGGCTCCGAGGTCCTCGCCGAGGGTCGAGTGGTCGGGTTCGTGGGATCGTCGGCTCGCCACCATGAGCTGGGCCCGATCGCGCTCGCGCTACTCAAGCGCAACACCCCGGTCGAGGCGGCGCTGGTCGTGGACGGCATCGCCGCTGCCCAGGAGGTTGTCGTCGACCCCGAGGTCGGCCTCCACGTGCGTCCCCAGCTCCGCTAACCCGGAGCGCCGTCTCGCACAACCCGGAGCGCCGTTTCGTGCGACCAGAAGCGCCGTTTCGTGGTCAGGCGCCGGTGTTGATCATCCCGGCCCCGACGGTGACGCCGGTGGCATCGTCGATCAGGATGAACGACCCGGTGGCGCGGTTCTTCGAGTAGGGGTCGCAGAGCAACGGCACCGTGGTGCGCAGCTGGATGCGGCCGATCTCGTTGAGCCCGAGCTCCTTGGTGTCCTGGTCGCGGTGCAGGCTGTTGACGTCGAGTCGGTACTGGATGTCCTTGACCAGCGCCCGGCCGGTGCGGGTGGTGTGCTTGATCGACAGCTTCTGGCGTGGGCGCAGCGGCTCGTTGGTCATCCAGCACACCATCGCGTCGATGTCCTGGCTCGGCTTGGGGGCGTTGTTGACGCGCGCGATCATGTCGCCTCGGGACACGTCGACGTCGTCGGCCAGCCGCACCGTGACCGACATCGGCGGGTACGCCTCCACGATCTCGGTGTCGAACAGGTCGATGGCCTCGATGGTGGAGGTCATGCCCGACGGGAGGACGACCACCTCGTCGCCCTTCTTCAGCACGCCGCCAGCCACCTGGCCGGCGTACCCGCGATAGTCGTGGAACTCGTCGGACTTCGGCCGCACGACGTACTGCACCGGGAACCGGACGTCGACCAGGTCGCGGTCAGAGGCGACGTGCACGTGCTCGAGGTGGTGCATCAGCGTGGGGCCGTGGTACCAGGGGGTGTTCTCAGAGCGGGTCACGACGTTGTCGCCCTTGAGCGCAGAGATCGGGATGACCTCGAGGTCGGGGATGTTCAGCTTGGTCGCGAACTGCGTGAACTCCGAGTGGATCCGCTCGTAGGTCTCCTGGGACCAGTCGACCAGGTCCATCTTGTTGACGGCGAGCACCAGGTGCGGGACCCGCAGCAGCGACAGGAGTACGGCGTGCCTGCGGGACTGCTCGGTCAGGCCCTGGCGGGCGTCGACCAGCACGAGACCGAGGTCGGCGGTGGAGGCGCCGGTGACCATGTTGCGGGTGTACTGGATGTGCCCCGGGGTGTCGGCGATGATGAACTTCCGCGTGGGCGTCGCGAAGTAGCGGTACGCCACATCGATGGTGATGCCCTGCTCACGCTCGGAGCGCAGTCCGTCGGTCAGCAGCGCCAGGTCGGTGTAGTCGTATCCCTTCGCATGGCTGGTGGCCTCGACGGCCTCCAGCTGGTCGGCGAAGATCGACTTGGAGTCCAGCAGCAGGCGACCGATCAGGGTCGACTTGCCGTCGTCGACGGAGCCCGCGGTGGCGAAGCGGAGCAGGTCCATGCCGGTGGGCTGGGTGGTCTCGGCCATCAGAAGTAGCCCTCCTTCTTGCGGTCTTCCATGGCGGCTTCGGAGAAACGGTCGTCGCCTCGGGTGGCGCCGCGCTCGGTCAGCGTGGCGACTGCGATCTCGTCGATGATCTCCGAGATGGTGGACGCATTCGACTCGACGCATCCGGTGAGCGTGATGTCGCCGCAGGTGCGGAACCGCACCGTGCGCTCCGCAACAACCTCGCCTGTGCGGACCGGGTTGAGCGGGGTCTCGCTCATCAGCATGTGGTCACGCTCGAAGACGCGCCGCTGGTGGGAGAAGTAGATGGGCGGGATCTCGATGCCTTCGCGGCCGATGTAGTCCCAGATGTCCAGCTCGGTCCAGTTGGAGATCGGGAAGATCCGCATGTGCTCGCCCTCGTGCAGGCGGCCGTTGTAGAGCGACCAGAGCTCGGGTCGCTGCATCTTGGGGTCCCACTGCCCGAACTCGTCACGGTGGGAGTAGACGCGCTCCTTGGCGCGGGCCTTCTCCTCGTCGCGGCGTCCGCCACCGAAGGCGGCGGTGAAGCCGTTCTCCTCGATGGCGTTGAGCAGGGTGCCGATCTGCATGCGGTTGCGCGAGGTCTTGCCATCGTCGATCACGGCGCCCTTGGCGATCGCGTCGTCGATGCTCGCCACGACCAGACGGACGCCCAGCCGGGAGACCCAGTTGTCGCGGGTCACCAGCACCTCCGGGAAGTCCAGCCCGGTGTCGACCTGCAACACCGGGAACGGGATCTTGGCGGGGTAGAACGCCTTCTCCGCCAGCCGGAGCATCACGATCGAGTCCTTGCCGCCGGAGAACATCAGCACCGGCTTCTCGAACTCGGCCGCGACCTCACGGAAGATGTGGATCGACTCCGCCTCCAGCTGGTCGAGCTGGCTGAGCTGGTAGTCGACGTGGGTGGGTGGTGCACTCATGCGGTGATTGGCCTCTCGTCACGACAGCGGTGCTCATGCTAGCGGCGCACCCGCCGCCTCAAGGAATCGTGCGCCTGGCGTCCACCGATCGGCGCGCCGGCGTCGCCTATGCTGGGCGCCGCGCGAGGCCGACGTGAGCCTCGAAGGAAGAGGTTGATGAAGCCCGTGAGCCCAGGCGTTCCCGCCAACCCGCACCGGTACGCCGTCGTCGTCGCCGGCGGCTCGGGCACCCGGCTGTGGCCGGTCAGCCGGCAGGCACTGCCCAAGCAGATGCAGGCGCTGATGTCGGAGAAGAGCCTGATCGCTGAGACGGTCGACCGGCTCGAGGGCGTGATCCCCGCGGAGCGGATCTTCGTGTCGACCACGGAGAACTACCTCGAACCCATCCGGTCGCTGCTGCCTGCGATCCCGCGGGAGAACTACATCGTCGAGCCGGAGAGCCGTGGCCCGACCGTCGCGTTCGCGCTGTTGGCCAGCCGGCTGGTCGCCCACGATCCCGACGCCGTCGTGTTCAGCCTGGCCTCCGATCACGCGATCGCGGAGGTCGACCGGTTCCAGGAGGCCGTCCGGACGTCGCTGGACTTCGTGGAGGCTCATCCCACGCAGATCGTGGTGGTCGGGATCACCCCGACGCGCGCCGACACCGGACTCGGCTACCTCCGGGTCCGCGAGCTGCTGCAGGAGGACCCGCCGGTCTATCGCGCCGGCAAGTACGCCGAGAAGCCGTCGCTCGAGGTGGCTCAGGACTACGTGCAGTCGGGGCAGTCGTACTGGAACGCCGCCTACTACTGCTTCCGCGCCGACACCCTGCTCGCGGCGTACGCCGACGCGAATCCCCTGCTGGTCGATCTGACCGCGGAGTACCTCCGCACCGGCGACCTGGAGACCTACCGCCAGATCCCGGGGGAGTTCCACGAGATCGACATCATCGACAGCGCGAAGTACCCCCTCGCCGTCGTCCCCGGCGACTTCCACTGGAGCGACATCGGCAACTGGTCGTCCCTCCACCGGGCGCTCGCGGAGGTGGCCGGCTCCGACGTGGTCACCACCGGCGACAACCAGTACGTCGACGTCGACAGCCACAATGTCTTCGTCCGCAGCTCCGACGGCCGCCAGATCGTGGTCATGGGCGTCCACGATGTCGGCATCATCTGCACCGACGACACGATCGTGGTCCTCGGGCTGAAGGAGCTGGAGAAGTCACCCGACCGCAGCATGCGGGTGCTGCTGGACCGGCTGCGCGAGGACGGCAAGGACGACCTGCTGTGACCGACGAGCGCTGGACGCCGGGGGTGCTGGACGCGCTGACCGGCCGCGACGGCCGGCTGGTGCACGTCATCCTGATCGCGACCAAGCCCGACATCATCAAGCAGGCGCCGCTGCACCCGGAGCTGGCGGGCCGCGGCGAGCTGGTGGTGGTCTGCCACACCGGCCAGCACTACGACGACAACTACAGCGGCGGGATGCTCGAGGAGTTCGGTCTGCCCGTCGACGTCCATCTCGGTATCGACGGCACGCTCTCGGGGAAGGTCGCCCAGATGGTCGACCGGTTCGCCGGGGTGATCGAGACGCTACGCGGGCTCGGGCTGACCCCGTTGCCGTACATCCACGGCGACACGCTCACGTCGATGGCGATCGCGGTGGCGGCGTACCTCAACGGGGTCGCGTGCGTCCACGTCGAGGCCGGCATCCGCACCATCACGCCGCGCGCCGAGGTGCTGGAGGGCTGGCTGGCGGACTTCCGCGCAGACAGCCTCGACTGGACGTCGTACGCCGCCGCGCACCGCGATCCCGCGACGTTCGAGCGCGGCAGTCGCGAGCCCTTCCCCGAGCAGTTCAACACCCGGGTCTCCGACGCGGGCACCGGCTACCACGCGGCCCCGGTCGGGCTGGATCGCGACTTCCTGCTCGACGAGGGCTTCCCGGCCGACACCGTGGAGGTCGTGGGCAACACCGTCGTCGACGCCACCCGGGCCGCCCAGGAGGACGCCGCCGCGGTCACGATCTTCGAGACACACCCGCAGCTGCGCGGCGGCCGGTTCGTGCGGATCTGCATCCACCGGCGTGAGAACACCGAGGACGAGGCGCGGTTCCGGGTGCTGTTCGACGCGCTGGAGCAGCTGGTCCGCCGCGGCACGCAGGTGCTGTTCATCCGGCTGTTCGGCACGGACACCGCGATCGAGCGGTTCGGGCTGGGGGAGCGGCTGGCGGCGCTGCAGGCGGAGTTCCCGGTCGATTTCATCTCCTCGCCGGTCTGGAAGCACTATCGCGACGTCGTCGCCGCCATGCGCGAGTGCGCGGTGGTGGCCACCGACTCCGGGAGCATGCAGGAGGAGATGAACATCCTCGGCATCCCGTGCGTGACGCTCCGGTTCGGCAGCGACCGCGGCGAGACGCTGCTGGCCGGCGGCAACGTGCTCGCGCCACCGGTCGACGCCGGCTTCGTCGCGCACGTCATCGAGCAGGCGATGGTCCACCCCGAGCTCGGCACCGCCGAGCAGCTGTACGGCGACGAGGTCTCACGGCGGATCGTCGACGGCGTGCTCGCGCGCGCCGTCCCCGGGCGAGGACTGTTCCGAACTGAGGAGGCACGGCTCGGGCTGAAACGTCCGAGCTGAGCCTCGCACTGACCCGTCAGCGGCCGCCGTCGACCCGCTTCATCCCGATGATCCCCGGCCGGTACGCCGGATCGTCGAGCTGAGCGACGGTCGGGGCGCCGAACATGGGGAGCCCGTGCAGCCGACGCAGCACGCCCCAGACCAACGGCACCAGCACGACCATCGCGAGCCCGACCCCGGCGATCAGCATCGGGTGCGTCTCGTCCTCGCCCGCGCCCAGGGGCGCCCAGCCGGCCTTGTCGAGCAGCGCGACCCCGCTCATCGTCAGCACCACGACGATCCCGCGCCGGATGAGCGACTGGGGGACGCTGGGCGCGATTCGGCTGCCCAGGACAGTGCCGGGAACAGACCCGAGCACCAGCGGCACGAGCAGTGCCCAGTCCAGGCCGTGCAGGGCGATGTTCGACACCGCGGCGGCGAGCACCAACGGCACGGCCTGCACCAGGTCCGTGCCGACCAGCTTCAGGGCCGAGAGGCCGGGGTAGAGCATCAGCAGCGCGATCATGATCACCGAGCCGGAACCGACGCTGGTGATGCCGACCAGCAGGCCGCCCAGGGCCCCCACGAGCAAGGTCGGCAGCGGGCGGATCGCCGGGTCCTCCGCGCCGGGGTGCTGACCACTGCCGACACCGCGCAGGTTGAGGTAGAGCCGGGCGGCGTACGTCGCCGCGGCCAGCAGTAGCGCGAACCCGATGGCCAGCTTCAGCACCCGGTCGAGGTCGCCGGGCGCCGCCACCCAGTTGATCAGGTGCGGGCCGAGCAGCGCCATCGGGATCGAACCGATCATGAGCCACTTGGCGAGGGTGAGGTTGGGCGCGCCCTTGCGATGGTGCACGACGGCGCCACCGGTCTTGTAGACCGCGGCGGCGGTGAGGTCGGCGGTCACTACGGTCGCGGCGTCGCCGACGCCCAGGAAGATCAGGGCCGGTGTCATCAGCGCGCCGCCGCCCATGCCGGTGAGGCCGACGACGACGCCGACGACGAAGCCGGCCGCGATGATGGCGAAGAAGCTGGTGGTCAGGTCAGGCATGGGTCACCCACTCGAAGATCATGGGGGTTACCCTACTAACTCACGCGACTTTGTCGACTCGACGACGCGCCGGACGCGTCAGACGAGGGCGAGGTGCCCGGCGGCACGCAGGCCGGCGAGCACGTCGCCGAGCGCGTCCTCGATGGTCCGGCCGGTGGTGTCGACCCGGACCGCCGCGTCCGCAGGCTCCTCGTAGGGCGAGGAGATGCCGGTGAACTCCGGGATCTCCCCGCGGCGGGCCTTGGCGTAGAGGCCCTTGCGGTCGCGACGTTCGCACTCCTCCAACGGAGTGGCGACATGGACCAGGAAGAAGGCCCCGCCGGCAGCCTCGACCAGGGCACGAACCTGCTGGCGGGTTTCGTCGAAGGGCGCGATCGGGCTGCACACCGCGACGCCCCCGTGCCGCGAGATCTCGGCGGCCACCCAGCCGATCCGTCGGATGTTGGTCTCCCGGTCGGCCTTGGAGAAGCCGAGACCCGCCGAGAGGGTCCCGCGGACGACGTCGCCGTCGAGGCTGGTCACGGTGCGACCACCCTGCTCCAGCAAGCGATCCATGAACGCCTGGGCCAGGGTCGACTTGCCGCTCCCGGACAGCCCCGTGAAGAACACCACCAGGCCCTGCTCGTCGGCCGGCGGCAGGTCGAAGTCCACGACCGAGGCCACCGGGTCGGGCAGCTCGCCGCCGTCGACCAGCCCGAGGACGGGGTCGCCGTCGGCGAAGTTCTCGACGACCTGGACGCCGAGGTGGTGGTCGAGTTCCGCGTCGCCTCGTGAGGCCAGCGGCACCGCCACCACGGCCGCGTCGGGCAGCAGCTCGGCGGCGGCAAGAGTGGCTCGGATCGTGCCGACCGTCGACAGGGTGGGCGTACCGATGCCGACCAGGGCCAGCAGCACCACGGATCCGGCCTCACCCACTTGGTCCAGCTGGGTGTCGGTGAGCGGGTCGGTGACCGGCACCCAGGTGCGGCCGGCGTACCGCTCGCGGGCCTCGGCCGGCTGGAGGTAGAGCCGGCGGAACGCTCCGTACTGCGCGTTGTTCAGCGCGCGGACCCGCCCGTCGAGGTCCACGACCGCGAGCGGAAGCCCCTCGGGGTCGACCAGCTCGACCTCGCCGCGCTCATGGGCCGCGTCGACCACCTCCGCCGGCAGGTCCAGGGTGACCGGGCTCCCCGGTTCGTTGAACCCAGTGGTCGGCTGGAGCGCGCCGCCGAGGAGGAGCTCGAGGTCGTCGAGCTCGCGGGGGCTCGGGTGGTGCTGGGGAGTGGGTGTCGACACGACTCACATCCTGCCACCGCCGGTCCGCCGTCCGAACCGAGCCCGGGCCGCCAGTAGTCTGCGCCCCATGCCCGCTTCCCCACAGCCGATCCTCGCCGAAGTCGTGCGGTCGGGGTTCGTGGAGGGGCGCCACTACGGCTCGGTGGTCGCCCTGGGCGCTGACGGACGCGTGTCCTGGGAGCTGGGTGACGTCCGCCGCCCGGTACTGCCCCGCTCCTGCCTCAAGCCGCTCCAGGCGGTGGGCATGATGCGGTGCGGGCTGGACCTGCCTCCCGAGCTGCTCGCGTTGGCCTGCGCGTCGCACGCGGGGCAGGGCTTCCACCTCGACGGGGTACGCCGGATCCTGGCGACCGCCGGCCTGGAGGAGCGACACCTCCAGACCCCGCCCGACCTGCCTCTGGACCAGGAGGAGCGCGAAGCCGTGCTGCGCTCGGGCGGCGAACCTTCGTCGATCCTGATGAACTGCTCGGGGAAGCACGCCGCGATGCTGGTCACCTGTGCGGTCAACGGCTGGGGTGTCGTCGACTATCTCGACCCCCTGCATCCGCTGCAGCGCGCGCTGGCCGCAACGGTGTCCGAGCTGACGGGCGAGCCCGCCGACGTGGCGGTCGACGGCTGCGGCGCCCCGGCGCTGTCGGCCAGCCTCACCGGGCTGGCCCGCGCGTTCCGGCTGCTGGCGCTCGGCGAGCGCGCCGGCGGAGGTGCCGACCCCGCGGCCGCCCGGGTCGCCGACGCGATCCGCGTGCACCCGGCGTACGTCTCCGGGACGCGCCGTGACGAGCTGCGGTTGCTGCGGGCCGTGCCCGGCGCGATCGCCAAGCTGGGCGCCGAGGCCTGCTACGTGGTGGCACTGCCGGACGGACGGGCCTGGGCGGTCAAGGTCGACGACGGCGGCGACCGCGCTCGTGCCGTGGTGATGGCGACCGCGCTGATCCGCGACGGTGTGGCCGACGAGGCCGGGGTCGAGGCCGGCACTCTCCGCGAGCTCGCCACGGCGGCGTTGCGAGGTGGCGCCGAGGTGGTGGGCGACGTGCGGGCCGTGCTGCCTGCCTGAGTGCGCGCCTGCCTCGGCGTCGAGTGCTAGCGCACCGCTACCGTCGTTCGCATCACTGGATTCTCAACCACACAAGGGACTGCGACTCCCGGTGTGAGCCGACTCACTGCCCCTCGATTTGATTTGCTAACTCCAGCAAGCAAGAATGGGGTCATGGCAAGGACGAGAGTCGGCAAGCGCGTCGAGGACCTCGGCGAGTACCTCAGGGAGCAGCGCCTCGGCGCGAGGCTCACCCTGCGGCAGCTCGCGGAGCAGGCGGGCGTGTCGAATCCCTACCTCAGCCAGATCGAGCGCGGTCTGCGCAAGCCCTCGGCCGAGGTGCTCCAGCAGATCGCGAAGGCACTGCGGATCTCCGCGGAGCAGCTCTACGTCCGGGCCGGCATCGTCGGTCTTGACGAGAGCAGTTCGGTCGAGTTGGCGATCCTCGCTGATCCCGGCCTCACCGAGCGGCAGAAGCAGTCCCTCCTGGACGTCCACTCCTCGTTCCTCGCGATGAACGCGAGCGACGAGGGCGGCCACTGATCCCCAGACCGGCCCGACCGGCCACCACAAGAATGAAGGAGCACACCATGTCTCAGAAGACCGTCCCCACCAACGTGCAGACCACGCTGACCAAGCAGTTCTACGCCGGCGTCGGCGTCACCGACCTGGCTGTCGAGGCTGTCCGTGAGTACGCCGCCGACATGCAGAAGCGTTTCGCCGAGGTGCAGGACTCGCTGGCCAAGTCGGTCGCCGACTTCGAGCCCGAGGCTGCCCGCACCCAGGCCGTCGGTGCCGTGAACGCCCGCTTCGAGGCGCTGACCAAGGACGCCAAGGCCCGCCGGACCCTCGTCGAGGCGCGGATCGCCGAGCTCCAGGAGGAGGCGCTCGCCCTTCCGGCTCGCGTTCAGTCCCTGGTCAACGAGCTGGTGAACGAGAACACCTCCACCGCCAACGACACCTACGGCGACCTGGTCGCCCGCGGCGAGAAGCTGGTGGCACGGATCCGTCGTCAGCAGTCCACCCAGGACACGATCGCCGAGATCAAGGTGACCAAGGCCAAGGCCAAGACCACCAAGACCCAGGCGACCAAGGCGGCCAAGACCGCCACCACGGCCGCGAAGTCGGCCACCACCCGCACCAAGAAGAAGGTGGCTGCTCCGCGCAGCAGCGCCAAGGCCACCGCCACCGCGGCCCGCAAGACCGCGGCCAGCGCGGCGAAGGCCGTGGCCGACGCCGCCGAGAAGATCGGCGACTGATCACCGCAGACGCTGCGCGCCGACCGGCGCGCTGCTGAGCAACAGCGGCCCTGGGCTACCCGCCCGGGGCCGCTGTTGCGTCGTCGTCACGGAGGGCGGCGAGGTCGGCGTCGACGATTCGGCCGACGAGCTCGGTGAACCCCACGGTGGGCGACCAGCCGAGTCGGCCACGGGCGCGGGCGGCGTCCCCGCGCGACTCGAGGGCGTCCAGCGGTCGCACCAGAGCGGGGTCGACCTCGACCAGGCCCTCCCAGTCGGCGATGCCCGCGTGGGCGAACGCTGTGGTGACGAGGTCCCGCACGCTGTGCGCGACGCCGGTGGCCACCACGTAGTCGGCCGCCTCGGGCGCCCGCGCCGCGCGGACCATCGCGTCGACGTAGTCGGGCGCCCAGCCCCAGTCGCGGCGTACGTCCAGGTTGCCCAGGACCAGCCGCTCGGCCCGCCCGGTCGCGATCGCCGCGACCGTGCGGGTGATCTTGCGGGTCACGAACGTCGCGGGGCGGCGCGGCGACTCGTGGTTGAACAGGATCATCGAGCTCGCGTGTAGTCCGCCCGCGCGAGCGCGGCCCACGGCCAGATGCGCGTGTGCCTTCGCGCGACCGTAGGGCGAGACCGGGCACACGGGCGTCACCTCGTCCTGCGGGCTCCGGTCCGGGAGCCCGAAGATCTCGGCGCTGGACGCCTGGACGAACCGCGGCGCGTGGGTGGGACCGGCCGACCGCTCGACCGCGTCGAGGAGCGACTCGGCCGCCTCCGCGTTGACCGCCCAGCTGAGCTCCGGCTCTTCCCAGGAACGCGCGACCGAGCTCTGGCCGGCCAGGTTGAAGACCAGGTGCGGCCGCAGGTCGGACACCAGGCGGCGTACGCCGGCATGGTCGGTGAGGTCCATCGCATGCAGCACGACGGCGGGCGGGCAGCGCAGGGGAGGCGCCTCCTGGGTGTGGTGCAGACCATGCACCTCCAGGCCGTCGGCGAGGAGCTGCTCGACGAGGTAGCTGCCGTCCTGCCCGCTCACACCCGTCACCAGCGCCCGGGTGGTCGGGGACGGAAGGCCGCTCACCAGCCGGCCTCCAGTGCGGCGATGTCGGCGTCGACCATCATTGCGACCAGCTCCGCGAAACCGACGCGGGGCTTCCAGCCCAGCACCTCATGCGCCTTGGTCGCATCACCGACCAGCTGCTCGACCTCGGCGGGTCGCATGAAACGGGGATCCTGGCGGACGTGGCGCTCCCAGTCGTCGATGCCGGCGTGGGCGAAGGCGGCGGCGGCGAACTCCCGCACCGAGTGGGCCTCCCCGGTCGCGATCACGAAGTCGTCGGGCTCCGGCTGCTGCAGCATCAGCCACATCGCCTCGACGTAGTCGCCGGCGTACCCCCAGTCGCGGCGGGCATCGAGGTTGCCCAACACCAGCTCGTCCTGGCGCCCGAGGTGGATCGCGGCCACCGCCTGGGTGATCTTGCGGGTCACGAACTCGGGGCCGCGTCGCGGCGACTCGTGGTTGAACAGGATCCCGGACGAGGCGTGCATGCCGTAGGACTCGCGGTAGTTGATCGTCAGGTGGTGGGCGAACACCTTCGAGACGGCATAGGGCGAGCGCGGCCAGAGCAGCGTGCGCTCGTGCTGTGGTGACTCGGCCACCTTGCCGAACATCTCCGAGCTGGACGCCTGGTAGAAGCGGATCCGGCCGGGGTCGTCGTGGCAGTGCAGCCGGACCGCCTCGAGCATGGTCAGGGCGCCCTTGGCGGTGACGTCGGCGGTGTGCGCGGCGTTCTCCCAGGAGTAGGCCACGAACGAGACCGCGCCGAGGTTGTAGACCTCGTCGGGGTCGCTGTCGCGCAGCGCCCGGATCAGGCTGCTCATGTCGGTGAGGTCGCCGGCGTGCAGCGTGACGTCGGGGAGCAGGCTCTCGACCAGGCCGCGCTTGGGGTTGTTCTGGCCGCGGATCACGCCGTGGACGGCGTACCCCTTGGTGAGCAGGAGCTCGGCGAGGTAGAGGCCGTCCTGCCCGGTGATGCCCGTGATCAGCGCGGTCTTGGGCCGGCCGGGGTCAGGTGGCGAGGTCGACATGGGGGGATTCTCCCAGGAGCCCCCGCCTCCGCGACGATCGCGGCTGGCTCAGGCGCTCGGGTAGGCGTCGCCCACGCGCTGCCGCGCGGCCCACGCCGAGGAGACCATGTCGCGCAGGTCGTGGCGCATCGCCCAGTCCAGGTCGCGGCCGGCCAGGTCGCCGGCCGCCACGATCCGGTCGGGGTCGCCGGGACGGCGCGCCGCGATCTCGGGCTTGAAGTCGATGCCGGTCACCTCGCGGATGGTGTCCATGATCTCCCGCACCGACGAGCCCTGGCCGCTGCCGAGGTTGTAGACCGGCTCGATCGGCTCGCCGCGCAGCATCCGCTCGGCTGCCGCCACGTGGGACCGGGCCAGGTCGGCGACGTGGACGTAGTCGCGGACGCAGGTGCCGTCCGGCGTCGCGTAGTCGTCGCCGTTGATCCGGGGCGTCTCGCCGCGGTAGAGCATGTCGAACACGATGGGGAACAGGTTGTGCGGGCTGGCGTCGTAGACGTCGTCGTAGCCGGTGCCGACGACGTTGAAGTAGCGCAGTGAGGTGTGGGTCAGCCCGTGCGCCGTGGCCACGTCGCGCAGCAGCCACTCGCCGATGAGCTTGCTCTCGCCGTACGGCGACTCCGGCGAGGTTGCCGTCTGCTCGGTGACCACGTCGACATCGGGGGTGCCGTAGATCGCGGCGCTGGAGGAGAACACGAGCTTGTCGACGCCGCAGTTGAGCATCGCGCGCAGCAGGGTCGTGGTGGCCGTGACGTTCTGCTCGTAGGTGTGCAGCGGCCGACCCACCGAGACGCCGGCGTACTTGAACGCCGCCACGTGGATCACGCCGACCACGCCGTGCGCGCGCAGCGTCTCCTCGACCGCGAGCGGGTCCAGCAGCGTCGCCTTGACCAGCGGGACGTCCTCGGGGACGAACCCGGAGAAGCCGCTCGACAGGTCGTCCAGCACGACTGCCGGCATGCCTGCCTCGCCCAGGCTGCGCACCACGTGGGCTCCGATGTAGCCCGCTCCGCCGGTCACCAACCAGGTCATCCGTCACTCCTTCACGTGGGCGTACGCCGCCCGCTGGGCGAACACCTCACGGTAGAGGATCTGCTCGCGTTAGGCTCGGGCAGGTGCGCTCCCCTCGGGTCATCCCCGCCGTCCTCGTGGCGGTTTTGGTGACGACGGCCGGCCAGGTGCTGCCGGCGGCGGCCCACGCGCCCGTGGCGGAGCCGCCCGCGCCGGTGTCAGCGCCGGTGCGTTCCGTCGCTCTCCCACTCACGGGGAAGCACGTCGTGATCGACCCCGGTCACCAGCTCGGCAACTACCGCTACCCCGCGAAGATCAACCGGCTGGTGCCGGCAGGTGGCTTCAAGAAGTCCTGCAACACCACCGGGACCTCCACCAACAGCGGCTTCCCGGAGGCGACCTTCGCGTTCCGGGTGGCGCGGCTGCTCAAGAAGCGGCTCGAGAACGCGGGCGCCACCGTGCGGCTCACGCGCACGACCAACCGGCTGGACCGGTGGGGGCCGTGCGTGAACGTGCGCGGTCGGGCCGGCAACCGGCATCCTGCCGACCTCAAGATCAGCATCCACGGCGACGGGGCGTACGGCGCCGGGCCGGGGTTCCACGTGATCGCTCCGACGGACCGCAAGAAGTGGACCCACGACATCTTCAAGCCCTCGCGCCGCCTGGCCGGCGCCATGCGTGGCGCCTTCGTCGCGGCCGGTCTGCCCAAGGCCGCTTACGTCGCGGGTGGTGACGGGCTGGACTTCCGCTCCGACCTGGGGACGCTCAACCTCTCGGACGTCCCGGCGGTGATGGTCGAGTGCGGCAACATGCGCAATGCCAGGGATGCCCGGCGGATGACCTCACGGGCCGGGCGGGTGCGCTATGCCACGGCGCTGGCTCAGGGCGTACGCCGCTTCCTGGGCTGAGCCCGCTTCAGCCGAGGCGCTGCATCGCGGTGAGGGCGGCTCGCACTGTCGGCACCTCGTGGGTGCGGAACATGCCGGTGCCCGCCAGCTTCGCGAGCACCGCGAAGAACGGCTCGGCGCTGCGGAACTCCTCCTGGAACAGGTCGAACGCGTGCGGCAGCGCGTGGCAGACCGGCAGCTCCAGCACCCTCAGCTCGTAGGTCCGCAGTAGCACTCGCGTCTGGAAGTCGATCCGGGTCTGCGGGTCCGTCAGGTTGCCGTAGTAGAGGCCCAGGCCCGGGTCGATGACGATCCGCTCTGCCCCCTGGGCGCGAGCGGCTGCGACTCGCTCCCGGAAGTGGGCGAGATAGCCGGGCATCGGATCGCCCTCGGCCTCGACGTCGCTGACGTCGCGGGCGTCAGAGCCCTGAATGGAGCAGAGCACGAGCGTGACGTCGTACGCCGCGGCCAGGGCGAAGATCTCGTCGTCATGGGCGCGGCCGAGGTAGTTCAGCATCTGGGCGCCGGCCTCCAGGCAGGCACGCGCCAGCTCGGGGTCATAGCACTCGGCAGAGACCGTGATCCCGTCGGCGGCAAGCCCCGCCACCACGGGCACCATCAGCCCGGCCTGGCGCTGTGGGTCGACCCGCGCCGCCGGCCCGTTGGTGGACTCGGCCCCGATGTCGACCAGGTCGGCGCCCTGGGCGGCGAGGATCCGGCCACGGCGGAGCGCGGACTCGGTGGAGGTCGCCACGCTGTCGCGGTAGGTCGAGTCGCGGGACAGGTTGATCGTGCCCATCACCACGGGGCTGAGGTCGGAGTCGACGGTGCGCTGGCCCAGCCGGATCGGGGCGACAGGGTGGTCGAGCGCGTCGCGGTGCTCGTCGGCGAGAGCCAGGAGCCGCGACAGCGAGATCATGCCGTCCGACCCGATCGGACGTAGCGCGCGAACAGGAACGACTCGTGCTCCAGCAGCTGTGCCAGCTCGTAGGCATGCGGATCGGGACCCTGGCTGCCGGCGCCGGGAGTCAGGGTCGGCTGGTTCGGCGCGACGGTCAGGCACACCTCGTCGATCTGGTCCTCCGCGGCGAACGAGGCCAACAGCCCCGGCCCGCCCTCGCAGACGATCCGGTGCAGGCCGCGCTCGCGCAGCGCCGACACCAGCGCTTCGGCCGACACACGGTCGTCGTCGAGCTGGATCACGGCGGCGTGCTCCTCGGCTCGGGCGAGGGCGGCCTTCGACGCCGCCTGGCCGGTGACGACGATCGGGGTCACCTCCGAGCCTGCGAACAGCTCCTCGTCCCACGGCAGGTCCAGGCTGCCGCTGACGATCACCAGCACGGGAGCATCGGCCTGGCCACGGCGACGGCGCTCCGCCAACGCGTCCTCGCGCGCCCTCAGCGGGCCGTAGGGCTCCAGGCGCACGGTCGTGGCGCCGACGACGATGGCGTCGGCCAGGCGGCGTACCTCGCCGAGGATCGAGCGATCCACCTCGCTCGACACCGACCGGCTGCGCCCGTCGGCCCCGGCGACCCCGCCGTCGAGGGCGCGCAGCATGGTGACCCGGGTCCACGGACCCTCCTCGGGCCAGGGGTACGCGCCCGGCGGCAGGTCGGCGCCCTGCGGCGGGTGGGCGTCGGGCAGGCCGATCAGGATGCGCATGCCGGCGAGCGTAGCCGGGGCTGGATCGCCCTCACAGCGTCTCGTCGAACAGCTCGGCCAGCGTGGCGAAGTGGCGCTCGCACGCCGCTTCGTCGTAGACCGCCGTGTCAGCCATGGTGTAGCCGTGACGGGCGCCGGGGTAGATCTCGTTGATGGCGTCGAGGTCGGCCGCCTCGAGTGCGTCGTGCAGACGGGCGACCGCAGCCGCGTCCATCGAGCCGTCCTGGTCCGCGTGGCCGAACACGAAGCGGGCCTGGGCCGAGCCGAGGCCGCGGTGGGGACTGTCCGTGGAGTCGGTGGCGAGGCCGCCGCCGTGGAAGCCCGCACAGGCCACGACCAGGTCCGGGTGCGCGCAGGCGGCGCGGACTGCCAGCCGGGCGCCCATGCAGTAGCCGACCACCCCGACCGGGTCCATCACGCCGGCCTGCTCCGTCAGTGCGGAGAGGTACGCCGCGATGTCGGGCAGCGCGAGTGCCGGGGTCAGCCGTCTCACGCGCGGCATCGCCTCGGCGAAGAAGGCGCGGCGCTTCTCCTCCGTGTCGAGCGTCTCGTCCGGCGAAGTCTCCGCGGCGCTGCCCTCGCGATAGAACACGTTCGGCGCGAGCACGACGTACCCCCACGACGCGATCCGGTCGGCCATCTCGAAGATCTGCGGTCGGAGCCCGATCGCGTCCGTGAACAGCAGAACGCCCGGGTGGGGCCCGTCCTCGTCGGGCGTGGCCAGCCACGCCTCGGCCGTGCCGTCGGGGGCCGTGAGGTCGATCAGCATGATCGTCAGGGTAGCCCGCTGCGGGCACGCACGCGGCGCGCGGAGACCGTCGTGTCGCAACGCCGCCGGCTGTCCGGACGAGGGTGGAGAACGCCCTGGATCTCGTGACCTGATCGTCACCGAATCCCCTGTGGAACAAGGGGTTTCCGGGCTTCGACTGTCGGTGGTCCCGTCTAGCGTTGGGGTCATGACAGCAGCCGATCGCACCCCGTCCGGAGGCCCGGCTCCGGGTTCTCCGGAGGCGGTGCTGGTCGCTGCCCGCGACCACCAGCGGGCGATCGTGTGGGGTGAGGCGGGGCTGCTCGCCTCGGCGGTGGAGTGGGCGTCGATGCACGAGCCCACCGTCGGCGACGTGGCGTTCTGGTGGGAGTCCGGCACCGCCATCCCGCTGGCCGGAGCCGGCGCCCCGGAGATCGCGGAGTTCGCCGTGGCCGAGTTCGCCGCCGCGGTCGGGCTGACGAGCGACGCCGGGCGGCGGCTGATCGGCCACGGCTTGGAGCTGTGTCATCGGTTGCCGCGGTTGTGGGGGCAGGTGCAGGCGGGCCGGGTGCCGGTGTGGCGAGCTCGCCGTGTTGCTGAGGTCACGTGCGCGTTGTCGCCGGCCGCCGCGGCGTACGTCGACGGGCAGGTCGCTGCGGCGGTGGGCAAGGTCTCCCTCACCCAGCTGGACCATCTGGTGACCGCGGCGAAGGTGGAGCACGAGCACGCCGAGTGGCCCGACCCGGACGACCCGTCCCCGGCCGTCCCCGACAGCCGTCGGGTCGACGTGCACACCGATCAGGTGTCGTTCGCCGGCACCGTCCCGGTGATCGCCGAGCTCGACCTGGTCGACGCCCTCCATCTGGACCAAGCTTTGGCTACGGGTGCTGAGCAGCTCGCGCTGGGTGGCTCGACCGAGTCGTTGGACGCCCGCCGGGCGACGTCGCTGGGTGAGCTGTCGCGGACCCAGCTCGCGCTGACCTTCGACGGGAGTGCCGAGTTCCCGAGCGGCGGACCGGGGCGCCGGCGCAAGCGTCCGGCCACGCTGTACCTCCACCTGTCCGAGGCTGCACTGACGGGTGGCTCGCCGGTCGGCCGCTGCGAGAACACCCGCACCCCGATCAGTGTCGAGTCGATCCGGGCCTGGTGCGCCCACCCCGACGCGACCGTGACCATCAAGCCGGTGCTCGACCTGACTGCGCACCTTCGGGTCGACCAGTACGAGCTCCCCGACCGGCTGAAGGAGGAGATCGACCAACGGAACGGGCACTGCGTGTTCCCCTGGTGCACCAGGCCCGCCAGCGGGTGCGACCACGACCACGCGGTGCCCTACGACCATGGCGAGCCCGAGGACCCAGGCGACCCCGCCCGCGGCCCGACCTGCTCGTGCAACGTCGCACCGCTGTGTCGACATCACCACCGCCTGAAGACCCACACCCCCTGGCGTTACCGGATCATCGAACAGGGCGTCCACACCTGGACCTCACCCCACGGCTACCAGTTCCTCGTCGACGCCACCGGCACCCGCGACGTCACCCCACCCGATGTGGTGACCACCGCCGGCTGTCCGAGCTCCCGCTTCCCCGACCAGTAGCCACCCCGCCCCACACCCCGCCCACCGGCGGGGCCACGGGTATGCCTGGGCGTGCCGGGGTGCACGGATCTTCAACTGAGATCCGTGGGCTACGGACCGGTCAGGGTGATGGTCAAGTCCTGTGGCGCGCCTGGGGCTTCAGCTGCTTCGGCCCAGGTGGATGACGTCGATCCGGACATGCCGATCGCTGATCTCATACAGAACGCGGTACCGCCCGATCCGCAGTCGGAGGATGCCGGTGCTACCCCACGGTATGGCTGCTGGCGGGCGCGGGATTGTGGCCAGGTCGTCCACGGTGTCGAAGACGGTCGCCAGCCCGGCGGGGTCGTCGGCCATGAATGCCTGGGCGGCAGCGAAGGCCTCGTCGGCCCAGGCGATCTCGTAGGTCAAGCGCTCGCGCTCCGAGGCGATGACGGAGGCAGCCCCAGGGCGGCCCTGGCCTCGGCTTGAGAGACGTAGGTGACCTCTCCCAGCTGCTGTCGCAACTGGTAGCGGGCCAGCGCCAGGTCGTCCTCAAGGTCCTCGAGGCGTCGCACTTGGTCTGTCAGGTAGGCGTGGATCGCCTCGCGGGCCAACTCCTGCTTGCTGCGGCCCTCGCTGCGCGCTCGCTCTGTCAACAGTCGGTCGTCTGCTTCCGTCAGCCGCAGGGTCATCGCCATGACTCGATGGTATCGCTAGATACCACCTTTCGGTCAGATCGGTTGACTCCACGACGAACTGCTTGCGGCTGCTGGTGCCGGCTCGGCGCAGATGGTGTCATCGTCCATCAGGACGGTGAGGAGGGCCGACCTGTCGGGGTCGGTGCGTCAGCCTGAGCCCGGTGCGTGTGGCGTGAGCGGTCTCTCACTTGGTGGAGAGCTTCGGCGCCGGGCTGGAGCGAGGCGACAGGGCGGCCAGCAAGAGGATTGCGTTCGCGGCGTAGTCGATGGCCGGCTCAGCCGTGACATAGACGGCGCGCCTGTCTTCGTATGCCGCGCGCGGAGCGTCGAAAGGGCCCGTCACCGAGAACCCCTCGCGCTCGATTGCTCGCACAGGCGCCGCGCCGCCGACCACGGCACCACGCGGGCGCGCGCGTCCCCGCAGTGATGCCCAGTGGTGCGGATGCTGCGGGGAACAGGGGCCGACGCCGACCACGAAGCTGCAGCCCCAGGGGTTCAGGCCCAGCAGCCAGTCGCGAGCGCGCTGGGCCACCTCTGCATCCTTCAGCTGGCCGACCTGCGCGGCCAGCGCCACGGCGGCTCCGCCCACGGACTGGGATCCGGTCTGGCCCCAGCCGATCCAGCCAGGGGTCGCCCAGGGACGGTTGTGCTTCAAGGCCAGCCAGGAGGCGTGCTCGGCGGTCTTGCGGAGCACGTTGCAGCCACGCTTCCGCGCCGGCCCGCGTGGCGCCTGCGCTCGGCCCAGCGCACCGCAGAGGTCGGCCCCGGCGAGGGCACCGACGTCGGTCAGGCCGATCTCGCCGGCTTGCACCTTCGCCAGGTAACGGCCGGCGTCCCGCAGATAGCCGGGGCGATCAGTGGCACGCCACAGCATCACCGCCGCTAGCGCGAGGTCGTCACGCCAGGTCGGGTCGTTGTAGAACTGGGTGCGGTAGGTGCGCTTCGACCGTGCACCCATCTGGTACCACTGCTTGGCCGCACCAGTCAGGCGGGCACGCGCGGGTCCGCGACGATGCAGGGCAGCCAGCGCCAGGGCCGCGCTCGCTTTGCCGGCGGTCGCCGCGTCCCGTGTCGGGTACGCCGTTCGCCAGGCGATTCCGGGGAGCCCGGACCGGTCGTCTCGGGACGGGTTCCGGAAGCCCGCTTCATGGTCGCGGCCATCGCCGATCTGGCCGATGAAGAGGCCCGGCCGTGGATGCGCCTTGACCAGCCAGCGGACGCCAACCGCCGCTTCCCTGCGGAGCGCCAGGGCATCTCGGTGGTCGAGGTCCGCGGCCGTCTGGAGCACCATCGCGGCGTACGCCGTGGTCGCCGTGAAGTGGATCATGTCGCCGGCATCCATCCAGCCACCGGTGAGGTCGAACCTGGTGCTGCGAAACGGGCCGGACCGCACGGTAGCGTCGTGCAGGTGTGCCGGTCCGTGCTCCGAGGACGGCTCGCGACCGTCCCGGTTGGCCGCGAAGAAGCCCAGCACCCGGCCGATGACAGGTCGGGACGCCGAGTCGCGCACCACCCAGGGCCTGGAGATCAACCCCGCCGCGCGTACGCGGTAACGACCAGGTGCGGTCACCGAGCTCCAGTCTGCGTACGCGGCATGGGCCCACGGCGCGGGCCGCTCGACGTTGTGAAGAGTGCCGATGAGCACCACCCCGCCGGCCTGGTCGACCACCGTGAACGCCTCCCCGTCGTGGGTCGCCGACGACATGAGGAGCGCCACCTTCACATCTCCCGGTGCGGACGGGCCGCCTGAGCGCACGACGTCGGGGTTGGCGGCCCGGGCGCGCCGAAGTGCAGGGTCAGCGTCAGACGAGGTGGCCGAACCCAGCGTGGCCGCCATGGCGAGGGCAAGGAGGCCCGCGGCAGCCGCCCGAGCGAAAGCGCGCATGATTGCCACTATAGGGAGTTGCCCTCGTGGCGCGCGGTCATCGGTCGAGCAGCCCGCAACTCTGTCGGGAGATCCCCGCTGGCGGAACCTTGTGTGGGATAGCGGCAGGTCGAACGCCACACACCCGCCGCGCTTGTTTGCAGGTCGACAAGGGCGCCTATCTGCCGCGATGCGGCCATGCGGTCTACGGCCCGCCCACGAGGCCGTAGGTCCACACGCGACCTTGTTCATCTTTGACGTACACGATCACTGGATCCCGATCGCCCAGGTCAGCGGGAACGAGGATCGTGCCTCCGCCCTCGGTCTTTCCAGCAGGCTTCACGTCGTCCGGCAGGGCGTTGCCCGGTCGCAAGTCACCACGGTCGTAGTCCCGCCCGAGCACGGACATCCGTAACGGTGTGGCTGAAGCCCTGATCCCCCATTCGCCGTACTTCTCGTGGATGCGAACGGCCTGAACCAACAGCAGACTCGTCACCACGAGCACGAGCGCCGCGGCGGTGATCAGCATCTTCCTCACAGCCGCGGAGCCTATCCCCGACCTCGATCAAGCTGAGATAGAGGCGCTGAGGTGCCGCGGAAGCTCGCGGTCGTGTCGAGGTGAGTGCATGGGCGCCACCAGGGCGGCATGCTGCTCTCATGTCGACGGGGGGAATGCGCGCGGTGAATGGCCCGCCTCTCGTCTCTCGGCGGGCTACGCGCCTGCCCAGTGGGAACCGTTGCCGTCTCCGACGCGTCCAAGCACGCATGATCCGCACGCGTAGCGCCCCAGCCAGGTTCGCAACCCTCCTGGCCCTCCTGGCCGTCCTCACGGTGCTGGTCGGCTGTGGCGACGGGTCCGCGACCACGGCGCGGGACCCAGGTGATCGGCCCGATCAGAGCACCAGTCCCTCGGCCAGCCCTTCGGCCAGTCCCTCACCCACCGTGGGCAGCTACCCGGCGTACCCCCACGAGGACTACGACTTCACGGTCAGCGCGATCTGCTTCTGCCCCGACGCCGGCCAGCCGGTGCGCATCAAGGTGCGCGGTGGCGAGGTCGAGTCGGCCGTCTGGGCGAAGAAGGGCCGCGGGCATGCCGCCGGCGAGCCGGCCGCGTTCCCCCACGTCACGATCGACGACATCATCGCCGCGATCAACGACCCCGATGCCGCACGGGTCGACGTCACCTGGCCGGCCGGTCAGGAGTATCCCTCGAAGGTGTACATCGACTTGGCGGAGAACATCGCCGATGAGGAGATCGGCTACACGCTGCGCAACGTCGTGCCCCTGGGCTGAGGCCCGGCCGGCTCGGTCGGCATTGCCGCCCCGCGGGTGCTCATCCGTCGGTGAGCCGCTGCCCTTCCCGCCGATGAGCCGGGTGGTCGTCACAGACCAGAGCCTAGGCAACGCGCGTAGGGTCGAGGGATGAGCGATGACTACCTCGGAGATCTGCACGCCGCGCTTCCCGAGCGGCCCGACGACCAGACGGCGGCCGCGTTGGCGGAGGCCACGTCGTGGGTCGGCTCGCACGGTGTCGAGGCCGTGGGTCTCGGGGAGACCGACGACGGGTCACCCTGCGTGGTGGTCCTCACCAGCGGGAGCGCTGCCGACCTGCCCGAGGTCGTGGGCGGACTCCCGGTCCGCGCCGAGGCGACGGGCCCGATCCAGGCGTTGAACGCCGAGCCGGACCCGCCCGCCGACGCGGACGCGGGAGGCTGAGACCTCAGCGGCTCACGGCCAGACTCGCACCTGCAGGGCCAACTGCACGGCCGCGATCGGGTTGAGGATCGTGGCGACCGCCGACCCGGCGAAGAGCAGGCCCACCGGCTTGTTCTCGAGGTCGAGCACCAGGGAACCGCTGTCGCCGCCGGCGGACATGTCCGACGTGATGATCTGGTTGCAGAACTTCGCGACCCCGCTGGCGCCGTACCCGACGTTCACGGTCGCGTTGATCGCCGTGACCCGCCCGGTGGTGAAGTGGGTGGTGCGGCCGGTCTTCTTCACCAGCATCCCGACCTGGGCGGCCAGGGCCGCGGTCGTCGGGTAGCCGCTCCAGTAGATGTCCCGGTCGATCGCGTCGAAGGGCACCTCCGCGATCGCTGCGTCGACGTAGTTGCACGTGTTGTCGAACTTGATCGGGACGAACCTCGCGAGCCGGCCGATCGCGTCCGCGGGACCTCCACCGTCGAACGGCCCGGGCTGATAGATCGGGTCGCCGATGGCAGCGTCGTTGCTGTTGGCCAGCACGTGGTTGTTGCTGAGGATGTAGTAGCGCGACGGCTTGCCCGGGACCGGTGACAGGTCGTAGCAGCCGGCGCCGATCGTGCCCGCGGTGATCTTGTAGTGACCCACGCTGTAGCCGGGTCGCGCCGGGCGGACCCGGGTCGCCAGCTTCTGGGCGTCGATCTGCTGCAGCTCCTGCGAACGCTCGATCGGATCCGCGGTCGCGCCGCCACCGGCCTGCAGGTAGCCGACCTCGAGCACATCGGTGGGTGCGCTCTCGACGGTCTTCGAGACCTTGTCCTTCGAGTCGAGCATCGAGTCAGGCAGCTTCTCGCTGACCAACACCATCACGCTCGCCTTCCCGGTGGACTCGCCGTTGCTGATCTTGTGCCCGAGTCCGACGCCGACGACGTTGGCGCGGCCGAGGAATCGTTCCTCAGCCGCGTCGCGAGCGCTGGTCAGTCCTGCCAGGTCCTTGGAGAGCCCGAAGGCCTCGGCTTCGAACAGGTTGTGGTCGTGCATGGTGGAACCCCCTCGTCCTCGGCACCGGGCCCGGGTCTCTCCCGGGACAACGCGGCACCGCGGGATATCGGAGAGGAGTCGCCCACCCACGCGGTGATACGTCGTCGCTACGCTCCGGCCATGAGCCTCGCCGACTTCCGCCGCGAACCCTTGCTCTTCGGACCTTCGCCGATCCATCGCTTGCCCCGCCTGTCCGAGGCCCTCGGCGGACAGGTGGAGGTCTGGGCCAAGCGCGAGGACTGCAACTCCGGCATCGCGTTCGGTGGCAACAAGGTGCGCAAGCTGGAGTACCTCGCCGCCGAGGCACTCGACACCGGCTGCGACACGCTGGTCTCGATCGGCGGCATCCAGTCCAACCACACCCGCCAGGTCACCGGCGTCGCGGCCTACCTGGGGCTGAAGGCAGTCACCGTGCAAGAGGGCTGGGTCGACTACAGCGACCTGGCCTACGACAAGGTCGGCAACATCCAGCTGACGCGGATCATGGGTGGGGACATCCGGATCGACCCGGCCGGCTTCGACATCGGGATGCGCGACTCGTGGAAGCGCGCCATCGACTCGGTCGTCGAGGCCGGGGGCACTCCGTATCCGATCCCCGCCGGCGCCTCCGACCATCCGTTGGGCGGCTTGGGCTTCGCGAGCTGGGCGGTCGAGGTCGAGGCCCAGGAGGCCGAGCTCGGGACCTTCTTCGACCACGTGGTCGTCTGCACCGTGACCGGGTCGACCCACGCCGGGATGATCGCCGGCTTCGCGCTGTCGGACCGGCCCGGCCGCCGGGTGGTCGGCATCGATGCGTCGGGCACGCTCGACCAGACGCGTGACCAGGTCGGGCGGATCGCCTCGGCCACGGCGGAGAAGATCGAGCTGGGTCGCCCGCTGCGCGACGACGAGCTGACCCTGGTCGACGGCTACGTCGGGCCGGCGTACGGCCTGCCGGACCGGACCACCGTCGAGGCGATCCAGCTCGCGGCGCGCACCGAGGGGATGCTGACGGACCCGGTCTACGAGGGGAAGTCGATGGCGGGGCTGATCGGGATGGTGCGGTCGGGCGAGATCCCCGCCGGGTCGCGGGTGCTCTACGCCCACCTGGGAGGGCAGCCGGCGCTGTCGGCGTACGCCGGGTATCCGGGGCTCGGCGCTCCCGAACGCGACCTGTCGCACTGAGGCCTGCGCCACCCGGTCGACCTGCGCGAACCCGGGACTAGGGTGACGTCGTGCCCGACACCACCCTGCCTCCGGAGCCGCCGGCAGAGCCGGGCCGGGGGCGCGCCGCGGAGATCCAGGCGGCGCTGGAGGCGGCGGAGGACGACGCTGCGGAGCACGCGCGACTGACCCGCCGGGCCAGGAGCCTCACCGGGCCGACCGCCGAGGCTGAGCTCGAGATCGCCTCGGCGCGGCGGATCCTCGACGTTGAGAGCCGTGACGTGGAACGTCTCGAGTCGTTCAGCCCCACCCGGATCTGGGCCGTGCTGCACGGCACCCGCGATGTCGAGCTCGACAAGGAGCGCGCCGAGCAGCAAGCGGCGGAGTACGCCGTCGCGCAGGCCGAGGCTCGCCACGCTCAGCTGCAGGCCGAGCTCACCGAGCTGCGGCTCGCGATCGACCGGCTGGGTGACGTGCAGGCCCGTCGCCAACAGGTGCTGGCCGACAAGGACCGATGGTTGCAGGAGAGCGGCTCCCCGGTCGGGGCGGAGCTGGCCGACCTGGCCGCGACGCTGGCCGACCGCGCGGCGGCCGCCCGCGAGGTGGCGGAGGCCATGCAGGCGGCCGACCGGGCCCGGCACGCGCTGTCGCGCGCCGGCAGCGTCCTCGGCTCGGCACGCTCGTGGTCGACGTACGACACGTTCTTCGGCGGCGGGATGATCGGCGACATGGTGAAGTACGACAAGATCGACCAGGCCCAGCGGCTGATGCGCGACGCCGACACCGCGCTGCGCGTGCTGTCGCGAGAGTTGGCCGACGTCGGCATGAGCGGTGTCGGCGGGGTGGAGGTCACCGAGATGACCCGGGTGTTCGACGTGTGGTTCGACAACATCTTCAGCGACTGGTCGGTGCGCAACCGGATCGACGAGGCCGCCTCGCGGCTGGCGCGCGCGCACCGCCCCGTGGGTGAGGTGCGCCAGCGCCTGGCGGAGCGGGCCACGGCGCTCGACGAAGAGCTCGGTCGGCTGGCCCGGCGCCGGCACGAGCTGTTGCAGACCACTAGCCTCTGATCAGGTAGGAGGAGGGATCGCATGGACAAGGTCGTCGTCTCGGCATCCGAGGCCGTCGCGGACATCGAGTCGGGTTCGTCGCTGGCAGTCGGGGGGTTCGGGCTTTGCGGCATTCCGGCGGTGCTGATCGAGGCACTCCTCGAAGCCGGTGTGACCGACCTGGAGGCGGTGTCGAACAACTGCGGTGTCGACGAGTGGGGTCTGGGGGTGCTGCTCCGCGAGAAGCGGCTCCGCCGGATGGTGTCGTCGTACGTCGGAGAGAACAAGGAGTTCGCCCGGCAGTACCTCGCCGGTGAGCTCGAGGTGGAGCTGACCCCGCAGGGCACGCTCGCGGAGCGGCTGCGTGCTGGTGGGTCGGGCATCCCCGCGTTCTTCACGCCGGCCGGCGTGGGCACCCAGGTCGCCGACGGCGGCCTTCCCTGGAGGTACGACGACCACGGCGGCGTCGCCATCGCCTCACCGGCCAAGGAGGTCCGCTCGTTCGGCGGGCTCGACTACGTGCTGGAAGAGGCGATCGTCTGCGACTTCGGGTTGGTCCGGGCCTGGAAGGGCGACCGGCACGGCAACCTGGTCTTCAACAAGTCCGCCCGCAACTTCAGCCCGCTCGCCGCGATGGCCGGGCGGATCACGATCGCGGAGGTCGAGGAGCTGGTCGAGCCCGGCGAGCTCGACCCCGACTCGGTCCATCTTCCCGGGGTCTACGTGCAACGCGTCGTGGCCCTCACCCCGGAGCAGGCGGCCGACAAGCGGATCGAGAAGAGGACCGTGCGATGAGCTGGACCCGCGAGGAGATGGCCGCCCGTGCGGCCGGCGAGCTGACAGATGGGTCCTACGTCAACCTCGGCATCGGGCTGCCGACGCTGGTCCCCAACTACGTCCCCGACGATGTCGAGCTGGTGCTGCAGAGCGAGAACGGCATCCTCGGCGTCGGCCCCTACCCCTCCGACGGCGAGGTCGACCCTGACCTGATCAACGCCGGCAAGGAGACGATCACGCTGCGGCGGGGGGCCTCCTTCTTCGACTCCGCGACGAGCTTCGGGATGATCCGCGGAGGCAAGATCGACGCCGCCATCCTGGGCGCAATGCAGGTGTCGGCCAAGGGTGACATCGCCAACTGGATGATCCCCGGCAAGATGGTCAAGGGCATGGGCGGCGCGATGGACCTGGTCCACGGCGCGAAGCGGGTGATCGTGCTGATGGAGCACGTCGCGCGCGACGGCGCCTACAAGATCGTCAACGAGTGCTCGCTGCCGTTCACCGGACGCGAGGTCGTCCAGCGGATCATCACCGACCTCGCGGTCATCGACGTGGTCCCCGAAGGGCTGAAGCTCGTCGAGCTCGCCCCCGGGGTCACCGAGCAGGAGGTCCGGGACGCCACGGAGCCCCCGCTCCGTTGACCCCGGCTCTCCGTGGGCCTCGGTAGGGTCGCGTAGGTGAGTGACGACTGGCGTCGGCAACAGGCCGAGAAGATCCGTTCCCTGATCATGTCCGCAGACGACGACATGGTCGAGGAAGTCAAGTGGCGCAAGGCATCGAATCCCAACGGGGTCCCGACCTTCTCGTGTGACGGCCTCGTCTGCACCCTGGAGACCTACCGGGACAAGGTCAAGCTCACCTTCGCCCGCGGCGCCTCGGTCGACGATCCCGCGGGCCTGTTCAACGCCAGCCTCGCCGCCGGCGTCCGGCGGGCCATCGATCTCCACGAGGGCGACGAGCTCGATGAGAAGGATTTCGTGGCGCTCGTCAGGGACGCCGTCGCCCGCAACCGCTCCTGACGGTCGACGTGGGGTCCGGTCAGGACCACAATGCGCTCATGGAGTCCGCAGCCGAGGCGCTCGACCGCGCCCACGCCCATGCCCTGACCTGGTTGGAGTCCCTGGACACCCGAGACATACCGGCCAGCGCCGGCGTCGAGGCGGTCGCCGATCGACTCGGCCGCGCGCTACCCGACGGTCCGACGCCCGCAGACGAGGTGGTCGACCTGCTCGCCACGGCCTGCGCTCCCGGGCTGACCGGGATGCCGTCGGGGCGGTTCTTCGGCTTCGTCATCGGTGGCACCCATCCGGCGGCTCTCGGAGCCGACTGGCTCACCAGCGCCTGGGACCAGAACACCGGCCTGCGCTCCATCACCCCGGCCCACTCCGCTGTCGAGGAGCTGACCGGGGAATGGCTGCTCGACCTGCTCGACCTGCCCGAGGGCACCGCAGTCGGGTTCCCCACAGGCGGCACGATGGCCAACTTCACCGGGCTCGCGGCCGGGCGCGACGAGGTGCTCCGCCGGGCCGGCTGGGACCTGGCCTCGCGAGGGTTGGCGGGGTCGCCCGGGGTCCGGGTGCTCGTCGGCGCCGATCGGCACGACACCGTCGACCTGACCCTGCGCTACCTCGGCCTCGGCCAGCCGGAGCTCGTCGCGGCCGACCGGCAGGGGCGCGTCGACCCCGCGGCGCTGGCCGCGGCGCTCGAGTCCGGCGACGGGCGCCCGACGATCGTGGCGCTCCAGGCCGGCAACGTGCACTCCGGCGCCTTCGACCCGTTCGCCGAGGCGATCCCGCTGGCACACGAGCACGGCGCGTGGGTGCACATCGACGGCGCCTTCGGGCTGTTCGCCGCGGCCACGCCGGCGTACCGCCACCTCGTGGAGGGGTACGCCGAGGCCGACTCCTGGTCCACCGACGCCCACAAGACCCTCAACGTTCCCTACGACTGCGGCGTGATCGCGGTGCGCGACCCGGCGGCGCTGCGCTCGGCCATGGGGATGCAGGGTGCCTACCTGATCCGCGACGAGGCCGGCGAACCCTTCGAAAAGGTTCCCGAGCTGTCGCGGCGCGGTCGGGCGTTCCCGGTCTGGGCGGTGCTCCGGGCTCTCGGGCGCCGGGGCGTGGCCGAGCTGGTGGAGCGGATGGCCGGCCATGCCACGCGGTTCGCCGAGGGGATCGCTGCGATCCCGGGCGCGGAGGTTCTGCACGAGGTGGTCTTCACGCAGGTGACCGCCGGCTTCGGCGACGACGAGCGCACCGAGCGCGTCGTACGCCGGATGCTCGCCGACGGCACCGCCTGGACCACCGGCTCGCGTTGGCAGGGCCGGTCGGTGCTTCGGATCTCGGTGAGCAACTGGTCGACCACCGACGACGACGTCGAGCGCACGCTGGCCGCGCTGCGCCGGGCGGCCGTGGACTGACTCCCGGCTGGGGAGACCGCGGCGTTCTGCTCGCTTCAAGCTGGCCGAGACGGCTGTGGCGTCGGACCAGGTCGGGGAGGAGGCAGCGATCCGAGACCCAGCAGCCGGTCCAGCAGCCGGAACCGGTAGGCGGCACTGAGGGTGACGAACCAGAGCGCCACCGCAGGCAGGACCGCGGCGAAGATCTCGGGGGCGGGGCCGGTCAGCCCGAAGTACCTGTACAGCGGCCCGAAGAAGAGCACGGCGGCGAAGGCGACCAGGAGCCCGGCAACGAGCAGGGCGGGTCGCCGGTCCGTGGTGGCTCGGGTCCAGCTGGTGAAGATCCGGGCCGGCGGCAGGAGGAACAGGATGAGCAGGAAGGACGTGAGGCTGACGAAGGTCGAGAGGCCGGTTTGCGCGCCGACCGTGGAGGACGCGGTGGCGAAGTCGGCGTCGGTGTAGGTCAGCCCGGTCGAACTCTCGAACTCCGCGATCACCTGGGCCGGCGTACGTCCCGAGGCGAAGCCCTCAGCGACGGTCCGGTAGAGGAACGCGTACACGGCGGTGCCGAAGCCGGCGGTGACGACTGCGGCGGGGATCACGAAGCGGGCCAGGTTCGCCAGCAGGTGCTCGTCGGGCGGCTCCGGCTTCGCCCAGAAGGTGAGGAACAGGGTCGGGACGCCGACGGTGAGCAGCGTCAGCCCGACCTGGGTGGGGGAGTAGGGGAAGCCCAGCCCGAGCATGGTGACGGCGACGATCACCAGGCCCTGGATGGCGACCCGGGTGACGTAGACGTACAGCGACACGGCGATGCCGTTGATGATGCGGCGGCCCTCGCGCCGGGCAGGCAGCAGGGCGGCGAACGAGTCATCGACGAGCACGATGTCGGCGACACCCCGGGTGACCGCGCTTCCGCTGCGCATGGCCACCCCGACCTGGGCCGCCTTGAGGGCACGGGCATCGTTGACCCCGTCCCCGATCATGGCGACGTACCGGCCCTGGCGGCGGAGCGAGGCGACGATCCGTTCCTTCTGCTCGGGAAGGACCCGGCCGAAGACGGTGGTGCGGGCGACCAGCCGGTCCAGCGCACCGTCGTCGAGGTCGTCGAGGCTGGCACCAGAGACGGGGCTCCCGGCATCGAGGCCGGCCTGGGTGGCCAGCGCAGCGACGGTGCTCGGATCGTCCCCGGAGAGCACCTTGAGTGACACCCCCTCCTCGTCGAACCGGACGATGGTCTGGCTGACCTCGGGGCGCAGCTCGTCGGCCAGGCAGACCACGGCGACGGCCTGCAGGTCGGGCAGAACCGGGTGGTTGCCAGGCCCCCGGAGCGCCGCCGCCGGGGCCGCGGTCCGGGCCAGAACGAGGACCCGCAGGCCGCGCCGGACGCTGCCTTCCACGGTGTCGCCCGGGACCGGCCCGATCAGGTGCGGAGCCAGGGCCTCCGGCGCACCGAGCACCCAGGTGTCGCCGCCGGTCGTCCCGCCCGACCAGCGCCGTGCGGAGTTGAAGGGCACCTCGTCGCTCACGGCCGTGCCAGGGTCGGGCAGGCTCGCGGCCAGCGCCGTGGTGGTGAGGTTCGGCAGGCTGGCGCTGTGAGCCAGCGCCCCCAGCACTGCCTTGACCTCGGTCAGGTCGCTGCCGCCGACCGGCTCCAGCCCCTCGAGGGTCAGGTGCCCGGTCGTGAGCGTGCCGGTCTTGTCCGTGCACACGACGTCGACGTTGCTCAGCGACTCCACCGCGTTGACCTTCTGCACCAGGGCGCCGCGATCGGCGATCGCGACGGCACCGGCCGTGTAGGCCGCCGCGATCAGGAAGAACAGCCCGTAGGGAACCTGCCCGGACAGCACGGCCGTGATCTGGACGACGCGCAGCAGGCTGAAGCCTTCCAGCAGTGCCTGCGCCAGGATGGCGCCGCTCATCAGCACGGTCAGGGCCATGATCAGCCGGACCACGAACTCGATCCGGCGCTGCAGCGGTGTCTTCTCCGTCGTGTGCCGGCGGGCGTCCATGGTCAGGCGACCCGCGTAGCTCGCGGCGCCGACGTCGCGGGCGAGCTGGAGCCCGCCGCCGGCGACACAGAGGCTGCCGGACCGCAGGTCCTCGCCGGGCAGCTTGGTCACCGGCTCGGACTCGCCGGTGAGCAACGACTCGTCGGCCTCCACCCGGTCGCCGTCGATCAACGGCCCGTCCGCCACGATCTGATCGCCCGGCCGCACCAGCAGCACGTCGCCGCGCACCACTGCGTCCGGCGTGATCTGGAGCTCCCGGCCGCTGCGTACGACGACCACCTGGGCCTGGTCGAGCAGTTGCAGCCGGTCGAGCTTGCGCTTGGCCCGGATCTCCTGTGCCGAGCTGATCACCGCGTTCGTCAGCCCGATGCCGACCGTGATGAAGGCGTCGTTGAACCGGCCCAGTGACAACAGCACGATGCCGATCGCGAACAGGATCGTGTTGTAGAAGGAGAAGGCGTTGGTTCGCAGGATCGCCACGTAGCCGCGGGTGGCGCCGTCGTGCGAGGTGTTGGTTTCCCCGCGGCGGCGGCGCGCCTCTGCCTCCGTGTCGCTCAGCCCGCCCGTCGGGTGCTGCGGCGGCTCAACGCGCATCGAGTCTTCCGTCCTCTGCCTGATCCTCAACTCAACCACGTCAGGTGCCGCGACCTCCCGGGGCCTGGGGAGGCGCATCATGTGGAACCGTCGTGGGTGCTGTCGGTGGAGCTGTCTGAGACGCGCCCTGAAGGATTGCTTGTGCGGACCGCCTCATCAGTGTCGCAGCGTCGCTGCGACTCAGGCCACCGATGTCGGTGAGCTGCTCCCGCAGCGGTTCGAGCGCCTCGGTGATCCAGGTGATGGCTCTGCCTTGGCGCAGGGGCAGGCGGCCGCGGTCGGCGTCCGGGTCAAGTGAGAGGCGGAGCATGGTGCGCTGTTGTGCCTCGCCAAGCCGAGGCCACTTCGAGGTCGATCAGGTCCAGCGCGGCGAGCTGGTGGCCGCGAAGCCGGCTACGTATCTGGTCACCATCCGTGCCGTCATCCAGCAGCGCGACCGCCAGGACGCTGGCGTCAATGACGAGCACGGTCGAACCGCACGGCCCTGACCGCATCGGCCACGGCCGTGACCCACCCGCCCGACCGGCGGCCCGGCCAAGCAGCTCGTCCAACGGCGCCACCAGGGAAGCGCGTCCGGATCGGTACTGTTCGAACTCGACACCGACAACCTCCTCACGAGCGATAGGTGACGAAGCAATGACTGTCGTCGATCTGTTCGAGCGCGCCGCGGCCACCTTTCGGGCGGTTCTCGGTGAGGTTCGTCCCGAGCAACACCACCTCCCGACACCGTGTGAACCACTGGACGTCAGCGAACTCATCGCGCGGGCGGTCGGCCACCAGAACTGGGTGAGACTCGCGATCCACGGCGAGTCGGCTCCGCGTGACTATCCGCCGATCGAACCCTCTGAGTGGATGGCTGCGTTCGACGACTCGACCGCCGTGATGATCGCCGAGCTCAACTCCGCAGGAGCCCTGGAGCGTCCCGTCACCCTCGCGGCCGGGCTGTCGTTCTCCGGGTCGGACGTCGCTGTGCTCGCCGCACGCAACATCTTCCAGTTCGCGTGGGATCTCGCTGTCGCGACGCGTCACGACACCGACCTTGCACCCGAGCTGGCGACGGAGCTCCTTCAGATCAGCCGAACGCACCTCGTCCCCCAGCGTGGCCCCGGTGGCTTCTTCGGGCCCGAGGTCGTACCCGCCCCAGGATCTCCCGTGGCCACCGTGCTCGCCGGCTTCCTCGGGCGTGAGGTATAGCGAACCTCGCAACTTTTGACGCCAGCAGGCCCGCCGGTCAGGAAGGGCAGCCCAGTTGCCCGGTCGGCATACTGGACGGTGATGACTCCAGACTCCCCCCCGAAGTTCGAGATCGACTGGCTCAAGACGGCCGGCGGAGCTTTCGCAGCCGTCTCGTCAGCCTTTCTCCTCTCGACCCTCGGTGCGGCCGGCACCATCATCGGTGCCGCGCTCGGTAGCGTCATCGTGACGGTCGGCGGAGCGCTCTACAGCCAAGGCCTGGCCCGCAGCCATCGGCGTCTGGCTCAGGTGCAGTCCGTCGCGATGCGCAAGGTCGGGGTCGCTCAGGCCGAGGTACGACGGGCCGCCCGGCACAGTCGCGACGGCGACACCGTCGACGCCGAGCTCGCTCAGGCTGAACAGCGCCTCGATGACGTGAAGGATGACCTTGCCTCCACGGCGGACGAGCCACCCGGCCCCGGTTGGCGAGAGCGTTTCCTGGTCCTGCCGTGGAAGCGGATCGCGCTGATCGCCGCTGGGTTGTTCGTGGCCGCCGTTCTGGCGATCACCGCGTTCGAGCTCGTTGCCGGTAAGAGCGTCTCGTCGATCACCGGCGGCACCGATGGAGACGGTGACACCACGATCAGCCGCATTGGCGGAGGTTCCGGGGACTCGTCACAGGAGGACGACAAGGTCCCGACGGACCAGCCACCGTCCGATGAACCGTCGGACGAGCCCTCTGACCAGCCCACGTCGACGGGCGTGCCGACCGGTGAGCCGACCGCCACACCGCAATCCCCGACTCCGGCCACGCCATCGGAGACCGCACTGCCCACCGACCCCGCAACGACGTCTCCGACGGGCTGATCGGATCAGCTTCCGCTGGGCTCAACACTCTTGGTGGCCGTGCACAGAAACACGCCGAACTCGCGGTCGCCCTTGAGGATGGTCGTGGCGTCCACGAAGCTGACGTCGGCGAAGCCGGCACGGGCTAGCTGCTCGGTCAGGCGTTCCCTGTTGAATCCGTGATGTCCGTCAAAGTCGATCTTGTCGGCGTGGAAGGCGCCGTCGGGATCCTCGTCAAGGTCCGCGATGGCCAGCCGGCCCCCGTCGACCAGGAGCCCCGCCACGGACCGCAACAGCTTGTCCAGGTCCTGCACGTGGTGCAACGCCATGGAGCTCCACACCACGTCGTAGGCCCCATCGAGCGGGTTTATCGTCAGGTCGGCCTGGACGGCGCGCAGCCGGTCGCTGAGCCCGGCCGCTCGGATCCGTTCCTGTGCGACCTGCACCATCCCGGCGGAGGGGTCGGTCACGACCGCGGAGCCGACCCGGTCGGCGAGCAAGATGCTCAGCCGACCGGTGCCGCCGCCGACGTCGACCGCGCTCATCCCGGCGTTGAGGTCCAAGGTCTCCGCGATGGCCTGGGCCACCGCCACCTGCCGCTCCTCGTGGCCGGGGTCGTCGTCCCAGGTCGCGGCCTCGTCGTCGAATCGCTGGTGTTCGTGCACGTGCTCGACCCTAGTCCCGCGATCGAAGTCGCCGACAGAGCGGCAGTCTGCGGGGGTTCATAGGCGATGATCGACGCGTGTGTCGTGACGAAAGGACCCGGGTATGGCCGCCACGTTCGTGTTCGGAATGAATCAGTCCTTGGACGGCTACGTCGACCATGAGGGGTTTGCGCCCGGCCCCACGCTCTTCCGCCACTTTATCCAGGAGGTTGGGGACCAGGCTGGCTGTGTATACGGTCGCGGCATGTATGAGGTCATGCGTTACTGGGATGACGATGATCCTGAATGGGATGCGGAGGAACAGGCCTTCGCGCTGGCGTGGCGGAGCCAGCCCAAATGGGTCGTCTCGCGCACCTTGAACGCCGTCGGTCCCAACGCCTCGCTTGTCGCGGATGATCTTGCGGGTGCCATGCGTGACCTGAAGGCCGAGCGCGACGGGGAGATCGAAGTTGCTGGCCCAGGCCTGGCGAAGAGCCTCGCTGACCTCGGCCTGATAGACGAGTACCGGATCTACCTGCATCCGGTCGCCCTCGGGCACGGGAAGCCATACTTCGCCGGGCCCCAGCAGCCTCTCCGTCTCAAGGCTCACGATCTGATCGGCGACGATGTGGTCCGGTTGACCTACGTTCCTGCTTGACGCTCGCCGGCCCGCCCGGTCCTCGTTGCTGGTTCCTCACGGTTCGCAAATACGCTGATTGGCGTATGTCGCAGGACACCCCCGGCTGGGAGCGTGAGGTCTGTCAAACCTCATCGGAAACCTAGGAGCCGACATGTCCAAGATCGTCATCGGCGTGGTCGCCGCGGCTGTCCTTGTCTGCCTGCCCGCCCCAGCACAAGCCTCCCGCTCGGGCACCAGCTGCCCCGGCGGGAACAGCGGGTTCGTCATGTGGGACGTGAGCACCGAGCCGTACGGCGTCGACAACCTCGTCGACGAGCGCGGCAACAACGATGGCTGGGCGTGCGCCAAGCCCATCTACTCCGTCACTGACGAAGCGGGGAACCCGTTCCAGATCTACAACTTCCTCGACAACCAGTTCCCAGCCAAGGGGTGAGGACCTTGCGGATCGACGGCAAGCGAGTACGCAGATGGACCCTTCCGAAGCGCCGCGTCGTGGCTGTGTGGGCGGATACCGCGGACGAAGGTCGCGCGGCCGCGGGTCGAAGGTCCCTGTCCGGGGCGGGGAGGGCGCCGTAGCGTCGTGGGTATAGGAGGTCGTCATGGTTCAGGAACAGATGTCTGGCGACAGTGCCCTGCGTGAGCGGGCGATCAAGGAGCTCAAGAAGAGGCGTGAGTTCCAGACCCACCTGCTGGTGTACGTCCTGGTGAACGGCTTGCTCGTCGGGATCTGGGCGATCAGCAGCCCGGGAGTGTTCTTCTGGCCGCTCTTCCCGATCTTCGGGTGGGGCATCGGGGTGGTCCTTCACGGGTGGGACGTCTACTTCGCGAGCGAACCCGACGAGGCACAGATCCATCGGATGATGGAGGGGCTCCAGCGGAAGGGCTGACTCACCCGGTCGCGGAGGCACCCGCCTGGGCT
>CAVQOT010000007.1:0-167021 GCA_963714495.1 uncultured Actinomycetota bacterium | reverse complement strand
CTCGGCACCCCGCACCTCGATCCGGAACCACTTCTCCGCGATCGGCCGGAGCACCGCGAGCAGAAACTGCTCGGTGAACTCCGCGTCGAAGCCGTAGTCGTCGACGGCGTACCCGCCCTCCATCCGGCGACGCCAGGAAGCGAGCAGCGCCGCCAGCCCGCCCTCCCAGTCGTGACCGAACAGCTCGGCCGCTGCCTGTTGGATCGCCGCCCACCAGTCCTGCACCGGGATCCCGGCCAGCGGGCCTCGGTCCTTCACGGTGACCGGCTCGCGCGGTGCTGCCGGGTCGGGACCCGACGGTGCCACGACCGGATCCGGCTTGGCGCGCCTGGCCGGCGCCGCCGCCAGGGTGCGTGCAGCCGCAGACGGACGCGCCTTGCCGGTGCCGCGACCAGGGCGACCGCGAGTGCCGATCGGGATGATCTCCGCGTCAGCCAACGGGCACCTTCTCGGGTCGCAGGACCGAGGCGAAGTCGGAGAAGGCCGCGGCCGTGGTGTAGGCCGGCTCGAAGCCGAGCTCGGCGCGCATCCGGGCCGTGTCCAGGCCCCGGCCGTAGGTGAGCACCGCCAGCTGCTCCGGCGAGAAGTCCGCGCGCCGGGCCGACCGCAGCGCCTGGCCCAGCCCGCCGACGGCGATGCCCGGCAGCGGAATCGACGATTTGCCGAGCATCCGGATGGCCTGAGAAAGCAGCAGGACGCCATCGCCCGCCACGTTGAAGGTGCCGGGACGGTCGCCGACGACGGCGTGACGCAGCACCCCGAAGAGGTCGTCCTGGTGCAGGAACTGGAGCCGGGGGTCGAAGCCCAGCACCCGCGGGATGACCGGCAGCCGGAAGTACGACGTCATCGGGCTGGTCACATGCGGGCCGATCACGTTGGCACAACGGAGCATGCTCACCCGGACGTCGGGACGTCGCCGGGCGAAGCCGCGAACGTAGCCTTCGATCTCGAAGACGTCCTTGGCGTACCCCGAGCGCGGAAGCTGCTTGGGGCTCATCTCCTCGGTGAACATCGCGGGATCACGGGAACTGGCGCCGTAGACCGTGCCGGAGGACTTCACGACCAGGTGCTGCAGTCCCGTCGCACGCTGGCAGGCGGCCAGCAGCTGCATCGTCCCGATGACGTTGAGCTCCTTCATCGTGCCTCGTCCGCCGGCGCTGCCGGGGGTGGCGATGACGCTCATGTGGACGACGGTGTCGACATCCTCCTTCGCGATCACCTTGGCGATGACCGGGTTGCGGATGTCCGCGCGGACGAACGACACCTCACCGATGTCGCCGCGCGGAGGGACCACGTCGACGCCGATGACGCGCTCGACCGCCGGGTCCTGCGCGGCGTACCGCGCGAAGCGTCGACCCAGGTCACGCGAGACCCCGGTGACCAGCACGACCCTGCCCATGGGAACCGTCCCGTCGGCGACTACTTGCCGAGCTTTCGACGCTGAACGCGCGTCTTCTTCAGCAACTTGCGGTGCTTCTTCTTCGCCATGCGCTTGCGGCGCTTCTTGATGACTGAACCCACGGGGAACCTCTCACGAACTCGCGTCGTCCCGCACGCGGGACTCGCGCGGACCACGTCAGCCTAGCCGCCACCCTCCAGCGGGCGACAATCGCGGTCGCGACGTCCGGGCGGATCACCTCGGCCGGGCTGGGGCCTGGCTCAGCCCGCGGAGTAGTAGCTCTTGCGGAGGTACTCGTTGACCTCGTCCTCCGGCACCCGGAACGAGCGACCGACCCGGACCGCGGGCAGCTCACCGGAGTGGACGAGCCGGTAGACGGTCATCTTCGAGACGCGCATCATCGCCGCCACCTCGGCGACGGTCAGGAAGGTGACACCGGAGATGTCGCCGTGCGTGCTGCTAGCCATCGTGCACCGATCCTTCTGTGCGGGCACGCCGCCGGCTTCCCCACCGACGACCAACATGCACGCCACGGTGAGAATAGAGCCTGGAGTGACTCGTGGGGAAGGGATTGACCAAAGATTGTGACCGTTTGCGGCGTGTTGGCTTGCATCATGCCGCCCATCGTCGGCTTCATCCCTCACGGCATCGGGTCGAGCCCGTGCAGCGGGAAGACCTCCTGCCGGGTGGCATAGATTGCGCGGTCCAGCCAGGCGTCGGGGTCATAGCCCTGCGTCCAGTCGCGCCAACTCGGCGTCCGGCCGTCGGTGAGCCGGTGCGGTGCGTGTCGGCCGAGCGTCTCGCGCACGTGGTCGCGCCACGCGAGAGGGGTGTCGGTGAGCGGGTCGAGGGGCTGTCCGCCGACGATGGCCAGCAGGTGGGACCAGGCCCGGGGCACCACGTCGACCAGGGCATAGCCCCCGCCCCCCGTCGCCACCCAGCGTCCACCGGCCACCTCGTGGGCCAGCTCGTGCAGGGCGAGGTACGCCGCGCGCTGGCCATCCACGCTCAGCATCAGGTGTGCCAGGGGGTCCTCCATGTGCGAGTCACAGCCGTGCTGCGTCACCAGGACGTCGGGGTCGAACTCACGAAGCAGCGGCGGGACGACCGCATGAAAGGCCCGTAGCCAGCCGGCGTCGGCGGTGCCGGGCGGCAGTGCCACGTTGACGGCCGATCCCTGGGCCTCGCGGCCCCCGAGGTCGTGCGGGAAACCGGTTCCCGGGAACAGCATCTGCCCCGTCTCATGAAGGGAGATCGTCAGCACTCGCGGGTCATCCCAGAAGATCCGCTCGACCCCGTCGCCGTGGTGCACATCGACATCGACGTAGGCCACGCGCTCGGCACCTTGGTCGAGGAGGTACTGGATGCCGACGGCGATGTCGTTGTAGATGCAGAAACCACTGGCTGCACCGCGCATCGCGTGGTGCAGCCCGCCGGTGATGTTGGCGGAGTGGAGGGACTCCCCGCTCCAGACCTGGCGAAACGCCTCCAGGCTGGCGCCGACCACGTGGGCCGCGGCGTGGTGCATGCCCTCGAAGACGGGGTTGTCGTCGGTGCCGAGCCCGCAGCCGAGGTCGACGTGACCCGGGCGCGAGCCGCAGGCCGTCACGGCTTCGATCAGCTGGGGCGAGTGGACGGTGGCGATCTGGTCCTGGGTGGCCACCGGCGCCGGCACCACCCTCAGCCGGTCCAGGACGCCGAGCTCACCGGCCAGCCTCATGGTCAGGTCCACCCGGATCGGCGACATGGGGTGGTCGGTGCCGAAGTTGTACTCGGTGAGGGTTTTGTCGAAGACCACTGTGGCCGGCCCCTGACACTCCATGCGGCGAATCTACTCCCCGCGCAGATCGGGGCTCGCGCGCACCGGATCGAGGCTGGCAGCTTCGAGGCGGGTCGGCTCGAGGCTGGTCGGTCAGACCAGCGGCTCGTGACCCAATGCCGCGCGCAGATCGGTGAACCACGCCACTGAGGTGTCGAGCTCCTTGCCGCCGCGGATCCGCGGGAACTCCACCGCCCGCAGGGTGTCACCGGCCTCCTCGTCCTGCCCGACGACACCGGACTCACCGCGCAGCGCGCTGTCGACCGCGAGATCGGTGCACTTCTTGATCAACGCCAGGTCCTCGTCGTTCGCTGCGGCGGAGCGGGCGAAGTAGCCGCTCTTCTGCACCATCGTCTTCTCGGCACCGAGCAGCTCGGCGAACTGCTTGGCGAACCAGGCGCCAGGGTTGACCTTGTCGAGCTGGACGTGGCCGAAGGGGTCAATGGGGACTTCCGTCCCCGCCGCCTCGAGCTCCTGGACGACCTCGGCCACGCCGGCACCCTCGGCGAGGAAGATGTTGACGCAGCCGACCTCGTCCATGACCGCCCGCAGTCGCGCCGCCTCCCCTGCGATGTCAATGGGCGCCTCGGGGACGAACACGGCGTGGACGTCCCACTTGCGGGGGTCGTTGCCGATGGCCGGCACCCACTCCTGCTCCTCCACCCAGGCGTGGTGGCGCCGGGCGGTCTCGGCGGTCAGCCACCCGTTGTTGCGGCCCATGACCTCGTGGACGATGAGCATCCGAGGGTTCGAGGAGTGCTCGGCCAGGATGTTGCGCGCAAAGACCGCGCCCTGCTCAGCGGCGGTCCAGGCGCCGAGGCTCTGCCGGATCGGGATCACGTCGTTGTCGATGGTCTTCGGCAGTCCGACGACCGTCAGCTCGTGGCCGTTGTCGTGTAGGTACGCCGCCAGGCTGGCCGCCGTGATGTTCGTGTCGTCGCCTCCGATGGTGTGCAGCACGTCGACGCCGTCAGTCGTGAGCTGCTGGGCCGCGACGTGCAACGGGTCCTGTCCCTCCTGGACCAGGCCGCGCCGGACGCAGTCAGCCACGTTGGTCAGCTTGACCCGGCTGTTGCCGATCGGACTCCCCCCGAAGTGGTGCAACCGGGCGGCGCCCTGGCGCACCTCGGGAGTCACCTCGACGGAACGACCCTGGAGCAACCCGACGTACCCGTCGAGATAGGCGATGATCCGGACATCGGGCGCCACCTCGGTGTAGCGCTCGATGAGGCCGCCTACGGCGGAGGCGAGGCAGGGCGCGAGGCCACCGGCGGTGAGCATGGCAACGGTGCGAACGGTCATGGGGAAGACTCTGCCGTGTCCTCGCCCAGACGCCAAGGACGGCTCACCCTGTGGCGCTCGCGCACCTGGTTCGCCCGGGCCGCCGCGCGGTATCCTCAGCGTTGTGAAACTTCGACTCGCCTCGACCGCGTGGTGGCCCGCCTGACGGCGGACCACCGATCGGACTCACCCATCGCAACGGCCGCCCACGGGCGGCCGTTGCGCGTCTTACGACCTCGCCGGACCGCCCTGGGCCCTCACCTCAGGAGCACTGATGACCACCCGCACCCTGTCCCTCTTCAAGCCCACCGGGCACCTCACCCTGGGCAACTACCTCGGGGCACTGCGCCCGATGGTGCGGGCCCAGACCGACACCGACACCTGTTGCGGCGTCGCCGACCTGCACGCGCTCACCGTGCCGCACGACCCCGACACCCTGCGGCTGCTGACGCGGGAGACGATGACGCTGCTGCTGGCGTGCGGCCTGGACGCCAGCACCCTCTTCGTCCAGAGCCAGGTGCCGGCCCATGCCGAGCTGGCCTACCTGCTCGAGTGCACGGCCTACACCGGCGAGCTCAACCGGATGATCCAGTTCAAGGAGAAAGGCCGGGGGCGCGACGGCACCCGCGCCTCGCTCTACACCTATCCCGTGCTGATGGCAGCCGACATCCTGCTGTACCGACCCGAGGCGGTGCCGGTCGGCGAGGACCAACGGCAGCATCTCGAGCTGACCCGCGACCTGGCGATACGGTTCAACACCGCCTACGGCCCGGTGTTCACGGTCCCGGAGATCCACACGCCAACGGTCGCCGCTCGGGTGATGGACCTCGCCGCGCCGGATCGCAAGATGGGCAAGTCCCACGAGGACGGCTCGGGCATCGTCTATCTGCTCGACCCGCCGGACGTCGTGCGTCGCAAGGTTCAGCGCGCGGTCACCGACTCCGACACCGGCCCTGCCGCGGTCCGATCCGACCCCGGCAAGCCGGGCGTCACCAACCTGCTCGAGATCCTCGAGGCCTGCGCCGACCCCGGCGCGGCGGCCGGTCTCACGACGTACGGCGCCCTGAAGGCGGCCGTCACCGACGCCGTCGTGGCCACCCTCGAGCCCGTCCAGAGGCGCTATGAGGAGCTGACTGCGGCGCCGGACACCCTCGAGGAGGTCTACGCAGCCGGGGCGGCTCGGTGCCGCGAGATCACGGCACCGGTCCTCAGCGCGGCCAGGTCCGCGATCGGGCTCGCGCCGGTCTAACCAGCAGGCGGGGGCCGGCCACGACGATGGCGACGCCGAGGATCAGGATGGCACCGCCCACGAAGCCCAGCTGCGTCGGGCGTTCGCCGTCGACCAGCCAGGCGGCCAGCAGCCCCACCGGCGGGACAAGCAGGGTGAAGGGCGCCACGCTGGAGGCGGGATAGCGCTGCAGCAGTGAGTTCCAGATGCCGTAGCCCACCAGCGAGGCGAGAATCGCGGTGTACAACGTCGACGCCCAGTTGACCCAAGTGAGATTCGTCAGCGCGTGCAGCACCACTGTCGGGCTGTCGATCAGGCTCGCCAGCAGCAGCAACGGCAATGGCACGACCAGGGCAGACCACACGGTCAGTCCGAGGCCACCCGGCACCTTCAGCCGACGCACGAGCACGTTGCCGACCGCCCAGCTGCCGGCGGCGAAGACGCAGACCACGAGTCCGACCGCGGTCGCGTTTCCACCCCGCCCAGCTGCCACGATCGCCAGGCCCGCGAGGCCCAGGACGACTCCCGCGACCTGGATGGGCGCGGGGCGCTCGCTCAGCAGCCAGGCGGCGAGGGCGACGGTGAAGACCGCCTGCACCTGCAGCACCAGCGACGCCAGGCCGGGCGGCATCCCCACGGCGAGGGAGGTGTAGAGCAGCGAGAACTGACCGAGGCTCATGAAGGCCCCGACCGCGAAGATCCGGCCGATCGGCGCCGCGGGTCGCGGAACGAACGGCAACGCCACCAGCACCAACATGAACCGCAAGGCCACGAAGACGAGCGGAGGGACCCCCTCCAGCCCCTTGTCGATGGCGACGAAGTTCATCCCCCAGATCACCATCACCACCACCGCGGCGATCACGTGGCGAGGGGACATCTGATCATCCTCAACCGTCGGCCGTCCCGACGCCACAGGCGCGCTGGCGCCAGTGAGCACCTTCATCTGTGGCGGATCGCGGGCCGACCCTCAGGAGCCCTCGGCCAGCTCTCGGGAGCGGTTGCGGGCGGCCTCCATCGCGGCCAGGAAAGCGGCGCGCACCTTGTGCACCTCGAGCTGGCGCAGCGCCGAGGCGGTGGTGCCCCCCGGCGAGGTGACCTGCTCGCGCAGCACGGCGGGGTGGGTGCCGGTCTCGCGAAGCATCTTCGCCGAGCCGAGGACCGTCTGCACCACGAGCTCGGTGGCGGTCGCGCGCGGCAGCCCCAGATGCACACCTGCCTCGATCATCGACTCCACCACGAAGAAGATGTAGGCCGGCCCGGAGCCGCTGATCGCTGTGACGGCATCCTGCTGGCGCTCGGGGATCCGCAGCACGCGGCCGGTCGAGCCCATCAAGGACTCGGCCTCCAGCAGGTGCTCCTCGTCGCAGTGCGACCCGGGTGAGATGGCCGTCATCCCCTCGTCGACCAGGGCGGGTGTGTTGGGCATCACCCGGACCACGGCCACGCCGGCAGGAACCCGGGCCTCGATGAAGGCCGTGGTGATGCCGGCGGCGAGCGACATCACCAGCTGCCCCGGCTGGAGCTCCGGCGCGATCTCCTCGAGCACGTCGGCCATGTCCTGGGGCTTGATCACCAGTGCCACGGTGTCGGCCCTGCGGGCCGCCTCGACGTTGGACACCACCGTGACGCCGTACCGCTCCTCCAGTTCGCGGGAACGCTCCGGGCGCTTCTCCCCCACCATCAGCTTGTCTACGCGCCGACCGGCGCGGACCAGGCCCGACAACAGAGCCTCGCCCATCACGCCGGCGCCGATGATCGCGGTCTTACCCGGGTTTCGCGACTCACTCATGGGTGACCTACTTCTTGGAGACGAGGGACCGGAGGAAGAACGACAGGTTCTGCGGCCGCTCCGCCAGGCGGCGCATCAGGTAGCCGTACCACTCCTGACCGTAGGGGATGTAGACCCGCACCGTCTCGCCGCTTTCGGCCAGCCGGCGCTGCTCCTCGGGGCGGCAGCCGAACAGCATCTGGAACTCATAGGACCCCTGCGCCCGGCCGTAGCGGCTCACCAACGACGAGGCGATCTCGACCATCCGCGGGTCATGGGTGGCGATCATGGGGTAACCCTGCCCGGCAAGCAGCACCTTCAGACAGCGCACGAAGGACCGGTCGACGTCGAGTCGCGACTGGAAGGCGACGGTCTCCGGCTCCTGGTAGGCGCCCTTGCACAACCGCACGCGCGAGCCTTCGAAGGCCAGCGCCCGGCAGTCGGCCTCGGTCCGGTGCAGGTAGGCCTGGAGCACCGCCCCGGTCTCCGGGAAGTCCTTGCGCAGCTCGCGGAGGATCGCGAGCGTCGAGTCCGTGGTGGTGTGGTCCTCCATATCCAGCGTGACCGTGGTGCCGGCGTTGCGGGCGGCGCGGCAGATCGACCGCGCGTTCTCCAACGAGATCGCCTCGCCGCTCAGGCCGCCGGTCTCCGGCAGCGCCTGCCCGATCGCCGACAGCTTCACCGACACCTCGGCCTTGCGAGCCAGCCCCGCAGCGGCCAGACCGCCGAGCACCTGCTGGTACGCCGCGACACCGGCCTCGGCCTGGGCGAGGTCCTCGACGTCCTCACCCAGGTGGTCCAGGGTGACGTAGAGCCCGGCATCGACCAGCTCGGCCGTGGCCGCCACCACGCTCTCGCTCGTCTCCCCCGGCACGTAGCCCTGGACGATCCCGGCCGACACCGGCATCGTCGACACCAGCTTCTTCAGCTGCCCGCTGCGGGCGAGCAGCAACAACGGTTCGCGCAGCAGCGCCATGATCCTCCAGTCGCACTGGTCGTGACGACGCCCCGAGGAGCGCCGACCGACAGGCTACGCCGTACGCCGACGCAGCGTCCCGGCCCCCAGGGCCAGCCCTGCCAGGACGAACACGGTCACCACTGACAGCTTCTCCCAGACCACGCCGGTGTCGGTGCTGGTCATCAGGTGCTGCATGGCGTCCACGGCGTACGACAGCGGGAGTACGTCGCTGATCTGGCGCAGCACGTCGGGTAGCTGCGCCCGCGGGACGAGCAGCCCGCACAACAGCATCTGGGGGACGACGACGGCAGGCATGAACTGCACCGCCTGGAACTCCGTCTGCGCGAACGCGGACACGAACAGGCCCAGGGCGGTGCCGAGGACGGCGTCGAGGACCGCCACGACGCCCAGCACCCAGACGGGTCCCTGGATGTCCATCCCGAGCAGCCCCACGCTGACGGCGACGGCGATCACCGACTGCAACGCCGCCATCAGCCCGAACGCCAAGGCGTAGCCGAGCAGGAAGTCGAACTTGCCCATCGGCATGGCCAGCAGCCGCTCCAGGGTGCCGCCCGAGCGTTCGCGGAGGGTGGTGACACTGGTGACCAGGAACATGATGAAGAAGGGGAAGAGTGCCAGCAGGCTCGGCCCGATCCCGTCGAACACCTGACCCGGCGCATCCTTGTACATCCACCACAGCAGCGTCATCAGCAGCGTCGGCAGGAACAGCAGCATGGCCAGCGTTCGATGGTCGCGACGCAGTTGCGTGAGCACCCTGCGGGCGACAGCCAACGTGATCCTGGGGTTCATCGCTCCTCCTGTGCGGTCCGGCGACGGGCGTGCTTGCCGGCGTGCTGGGCCACGAGCCCCAAGAACGCGTGCTCGATGTCGCGCGCGCCCGTGCCGTTCTTGATCTCCTCCGGCGAGCCGTCGGCGATGATCTCGCCCTCGCGCATGAGCAGCAGCCGGTCACACCGCTCGGCCTCATCCATCACGTGACTGGACACGAACATGGCCGACCCCGCGTCGGCGAGCCGGTGAAACAGCTCCCACAGCTCCTGCCTCAGCACCGGGTCCAGCCCCACCGTAGGCTCGTCGAGCACCACCAGGTCGGGCTCACCGAGCAGCGCCACCGCGAGGCTGACCCGCGAGCGCTGGCCGCCACTGGTCCGCCCCACCACGTGGTGGGCGTGGCTGGTCAGGTCCACCGCCTCGACCGCTCGATCCACCGCCTCGCTGCCCAGCCCGCGCACGCGGGCGAAGAAGCTGAGGTTCTCCAGGACGGTGAGGTCGTCGTACACGCTCGCCGCCTGGGTGTGATAGCCCACTCGGTGCCGCAGCTCGGGGCTGCCGGCCTCCTCCCCAAGGACGGAGACGGTGCCGCCCTCGATCTGCTGGACACCGACCAGACAGCGCATCAGGGTCGTCTTGCCGCAGCCGGACGGTCCGAGCAGCCCGGTCACGCCACCGCCGATGTCCAGGTCCAGGCCGTGCAGCACCGACAGCGAACCACGGGTGACCCGCAGGTCGCGCACCTCTACCGCGTTTTTCATCATTCGTTGAATTATGCCTTTCCGGGCACGGGAGAGCAACCCTTCACCGGAGGAACGGCAGCTCGTCGGTGAGGTAGCGCTGGATCGTGGGGGCACAGGCCGCGACCACGTCGTCCACCGGCATCGAGGCCAGCGGCTCAGCGGACAGCACGTAGCGCAGCATGATCAACCCGAGGATCTGCGAAGCCACCAACGGCATCCGCAGCTCTGGATGATCGATGCCGAGCGCGACCCCCACCGGCTCGATCACCACGGGCAGGAAGCCCTCGCTCAGCAGCCGGTGCCCAGACGGCTCCATGGCACCACGGACGAGGGCCAGCAACGGCAGCCGGAGCTCCGGGTCGTCCCAGACGCTGAGCATCACCCGCAAGATCCGCTCGGCGGCGCCGTCGGGCCCCAGGGCCAGCACCGGCGCGAGCGCGACCCGTGGGTCGACCGGCAGCTCGAGCGCCGCCACGAACAGATCGTCCTTGGTCCCGAAGTAGTGATGCACCAACGCCGGGTCGACCCCGGCAGCCGCGGCCACCGCGCGGATCGTCGTGCCGGCGTATCCAGCCCCGGCGAAGGCCTCGCGAGCTGCCTCGAGGATCGCGGCGCGGGTGTCCGGCGCCCCAGGCCGGCGACCTCGGCGAGTGGGGTCGCTCATCGCGCCGGCACCCGGAAGTGCGCGCGCGCGAACTCCAGGGACTCGACCAGGTCGCGCTCACGCTCCTCGGGGGACTGGCAGCGACGGGTATTGATCTCGACGACGAGATGGCCGGCGAACCCCCCCTCGGCCAGGTGCCGGAGGAACGCGTCGGCCTCCATCACGCCACGGCCCGGCACGAGGTGCTCGTCCTTGGCGGAGCGGGTGCCGTCGGTCAGGTGGACATGGCGCAGCCTGCCGGCCATCCGGTCGGCCAGCTCGATCGCGTCGTTGCGGGCGATCGCGGCATGGGACAGGTCCAGGGTCAGGTTGGCGTAGGGCTCCTCCGACGGGTCCCACCCCGGGAGGTACATCTCCATGCCTCGCCGCGAGGAGGCCCGCCAGGGATACATGTTCTCCACGGCGAACGCGATCCCTGTGGACTCCTCCAGCGCCGCGATCCCGTTGACGAAGCCGGCGGCGTACTCCTTCTGCCACCGGAACGGCGGGTGCACGACGACGACGTCAGCCCCCACCGCGGCCGCCATCTCGGCGGACCGCTCGAGCTTCCCCCACGGATCGGTCCCCCAGACCCGCTGGGTGAACAGCAGGCAGGGCGCGTGCACCGCGCAGACGGGCATCTCGTGGTGCTGTGCGAGCTGCTCGACCGCGGTGGCCTGTTGGCTGAGCGCGTCGATGCCCACCATCACCTCGACGGCGTCGTAGCCCAGCCGGGCCGCCCAGGCGAATCCGTGGGCGGTCGACTCCGGATAGGTCGACGCGGTGGACAGGGCTACCCGGACGTCCGCGGGTCTCGGGCTCACGGAGATCTGCTCACCCGAGCACGCTGATCTGGTCGAGGCGCTCGAGGATCACGCCCTCGCGCAGTGCCCAGGGGCAGATCTCGAGCTCGTCCAGCCCGAAGATGTCCATGCACGCCTCGGCGACCAGCGCGCCGGGCACGATCTGATGAGTGCGGCTTTGGGAAACCCCCGGCAGCGCCGCCAGGTCGTCGGGCGAGGTGGTCACCAGCTGGGGGATCCGCTGCTCGAGATCCTCCATCCGCAGCGCCCGGGCGATCAGCGGGCCGTCGCCCGCCGGGGCGGCACCACAGATCCGAGCGAGGGAGCGGAACGTCTTGGACGTCGCGACCGCGCGATCCGGCTGGCCGGACCGGATGAGGTGCCCGGCATCGCGGGCGATGGTGGCGCGGATCTGCTTGCGCAGACCTCGGTAGCCCTCGTCGTCGAGCGGGTCGCCGGTGAACCACTGACGAGCCAGCCGTGCCGCGCCGAGGGGCAGCGACCAGGCCACGTCGGGGGCTTCGTCCGAACCCCCGGCGATCTCCAGGGAACCACCGCCGATGTCGAACACCACGATCCGCCCCGCTGACCAACCGAACCAGCGGCGGACCGCCAGGAACGTCAAGCGTGCCTCGTCTTCGCCCGACAGCACATCGATCGAGACGCCGGTCCGCTCGCGCACGGTCTCCAGAACGGCGTCGGAGTTGACGGCGTCGCGGACCGCCGACGTGGCGAAGCCCTGCATCTCCTCGCAGCCCTTCTCCTCCGCCACCACGATGGCGGCGGCGACGAACGACGTGAGTGCCTCGATCCCGGTCTGGGACACCGCACCCTCCTCGTCCAGGTGCTCGGCGAGCCGCAGCGGCTGCTTGTGCGAGAAGGCCGGCAGCGGAGCCGCACCACCGTGCGCGTCGACCACAAGCAGGTGACCAGTGTTGGAGCCGATATCGAGGACGCCCAGACGCATGGAACCAAACTACCGCCCCCCGGCGGCTCCCTCGCGGGCAGTAGCGTTGGCCCGTGCCCGAAGTGGACCTGGGATTCCCCCGCGCGTTCGTCGAGTTCACCGACCCCGGCGACGGGGGCCAGGTGTTCCGTTGCGACCTGACCTGGCTGACCTCCCGCTACACCTGCATCTTCGGGCGCGGCTGCCAGGGCATCTACGCCGACTCTCCCGACACCGGTTGCTGCACGCTGGGTGCGCACTTCTCCGACGCCGACGACGAGCGCCGGGTTGCGGGATTCGTCGCTCGGCTGACACCCGACCTGTGGCAGCTGCGGCCCAGCCGGAAGCGAGTCACCCGCAAGGACTGGGTCGAGACCGACGACGACGGCGCCCGCAAGACGATCGCGGTCGCGGCCGGCGGCCAAAGTGCCTGCGTGTTCCACAACAGGCCGGGCTTCCCGTTGGGCAGTGGCTGCGCGCTGCACGCGCTGGCGCTCCGGGAAAGTCGGCATCCACTGGAGACCAAGCCCGACGTGTGCTGGCAGTTGCCGATTCGACGGACGTTCCGCACCGTCGAGCAGCCCGACGACACGTCCTACACCGAGATCAGCATCGGGGAGTACGACCGTCGCGGCTGGGGCCCCGGTGGCCACGACCTGGACTGGTACTGCTCGGCCAACACCGAGGCTCACGTTGCGGTCGAACCGCTCTATCTCGGGAGTGCCGCCGAGCTGATCGAGCTGATGGGCCAGCCGGCGTACGACGTGCTCGCGCGGCTGTGCGAGGAGCACCTCCACTCGGGCACGATGGCCGCGCACCCGGCGGACCCACCGCACTAGGACTCTTGACGTCAAGAGAAACCCGACCCCCCTGCGTCCTGGCTCGCGGCGCCGGGACACAATGACGGACATGCGCCTGGACCACCTGTCGTACGCCGCAGGTCCTGACGGACTTGCCAGCACTGCCGAACGAATCGGTGGCCTGCTCGGGCAAGAGTTCACCGACGGTGGGGTGCACCCGCGCTTCGGAACCCGCAACATGACTTTGCCCCTGGCCAACGGCACCTACCTCGAGATCGTGGAGGTGCTCGACCACCCGGCGTCCGACAAGGCTCCGTTCGGCCAGGCCGTGCGGGCTCGCTCGGCGCTGGGTGGCGGCTGGCTCGGCTGGGTGGTCGCGGTGGATGACCTCGCACCGATCGAGCTGCGACTGGGGCGCGAGGCCGCACCCGGCAACCGGTTCCGCCCAGACGGCACCGAGCTGACGTGGCGCCAGATCGGCATCAACGGCCTGATCTCCGACCCGCAGCTGCCGTTCTTCGTCCAATGGCTGATCCCGGCCGAGCTGCATCCCAGCATCGGTGCGGACGAGAGCTTCTCGCTCGCCTGCCTGGAGATCGCCGGTGACCCGCAGCGGGTCAGCGAGTGGCTCGGCGAGAGCGTCGAAGCACCGCTGGAGGACGTCAAGGTCGAATGGGTCGCCCCTCACGGCACACCAGGGATCCTGGCCGTCCAGGTGCAGACGCCGGCCGGGCTGGTCCGGATCTGACCCGCCCGCGGGCGGCCAGCCTTCCGCGGGGGGCTGTCGCCAGCCCCAACATCTGGCAGCACCCGGGCGTCTACGAGGCCGAGAACCGCGCCTTCGACCCCGAGGGGTTGGTCGCCGAGGCGATGCGCGAAGTCCTCGACTGGTCGGGTCGTGACGTGCTCGACGTCGGCTGCGGCACCGGCTACCACCTGCCCTGGTTCGCACGGACGGCCCGGTCGGTGGTCGGCGTGGAGCCACACCCTGACCTGGTCGCGCTGGCCAGCCGGCGAGCGCGCGGGTCGGCAGGGGTACGCGTGCTTCAGGGCACGGCGCAGCAGCTCCCGCTCGCGGACGGCTCCGTCGACGTCGCGCACGCCAGGTGGGCGTACTTCTTCGGACCTGGCTGCGAGCCGGGGCTGGGCGAGCTGGCTCGGGTGGTGCGCCGAGCAGGGGCGGCGTACGTCATCGACAACGACCAGACGCGGTCGACGTTTGGTCGCTGGTTCCGCCGCGGCTACCCCCATCTGCCAGGCTCGGCCGAGGTCGAGCGGTTCTGGTCCAGGCACGGCTGGACCAGAACGCCCGTGCAGACCTGCTGGCGGTTCACCTCACGCGCGGATCTCGAGAGCGTTGTGGGCATCGAACTGCCGACCGTCGTGGCGCAGCAGGTGATCGCGGAGCATGCGGGCCTCGAGGTGGACTACGCCGTCAACCTCTGGTGGCGCCGCTTCTAGCGAGCCGCGGCGCAGGCGCTTGATCCGCGCACCACCAGCGTCGGGCTGAGCAGGACGCCTCCACGCGCGCGGCGGGGCACGCCGAGCAGCCCCTCGAGGGCCGTGACGACCTCGACCGCCACCTGCTCGAGCGGCTGACGGACCGAGGTCAGCCCGCCGGGCGTGAGCTGAGCGACCTGAGAGTCGTCGAAGCCGACCACCGCGACATCATGACCGGGGTGCAACCCTCGGTCGGCCAGCGTGTCGAGCACCCCCATCGCCAGAGTGTCGGACGCACAGACGAAACCCGTGGGTGCGGCTTCGTCCAGCAACACCGCCGCAGCCTCCCGACCCGACGTCACGGTGTCCTCGACGCGCGAGGCAAGGCCGGTGGTCGGCAGCTCGCGCTCGTGCAGCGCGGCGCTCCAACCTGAGCGCCGGTCCTCACCGATCACGGAGTCCTTGCGCCACCCGATCCAGGCGATTCTGGTGTGTCCGGAGGCGAGCAGGTGCTCGGTGGCGAGGCGGGTGCCCGCAGCCCCGTCGACATCGACCCACGGATGTGGGCTCTCACCGCGCGCGGGATCGCCGCCGTCCCAGGGCCTGCCGAAGGCCACGAAGGGCGCACCGCGGACCTCCAGCCACGCGGCCTGAGGGTTGCCGAGGTAGGTGTCGGTGATGACGAAGGCGTCCACCGCGGTCGAGCGGACCAGGTCGCCGTACCCGGAGACCGGCTCGACGTCCTCGCCCGCGAACAGCAGGATGTGGTAGCCGGCTTCCCGGGACGCCTCGACCAGCGTGTGCACGAACCGGTCCATCGTGGCGTTGGCGGTGCCTTCCTGGGCTGGCAGGAACCGCAGCCCGATCAGGTGTGTGGAGCGGGTGCGTAGGTTGCGGGCGGCGCGGTTGGGCGTGTAGCCCAACTCGCGAATGGCGGCCTGCACCCGGTCCAGGGTCTCGGCGCGGAGCAACTCGGGGTTGTTGACCGCGTTCGACACCGTCTGGCGTGACACCCGAGCCCGCTCGGCCACGTCGGCCAACGTCGGCGGCGCCTCGGCGTACGCCGTCGCCAACCGCCGGGCGGTCCTGCCCATCACGCTCCCTTGATCGATCCAATTCAAGGATAGCCGCCTGCCCTGCGCTGTCGGCGTCAGCACCTACGGTGACCCCATGAGCCGCTCCACACCCGCCCGCGCCCGCACCTCCTTTCGTTGCACCGAGTGCGGCTGGGAGACCGCCAAGTGGGTCGGACGGTGCGGTGAGTGTCAGGCGTGGGGTTCGGTGGTGGAGGCCAGCACTCCGGCGGCGCGGGTGTCGGCCACACCGGTGACCACGCCCGCGGTGCCGATCGGGTCCGTCTCGATCGAGACGGCCTCGTTCCGCAGCAGCGGGGTCCCCGAGCTCGACCGGGTGCTCGGCGGCGGGCTCGTCCCCGGGGCCGCCATCCTGCTCGCAGGCGAGCCCGGCGTCGGCAAGAGCACGCTGCTGCTGGAGGTGGCCGCGCAGACCGCTCGCTACCACCGCCGCGCCCTCTATCTCACCGGCGAGGAGTCGGCGGCCCAGGTGCGGCTGCGCGCCGAGCGCACGGGCGGGGTCCAAGACGAGCTCTACCTCGCCGCCGAGACCGACCTCGGTGCGGTTCTCACCCACATCGAGGAGGTGCGCCCGGAGCTGATCGTGATCGACTCCGTGCAGAGCATCACGGCCCCCGGCATCGACGGAGTCCCCGGCGGTGTGACCCAGGTGAAGGAGGTCGCCGCCGCGCTGGTCAGAGTCGCCAAGACCCGCAACATCACCACGGTGCTGGTTGGTCACGTCACCAAGGACGGCAGCATCGCCGGCCCCCGCGTGCTGGAGCACCTCGTCGACGTGGTGCTCCACTTCGAAGGCGAGCCCAGCTCCCGGTTCCGGATGGTCCGAGCCATGAAGAACCGCTACGGCCCTGTCGATGAGGTCGGCTGTTTCGACCTGTCGGCCGACGGCATCAACGCGGTGGCGGATCCCACGGGTCTCTTCGTGGAGACCCACCACCAGCAGGTGCCCGGCACCTGCGTCGCCGTCACGATGGAGGGCCGTCGGCCGTTGCTGGCCGAGGTGCAGGCCCTCGTCACGCCGACCAGCTCGGAGCGGCCCCGGCGCACGACCTCCGGGCTGGACTCGTCCCGCGTCGCTCTGGTGACCGCGATCCTCCAGCAGCACTGCCGGTTGCGCTTCCACGCCTCTGACGTGTTCGCCTCAACGGTGGGCGGCGCAAGGCTGACCGAGCCGGCGGCCGACCTGGCCACGGCCCTGGCGCTGGCCTCGGCGCACCACGGCATTGCGCTGCCGACCGGCGTGGCGGCGATCGGAGAGCTCGGGCTGGCCGGGGAGCTGCGCATGGTGCGTGACCTGCCGCAGCGGGTCGCCGAGGCCGCCCGGCTCGGGTTTCGCCTCGCCGTCGTTCCCGGGATGCCCGCCGCCGGTCCTCAGGCTGCAGGTCAACCCACCATCGACGGGATGCAGGTCCTCGAGGTGCCCGACATCGCCTCGGCCCTGCGGGTGCTGAGCCTGTCCGAGGCCGGCTGACCACACCGCTGCTGCTGGGAATGATCGCCGCAACGCTCGAAGCAGAGCGCCGGCCGGCAGGCTGTCCGATCTGCAGCTGGGCCGCGATTGACCTCCCTTCCCCTAGACTGGCGCCCGCGAGGCCGCCGCGGGGGCGGGCGAGAGGAGACGGTGACGACGTGGCGACCGATCGCTCCGCCGAGACATTGCGGCTACGGGCCACGTTGGCATCGATCGCCCCCGGCACGGCACTGCGCGACGGCTTGGAGCGGATCCTGCGTGGTCGCACCGGCGCCCTGATCGTGCTCGGCTACGACCGCACCGTCGAAGGCCTCTCGAGCGGTGGCTTCACCCTGGACGTGCCCTTCACCGCCACCGGCCTGCGGGAGCTGGCGAAGATGGACGGCGCGATCATCCTCGACCGGGACGCGACCCGCATCCACCGCGCGGCCGTACACCTGGTGCCGGACCCGGGCATCCTGTCGGAGGAGACCGGCACTCGCCACCGCACGGCCGAACGCGTGGCCAAGCAGACCGGCATCCCGGTGATCTCGGTCTCCCAGTCGATGCAGATCATCGCGGCCTACGTCGGGCAGACCCGCCACGTGCTCGAGGACTCCGGGCAGATCCTGTCCCGCGCCAACCAGGCGCTCGCCACCTTGGAGCGCTACAAGATGCGGCTCGACGAGGTCTCCAGCACTCTGTCGGCGCTGGAGATCGAGGATCTGGTGACCGCCCGGGACGTGACCGTCGTGGCGCAGCGTCTGGAGATGGTCAGTCGGATCGCGAGCGAGATCGAGGACTACGTCCTTGAGCTCGGCACGGACGGGCGACTTCTCTCGCTCCAGCTCGAAGAGCTCGTGACCGGCGTGGACAACGAGCGCGAGCTGGTCATCCGCGACTACCTGCCCACGGGCCGCAAGGCGAAGACCCCGGAGAAGACCCTGGCGCGACTCGAGTCGTTGTCCCCCACTGAGCTGGTCGACCCCGCCGCGGTCGCGCGAGCGCTGGACCTCGGCAGTGGTGAGCACCTCGACGCCGCCGTGACGCCGCGTGGCTATCGGCTGCTCGCCAAGGTGCCCCGGCTGCCAAGCCTGGTGGTGGACCGGCTCGTCGACCACTTCGGCACCCTGCAGAAGCTGCTCTCGGCGAGTGTCGATGACCTTCAACGGGTCGACGGCGTCGGCGAGCTGCGGGCCCGGAGCGTGCGCGAGGGGCTGTCCCGGCTGGCGGAGTCCAGCATCCTCGAGCGCTACGTCTGACCGCCTGGCGGGCTCGACCGCCGGCTCAACCGTTCGGCTCGACCGCACCCGAGGGCGACGCGCTCGGCTTGACCCCAGGTGAGGCGTTCTTGCCGCCGTTCTTGCTGGAGTCCTTCTTGCCCTCCTGCTTCTGCTCCGGGGACGGCGAGGCGGTGATCACCTCGGCCTCGGGGAGGCTGAGCTTGAACTGAACGTCCTCGGGTTCACCGCCCAGCGGCGCCACGGAGATGTGGTACCACCCTGGAAGCGCCCACTCGGTCGCTCGCCCGCAATCCTCGTCGGAGCGCTTGGCCGACCACTTCATCGTCAGCCAGCTGGCTTTGCTCCGCCGGAGCACCAGGTCCTTGGTGGGGATCGCACGCGGGCATTGCTGGCTCGACCAGATCAGGTCCTCGCCCGAGGTGATCTTCATCGTCAGCGATTCCGACGATGCCTGCCAGGTGCAGGCCAGGCTCAGCCTCGTCACGATCCGGAAGCGCACCGACACCGGACCGCCGGCCACGGCGTCCTTGACCACCGGGGTCGCGTCGACGTCGGAGGCCAGACAGGGGCCGCTGGGTTGCGGCAGGGTCTCGGCCGGCTTCTTCTTCCGCTTCTTCTTCGTGGACTTCTTCTTCTTCTCGCTCGCCTGCGAGTCCGCTGCGGTCGGCGCAGCAGAGGACTGCGCGGCGGCCTGGACGGCAGCGCCGCCAGGGCCGCTCGAGCCGTCAGACAGACGGGTCAACGTCATCCCCAGGCCGACGGTGAGTGCGAGAGCCGTCCCGATCAGCAGCATCCGGCGGATCCAGTAGACGCGTGCGGGCAGCGGTCCGCGCGGACGGGTCAGCGCGCTCATGCCGACAAGGTAGCCATCCTCAGCCCGAGGATCCGGCTGACACTCCGGACCGAGGGTCGTCAGTGCGCGGGGGGGCGGAGCTGCGGCGTGGCGCACTGCCTACGATCGAGTCCGATGGACGAGCTGCCCGACGCCTTCGTGGACCCCCTCGTGGGGTGGTACGCCGTCCACGCACGAGATCTGCCCTGGCGCGGGCCACGCGCCACCGCGTGGTCGGTGATGGTCTCGGAGTTCATGCTGCAGCAGACCCCCGTGGCCCGCGTGCTGCCCATCCACGAGGCCTGGCTGGACCGCTGGCCCACCCCCGACGCGCTGGCGGCGGACCCTCCAGGTGAGGCGGTGCGAGCGTGGGGTCGCCTCGGCTACCCCAGACGCGCGCTCCGGCTGCATGCGGCGGCGAAAGCGATCGTCGAGCGGCACGCGGGCGCGGTGCCGCCCGACCTGGAGTCGCTACGCGCCCTTCCCGGCATCGGCGACTACACCGCGGCAGCGATCGCTGTCTTCGCGTTCGGCCGGCGACATGCGGTGCTCGACACGAACGTGCGCCGGGTGTTGGCACGCGTACGCAGTGGCCACGAGCTGCCCGCGCCGAACATCACTCGGGCCGAACGCCTGGCGGCCGAGGACCTGCTCCCGAGCGACGACGCCACCGCCGCCACCTGGTCGGTGGCGCTGATGGAGCTGGGCGCCCTGGTGTGCACGGCAGCCTCGCCGCGATGCGAGGCGTGTCCCGTGCGTGAGAGGTGCGGCTGGCGGGCGGCCGGCTACCCGGCGTACGACGGTCCGCCGCGCCGCGCGCAGGCCTGGGCCGGCACCGACCGCCAATGCCGGGGCCGACTTCTCGCCGTGCTCCGCGAGTCCGAGGCATCGGTGCCACGGTCACGGTTGGAGTCGGCGTGGCCTGACGCGGTCCAGCGGGACCGATGCGTGCAGTCGCTGCTCGATGACGGATTGTTGGTACCGGCACCAGGAGACGGGTTCGCCCTCCCCTGAGCGCGACTAGCCCGTCATCGCTCCAGGCGAGGCCGACTCACTCGTTGTCTGCAGACGGCTGCTCGTCCAGCTGACCAAGCGGGTCCTCACCGGAGTCGACCGCCGCAGTCTCCAGCGGCGGCAGGTCGGGCAGCTCCTCCATCTTGGAGCCCTCGAACGTGAACGTCGCGTCCGGGCCGTCGTCGGTGACACCCACCAGCACGATCTGGCCGGGGCGGACCTCGCCGTACAACATCTTCTCGGCAAGGGTGTCCTCGATCTCGCGCTGCACCGTCCGCCGAAGTGGACGGGCGCCGAGCACCGGGTCGAAACCACGGGTGGCCAGGAGGTTCTTGGCCGCCTGAGTCAGCTCGAGGCTCATGTCGCGGTCCTTTAGGCGCAACTCCACCGACGCGATCATGTTGTCGACCATCGAGATGATCTGATCCTGCGTCAGCGGCGGGAAGACGATGATCTCGTCGACGCGGTTGAGGAACTCCGGCCGGAAGTGCTGCTTCAGCTCGTCGGACACCTTGTTCTTCATCCGGTCGTAGGAGCCGGCGATGTCGCCGGTCTGGCTGAAGCCGAGGTTGAGGCCCTTGGCGATGTCGCGGGTGCCGAGGTTGGTGGTCATGATGATGACGGTGTTCTTGAAGTCGATCACCCGGCCCTGCGAGTCGGTCAGACGACCTTCCTCCAGGATCTGCAACAGGCTGTTGAAGATGTCCGGGTGTGCCTTCTCGACCTCGTCGAAGAGCACCACGGAGAACGGCTTGCGCCGCACCTTCTCGGTGAGCTGGCCCCCCTCCTCGTAGCCGACGTAGCCCGGAGGCGAGCCGAACAGCCGAGACACGGTGTGCTTCTCGCTGAACTCGCTCATGTCGAGCTGGATCAGCGCGTCCTCGTCGCCGAACAGGAACTCCGCGAGCGACTTGGACAGCCAGGTCTTGCCGACGCCCGAAGGGCCGGCGAAGATGAACGAGCCACCGGGGCGCTTGGGGTCCTTCAGCCCGGCGCGGGTACGCCGGATCGCGCGGGAGAGTGCCCTCACGGCCTCCTCCTGACCGATGACCCGCTTGTGGAGCTCGTCCTCCATCTTCAGCAGACGGGTCGACTCCTCCTCCGACAGCTTCACGATCGGAATGCCGGTCGCCACGGCAAGCACCTCGGCGATCAGCTCCTCGTCCACCTCAGCGACCTCGTCCATGTCGCCGGCCCGCCACTGCTTCTCACGCTCGGCCTTGCGGGCGATCAACTGCTTCTCCTCGTCGCGCAGACGCGCGGCGGCCTCGAAGTCCTGACCGTCGATCGCGCCCTCCTTGCGCTGCCGGACGTCGGCGATCTTGTCGTCGTACTCCCGCAGGTCGGCCGGGGCCGTCATCCGGCGGATCCGCAGCCTGGAGCCGGCCTCGTCGATCAGGTCGATCGCCTTGTCGGGAAGGAATCGGTCGGAGATGTAACGATCGGCCAGCGTCGCCGCCGAGACGAGTGCTTCGTCAGTGATCGTCACCCGGTGGTGCGCCTCATAGCGGTCGCGCAGCCCCTTGAGCATCTCGATCGTGTGGGCGATCGACGGCTCGGCCACCTGAATCGGCTGGAAGCGACGCTCGAGCGCGGCGTCCTTCTCGAGGTACTTGCGGTACTCGTCGAGGGTGGTGGCACCGATCGTCTGCAACTCGCCACGGGCCAGCATCGGCTTCAGGATCGAGGCGGCGTCGATAGCGCCCTCGGCCGCGCCGGCTCCGACGAGGGTGTGGATCTCGTCGATGAACAGCACGATGTCGCCACGGGTCTTGATCTCCTTGAGCACCTTCTTCAGGCGCTCTTCGAAGTCACCGCGATATCTCGACCCAGCGACCAGCGCCCCCAGGTCGAGGGTGTAGATCTGCTTGTCCTTGAGCGTCTCCGGGACGTTGCCCTTCACGATGTCTTGGGCCAGGCCGGCCACGATCGTGGTCTTGCCGACGCCGGGCTCGCCGATCAGCACCGGGTTGTTCTTGGTACGTCGAGACAGGATCTGCATGACCCGCTCGATCTCCGGCTCGCGGCCGATGACGGGGTCGAGTTTGCCCTCGCGGGCCGCCTGGGTGAGGTTCTGGCCGAACTGGTCCAGGACCAGCGACGACGACGGCACCTCGCTGCCGCCGGCACCGGTGGTGGCGCCGGCCGTAGCCGCCTCTTTGCCCTGGAAACCCGAGAGCAGCTGGATCACCTGCTGCCGCACCCGGTTCAGGTCGGCGCCGAGCTTCTGAAGCACCTGGGCGGCGACTCCCTCGCCCTCGCGGATCAGGCCGAGCAGGATGTGCTCGGTGCCGATGTAGGAATGGCCGAGCTGGAGCGCCTCACGCAACGACAGTTCGAGCACCTTCTTGGCGCGCGGCGTGAACGGGATGTGACCGCTCGGGGCCTGCTGGCCTTGGCCGATGATCTCTTCGACCTGGGCACGCACCGCCTCCAACGAGATGTCGAGGCTCTCCAGTGCCTTGGCCGCCACACCCTCGCCCTCGTGGATGAGGCCGAGCAGGATGTGCTCGGTGCCGATGTAGTTGTGAGAGAGCATGCGGGCCTCTTCTTGGGCCAGCACGACCACCCGCCGGGCTCGGTCGGTGAACCGCTCGAACATCTCTCGCCTCGCTCCTTGGAACTGAAATCCGTGCGCGTCATGAGCGCAGCCCCGGAGACTGAGCCCGGGGACGACACTTGTTCAACTCTGGTGACAGCCTACGTGTTCCCCGCAGAACCCGCGGAGCGTCCGCCGACAGCGAACACGACGAGAAGCGACCGGGCTCCCGGCGAGCCGGCCCGGCGACCCAGCCTGGGGTGCGCTCAGCTCGTGGCGACCTGGCCGTAGACCACGTGCGGAATGCACTTGGTGGCACCCTTGCCCACCTCAGCCTTCACCGTGAACTTCTTGGTCTCGCCGGGTGACACTCCGCGCAGCACCTGGAAGCCGTCGCCGACGCCACTGGCGTCGGCGGTGGTCCAGTGCAGGGTGATCACGTAGTCGACTGTCTCGTCGGCGCTCGATGTGACCTTGCCCGAGACCGTCTGCCGACCCGGCTTGGTCGAGCACTTGCCGAGCTTGAGGTCGCCGATCGCTCCCTGGGCGCTCTTGACCCCAGGTCCGCCACCCGGCTCGGTGGCGACGTCGGACGTTGGCTCGTCCGTCGGGGAGGTACTCGCAGACGAGGCGTCAGTGGAAGCCGACGATGAGTCGTCCCCGGGCTCGCCGCCCCCAGAGCACGACGACAACGCTGCACCTAGCACCAGCGTGCACACGACCACAGCGGGCCTCGACAGTCTCATCCCTTTTCCCTCATCTACGCGTGGATTGTCTATCCCGGCGTTGCGCTCATCCCGCTTCGTTGTCGCTCTTGCGACGACCAGCGACCAGCAACCCGAGACCACCGGTGAGCATACCGACGGCGAACAAGACCATCGGCATCCGCACCGGCGAACCAGTGTCGGGCAACGTCGGGCTCGCCTCGGTCTTGATCACCAGCTCGTCGTCAGACGAGACCTCGACTCCGACCCCTGCACTCGCACTGGCCGTGGCCTGGTTCACGATGCTTCCGCGCACGACATCAGCCGCGGTCACGGTGTACGGCGGAGCCGTGCAGGTCATGGACTCCCCTGGGGCCAGGGTGCTACGTGGGCAGGACACAGTACCCAACATGGGATCATCGACGCGGACGTCAGCCAGCGTGACGTTTCCGATGTTGGTCACCACGAAGGCGTACGTCACCTTGTCGCCAGCCTTGACCGGTCCCTGCTGGTCGGCCTTCTTGACCAGGTCGATGCCGGGCAACTCGTCGATCGGAGTGACCACCGTGTCGGTGTCCTCGACCGGAGTCGGGTTGGGATTGCCCGGTGTCGCAGGCGGTGTCCCCGAGGCTGAGGCGGTGTTGGTCACCGACCCCGCATTCACATCAGCCTGAGTGAGGACATAGGGAGCCGCCGTACAGGTTGTGGACTCCGTGGGCGCCAATGACGTCACCGGACAGGTGACCGCGCCGACCTTGTCATCGGTCACCGTGATCGGTGACAGCGTCACATTGCCCGTATTCGTGAGGATGAACTCGTAGGTGATCGTGTCACCTGCAGCAAATCCGCTGATGTCGACCACGACCTTGTCGAGCGTGACAGCCGGCGCCTGGTCCGTAATGATCGTCGCGGTCGTCTCGTTCGACTCCACCGCAGTGTCGCTCGGGTCGTTCCCGGTCGCGGTCGCCGTGTTGGTCACCGACCCCGCATTCACATCAGCCTGAGTCGTCGTATACGTCGCGGTACAGGTGATCGACCCCGCCGCCGTGGTCGCCGTGGCCGGCGCCAAGCTGGTCGGCGTCGCCGGACACGACACCGCGTTCGGGGACACGATCTTGTCATCGGCCACCGTGAACGGTGCCGACATCGTCACGTTCCCGGTGTTGGTGACCACATAGGAGTAGGTCACCGACTGCCCAGCCGCCGAATAGGTGGTCGGGTCCGCGGTCTTGACCAGGCTCAACGCCGGCGCCTGGTCCGCGGTGATCGTCGCGGTCGTCTCGTTCGACTCCACCGCAGTGTCGCTCGGGTCGTTCCCGGTCGCGGTCGCCGTGTTGGTCACCGACCCCGCATTCACATCAGCCTGAGTCGTCGTATACGTCGCGGTACAGGTGATCGACCCCGCCGCCGTGGTCGCCGTGGCCGGCGCCAAGCTGGTCGGCGTCGCCGGACACGACACCGCGTTCGGGGACACGATCTTGTCATCGGCCACCGTGAACGGTGCCGACATCGTCACGTTCCCGGTGTTGGTGACCACATAGGAGTAGGTCACCGACTGCCCAGCCGCCGAATAGGTGGTCGGGTCCGCGGTCTTGACCAGGCTCAACGCCGGCGCCTGGTCCGCGGTGATCGTCGCGGTCGTCTCGTTCGACTCCACCGCAGTGTCGCTCGGGTCGTTCCCGGTCGCGGTCGCCGTGTTGGTCACCGACCCCGCATTCACATCAGCCTGAGTCGTCGTATACGTCGCGGTACAGGTGATCGACCCCGCCGCCGTGGTCGCCGTGGCCGGCGCCAAGCTGGTCGGCGTCGCCGGACACGACACCGCGTTCGGGGACACGATCTTGTCATCGGCCACCGTGAACGGTGCCGACATCGTCACGTTCCCGGTGTTGGTGACCACATAGGAGTAGGTCACCGACTGCCCAGCCGCCGAATAGGTGGTCGGGTCCGCGGTCTTGACCAGGCTCAACGCCGGCGCCTGGTCCGCGGTGATCGTCGCGGTCGTCTCGTTCGACTCCACCGCAGTGTCGCTCGGGTCGTTCCCGGTCGCGGTCGCCGTGTTGGTCACCGACCCCGCATTCACATCAGCCTGAGTCGTCGTATACGTCGCGGTACAGGTGATCGACCCCGCCGCCGTGGTCGCCGTGGCCGGCGCCAAGCTGGTCGGCGTCGCCGGACACGACACCGCGTTCGGGGACACGATCTTGTCATCGGCCACCGTGAACGGTGCCGACATCGTCACGTTCCCGGTGTTGGTGACCACATAGGAGTAGGTCACCGACTGCCCAGCCGCCGAATAGGTGGTCGGGTCCGCGGTCTTGACCAGGCTCAACGCCGGCGCCTGGTCCGCGGTGATCGTCGCGGTCGTCTCGTTCGACTCCACCGCAGTGTCGCTCGGGTCGTTCCCGGTCGCGGTCGCCGTGTTGGTCACCGACCCCGCATTCACATCAGCCTGAGTCGTCGTATACGTCGCGGTACAGGTGATCGACCCCGCCGCCGTGGTCGCCGTGGCCGGCGCCAAGCTGGTCGGCGTCGCCGGACACGACACCGCGTTCGGGGACACGATCTTGTCATCGGCCACCGTGAACGGTGCCGACATCGTCACGTTCCCGGTGTTGGTGACCACATAGGAGTAGGTCACCGACTGCCCAGCCGCCGAATAGGTGGTCGGGTCCGCGGTCTTGACCAGGCTCAACGCCGGCGCCTGGTCCGCGGTGATCGTCGCGGTCGTCTCGTTCGACTCCACCGCAGTGTCGCTCGGGTCGTTCCCGGTCGCGGTCGCCGTGTTGGTCACCGACCCCGCATTCACATCAGCCTGAGTCGTCGTATACGTCGCGGTACAGGTGATCGACCCCGCCGCCGTGGTCGCCGTGGCCGGCGCCAAGCTGGTCGGCGTCGCCGGACACGACACCGCGTTCGGGGACACGATCTTGTCATCGGCCACCGTGAACGGTGCCGACATCGTCACGTTCCCGGTGTTGGTGACCACATAGGAGTAGGTCACCGACTGCCCAGCCGCCGAATAGGTGGTCGGGTCCGCGGTCTTGACCAGGCTCAACGCCGGCGCCTGGTCCGCGGTGATCGTCGCGGTCGTCTCGTTCGACTCCACCGCAGTGTCGCTCGGGTCGTTCCCGGTCGCGGTCGCCGTGTTGGTCACCGACCCCGCATTCACATCAGCCTGAGTCGTCGTATACGTCGCGGTACAGGTGATCGACCCCGCCGCCGTGGTCGCCGTGGCCGGCGCCAAGCTGGTCGGCGTCGCCGGACACGACACCGCGTTCGGGGACACGATCTTGTCATCGGCCACCGTGAACGGTGCCGACATCGTCACGTTCCCGGTGTTGGTGACCACATAGGAGTAGGTCACCGACTGCCCAGCCGCCGAATAGGTGGTCGGGTCCGCGGTCTTGACCAGGCTCAACGCCGGCGCCTGGTCCGCGGTGATCGTCGCGGTCGTCTCGTTCGACTCCACCGCAGTGTCGCTCGGGTCGTTCCCGGTCGCGGTCGCCGTGTTGGTCACCGACCCCGCATTCACATCAGCCTGAGTCGTCGTATACGTCGCGGTACAGGTGATCGACCCCGCCGCCGTGGTCGCCGTGGCCGGCGCCAAGCTGGTCGGCGTCGCCGGACACGACACCGCGTTCGGGGACACGATCTTGTCATCGGCCACCGTGAACGGTGCCGACATCGTCACGTTCCCGGTGTTGGTGACCACATAGGAGTAGGTCACCGACTGCCCAGCCGCCGAATAGGTGGTCGGGTCCGCGGTCTTGACCAGGCTCAACGCCGGCGCCTGGTCCGCGGTGATCGTCGCGGTCGTCTCGTTCGACTCCACCGCAGTGTCGCTCGGGTCGTTCCCGGTCGCGGTCGCCGTGTTGGTCACCGACCCCGCATTCACATCAGCCTGAGTCGTCGTATACGTCGCGGTACAGGTGATCGACCCCGCCGCCGTGGTCGCCGTGGCCGGCGCCAAGCTGGTCGGCGTCGCCGGACACGACACCGCGTTCGGGGACACGATCTTGTCATCGGCCACCGTGAACGGTGCCGACATCGTCACGTTCCCGGTGTTGGTGACCACATAGGAGTAGGTCACCGACTGCCCAGCCGCCGAATAGGTGGTCGGGTCCGCGGTCTTGACCAGGCTCAACGCCGGCGCCTGGTCCGCGGTGATCGTCGCGGTCGTCTCGTTCGACTCCACCGCAGTGTCGCTCGGGTCGTTCCCGGTCGCGGTCGCCGTGTTGGTCACCGACCCCGCATTCACATCAGCCTGAGTCGTCGTATACGTCGCGGTACAGGTGATCGACCCCGCCGCCGTGGTCGCCGTGGCCGGCGCCAAGCTGGTCGGCGTCGCCGGACACGACACCGCGTTCGGGGACACGATCTTGTCATCGGCCACCGTGAACGGTGCCGACATCGTCACGTTCCCGGTGTTGGTGACCACATAGGAGTAGGTCACCGACTGCCCAGCCGCCGAATAGGTGGTCGGGTCCGCGGTCTTGACCAGGCTCAACGCCGGCGCCTGGTCCGCGGTGATCGTCGCGGTCGTCTCGTTCGACTCCACCGCAGTGTCGCTCGGGTCGTTCCCGGTCGCGGTCGCCGTGTTGGTCACCGACCCCGCATTCACATCAGCCTGAGTCGTCGTATACGTCGCGGTACAGGTGAGCCTGCGCTGACCCGGACCCAACGTGGTCGGCGTCGCCGGACACGACACCGCGTTCGGGGTCACGATCTTGTCATCGGCCACCGTGAACGGTGCCGACAACGTCACCTGACCCGTGTTGGTGACCACATAGGAGTAGGACACCGACTGCCCAGCCGCCGAATAGGTGGCCGGGTCCGCGGTCTTGACCAGCGTCAACGCCGACACAGCACCTGAATTGATCGTCGCGGTCGTCTCGTTCGACTCCACCGCAGTGTCGCTCGGGTCGTTCCCGGTCGCGGTCGCCGTGTTGGTCACCGACCCCGCATTCACATCAGCCTGAGTCGTCGTATACGTCGCGGTACAGGTGATCGACCCCGCCGCCGTGGTCGCCGTGGCCGGCGCCAGGCTGGTCGGCGTCGCCGGACACGACACCGCGTTCGGGGTCACGATCTTGTCATCGGCCACCGTGAACGGTGCCGACAACGTCACCTGACCCGTGTTGGTCAACACATAGGAGTAGGACACCGACTGACCCGCCGCCGAATACGTCGCCGGCGACGCCGTCTTCACCAACCCCAACGACGCCACCGCAGCCGAGTTCACCGTCGCGGTCGCAGTCGCAGAGTTCACGTTCCCACCAGCAGGGTTCTTCCCGGTCGCGGTCGCAGTGTTGGTCACCGACCCCGCATTCACATCAACCTGAGTCGTCGTATACGTCGCGGTACAGGTGAGCTGCTGACCCGGACCCAACGTGGTCGGCGTCGCCGGACACGACACCGCGTTCGGGGACACGATCTTGTCATCGGCCACCGTGAACGGTGCCGACAACGTCACCTGACCCGTGTTGGTCAACACATAGGAGTAGGACACCGACTGACCCGCCGCCGAATACGTCGCCGGCGACGCCGTCTTCACCAACCCCAACGACGCCACCGCAGCCGAGTTCACCGTCGCGGTCGCAGTCGCAGAGTTCACGTTCCCACCAGCAGGGTTCTTCCCGGTCGCGGTCGCAGTGTTGGTCACCGACCCCGCATTCACATCAACCTGAGTCGTCGTATACGTCGCGGTACAGGTGAGCTGCTGACCCGGACCCAACGTGGTCGGCGTCGCCGGACACGACACCGCGTTCGGGGTCACGATCTTGTCATCGGCCACCGTGAACGGTGCCGACAACGTCACCTGACCCGTGTTGGTCAACACATAGGAGTAGGACACCGACTGACCCGCCGCCGAATACGTCGCCGGCGACGCCGTCTTCACCAACCCCAACGACGCCACCGCAGCCGAGTTCACCGTCGCGGTCGCAGTCGCAGAGTTCACGTTCCCACCAGCAGGGTTCTTCCCGGTCGCGGTCGCAGTGTTGGTCACCGACCCCGCATTCACATCAACCTGAGTCGTCGTATACGTCGCGGTACAGGTGAGCTGCTGACCCGGACCCAACGTGGTCGGCGTCGCCGGACACGACACCGCGTTCGGGGACACGATCTTGTCATCGGCCACCGTGAACGGTGCCGACAACGTCACCTGACCCGTGTTGGTCAACACATAGGAGTAGGACACCGACTGACCCGCCGCCGAATACGTCGCCGGCGACGCCGTCTTCACCAACCCCAACGACGCCACCGCAGCCGAGTTCACCGTCGCGGTCGCAGTCGCAGAGTTCACGTTCCCACCAGCAGGGTTCTTCCCGGTCGCGGTCGCAGTGTTGGTCACCGACCCCGCATTCACATCAACCTGAGTCGTCGTATACGTCGCGGTACAGGTGAGCTGCTGACCCGGACCCAACGTGGTCGGCGTCGCCGGACACGACACCGCGTTCGGGGTCACGATCTTGTCATCGGCCACCGTGAACGGTGCCGACAACGTCACCTGACCCGTGTTGGTCAACACATAGGAGTAGGACACCGACTGACCCGCCGCCGAATACGTCGCCGGCGACGCCGTCTTCACCAACCCCAACGACGCCACCGCAGCCGAGTTCACCGTCGCGGTCGCAGTCGCAGAGTTCACGTTCCCACCAGCAGGGTTCTTCCCGGTCGCGGTCGCAGTGTTGGTCACCGACCCCGCATTCACATCAACCTGAGTCGTCGTATACGTCGCGGTACAGGTGAGCTGCTGACCCGGACCCAACGTGGTCGGCGTCGCCGGACACGACACCGCGTTCGGGGTCACGATCTTGTCATCGGCCACCGTGAACGGTGCCGACAACGTCACCTGACCCGTGTTGGTCAACACATAGGAGTAGGACACCGACTGACCCGCCGCCGAATACGTCGCCGGCGACGCCGTCTTCACCAACCCCAACGACGCCACCGCAGCCGAGTTCACCGTCGCGGTCGCAGTCGCAGAGTTCACGTTCCCACCAGCAGGGTTCTTCCCGGTCGCGGTCGCAGTGTTGGTCACCGACCCCGCATTCACATCAACCTGAGTCGTCGTATACGTCGCGGTACAGGTGAGCTGCTGACCCGGACCCAACGTGGTCGGCGTCGCCGGACACGACACCGCGTTCGGGGTCACGATCTTGTCATCGGCCACCGTGAACGGTGCCGACAACGTCACCTGACCCGTGTTGGTCAACACATAGGAGTAGGACACCGACTGACCCGCCGCCGAATACGTCGCCGGCGACGCCGTCTTCACCAACCCCAACGACGCCACCGCAGCCGAGTTCACCGTCGCGGTCGCAGTCGCAGAGTTCACGTTCCCACCAGCAGGGTTCTTCCCGGTCGCGGTCGCAGTGTTGGTCACCGACCCCGCATTCACATCAACCTGAGTCGTCGTATACGTCGCGGTACAGGTGAGCTGCTGACCCGGACCCAACGTGGTCGGCGTCGCCGGACACGACACCGCGTTCGGGGACACGATCTTGTCATCGGCCACCGTGAACGGTGCCGACAACGTCACCTGACCCGTGTTGGTCAACACATAGGAGTAGGACACCGACTGACCCGCCGCCGAATACGTCGCCGGCGACGCCGTCTTCACCAACCCCAACGACGCCACCGCAGCCGAGTTCACCGTCGCGGTCGCAGTCGCAGAGTTCACGTTCCCACCAGCAGGGTTCTTCCCGGTCGCGGTCGCAGTGTTGGTCACCGACCCCGCATTCACATCAACCTGAGTCGTCGTATACGTCGCGGTACAGGTGAGCTGCTGACCCGGACCCAACGTGGTCGGCGTCGCCGGACACGACACCGCGTTCGGGGTCACGATCTTGTCATCGGCCACCGTGAACGGTGCCGACAACGTCACCTGACCCGTGTTGGTCAACACATAGGAGTAGGACACCGACTGACCCGCCGCCGAATACGTCGCCGGCGACGCCGTCTTCACCAACCCCAACGACGCCACCGCAGCCGAGTTCACCGTCGCGGTCGCAGTCGCAGAGTTCACGTTCCCACCAGCAGGGTTCTTCCCGGTCGCGGTCGCAGTGTTGGTCACCGACCCCGCATTCACATCAACCTGAGTCGTCGTATACGTCGCGGTACAGGTGAGCTGCTGACCCGGACCCAACGTGGTCGGCGTCGCCGGACACGACACCGCGTTCGGGGACACGATCTTGTCATCGGCCACCGTGAACGGTGCCGACAACGTCACCTGACCCGTGTTGGTCAACACATAGGAGTAGGACACCGACTGACCCGCCGCCGAATACGTCGCCGGCGACGCCGTCTTCACCAACCCCAACGACGCCACCGCAGCCGAGTTCACCGTCGCGGTCGCAGTCGCAGAGTTCACGTTCCCACCAGCAGGGTTCTTCCCGGTCGCGGTCGCAGTGTTGGTCACCGACCCCGCATTCACATCAACCTGAGTCGTCGTATACGTCGCGGTACAGGTGAGCTGCTGACCCGGACCCAACGTGGTCGGCGTCGCCGGACACGACACCGCGTTCGGGGTCACGATCTTGTCATCGGCCACCGTGAACGGTGCCGACAACGTCACCTGACCCGTGTTGGTCAACACATAGGAGTAGGACACCGACTGACCCGCCGCCGAATACGTCGCCGGCGACGCCGTCTTCACCAACCCCAACGACGCCACCGCAGCCGAGTTCACCGTCGCGGTCGCAGTCGCAGAGTTCACGTTCCCACCAGCAGGGTTCTTCCCGGTCGCGGTCGCAGTGTTGGTCACCGACCCCGCATTCACATCAACCTGAGTCGTCGTATACGTCGCGGTACAGGTGAGCTGCTGACCCGGACCCAACGTGGTCGGCGTCGCCGGACACGACACCGCGTTCGGGGTCACGATCTTGTCATCGGCCACCGTGAACGGTGCCGACAACGTCACCTGACCCGTGTTGGTCAACACATAGGAGTAGGACACCGACTGACCCGCCGCCGAATACGTCGCCGGCGACGCCGTCTTCACCAACCCCAACGACTGCTTCGCGTTGGTGATCGTGCAGGTGATCGTGGTGCCCGCCGCGGACGCAGGGATCGTCAGGGTGGAGCCCGAGAGGCTGCCTCCGCTACAGCTCCAGGCGCTGGCCACGTAGGACCCTGTGTTGCCGGAACCGAGCGTCTCGGAGAGGTTGTAGGCCTCACCCGTGTTGACCGTCGAAGCCGGTGAGGTGTCGGTCTCTGAGGGCGTGTTCGCGGTCGAGGCGAAGTTCGGGACCGACTGCGGCCCGGTGGCACTCAGGGTCGCCGTGTCGTTCACCACGGCCCCGGACCAGGTCTTCGCGATCCTCAACGAGGCCTGCTTGCGGGTGTTGGTGATCGTGCAGTTCACGTTCGCATCGGGCATCGTGAGGCTGCCCGTCGTGGTCGACCCCGACGCGATCTGGGCGCCCGTGTCGGCGCGAACACAGGTGTAAGCGGTGCTGTAATCCGCCAGGCTGGTCCCGGCGGCGGCCGTCTCACCGAACGTGGCGGTGCCGCCGGCGAGCACGCTGGCCGACGACTGTGCACCGTTGCCACCGGCAGTACCGAGCGTCCCGTTGGCGTCCATGCGGAACTGACCGGTGTCCGCGGTGGGCACGGTGGCCTTGGTGACCGTCAGGGTGCGTGAGTTGCGGGTGTCAGTGAAGGTGCAGGCGAGGTTCGTGCCAGCAGTCAGGGCAGAGGCGGGGATGGTCAGCTGTCCAGCAGGGGTGAACGTCGTCGACACCACCGCGTTCGAGGCCGTATTGACGCACGTCACCGAGGACAGGGTCCAGTTGGCCGGCACGGTCTCGGTGATCGTGACCTGTTGGTTGGCCACCGCGGCGTACGCCGGGTCGCCAGCGGGGGTGGCGGGCGTGCCAGCGGTCGCGGTGGTGATGGGCACCGGCGAACTCGGGAAGATCGAACTGGAGAAGTTGAAGGTGCCGGTGCCGTTGACCGAGGTCTTCCGGATCTTGACCGTCGGCGGGGTGGCGCCGATCGTCGCGGTCGCCGAGGCCGAGTTGTTGCTGCCACCGACCCGATCGTCGACGGTCGCGGTGTTGACGAAAGTCGTTCCGACACTGCCCGTGAGGGTCTGGGTGTAGGTGACCGTCAGCGACTCGTTCACATCGAGTCCCCGGACTCCCCCGCTGGGCGACCCGCCGACCCCGGGGAGGGCGGCGTAGGGCCGGCTACACGTCAACGTCGCCGGCATCGCAGCTCCGACCGCGGCGCTGCAGGTGACAGCCGGGCTGGTCATCGTGGCGTTCGAGCCGCCCGTGGTCGTGATCGACGTGATCGTCTTGGCGCCCGCACCGGGCAGGGAGTCTGTCAGGGTGACCGTGTCGCCGCGAGACATTGGCTCGGGCCCGAGGTTGGTCACCGTGACCGACCAGGTCACCACACCGCCGCTCTGGACGGGTGTCGGGGACACCGACTTGGCGACCTGCAGGTCGTAGCCGCACGAGACCCAGGTGAGCTGAACTGCGCCGATGGCCCCGTTCCCAACACCCGCGAGCTTGGGGCCCACGCTCGAGGAGACCGCGGAGACCGCAGTGCCGACCCCGTTGGGCGACGTGGGCGCCACGTAGCTGGCTCCCCCGCCGCCGCCGCCCCCGTTGACTCCTCCCGTAAAAGGCGCCGTCGTGTCGAAGTCGATGGTCGCGGAACCGCCACCGCCACCGAAGTAGCCTCCACCGCCGCCGCCGCCGGCATCGGCGTTGGGGTCGAGTCCACCGGCGCCACCGTTGCGGCCGGATCCCCCAACTCCGTTCAGAGAGCTCTGGCGCGAGTGTGTGCCGCCGGCTCCGGGCCCGGCCGACTGCCCACCCTGGCCACCGCCCACGGTGGAGGCCGGGTTGTCAAAACCGGTCTGCCCAGTGCTGCCCACCGTCACCCCAGCGCCCGTGGGCAGGCCGGCGTTGCCGCCGAAACCACCGTTGGTCGCGTGTCCGGAGCCCCGGCCGCCACCGCCACCGGCGACCAGAGCCAGGGTCCCGCCGAGGTTGAGCTCAGTCCAGCCTCCGCCTCCTGAACCCGGGTGGATGTTGCTCGAGGCACCGCCGGGGCCACCGCCGTTCGCGCCGCCCACGCCACCGGGGCCGCCGTTGACGCCTTGGGCGCCGCCGCCGCCGACAGAGCCGCTGTAGGCCTGGCCCGGGAGCACCCGGTAGGTGGCGTTGACCCGGGCGCCGCCGCCGTTGGAGTTCGCGCTGACGATGCTGCTGCCACCGGCGCCACCCAGCGCCTGAGCCTGAACTGCGCACACGCCGTCGGGCACGGTGCCCGAGAACGTGCCGATCGACGTGATCGACACCGGGCCGGGGACCGAAGCGGGACTGGCCGAGGCAGGCAGGGTGGTTCCCGACACCAGCGTCACCGAGGTCGTGCTGGCGAGGGCGAGCACGGCTGCGAAGCGCGCCCCAGAGCGCGCCCTCCCGAGGAACGGCGACATGGCGCTCAGCATAGGTTTACTTTCGGGCGGCGGAAATAGCGCCCCCCGAGAGGCGCGTTGCGTGCGGTGCGATGGTCGTTGGAAGCTGGATGGTCGTGACCATAGTCGGGTTCCGCGCCGAGCGCCGGTGAATCAGCACAGGTCGGAGAGCCGTCCTACGGTGATGAGACGGCCGTCCGAGGCCCCCATGACGCGGAACTTGCGTCCTGGTGGCCCGTGTGGGAGATCAGTTGGCGGCGTCGAAGGCCTGACGAATCTCCGCCGAGACCCGACCCCGGTCGGACACCTGGTAGCCGTTGCTGCGTGCCCAGTCGCGGACTTGCTTGCTGCTGGGTCCGAGATTGCTCGAGGACGAGCGGCGAGCCCGGCCGCGCGCCCCGGACTTGCGAGCGTGACCGACGTAGGTGGCCAGCGCCTCGCGCAGCGCCTTGGCATTCTTGTCAGTCAGATCGATCTCGTATGACGTGCCGTCAAGGCCGAAAGAAACGGTTTGCGAGGCTTCTGCGCCGTCGATGTCGTCGACGAGCACGATGTTGACCTTCTGGGCCATGGAAATGACTCCTTCGGAAAAGAATAAAGGCCGGCAGTGGAAAACTCCACTCCCGACCCGAGCGATTGAAACCTCGCCTATTCAACCGGATGAAGTGTGCCCCCGTCAAAAGTATAGGAGAACTCGACCCTACGGCGAATCGCCATCACGGTCTCGGAGGTGCCGATCTCGCCGATTCCCGACTTCGACATCGCGACGAAAATACGGCGTGCCAGATGGTTGATCTCGGCCTGGGCCCGCGGCGTCACGCCGGAAGCCAGCAGCCGCGCCAGCGAGGCCGCATCCCCGATCTCACGCACCTCGGCGATCACCTCAAAGCCGCCGGCGGAGCCTCTATCGATATTCGAAACGCATCGCTGGCCCCATCCTGGAGAGCGGCACACCCGAAAAGGGCCGCGAAGCCAAGAATCCACAAGGCGGACTTACGCATGAGAGTTCGTGAGCGACGAAAAGCCTGCAGCCCATTACCTCATTGGTTGAGCGCAAAGACCAGAGCCAGGCCGCGCACAGTCAGCAGAGGTGCGTACTCAGTGAAACACCGGCATTCGGCGCTCACCAGCAGCGCGTGCCGTCCGGTCGAGATGACGCTCAGGTCGGCCGGGCCTCCGAGCTCCTCGCGGATCCTTGAGACCATCCCCTCGACCTGTGCCGCCACGCCGAACACGAGTCCCGACTGCAGTGCCTCGACGGTGTTCTTCGCAATCACCGAACGTGGCCGGACCAGCTCCACCTCGCGCAGCTGTGCGCTGCGTTCGCCGAGGGTCTCGAGCATCAGCTCGACGCCGAGCGTGATCGCGCCCCCGACGTAGCGGCCCTCGACCGAGACCACGTCGTAGGTGGTGGCGTCGCCGGAGTCGACGACGACCGCCGGCCCGCCGTAGTGGTGCACCGCCGCGACGGCGTTGCAGATCCGGTCGGCGCCGACCTCGCGTGGATTGTCGGTGAGCACCGGAAGCCCCGTGCGAGTGCCGGGCTCGACGATCACGTGGGGCAAAGCAGCGAAGTGGCGCTTCAGCATGCCTCGCCACTCGTTCAGGACTGCCGGCACGGTGGCCGCGACGGCGATCCCGCTGAGCCGGCCGCCTGGCGCCCGCTGGGCCATCAACCCGCGGACCAGCACCGCCCACTCGTCGGCAGTCCGGCGCCGATCGGTCGACACCTCCCAATGCCCGACGATCTCGTCCCCGTCAAGGAGCCCGAGGACCGTGTGACCGTTGCGAATGTCGGCCGCCAGCAGCACGGCTACTGCTCCACGAGGTCCATGCCGATGTCGAGCACCGTGACCGAGTGCGTCAGGGCGCCGACGGAGATGAAGTCGACGCCGGTCTCCGCGACGACACCGGCCCGCTCGAGCGTCAGCCCCCCGGACGCCTCCAGGGTCGCGCGCCCGTCAGTGATCCGGACGGCCTCGGCCATGGTCGTCGGATTCATATTGTCGAGGAGGATCCGCTCGCAGCCGACGTCGAGCAACTCTCGCAGCTGAGCGAGGTCGGTGACCTCAACCTCGACGGGCACCGCGGGCCACTGCCCGCGGACGGCGAGGTACGCCGGCACAACGCCTCCGGCCGCGATCACGTGGTTGTCCTTGACCATGGCCATATCGGAGAGCGAGAACCGATGGTTGACGCCACCACCGCACCGCACGGCGTACTTCTGGAGGGCGCGGTAGCCCGGCAGGGTCTTGCGCGTGTCCAACACCCGGGCGCGGGTGCCGGTCAGGGCCACGACCCACGCCGCCGTCGCCGTGGCGACCCCGGACAGGTGGCAGGCGAAGTTCAGCGCCGTGCGCTCGGCCGTCAACAGCCCCCGGGTCGGCCCCGACACCCGCATCACGACGTCGCCGACGCCCACCGCGGACCCGTCGGCCACCCGGTCGTCGATCCTCACCTGATCACCCAGCACTCGGTGGAACACCAGCGCCGCGACGCCCAGGCCGGCCACGACGCCGGCCTCGCGCACGGCGAAGTCGGCGAGCCCCCGTGCCTCGGCCGGAATGGTGGCGCTGCTGGTGACGTCGAGGCTGCCGTCGGGAAGGTCTTCCTCGATCGCGCGGTCGATCGCGTCCACGACCTCGCGGGGGTCGAGCCCGGACTCGGCGAGCTCCTGAAGCAGCCAGGCCGGCAGCTGGTCGTACGGCGTCACGCCTCACCTCCGGGGATGGGCCCGTGGTCGGTGGGCGCTGCGGGCCAGAAGGAGAGCGCGAGGCAATCCCCCTTGGCGACCGAGTCGAGGTGCCCGGCCCAGTGGGCGTCGTCCCGGTTGGGGAAGTCCTCGCGCCAGTGGGAACCGCGGGTCTCTTCGCGCAGTCGTGCCGCCTCGGTCATGGCGACTGACAGCGTCAGCAGGTTGGTGGTCTCCCAGGCCTCCTGGCCGACCTCGGCCGACGAGTCCTCGATCAACCCGTCGAGTGTGACCGCCGCCGTGGCCAGACCGGCAGCCGAGCGGAGCACGCCCCCCTGCGCGGTCATCGTCTCCTGCAGGTCGCTACGCCGGCTCCCGGCCACGAGCCCGGGGCTGCGGGTGTCGGGCAGCGGATCCGCCCAGTCGCGCAGCTCGCCGGGCAGCACCTCCGCGATCCTGCGGGAGAAGACCAGCCCCTCCAGCAGGGAGTTGGAAGCCAGGCGGTTGGCCCCGTGGACACCGGAGCAAGCCACTTCCCCGGTGGCGTAGAGGCCGGCGAGGGTCGAGCGGCCCCACAGATCGGTGGCCACACCACCAGAGGCGTAGTGGCAGGCGGGGGCGACGGGGATCAACTCGGTCACGGGGTCGACGCCGTGCGTGCGAGTCGTAGCCAGGATGGTGGGAAACCGGCGCTTCCAGAACTCCGCACCCAAGTGGCGCGCGTCCAGCCACAGGTGCGGATGCCCCGTCTCGTTCATCCGGCGGGTGATCGCTTTGGCCACCACGTCGCGCGGGGCCAGGTCGGCCAACTCGTGCTGGCCCTGCATGAACCGGTCGCCCTCGAAGTCCACGAGGAACGCGCCCTCGCCCCGGACCGCCTCGGAGATCAGCGGCTGCTGTCCGCGCGAATCCGGGCCGAGGTACATGACCGTCGGGTGGAACTGCACGAACTCCAGGTCGCGCAGCACCGCACCGGCGCGCAGCGCGAGTGCCATCCCGTCGCCGGTGGTGACCGCCGGGTTGGTCGTCTGCGAGAACACCTGCCCGAGACCCCCGCTAGCGAGCACCACGGCGCGGCAGTGGACCGCGCCGACGCCGTCGCGCTGGCCCTCGCCCATGACGTGGAGGGTGACGCCGGCGACCCCGCCGTCGGGCGCCAGCAACAGGTCGACCGCCAGGGCGTGCTCGATCACCTCGACCTCGGGCGAGCGGTGTACGGCGGCGATCAAGGCCCGCTGGATCTCCGCGCCGGTCGCGTCGCCCCCGGCGTGAGCTATCCGGTCGCGGAGGTGGCCGCCCTCACGGGTCAGGCTCAGCTCGCCATCGGGGCTGTGGTCGAAGTTCGTCCCGAGGGCGATCAGCTCCCGCACCGCGTCCGGACCCTCGGTGACCAGGGCCTGGACCGCGGCCAGGTCACAGACACCGGCACCCGCCACGAGCGTGTCGTGTTGATGCTGGTCAGGCGTGTCCCCAGGGCCGAGCGCCGCCGCGATCCCGCCCTGGGCCCATTGCGTGGAGCCAGCCTTGAGGACGTCCTTGGTCACGACCAGGACCCGGTGTTCCGGCAGCTCGGCATGAAGACGCAAGGCCGCGGTCAGGCCAGCGATTCCAGAGCCGACGACGACGATGTCGGCTGTCGTCGTCCACCCGGGGTCGGGCGCGAGCAGCCGCTCGGGAACTCGCCAGTCCCCAGCGGAGCTCACGTCGGAGGACATGCGCGCAGGCTATCGGGGTGCGGGGCCGAAGCCGACCGCCACGTTGTCGATGAGGCGGGTGCTCCCCACGCGGGCGGCGACCAGGGCCCGACCGACAGTGCCGTCGGTGACGATCTCCGGCAACGGCTGGAGCCCGGCATCGGTCAGCACGAGGTAGTCGAGGTCGATCCCGTCGGCGCCGCCCAGCACCTCCTGCGCCGCCGCGAGAGCGACTTCCGGGCGGTCGGTGTCTGCTGCCATCTTCTGCGCCGCGCGGAGCGCGCGGCTCAGCGCCGCTGCCTGCTGTCGCTCAGTGGCGTCCAGGAAGCGGTTGCGGGATGACATCGCCAGGCCGTCGGCCTCGCGGCGCGTCTCCGCGCCGACGATGTCCACGCCCTGGCACAGGTCGGCGACCATCCAGCGGATCAGGGTGAGCTGTTGGTAGTCCTTCTCCCCGAACACCGCCAGGTCGGGCCGCACCAGGCCGAACAGCTTGGCCACGACCGTCAGCACCCCTCGGAAGTGGCCGGGCCGGACCGCCCCCTCCAGCAGCGTGGCGAGCGGCCCTGGCTCCACGGTCACCCTCGGTTCACCGCCCGGATAGACCTCCTCCCCCGTCGGCGCGAACACCACGTCCACCCCTGCGGCGCCGCACAGCTCGAGATCCGCCTCCAGGGTCCGCGGATAGCGGGCGAGGTCCTCCTGCGGACCGAACTGGAGGGGGTTCACGAAGATCGAGACCACCACGGGCCCCTCGCCAACGGCTTCCCGGGCCACCCGCATCAGGCTGGCGTGCCCCTCATGCAGCGCACCCATGGTGGGCACGAAGCCGATGCGCTGACCAGCAGCGCGGCCGTCGGCAAGCCGGTCAGCCAGATCGTCCCGGGTCGCGGCGACCTCGGGAGTCGCAGGCACGGGCTCGCTCAGGCCCAGGGGGAGTCAGCGGCGCGCGGCGTGTGCGGTGCCGCAGGGCGCTCGACCATCGCCGAGTCGAGGACCCGGCGGATCTTGGCGGCGCGGATGGGGAGCACCCGCCCGTCGGTGACGACCCGGTCGAGCGTCGCCCGCGCCAGCGCGACGTACGTCGGCAGCGTGTGCGGCGCGTTGGCGGCGATGCCGGTCAGGTGGGCCCGGACCGTGTTGACGTCGCCACGGACGATCGGACCGGTAAGGGCGGCGTCGCCGGCCACCAAAGCGTTGTCGAGCGCCGCGGTCAGCAGCGGCCGCAGGGTCGCCGAGGGGTCCAGGTCGGGGTTGTCGGCGGCAGCCGCGGCCAGCAGGCCGATCGCCTCGGACACCAAGGTCACCAAGTGGTTGGCGCCATGGGCCAGGGCGGCGTGGTAGAGCGTGCGGTTCTCCTCGGGCACCCACATGCAGCGGCCCTGGAGGTCGGCGACGAGGCTTTCGGCCAGCGCCTTCTCCTCAGGACCGACGGTGATGCCGAAGGTGCAGCCGGGCAGCCGAGGCAGGTCCACGTGGGTGCCGGTGAAGGTCATGGCCGGGTGCATGGCGATCGGGCGGGCCCCGATCCGGGCAGCCGGCTCCAGCACCGCAAGGCCGTGGCGGCCCGAGGTGTGCAGGACGTGCTGTCCCGGCCGGAGCGCCCCGGCATCGGCCAGCACCGTGACCACGTTGCCGAGCATGTCGTCAGGGACCGTCAGCAGCAGCAGGTCGCAGGCCCGCGCGACGGAGCTCGGCTTGTCGATCCGCACGTCCGACAGCAGCGCCTCGACCCGTCCGCGGCTCGCATCGGACTCGCCGGCAACAGCGACGATCTCGTGGCCGGCCTCGCGGAGCGCCGCGGCCAGCACCGCGCCGACCCGGCCGGCACCGACGACGCCGATGCGCAACGGTGAGGTGCGCCCCGAAGGCGCCGCGGAGGTGCTGACGTCCATCTCGAACCTTCCCTCGTTCCAGTCCCTCCGCCCACCCTGTCGGGCCGGTGTGGGTACCAGACGATGCTGAAAGCAGTAACGCAGAGGGTACGCGTCCGGATTCCCCGAGGGAACCGGCCCGCCGTGTGACGCAGATAACCAGGCTCCCCGGCCGGTCCGCGGATCAGCCGCCCGCGGCCGCGATCGCCGCCTCGCCGACGACGAGTGGCCGCGGCGCCCGCGGCAGCCAGTCGCGCGTGACGTAGTCGACGATGTGGACACCGTCGGGTGCCGTCAGCTCGACCACCCCCGCTGGGACCTCGCCGGCTTTCAGGGCGTGGAAGACCTCCCACTCGCGGCGCTTGCGGCGGTTGCGGAAGCTGGTCGCGAACGACGCCGGGTCGGTCCAATGAGCAAACTCGTCCCCGTGGAGATACTTCAGCTCCACGCAGAGTCCCTGCGGCAGCCCGATCGAGCGGACCCGCTCCGGAGTGGTCCGCATCTCCCATTCGAACGCCTTGGTGAACACGAAGTCGGGCGTCATCGGGAACCCCCACTCCTCAGCGTTGCGAAGCCCGAGATCGAGGAAGCCGCGCCGGTCGTCGTCGAGGTAGAGGCCGTGGCGCGGCACCCGCACGATCACGTCCTGGTTGCCCACCTGCCAGCCGAGCGCGGCCAAAGAGACCTCGCCCTCGGTGGTGAGCACCATGTCCCCGTCCCACTTCCAGGAGTACGTCGTCCCCACCTGCGCGAAGCACCAGTTGTAGAAGTAGGCCAGGGAGTGGACGGAACGTTCGTGCTGGGCCAGATGCTCGGCCCCGGCCCGCGCGACATCGAAGGGGTAGGTGGCGGTCCGGAAGCGCGCGGCCCGACCGCTCCGGCCGACGGTGTCCTGGATGGTCCTGGCTGCGGTCTCCTCGGCCACCTCGAGGGTGCCGTCGGTGGAGCCGTTGTCGACGAGCAGCACCTCGTCGCACACCCGGAGCAGCGGGGGCAGCACGAACGGCAACGACGGCGCCTCGTTCTTGACGCGCAGGACGGCGGTGGTGCCGGTCCGCTGTGACTCGTCGCGCTCCCAGGGCCAGACGATGTCGAAGTCGTGGTGTCCTTCGAGGTTCTGCAACCCGGTCACCGTTGCTGCCTCATCGGGGCCGCCCCAGTACCCGGCGTACGCCGCTGCGCACGCCCGACGGGATCTTGGCCCGCAGGTCATGCGGGATCTTGTCCACCACGGACCCACGAGGCTCGGGGCCAGCACCTCGCAGCCGTCGCTTCAGCTCGGTCCTGGCGGCCTCGACACTGGAGCGCGAGATCGCCTCCGACTCGTCGTAGAGCTCGGCGTATCCCTCCCGCAGCTGGTCGAGCGTCTCCCGCACCTGCGCGGTGTCCCCCTCGGGGTCGGCCAGGTGGTTGAGCTGCTCCCAAGTCTCCTCGGTCAGCGTCCGCAGCCGCGCCGGCAGGTCGAGCTCGTCCAGGGAGACCGACACCCGGCGCAGGCTCGGGTCGATGAAGCGGCTGGCGTCACGCAGGTTCTCCTGGTCGGCGTGGAGCACCGCCTGCAGCTCGAGCCGCGTGGCCACTCCCATGGTGACCTTGGTCCAGTCGTCGAGCAGGTCGGAGTAGCGCACGAAGACCCGGCCACCGTCGGTGACGTTCTCCCTGGTGGCGCGCTCGACATGGAGCAGCATGTTGAGCCAGGAGGCCGTCAGGTGCGCGGAGCCCAGCCGGTTGCGGTAGTACCTCTGCTTGCTGCCGACGACCTCGGCGGGTGGCCGCAGCATCGTCGCGAAGACCGGCGTGGCGCCGGCCCGGACCGCCGCGACGCGCCACAGACCGAGGAACCACCCGAGGCGGGGGTCCTTCACCACCAGCTCGCTGTGGCCGTCGAGATGGCCGGACAACCAGTCGCCTGCGGCGATCCGCTCGGCTTCGCGGGTGGCGATCCGGCCGGTCTCGAACCAGGCGGCCGGCCGGCTGTCGCTCACGGTGACCACGGCGTCGGCCAGCAGCCGGTCGTGCAGGTCGACCACCCACTGCGGTTCTGCGAACCCCTTGGGGTTGGAGTCGTCGGCCGGCACCTCGGGCTGTGGGACGTGCAGTCCCAGCAGCTTCATCAGACCGGCGAAGGTGCTGGTGCCCGAACGGCCTGCGCCGGCGACGAACAGGACCTTGCGTGCGGGGCCGGCTGCGTCGTCGGAGCCGGGGTCGGCTGCGTCGTCGGAGCCGAGGGGGGAGGGCGGGGCGGCGTTCACGGACGCTGAGCCTACCCGCGGGCCGTGCCCGGGTCCGGTGGCCGGGAGCCTAGGCTGCGAGTCGTGAGGTCGGCATGAGGCTCTGGCGCCGGGAGGCTGCGGCGCCGCTGCTCAGCGTCGTGGTGCCGGTCTACGACGTGGAGGCGTGGCTGCCGGACTGCCTCGACAGCATCCTGCGGTCGGCGTACCCGACGCTGGAGGTGGTCGTGGTGGACGACGGCTCGCCGGACGCGAGCGGTGCGCTCGCCGACGCGTACGCCGCGCAGGACCCGCGGGTGCGGGTGCTCCACACCGAGAACCGCGGCCTGGGCGCCGCGCGCAACGAGGGGCTGCGCCATGCCCGCGGGGAGCTCCTGGCGTTCTGTGACTCCGACGACGTGGTGCCGACGACGGCGTACCCCGCCCTGGTGGGATCGCTGACCCGGACCGGCTCGGATTTCGTCACCGGGTCGATCGTCCGGTGGGAGACCGACGGGCTACGCGAGCCGCCCTGGATGCGCCGCCTGCATGCCGAAGGCCGGGTCGGGACCTCGGCGGCTGAGCATCCGGAGATCCTCGGTGACGTGTTCGCGTGGAACAAGGTGTTCCGGCGATCCTTCTGGGATCGGGCCGGGCTGGCCTGGCCGGAGGGGGTCCGCTACGAGGACCAGCCGACGACGACGCGGGCCTACCTGCTGGGGCGGTTCGACGTGGTGCCTGACGTCGTCTACCACTGGCGGATCCGCGACGACGGCTCCTCGATCACCCAGCAGCGGTCCTCGCTCACCGACCTGGCGGACCGGATCGCCACCAAACGAATGTCACTCGCGTCCGTGCGCGAGCTCGCCGGACCAGGGGTGGAGCAGGTCTTCGTGGATCGGGTGATGGCGGGAGACCTGTGGCGCTACTTCCTTGAGATCCCCGGCTGCCCGGACGAGTGGTGGGAACTGCTGCGATCCGGGATCGCCGAGTTGTGGGCAGGGCGGTCTCTCACGCATTCCGGGCTTCCGCCCCTGCACCGGCTGACCGGGTGGCTGGTGGAGCAGGGGCGGCGCGAGGACGCCGTCCGCGTCATGGAGTACGCCGCCGGGCAGACCGCCGGCCCGCCGCGGGATGACTCCCGCGACGGGGCCGGCGACAGGTTCACGCTGCCGGAGGGCGTTCTTGACCGCACCATCGAGAGCGCGGCTGTCTCGGCCGGCGCCCTCGACCTGCGCCCCCAAGAACGCTGACCCGTCGCCAGTTGACACCCGACCCGTCGCCAGTTTCGCGCCGACGACGGGTCGCGTGTCAGTTCACGACGGGTCGGGTGTCAGTTCACGACGGGTCGCGTGTCAATTCACGACGGGTCAGATGAGGCCCTCACTGGACAGGAAGTCCTTGGCCACGGCAGCCGGGTCCTCACGGTCGACGGAGACCCGGCCGTTGAGCTCGGTGAGGTTCTCCGTGGTCAGCGCCGCCATCAGCGCGTTGAGCGCGTCCACCGCATCCTGGTGGTCCTTCGCCCACGCGGCGTCGACGGCCGGCACCAGGTTCTGTGCCGGCTGGATCGCCTGGTCGTCCTCGAGCAGCACCAGGCCCTGGTCGACCAAGGTGCCGTCGGTGGTGCTGGTGAGCCCGAGCTGGGACTCGTCCTTGATCACCGACTGGTAGGTCTGGTCGCTCGCGAAGCCCAGCGGGAGGATCTTGGAGATGGTGATGCCGTAGACATCGGTCAAACCACCCTCGCAGTCGGCTCGACCGGCGCAGTCCGGCGCCGCCGCCAACACCACGCTCTCGCCGCTGAGGTCCGACAGCGTGGACAAACCGTTGCTGTCGGCATAGTCCTGGCTGACGAAGAAGGCGTTCTGGTCGGTCGCCTCCGAGGGGTCCAGCAGCGTGATTCCCTTGTCGTCCAGCAGCGACTGGGCCGCCTGGATCGTCGCCGCCGGGTCACTGGTGGTCAGCGACTCGGCCTCGGGGCCGTTGGCAGTCGCGTTGAGGTAGTCGACGACGCCGCCGACGTACTCCGGCACCACCTGGATCTTGCCGGGGAACTGGCCCTCGGCCATGTAGACGTCGCGGGTGTCGACGAGCTGGACGCTGGCGTCATAGCCCTTCGCATCGAGCAGCTGCTCGTACATGGAGGCCACCAGGGTTGCTTCGGGGAAGCTCTGCCCACTGATCGCCACCGCGCCCTTGTCAGCGCCGCCGCTGTCCCCGGAGGTTCCGGAATCGTCGCCGCATGCCGCGACCAGGAGGAGTGTGCCTACGGCGATCATGGCCGCGAAAGAACGTCGTGCCTGCATAAGTTTCAACCTTCTGTGTCCCGTGGCTCGAGGCCACGCGTGTCCGGTGGCTCCGGCGACCCTCAACTGACGGCCGGCAGAACCCTGGTGGATCGTCGCGCCGCCGCTCGCATCGGATCGGTCGCCCGTTGCAGGGCAGCACCGACCAGCTCGAGCACCAGCGCGACGAGGGCCACAACAACGGCCCCCGCTATTCCCTTCCCATAGTCGAGATTCGCAAACCCATCCGTGATCACGCGCCCCAGGCCCGGCCCGGCCACCAGAGCCGCCAACGTGGCCGTCGCCCAGACCTGGACCAGCGCCAGCCGCACCCCAGTCGTGATCAGCGGGAGCGCCAGCGGCAGCTCGACCTGGACGAACCGCTGCCAACCGCTCATGCCCATCCCCTGCGCCGCCTCCTTCACGTCCGGAGCGACCTCACGCACGGCGACGTAGGCGTTGGTGATCACCGGCGGCAGCGCGAATGCCGCGAGGGCCAACAGCGTCGCGAGGCCGGCGCGGCCGTAGGGCCCGAAGTACGCCGTGCCCGGCCAGCTCGCGGTCACCAACAGGGCCAGCAGCGCGAAGGTCGGGACCGCCCGGCCGACGTTCGACACATTGACCGCGAGGAAGCCGCCACGACCCAGGTGACCCAACCACAGCGCCACCGGAAGCCCGACGCCGACGGCCATCGCCAGCGCCGTCACCGTGATCAGCAGCTGCTGGAGCAGGAGCTGCAGCAGGCCGCCGTCCCCGGTCCAGTGGGAGGCTTCGAGCAGGTAGGCCCACGCGTCGGCCAGCATCAGGAACCCGCCCCTCGGGTCCACGGGGTCAGCGCCCATTGCGCCCCGACCAGGATCACGTCGAGCACCACGGCGAGCACCACGCACAGCACACACGCTGCGAGCAGCTCGGCGCGGAAGTTGCTGAAGACGCCGTCGGAGATCAGGTTGCCCAGCCCGCCGTGGGCGACCAGGGTGCCGACCGTCGTCAGCGCGACCGTGGACACGGTGGCGACCCGTAGCCCCGCCATCGCCACGGGCAGCGCCAGCGGCAGCTCCACCCGCCAGAGCAGGCCGGACACGCCGTATCCCAGCCCGCGGGCCGACTCGACGACCTCGGCAGGGACTCCGCGCAGACCGTCCAGCAGCGCCCGGACCAGGATCGTCAGGCAGTACAGCGCCAGACCAAGGACCACCGTGGTCGCCGAGATGCCGGTGAACGGCACCAAGAGGGGGAACAGCGCCAGCGACGGGATCGTGTAGAGGGTGGTGGCGCCCCCGACGATCGCGGACTCCAGACGCCGGTGGCGGCGCGCCAGCAGGGCGAGGGGGAGCGCCACCAGCATCCCCAGAACGACCGCGGCGGCCGTGAGCCACACATGCTGCACGGTCGCGTCGACCAGTTGCTGACGACGGTCCTGGAGGTAGTCCGCACAGATCCAGTCGTTGACGGTGCGGCTGTAGCAGACCGGCTCCTCTGCGACGGCGGACGGCAAGGAGGAGGTGGCCGTCGCGAGTAGGGTCACCGCATGGACGCTACCGCGGATCCGATGATCCGGCTCGCGGGTGTGGGCAAGACCTACGACGACGGCACCGTGGCGGTGCACGAGCTCGATCTGGAGATCCCGCGCGGTCAGGTGATGTGCCTGGTCGGCCCGTCGGGCTGTGGCAAGTCGACCACGCTCAAGATGATCAATCGGCTGATCGAGCCGACCTCTGGCCAGATCTGGCTGGACGGACGCGACGTGACCGGCGAGGACCCGGTGCAGCTGCGGCGCGGCATCGGCTACGTGATCCAGCAGATCGGGCTGTTCCCCCATCACACCGTGGCCACCAATGTCGCGACCGTGCTGTCACTGATCGGGACGCCCCGCGCCGCCGCGCGCTCGCGGGCCCTCGAGCTGATGCATCTGGTCGGGCTGGACCCGGACGTGTTCGCCGACCGCTATCCCCATCAGCTGTCGGGCGGCCAACGGCAGCGGGTGGGGGTGGCGCGGGCGCTCGCCGCCGACCCGCCCGTGTTGCTGATGGACGAGCCCTTCGGCGCCGTCGACCCGGTGGTGCGCGGGAGGTTGCAGGAGGAGTTCCGGCGGCTCCAGCAGGAGCTCCACAAGACGGTCGTGCTGGTGACCCACGACATCGATGAGGCCGTGTCGATGGGCGACCAGGTTGCGGTGTTCGCGACCGGGGGCCGACTCGCCCAGGTCGGTACGCCGCTGGACGTGGTGTCGCGGCCGGGCGACGACTTCGTGGCCGACTTCGTCGGGTCGACGACCAGCCTTCGTCGGCTCCGGGTGACGCAGGTGAGCGCCGCGCACCTGGAGCCCCTGGACGGCGTACGCACGGGTGACCTGGCGGCCACCATCGAGCTCGGCACGTCACTCGAGGACGCGCTGGCCGTGCTGCTCGGCCACGACCAGCAGGTCCTCGGCGTTCGCCGAGGGGCTGAGTTCGTGGGCGTGCTCACCCCCAACGGCATCCATCGCGCGCTGCGAGAGTCGCTCCGCGACGACTCGTGACCCGAACTCGTGTCGGGTCGGCGCCAGTTGCCGCCGGGTCAGGCGTGCTTGCGGAATGGCTGGGCGCCCACGGCCTGCCAGGAGCCGAGCTCAGCGCGCAGCAGGTCGCGGTCCTGCTCGAGCTCTGCGACCCGCAGCAGTGCCTCGGCGGCACGCGCCTCGGCCGCCTCGAAGCGTCGGGCGAAGCGCAGCCCCTCGGCTTCGGCACGGTCGGCACGCTCGGACTCGGCACGGATCGTGCGGGCGGCCTCGGCCGCGCGCCGCTGCGCGCCGCACAGCGCCACTTCGATCTGCTCCAACGCCGACGCGCCGTGCTGGATCCGCTCGCGGAGAACGCCGGCGAATCGCGAGTTCTCCTCGGCGCGGGCCTCGGTGATCGCGGTGTAGGCCTGAGCCTGGCGAGCCAGGGCGCCATAGCCCTCCCGGCGGGAGACCATCAGCTCGGAGTGGGTGATCCGGGTGGCGCTGACGCCGAGGACGACGGCCGCGACGGCGGACAGAGAGACGAGGACCGGCGAACCGGCCATGAGCGCCGCGGCAACCGAGCCGGCGGCAACGAACAGCAGCGCAACAGCCGCCGTGAGGCGGGTGCCGCGCTGGCGACGGCGAGCAGAGGGGGAAGATGCCATGGGGGCAGACTAAGCCTCGTCGTCGTCCGATCGAACGCGACACGCACGCTCCAGCAAACCCGCTGCCACCACCATCGCGAGGGCTGAGGCGGCCGCCACAGCCGAGCGGAGGGCCCGCTGGGAGGCCAGCTCGGCGTCGAGTCCGAGCCAGCTGACGGCGTACCCGGCGTACCCCCCAGCCACCACCGCGCCCACCAACGCGGTGGCTCGCGCGAGCACGAAACGGTTGACCATGTGCTGCGGATCCGGAGGCGGTCGGGACCCCGTCTGCGCCCTGCGCGTGCCCCGGACGGCGACCAGCAGGATCGCCGACACGAAACCGAACAGCAGTGCGGGCAGCCAGGTGACGATCGGGGCGACGCCCAGCAATCGCTGCAGCAGAGGATGGGCCAGCCAGCCAAGCACCAGCCCCAGCACCGCGAGCGCAGCGATCAGCGGCACCGACAGCGGCTGCAGCCTGCCCACCGGGTCATGCTCTTCCGGCTCGCCCTCTTCCGGCTCGCCCTCTTCCGGCTCGCCGTCCTCCGTCACGGGATCTCGAGGGCCAGGTCGTCCCGGCGCATGATCCCGTCGCGGTCGGCTGCGTCGAGGAGGTCGGCCACCGGGCCGGCTCCGGGGAGTACGGCGTCCGGCTCCAGGTCGTGCCACGGCTGCAGCACGAAGGCACGCTCCGCAGCACGCGGATGCGGAAGCCGCAGCACCTCGGTGTCGGACCGCCGGTCGCCGACGACGATCAGGTCCACGTCCAGCGTGCGCGGGGCATTGGGGACGCCCTCGACGCGCTCGCGGTCATAGGCGTCCTCGATGGCCATCGCCCGGTCCAGCAGCCGATGCGCGGGCAGCGTGGTGTCCATCAGCACGACGGCGTTGAGGTAGGGCCCGGCTCCGTCGGGCGAGTCGACCGGTGTGGTCTCGTAGAGCGGTGACACGGCGGTCAGCCATAGATCCGGAGTATCGGCCAGCGAGGTGACGGCACCCTGCAGGCTGGCCACTCGGTCGCCCAGATTGGATCCCAGTGCGATCACCACGCGGCGGATCGGGCGCATCTCTCCGGTGATCGTGTCCGCGTCGACGATATGGGGGTTAGGGGTCTCGGTCATTGCTGCCCTCGTATCCTCGTGATCGTCAGCGCGACATCGGTGAACGTCGCCGAGATGGGTGCTTCCGGTTTGTGCACGGTCACCCGCGCCCAGCCCACCCGTGAATCCGTCAGGCAGATCCCCGCCAGCCGCTCGGCCAGGGTCTCGATCAGGTCGACCGGATCTCGCTCGACCGCGGTCGTGACCGCGGTCACGAGACTCCCGTAGTCGACGGTGTCTTGCAAGTCGTCCGACGTCGCGGCCGCCGTGGTGTCCAGCCCGAGCGTGAGGTCGATGACGAACCGTTGGCCGTCGCGACGCTCGTGCTCGAACACCCCGTGGTGCGCGAAACACTCGATGCCGGAGATCATCAGCTGGTCGTCGGTCGCGGACTCGGTCACGGCTTCTCCTCGATGGCCAGCTGGCCGGCAACGGCCAGCGCGTCGCGGGTGGCAGCGGCGTCGTGCACGCGGAAACCCCAGGCGCGCCCGGCGAGCAGGGCGACCAGGGCGGCATGGGCATGCTCGAGCCCGGAGGGCGGGCGTGGCGCATCGCCGTCGGCCAGCAGCCGGCCGAGGAAGGACTTGCGCGAGGCGCCCACGAGCAGGGGCAGCCCCAGGTCTGCCAGCCGGTCCCACCCGCGCAGGAGCTGCCAGTTGTGCTGGGCGGTCTTCGCGAACCCCAGACCGGGGTCGAGAAGCACCCGCTCGCGCGGGATGCCGGCGGCATCGATCGCGGCGAGACGTTCGGCCAGCTCGGCACACACGGCAGCCACGACCCCGCCCTGATCGTCGTACGACGCGAGGGACTGCATCCGGTCGCTGTGTCCCCGCCAGTGCATCGCGACGTACGCCGCCCCGGTGGCGGCCACGACGTCCAGGATCCGGGGATCGGCGAGACCACCGGACACGTCGTTGACGACGACGGCTCCGGAGTCGACCGCCGCCTGCGCGACCTCGGCCCGCATGGTGTCGACCGACACGGCGATCCCCGACTCCGTCAGCGCGGAGATCACCGGGAGCACCCGCCCGAGCTCCTCGGCGACCGGTGGCCGCAGAGCTCCGGGGCGGGTCGACTCCCCACCGACGTCGACCAGGTCGGCGCCGGCGGCGACCATCTCCAGCCCGTGCTCGACGGCGCGCTCGGCGTCGGCCCACAAGCCGCCGTCGGAGAACGAGTCCGGGGTGACGTTGAGGATCCCCATCACGCGCGGCCGGCCGAGGTCCGCCGTCAGGTCGTAGCGGGGTCGAGCGGTCATGGCCGTCGGTGAATCAGCGCCATCGCCTCGCCACGGGTGGCCGGGTCGCGCATCTGGCCGCGAACGGCCGAGGTGACCGTGCGGGCACCCGCTTTGCGCACTCCCCGCATGGTCATGCACAGGTGCTCGGCCTCGATCACCACGATCACCCCACGGGCGTCGAGGATGTCACCGAGGGCCTCGGCGATCTGCGTGGTCAGCCGCTCCTGCACCTGGGGCCGCTTGGCGTAGACGTCGACCAACCGCGCCAGCTTGGACAGTCCCGTGATCTTGCCGGAGTCGGCAGGGATGTAGCCGACGTGGGCTACTCCAGTGAAGGGCACCAAGTGGTGCTCGCACATCGACCACAGCTCGATGTCACGCACCAGCACCATCTCGTCGTGGCCGAGGTCGAAGGTGGTGGTCAGCACGTCGAGCGGACTCATCCTGATGCCCGCCGTCAACTCGGCGTACGCCCGGGCGACCCGGGCGGGGGTCTCCTTGAGGCCTTCGCGTTCAGGGTCCTCCCCGATGGCGCACAGCAACTCGCGGACCGCAGCCTCGGCCCGCGCATGGTCGAACTCCGGAACGTCCGCCGGATCTCGGTCGGGAAGCGCGATCCGGTTGGTCATGCCGACGGCGGAGTCAGCCCGGGGTCGTGCAGGTCTCCGCCCGGGCCGGGCGGTGTCACGACGGCGCCGCCCTCTCCCGGCACCGGGACCACCGGCGGGGTGCCGTTGGCGGCGGCCCGGTCGCGGATCTCCTGGGGGATCTCGACGGGCGGGATCTCCGAGGCCCGGCGGTTCGGCGAGCCGGTCCAGGCGGGCCGCGGGGGTCGGCGCCGGAGCGCCTCGAAGATCCGGGCGATCTGCGCCTTGTCGAGCGTCTCCTTGTCGAGCAGCTCCAGCACCAGCGCGTCGAGGACGTCGCGGTTCTCCTCCAGGACGTCGAAGGCCTCCTGGTGAGCACCCGCGAGCAGCAGCTTGGTCTCCTCGTCGACGATCGCCGCGATCTCCTCGGAGTAGTTGCGAGCGTGTCCCAGGTCGCGACCCAGGAACGGCTCGCCTGCCGCCTCGCCCAGCTTGATCGCGCCAAGCCGCTCGGTCATGCCGTACTGCGTCACCATCGCCCTGGCCACGGCCGTGGCCTTCTCGATGTCGTTGCCGGCGCCGGTGGTCGGGTCGTGGAAGACCATCTCCTCGGCCGCACGGCCGCCGAGCATGTAGGCCAGCTGGTCGAGCATCTCACCGCGGGTGCGGGAGTACTTGTCCTCGTCGGGCAGCACCATCGTGTAGCCGAGGGCGCGGCCGCGGGGCAGGATCGTCACCTTGTGCACGGGGTCGTTGCCGGGGAGCGCCGCGGCGACCAGGGCGTGGCCGCCCTCGTGGTACGCCGTGATCAGCTTCTCCTTCTCGTTCATCAGGCGGGTTCGTCGCTGGGGTCCGGCGATCACCCGGTCGATCGCCTCGTCGAGCGCCGCGTCGTTGATCAAGCGGGCGTTCATCCGGGCAGTCAGCAGCGCGGCCTCGTTGAGGACGTTGGCCAGGTCGGCGCCGGTGAAACCGGGAGTCCGGCGGGCGACGCTCTTCAGATCGATGTCGGGCGACATCGGCTTGCCTCGCGAGTGGACCTGCAGGATCTTGAAGCGGCCGTTCAGATCGGGGGCGTCGACCTGGATCTGCCGGTCGAAGCGGCCGGGCCGCAGCAACGCGGGGTCGAGCACGTCGGGACGGTTCGTGGCAGCGATCAGGATCACGCCACCGCGGACGTCGAAGCCGTCCATCTCGACGAGGAGCTGGTTGAGGGTCTGCTCACGCTCGTCGTGACCGCCGCCCATGCCGGCGCCGCGGTGCCTGCCCACAGCGTCGATCTCGTCGATGAACACGATGGCGGGAGCGTTCTCCTTGGCCTGCTCGAACAGGTCCCGGACGCGGCTGGCGCCGACGCCGACGAACATCTCGACGAAGTCCGAGCCGGAGATCGAGTAGAACGGCACCGCGGCCTCGCCGGCCACCGCGCGGGCGAGCAGCGTCTTGCCGGTGCCGGGCGGGCCGTAGAGCAGGACGCCCTTGGGGATCTTGGCCCCGACGGCCTGGAACTTGCCAGGCTCCTGGAGGAACTCCTTGATCTCGCCGAGCTCCTCAATGGCCTCCTCGCAGCCGGCGACGTCGGAGAACGTGGTCTTCGGCATGTCCTTGGAGATCAGCTTCGCGCGGGACTTGCCGAACTGCATCACGCCCCGCCCCCCGCCTCCCTGGACCTGGTTCATCAGCCAGAGGAACACCAGCACGATGATCAGGAACGGCAGCAGGCTGAACAGGAACGACGTGAGCAGGCTCTGTCGGGGGTTCTCGGAGTTCGACGACTCGATGTTGCCGGCCGTGACCTGGGCGTCGACCGCGGCGACGATCCCCTCCTGCTGCCCGATGATCCAGTGGGTCGTCACCTTGAGCCCTCCGTCACGGGTGACGGAGTCGTCGAGCGTGGCCCGGATCTCCTGGTCACCGTCGATGAAGGAGATGTCCTTGACCTGACCTGAGCTGATGTAGGAGTTCATCCGGGACGTGTCGATCTCGTCGTACCCACCGTTGGGCGCGAGGAACTGCAGCGCCACCAGGACGCCGACGACGGCGACGACGATCCACAGCCAGGGACCCTTGAGCAAACGCTTCACAGAATACTTTCGAACGCGGTTCGGCTGCCCTGCGCGCCGAAGGTCGGAAACCCTCGGTCGCGGGGGCACTTCTTGGTTGCTACGACTGAACTGACGACGGTACACGCCAGGCGCAATCGCTGGACGGGGTTCATGGTCTCAAGGAATCGTCGGTTGCGGGCCAGGTCAGGCGTACACGTGCGGGGCGAGGGTGCCGATGTCGCGCAGGTTGCGGTAGCGCTCGCGATAGTCCAGCCCGTAGCCCACGACGAACTCGTTGGGAATGTCCCACCCGACATACTTGACGGGCACCGACATCCGAGCAGCCTCGGGCTTGCGGAGCAGGGTCGCGATCTCGACGCTGGCGGGGTTGCGGCTGGTGAGGTTGGAGACCAGCCAGCTCAGGGTGAGCCCGGTGTCGATGATCTCGTCGACGACGAGCACGTGCCGGTCGGTGATGTCGGTGTCGAGGTCCTTCAGGATGCGCACCACCCCGCTGGACTTGGTGCCGGACCCGTAGGAGGTCACGGCCATCCAGTCCATCTCGACGTGGCGGTCGAGCGAGCGGGCGAGGTCGGCCATCACCATCACCGCACCCCGGAGGACGCCGACCATCAGCAGGTCCTGGCCCTCGTAGTCCCGGCGGATCTGGCCGGCCAGCTCGGCCAGCTTGGCCTGGATCTGCTCCTGGGTGAACAAGACGTTGACCAGGTCGTTCTCCACGTGGGACGCGTCCATGGCGGCAAGCCTACGGGTGGGAAGCGCCGGGGCCGGCAACTGGTCCGGACCGGCACTCACGGCGCCGTGCGCTCGAAGCCGAGCGCGTCATCGCGTCGCAGCGCCCGCAGGTGCCCGGGCAGGTCGATCCAGCGCTGGCCCCGCCAGTCGACGATCAGGGCGTCGATCGCCAGGACGTGCTCGCGGAACAGCTCCGCAGCCGGGGCGCCGGCCTCCACTGCCGCCAGCCGCAGCACCCGTTTGCGGATCGCCGGTGTCAACGCGGCCAGCGCCGCCACCGGGATCGGTCGTGGCAGCCCGGCGTACGCCGCCGCCGCGAGGTCGTCGAGCTGATCGGCATCCTCGCGGAGTGCATCGGCGGTGCGCGCGAGCGTCGCCGCCACCCCGGGACCCAGTTCGTCCTCCAGCACCGGGAGCACGCGGGTGCGCACCCGGGACCGCAGGAACCGCGGGTCTGCGTTGTGCGGGTCCTCCCAGAAGTCGATCCCGTCCGCCTGGCACGCAGCCACGGTCTCCGAGCGTGAGACGTCGAGCAGCGGCCGTCGGTAGCGCTCGAACGCTCGACGCATGCCCGCCAAGGAGCGCGCCCCCGAACCTCGCGTCAGCCCGAGCAGCACCGTCTCCGCCTGGTCGTCCCGGGTGTGGCCGAGCAGCACCGCCGCGGCGGAGTACCGCTCGGCGACCTCGGCCAGCACGGCGTACCGCGCCTCACGGGCCGCCGCCTCGGGGCCCAGCCCCTCCGCACGGACCTCGACCCGCGCGCTGAGGGTCTCCTCGGCACCCAGCCGGGCCATCTGAGCGACGACCCTGGCCGTGTGCTCCGCCGAACCCTCCTGGAGTCCGTGGTCGACCGTGGCGCCGACCACCCGCCACCCGGGAGACCTCGCTTCGAAAACGGTCGCCCCGAGCAGCGCGAGCGAGTCGGCGCCACCGGAGCACGCGACCACGACGACGTCGCCGGGACCGAGGTCGCGCAACTCCCGGCGTACCGCGTTGCGGCACGCGGCGAGGGCGGGGTGCAAGCCCATGGCGCGGCGTCTCCGGGTCAGCCCAGGACGCGGGCCACCCAGGCCTCGGGGTCGCTGATCTCGGCTTTGGAGGGGAGGTTCTCGGCGCCCGTCCACACGGCGTTGAACTCCGACATCCCGACCTTGTCGACGACCGCGCGGACGAACGCGGCGCCGTCGCGGTACTGCGCCATCTTGGCCTCCATCCCCAGCAGCCGACGCAGCAGCCGGTCCAGCGACCCGGCTCCCTGGCGGCGCTTGTTGAAGGCAGCGCGGATCCGCGCCACGGACGGGATGACCGTGGGCCCGACGCCATCCATGACCACGTCGGCATGGCCCTCCAGCAGCGACATGACTCCGGTGACGCGGTCCAGGATCTCGCGCTGCTCGGGGGTGCTCATCGCCTCGGCGATGCCGCCGCCCCCGCCGCGCATGGCCTCGGTGACGCGGCCGACGACGTCCTCCATCATCCGGCTGGGCTCGATGGTCGCGGTCAGCTGGGAGATCTGCTCCTGGAGGTGGTCGCGCATCCACGGCACGGCCGTGAACTGCACCCGGTGCGTCTCCTCGTGCAGGCAGACCCACAACCGGAAGTCATCGGGGTCCACGCCCAGCTGCCGCTCGACGTGCACGATGTTGGGCGCCACCAGCAAGAGCCGCCCGGACGGGTCGTGGAACGGGTCGAACTGGCCCAGCACCCTGCTGCCGAGGAAGCCCAGCACCAGCCCCACCTCGGCACCGGTGACCCGCGAGCCGACCGCCAGCGCCAGGCCCGACGGGGCACCTCGCTTCTCGGTGAGCTTGGCCGCGACCGGCTCCAGGATCTTGGCAAAGGCCTCGGCGTTCGCCCTGACCCAGCCTGCCCGGTCCACGACCAGCACCGGCGCGGTGCGCTCGGCGGCGACCAGTCCGGTGAAGCCGCGCACCAGCGGGGTGGACCGCTCAGCACCCTCGCGCAGCACATCCACGCACGCAGCTGCCTCGGCGGCACTGACCGGAGGGCCCTCGCCGGCGAGGCGGGAGCCGGTGGCGACCGCGACCTCCCAGTCGACCATCGACGTCGTCATGACCCCGACCCTATGTCCCGCCGCCTGAGCGTCCCCGGACGGACCTCCCGGGCCGTTCAGGGCTTCGCGGTGCAGCGGCAGGCGGCCAGGTCGGCCGCCAGCCCGTCGAGTGCGGCGCGGACGGCCAGGGTGTTCTCGACCCGGAACCGGTCCGCCACCAGCACGAACACCACGGTGTCGCCGTCACGGTCGGTCGCCAGCCCGGCGAGGCTGGACACTCCGGTGAGGGTGCCCGTCTTGGCGCGCACCATCCCACCGCCCGGTCGGGCGGCGCCGGCGAAGCGCGAGGTCAGGCTGCCGGTGGCGCCCCCGACCGGCAGGCCCGTGAGCACCGCACGGAGCTCGGGATGCGCCGGGTCCGCAGCCACCCGCAGCACGGCGATGAGGGTGGCTGGGTCAAGCCGGTCGGCACGCGAGAGCCCACTGCCGTCGTACAGCCTCGCGCCTTTCAGCGGTACGCCGAGACTGCCCAGCACGGCCCGCATCCCGGCGATCCCGCCCTCGAAGGAGCCCCCGGTGGACTGCGCCAGACCGATGTGTCGCAGCAGCACCTCGGCTGCCTCGTTGTCGCTGACCAGCAGTACCTCCTCGACGATCTGCGCGAGCGGCGCGCTGCTGACCGTCGCCAGCTCCGCGTCCAGGGCCGGAGCACGGCCCGGACGAGGCCGCCCCACCACCGTGACCCCACGGCGGCCGAGGGCTCTGGCGAAGACCGCCGCCGCGGCTGCCGGGGGGTCCTCGACCCGGCCGAACCCGGCCGACCTACGCCCCTCGTCGACCCACAGGGCCGAGATCGGGGACACCACGCCGTCCGGGACATAGTCGGGCTCCCACCGGGGCGACGCCGTCGGCCCCGTGAACAGCGACGCGTCGTAGCGCAGCCGGACCCGGCTACCGCGGCTGAGCGCCTCGGCCGTCGCCGTGGCCAGCGTCTGCAGATCGGCACGGGCCGGAGACCCCGAGGCCGGTTGACGAGCCAGGAAGGGGTCGCCGCCGCCCACCAGCACGATCTTGTTGCCGGGGCCCTGGACCACTCTGGTCTCGAACACATGATCAGGGCCGAGCACCCCCAGCGCCGCGGCGCCGGTGAGCAGCTTCTGGGTGGAGGCCGGCACCATCGGCGCCGCCCCCGACGACAGCACCACCCGGCCGTTGGTCAGCTCGGCCACGCGGGCGACCACATGCGGACCGAGCGCGGGGTCGGCCAGACCCTTCCGGAGCGCCAGGAGCACCGACGGCCGGGAGACCGTCCCGAAGTCGGCTCGTTCAAGCGGTTCGGCCACCGCGCTCGGGGCGGCAGGCGTCGGCGGCTCGATCCCCAGCACGGAGGGACCCTGCTCGCCGGCGGAGGAGGAGGACTCTGACCCGGGAGCGGGGGCGCTGGGACCGGATCCCGGGGCCACCAGGTCGGGGAGTCCCGGAACCGTCGGCTCGAGCCGCCAGTACGCCGCTCCGGCACCCGCGGCGACCAGCAGCACGCCGACCAGGACGGCCACGCGGCGGCGCCAGCCCGCTCCACCCCAGGGGTGGCTCCCCTCAGGACCGTCCACAATCGCCCTCCCAACTCCACGTTGCGGCCATTGTGCGGGACACTGCTCACACAACAGCGAGCGGGACCCTCCCCGGAGGGCCCCCGACCGCCGGTCACAGCGGCCGGTGGGAATGACTCTGGGAGGCAGACGTGCTGGAGTTCGACGTCCTGGTGGAGATCCCCAAGGGGAGCCGCAACAAGTACGAGGTCGACCACGAGAGCGGGCGGATCCGCCTGGACCGAACTCTCTTCACCTCCACGCAATATCCCGCCGACTACGGCTATATCGAGAACACTCTCGGTCTCGACAGCGACCCGCTGGACGCCCTGGTGCTGCTCATCGGCGAGCCGACCTTCCCCGGGTGCCTGATCCGGTGCCGGGCGATCGGCATGTACCGCATGACCGACGAGGCCGGCGGCGACGACAAGGTGCTGTGCGTGCCGGTCACCGACCCGCGCCTCGAGCACCTGCGCGACATCAACCACCTGCCGGTGTTCGACCGGCTCGAGATCGAGCACTTCTTCACCGTCTACAAGGACCTCGAGCCGGGCAAGTCAGTCGAGGGTGCCGAGTGGACCGGGCGCGAGGAGGCCGAGGCCGAGGTCACGGCGTCGTTCAAGCGGTTGGTCGACTCGCAGCCCGAGCCCGAGCCGGAGCCCGAGGGCGAGTCCGACAGCGAGCCTCAGGCCTGAGCGCTAGGGGCGGGCGTAGAAGTTCGGCGTGACCCAGTAGTACATCGACTCCTGGCTCACCGGACGCCCGGTCCGCGGTGCGTGGATGATCTGGCCGTCGCCGATGTAGAGCGCCACGTGATAGATCGAGCTGGAGCTGCTCGAGGATCCCCAGAACACCAGGTCACCCGGCCTCAGAGCGGACGCGGAGATCGGCGTGGACTGTTGGTACTGCGCCACCGAGTAGTGAGGGAGTGACTTCCCGCCGGAGCGCCAGGCACCCATGGTGAGCCCCGAGCAGTCCCAGGCGCTCGGCCCGGCGGCGCCCCAGCGGTAGGGCTCGCCCAGTTGCGCGCGGGCGAACGCAATCGCGCTCGAGGCACCTGAGGACGGGGCGGGCGGCGTCGGAGCCGGCGCCGGCTCGGGCGTCGGGTCCGGAGCCGGGACGGGGGCCGGGTCGGGCGTCGGGTCGGGTGTCGGGTCGGGGGTGGGGTTCGGGGTCGAGCCCCCCGGCGCCGTCCCGCCGTCGCCGGGACCAGGCTGCGAGCCCGACGAGCCGGTCTGGGACTCCTGGGACCCCTGGGACGTGGACTGCTGCTGGGCCGCGGAGGCGGCGGCCTCGGCCGCGGCATGCTCCAACGCCTCCTGGCGCTGCTCGGCGAGCGAGACGCTGACGCCCTGAAGGCGGGCCAGCTCCGCGATCAGCGCGGTCTTACGCGTCGCTACCTGGTCGGCGTTGACGAGCGCGGCGACCTGGGCGGCCTCGGCCTCGTCGCGCGCCGTGCCCGCCGCGTCCTCAGCCTCCGCGGCGGCCGTCCGCGCCTGGTCGGCCTGGGCGGTGGCCACGTCCGCGAGCGTTGCCGCAGCCCGGAACGAGTCGTACTGCGCCCTGAGCGCGTCCTGCGCGTTCTGCATGGTGTAGGTCTGGTCGACCATGTCGGAGAACCCGTTGGACTCCACGATCGCCGACAGGGCGGTCAGCTCCGGGGAGAGCTGGTAGTTCGCGGTCAGCACCGCGGCGTACGCCGCGCGCCGGCGATCGAGGTGCGCCTGCGCCGTGGTGGCGCGGCGCTCGGCCAACGCGACCTGCTGACGCGCCAGGCGGAGGTGGTAGCGCGCGCCGTTGTAGGCCTCGGCCGCCTGCCCCGCCGCGACCGCGGTGCGACGCAGCTCCTCGTTCGCCAGCGCCAGGTCGGTCTCGACGGCCGCCACCGTGCGCGCCGTGTCCTCCGCGGCCGACTGAGCGTCCGCGACGTCCTGCTGGCTGGGCACGTCGTCGTCTGCGCGAGCGCCGTCGGCGAGTCCCCCGACCAGCAAGGCACCGGTGAGACCCACCGCTAGCAGCGCCGCGGCCGTGCGAGAGGTCCGGCCGCCGCCGAGTGGGCGCAGAGCGAGCACTGGATCCCCTGGGGTGTGGTGAGCGTGAACGAGGTGCGTGGGCTGTGGAACCTCGAGCGACTTCCCCGTCGCTCGAGGCACTTCCGGCACGCTAGTGCGCTCTTGTCACAAAGGAAACAGTTTTCACAGAAGTTTTCAGAAGCGACGGCGTGTCGCCTTGACGAACTACAAGAATGTAATTCAGATCTTCGCGTTCTCGAGCGTCGGCGGCACGGCCTCGGACGGCCTGCCGCGCCGATCGAACGACTGGCCGCTCGCGAGCCCGCCGACGTAGAAGGAGAACAGCGCGATCACGATCCCAGCCACGTCGTCGGCCACGTAGTGCCAGCCGAAGTAGAGCGTGGCGACGACCGTCACCGCGAAGTTGGCCCAGAGCAGTCGCGCGATCCACCTTGATCTCAGGGTCGCCTGCGCCATCAACGCCACGAGCATGGTGATCGCACAGTGCAGGCTGGCGAAGCCGGCGACCGACTGCACCGCCCCCTCGAGCGCGTTGGTGGTGACATCGTGGCGACCGTTGATCAAGGCCTCCATCAGCTGGGTGGAGGCCGTCGGGGCCAGGTCGCCGTAGAGCCAGGAGTACTCGAAGCCCGGGCCCAACGTCGGCAGGGCGTAGTACGACAGCGTGCCCAGGCTCCACGCCAGGCACTGCGAGGAGGCGAACCAGTAGCCGAAGCCGGTGTTGCGGGACCAGACCAGCCAGCCCGTCAACGCGAGCGGCACCAGCGGCAGGAACCAGAGATAGGTCGTCGAGAGGAAGTGGGCCGGCAGGTCGGTGCCGATCACGTTGTGCAGGATCACCGCCGGCGGATGCCCGAGGAACAGCGCTCGGTCGATGATGTAGAGCTCGCGGTCATAGATGCGCTCGCCGAACAGCGCCGGGAGGAAGGACTTGAGGTTCCGGTAGCTGACATAGGTGAGGTAGAACGTCGCGACGCCGATCACCACGAGGAGCGCGCGATCCCGGGTCCAGTGCTCGCGGATCCGGGCCCTCATCATGTCCGGCATCAGCCGCGGCCGGAACCTGGACGCCCACACGGTCCGCGGCACGAGGTCGGCCGCGAAGGCGCCGGCGATCAGCAACGGCAACCGCACCCAGGCCGGCCCCAGGAAGCCGTCGGGATCTGCCAGCCCGCGGCCCAGGCTTGCCGCAGCCGCGATCGCCAGCACCGTCATCGTCGCAGCGATGCCGATCAGGAGGAGCTGGGAGCGGCGATGCATCCCGCCAGTGTAGGGATCGGGGCGCACGCTCAGGCCGGGGGCAGCGGCGCCAGTCGAGTGCGGTCCACGGACAGTCGCACAGGGTCACCCGGAGCCAGGTGAATGCCGAGGGAGGCCACGGCGTCGACGTCACCGAGCCCCGCCACGGTGACCACCAGCCGGAGCTGCTCCGCGGCCGCGCGTGCGGAGACCACCACCCCGGCCAGTGGCCCCTCGGAGTGCACGCGAAGCGCCGAGCGACGCAGCGCCACTGCGGCGGCGGCGGGGTGGCCGACGGCTCGCAGCAGTACCGCCGCCTGCTCGCCACCCAGCACTCGGGCGTAGCCCAGGAACATCGCCGTCTCGGCGTCCGCCGGCGAACGCCAGACGTCGGCGACCGGCCCGTGCTGGACGACCCGGCCGTCCCGGAGGACTGCCATCGCGTCGGCGATCGCGAACGCCTCCTCCTGCTCATGGGTCACCAGCACCGTCGTGGTGCCGGCTGCGCGCACGATCGTGCGCAGGTCGTCGGCCAGCCGGGACCGGAGCCCGGCGTCCAGCGAGGACAGTGGCTCGTCGAGCAGCAGCGCTCGCGGGTCCGCCGCCAGCGCGCGAGCCAGCGCCACCCGCTGTCGCTCGCCGCCCGAGAGCGTGGCCGGCATCCGGTCGGCGTACGGCGCGAGGCCGACGAGCCCGAGCAGGTCGGCCACTCGCACGGAGATCGCGGCGGTCGGCGTACGCCGCACCCGGAGCGGGTAGCCGACGTTCTGCGCCACCGTGAGATGCGGGAACAGCTGCCCGTCCTGAAACATCAGCGCGAACCCACGCCGATGCGTGGGTACGCCGGCCAGGTCGCGCCCCGACAGCAGCACCCTCCCCTCGCGCAGCGGCTCGAGACCGGCCAGCCCGCGCAGCAGCGTCGACTTCCCGGACCCCGAGGGACCGAGCACCGCCAGCACGCCCCCCGGGGGCACCGCGAGGCTGACCTCGCGCAGCACCGGAACCCCGTCGTAGTCGATCCCGACGTGCTCCGTCGCCAGCTCGCCGACCGCCATCGTCACCATGTGGTCACCAGGCTCCCAGGCTGCGCACCCGCAGCCGCTCCACCGCGAGCATCACCCCCGCGGTCGTCGCCGCCAACACCACCGATGCCGCGAGCGCCATCTCGAGGTTGAGCTCCCCCGGCCGACCGAGCAGCCGATAGATCACGACCGGCAGCGTCGGGTGGTCCTCGCGGGCCAGGAACGACGTCGCACCGAACTCTCCGAGCGACACCGCGAAGGCGAAGCCGGCCGCGGCCAGGAGCGGCCGCCACACGACGGGCAGATCCACCGTCAGCCCGACCCGCCACGGCGCGGCGCCGAGCGAGGATGCGGCCTGTCGCTGACGGTCGTCGATGCTGGACAACGCGGGGACCAGCGTGCGCACGACGAGCGGGAGCGCCACCAGCGCCTGCGCGACCGGCACCAGCAGCGGGCTGTCTCGCAGATCGAGCGGCGGCCGGTCCAGCGTGATCAGGAACCCAAAACCGACCATCACCGCGGACACGCCCAGCGGCAGCATGAACAGACCGTCGAGGGTCGACCGCACCCGGCGCTCGGCCGGCGACCAGCTGCGTCCGGTGGCGACGACGGCGACGAGCAGACCGAGCAGGACCGCCATCCAGGTCGCGTCCACGGCGGTGCGCAGCGAGGTCACCAGCGCGTCCGACACCGGGGCCACCAGCGCCGGGGAGGGTCGGTCCAGCGCGCGGTACGCCGCGAGGCTCCAGCGGCCATCGACCCGCAACGACCCCACCAGGAGGGTGGCGAGCGGCGCTGCCACCAGCAGCAGCGGTACCAGCGACGCCACCACCGAGGGCAGGTCGCGCACCGACAGGCGCGGGGGCGGCGCGCCGGTGCGTCCGTGGGCGGGGTCCGCGACGGCGCGCAAGCGCTGGGAGACCAGGAGCAATCCGACCACCACGACCAGCTGGAGCAACGCCAGTGCCGCAGCTGCACGCAGGTCGAGCAGGTTGGTGGTGAGCAGGTAGATCTCGGTCTCGACGGTGGAGTAGCGCAGCCCCCCGAGCGTCAGCACGATCCCGAACGCCGTGGCGCAGAACAGGAAGACCACGCTGGCGGCCGACACGATCACCGGGCGCAGCGCCGGCAGCGTGACCGTCCAGAAGACCTGCCACGGTGCGGCGCCGAGCGCGGCGGCGGCCTCGGCCGGCCGCGGGTCCAGCGTCTCCCAGGCAGAGCCGACCGCCCGGACCACGACCGCGACGTTGAAGAACACCAGGGCGGCCACGATCACCGCAGGGCTGCCGTCCAGGCCGAGGAAGCCCAGCGGCCCTCCCTCGCCGACCAGGCGCCGGAAGCCGACCCCCACCACCACGGTGGGCAACACGAACGGCACCAGCAGGGCCGCCCGCAGCACCCCCCGGCCGGGGAACCGGCGGCGATAGAGCACCTGGGCCGCCGGCAGCCCCAGCAGCACCGACAGTGCGGTGCCGAGCGTGGCCGACCACAGCGTGAACCACAGCACGCGGTGCACCCGGGGCCGTCCGAGGACGTCCAGGACCCCGCCCAGGTCGAACCGCCCGTCGACCCAGAGGCCGCGCGCGAGCATGCCGCCGACCGGCAGCAGGAAGAAGACGGCGAGCATCGTCAGCGGCAGCGCGGCCACCCCGGCCAGGACGGCCAGGCGGCGCCGCGCCGAGTCGTGCGGCGTCACCGTGAGGTGACGTCCTGCCAGGTGGTGAGCCATTCGTCGCGGTGGGCAGCGATGTCGGCCGGGTCGACGGCGTACGGCGACGCCGGCTGCCGGGCGTACCTCGCCCAGGCCCGCGGCAGGGTGATGCCGTCCCGCACCGGGAAGACGTACATGCTCTCCGGGAGCGCGGCCTGCACAGGCTCGCTGAGCAGGAAGTCCAGCAGGGCGCGCGCACCGTCGGGGTTCGCGGCTCCGGCGAGCACCCCGGCGTACTCCACTTGGCGGAAGCAGGTGTCGAGCAGCGCTGCGGTGAGCGAGGAGCCCTGCGTGCCCGGGGTGAACGCGGGCGAGGAGTCGTAGGACAGCACGATCGGCCGCGTGCCGTCACCGCCGCCCTGGGTGAAGTCGACGTAGTACGCGTCACTCCAGCCGCTGGTGATGCGGGTCCCGTTGGCCAGCAGGTCGGTCCAGTAGTCGGGCCAGGCGTCGCCGTACGCCGCGACTGTGGCCAGCAGGAAGGCCATCCCCGGCGAGCTGGTCGGGGCTCCGGGGGTCACGAACAGGTCGCGGTACGCCGGCTTCGTGAGGTCATCCAGGGTCGTCGGCGGGGCGAGGTCGCGGTCGCGGAACCAGGTGGTGTCGACGTTGACGCACACACTCGCATTGTCGATGGGAACCAGCCGGTCAGCGCCCTCGTCCAGCGCGTAGGCGGCGGCCCCGTCCGGCAGCGCCACGTCGGCGACGTCGAAGACACCGGCTTCCAGGGCCCGCGACGCGAAGGTGTTGTCGACCCCGAAGGCCAGGTCGCCGGTGGGGCTGTTCTTGGTGAGCACCAGCTTGTTGGTGAGGGTTCCGGCATCGCCGTTGGCCCGCACGTCGACGGTGTAGCCGGTCCGGTCCTCGAACTGCCGGATCAGCGGCTTCGGCAGGGCGAACGACTCGTGGGTGACCAGCACGACCGGGCCGCCCGCCTCGGTGGTGCCGCGCTCGGGGTCGGCCGGACTGGAGCTCTCCGCGGTCAGGCTGCACCCGGTCAGCACCACGACGAGAACGGGGACGCATCGCCGGACGGCGAGCATGCATGGTCGAATCATGTCGACTCCCTTCGCCGGTGCTAACCGGTGCAGGTTCAGAGGGTCTGCGGCGGATCCGCACTCTCAGCCCGCGCCTCCAACGACGAGGGCTCCCCTGTCTTGTGCCGCCATCCTAGCGAGCCGCCGCACCGCCGTTGAGCTCCAGCGGCTCCGCGGTGCCGCGCGGGACTAAGGTGGCGGCGTGCCGAGCGTCCTCCATGAGCTCTACGCCGCGGTCGTGCCTCGCGTCCGCCGCGCCAGCGAGCTCGAGGACGAACCGACGGAGCGGGCCCGGATCGTCGAGGGGCACCGGGGCCTGTCCGCCGGGCTGCCGACCCAGGCCGTGCCCGGCTTCGCGCGGCGGTACACCGTCGTCGAGGAGGACGCGGGCGGCTTTCCGTCGTACGTCATCACGCCGCGGCGCGGGCAGGTGGAGCGGACCGTGGTCTATCTGCACGGCGGCGCGTTCGTGGCGCCGCCGGACCCGTTCCAGGTGCGCTACGCGATCTCCCTGGCCGGCGCCCTGCGCGCCCGGGTGGTGCTGCCGGACTACCCCCTGGCACCGGAGCACAACTGGCGAGACTCCCACCGACAGCTCGCCGACGTCACCGCCCGCTGGTGCGCGGAGCCCGGCGGCGCGGTGCTGCTCGGCGACTCGGCAGGGGGCGGGCTGGCGGTCTCGGTGGCTCAGACGCTGCGCGACCGCGGGACGGCCCAGCCGACCCAGCTGGTGCTCCAGTCCCCCTGGGTCGACCTCACGATGAGCTCCCCGGACACGGCCGAGTTCGCCCGGAGGGACCCCTGGCTGCACGTCGGCAAGGCCACGGCGTACGGGCGTTGGTGGGCCGGCAAGGACGCCGACCTGACCCGGCCCGAAGTGAGTCCGGCGCTGGGCAACCTGGCCGGGCTGCCGCCGTCGATCATGTTCTACGGCACCCGCGATCTGCTGGCTCCCGGATGCCGTCTGCTCGCCCGGCGAGCGACGGACGCCGGCTGGCAGCTGGCCTCGATCGAGGAGCCCGGCCTGATCCACGACTACGGCATCATGCCCGGGCTGCCCGAGGCACGCCGCGCATTCCGGCGGACGGTCGAGTTCTGCCGGTGAGCCCCCGCCTGCGCAGCCTCGGTTTCGACGAGCTGGAGCCCGGCACTGCCTACTCCCTGTGGCGGCTGCGGCAGCAGGTGTTCGTGGTCGAGCAGGACTGCCCCTATCCCGACCTGGACGGCCGCGACGACGAACCCACCGCCCGGCACCTGCTGGTCGACGAGGGCGGCACCCTCGTGGGCTGCCTGCGGATCCTCGACGACGGCGACGCCGCGCGGATCGGCCGCGTGGCCGTCACGCCGTCGGCCCGGGGGCGCGGCCTCGCCGACCTGATGATGCGCGCGGCGCTGGCCGAGTTGGAGGGCCGGCGGGTGCGGCTGGACGCCCAGACCGGGCTGACCCGGTGGTACGCCGGCTACGGGTTCGCGGCGACCGGGCCGGTGTACGTCGAGGACGGGATCCCGCACCTGCCCATGGAGCGCGCGGGGTCGCCCGCTTCGGCCTAGTCGGGCACGGCGGCGTAGACCACCCCGTCCTCCGTGGCTTCCGAGGAGACCTGTCCTCGCGCCACCAGCAGCTGCAGGTGTGCGCGGGTCTCGAGCGTGGCCAGGGCCGCGTTGAACATGTCCAGGTCGCCGAAAGACCTCAGGTGGCGGGTCCAGGGGAGCTGGTGGGCGACGGCGTACGACGTGCCCGAGGTCGCCCCCACCGCCGCCAGACAGAGCGCGAGCCGGTGCTCGTGATGGGCGACCAGCTCGTCGACCCGGGTGTGCGTGGACACCCCGACCGGTCCGTGAGCGGGCAGCAGGGTCAGGTCGGGCAGCGCGCGGACCTTCGCCAGCGAGCCGAGGAAGTCCGCGAGCGGCTGGGCGGCCAGCGCCGGCTCGAAGCCGATCGACGGGGTGATCGTCGGGAGCACATGGTCACCGGCGAACAGCAGCCCGGCCGCCCGGTCAGCGAAGACCACGTGGCCCTGGGTGTGGCCGGGGGTGGGCACGGCGTCGAGGGTCCGGCTGCCGACCCGGAGCGTCTGGTCGCCGTCCAGCCACTCATCGGGGTCCTCCCACAGCGACAGGTCCACGGTCGTGCCCCCGATGAAGTCCTCCCACGCCGTGGCGATGGTGTGCGCGCCGGCGTCGTGGAGCATCCGGACGTGGGGGTCCTCGCCGATCGCTCGGTCCCGGCGGATCAGCTCCAGCGAGGCGCGCTCGGGCAGTCCCAGCGCCACTGGCGCGCCCACCTCGCGGCGCAGCACGACGGCCTGGGTGTAGTGGTCGCGGTGGACGTGGGTGACCAGGAACCGCCGGATGTCGCGGACGGTCCTGCCGAGGCTCGCGAGCGCGTCGTCCAGGCGGACCCGGCTGGCGGGGATCGCCCAGCCGCCGTCGACCAGGGTCAGGCCCTCCTCGGTCTCGATCGCGTAGACGTTGACGGCCTGCAGCCCGTCCGTGGGCAGGGGCAGCGGGATCCGGTGGACGCCCGGCGCCACCTCCCAGGCCCCCGGCTCGGTCCAGGCAACCGCTGGGTCCTGCTCGACTCCGTCCACCGACACATCATGGCCGCTGCGGTGCGGGCTGCCGCCTCCCCGCGCCGCGCGTGGATAGTGTCCGAGGCGTGGTGGGAAGGTACGTCGTCGTGACCGGCGGGATCGCGCTGGACCTGAAGGCACGCGCCGACTCCGCCCTGGTGCGCGGCTCCAGCAACCGCGGGACCCTGACCCGGTGCCCCGGCGGGGTGGCCCGCAACGTCGCCGAGAACCTCGCCAGGCTCGGGACGCCGGTGCACCTGGTCGGTGCCGTCGGAGACGACCCGCTGGGCGTCGAGCTGGTCGAGACGACCCGCGCTGCGGGGGTCACCGTCATCCCGGTGGGGCAACGCGAGCTGACCGGCACCTACACCGCGATGCTCGACGACTCCGGCGAGCTGGTGGCAGGGGTGGCAGACTTCGCCGCCTGCGACGCGTTGTCTCCGAACGACCTCGCGGTGATGCTGCCGCTGGTGGCCGGCGCCTCGCTGCTGGTGGCCGACGCCAACCTGCCGGTCTCGTTCCTGCACAACCTGGTCGTGCGCGCCCGCGACGCCCAGGTGCCGGTGGTCCTCGACCCGGTCAGCGTGCCGAAGGCCGGCCGGGTCTCGGCGGTGCTCGACCCTCGGCACCCCGTGCTGCTGGTGAGCCCCAACCGCGACGAGCTCGCCGCGCTGACGGGGCACTCGGTCGGCTCCCGGTCAGAGATCGTCAGCGCGGCCCGCCGCCTGTGTGCGCTCGGCGCGGAGTACGCCTGGGTGCGGCTCGGGGCCGACGGGTCGCTGCTGGTCCCCCGCGCCGACGACCCGGTGCCGCTCGGGGCCTATCGGGTGAAGGTTCTCGACGTGACCGGCGGTGGCGACGCGATGCTGGCCGGGTTGTGTCACCGGTGGCTGGCGGGCGACTCGTTCGCCGACGCGGCGGCGTACGGCCAGGCGGTGGCGGCGCTGACGGTCGCCTCGGAGGAGACGGTGCGCTCGGATCTCACTCCCGCGCTGATCGACGAGCTGTTGGCAAAGCCGCCGGGACGGTTGCGGTGAACGCCGGCAGCTACCGCAGGGAGGCGAACACGTCATCGAGGAGAGGCCGGCCCGGGGCACGGCCGACCTCGCGGAACCACTCGTGCCCGGCGACGAGACCGAACACCGGCCGCGGCAGCCTCAGCAGCCACGACAGGGTGCGCGAGCCCGTGCCCGGCCCACCGGCCTGGCTGGCGTGGGCGGCCAGGGCGCTCCGCTTCCGCGGCAGGTGGGCGCGGACGTCGACCCGGTGGGTGAGCTGGTCGTGGGCGGTGTAGAGGTCGGTCGCCGAGGGCAGCCGCGGCACCGGAAGCACGCGGCCGAGCACCCGCTCCTAGCAGCGCCACCACGGTCCCGAACAGCCGACGGTCGATCGTGGCCTCGAGGACGACCGGCGTGCCGGCCTCGGCCGCGGCCAGGGCGGCGACGTGGTGCACCTGGACGTGGTCGGCGTGGCCGTAGCCGCCGTTGAGGTCGTACGACGTGAGCACGTCCGCACGCTCCTCCACCAGGATCGCCGCCAGCCGCGACGCCACCACGCGAGGGTCCTCCTGGGCGAAGGACGGCTCGCCGCTCGCCCCGATGCGGACCCGGGCGTCGGACCCGGAGTCGGGATAGCCGAGGACCTCGACGCGGGCGACGCCGAGGGCCGCGGCGGACGCCACCAGCTCCTCGGTTCGCCGAGCCCCGAGCTCCTGGGAGTCGGCGGCGAGCCCGGCCTCGCCTGCGGTGGCCACGACCAGCACGACACGGTGACCCTCGGCGGCGGCGCGTGCCAAGGTGCCCCCGGTCAACAGCGCCTCGTCGTCGGGGTGGGCGTGGAACGCGACCAGCGTGAACCTCCGGGTCCCCGGGGTCACTGCAGGGAGGGTCAAGGCAGCGGGGCCCCACCCGGGAGCGCGGCCCACGACAGGGCCGGTCGGCCGGCCGCCTCGATCGCCCGCTCGTAGAGCATCGACGCTCCGGAGCAGGCCAGACCCCAGTCGTGCACCGGCGGCACGGTCGCGTTGTGACGGGCGATCGACGTGCGCAGGTCGTCGTCGGTCAGCAGCCGCACCAGCGCGGCCACGATCTCGTCGTCGTCTCGGCCGAGGAAGCCCTCGAGCCCGGGGGTCACGAAGTCGCCCACCCCACCCCAGCTGCTCGCCACGATCGGCAACCCCGCAGCGCGGGCCTCGAGAGCGGCGATCCCGAACGACTCGAGCTCGGCCGGGGCGATGAACACGTCAGCGGCGCCCACCAGGTCACGCACCGCGGAGCGGTCGAGGGTCCCGGGGAGCTGCACCCACGCACTGATGCCGCGGCGGTCCAACACCCGCCGCATCGCCGCGCGGCGCGGGCCGTCACCCACGACCACGGCCTCCAGTTGTCGGTCCGCCGGCACCTGCTCACGCACGCGGTGCAGGATCTCCGCCAGCGGCACCGCTCGCTTGACCCGGGTCAACCGCATCACCCCGATGATCCGCAACGCCTCGGTGGGACGCGGCAGGACCGTCCCCGTGGGCCGCCAGGCCGCGACGTCGATCGCGTTGCCCAGCACGGCCACGGGGATCTCCGGACCGAGCATCTCGCGCAGCGGCGCCGCAGCAGCCTCGCTGACCGCCGACCACGCCATCGGCCAGGCACGCAGCCGCAGCAGCTCGCGGGCCAGGACCGGCAGCGGCCCGAGCCGCGACCACATCGAGTGGATCGTGACGAGTGTCGGCGTGCCGCCGGAGACCACCTGCCGGGCGGCCAGGGTGGAGAACGGCGACCAGACCGAGATGTGCACGTGCACGGCGTCGTAGCGACCGACGGCGATGCGCTCGCGAAGACCGCGGAGCGCACCGAGTGGCCCACCCTCGAGTCGGTGAACGTACGCCGGGTCGGTGGTCGCGGTGCCCGCGCCCCGGATGGTGGCGCCCGGGATGGTGGCGCCCGGGATGGTGCCGGCCGTGATGGTGGCGACCTCGGCGTCGACACCGCGGGCCCGCTGTTCGGCGACCAGGTCGGAGACCAGCGTCTCGATGCCGCCCAGCCGTGGCAGGTAGACGTCGGTCACATGCAGGATGCGCATCAGGCCGCCTTCTGGAACAACCCGGCGACCTCGGCGACCTCGGCCACCTCGCCGGCCCGGCGCCGGGACCACAGCCACGCTGCGAGGCCGGCGCCACCCACCGGAATCTCCAGCCCGAACGTGATCGCGCGGTAGAGCAGGACACCTGCGACCACGCCGGCCGGGTCACCGCCGAGCACCAGCAGGACGCCGGTCAGCCCGACCTCCACGATCCCGGCTCCGCCAGGGGTCAGGCCGGCCATGGTGAGCATCCGCTCGACCGCCAGTGCGGCGAGCACCACGACCGGGGACACTCCGGCTCCGGTGAGCCAGAGACAGGCGCCGAGCAGCAGGCCCAGCGACGCGGCGTACAACGCGACGCCGAGCGACAGCCGCGGCCAGGAGGCGCGCACGACTTGGCCGAACCCCGCCTGCAGCTCCGTCAGCGCCACCTCGACTGAGGCCGGGCGGCCCAGTCGCCGCAGCAGTGCGTCGACCACCCTTCCCGCCCACGACGCGGCGACCGGGCTGGCCAGCACCGTGATGGCCGCGCCGAGGACCAGCGCCACGCCGATCGCGAGAGTCACCAGCGCCTGGAACCACTGCCCCTGGACGACGCTCGAGGTCGTCGCCAGCAGCGGCAGCGCGATCAGGGCCAGCACCAGCTTGGCGAGCACGTCCCAGACGTTGGTGACCACGGTGTAGGTCGTGAACTGCTGACGGTCGAAGCCCCAGCCCCGCAGCATCCGGTAGTTGAGCGCGACGCCGGCCGCGCCGCCGAGTGGCAGCACGTTGGCGACCGCGCTGCCGGTGAGGCTGAGCGTGAGGGCCCGCCGATGAGTGAGGCTCGGCAGCGCCGCGGTCAGGGTGAGCGTGTGAGAGAGCAGACCGACTATCCACAGGACCACCAGCGCCGCCAGCGCCCGCGCCGGCAGCGATCCGACCACCGACTCGACAGCCCGCAGCGGTACGCCGGACAGCGCCGGCAGGGCGAGCGCCATCAGCGCGGCGGCGAGGACCAGGCCCAGGAGGTACTGGACCCTTCTCCTCGTTGCCGAGCGCGCCACCGTCATGCCCCCGATTCTGCCGCACCACGCCTGTGGCCAGCCTGAGAGGCGCCGGATGTTTCCCGGCAACCACTGGGTACGGTATCGCCCGTGACCCGTCCGCCCCAGTCCTTTTGGCAGCGCTCGCCGCAGCCGCTGATGGCACGGGCGCCTGCCGGCGACGACGGCGCCGCCGATCGCGAGCCGGATCTCGGCTGGCTGCTACGGCTCAGCGTGGTCGTCGTGCTGTTCGCGGCGGTGGGGCTGTGGCGCTCTGAGGTGATGGACATCCCGTTCCGCGACCCCCGGGGCGAGTGGCTGAAGAACCGGATCGTGTTCACCGCAGGTATCGTGGCCTCGCTGATGGTGCTCGACGGCGGCTGGCGGTCGTGGCGGGCGACCGGTTCCCTGCGAGGGACGTTCGGTGCCGTCCGCCGTCGGTGGCCGACCCACCGGGTGGCGATGCTACTGGCCGGCCTGACGGCGTACCACGCGATCTACTTCACCTACCACAACCTCAAGAGCTGGGTGGTGTTCCGGACTCCCCAGGACGCGATGCTCGTCGAGTGGGAACGGATCCTCTTCTTCGGCCACGACCCGGCGGTCCTGGTGCACAACGCGCTGGGTGAGTACTGGGCGACCTGGATCCTGATCGCGATCTACGAGTCCTTCCCGTCGTTCGTGTCCTTCTGCTTCCCGGCCGCCCTGGTGTTCGCGGACCGGATCCGGCACGGTTTCGTCTACATCGCGTCGGCGGTCTGGGTCTGGATCTTCGGCGTGGCCTGCTACTACCTGATCCCCTCGCTCGGGCCCTTCGACGAGCAGCCCGAGAACTTCGCCGGGCTGCCGCACTCGATGATCACCGACACCCAGGAGAAGTACCTCGCGCAGCGCGCCCACCTGCTGGCCGACCCGCAGGCCGGCGACGCCGCCGCCCAGATCGCCGCGTTCGCCAGCCTGCATGTCGGCGTGACCTGCGTGATCTGGCTGATGCTGCGCTACTACGGCTACCGCCGGATCGCCATTGCGTGGGGGCTCTACCTCATCGGCACCATCATCGCCACCGTCCACCTGGGGTGGCACTACTTCGTGGACGACATCGCCGGGGTGGCCATGGCGGTCGCCGCCGTCTGGCTGGGTCATCGCACGATCTACCCGAAGGGGTACGTCGCCGCGCCGAGGCCGCCCCAGCCACAGGCCGAGGCCCACGCGTCGGGTGCGGCTCCCACCGGGTCCACGGACTGACGTTCCTGACCTGACCGGGAGCCGAGGGTCAGGCTCTGGGCACATCCAGCGCGAAGGAAGCGCCGAAACGTGTGTCGACCAGACGCACCTCACCGCCGAGGGTCCGAGCGACCCGCCTCGAGATGGCCAGGCCCAACCCGGTCCCGCCGGAGCCGGAACGGCCAGGCTCGAACAGCGAGTGTCGGAGATCGACTTCGACGCCGGGCCCGTCGTCGCTCACCTCGATCGTGACGGCAGAAGACGAGACCGATGCGGACAGCCTCACCTCGGACCGGGCGTACTGCACGGCATTGTCGACGAGCGGCGCGAGCGCTCGCATCACCAGCGAGAGTGGTGCAGCGATGCGAGCGCGGTCGCCGCGTGTCGCGTCGACGAGCTGCTGCCTGTCGCCGACGAGGTGCCGTGTCCGCGCCAGCACCTCATCGACGGAGCAGGTCTCCCCGGCCTCAACGCTCGCGAGGTCGCGCGCGATATCGAGGAGGTCGGTGATCGTCGAGCCCATGGCGGCGGCCGAGTCGCGAATCTGTTCGAGATCCTCGCGCAGCACGTCGTCGTCCACTCCGCGCATCAGGGCCAGCTCGGCGGATCCACGAATGGACGTGAGCGGGGTGCGCAGCTCATGGGCCAGCTCCGAGGTGAGGCGCTGCTCGGAGCGGATCGCCCAGGCGACGCGGTCCAACAGGTGGTCGAACGTCTCGGCAAGTGCCTCGAGCTCGTTGGTCGGCGGACCGAGACCGAAACGCTGGTGCAGGTTGTGCTCGCTCCAGTCGGAGGCTCGCTCGGCCATGACCCCCACCGGCGCCAGTGCGCGAGTCGTGACCCTCCGAGCCATGAGAGAGGTGAGCGCGACCGCCAGCAGGCCGAGCCCGAGCATGGCGAGGACGGCGTAGAGCTCGGCGCGTTCGTACGGCGCGGTCTCCTGCGTCACCACGGCCATCGCCGTGTCGCCGGCCGGCGTGGTGAACGGTCGGACGCGCACCACCAACTCGTCACCTGCGGGAGCCGTCACGTCGACACCCTGACCGACGAGCTGCTCGACCACGGGAACGGCGCGGCGGTCCACGGTGCCGGCGACCAGCTGCCCCGAGGCGGTGAAGACCGCCTCTCCCGGGGCCAGGTCGTCAGGACGCACGGTCAGCCGGTCAGCTGATGATGCCTTCACGTCCGCCACCAAGGTCGTGGCCCGGACGTCGAGGAACTGAGCGAGGTCGCGTTGGGCGAACAACGTGAGCACCAGCCAGGCGCCGGTTCCCGCTGCCAGCATCGCGCCGGCCACCAGCGCCACGGTGGGAAGCACCAGGCGGAAGCCCAGCGAGCGGAGGCGCAGGGGGCTCTGCGAGTTCGCCTGGCGCCCGCTCACCGGGGCCTCATCCGAGGGTGTACCCGACACCGCGCACCGTCCTCAGCCCCACAGGCGACTCCAACAGCTCGAGCTTGTGACGGATCCGCCGGGCGTAGGAGTCCAGGGTGTTCTCGCTGACGATGGCGCCGTCGGGCCACGCCGCGGCAATGACAGCCCGTCGTCGTACGACCTCGCCCGGCCGGCTGGTCAGTGCTGCGAGCAGGCGGTACTCCGTGGGAGAGAGCAGCACCTCGCGGTCGCCGAACCGCAGCGAGTGCCTCGACGGATCGAGCAACAGCCCGGACGGGGGCGTCGCCGACCGCTGTGCTCGTTGGGCGATCGCCTCGATGCGCGCGACGAGATCCTTCACCTCGAAAGGCTTGGCAAGATAGTCGTCACCCCCGGCCGCGAACCCGGCGAGCTTGTCGTGGGTCGAGCCCAGCGCGGTCAGGAAGAGCACCGGCGCCGTCTGACCGTGCGAGCGTAGGGCCTGGCATACGTCCCGCCCGTCAGCATCGGGGAGCCCGATGTCGAGCACCAACACGTCCAGCGAGGAATCGTCGACGAACATCCGGAGCGCCTCGCCGCCGTTGTGGGCAGCCACTCCCTCGTGACCGGTGAGACGCAGTGCCTCCAGGACGACGCGACGGATCGCCGCGTCGTCCTCGCAGATTCCCACGCGCGCCACTCGCCCGCTCCTCGACTCGTGGTCCGGCACCCGGCCGGGCCTGAACCTACAGCCCGGGGAGCCGCACTCATCACCACTCAGCGTCGCGGGCCGACACGACGAAGCCGGCCAGGTCGGCCGTCACTTCTCCCTCGCCTAGTCCTTTCCGGGGGTAAACCACTGCTGCCGCTGAAGCGTGAAACGCGTGTCCGAGAGGAGGACACCATGAAGAACACTCCATCCAGGTGGCTCGTGCCACCGCTCGCCCTCGCCGTGGCCATCGGGCTCGCGCCGGCCGCCGCCCAGCCAGCGGTTCCGGCGGGGTCGCCCACAGGGTGCGAAGCCCAGTGGGGGTCGCTGATGAAGGCCCGTGCGCCGCACACCGGCAAGCAGGTCACCAGCGTCCGCTCCGGGCGGCACCAGTGCTTCGACAGGCTGGTCATCGAGCTCAACGGGGACGGCAAGGGCAAGACCGGCTACCGGGTCCGGTACGTCAAGAACGTCACCATGGACGGCTCCGGCAAGAAGGTGAAGGTCCGCGGCAAGGCCAGGCTCCAGGTCGTGGTCAAGGCACCTGCGTACGACGACGAAGGCGAGCCCACCTACACCCCGGCCGACCCCGCCGAGCTCGTCGACGTCACCGGCTACGCCACCTTCCGGCAGGTCGCCTGGGCAGGCTCCTACGAGGGCTATACCACCCTTGGTCTCGGCGTCCGCGCGAGGCTGCCGATGCGCGCCTTCGTCCTGGCCGGCTCCGACGGCAGCCGGCGGGTCGTCGTGGACGTCGCGCACCGGTGGTACTGACGGACGGGCCCCCGCGATCCCGGGGGCCCGTCCCATGCTCAGGGCAGACGCCTCAGGTCGCATCCAGGTCAACCAGGCCCGTGCGCACGGCCAGCAGCGCTGCCCGCACCCGGTCCCGCGAGTGCGTCTTGGCCAGCACATGGCCGACGTGGGTCTTCACGGTGCTCTCCGACAGGAAGAGGGCAGCAGCGATCTCCGCGTTGTTGAGGCCATCGCCGATGCAGCGCAGCACGTCGGTCTCGCGGTCGGTGAGGTGGGCCAGCGACGGCACCGCAGCCGGGTCGGTGCCGGTATCGACGCCGGCGCGCATCCGTGCCAGCACCTGCCGGGTGATGCTCGGCGACAGCACGGCGTCGCCTTCGGCGACCGACCGGACCGCGCCGATCAGCTGCTCACGAGAAGCCCGCTTCAGCAGGAACCCGCTGGCCCCGGCGGCAACCGCTCCGAGCACGTACTCGTCCTCGTCGAAGGTCGTGAGGATGAGCACGGCGGGCGCCCCCGGACGGCCCGCGACTTGGCGAGTGGCCTCCAGCCCGTCGAGACCAGGCATCCGAATGTCGACGAGCGCAACGTCGATGGCTCGGCGGTCAGCGACCGCATCGACGAGATCCTGACCGTCCGAGCCCGAGAGCACGACGTCCATGTCCGGGGCGGACCCGACAATCATCGCGAGGCCCTCCCGGATCAGGTCCTGGTCATCGATGATGGCAACGTTGATCACCGGGCACCCCTGATCGGCAGCACGGCCGTGACGGTGGTGCCGTCGCCCGGCCGTGCGTCGTAGGTCCACGAGCCACCCAGGCTCTCGACGCGCTCGCCGATGCCCGTCAGGCCGCGCCCGACGCGCTCGGTCTCGTCGGTGGCGCCGGCCTTGCCGCGGCCGTCGTCGGACACGCGCACGGTCACCTCGCCGCCGATCTCGACCACCTCGACCCGAACCGTCGTCGCCTGGGCATGCTTGAGGATGTTCGTCGCGGCTTCCTGCACGATGCGGTAGATCGCGAGTTCGATGGAGTCGTTGAGCCGGCCCGTGACGGTGGTCGTGAGGTCGGCGGCAACCCCCGAGGACCGCAACGGCTCCAACAACGCGGGCAGGTCAGCCAGCCGTGGAGTTGCCCGGGTCGTGGGCGCCGCGCCCACCTCACGCAGCGACCCGACCAGCGTGTCCAGCTCGGCGAGGGCGCTGCGCCCCAGCTCGGCGATGGTGTCGAGTGAGCGCTCATCCGCGCCGTGCACTTTGGCCGCTTCCGCAGAGACGACGATGGCCGTGACGTGGTGACCGACGATGTCGTGTAGTTCTCGGGCGAGCTCGGCCCGTTCGGTGAGCCAGGTCTGCCGACGTTCCTGCTCCTGGGTGCGCGCATGCAGTCGCGCGATGAGGGTCTCCGACTCCGTGGTGCGCGACGTGAGCCCCTGCAGAGCCGCAGCTCCTCCCCCGACCAACGCGGCGAGGGCCGCCGCTGTCGTGACGTCGAGCGAGCCGCTCAGCAGTCCGACCAGGAACCCGACCATGCCTGGTATGACGGAGCCCCAGCCCGGAACCGTGCGGATCGCGAGATAGGAGCAGATGGTCATCGCTGCGGCCACGTAGGCGGCCTCGCCGCCACCTGAGGCGTACGTCGCCATCCCGACCGACAGGGCCGCGGCGGAGGTGGTGCCCAACAGCGGCCACCGGGCCGCCAAGGTCAGGGCGCCGATCGGCAGCAACAGCGCGGGGAACGGCCCGTAGATGACGCTGAGCATGCCGACGGAGTACACCGCGACCACCAGCAGCACCGTCACGCCCACGTCGACCGTGCGCATGGCACCAACACGGTCGGCGACACGGCGCAGGTCCATCAGCCCATGATGGCCCTCGCCAGCCGTCCCTGCCTCAGCCCGTGGTACCACGTCGGCGCCGAGAACGGCGCCCCGGTGCCGCTGGCGCAGCACCACAGGGCGATCCGTGGACACATCCGGCGACCGAGTGTGGAGGCATGACCCTCGTCTCCGAGCTTCCCGTCCCGGCCACGTGTCGCATCGACACCGTGCCCAACATCGTCACGGCGGTGCGCACGGTCGCCGCTGTCGTGCTCGGTATCACGGCCCTCGTGCAGCGCTCATCGGAGCTGCTTGTCGCTGCGTATGCGACGTACTGGATCGGCGACATGCTCGATGGGTGGTCGGCCCGGCTGCTGAGCCAGGAGACCCGGATCGGTGCCGTCCTGGACATCATCAGCGACCGAGCCTGCACGTCCGTCCTCGCTGGTGCGTTCCTCGTCCTGCGCCCCGACGCCGCGGTCCCGATGGCTGTCTTCCTCCTCCAGTTCATGGTCCTGGACTGCGTGCTCTCCCTCGCCTTCCTGAGCTGGCCGATCAAGAGCCCCAACGACTTCCATCTGGTCGACCGACCGGTGTATCGGCTCAACTGGTCGATGCCGGCCAAGGCCCTCAACACATCCGCGGTGATCGTGGCCATGCTGCTCGGGTGGGTGACGGTCGCCCTGGTGGTCGGGGTGGCGGTGGCCCTGCTCAAGGCCTGGTCGGCGCGCCGGATCCTCACCTTGAAGGCCTGGTCGTGATCTGGCAGGTGCTGGTCGCGGCCGGGGTGGGCTTCGCATCGGCTCTGCTGCCCGTGATCAACGCTGAGGCGTTCCAGGCCGGGTCGTCATTGCTGCAGCCGCCCTCCGTGGTCATGGCCTGCGTGGTCGCCCTCGCCGTCGGCCAGACTGGTGGCAAGCTGGTCATCTTCGCCGCCTCGCGACGCGGGGCAACGCGGTGGCGGTCCACCCCTCGCGTGCGGTCCTCACGGGCGCCGTGGCGGCGGCCCGCCCGAAGCGGCCGGGCCACGTGCACGCCTGGGTGGGTCACCAGGACCAGCACCAGGATGCTCCAGTGGCTGTCGCACCCTGTCGGCGGTCCGACCACGGTGGCCATCTCCGCCACCGTCGGGCTGCCTCCCCTCGCCCTGGTCAGCGCCGCGGCCGGTGTCTCCACCATCCGCTACTTTCCCTTCACCTTGGCCTGCCTCATTGGCAGGTTCCTACGCTTCGCCGCCCTTGCCGGCCTCCTCGCCGCGATCACCGGTTAGCCCGGTCGGGTGGACGCAGGTCAGCGTGGCTGAGTCAGGGCGGCGTACTCGTTGGCGATCTGGGCGCCGAGGCGAGCGTTGTTGTTGACCAGGGCGATGTTGGCGGTGAGGCTCGCCCCTCCGGTGATCTCGACGATTCGGCCGAGGAGGTAGGGCGTGGCCTCCTTGCCGTGGATGCCGGCGGCTTCCATGTCGGCGATGGCCTGGTCGATGATGCCGTTGATCTCGTTCGCGGGGATCTCCTCGTCGGCCGGGATCGGGTTGACCACGGCGATGCCACCGGCGATGTCCAGATTCCACTTGGCAGCCATCACGTCGGCGATCTCGCGGGCGCTGTCGGCTCGCAGCGGGGCTTCGTGTCCGCTGGATCGAGAGAAGAAGGCGGGGAACTCATCGGTGCGGTAGGCGAGGACGGGGACCCCCAGGGTCTCCAGGGTCTCCAGGGTGAGGCCGATATCCAGGATGCTCTTCACGCCGGCTGACACGACGGCGACGTTGGTCATGGACATCTCCGTCAGGTCGGCGCTGGTGTCGAAGGTCTGCGCGGCTCCGCGGTGGACTCCGCCGAGGCCGCCGGTGACGAAGACGCTGATGCCGGCGAGCGCTGCCAGGCGCATGGTGGCGGCCACGGTGGTGGCGCCGTGGCGGCGTCGCGCGATGACGTAGGGGATGTCTCGGACGCTGACCTTGGCGACGTCGGGGCTGGTGGCGAGCAGCTCGAGGGCGTCGGAGTCCAGGCCGATGCGAGGGCGACCGTCGAGCACGGCGATGGTGGCCGGCACCGCGCCGCCCTCGCGGATGATGCGCTCGACCTCGGTGGCCATCGCGACGTTCTGGGGGTAGGGCATCCCGTGGCTGATGATCGTGCTCTCCAGCGCAACGACGGGGGCGCCGTCTCTCAGTGCCTGCGCCACCTCCTCGGTGAGGACGAGAGAGGGGTGTGGTGTGGTCATCGCGGTGTCTCCTAGCCGATCGGGGTGAGTGCGGCGCGGACCAGGCGCGGTGTGAGGTCGGGGCGAACTGTGTGCGGACTGGCGATGGTCAGGGCCGCGGCGGCGTGGCCGTATCTCGCGGCGTCGACCGGGTCCTGGCCCTCCAACAGGGCGTGGCAGAAGGCCGCCAGCATGGAGTCGCCTGCCCCGGTGACGTCCTCGACGATGGCCGGGACGGCTGGGATGAAGGTGGCCCCGGTGGAGGCGCTGCTGAGGAGAGATCCGCGCACCCCGAGCCGGACCCAGACGTGCTGGACACCTCGCCGCTGAAGGCTGTCAGCGGCGAGGCGCAGCTGCCGGTCTGTCCGGGTGGGAAGGTCCGTGAGGGCGGCGAGTTCTTCCCGGTTGGGCGTCACGGCGTACCAGGGCCGATCCGCCCTGATGGCCGCGCTGAGGATCCGCGCCTTGGGGACGCTGACCGGCTCGAGGATGGTCCGGACCTCCGCCGCGTCGGCGAGATCGCGTGCGTGCTCGAGTGTCGCCGGCGCAAGGTTGCCGTCGAGGACGAGTAGCCCGGCGGCCGCGATGATGTCGCGTGCCTGGGTCAGGTGGTCCGGCCCGAGGCCGTCGGTCGCGGCCATGTCGGCCACCGCCACGATCAGCTCCCCGTCGGAGTCCAGGATCGCGGTATAGGTGCCGGTCGGCTGCTCCGAGCGCTGGATGAACTCCAACCGGACGCCGGCCGCGGACGTCTGGGCCAGCAAGCTGTCGCCCAGGGGATCCCGCCCGAGGGCGGCGATCAGGTGCGTGCGCGTGCCCAGCCGGGCCAGGTTCTCCGCAACGTTGCGGGCCACGCCTCCTGGCGACATCGAGCCGCGCCCTGGGTTGCTGGTCTGCTGGGCGGCGGGCGCCGCGCTGCGGGCCTTCACGTCGATGTTGGCGCCCCCGATGACGACGACGCCCGGTTGCTCACTGAGCAGGTAGCCGCGGCCGAGGATGACGCCCTTCTTGCCCAGGTTGGACAAGTGCACGTTGACCGCTGCCCTCGTGGTCGCGAGCTGCTCGGCGATCGCCGCCGAGCCGATCAGCGGGTCACGTCGCAGCAGGGCCACGATCTGCTGTTCCCGGTCCGTGAGGTTCATACTTATTACTATAAGGACACCTTACTCAAACAAGCAAGCCAACGCTGTCCAAGATTCGAGTGAGGCGGTCTTCGTACGTCCAGTGGATCGTGCCGCCGAGCCACGGCTCAGTCTCGCCAGAACAGGTAGTGGATCACGCCGTCGTGACTGGGTACGACGTCACGGTGATACCGGTCGAGGAGCTCGTCGGGAGAGCCCCACAGCCGGGTTCCGGCGCCGAGCTCGGCTGGTGCGACCGCCACATGGAGTGTGTCGATGAGTCCGGCCTCCAAGAACTGTCGGACGGTGGCGGCGCCACCGCCAAGACGGACGTCCTTTCCGTCGGCGGCCTCGAGGGCGAGCATCAGCACCGTCGCCGGGTCGCCGCCCACGAAGTGGAAGGTCGTGTCGGACAGCGTGAAGGAGGGCCGCTCGTGGTGCGTCATGACGAAGACCGGAGTGTGGAACGGCGGCTCCTGCCCCCACCATCCCTGCCACTCGTCGTCGGCCCACGGTCCCCGTTGGGGGCCGAACTTGTTGCGCCCCATGATCTCGGCACCGATGTTGCGGTGGAAGTCGCGGACCAGGTAGTCGTCCAGTCCGCGACTGCCGCCGCGCTCGGTCCGGTTCGGCCAGCTCGCCGTGGCGCCGGCCCAGCCAAAGAGAGCCGCGGGGTCAGCATCCCCGAAGGGACGCTCGAAACTCTGACCCCGCCCGGCGGCGTACCCATCCTTGGACACCGTGAAGTTGTGGACCCTGACCAGCTGCGTCACTGCTGCTCCTCATGAAGTTGCGGTCGCTCGAACGAGGGACAACCCGGCCGCCCCGAACTCATCGGGATGACCACGAACCTCGCCATTCTCGCGAGGATCAGCCTGGACATCCAGCGACCGCCCGCGAGTCTCGGCGGTGGGGGCGATCGGACGGCGACGCCTGATCGCGGCGAAGAGACGCGGGGCGCCGGTGCCCACCTGACGTAGGACGACCTGCTTCGCCGGCGTATCACTCCGTTGCTAGCCGGCATGCTGTCCAGTGCTCGGGTCTAGGCGCAGAAGGTCCGGCGACTCGCGCCTACATTGGTGTCGTGGAATGGATCGACGGCGAGCCCGCGTTGGACCGACCGTCCGTGGGAGATGTACAAGCGTTCTTGGAGTCCGCCGGTCCGACCATGTGCTGATAGGCGGACCGAACGTCGGCGCCGGGCCCGATCTCGACCGACGCGTCTCGATCATGACGGCGGGCGAGCAAGCCTCGCACGGCAGTGTCGAGGACCAGCGCGCCGCCGAGGAGCTGGACCGCCACGACGCCGTCCAGCCACCAGTGATCGCCGGTGGCCGCCACGACGAGGACGGTCACGACCACGTGCAGCAGGAAGAGCCAGCGCCAGCGGCTTGTGCCGGCAGAGACGACACCGAACGACACGATCGCGGCCCAGCCGACGTGAATCGAGGGCATGGCGGCAAATTGGTCGGACACCCCCGTCGAGACGTCGCCGGGGTAGACGGAGTAGCCGACCCGGGAGGCGAGGTCGACGAATCCCAGGTCGGGGAGGAGCCGCGGCGGTGCCACGCGCACGAAGCGGATGATCAGGCAGCCGAGCGTGACGAGTGCCAGGGCGTTGCGCCAGGGCGGGTAGTGGTCGCGGTGTCGGACGAAGAGCCAGACGAGAAACCCGACGAGGGCTGGTCCGTGGGCAATGGCGTAGTACCACGTGGCAGCGTCGGCCAGGGAGTCGTGCCTCAGCACGAAGCGCTGAAGGGTGAGCTCGGAGGGCAACTGCAACCAGGCCTCGAACGAGGCGATGTCGCGTGCGCGCGAGACGGCCCCGTCAGGCGTGGCGAGCGGCAGCATTCGCGCGAGCCGCCAGATGCCATACAGCACGCTCAGGAGGGCGAACTCGGCCGCGATCGGCGTTACGTACGCCGCGAGCCGCGATCGGACGCCGCGCAGCGCCACCCACACCAGGCCGGCGACAACGGCGGCCGCGGCGGCTTGCTCCCACGTCGCCCACATCTGCACATGGTCTCAAGGGCGTGCGTCGAAGACGGAACCGGCTCACATTGATGCGCCCCAGGATGGATGCCGCACCGTCACCCGCAGATTGGCATGGTCGAACTCTGCTTCGCATTTTGGCAGGAGAGGGCGGCTCGATCGCGGCGATGTGACTCTCCTGCAGCGAGAGGAGATGCCGCGGTCGGTCAGTCTCTGCCGAACCGTTGGTATGCGGCCTGGCGGGTGGTGTTGAGGGCTGCTCCGATCACGGTCCAGGAGTCCCCTGCCGCGCGGGCTGCGTTGACCGCGTCGCGCAGCTCTTGCTCGGCGTCGGCGATCTGGTGGCGGGCGGCGAGGATGCGGCGGAAGTGGACGGCGTCGCGAGCTGGGTGCGTCGCGGGGTCGAGCGAGGCGAGGCCGGTCGCCTCAGGGCTGATTCTGATGGTCATGGCGTTCACCTCACCTCAGGTAGTCGTGGGACTTCTCGCGGAGCAGGTCTGCGTGGATGATCCGGGTGGGTTCCTTGGTCGGGACGCCGACGAGTTCGAGCAGTCCTCCTTGCCGGTCGGGGCCGATCACGAGTAGCCGGTCCTCACCGTGCCAGGCATGGGTGATGTCGTCGTCCTCGACAGAGTGTCTGCGAGCTGAAGCCAGGATCTCCACTGTCAAGGCTATTTTTACGGCTGGGGCATTGCCAGACTGAGGTTCACACACCTGGCCAGACCTTGGCCGGCGCTATCCACAGCCCAAGGTCACACGCTGCTTTCTGGGCGCTGAGCTCACCAAGGTTCGATCCCGTTCACGAGCCGCTGGGCGACGCCTGCGATCTCGTCCAGTTCGCCTGACGCGACGTTGGTGATGAGTTCGTGCGCCTGGTCGTTGGACAGGGTCAGCCTGCGTCCGTTGACACCGAGGAACGCGATGGTGGCGGCCAAGGCCAAGCGCTTGTTGTCATCGACGAGGGCGTGGTTTCGAGCCAGTGAGTGGAGCAGCGCCGCGGCCTTCTCCTCCAGGGTGGCGTAGACCTCATCCCCGAACGCGGTGGCTTGCGGACGCACCAGCGCCGACTGAAGCAGTCCATGATCTCGGACGGGCACCTGCCCGCCGAGGGCTCGCTCGCCAATATGGATGAGCTCCGGCAGGGTCAGGTAGATCACCGGCCGAGCCGCTCCAATGCTTCGGCGTAGCGGGGCAGCTCTTCGTCAAGCACCCGGTCGATGAGCTCGGCTCGACTGTGGTTGTCGACGTACTCGCGCACCGCCTGCCGGGCCACATCCTGCATCGAGCGAGACTCGCGCTCGGCACGGCGGCGCAGCGCTTCTGCTTCGGTAGCCGATCGCTCACCGGTCGGGCTCGGCTTCAGGACTTCAGCGTGTCGAGCCGGACACCCAGGATCAGAACAATCCCGGGTTCAGCGGCGACGCAGCGGTGAGTCCGCCGTCGACGGTGAAACACTGTCCGGTGACGAAGCCGGCCTGGTCCGAGGCCAGCCAAGCCACGACATTCGCGATGTCGACAGGCTCGCCCAGCCTCCCCGCCGGGTGCCTCGCCACGGCGTCTTGTCGCGCGGCATCGGGGTCCCGGGCAAGAGCGAAGGCATCTTGTGCCATGTCGGTCACGATCCAGCCTGGCTGCACGGCGTTGCATCGCACCTGAGGACCGTGGTCCACCGCCATCGACCGAGTCAGGCCGTGCACGAACGCTTTCGAGGCGTTGTAGAGCGCCATGGAGGGGTCGGCCACGACGCCGGAGATCGAGCCGACGTTGACGATGACGCCTCCATGGTCGGTCATCTCGGGGAGGACGGAGCGGCTCATGTTGAAGACGCCACGGCAGTTCACCCCGACGAGGAGATCCCAGTCGTCGTCGGTGGAGTCGAGCACGGTCTTCTCGACCTGCACGCCGGCGTTGTTGACCAAGAGAGTGACCCCACCCATCGCGTCCAGGGCTCGGGCGACCACCTCGGCCGCCGCCGCTGGGGAGGACACGTCGGCCTGGACCCAGGAGACCGATTCGTTGAGGTCGGCGGGACGAGGGCCACGACCGCAGGTGAGCACGCCTGCACCGTCCTCGACGAGCCGGTCGACGATGGCTCGCCCGATCCCACGACTGCCGCCCGTCACGATCGCGTGGTGAGGAGCCATCCCTCAGACTCTCATCTGCTGAACCTGGGCCGACAGCCCGCCGTCGAGCACCCAGAGTTGCCCCGAGGCGTAGCGGGCCTCGTCCGAGGCCAACCAGGTCACCAGGTTCGCGACGTCCTCGGGCGTGCCGTAGTTCCCGATCGGGTGCACGTCTCGCACGGCCTGCTGCAGTTGCTCGATGCTGCGTCCATCCCCACCGGAGCCGGCGCCGTCGAAGAAGCCCTGCAGCATCGGGGTGTCGATGTAGCCAGGGCAGATCGCATTGACCCGGATCCCTTCCGGCCCGTGGTCGCAGGCCATCGCCCGGGTGAGTGCATGGACCGCACCCTTGGTGGCGCAGTACGCCGCGAGCCCGGGGTCGGCGATGAAGCCGTCGTACGAACCGAAGTTGATGATCGAGGTCGTGGCGCCGTCGCCCGCACCCGCCCGGAGCAGCGGCAGGGCGTGCTTCGACGTCAGGAAGGTCCCCGTCACGTTGACGGCGAACGAGTGATTCCATTCCGCCAAGCTGGTCTCTTCGATCGTCTTCTCGAGCTCGACTCCGGCCGCATTGACCAGGACGTCCAGCTTCTCAGCGTCCCGCCCGATCTGGTCGACAGCGGCGATCACCTGGGACTCCTCAGTGACGTCCAGTTGGAGGAACCTGCTGGCGTCGTCGCTCTCCTGGGTTCCGCCGAGGCTCAGGTCGGCCGCGTAGACGGTGGCACCCTCGCGCAGGAATCGCGCCACGAGCGCTCGGCCGATGCCGCCGTAGGCGCCGACGACGAGTGCCACCTTCCCGTCGAGCTGCATAGGTCAGTCCTGATGTTTCGGGCCGGCGCCGTGGGTGGCGGCGACGACCGCGGCCAGCAGGGCATCGCGCCCGGCTGCCAGCGTCTCGACGCCTTCCGGTGTCGGGTCCACGGTGAGCCCTGCGACTAGACGGGCCGCGGTGGCCGGGTCGAGATGGGGCTCCCCGAGGTCGTCCCACCAGCGGTTGAAGCTCTCGGAATAGCGCTCGCAGAACGCGGCCAGTCCGCCGTCGTCGCCGCCGAGATGGAACAGTCGAGTCGGGCCCATCACCGCCCAACGCAGCCCCGGCCCGGACGAGACCGCGGTGTCGATGTCGTCCACGCTGGCGACCCCCTCGTTGACCAGGTGGATCGCCTCGCGCCACAGGGCGGCCTGGAGTCGGTTCGCGACGTGCCCGGGCACCTCGCGTCGGACCTCGATGGTCACCTTGCCGACGGACTCGTAGAAGGCCCGTGCCCGGTCGACGACGCCCGGGGCGGTGCGGTCGTTGCCCATGACCTCGACCAGGGGGATCAGGTGTGGAGGGTTGAAGGGGTGGCCGAGGACCAGCCGGGACGGGTCACGCCATCCGCCCTGCAGCTCGGTGAGGGTCAGTCCCGACGCCGAGGAGGCGACGATCGTCTCCTCGCCGAGGGTCGGCTCGATGGCGGCGTACAGCTCGTGCTTGAGAGCGATGCGTTCCGGGATGCTCTCCTGGACGAACTGGGCGCCCTCGACCGCCGCCCGCGGGTCGTCGCACACGACGAGCTCGCCGGTCGGCGCGTCGGTGGTCGCCAAGCCCAGTTGCTGGAGCACCGGCCACGCGGTCTCGGTCGCCTCTCGGACCCGCGCCTCGGTGGCCGGATCGGGATCGAAGACCGCGACCGACCGCCCGGCGGCCAGGAACAGGACCGTCCAGCTCCGGCCGATGAGTCCCCCGCCGAGGGCGGCGACGTGCTCAGAAGGTGACATGCTCGGCACCCTTGAGGCCGAGGCGTTCCCTGGCCTGGGCCGGGGTGGCGAGCTCGTGGCCCAGTGACTCCACGATGCCGCGGATCTTGCTCACCTGGCTGGCGTTCGACGGGGTGAGCTGGCCGGGCCCCAGGAACAAGCTGTCCTCCATGCCGACGCGCAGGTTGCCGCCGAGCATGGCCGCCTGGGTGGCGAACGACATCTGGTGTCGCCCGGCGGCTAGCACCGACCACTCGTAGTCGTCGCCGAAGAGCTTGTCGGCGATGGTGTGCATGTGGACCAGGTTGTCCAGGTCCGCGCCCACTCCCCCGAGGATGCCGAACACCATCTGCACGAAGTACGGCGGCTCGAGCCAGCCCTGGTCGATCAGCCAGGCCAGGTTGTAGAGGTGTCCGAGGTCGTAGCACTCGAACTCGAACTTGGTCCCGTGACCGTGGCCGAGCTCCTTCACGACGTACTCCAGGTCGGCAAAGGTGTTCTTGAAGATGAAGTCGCGGGTCATCTCCAGGAACGCCGGCTCCCAGTCGTGCTTCCACTCGGAATACTTCTCCAGCATCGGGAAGATGCCGAAGTTGAGGGACCCCACGTTGAGCGAGGCCATCTCCGGCGAGCTGGCGACGGCAGCGCGCAGCCGTTCCTCGCGGGTCATGCCCAGGCCGCCGCCGGTGGACACGTTCAGCACTGCATCGCAGCCCGCGGCGATGGCCGGCATGAACTCGGCGAACAGTTCCGGCCGGGGGTCCGGCTGCCCGGTCTCGGGGTTGCGGGCGTGCAGGTGGATGATCGCCGCTCCGGCCTGAGCCGCCTCGATCGAGGCGGTGGCAATCTCTTCGGGCGTGATGGGCAGGTGCGGCGACATCGTCGGGGTGTGGATGCCGCCGGTAGGGGCACAGGTCACGATGACGGGCTTCGACCTGGCCATCTCAGTGGCCAGCCAGGTCGCGGTAGGACTGGAGAAGCAGCCCGTGGAAGTGGTGGACGCCGTGCTCGGACAGCCCCGAACCGGACCGGGACCGGTCGAAGACGATGCGCCCCTGGTCGAACGCCGGTGTCCGCATGCCGCGCTGCACGCTCTCGACGATAGCGATGTCCTGCTGCTGGAGTACGTCGTCGATGTAGGTCACCGACTGAACCTCGGCGGCCTGCAGCTCGGAGGTCTCGAAGTAGAAGTCCCAGGTCTCGAGCGTCCGCCCCGGGCCGTCAGGGACGACCTGGAAGACCATGAAGTTCCCCCGGCCCGGGTAGCGCAGCAGGCAGGTGTTCGGCCACAGCCACCAGACGGCGTGCTGGGTCAGCGCGGCACCGGAGACGTCGTACGCCGAGTTCTCGTGCTTGCCGGCCTCGGCGAAGTGGCTGGACCAGATGCCATGGGTCCGCACCTCGTAGGTGTCCATGTCCACGAGCTCGACGAACTCCTTGTGGGCGATGTGGCAGTGGTAGCACTCCAGGAAGTTGTCGATGACGTTCTTCCAGTTGGTGTCGACCGTGTAGTTCAGGCGCTTGGCGTGCGTCAGGTCCGCGACATCGGGTGCCCACAGCTCGATCTCGGCGGCCAGATCCGGCGCCTCTTCCGCGAGCGGGCGCGCCGACGCGTCGAGGTTGACGTAGACGAAGCCGCCGAACTCCTCGACCTGCACCTGGTCCAGGCAGATTTCGGTCTTGTCGAAGGACTCCATGCCGTCGGCTCGACGAGCTGCCCGGAGGCCACCGCTGAGCTCGTAGGTCCAGGCGTGGTAGGGACAGACGATGTTGCGGGTCGTGCCCGAGCCCTTGAGCAGTTCATGGGCGCGGTGCTTGCACACGTTGTAGAACGCCCGCAGGCCGCCGGCCCGGTCGCGGACCACGGCGATCGGCATCCCAGCGACGATGGCCGACACGTAGCTGCCCGGCGCTCGAACCTTCTCGACGTGGCAGACCCACTGCCATGTTCTGGCGAACACTCCCTGGAGTTCGACATCGTGCCACTTCTGCTCGACGTACGCGGCTGAGCGCAGCGAGTAGGACCGCGCCGGATCCTGGTCATAGCCGGCGGAGATCTCACGCACGTCGTCGACTGAAACTGGGGTCATGAGCCGAAGCCTAAACCAAAACTGGACGATCGTTCAAAAAGTGTCGCCTGCGCACGCTGGAATCCGTCTACCCTGGCGCCCATGAGCAAGCCCCTGTCGGACACCTCGGCGAAGGATCGCCAGGAGCGCATCCTGGACGCCGTTCTCAGCCTTCTCACCCAGCACGGCATCTCTGGCGTGAGCATTCGCGCCGTGGCGAGAGAGGCAGGGGTCGCCCTGGGCTTGGTCAGCTACTACTACGAGGACAAGACCAGCCTGATCAGCGCCGCCCTGCGCCAAATCGAGAAGCAGGACCTCGCCCTGGTCGCCCCCGAGCCCGGACCTTCCCCCGAGACTCAACTGCTCACCGTGCTGCGACGGGTCGCCGCTCCCCAGTTCCTGACCACGGAGTACCTGTCCCGGCGCCTGCAGCTGTGGGCGCTCGGGCAAGCGCACGAGGAGTTCGCCGAGATCAACACGTCCGCACAGAAGCGCTACCGCAAAGGCCTCGCCGACCTCATCCACGCGTCCCGCCCCGAACTCCCGCGCGGGGAGTGCACCAAGCGCGCAGCAGACGTCGACGTCGTGCAGAACGGCCTCTGGCTGACCGCGCTCCTCGGTCTCGACCGAGCCTCCATCCGACGCGCGGTCGAGCGCTGCGAACAGATCGCGCTGGCGCCGTAGGCGACACCGTCGACCGCTCCCCCGGGTCCACGGTGGCAGATCCGCGACGCTCACCTTGTTGTCATTGTTTACTCCTTAGCGTACTATTTGCTAAGTGATGAACTATCTGGATCCCACGGAACCCACTCTCGACCGCGTCTTCCTCGCTCTCGGCGACCCCTCCCGACGCCACATCGTCAGCCAGCTGGCCCAACGTGGGGCACTTGGCGTGCGAGAGGCCAGCTCCGGCCTGGCGCTGTCCCCGGCGGGGATCACCAAGCACGTGAAGGTGCTGGAGGACGCGGGCCTGCTGTCCCGCCGGCTGGACGGTCGCCGACACGTCCTGAGCCTGGAGTCTGACCGGCTGTTGCTCGCTGAGGGCTGGATCGACCGCTACCGCACGCTGTGGACCCAGAGCCTGGCCCGGTTGGCGTCCTTGGCGGCCGAGCTCGAGGTTCACCCCGATCACGAACCATCCGAAGGAGAATCACGATGATCGAACCCGCTCAGCTGTCACTCGAGGTCGACCAGCTGGTCGACGCCACCCCGGAGACCGTGTTCCGGCTCCTCACCGAACCGTCCCTCTACGCACGGTGGTTTGGCCCTGAGGGTTCGCAAGTGACCATCGAGGAGATGGACGTTCGCTTGGGCGGCCGGTTGGAGTTGGCCATCTACATCCCGGCCGCGGGCATCACCGTGGGGATCGAGGGCTTCTACGAGGTCATCGAGCCCGCCACCCGGCTGGTGCACACCTGGCGTTCCCTCGACGAGGAGCTGGTCACGACGGTGACATTCGCCCTCGAACCCCACGGGGCGCGGACGCGATTGATCGTCACCCACCGCGGGTTCGTCGATCCGGTCGACATGGAGAACAACCATGGGGGCTGGGTCGACCACCTCGCCACGTTGGCTAGCCTGGCGGCCGACCTTGAGAAGAGCTCATGATGAGCGCTCGCCCCTGGGGCACCTTCACCACCGCGGCGCGCTGGCCTCGCCCGGCCGCGGCCGCCTCGCTCGGACTGTGGGGCCTGCTCCACGTGGTGGGCGGAACCTCGCTGATCGCCATGGGCGCCGGCGCCGGGCTGAACACGCTCGGCCCGAACGCGCCCACCTCGGCGCCCCCTGACAGCGGCGAGGCCGCCGAGGCACTCCTGCACTTCCACGGCCTCAACATCGCAGCCGCCGGGCTTGCCGTCCTGGTCCTTGCGCTTGCGTGGTACCACACGCACAGGGCCTGGCAGGCGATGGTGAGCCTCGGCGTCGCGGTCGTCCTCGACACCGGCTTGCTCGTCTTCCTCGTCGCCCCCGGATTGCTTCCCGCCAGTCAGGGACTTCTCGGACCGGGCCTGCTGGCCGTGGCGGCTGCCTGCTACCTGACGCATGTCGCCTCCCGCCCTGCCCTCTCAGTGACCTAGCCGAACCCCCACCCACCAGCCGGAAAGGCAGCACCATGACACCTCTCGACGGACTCACTTTCGCCCTCCACACCGTCGGTGAACTCATCGACGTACGTCCCCTCGAGCCGGCTGCGCTGGACCGGCCCACACCGTGCAGGTCCTACGACGTCGGGGCCCTGACGAACCACATTCGTGACACCCACGTCCTCCTCACCAACGCAGCCGGTGGCAGTCACTACGAGATCACCCAGACGCTTGCCGACGTTCACCGGGACCTTGCCGAGAACGCCGTCAAGGCTTGGCACACCAGAGGCGTGGACGGCACCGTCAACATCGCCGGCAACGAGCTGCCCGCAGCGTTCGCCCTGGCGCTCCACACCGTGGAGACGGTGGTGCACGGATGGGACCTCGGCCGCGCGCTCGACCGGGCGTTCGACCCCGCTCACGACCTCGTCCAACACGTCTGGTCCCTGCTCCCCCTCGTCGTCTCCGACCAGGCCAGAGGGAATCAGGAAGGCGCCGCCTACCTGCCCGCCGTCCCGGTCCCCCACGACGCACCGCTTCTCGACCAGGTCATCGGATTCACCGGCCGCAACCCCGCATGGACTCCAAGCAAGATCAGCGCGCCCACCGACGATCGCTAACGCAGCGGAGTCATGCAGCAGGCCTCGGGCCGCAGAGGCGCCTCCCAGCCACTCGCGCACCTCCACGCCAACAGCGGAAGCCGCGGACGCAGATCGCGGAAACTAGCCAATACTGGCGAGCGCCACTATCCAATCGGTTGAGGAGCTCGACATGGAACTGATCCTGAGCGACAAGTCGCGCGTACTGGCGGGCATCTTGTTGATCGCGCTGGTGACCGTGGAGACCGGCGGGCTCCACCTGCTGAGCATCGTTCGCGGCAACCTGCAGGCGACACCGTTCCAGGTGGCCTTCGCCAGGGCCGGGCACGCCCACGCCGGCGTGCTGTTGTTGCTGGCGCTGCTGTGCCAGCTGTTCGCCGACGCCACCGGACAGTCCGGTGTACTCGACTGGCTGTCCCGTTCTGGCGTGGCGGTATCGGCGCTGCTCATGCCCGGTGGCTTCTTCTTCTCCTCCATGGGCCCCGGGCGCGAGGAGCCCAACCGCCTGATCGTGCTGGTCTACGCCGGGGCCGGCCTGCTGGCGATCAGCCTGTTGAGCTTGGGGATAGGGCTGCTGACCGCAGGCTGAGTCAGCAGAGCCGCCTGAACCTTGACCCCGGTCGTGCCGCGGGGCTCCCCAGCGCCGGTATCTGCCACCACATCACCCTCTTGAGGGCTGGTAGCCGGCTACGGGTCCGCTGACCAGCGATCTTGCTGGAGCCGCCTGTCGGAGTCGAACCGACGACCTAATCATTACGAGTGATTCGCTCTACCGACTGAGCTAAGGCGGCGTGCTGCCCGGCCGCGGCGTACGAGGTGTGGCCGACGCCGGTCGTCCGGGCAACGCGGAGAAGTATACGGACCGCCGGGCGGGGCGTGAAAACGTCCGGTCCGCGCGGCGGCATAGCCCAGGCGGACTAGACGACCCGGCCGATCGGAGGAGGAGATTCCGCGGTTCTCTGTCGCGATTGGGTACGGCCGACTACGGTCGGCAGCGGCAAGAACGTTTGCAACTCGGGAGACAAACATGATGCCGATTCTCGGTACCCCTATTCCACGTCAGGTGTCCTTCGTCGGACCCTTCGGCGTCGGGAAGACCACAGCTGTGTGCACGGTGTCGGACCTCTCAGTGTCCACCACCGAGGTGCTGAGCTCCGCGCTGCGGGCTCGCACCGGCCACCCCGGTCGCCACCTCAAGACCACCACGACCGTCGGTCTGGAGATCGGCGAGTGGCGGGCACCCGACGGGCGCCAGGTGTCCGTGGTGGGGACACCCGGCCAGGAGCGCTTCGACCTGGTGCGCAAGTCGGCCATGCCGCGCAGCTCCGGGGTCGTGCTCTGGCTGTTCGGCCACCACCAGCACGCGCTGCTCGATGCCGAGCTGTGGCTGGGCTTCATCGCGCAGGAGGTGCCGGCCTCCAAGCTCACCCTGGCCGTGACCCGGTTGGCCGACCCGCCCGCCCAGCTCGACAGCTACCGCGAGGTCGTCGCCCAGTTCGACCAGCGGATCCCGGTTCTTGCCGCGGACCCGCGCGACCGCGACTCCGTCGTGGATGTCCTGCATGCCGCCCTTCGGCTCCCCCTCAGCAACCAGACCGTGCCCCAGCAGCCCCACACCGAGAAGGAGGCCGTCCGATGACGACCACCACCGCTAGCCGCACCCCCGTCCAGACCGCGAGCCGCGCTCTCGTGCTCTACAGCTCCTCGGCCCTCGCCGAGAAGCTCGTCGAGGTGGAGGACGTCGTCCAACCTGACGCCGAGATCGTCGTCCTGCCCCCGCGCAACGCCCCGGCGGAGAAGCTCGAGCGCCCGAGGGGCATCGAGATGGACGAGGACATCGCCGCGGCCTGGGAGCTGTGGTCCGAGCAGATCGGTCGCGCCCTGCTCCCAGTCCTGCGGACGCTGGCCGAGTCGCTGCCGACCTTCAGCTCCGCGATGATCTGCACCGCAGACGGCTTCAACCTGTGCGCCCTCGGCGTCGACGAGATCGAGGTCAGCCGACTGTCAGCCATGACCAGTTCCCTGCACTCCATCGCCGACTCGGTTTCCGGCTCGGTCCACGACGACCGGGGCGGGCCGCTCGACATGGTGACGCTCACCAACGGCGCCTCCAAGACCGTCGTGCTGGCGGTGCGTGACCTGATCGTCGGGCAGCTGCTGATCTGGGTGACCGTCGGCGACGACTCCCTCGGTGCGCTGCTGATGCGCGCCAAGGTTGCGGCCGGGTCGGTCCGCGACCAGCTTGGCGACTCCTGACCCCAGCCGGGCGGCGTACGCCGACTCGCGAACAGCCCACCGATTCCCCACCACTCCTGAGGAGGAACCCACCATGCTGGACATCGACGTCAGCCGGCTCGAGCAGGTCGTCAAGGAGGCCAAGGAGATCCTTCGCGACGGCCTGGTCGCGACGGACATCTGGGACCGCGAGACCGGGCTCGGCCTCGCCGGACACAACCCGCAGCCGGAGGCGGTGGCGTTGTTCAACCAGCTCACCGACCAGATGACCTCGACCCTCGCCGGGTCGAACTTCCCGGCCCTCAACCGCTACTACCTGCTCGACCTCGAGGGCGGCAACACGGTCGTGTGCCAGAAGCACGGCGACGACCTGATGTCGGGCATGCTGCTCGACGCGGCCAAGGTCAACCTCGGCATCCTGGTCAGCATCGTGATCCCGAAGTTCACCGCCGGCGTCGCTGCCGCGCGCAACCAGTCCTGAGGTCCTTGGTCAGCAGGACAGGCCGTCTCTAGGGACGGCGCCGGTGACCAGGTAGTCCTCGACCGCGCGGTCCACGCACTCGTTGCCGGCGAGGTAGCCGGTGTGGCCGTCGCCGTCGCGGCGCACCAGCACCCCGGAGTCCAGCTGCGCCGAAAGCGCCTCCGCCCACACCATCGGGGTGGCCGGGTCGCGAGTCGTCCCGATCACCAGGATCGGTGCGGCGCCGACGGCGCGCACCTCCCGAGGTTGCTCCGTCGACCGCTCGGTGAACCCACGGCAGGCCACCAGGCCCCAGGCGAAGATCGCGCCGAACGTCGGCGACGCCTGCTCGAAGACCGGCAGCTCGGCGGGCACCCGCCGAGCGGGGATCGAGCTCGGGTCATCGAGGCAGTTGATCACCAGGTTGGCCTCGAGGCTGTTGTCTGTGTAGCCGGAACCGGTGAGGTCACGCGAGGTGTAGGTGTCGGAGAGTGCGATCAACTGCGTCCCGTCGCCGCCGAACGCGGCCCGCAGCGCGTTGGACAGCAGGAACCAGTAGTCGCGGCGGTAGAGCGGCAGCGCGATGCCGTAGAACGCGTTGCCGATCCTCAGCCCCCGCCCGTCGGACGTGGCCAGCGGCTGCTGCTCGACCTGCGCCAGGAAGTCGGCGATCCGTTGCCGGCCCTCGTCCAGGGAGTCGCCGAGGAAGCAGGAGTCGGTGCTCTCGAGGCAGTTGGTGATGTAGGCGTCCAGTGCGGTCTGGAAGCCCTCGGCCTGCTGCAACGAGAGGTCCCGAGGACTCAGCGTCAGGTCGAGCGCCCCGTCCAGGACCAGCCGGCCGACCCGGGCCGGGAACAGGTCGGCGTACGTCGCCCCCAGCTTGGTGCCGTACGACGCCCCGAAGTAGACCATCGTGCTCTCCCCCAGCGCGGCCCTCAGCACGTCCATGTCGCGGGCGGCCTCGATCGTCGACACATGGGCCGCCAGCCCGCCCGACAACGCGGAGCACCCGCGCCCGAACTCGCGCACGGCGCTCAGAAACCTGCGGACCTCCTCCGGGGTGTCCGGGTCCGGGTCCGATCCGACGTAGGAGTCGAGCTGGTCGTCGTCCAGGCAGTCCACCGGGCTGCTTTCACCGGTGCCCCGGGGGTCGAAGCCGACGATGTCGAACCGGTCCACGATCTCCTGGCCGAAGAACGTCGACGCTCGTGCGGCGTACGACGTCCCGGGAACGCCCGGGCCACCAGGGTTGACCACCATCGAGCCCAGCCGGTCGCGCGGGACCGCCGCCGGGTGCTTCAGCAGCGCCAGCGTGATCGTGTCCCCCCGAGGGCGGGCATAGTCGACCGGGACCTCGAGCGTCGCGCACTGGTCGCTGTCGTCGTCGGCGCAGGCCGCCCAGGTGAGGCGCTGGGCGTAGAAGCGCGCCAGACCGGGCACCGGCGAATCGGCGGCCTGTGGGTCCGCAGTGGCGGTGAGCCCCGGCCGGGCCGGCGGGACGATGCCACCGCCGCGGAGCACCAGCATCGTGCCGACCACGCCGGCAGTCATCACGACCAGGCCGAGCACGACCAAGAGGGCCAGCCAGCGCCGCATCAGGCGCTCCGCGGGGGCACCCGCAGCGCCAGCATCATCGACTCGAGCGCCAGCATCGGCGGCACGTTGAACTCCAGCATCTGCTCCCGCGCGGTGAAGATCGCGTCGATCCGGCGCAGGTGCCCCTCCGGCGTCGACACCCGGGCCAGCTCGGCGACGTCGGCGCGGTTCTCCTCGTTGACGAGCGCCCCCGTCCCGCCGGAAGCCAGCACGATCGCGTCGCGGTAGACCGACGCCAGATCCATCAGCCCACGGTCGACGACATCGAGGTGACGCCTCTTGGCGCGCGTCTTCTGCGCCTTCTGCATGGCCGCGAGCGCTGGGGCGTACTCCCTGGGGCGACGGCCGCGTTCGATCACGCCGTAGGCAGTGTCGAGGTCGGCCTTCTCGCGGGCGTCGAGCTGGATGATGATCCCCTCAGACTCCTCCTGGGTCGCCTCGTGCAGGTTGGTCGCCGCGGTCATGCACGCACCCAGCGAGGTCAGCCGAGTGGGCAGCGAGACCACCTCACGCCGCCGGTTGCGCGTCGCCTCGTCGCGGGCGAGCGCGCGAGCCCGTCCGATGTGGCCCTGGCTGGCGCGGGCGGCGTACGCCGCAAGGGCGTCGCTGACGCCGTCCTGGCGCACGAGGTACGCCGCCACCTCGGCCGCCGTCGGGGTCGTCAGGCCGACCAGCCGACACCGCGAGCGGATCGTCGGCAGCACGTCCTCGACGGTGGGCGCGCAAAGCACCCACACGGTGTGCCCGGTCGGCTCCTCGATCGCCTTCAGCAGCGCGTTGAACGCCTGGTCGGTGAGACGGTCGGCATCCTCCACGACCAGCACCTGGTAGCCGCTGCCCACCGGGGCGAGCGCCGATCGCCGGACCAGCTCGCGCACCTCATCGACCCCGATCGAGAGCCGGTCGGTGGTGACCCTGGTGACGTCGGGGTGGGAGCCGGCCAACGCCGTCCGGCACGCCCGGCAGTCCCCGCAGCCGAGGTCGGGGCACTGCAGCGCGGCCGCGAACGCCACCGCGGCGTTGGAGCGGCCGGACCCGGGCGGGCCGGTGATCAGCCAGGAATGGGTCATGCCGACCCCGGAGGCGGCAGCGCGCAGCACCTGGGCCGCGACTCGCTGGCCGACCAGGGTGTCCCACACGGTCACTGGTCGGTCTCCTTCGGGGCGCCTGACGGCTTCGTCGCCAGCAACGGTACGACGCGCTCGCGCACCGCGGCCTCGATTTCCTCAACCGGGGCTCGGGCGTCGAGCACGAGGTATCGCTGTGGGGTCTGGGCCGCCATCCGAAGGAACGCCTCTCGCACCCGCTGGTGGAACTCCACAGACTCGCCCTCGATCCGGTCGCGCTCGGTGAACCGGCCGAGCCCGTGGGCCGGCGCGAGGTCGAGCACGACGGTCAGCTGGGGGCGCAGGTCGTGGGTCGCCCAGCGGGCCACCGCCTCGACCTCCGCCACGGCCAACGAGCGGCCGGCGCCCTGGTAGGCGAGGGTGGAGTCGACGTAGCGGTCGGTGATGACCACGCTGCCCGCTGCCAGCGCCGGGAGCACCACCGAGTCGACGTGCTCGGCCTTGTCAGCGGCGTACAGCAGTGCCTCGGTGCGGTCCGACAGGCTGCCCGTGGCCGGATCGAGCACGATCCGGCGAAGCTGTCGCCCCACCACGGTATCCCCCGGTTCGAAGGTCAGCACGACGGTGCGCCCCTGCTCCAGCAGCCAGTCCCGAAGGCGTTGCGCCTGGGTCGACTTGCCGGCACCCTCGCCGCCCTCGAAGCACACGAACAACCCCGACGTGCTGACCAGCCCCGGGCCGTCGGGCGCCGCGGCGGCGGGTATCTGCTGGCTCAGGATCGGCTCCTCGCGGGGTAACAGGCACGACAGTGACGGGAGGACTGCGCGGTCGCACTGAGGCCGCACAGGACGACGCTACGAGGTGGGACCCCCGGTGCGCCATGCCGGGGTCCTCGTCATGAACAGGTCATCCAACCGTCATCGAATTGAACGTCGTCGAACCATCCCGTTCGGCGAGGATCGCAGGTACGTTGGGAGAGACCGCGAGATGGGGAAGTCGCGCGGCGAAGCAGATGGGGTCAGGACCATCGCCCCGCCGAAGACGACGGCGGTGCTCGTGGCCCGTCGGGGAGATGCCATGACCAAGTCCGGCCCAGCCGGCGCCGCGCTCCGCGGTCGCCGACACGGCTGGGCCACGCGCGCACTCACGACCATCCCCCTCTTCGCCATGACCGCCGGCTGGACCCTCGTCCTCGGCGAGCGGGCCGACGCTCCCGTGGCCGAGATGATCGCCTCGGCCTCCGCACCCACCCAGACCGAGACCACCGTGGTGCCCGACGCCATCACCGCACCCGTGACCACCGCACCCGGCAGCCTGCGCACTGTCCCGGCGTCCGACCTCTCGCGCACCGCCAGCGCCGCTGACATCCCCGACGCCGCGCTCGCGGCGTACCAACGGGCGGCGACCGTCATCAACGCCACCGACCGCGGCTGCAAGCTTTCATGGGAGCTGCTCGCCGCCATCGGCCGGGTCGAGTCCAACCACGGCCGCTTCGGCGGAAGCGCGCTCGACGGCTCCGGGGTCGCCGAGCCGGCGATCATCGGCATCGCCCTCAACGGCGGCTCCGGCACCACCGTGATCTCCGACACCGACCAGGGCCAGCTGGACGGCGATGCCACCTATGACCGCGCCGTCGGGCCGATGCAGTTCATTCCGTCGACGTGGACCTACGTCGGGGTCGACGCCGACGGCGACGGGGTCCGCAACCCGCAGGACATCGACGACGCAGCCCTCGCCGCCGCGGTCTACCTCTGCGTGGGCGAGCAGGACCTCAGCACGGTCGCCGGACAGCGCCACGCGGTGTATCGCTACAACCACAGCACTTCCTATGTCGACATGGTGCTGCGAATCGCCCGCGCCTACGCCCGTGGCGAGTTCACCAGCGTGCCGACGGCCACCTTCCCGACGATGCCCGCCACGGCCCAGACCAGGCCGAGCAGCCCCGTGGTGGCTCCGGTCGCCGCCCCCCAACCGACTGCCGAGCACGTGCCCGCGACCGCGGCCGACCAAGTCACCCCCGATCCGCCGGGGAGCCCCTCACCCACGCCGGATCCCGACCCGACGCCGGCGACCACGCTGGACATGACACCCGGCGGCATGCCCTCGCCTCCAGGAGGCAGCGGGCCGCCGGAGCCAGGGCCGGCCGAGCCGAGCACCTCGCCCAGCCCGTCCCCGTCCCCGTCCCCGTCCACGTCCCCGTCGACCTCCCCGTCGACCTCCCCGTCGACCTCCGCCCAGTGCCCCGGGCAACCCGGTCACCTCCGCCTCGGCGGCGCAGCTGTGCCTCGACATCGGCTACGTCGATGACCCCGACGTCGCCGACGCGCCGTTCGACTCGTGCGTCGCGCTGCTGCTGGCCGATCCCCCCGGCACCGGTCTGCCGACGCCATCGGTGCTGCGGGCGATGCTGACCGCGGCCGGCATCCCGCTTCCGGGCTGAGCCGCTATCGAGACGACGCCTACGTCGCCGAAGCCTTCTTCGCCGAAGGCTTCTTGGCCGCCTTCTTGGCGGTCTTCTTAGCGGTCTTCTTAGCCGCGGTCTTCTTGGCGGGCTTCTTGGCGCCACGCTTGGCCGTCTTCTTCGCCGGACCCCTGGCCCGGCGCTCCGCGAGCAGCTCCGCGGCGCGCTCGATCGTGATCGACTCGACGGTGTCCTCCTTGCGGAGCGTGGCGTTGTACTCCCCGTCGGTGACGTAGTCGCCGAACCGGCCGCTCCTGACCACCACCGGCTGCTTGGACACGGGATCGGCGCCGAGCTCCTTGAGCGGCGCAGCGGCAGCCGCCCGGCCACGGGCCTTGGGCTGGGCGTAGATCGCGAGCGCCTCGTCCAGGGTGATCGACAGCAGCTGGTCCTCTGAGGTGAGCGACCGCGAGTCGGTGCCCTTCTTGAGGTACGGCCCGTAGCGGCCGTTCTGCGCGGTGATCTCGACGCCCTCAGCATCGACCCCGACCACGCGCGGCAGCGACAGCAGTGTGACCGCATCGTCGAGGGTGACGGTGTCGAGCGTCATCGAGGCGAACAGCGAGCCGGTGCGGGGCTTGGCCCCCTTGGGAGCATCCTCGGCCAGCACCTCGGTGACGTAGGCCCCGTAGCGGCCGTTCTTGGCCACGACCGGCAGGCCGGTGTCGGGGTGGGTGCCCAGCGCGATCTCAGCCCCCGCCGGGTTGGCCAGCAGCTCGCGCGCCTTCTCCAGGGTGAGCTCGTCGGGCGGCAGGTCGTCGGGGACGTTGGCCCGCGTGGCCGCGGGCGTGCCCTCGTCGTCAGGGCCCTCCAGGTAGGGGCCGTAGCGACCGACCCGGAGCGCGATCCCGGAGTCCGGCCCCCCGATCGGGAACGTCGCGAGCTCCTTGGCATCGATGTCGCCGAGTCCGGTGACCAGCGGGTGCAGCCCCGCGATCCGCTCGGAACCGTAGTAGAACTCCGCCAGCTCGGAGTTGCGGTCCTTGTCGCCGCGGGCGATCTCGTCGAGCACATCCTCCATCTGGGCGGTGAACTCATAGGACACCAGGCGGGTGAAGTGCTCCTCCAGCAGGCGCACCACGGAGAAGGCCAGCCAGGCCGGCACCAGCGCGGTGCCCTTCTTGTAGACGTAGCCGCGGTTGAGGATGGTGCCGATGATCGAGGCGTACGTCGACGGGCGGCCGATCTCGCGCTCCTCGAGCTCCTTGATCAGCGTCGCCTCGGTGAAGCGGGCCGGGGGCTTGGTCTCGTGACCGGCGGCCGAGACCGACGCCGCCGTCAGCGGTTCCCCCTCGGCGAGCGACGGCAGCCGCACCTCGTCGTCGTCGCGCTTCTTCGTCGAGTCGTCCTTGTCCTCGACGTAGGCCTTCAGGAAGCCGTGGAAGGTGATCGTGCGACCGCTGGCGGAGAACACGACGTCCTCGCCCGTCGCGGCCGCGCCGCCGAGCCGGACCGTCACCGAGTTGCCGGTCGCGTCCTTCATCTGCGACGCGACAGTGCGCATCCAGATCAGCTCGTAGAGCCGGAACTGCTCGCCCGTCAGCCCGGTCTGGCCGGGCGTGCGGAACGTCTCGCCCGCCGGGCGGATCGCCTCGTGCGCCTCCTGCGCGTTCTTCACCTTGCTGGCGTAGGTGCGGGGCACGTCGGGGACGTACTCCGCGCCGTACAGCTCACGCACCTGGGTCCGGGCAGCTGTCACTGCCGAGTTCGACATGGTCGTGGAGTCGGTCCGCATGTAGGTGATGAAGCCGCCCTCGTAGAGCCGCTGCGCCACCGACATGGTGCCCGAGGCGCTCAGGCCCAGCTTGCGAGAGGCCTCCTGCTGCAGCGTGGTGGTGCGGAACGGAGGGTACGGCGAACGGCGGTAGGGCTTGGACTCCACCGAGCGGACGGCGTACGCCGTGTCGGCGAGTCCGGCGACCAGCGCCTCGGCGGCGGCCCGGGCGAGGTGGACGACGCCGCCCTTGGACGCCTTGAGCAACCCGTCCTGGCCGAAGTCCGAGCCCCTGGCGACGCGGGCGCCGTCGACGGAGTACAGCTTGGCCGGGAACATCCGGGGCTGATGGGACTCGCCGGCGTCGAAGGTGCCCTCGAGGTCCCAGTAGGACGCGAGCCGGAAGCGGATCCGCTCCCGCTCCCGATCGACGACCAGTCGGGTCGCCACCGACTGCACGCGGCCTGCGGACAGGCCGGACATGACCTTCTTCCACAGCACGGGCGAGACCTCGTAGCCGTAGAGGCGGTCCAGGATCCGCCGCGCCTCCTGCGCCTCGACCAGGTCCAGATCGAGCTCACGAGGATTGTCGGCGGCCGCGAGGATCGCCTGCTTGGTGATCTCGTGGAACACCATCCGGCGCACCGGCACCTTCGGCTTCAGCTCGTCCTGCAGGTGCCAGGCGATCGCCTCGCCCTCGCGGTCCTCGTCAGTCGCGAGGTAGAGCTCGTCGGCGTCCTTCAGCAGCTTCTTGAGCTTGGCGATGTGCGCCCGCTTGTCACGCGGCACGACGTAGTAGGGCTGGAAGTCGTGCTCGACGTCGACGGCGAGCCGCCCCCAGGGCTTGTCCTTGATCGAGGCCGGAGTGTCGGCGGCGGACTGGGGCAGGTCGCGAATGTGGCCGATCGAGGACTCGACGACATAGCCGTCCCCGAGGAAGCCTCCGATCATCTGCGCCTTCTTCGGCGACTCGACGATCACCAACTTGTGTGCCACGGCTGTCCTTGCTCCACGTTGTCGCTCTCGGCTGCCGCGGGTCCTCGGCGTGGGCGGCAGCAGGCCCCACGGCGGAACACGGTAGCGCGAACCCGGCTGCTGTCCACTGCCGCGGTCCACCGACCCTGCCTGTGTCGGGACGCGCTCCACGGATGAGATCGACCCTCGTGGGGCCTGCGGCGTGGGGTCCCGCGCCGCTCAGACGTGGTCCTCAGCGGCGCAGCCAGCCCTCCGCGACCAGCTGCTCGACGAGGGGAAGGTACGCAGCCGCGAGCTCGCCGGGGTCGCGGTCGAGCAGCAAGGCGACCGCACCAAGGATCTGACTCACCGTCAGGTCGCCGTCGCAGGCGCCCACGAGCGCCGCCTCGACCGTGTCGACGGTCCTGGCCCGGCGCAGGCCGCGTTGCTGACGCAGCACGATGGTCTGCGGGTCCTCGGCCCCGGGTGGGCCGGCGGTCTCTTGGACGACATCGACACGGCGGGTCAGCCTCAGCTCGGCGAGGTCCGGGCTCTGGCTCAGGAAGTCCGTTGCCACGGCCCACTCCGCAAGTGCCGGCGCGATCGGCTGCTCCACGGCGTACGGCCAGTCGAGGAAGGTGACGCTGGCCTCACGGTCGACGCGCCGGAGGTTGATCCAGCCAAACCCCACGGCCTCCACCCCCTGATCGTCGAGCCAGGCGAGCCAGGTGTCGTAGCGCTCGGCGTAGTCGGCCGCGCCATGGTGGCCGGAGTCCTTGAGCCAGAGCTCGACGTACTCGGCTGGGTCGAGCAGCTCGCGCTGGACGACCAGCGCGTCGCAGCCTTCGCCCATCCACGTGGCCAGCCGCTCGTCCCACGGCCGGTCCGGCTCGACGACCCAGTTGGCGAGGATCTGGCACCAGCCGCCGGCGCTGAGGTGGTGGGGCGCGGTGCGCACGATGTGTTCGACGACGCGGTCGCCCGGAAGGCCGGAGTCGCGGTAGACCAGCCGTTCCCCGATCGCGGGCGAGATCACGAACGGCGGATTGGTGGCGATCAGGTCGAACTGCTCGCCGGCGACCGGCTCGAAGAACGAGCCCTCGCGGACCTCGATCTGAGGCAGGTCGTTGAGGGCGACGTTGAAGCGAGCCATCTTGAGCGCCCTCAGGTTGACGTCCGTGGCGACCACGGAGCCCGAGTGGGCTGCCAGGTGGAGCGACTGGACGCCGCAGCCGGTGCCGAGGTCGAGCGCCCGGTCCACGGGGTGGCGCTGCGTCAGCTGGGCCAGCGAGGTGGACGCGGGGCTGATCCCGAGCACGTGCTCTGAACCCACGCGTGCGCCGGACCCGTCCAGGCCGGGTGTGAGGTCGGAGACCACCCAGAAGTCGCGATCCCCGGAGGCGTCGGGGGCGGCGTACGGACGCACATCGAGGCGGGCCGCGACCTCGCCCACGCTGGTGACCAGCAGCCCCTCGACCGCGAGCGGGTCGACCAGGCCCGGGAGGGCACCTTCGGCCTCGACCCGGGTCACCGGGACCTGCAGCAGGAACAGCCGGGTCAGGGTCTCCAGCCGTGAGCCCCCGGTGGTACGCCGCAGCCCGGGCGTGGTCTCGTTGCGGCCCAGGGCCGCGTGCGCTCGTGGGCCGAGGAGTTCCGCGACGGCGTCGTAGGTGTAGCCGGCCTGCTCCACCGATTCGCCCAATCGCCTCGCCAGGTCATCGCGGTCCACCCGCCGACCCTAGCCACGAGACGGCGCCAGTGGTCGCGCGAGACGGCGGTGATGGTCGCACGAGACGGCACTTGTGGCGGCGCGGGCGCCGTCTCGTGCAACCCCGGGCGCCGTCTCGTGCAACCCCGAGCGCCGTCTCGTGGAAATGGCGACCGGCCCGGTCCCAGGAGTCCTGGGCCGGGCCGGTCGAGCTGAACGGGGTCAGGCCGCGCCGTGCGGCTGCATCGACGAGGATCCGGCGTCGTCGCCGTCACCGATGACCACGGCGCGCTGTTTGGTGATGTAGAGCGACACCACGATGATCGCTAGCGCTGTCAGTGCGATCCCGAAACGCAAGGCGTCGTTCTGGTCCTGGCCGACGCTCAGCGAGACCACAGCAGAGGCGATCAGCAGCGAGACCAGGTTCATCACCTTGATCAGCGGGTTGATCGCCGGGCCGGCGGTGTCCTTGAACGGGTCACCGACCGTGTCGCCGATGATCGTCGCCTCGTGGGCCGAGGAGCCCTTGCCACCGTGGTGGCCGTCCTCGACGAGCTTCTTGGCGTTGTCCCAGGCGCCGCCCGAGTTGGCCAGGAAGACCGCCATCAGCATGCCGGTGCCGATCGCGCCGGCCAGGAAGCCGGCCAGCGCGGTCGACGCCGAGGCCGAAGCCCACCGCGACCGGTGCCAGCACGGCCAGCAGGCCGGGCGTCACCAGCTCGCGCAGGGAGTCCTTGGTGACGATGTCGACGACCTTGCCGTACTCCGGACGGCCGGTGCCCTCCATGATCCCGGGGATCTCGCGGAACTGGCGGCGGACCTCGTAGACGACCGCACCGGCCGCACGGGCTCACGGCGTTGATCGCCAGGCCCGAGAACAGGAACACCACGGCGGCACCGAGGATCAGCCCGACCAACACCGCCGGGTTGAAGACCTCGAAGTTCAGCAGGGCGGACTCGGCGGTGGTCGGCGTGAGCCTTGATCAGGGCCTCGGCGACCGAGGTGGCGTACGAGCCGAACAGCGCGGTCGCGGCGAGCACCGCCGTCGCGATCGCGATGCCCTTGGTGATCGCCTTGGTCGTGTTGCCGACGGCGTCGAGCTCGGTCAGGATCTGCGCACCCTCGGGGCTGACGTCGCCCGACATCTCCGCGATGCCCTGGGCGTTGTCGGAGACCGGGCCGAAGGTGTCCATCGCGACGATCACGCCGACCGTGGTCAGCAGACCGCACCCGGCCAGTGCCACTGCGAACAGCGACACCGTCAGTGTCGCGCCGCCGAGCAGGAACGCGACGAAGACCGTGCCGCCGATGACGATGGCGGTGTAGACGGCGGACTCGAAACCGACCGAGATGCCCGCCAGGATCACGGTGGCGGCACCGGTCAGCGACGACTTGCCGACGTCCTTGACGGGGCGGTGCTCGGTGCCGGTGTAGTAGCCGGTCAGCGCCAGGATGCCCGCCGACATCACGATGCCGATGACGACCGCGATGGTGGCGATCAGGCGCGGGTCGCCGTCGACGCCGGCCATGTCGATGCCCTGGACGTTGGTCAGCTCGGCGAAGGATCCCGGCAGATAGACGTACGCCGCGATGGCCGAGGCCGCCGCAGCGATGCCTGCGGAGATGTAGAACGAGCGGTTGATCGTGACCAGGCCGTTCTCCCCCGCCCTGGGCTGGGTGAGGTAGACGCCGATGATCGCGGTGATCGCACCGATCGCGGGGATCAACAGCGGGAACACCAGACCGGCGTCACCGAACGCCTGCGAGCCGAGGATCAGCGCGGCGACCAGGGTGACGGCGTAGGACTCGAAGAGGTCGGCGGCCATGCCGGCGCAGTCACCGACGTTGTCGCCGACGTTGTCGGCGATGGTGGCGGCGTTGCGCGGGTCGTCCTCGGGGATGTTCTGCTCGACCTTGCCGACCAGGTCGGCACCGACGTCGGCCGCCTTGGTGAAGATGCCGCCGCCGACCCGCATGAACATCGCGAGCAGCGCCGCGCCGAAGCCGAAGCCCTCGAGCACGTTCGGTGCCTTGTCCTTGAACAGGAGCACGACGACGGAGGCACCGAGCAGACCGGCGCCCACGGTGGCCATGCCGACCACGGCGCCGGTGCGGAACGCGACGTTCATCGCCGGGTCGCGACCCCCGACATTCGCTGCCGCGGCGACGCGCACGTTGGCCCGAACGGCCAACCACATGCCGAGGTAGCCGATCGCGGCCGAGAAGCCGGCGCCGAGCAGGAAGAAGAGAGACCGGGCGATCCGGACCGCCGTATCGTCGGCGGGCAGCGCCAGCAGAACGAAGAAGGCGATCGCGGCGAAGATGCCCAGCGTCCGGAACTGCCGGGTGAGGTAGGCGTTGGCGCCCTCCTGGACCGCCAGGGCGATGTTCTTCATGTTGTCGGTGCCCTCACCGGCGGCCAAGACCTGCTGCCGGAACATCAACGCCATGCCGATCGCGGCGAGCGCGATCAGGGCGACGATGACGACAAGCAGGAGGTTGCCACCGGAGAGCTCCACGACATCGGGATAGATCCCGGTCATGTATGTCCTCCTGAGTAAAGCCAGCGCGTGAACGCCCGGAGTCTACGCAGGTCAGCCGCGACCGGCGCAGCCGGGTGTGAGCAGGGCTACGTGCTGGGCGTACGCCCGGCGCCTGCTCAGCCTGCGAGCGCTGACTCGGCCGAGCCGTGGATCGCGAAGACCTTGGCCAGCCCGGTGATCTTGAAGATCTTCAACAGGCGGTCCTGGTTGCAGACCAACTCGAGCGTCCCGTCGTGGGCGCGGACCTTCTTCAGGCCGCCCACGAGAACGCCGAGGCCCGTGGAGTCGAGGAACTCGACGCCGGCCATGTCGATCACGATGCGGTATTGACCGTCGGCCACGAGCTCGGTGATCTTGTCCCGGAGCTTGGGCGCGGTGTAGACGTCGATCTCGCCGCCGACGGAGACGATGGTCTTGCCATCGGCTTCCCTCGTCGTCAGGGTCAGGTCCACGATCTGCTCCTCCAGCAGGACGGCGCGCGAGCACGTCGCGAATGCGGCGGCCACATGCAGTATCAAACCACGCGAACCGGATGTGCGCTGGCCTGGCTGGCCAACCCGCGCGCGCCGCGCGCCGATTCGCCGGGGATTCCCTGGCGTTTCCCGCTGTCGGGGCCGTTTGTCACACTCGCGACGTGGACGAACGTGCGGGCGGGGTCGAGGCGCTCGTGCGGCGTCTGGCGGACCGACCCGGTCGCGACGACCGGCTGACCCATCTGCGGGTACTGCCCGCTCGAGAGGCCGTGGTCGAGGCCTGGCCCGAGTGGGTGCCGGCGTCGGTGCAGTCGGCGTACGCCGCGCGCGGGGTGCAGCGCCCGTGGCGCCACCAGGTGGTGGCCGCGGAGGCCGCCCGGTCGGGGCAGCACATCGTGATCGCGACCGGGACGGCGTCGGGCAAGTCGCTTGCCTATCAGCTGCCGGGTGTGACGGAGATCCTCGGGCGCCGCGGGGCCCGCGGCCAACGGCGCGCTTCGGTGCTCTACGTCGCGCCCACCAAGGCGCTGGCGCACGACCAGCTCGGGGCGATCCGGGCGCTGGGGCTCGACGTACGCGCAGTCACCCACGATGGTGACGCCTCTCGCGAGCAACGGGAGTGGACGAGGGCCTTCGGCGAGTACGTCCTCACCAACCCCGACATGTTGCATCGCTCGCTGCTGCCCGGGCATGCGCGCTGGGCGTCCTTCCTGTCGTCACTGCGCTACGTCGTCATCGATGAGTGTCATCACTACCGTGGCGTCTTCGGGGCGCACGTGTCCCAGGTGGTCAGGCGGCTACGGCGGGTCTGCGCGTCGTACGGCGCCTTCCCGACGTTCGTGCTCGCCTCCGCCACGGTCGCCGACCCCGAGATCGCGGCCGCCCGGCTGACCGGGCTGGACGTGCTCGCCCTGACCGCCGACCACTCTCCCCATGGGAGACTGGCGGTGGCGCTCTGGGAGCCGCCGTTCGTCTCCCATGCCGGAGAGAACGGCGCGCCGGTCCGGCGGGCCGCGTCGTCGGAGACGGCCGAGCTGTTGACGGACCTGGTGGTGGACGGCGTACGCACCCTGGCTTTCGTGCGGTCGCGGCGCGGCGTCGAGCAGGTGGCGATGACGGCCGCCGGGCTGTTGGGCGAGGTCGACCCGTCGCTGCGGGGCCGGGTGGCGGCGTACCGCGGGGGCTACCTGCCCGAGGAGCGCCGTGCCCTGGAGGATCGGCTGCGCCGTGGCGACCTGCTCGGGCTGGCCGCGACGAACGCGCTCGAGCTCGGGATCGACATCAGCGGCCTGGACGCGGTGGTGGTCGCCGGCTTCCCCGGCACCCGCGCGGCACTGTGGCAGCAGCTGGGTCGCGCCGGCCGCGATCGGCAGGACGCGCTCGGGATCCTGGTCGCCCGGGACGACCCCCTGGACACCTACCTGGTCACCCATCCCGAGGCGATCTTCGGCCAGCCGATGGAGGCGACGGTCTTCGACCCGAGCAACGAGTACGTCCTCGGCCCACACTTGTGCGCCGCCGCTCAGGAGATCCCGCTCACCGAGGACGACTTCCCCCTCTTCGGGTCGGGCGCGGCCGAGGCGGTCGACGCGCTGACCGCCGCCGGGCTGCTGCGCCGACGCGACCGGGGATGGTTCTGGACGGACCGGCGGCGGGCCGCGGACCTGGCCGACATCCGGTCCGCCGGCGGGGCTCCGGTGCAGCTGGTCGAGGAGACGACCGGCCGGGTCGTCGGCACGGTCGACGCCGCTGGAGCCCATGCCACTGCGCATGCCGGCGCGGTCTACCTGCACATGGGCGACACCTGGCTGGTCACCGGCCTTGACCTGGACGAACGTGTCGCGCTGATGCACTCCGCACCCGAAATCAACTACTCGACCACCGCGCGGGAGACCACCGAGATCTCGATCCGCGAGGAGCGCCGCGCCCAGCAGTGGGGTGACTGCCGCATCGCCTACGGGGTGGTCGACGTGACCCACCAGACCGTCTCGTTCCTGAAGCGCCGCCAACCCGGCGGTGAAGTTCTCAGCGAGGAGCCACTGGACCTGCCCGAGCGCACCCTGGTGACGGCGGCGATGTGGTGGACGGTCCCCGCGCACGCCCTTGATGACGCAGGCCTGACGGCCGCGGACCTGCCCGGTGCGGCCCACGCCGCCGAGCACTGCTCGATCGGACTGCTGCCGCTGTTCGCCACCTGTGACCGTTGGGACATCGGTGGCGTCTCGACAGCGCTGCATCCGGACACCGGGCAGCTCACCGTTTTCGTCTACGACGGCCACCCCGGTGGGGCTGGCTTCGCCGAGCGGGGGTACGCCGCGGCCCGGGCCTGGCTGACCGCCACCAGGGACACCATCGCCGTCTGCGCCTGCGACGACGGCTGCCCGTCATGCGTTCAGTCGCCCAAGTGCGGCAACCAGAACCATCCGCTCGACAAGCACGCTGCCGCCCTCCTGTTGGCGGTGGTGCTGGAGCATGCGCCGCACTCCGACCCGGCGGGGGGCAGCGGACCCGCCTAGATCTGGGCTAGCCTGCGCCCATGGTGTTCCTCGGCCTGTTGCTCCTCGCGCTCGGTGCAGTCGCGATCCTGTCCGCCGTGTTCGTCAGCGACGGCTCCGCCGAACTGCTCGGCATGGACCTCTCGTCGTTGACCATCTTCCTGATCGGCGTCGCCGCCGGAGCGGCCATCATCTGGGGCTTCACGATCCTGAAGTTCGGCACCAAGCGCGAGTTCCAGCAGCGCAAGGAGCGCAAGGAGCTCAACCAGCTCTCCGAGAAGCTCGGCCAGGTCGAGGCCGAGCGCCACGTCGAGACCGAGCGCCACGTCGAGACCGAGGACAGCTGAGGGTCGTCTGCCGACGATCACGCCGGGCCAGCCCTGGCGGTGGCGGACAGGGTGACCGTGCGCCCGATCCACCCGCGGGTCGTCACGGCGACCCGCACCACGATGTCGGGTCCGTGGCGGGCACAGGCCACCAGTTCTGCGCCGTTGGCGGCGGCGATCCGCGCGGCGGCAGCGCACTGATCGGACGCCGACGCTCCGGCCAGGGCCGAGAGGTCGGCGGCAGACTGGGCTCGACGATGGTCGACCACCACAGCCGCGATCCCGGCCAAGGCCAGACCCGCGAACAGCAGGACACCGGCGAAGGCGATCGTGAAGATCGTGGCGGCGCCGCGCTCCGCTATGCCGCCCCTCATGACCCGGGCTCCCGGGCAGCCACCGCCTCGGCCCGCAGCGTGGCGCCGGTCAGGAACCGGAACAGGCCTCCCGGCCCCGCGACCCGTCCGGTCACGCGCACCACGACCGGATCCCCGGCGCCCACCGAGATCACGGCGCCGTCCGGCGCGACACGCTGCCCCAGGGCGACCGCGTCGGCGGTGGCCTCACCGCGAGCCACCGCTCGCGCCGTCTCCCTGGCAGCGTCCACGACACGCACCTGGGCGACCCCGAGGCTCAGCAGCCAGATCATCCCCAGCGTCACGGCGAGCAGCAGCGGGATGGTCATCGCCAGCTCGGCCGTGGCGGCGCCCGACTCTGCCCGACGCGGCGCCCGCATGGTCACCCGATGCCCAGCAACCGGAGCACGTGCTCGAACAGGGTGCGGAGCAGTTGCTCGCCCATGCCGCCCGTGAGCAGCTGGTACAGCAGGCCCGCCAGTCCCGCACCGGCAGCCGTGCCGACGGCGTACTCCGCTGTGGTGATGCCCTTCTGGTCGTGGTGTGACTTCATCAAGGTCCTCCTCCTCCCGGCCGCCCGTTGCGACCGCTCGGTGCCAGCCTGCTCCGATCGGGCACCGGCGAGACGGAGGGGACGCGGGGCTGGGGACAAGGTGGGGTCCGCCCGATCCGGTGGACGGAATCCGGCACGTCACGGCGCGAGTAGAGCCCCCGCCAAGCCCGCAACGACAGGCACGATGCCGAGCAGCAGAAACGCGGGGAGCAGGCAGAGGCCCAGGGGTACGGCGGCTTTGACGCCGACGGTGCGGGCGCGGTCCTGCGCCAGCGCCCGACGTTCGTCCGCGAGCTCCTGCCCCAGCCGAGCAACGGCCTGAGCCACCGGGGCCCCGGTGCTGTGGGCGCGCGCGAGGCACCGGCCCAATGTCGCCAGCTCGGGATCGGAGGTCAGGTCGGCCCAGACCACGGCCGGGTCACCTCCCAGGGCGAGCCTCGCGGTCGCCGACGCCAGCCGATCCGATGCCGGCCCGGGTAGCGAACGGCAGACCACCTCCAGCGCCGGCCCCGGCGCGGCGCCGGCCCGCAAGGCGGCGCCGAGCAGGATCACCAGGTGCGGCAGTTGCGCCCGAGCACGAGCCCGGGCCTGTCGTACGCCGAGTGGCTCGGTCCGGCCGATCCACCACCAGGCGACCGCCCCCAAGCCGGCGGCGATCCCGATCCCCACGGGCCCGGAGAACCAGGTGACCCCCATCAGCGCGGCCAGGCCCGACCAGAGGCCGCGCCATCGGTGCAGCAGCCCGACATTCGCCGCCAAGACAGCGCCCGCACCTGCTGCCTCCACCGGCGGCGGACGGCCCTGCCACGGCACCAGCAACGCGACGGCCGCGGCTACGGCACCGACGATGAGACTCGCGACCACGACCGAGCTCAGCCTTCCCGGGCGACGCCTGCTGCGATCGCCTCGATCCACGCCAGGCCGGCCAACAACAGCGCGATCCCCGACGCGGCACACAACCAGCCGAGGGGCTGATGCAGCACGAAGCCGATCGGGTCGCCTCCTGCTCCGCGGCCCATCGCCAAGGCTGCCAGGGGAAGCGCCGCGACCAGGCGGCCGGTGGCCCGCGCCGAGGCCAGCTCGGACGCCACGACACGTCGGGTTTCGCGCTCGGAGCGCAGATCGTCGACGACCACCTGCAGGGAGGAGGTCAACCCCTGCCCGGTGTGGTGGGCTACCTGCCAGGCGGCTGCCACCAACGTCAGGCCGCCGGCCCCCGGCGCCAGGGACAACGCGCGCAAGGAGTCGGGGACGTCGGCCCCGAGATCTGCTGCCTCGGCCGCGGGCGCGAGGTGGCGCCACTCAACCGCCGCCTGGCCGAGGGCCACGACGGCGGGCTGGCCCGCCGCCAGCTCCGAGGCCAGGACCCCACACGCCTCCAGCACCCGCGCCCCCCGTGCCTCGGCTTCCGCCCGGCGACTCCCCGACCGCCACAGCAGCCAGCAGCCAGAAGCAGCCCCGGCAGCGAGCATCGCCCCGACGGCCAGACCGGGAGCAGCGACGCCCAGCCCTGCGATCGCGAACACCGCCACCGCGGCGAATGCCCAGCCCGGCAGAGAGCCGGACGGGCCGTGCGGACGGATCCAGACCACCAGCGATCCTGCCATCGCCACGGCGGCCAACACCGGCCAGACCTCAGGCGCCACTGGGGGCAGGACGCCGCTCACGTGAGCCTCGCCTCCACGACCTCGGCCGCCGGTCCGCGGCACAGCCGGTCGCCGACCAGCTCGAACGCCTGCGCCATCGTCACCAGCCCGCGCCCGTCCTGGACGGGCACCGCGACCTGGCGGAGCTGGCGCACACCGCCTGGCCCGCGGCCCAGATGCAGCACGATCTGCACCGCGGAGGCGAACTGGCTGTGCGCCGCCTCGCGGCCCAGGCCGGCAGCGAGCGCGAGGGCCTCGACCCGGGCAGGCACGTCAGCGGCGGAGTTGGCGTGGAGGGTGCCGCAGCCGCCCTCGTGGCCGGTGTTGAGCGCGGCCATCAGCTCGACGATCTCGGCCCCGCGCACTTCGCCCACGACGAGCCGATCGGGTCGCATCCGAAGCGCCTGCCGCACCAACGCACGCAGCGGGATCTCACCGGCACCCTCAAGGTTGGCGGGGCGAGCCTCGAGCGTCACCAGATGCGGGTGTTCGGGCCGGAGCTCTGCGGCGTCCTCGACCACCAGGATCCGCTCGCGCGCGGGCACGATCGCCAACAGTGCGGCCAGGAGTGTGGTCTTGCCGGAGCCGGTGCCGCCGGACACCAGGAACGCCAGCCGAGCCGCGACGATCGCCTCCAGCAGCCGCACCCCGCCCGCCGTGAGCGATCCGGCCTCGGCCAGCTCCGCGAGGGTGAACGTCCGCGCCGCTGGCACCCGGAGTGAGAGCAGCGTCCCGGGACCAGCGACCGGAGCGAGCACCGCATGGAAGCGGGTGCCGTCAGGTAGCCGGACGTCGACGAACGGTGACGCGTCGTCGAGACGACGCCCTCCGGCAGCAGCCAGTCGTTGGGCCAGCCGCCGCACCGCGGCCTCATCGGCAAACCGGACGGGAGCCGCCTCGAGCCCGGACCCGCGGTCCCAGAAGACGCGCTCCGGTCCGTTGACGAGCACATCGGTCACACCCGGCTCCCGCAGCAACGGCTCCAGGAGCCCCGCCCCCAGGATGTCGCGCCGCAACGCCTCGTGGACCGCGAGCACGGTGGCGTCACCGATCGGCTGCCCCGTCCCCCGGAGTGCCTCGGCGACGCGATGGGGTGTGAGCGGCCCGGGGACCCGCGCCAGCCGGTCGCGGACCTGCTCGATCAGGGCTGGACTCGCCGCGGTCATGCCGCCGCGCGGTGGCCAGCCAGGTCGAGCACCTGCTCCGCAGCTCGTGCGAGGGCGCCGCGCCTGCCATGCACAGGGCCCAGTCCGAGATCGATGGACTCATCGAGACGCCGCTGGTCTGTCATCTCCACCACCTCACGAACGCCCGTAGCCCGGGCCGCCGCCGCCGCTGCCCCAGCCCGCCCGCGCACCACGAGCAGGCGCACACCCCCCGGCAGCCGGGCGCACACCCTGGCCGTGGCCGCCAGCCCGGACACCGTGGCCGTTGTGACGACGACCAGCCGGTCGCAGCGAGAAACCAGCTCGTCGGTGACCGGGTCTGCGGCCCTGGGCAGGTCGAGCACGACCGTGTCGTGCCCGCGTCGAGCTGCGGCCAGCGCTTCACGCACCGCGAACGCCTGCAGCGAGGAAGGCCTACGGGCACCGAAGGCGAGGACTCCGAGATCGCCTGATCGCGGCACCGCTTCTCGTAGAGAACGTGAACTGAGCCGACCGGTGGTCTGCTCCAGCGACTCCCAACGCAGCCCCGCCTGGTCCTCCAGGCCCAGCAGCCGGTCCAGGCCCGCGCCCTGGGGGTCGGCGTCGACGAGGAGGGCCGGCCCCTCGCGCGCGGCCACCTGCGCCAGCGCGGCCGCAAACATGCTCGCCCCTGCCCCACCACACCCGCCGACCACGCCCACGGTCAGGCCGCGACACGTCGCGGGGTCGACGAGGTCGGCGAACGCCTCGACTACCCACGCGTCGGACCGCGGCAGTTCGACCACGTCCTGCGCCCCCAGGCGCACGGCCGTCCGGAAGACGTCGTCGGGAGGCGTCCCGGCCACCACGAGATGGACGCCTCGCCGACGAGGCGGCGCCAAGCGGACCAGTGAATCCGCCGCATCGAGACCGACCAGGACAAGCGGCGCGGCGAGCCACGAGCGCAGCGCGGTGCCACCGTCGGGCGCGACCTCGGGGGTCACGCCAGCGGCAGCGGCCAGCCGGAGCAGCTCGTCGAGCAGGCTCTCGTCGGCAGTGACCAGCAGGGGCGGTGTCATGCCGCCCACCTTGCTCCGGATCGAGCACCACCACCGGAGTTCGCGCCGAGGTTGTGGAGGCCCGCGTGGGTTCGGTCTCCTGTGCGCAGAAGCAGGCCCGGGGCGCCCCTACACTGACGACCATGGCGCCCACCGCGGCCTTCTTCGACCTCGACAAGACGATTATCGCGAAGTCGAGCTCCCTGGCGTTCACCAGGCCGTTCCAGGCCGGTGGGCTGATCAACCGGCGCGCGGCGCTGCGGTCGGCGTACGCCCAACTGGTGTTCCTCACCGGCGGCGCTGACGACGACCAGATGGAGAAGCTGCGGCAGTTCATGTCGCAGCTGGTCGCGGGCTGGGACGTCGCGACGGTCCGGGAGGTCGTCGCCGAGACGCTGCACCATGTCGTCTCGCCGCTGGTCTACGACGAGGCTGTCTCGCTGATCGAGGAGCACAAGGCGGCCGGGCGGGACGTCATCATCGTCTCCGCGTCCGGGTCCGAGGTGGTCGGGCCGATCGGCGACCTGCTCGGCGCCGACCGCGTGATCGCGACCCAGCTGGAGATCGTGGACGGGAAGTACACCGGGGTCATCGACTACTACGCGTACGCCGAGGAGAAGGCGCGCGCGATCCGGGCGCTGGCCCAGGAGCGGGGCTATGACCTGGCCGAGTGCTACGGCTACAGCGACTCGGTCACCGATGTCCCCATGCTGGAGGCGGTCGGCCACGCGTTCGCCGTCAACCCTGACAAGGAGCTACGCAAGGCAGCCGGCGCGCACGGCTGGCCGGTGCTCGTGTTCACCAGGCCGGTCACGCTGCGCCGCCGGGTGCCACTGCCCGCGAAGCCGACGATCGCGGCCTTGGCCGTCGGCGGCGCGCTGACCGTGGGCGGGCTGTGGTGGGCCAGCTCGCGACGTCGGCGCCTGGAGGTCTGACGCGTTTCGGTGGGTGTGCGGTTTCTCTCCTGCCTCAGCTTCATCAAGAGAACGTGGTGAAGCAGCACTTCCCTAGCCCTGCACACGCTGAGAAGTGACGACCCAGCGACCTACCTAGAGGAAGCAGAGGCTCACGACACGCCGACCCACCACGGCTCCCCAAAGTCAACCCTTGAACCTCGGCCCGCCCCGGCGTAGAAACGACATCAAACAGAAGACTTGCACGTGAGTCGGGTACCCACGCGGCGAACCACCCTTCTTCAGGGCGCGAGTCACGGGAAGCTCCCGGGGCCGTAGTACGGAGTTGCACGCCTGGTAGCCACGGGTCGCGTGTTTGGGGCGGCATCCGGTCCTCGTGAGCGGATGTCGCCCGCATGTGTGAAGCCTTCTCGGGCACGCGCGGCCTCATCCCACCAGCGGACTCAGTTCCGCCCCGCGCGCATAGGCCTCGGCGGCATAGAGCAGCCACGCGTGCACCCCCGGCTGTCCACCGTCGCGATAGCCCCGCAAGTTCGACTCGTACGCCGGCCGGAGCGCGAGGTGCGCCCCTTCGGGGACCAGCACCGAGGCGGGGTCGACCCCGCGTGCGACCAGCACCAGCCGCTCCGCAGCCCGGGCGACCAATCCGTGATGCGACCCGAACGGCGCGCCCGACGCGAGCTCCGCGTGGACCACGGCCGCCACCAGCAGGGCCGGCACCGGCGCGGAGCCCAGCACCGCCGTTCCCAGAGCCTGGAGCCGCTGCGCCGACGCAGGGTCCCGAGGTCGGCCGACCTGGTCGTCCGCGAGCACTCCGCCGGCCGCGAGCGTGTGCAGCCGCGCGAAGGCCTGCAGGGGTGACCGGACGAGCACGGGGGCCAGCCCCAGCAGCTCGGTCGAGACCCGCAGCGAGGCCGCGGCGACCTCGTCGACGGCACCGGTCCGGCACTGCTCCAGCGACGAGGCCGACCCGTCCAGCACGGCGCTGGCGTGGGCGCCGCGCAGCAACGCCTCGACCGTCGACTCGGGCCCCGTGCGGCGCAGCCCACGGTCGCGCAGCACGGCGTCGATCCCGTCACGGGCTGCGGCGTACGCCGACCCCACGCCCTCCAGCGCCGCCAGGGACTCCCAGTGCTCCGCTCCCGACAACTGCATGGCCGCACACGCTACGCGGCTCCCCGATCGGAGCGGCCGGCAGCGGTAACCTGCCCTCGATGGACGAGCAAGCGACGCCCGCCGCGACCGGCCCGCTGACCGACCCGGCGGCCCGGTTGGCCAGGTCGTTCGGCCCGGTCGCGCAGGCCTACGACCGTGGGCGGCCGGCGTACCCCCGCGAGGCCGCCGCCTGGATGGTCGGCCGCGATGCGGCGCACGTCCTCGAGCTGGGTGCCGGCACCGGCAAGCTCACCGCCGAGCTGATCGCGCTCGGCCACGACGTCCACGCCACCGACCCCGACCCGGCGATGCTCGACCTGCTCCGCGAGCGGGTTCCGACCGCCACGACGTCGGTGGCCGGCGCCGAGGAGATCCCGGTGCGCGATCGAAGCGTCGACGTGGTGGTGGCCGCCCAGGCGTTCCACTGGTTCGACCTCGACCGCGCGTTGCCGGAGATCGCCCGGGTGCTGCGCCCCGGCGGCCACCTTGCCCTGGTCTGGAACCAGCGCGACGAGCGGATCCCCTGGGTCAAGAGACTAGGCCGCCTGATCGGCACCCAGGAGCAGCTTCGCCAGCCGGCCCAGCCGCTGGTCGAGTCGGGAAGCTTCGGCTTCGTGGAGGAGAAGGACTTCCAGATCTGGCAGGACGTCAACCGCGAGTCGATCCTCGACCTCGTCCGGTCCCGGTCGAACGTGGCCGTCCTCGACGAGGAGTCCCGCGCCGCGAAGCTGGCCGAGGTGCTCGCCTTCTATGACGACTTCGGCCGCGGCATGGACGGCATGCAGCTGCCCTACGTCACCCGCTGCTTCCGGTCGGCCGTGCTGGGCTCGCCCGGCGCGGACGACGGCGCCGATCCCTCGGCGGCGTACGACGACGCCGAGGGCGGCCGACATCGCCTCGAGGACGCGAGCAGACCCAGCGACGGCACCGACACCGACCTGCTCCTCATCGACTTCCGCTGAGCGGCAGCGTCAGAAGCGACGGATCGCGACGACCACCGCCAGCGCGGCGAGCACCAGGTCGATCATGACCATCTGGCTCTCGTTCCGGCGATGGTGCACCCGCGCGGCGAGCAACATCAGCGCGACCAGCCCGAGGGCGGCCAGCAGCGTCAGCCCCGGCAAGATCCCGGTCGCCCACGGCAGGATCAGGCCCACCGCGGCTGCCAGCTCGAAGGCGCCGATCAGTTGCACCGTGCCGTCGGAGAAGTCCTCCGCCCACCCCATCTTCGTCGCGAGCTCGGCCCGCGGTGTCGTCAACTTCATCAGGCCGGCCGCGGCGAACGCCAGCGCCAGCACGATCTGGAGCATCCAGACGAGGGTGTTCATGGGGTCCTTCTCTGGTTCGGGGCCGGACACGACCGTTCGTAGGACCGCAACCGAAGGCAGGGGTCCCGCTATTCCTCGGCACCTCGACACCGCCCGACGGCACGAGTAGGTTCCAGCGAACATGACGTCGCCATGGTCCCGCGTCTTCCGGAGGTCGCACTTCGGCACCGAGGCCGACCGCGCGACGTTCCGGACGCTCCACACCGCGAGCCTCGCCTCGCCGGCACTGCGGGAGGGGCTGACCACCACCAGCGCCGAGCGCAGCATCAAACACCTGCGCGCCCTCCTCGGGTCACCGGCGATCGCGCTCACCGACGATTCCCGGCTGCTCGCCTGGGACGGCACCGGGGACCACCATGCCGGCCAGACCCCCAGGCTTGCCGTCGCGGTGGCCGAGCAGGGGTCGACGCGGGTGTTCGCGCCTCGTGACCTGCCCTGCGACGAAGCCGGTTGCCCGTGCCGCCACGCCATCGGTGCCCCGCTCTTCGTCGAGGACCGGATGGTCGGGGCGATCGTGGTGTTTGCGTCGTCCCCCACCGCCGGCCTGGTCCGGGCCGCCGACGAGGTGGCGCAGTGGGTGTCCGGCCAGCTGTCGTTGGCCGAGCTCGACGCCTCCCGGACCCGCCTGATGGAGGCGGAGGTCCGGGCGCTGAGAGCCCAGATCTCACCCCACTTCATCTACAACTCCCTCGGCGCGATCGCCTCCTTCGTGCGCACCGACCCCGACCGGGCCCGCGAGCTGCTATTGGAGTTCGCCGACTTCACCCGCTACTCCTTCAGCAAGCACGGCGAGTTCACCACGCTCGCCGAGGAGCTGCGCTCGATCGAGCGGTACCTGATGCTGGAGCAGGCCCGCTTCGGCGATCGGCTCGACGTCACGCTTCGGATCGCGCCGGAGGTGCTCCCTGTTGCGATCCCGTTCCTATGCCTGCAGCCGCTGGTGGAGAACGCCGTTCAGCACGGTCTCGAAGGTCGCCCCGACGGGGGCCACATCACCATCGTCGCCCAGGACCGCGACCGCGAGTGCCTGATCACGATCGAGGACGACGGCGCCGGTGAGGACCCCGAAAAGGTACGCCGGGCGCTCGCCAGCGATGTCAACACCGACTCGGTGGGTCTTGGAAACGTGGACGAGCGGCTGCGTCGAGCGTTCGGCGAGGACTACGGTCTGGTCGTGGAGACCGCACCGGGCGCCGGAACCCAGGTGTCGGTGCGAGTCCCGAAGTACGCCCCCGGAGTGCACCTGTGAACCCCGGCCCCGACGTCGGCCTCCGCGTGCTCGTCATTGACGATGAGCGCCCGGCGCTGGACGAGTTGTCGTTCCTGCTCGAGCAGGACCCCCGGGTCCGCGGCGTGCTCACCTCCGATTCGGCGACCGAGGCGCTGCGGGTGCTCCAGGACCTCGAGATCGACGCCGTCTTCCTCGATATCTCGATGCCGGGCCTCAGCGGCCTGGAGCTGGCGCAGGTGCTCTCGCGATTCAAGCTGCCGCCGCCGGTCGTGTTCGTGACCGCCCACGAGCAGCACGCTGTGGAGGCATTCGAGCTGAACGCCGTGGACTACGTGCTGAAGCCGGTCCGAGCGGACCGGCTTGCCGAGGCGGTCCGCAGGATCGTGGAGGGCTCGGGACGCCCGGCGCCGCGCGTGGACGATCAGATCGCGGTCGAGCTCGGCGGCCGCACCCGGTTCATCTCCAGGGCCGACGTCCGGTTCGTCGAGGCGCAGGGCGACTACGTCCGGCTGCACACGTCGGAGGGCAGCCACCTCCTGAGGACCCCGTTGGCGACCCTGGAGACTGAGTGGCGCGAAGCCGGCTTCGTGCGGATCCATCGCTCGTTGCTGGTGTCGCTGCTTCACGTCGAGGAGATCCGCACCGAATCCAGCCGATGCAGCGTGGTCATCGGCAGCCGAGAGCTGGCGGTCAGCCGTCGGCACACCCGGGAGCTGCGTGACCTGCTGGTCCGCCGCAACCGGCCGGGCGGCGGCTCGTGAGTACTCCGGGGGACGAGGTGCCGCCCCCCCGGGTGCGCGTGACCGCGCCGCGATCCGACGTCCGTCGGCGGCCGCAGGCGGTCGCCCAGGAGATCGACGACCAGACCGAGCTCGGCTCGGTCTACGTGCGCTCGCTGCTCTGGACCCAGCTGCGGCTGTCGATCGGAATCCTGGCCGTGCTCGGTCTGATCGTCGGAGCACTTCCCCTGCTGTTCACGCTTGCCCCGGATCTGCTGGGCCGCACCGTCCTCGGCATGCCGCTCGCGTGGGGGTTGCTCGGCTTCCTGGTCTATCCGCTGCTGCTGGCCCTCGGTTGGTTCTACGTTCGGCGCGCGGAGCGCCACGAGCGCGCATTCGCCGACATGGTGAATCGGTGAACCACGCGACCGGCCTGGCCGCGGTGCTCGTGGTCTCCCTGCTGACCGTGGCGATCGGCATCTGGGGCCTGAGGGTCTCGCGCACCACCTCGGACTTCTTCGTGGCCTCCCGCACGGTGCGCCCGGCTCTCAATGCATCGGCCATCGGCGGGGAGTACCTCTCGGCCGCGTCGTTCCTGGGGGTAGCCGGGTTGGTGTTGGCATTCGGCGCAGACATGCTGTGGTACCCCGTCGGCTGGACGGCCGGCTACCTGGTGCTGCTGGTCCTGGTCGCGGCGCCGTTGCGCCGCTCAGGGGCATACACGCTGCCCGACTTCGCCGAGGCCCGACTCGGCTCCCGGCAGGTGCGTGCGGTCACCTCGATGCTCGTCGTGGCACTCGGCTGGCTCTACCTGATCCCGCAGTTCCAGGGCGCCGGCTTCACGCTGCGGCTGGCGACCGGGCTCGACGCACGCCTCGGCGGCCTGGTCGTGGCCGTCGTGGTGCTCGCCAGCGTGCTGTCCGGCGGGATGCGCTCGGTGACGTTCGTGCAGGCCTTCCAGTACTGGCTCAAGCTCTCTGCACTGCTGATTCCGGTGATCTTCCTGCTGCTCGTCTGGTTCGCGGACGGCAGTCCCGCACCCGCGGACCCGGCGTACGACGTGGCCGGTCAAGCCGGCAACTGGGCCGACCCACTGTCGGGGCACGGCGCCGAGGGCAGCGCGCACCCGCTGTACACGACGTACTCGATCATCATCGCCACGTTCCTCGGGACGATGGGGCTGCCGCATGTCGTGGTGCGCTTCTACACCAACCCGGACGGTCGTGCCGCGCGCCGGACGACACTGGTGGTGCTCGGCCTGCTCGGGATGTTCTACGTGCTGCCGCCGGTCTACGGGGCGCTCGGTCGGATCTATGCCGGGTCGCTGGTGACCGAGGGCCGCTCGGACGCCGTCGTGCTGGAGCTGCCCTCGCGAATGATCGGCGGCACGCTTGGCGAACTCCTCGGCGCCCTGCTGATCGCCGGCGCCTTCGCCGCGTTCCTGTCGACGTCGTCCGGACTCACGATCGCGGTCGCCGGCGTGATCAGCCAGGACGTGTTCCAGCGATGGCTGCCCGGGATCGCGGCGTTCCGGCTGGCCGCAGTCGTCGCAGTGGTGCTGCCATATGTCCTGGCGGTGGTGGCCGCGGACGTCGGTGTGGCGACGGCGGTGGGGTTGGCGTTCGCCTTCTCGGCGTCCACGTTCTGTCCCCTGTTGGTGCTGGGGATCTGGTGGCCGCGGCTCACCGACGCCGGTGCCACGGCGGGGCTGATCGTGGGCGGCTTCCTCTGCGGGATAGCGGTGCTGCGCACCTTCGTCACGACCGAGGGGACGTCGTGGTTCTCGGCGTTCCTGGCCCAGCCGGCCGCCTGGACGGTCCCGGTGGCCTTCCTGACGATGATCGGCGTCTCCCTGGTCACCCAGCACCGCCGGCCGGCGTACGTCTCGACGTTCATGGTCCGCCTGCACACCCCCGAAGGCGTCGGTCTCGACCGCGGCTGATGCCGACCCGGCGCTCGGTGCGGCGCGACCCAGCGCCTATGGAGGCGTGAGAGATCGTGAGGCACGGGTCCAGACGTACGGCGTCGTGGTCGTCACCGGGACCAGTCCGGAGCGCTCCAGGATCGGGCGTGACATCGGCGTGCAGTCGACCTGGAGATAGCGGATGCCCAACCTGAGCGCCTCGCGGGCACGGGCCGCCGTGAGAGCCCGGTAGATCCCACGACCTCGCCAGGCGGCCAGTGTCGCCCCACCCCAGAGCCCGGCGAACTCGGTGCCGGGCACCAGGACCAACCGTCCGGCAGCCACGACGTCGGCGCCGGCCTGGGCGAACCAGAGCTGCGTCTCGTCCGGGCGATCGCGGTACTCCGCGACCGCCGTCTCGAACGTGGTTCCTCCGCTCCTGCCGAACACCTCGTCCTGCAGCATCCGGGCCCGGCGCACGTCGGCGGTCAGATCGCCACCATCGCCGGCCCGGCAGATAGTCACGCCCGCGGGCGGAACCGCGTCAGCCAGCAGAGCGGCCTCGCCGATCATCACTGTCTCCTCAGGCTCGGCCTCGAAGCCGTGCGCCCGAAGCCGCTCGTGGAGATCCGCCGGTGCGTCATGACCCCGGGTCTTCCACTCGAACCGCTCGATCGCGGTCTCGTCCCGGAAGTGCGCCACGGTCGCCGTGATCGTGGCGTCGAGCTCGTCGCCCTCGAGCCCGCCGAGATCGGTGTACGTCACGAAGCCCCAGCCGTCGTCGAACTCAGCCCAGTAGAGCGGCCCGAACTCCTGCACCCGATCGGCGCGGGCAAGCTCGCCGGCCACCCGCAGCTGGGCGTCGTACGCCGACAGCAGGTCCGCGCGACTCGTCACGACCGGTCAGATTAGCCACCGCCGCCGTCTCGCGCGACCACCGCCGCCGTCTCGCGCGACCACGGCCGCCGTCTCGCGCGGGGGGCGACCGCTCGTCGTGCCGAACCAGCCGTCGGCCGCACCTGTGATGCCCGCTGAGCGATCCACCTGTGCGCACCCCTCCCCACCGGATAGGCCGCTGCGTCACCGTGACCGGAGTCACCACACCAGTCAGGCACCCGGAAAGGGGTGGGCACGTGTCCGACCAGACATCGGAAGCACAGCCGGAGCATCAGCCGGGGGTGCACACGCACGCGCAGTACCACGACCCGTTGTACGAGAAGCTGGCCGCGAGCGAGGACTTCCAGGAGCTCAAGAAGCGATACCGCGCGTTCGTCTTCCCGTGGACCGTCGCCTTCCTCGCCTGGTACCTGCTGTACGTCGTGCTGTCGATCTGGGCCAAGGGCTTCATGAGCACCCAGGTCCTGGGGAACATCAACCTGGGCCTGGTCCTGGGCCTTCTCCAGTTCGTCAGCACCTTCTTCATCGCCTGGCTCTACAGCAAGCACTCAGCCGAGAAGTTCGACCCGTTGGCCGAACAGATCAGGACCCGCTTCGAGAAGGGTGACCACGCATGAGCGCCCCCGTCCACGCACTCCTTCCGCACCTGTCCGCCCTGGTGGCCGGCGCCGACAACTCGCGGCAGCTGCTCACGTCTGCGCTGTTCGGCACGATCGTGCTGGCGACGATCGGCGTCACCGTCTGGGCCAGCCGCCAGACCTCAGGTGCCGCTGACTACTACGCCGGCGGCCGCAACTTCTCCGGCTTCCAGAACGGCCTGGCCATCGGCGGCGACTACATGTCCGCGGCGTCGTTCCTCGGCATCTCCGGCGCTATCGCGCTCTCCGGCTACGACGGCTTCCTCTACTCCATCGGCTTCCTGGTGGCCTGGCTGGTCGCGCTGCTGCTCGTCGCCGAGCTGCTGCGCAACTCCGGCCGCTACACGATGGCCGACCAGCTCGCCTACCGGATGCACCAGCGTCCGGTGCGCACCGCCGCCGCCATCTCGACGGTGGTCGTGTCGATCTTCTACCTGCTCGCCCAGATGGTCGGCGCCGGCGCGCTCGTCGCGCTGCTGCTCGGTGTCGAGAGCCAGAGCATCAAGAACTTGACCATCGTCGGGCGTCGGTCTGCTGATGATCTTCTACGTCACCGTCGGCGGCATGAAGGGCACCACCTGGGTGCAGATCGTCAAGGCCGTGCTGCTGATGACCGGCTCGGCGCTGATCGTGATCCTGGTGCTGGCGAAGTTCCACTTCAACCTCTCCGAGCTGCTCGGCGTGGCCGCCGACAACTACAAGACGAGCTCCGACGCGGCGGCAGAAGCGGCCGGCAAGCCTCGACGGCGACCTCCACGTCCTTCCTGGAGCCCGGCCTCAAGTACGGCGTCACCGGCACCAGCAAGCTCGACTTCCTGTCCCTCGGCCTGGCCCTGGTGCTCGGCACGGCGGGCCTGCCGCACATCCTGATCCGCTTCTACACCGTGCCCGACCGCCAGGGACGCCCGGAAGTCGGTGCTCTGGGCGATCGGCCTGATCGGCACCTTCTACCTGTTCACACTGGTCCTCGGCTTCGGTGCCGCGGCCCTGGTGAACGGACAAGTTCGCCGAGATCGCATCGAGCAAGGGCAACCTCGCGTCGCCGCTGCTCGCCGAGGCGGTGGGAGGCGGCGAGGGCACGCTGGGCGGTTCGATCCTGCTGGCCGTCATCGCGGCGATCGCCTTCGCGACGATCCTCGCGGTGGTCGCCGGCCTGACGTTGGCGTCGTCGACGTCGGTCGCCCACGACCTCTACAACTCGGTGTTCCGCAAGGGGGAGGCCTCGGAGAAGGAGGAGATCCGAGGTCGCGAAGATCGCGGCGTTCGTGCTCGGCGCCATCGCGATCGTGCCTGGCCATTCCCGGCGCAGAACCTCAACATCGCCTTCCTGGTCGCGCTGGCCTTCGCGGTCGCGGCCTCGGCGAACCTGCCGTCGATCATCTACAACATGTTCTGGCGGCGCTTCAACACCCGCGGCGCCGTGTGGAGCATCTACGGCGGTCTGATCTCCTCCGTCGGCCTGGTGTTCTTCTCGCCGGTGATGTCCGGCAAGGGCGCCGACCCGGTCACGGGGAAGAGCCTCTCGCTGTTCCCCGACGAACGTGGACTTCCACTGGTTCCCGCTCGACAACCCCGGCATCGTCTCGATCCCGATCGGTTTCCTACTCGGCTACCTGGGCACCATCTCCACGCGGGAGCCAGGAGGCTGTCCAGGAGTTCGACCGAGCTCGAGGTCCGGTCCCTGACCGGAGCGGGCGCCGAGCAGGCGGTTCCGCACTGAGTCGGGCGGTCGTCAGCGGCGAACCACCCGCAGGACCCACCCGCACCCCTAGGCTGCAAATTCGAGACCGAACGTGAGGGAGATCCACGTGAGCGACCAGTCCGAGACCCTGTCGAACCTGATGCACGAGGAACGCCGCTTCGCGCCGCCTGCCGAACTCGCAGCCAACGCGAACGTGAAGGAGGAGGCCTACGCGCGCGCTTCTACAGACCGCCTCGCCTTCTGGGCAGAGCCGCTGCCGAGCGGCTCGACTGGGGACAGCGCTGGGACCAGGTGCTCGACTGGTCGAACCCGCCGTTCGCGAAGTGGTTCATCGGCGGCGACCATCAACGCCGCGGTACAACTGCGTGGACCGGCACGTCGACGCCGGCAACGGCGACAAGGTCGCCATCCACTGGGTCGGCGAGCCCGAGGACGACACCCGCGACCTCACCTACGCCCAGCTCAAGGACGAGGTCTGCAAGGCCGCCAACGCGCTGATCGAACTCGGCGTGAAGAAGGGCGACCGGGTCGCGATCTACATGCCGATGATCCCCGAGACCGTCGATCGCGATGCTCGCGTGCGCCCGGCTCGGCGCTCCCGCACACCGTGGTCTTCGGCGGCTTCTCCGCCGACGCGCTCGCCTCTCGGATCGCGGACTGCCAGGCCAAGGTCGTCATCACCTCCGACGGCGGCTACCGCCGCGGTGCCCCCTCGGCACTGAAGCCTGCCGTCGACGAGGCGTGTGCGAAGACCACCAAGGACGGGCACAGCCTGGTCCGCAAGGTCCTCGTCGTACGCCGGACCGGGCAGGACGTCGACGAGGGCAGCTGGAACGCCGACCGGGACGTCTGGTGGCACGACGTGGTCGACAGCCAGTCGTCCGACGCACGAGGCCGAGCTGCACGACTCCGAGCACCCGCTCTACGTCATGTACACCTCCGGCACGACCGGCCAGCCCAAGGGCATCCTGCACACCACCGGCGGCTACCTCGTCGGCACCTCGTACACTCACTGGGCGGTCTTCGACCTCAAGCCGGAGACCGACGTCTACTGGTGCACCGCCGACGTCGGCTGGGTCACCGGGCACTCCTACATGGTCTACGGGCCGCTCGCCAACGGGGCCACCCAGGTGATGTACGAAGGCACCCCGGACTCACCGCACAAGGGCCGCTGGTGGGAGATCATCCAGCAGTACGGCGTCACGATCTTCTACACGGCCCCCACGGCGATCCGGACGTTCATGAAGTGGGGCGATGACATCCCCGCCGAGTTCGACCTGTCCTCGGTACGCCTGCTGGGCTCGGTGGGCGAGCCGATCAACCCCGAGGCCTACATCTGGTACCGCCGCCACATCGGCGGCGACCAGGCCCCCGATCGTCGACACGTGGTGGCAGACCGAGACCGGCCAGATCATGATCTCGCCGCTGCCCGGCGTCACCCACGGCAAGCCCGGCTCCGCGATGACGCCGCTCCCGGGCATCAGCGCCGACGTGGTCGACGACCACGCCCAGTCCGTGCCGAACGGCTCCGGCGGCTACCTCGTCCTGACCGAGCCGTGGCCGGCGATGCTGCGCACCCTCTGGGGTGACGACCAGCGGTTCAAGGACACCTACTGGTCGCGCTGGGAGGGGCTGTACTTCGCCGGCGACGGCGCCAAGCAGCGACGAGGACGGCGACCTGTGGCTGCTCGGACGCGTCGACGACGTGATGAACGTGTCGGGACACCGGCTCTCGACCACCGAGATCGAGTCGGCACTGGTCTCCCACCCGAAGGTCGCCGAGGCGGCGGTCGTGGGAGCGGCCGACGACATGACCGGCCAGGCCGTCTGCGCGTTCGTGATCCTGCGCGAGGCCGCCGGGGACGGCGGCGAGGACATCGTCCAGGAGCTGCGCAACCACGTGGCCCACGGAGATCGGCGCGATCGCCAAGCCCCAGACAGATGATGGTCGTCCCCGAGCTGCCCAAGACGCGCTCCGGCAAGATCATGCGCCGCCTGCTCAAGGACGTCGCCGAGCACCGCGAGGTCGGTGACGTCACCACCCTCGCCGACTCCACCGTGATGGACCTGATCCAGTCCAGGGAGGGTTCGGGCAGCTCCGAGGAGTAGGCCGTGCCAGGTCCGGCTCGAGCAGGTCAGGGCGTGGCGTGGTAGCGGTCCCGATGGCCCAGGATCAGCGCTCCGGCCACCGCGGCCAGGACCGAACCGGCGAGCACGCCGACCTTGGCGGTCTCCTGTTGCACGCCGGTGAACGCAAGATCGGAGACGAGCAGGGAGACCGTGAAGCCGATCCCCGCCAGGACGGACACGCCGAGCACGTCGCGCCACCCGAGGTCGGGGTTGAGCTCGGCATGGGTGAACTTCGTGACCGTCCACGCGCCCAGAAACACCCCGAGCGGCTTCCCGAGCACCAGCCCGGCGACCACCCCCAGCACGATCGGGTCGCGGAGCAGGTCGCCGCCGCCGCTGAGTGGCACTCCGGCCGTGAGTAGGGCGAACGCCGGAACCGCCAGCCCCGAGGACAGGGGGACAGCCGGTGCTCCAGCTTCTCGGCAGGGCTGTGGTCCTCCTCGGCGTCGAGGCGCACCCGGGTGAGCAGGCCCAGGGCCACGCCCGCGATCGTTGCGTGGATCCCGCCCTCGTGCACGCACCACCAGGCCAGCACCGCGACCGGCAGGTAGAACGCCGGGCTGTGCCACCGCAGGTGCTGCCCCACAGACCAGGCCAGCAGCGCCAGGCCGGCGCCGAGCAGCCAGAGCAGATGCACCTGCTCGGTGAAGAAGGTGGCGATGATGACGATCACGATCAGGTCGTCGACCACGGCCATGGTCAACAGGAAGGCGCGTAGCGGCGTCGGCAGGTTCGAGCCGACCACAGCCAGGACCGCCAAGGCGAACGCGATGTCGGTCGCAGCGGGAATCGCCCAGCCGCCGGTCTCACCGCCCGCGTTGATCGCCACATAGACCAGCGCCGGGACCAACACGCCGCAGACCGCAGCGACGACCGGGACTGCAGCGTCGGCGGGACGGCGCAGGGAACCCACCACGAACTCTCGCTTGAGCTCCAGGCCCGCGACGAAGAAGAACAGGGTGAGGGCGCCCTCGGCCGCCCAGTGCTCGAGGTCGAGCGGGCCGACCTCGAAGTGCCGCAGAGCGTCGTACGACGACCCGGCGAGGTTGGCCCACACCACCGCGACGGCGGCAGCGATCAGGGCCAGGCCACCACCGACCGTCTCGCGGCGGAACAGGTCGCTGAGAAAGACCTTCTCCCCCGGTTCGAGATCCGGGAGCATGCGGCGGACGAGGGAGGTGTCGGACAAGGGGTGCCTCCGAAGGCAGTCATGGGCAGCGGTCGATGTCGTGTGCCGACCAGGCTTCCCGGCGCTCCGCTGTCGATGCTAGCCGGGTCAGCCCCGTCCAGCCTCATCGTCGGCGGCGTTGTAGGGTCGGATGCGGATCAGCGGCACACGAGCGAGGGGACCCATGAGCCACCCGGTCAAGGACGGCGACCCGACGATCGGTCGTCTGGTGAGCGACGCCAGCCGCGACATCTCGTCGCTGGTCTCACAAGAGATCCAGCTGGCCAAGTCCGAGCTCAAGGTCAGCCTCAAGAACGGCGGCACCGGGGTCGGCCTGTTCGCTGCGGCGGCGTTCTTCGGGCTGATGAGCCTGATCATGCTGTCGGTCGCAATCGCCTACCTCATCCACTGGAACGGCCGCGGGCTCGACCTGCACTGGGCGTTCCTGATCGTGTTCGGGTTCTACCTCCTGCTCGCCGCCCTGTTGGCGTTGGTCGGGCTGCGGAAGGTCAAGCGGGTCAAGGGGCCAGAGCGCGCGATCCACCAGGCGCAGGAGACCAGGGCCGCCCTCAAGCGCTCCTGAGCGATCAGCGCGTGCAGGCCCCGGTGGACACCTGGTCGGCGGCGCTGATGCCTGCGGCCGCAGTGTCGCGAAGCTGGTCTGCCGTCAGGGCATAGCCGGTCTGCCGGTCGGTCACCGAGGCCGCGAACACCAGCCCTGCCACGTCGCCCCGCGACGTGACGATCGGCCCGCCGGAGTTGCCGGGCCGCACGTTGCCGCGCAGTGAGAAGACCTCGCGGATCACCGTGTCGTTGCCGTAGATGTTCGGTGACCGGAGCCGCTGCTCTGCCCTCACCCGCGCAGTCTCCACGTCGAACGGGCCGTCCTCGGGATAGCCCAGGATGGCCACCCCGTCGCGGGCCTGGACGTCGAAATCGAACGTCAGCGGGGCCATACCCTTGGCCTTGGCGAGGGTCAGCACGGCGATATCGAGATCGGGGTCGTAGACCACGACGCGGGCAGACACGGAATCACCGCCCGCGGACACGTCCACCTCGGTCACGCCGGCCACCACGTGAGCGTTGGTCATCACGCGACCCGGGCTGTAGACGAAGCCCGACCCCTCGACACCCTGGCCGCAGCTGTTCTGGCCGCGCACCTTGACGACGCTCTCGCCTGCGGTGAGAACGTCAGGGTCCTGGAGCAGGCGTTGCGGGCCGGGCGCGACCGAGATGATCCGCTCGGGGGCGAACGGCTCGAGATAGCGCGGGAAGAAGCTGGCGCCCACGACGTTGTCGAAGGCGCGTAGCAACTGACCCGCCCGCTGGGGCAGGGCCTGGTCGACCTTCGCCAGGATCGCCGACTCGCGCACCAGCGGCGTGATGCCTCCCAGCCGCGACCCCGAGATCGCCACCCCGAGCGCCCAGGCGATGAGCAGCACCGCGCATGCACTCAGCAGCGCTCCACCGACGGCGTCGACGGCCCGGATCGGCTGCCAGGTGATCCGGTCGCGGATCCGTGAGCCGGCGTACTGCAAGACGGCCTGGCCCAGCGAGGCGGACAGGATGACGATGAACAGCGCGCCCATGGACACCCACACCGAGGGGTTGGCGTCGCCGAGTGCGCGCGGGGCCAGCCAGACCCCGATCAGGCCGCCGAGGAGCAGCCCGGCGGTGGCGAACGCACCGGTGATGAACCCTTGCCAGTAGCCCGAGAGGGCGTAGGCCAGCACCAGGATCAGGAGCACCCAGTCGAGCAGGTTCACCGTGGCTCCTCGGGGCGGACGGGACGGGCAGGGCGGCCGGCCCGGGAGGAAGGTGCGGCTCGGTTGGGTCCACCTTGCAGCATCGACGGCGCCAGGTCACGCACGCGGGCCTGATCCCAGGGCGCGGTCCAGCCGGCCTGGTCGAACAGCCGCGAGAGCACGCCCGCGGTGAATCCCCAGAGCAGGACGTCCTTCTCGTCGCCGATCCAGAATGCCGGACCGAGCCAGCCGCTCCCCGGATGGCGCAGCGTGAAGCGGTGAGCGGGGTCCAGCAGCTCGGAGACCGGCACCCGGAAGACGGCGTGGACCTCGTCGGCGTTGATCACCCGCACCTGCCCCGGCACCGCCCACCAGGCGAGGACCGGGGTCACCGCGAAGTTGCTGGGCGGCAGCCACAGCTCGGGGAGCGCGGCGAAGACCTCGACCGAGCCGGGGTCGATCCCCGTCTCCTCCTGAGCCTCTCGCAGCGCGGCGCGCTGCGGCTCCTCGCCGTCGTCGAGAGCGCCGCCGGGGAAGGAGACCTGGCCCGGATGCTGTCGCATGTGGTGCGCGCGCTCGGTGAGCACCAGGTCAGGGCCGGTGGCACCCTCGCCGAACAGGATCAGGACCGCCCCCCGGCGCGGGCTGGCATCCTCCGGCGGGACCAGCGGGGTGAGGTCCTCGGCGGTGGTCCGGGTCGCGGCGTCGCGCACGGGATCCAGCCACCGAGGGATCACGGCGCGACCCCGAGATGGTCGTCGACCAGCTGCTCGAGCTCGGCCAGCGAGCGGATCTCGCGGGCCTCGAGCAGGACGACAACCCCGTCGGCGTCGACCAGGGCGACCATCGGCAGCCCTCGCGGCACCAGGCCGGGAGGGGGGCCCTCCACCGCGCTGTCCGGGTCTGCGACCAGCGGATAGGTCACCCCGGAGTCGCGGGCCAGCTCCAGCGCGGCCTTCGGCTGGGGGTCGTTGAAGTCGATGCCGAGGACGCCGACCTGGCCGGCGTACTTCGCGTGGAAGCGCTGGTAGATCGGCATCTCTCGGCGGCAGGGTCCGCACCACGAGGCCCAGAGGTTCACCACCAGCGGACCGCGCAGGGTGGCGAGATCCACGTCAGGGCCGCCACCCAGACAGGGCAGCGTTTCCGCGGGAAGACCGCCGGCTACCGGTGCGTCGCCCGGGCCCGGCTCGCAGCCGGGGACGGCAGTCTCCTGCTTGAGTGCCCGCAGCTCCGGCGTGTCGACCTCGATCCCCGGGCCGCCGGCCAGCAGGCCCGGCTCCTCGCTGCCCGCACAACCCGTGAGCAGCACCGCGACCAGCGCTGCGGCCGCGAGGACCCTCACGCCGGGCCCTCGGTGCGCACGAGCCTGGCCGCCGCGTCGGGGTCGGTCGGACCCTCGCCGTACGCCGGGCACCAGCGGGCCACCGGGCACGCGCCGCATGCGGGTTTCTTGGCATGGCACACCCGGCGGCCGTGCCAGATCAGGTGGTGGCTGAGCATCGTCCAGTCACGTCGCGGGAACAGCGCCGCGACCGCGGACTCCACCTTCACCGGGTCGGTCTCGGTGGTCCACCCGAACCGGCGCACGAGCCGGCCGAAATGCGTGTCGACGGTGATGCCCGGGACCCCGAAGGCGTTGCCGAGCACCACGTTGGCCGTCTTGCGCCCCACCCCGGGCAGGGTGACCAGGTCCGCCAGGCGGGCCGGCACCTGGCCGTCGTACCGCTCGACGAGGGCCTGGCTCAGCTTGAGCAGCGCCTGGGTCTTGGCGCGGAAGAAGCCCAACGGGCCCACGATCTGCTCGAGGTGCTCCCGGGACGCCCCCGCCATGGCCTCCGGCGTGGGGTACGCCGCGAACAGGGTCGGCCGCACGGCATTGACCCGCCGGTCGGTCGTCTGGGCGCTCAGGACCGTCACCACGAGCAGCTGGAACGGGTCGTCGAAGTCCAGCTCGCAGCGAGCATCGGGGTAGGTCTCTGCCAGCACGCGGTCGATCTTGCGAGCGCGCCGCACGAGCTGCGTGGCAGGGGCCGAAGTGGGGGCCAGGTCGGGCACCCGCCCAGGGTACGGGCCGCTCCCGACACGACCGCTGACCGCCCGGATCGCGCCGTACGCCGTCTCGGGACGGACCAGGGTGCGACTGTGACGCACGCCACTCGCTAGGATCAGAGCGCTCGACGACCGGGCGGCGGGACCGTGCTCCCGCATCGTGTCATCCGGTCCGTTGGAAGGTGGAGGCTCCGTGTTGAACAACGACGTGCTTCGTCAGGCTCCGCTGTTCAGCGCCCTGGACGACGAGGCGGCCACGGCACTGCGTGCCTCGATGTCCGAGGGACGGCTCAGGCGCAGCGATGTGCTCTTCCACGAAGGCGATTCGGGCGACCGTCTCTACATCGTGATGGAGGGCAAGGTGAAGCTCGGTCGCACCTCCTCCGATGGCCGAGAGAACCTCTTGGCGATCCTGGGCCCCGGCCAGATGTTCGGCGAGCTGTCGCTCTTCGACCCCGGCCCGCGCTCGGCCACCGTCACCGCCGTCACCGACGCGACCTACGTGTCGTTGTCCCACGAGGAGCTGCTGCGCTGGCTCGACGGCCGCCCGATCGTGGCCAGAGGGCTGCTCGCCCAGCTCGCCGGACGCCTGCGCAGGGCCAACGACGTCGTCGCCGACCTGGTGTTCTCCGACGTCCCGGGACGGGTCGCCAAGGCACTGCTCGACCTGGCCGACCGATTCGGCCGCACGGCCGACGATGGTGTCCATGTCCACCACGACCTCACGCAGGAGGAGCTGGCCCAGCTGGTCGGGGCCTCCCGCGAGACCGTCAACAAGGCGCTCGCCGACTTCGCCTCCCGCGGCTGGCTGCGGCTGGAGCCGCGCTCCGTGGTGATCATGGAGGTCGACCGGCTCGCTCGCCGGTCTCGCTGACCGTTTCGGGGATAGTCCGCCACGTTCGGCACTACTTCTGCGCCGAAATGCCGTGCCGAACATGGCGGACTATCCAGATTCGGCCGAGGTCCTGGCATCCAACCAGGGGGCGCGAGTCGTCGTATGCCATGAGGGGGTGGCCTGGTGTTGAGCACGGTTGCGGGGAAGCGCTCGTTCGACGAGTTCGTCGCGAGCCGCAGTCGCGCGCTCGGCCGTACGGCGTACCTCCTCACCGGGAACCACCACCTGGCCGAGGACCTGCTCCAGACGGCGCTGCTGCAGACCGCGCGCCACTGGGACCGGATCCACGGGTCGCCGGAGGCGTACACCCGCCGAATCCTCTACCACCAGAACATCTCGTGGTGGCGCCGTCGCAAGTGGCAGGAGTCACCCCTCTTCGACCACGACGCGGCGGCGCCGGCCGCCGACCCGGATCTGCGGCTCACGCTCGAGGGAGCGTTGCGCATGCTCACGGTGCGGCAGCGGACGGTGCTCGTGCTGCGGTACTTCGAGGACCTCACCGAGGTGCAGACGGCCGCTGAGCTCGGGATCTCGGTGGGCGCGATCAAGTCCATCTCTCGCCAGGCGCTCGGCCGGCTTCGGACCCTGGCCCCCGAGCTCGCCGAGCTGATCGGAAGAAGTGACCCGTCATGACCGAACGCCTGAGGGAGGAGCTCCAGCGCCTGGGCGACCAGGCGCCCGAGCTGCGCGTGCCCGAGGAGACGTGGGCACGAGGACGGCGCGCACGGGCTCGCGACCGTCTGCTCACGGGGCTCTTGGTGGCCAGCCTGGTGCTGCTCGCCGGCACCCTCATCCAGGTGACGCCGGCCTCGCGGCTGGCGACCGACGTCCTGGCGCCCGCGCCGGACGCGACGCTGGGCGTCCCCGATCGGCTTCGACTCTGGCCGAGCCCGCTTGCGGTCGCCGACCCGGCAGTCGGGATCGCCGCCGTTGCGATCGACCGCGACGGGGCAGACGTCGTCGTCGTGGGCGCCGACGACGGCGAGTACCACGAGCTGCGTCTGCCCCGCGGGCTGCCCAGCAACCTGGGTGGGGCGGTTGAGCTGGACAGCAGCGGACGGTTCCTCGCCTATTCCTGGATCGAGGACCCCCCGCGGACCGACTCGAAGGTCGTCGCCACCGGCGTCAAGGTCCTCGATCTGGTGACAGGCGAGACCCGGTCCTTCCCGATCACCAGCGGAGCCGGGGTCGACGTCACCGACCTGGTCTGGAGTCCGACGAGCGACTGGGTGGCGTGGAGTGGCCCCCAGGCGACGTCGTGGCACTTGAGCCGCGGGTTCGGTGCGAAGTACGGACCCCTCGCCTTCGGGCGGATCGCTCTGGCCACCGGCGCGGTCGAGGCGGCCACGACGAAGCAGGACAGAAGTGTCACCGTGGATTCGACGGGGCGCGTCTGGCTGCTCGGCGATCGTGTCGCGGGGGCGCTGCCCGATTGGGCGGCGTACGCACCGGCGTCGGACGGCATGATCAACCTGGTCTCGTCGGCGTCGACCTCCCCTGATGACACCCGTGTTCTGTTGGCCAACAACTTCCCGGTGTCGCGGCCCGACCTGGCGCTGATCGACCTCTCCGCAGCGACGTCGGAGACAGCCATCCTGCCCGACGGCGACTACCCGTCGGGCATCCTGGCCCGGCCCCTCGGGTGGATCGACCCCTCTCACGCGCTGGTCGACCTGTCTCGCGTGCGTTCCGTCAGCGCCGGCCAGTCGGAGACGACCCGCCGAGACCTGGCCATCGTCAAGGTGAGCGACCTGGGGGCCGCCCCTCGCTTGGTCACGCGCATTGACGACGGCCTGGCTAACCGCGCAGGCTCGATCTCCGTGGCCACCGACGTGATGTCGGTTGAGAACCCGACCGTCTCCCGCCCCGACCCGTGGCCTTGGACGACGCCAGCCAAGCTGGTGGTCGCCGGTCTCGGCGCCCTCGTTCTGGCCCTCGCCGCCGCCATCGCCTTTCGCCGCCGCCGACTGCCCTAGGCGATAGTCCGCTACGTTCGGCACTGCTTCTGCGCCGAAATGCCGTGCCGAACGTGGCGGACTATCCCCGATTGAGCAGGTAGGTCAGCTGAGCGCGCACGGAGAGCTCGGCGGCACCCCAGAGCACGGGATCGACGTCGACGTAGACCATCTCGACGACGGTCCGCGGGAGTTCGCTGTCCTCGGCGAGCGGACCGTTCCGAGTGAGCCGGACGTACGTCGCCGGGTCCGACCGCAGGTCCCGCAGCGCCTCGCGCACCTGCTCGAGCCTCTCCCGACGGTGCTCGACGTAGTAGTCGAGCACCCCCAGCGCGTCATCGATCACCGGCCCGTGACCTGGCCAGATCGTCGCGACCTCGTGCTCGACCGCCAACGCACGCAACCGGTCGAGCGAGTCGAGGTAGGCACCGAGCCGCCCGTCGGGATGGGCGACCACGGTCGTGCCCCGGCCGAGCACCGTGTCCCCGGTCAGCACGGCCCCCTCGGCCGGCAGCAGGAACGACAGTGAGTCCGAGGTGTGCCCGGGCGTCGCCACCACCCGGATCTCCCAGCCGGCGAGGTCGACCACGTCGCCCTCACCGAGGCCCTCGTCGCCGAGCCGGTACGCCGGATCCAGCGCGCGCACCCCGCAGCCCACTCGCTCGGCGAACGCACGGGCGCCCTCGGAGTGGTCGAGGTGCCCATGGGTGAGCAGGACTCCACGGACGTCGCCCGCGGCCTCGGCGACGGCGGTCAGGTGCGACTCGTCGAGCGGCCCGGGATCCACGACGTACGACGGCCCGGCGGCCGAGGCGCGCAGGATCCAGGTGTTGGTGCCGTCGAGGGTCATGATCCCGGGGTTGGGCGCGAGCACGCACCGGCTCGCCGCCCCGAAGGCCCCTCCGCCCCAGCTCATGTCAGCTCCGCCAGGTGGGCGGCGATCAGCGGGGCGAGCGCCGGCGGGCTGGACAACGTCGGCTGCTCCCCCTCGACCAGCTCCGGCATGAACATCTCGACGCTGCGCCCCGCGCTCGCCGAGAGCATCTCCGACGGCTGGGCAAACGCCGCGAGCTCGAGACAGGTGAGGTACGTCGGCGGCAGCATCATGATCTCCCCGGCGTCCACGGCGGCGACGGCCTCGCGCAGGCCGAGCCACGCGACCCGATCGGACTCGGTGGACACGTCCCGGGGATGCTGGCCCCGCGGGAGCTCGGCCACGAAGAACCAGGTGCGGTAGCGGCGCGGCTCGAACTCCGGGGTGAGCCAGCCGGACCAGGCGCCCAGCAGATCGGAGCGCAGCACGAGCCCGCGCCGGCCGAGCAGCTCGGTGAGCGAGAGCTCGCCGGCCTCCAGCGCTGCCCGGTCGGTCTCCCAGTCCGCGCCGGTCGTGTCGGCGACGACCGAGGAGGCGTCTGGTCCCGCCAGCAGGACCCCCGACTCCTCGAACGTCTCACGCACCGCCGCACACACCAGCGCCACCGCCAGCGACTCCTCCACGCCGAGCCGCTCGGCCCACTGGGTGGCCGACGGCCCGGCCCAGGCCACCTCGACGTCCGCCGGCCGGTCAGGGTGGTCACGCGGGTCGACCGCGCCGCCCGGGAACACGTGCATCCCGCGCGCGAAGGCCATCCCGGCGTGTCGGCGCAGGAGGTAGACCTCCGGGTCCCCGTCTCCCGAGCGCAGCAGCGCCACGGTCGCGGCGTTGCGCGGCTCGGCCGGGGTGCGCAAACCGTCGGCGTACTCCCGCGCGGTGATCACCAGCTGCGGCGGGAGCGGCAGCCGCACGTCAGACCTCGACGACGAGCTCGACCTCGACGGGCACGTCCAGCGGCAGCGAGGCCACTCCGACCGCGGAGCGGGCGTGCTTGCCGGCGTCGCCGAACACCTCGCCCAGCAGCTCCGAGGCGCCGTTGGCGACCTTCGGCTGGGCGGTGAAGTCCGGCGTGGACGCGACGAAGACCACCGCCTTGACCACCCGCTTGACCGCCGACAGCCCGCCCACCTCGGCCGCGATCGCGGCCAGCGCGTTGAGCGCGCACTGCCGGGCACATTCGTAGCCCTGCTCCTCGGAGACCTCGCCGCCGAGCTTGCCGGTCGCGAGCATCTGACCGTCGCGGGCGGGCAGCTGACCGGCGGTGAAGACCAGGTTGCCGGACCGTGCGGTCGGTTGGTACGCCGCCAGCGGCGGCACCACCTCGGGGAGGGTCAGCCCGAGCGCCGCGAGCCGTTCCTCGGGTGTGGTCACGGCGACACCGGCCGCTTGAAGTAGCCGACCAGGTTCTCCGGGTTCATGCCGGGGACGACCTGGACCAGCTCCCAGCCGTCGGCGCCGAAGTTGTCGAGGATCTGCTTGGCTGCGTGCACCAGGATCGGCGCGGTGAGGTACTCCCACTTGGTCATGCGCCGACCCTACCCCCGGGCTCGGAGGCGCTGCCGAGCCAGGCTCGGCCGGCCGGCCAGCCAGACCCCGTGGATGGTCTGGAACGGCCAGTCGTCATGCCGACACCGGCGCATCCGAGGGCCGTGAAGCAGCACGACCCAGCCTTCTGGACCGAGCGGCGCGAGCAGATCGAGACGGCCGCCAGGTCAGCCGGTTGACCTAGTGGCAAGCCCCGACGGGGATACTGGTGAACGTGTTCGAGCACTTGCATCACATGCAACTGGCCATGCCACCTGGCCAAGAGGCCTCCGCCAGGGACTTCTATGCCGGCGTCCTCGGCATGGTCGAGTTAACGAAGCCGGCCGTCCTTGCTGCGCGCGGTGGAGCATGGTTCCGCGCTGGAGGCGTCGAGCTGCACCTCGGCGTCGAAGACGACTTCCGGGCCGCCCGCAAAGGACATCCCGGAATCCTGGTCAGCGATCTGGACGAGGTCGTTGACCGGCTTCGGGCCTGTGGCCAGCCAGCCGCGCGGGACGAAGACTTCCCGGGCTTCCGCCGCGTGTACGCGCACGACCCGTTTGGCAACCGCCTTGAGTTCCTTCAGGCATCACCGTAAGTCGATGGTCACGCGCACCGTCACGCTCCGCGTGACCAGCCCGCGTACCGGTGATTGGCGGCGAGCCGAAGCGCCGACCTCGTGGTGATATCATGGGAGTGATATCAGAGGTGGTCGTCATGGAGCAGATCTTGATCCGCAACCTTCCCGCAGGGACCAAGGCCGCGCTTCGCGCGCGTGCCAAGCAGCGTCACCGGTCGCTCGAGGCGGAAGCGCGCGACGTACTCACCAGAGCCCTTGAGGGTGAGCCCGTCACGATCGTTGACCTCCTGGGCACCGACGAGGGTGCCGACGTCGACTTCGAACCTGAGCGCCTTGGCCTGACAGCTCGCTCAGCGGAGCTGTGAAGTACCTCCTGGACACCAACGTGGTGTCCGCACTGCGAGTCCGCGGGCGCAACCCGCACGTCCAGGTGTGGGCAGCGTCCGTTCCCGTCGGTGATCAGTTCGTCTCGGCCACCACCATCGCCGAGATCGAGCGAGGAGTGATCGCCAAGGAGCGATCCGATGCTCGGCAGGGAGCTGTCCTGCGTCGCTGGTTCGACGGGAACGTCTTGCCCACGTTCGCCGACCGGGTGCTGCCCTTCGACCTGTCGGCGGCGCGGATCCTGGCCGCCTATCGGGTTGCCGAGCACGCACCGCTCGACGACGGCCTGATCGCCGCCGTTGCCCAGTCCGCTGGGATGACCGTCGTGACGCGCAACACCGAACACTTCGAACCCCTCGGCGTCCCATGCCTCAACCCGTGGGTGCTGACGGTCAGCGGTTGACGACCATCTGCGGGACAGCCGACCGGTCGACGTCCCTAGGCTGACGCCCATGGCTGCGACGTGGGAACCAACGACGCCCGGCGTGCTGAGCCTGCCGTCCGGTCGGCTCATTCGGGGGCGTGGAGTGCGCCGACCGCTCTGCGAGGGTGGGGTTCCCGACTTCGGGCTCTACCTGCTCGGGAAGCCACCGGTGATCATGCCCTGGGAGACGCGCTGGCTTCGCTGGCCCGACTTCCGACTGCCGGCCGATCACGACGACGCCCGAGACGCGCTGCGCGAGGCCTGGCGCCGCGCCGAGGACGAACGAGTTGAGGTCGCCTGCGAGGCGGGGCTCGGCAGGACGGGTACGGCCCTCGCGTGTCTCGCCGTCCTGGACGGCCTGCCCGCCGGGGAGGCCGTCGCCTTCGTTCGAGAGCACTACGACGCTCGAGCGGTCGAAACGCCCTCGCAGCGGCGTTACGTCTCGCGTTTCAGCGCGATTTAGCGCCTCAGTCGACACCCGTCATCCAGATGGGCGACGACCACGCCATCTCGCCGTCGACCAGGAACACCCGCGCGTAGTAGAACGCGGCAGCGAGCGAGTCGTCGTGCCAGGTCACGTCGAGGCGGTCGCTGCCGAGACTGGTCAGCCCGCCGATGCCGCTCTGCAGCGCGAAGGTCCCGGTGGGCATCACCAGGTCGTGGCGACCGGACTCCGGCAGTGCCGACCGCGACAGCGCCGCGAGTGGCATCCGCTCGGTCACACCCCGCACCTCGACCGTGACCAGGGCCTCTGGGGCACCCACGACGGTGAGCTCGATGCCGCCGCGCTGGGCGCCGTACGGCTCGCCGAAGCTGTGCGTCCGGGCCTGCCAGGCGACCGTGTGCACACCGACGGCGCAGACCTCGGGGCTCCAGTACGGCGTCGGCACCACCTGGCCACCCTCGACGGTGAGCCGACCGTCCCAGGTCGCGGGCACGGGACTCTCGCCCCACTCCAGCCGCAGCGGCACCTCGATCCAGCCGTCGGGCCGCGACGGCGACGGGGCGACGGCGTGCACCACGACGCCGTTGCGGACGACGTCGACCCTGGCCACGTCGGTGTAGCCGCGCCCGTGGATGGTGAAGGTGCGCTCCGTTCCGGGTGGCGCCTCCTCCCCCATGAACACGTCGCCGGCCCGGAGGTCGACGAGCACGTCGCGCGTGGTGGCCGCACAGGTACGCCGTGCGTGGAGGGCCTCGAAGATGTGGCCACGCTTGAGCGACTCGGCGAAGGCGCCGACGTAGCTGGCGCCGTGCCCGTGGTCTGAGGAGGCGATCAGGCCGAACTTGTGGCCACGCAGCAGCCCGTCGACCATGAAGGTGCCCTGCCGGGTGCCGTCGGAGTACTGGCGGAAGCAGCCGTCGGCCTCGTAGTTGCCGCGGCAGGCCTGGAACACCTCGACCAGCCGCCCGAACCGGGGGTCGTGGTAGTCCCAGTCGTTGTGCACCATCGCGCTGCCCGGGTGGTGGGGGATCGTGATCGCGGGGTAGTCCGGGTGCCGAGCGAGGGCGGACCACAACCCGTCGGGGTCGGTGGTGCCCTCGGCGAACGCGGAGTAGATCGGGGCGCCGCGCGCGACGTCACCGAAGATGACGTTCTGGTGCCCGGTGTCGGCCGAGGTCCACTCGAAGCCGTAGAGCGGAACGAACCGGTCGGGCACGTGGAACAGGTCGGCGATCTTCTGCAGCGACCACCATTGGTAGTCACTGGAGTTCTCCGAGTGGTCGGTGACCGCCCAGAAGTCGTACTCGCACACGTCCCAGGAGTAGCGGTAGAAGTCGTCGAGGGACGGCTCGTCGCCCGCGGTACACCGGCTCACGAGCGAGTGTCGGTGCAGGTCACCCCAGTAGAGCGTGAGCTCCTCGTCGCGGACCCGGGCGACGTACCGTGGCGGCTCGTCGCCAGCGGCGTCGTACCAGCGCCGCGACTCCGTGCGGGCGTCGGCCAGCAGTGCCGGCTCGGGCTCGACCCGCTGGGCGAGGGCTGCCGCGGTGGGCACCGCGCCGGCGGAGGCGACCGACCCCGTGACGATGGTGCCGACGCCGTGGACGCCGTGCCAGATGACCGACCCCTGGTGCTCGAGAAGGTAGGGGCACTCGCGGCCGCCGAAGCCCTCGGTCCAGCGCAGGGCGCGCTCGAGCCGCGCGTCGGTCTGGGCGACCACGAGGACACCGTCCTCGCTGGCCGCGACCCCGACCTCCTCGAGGGTGCCGTCGGTGTCGCGGTACGTCGCGGCCGGCAGCCATCCCTCGGCGCCGAGCGCCTGAGTCGCCACCTCCCAGTAGTAGGTCATCAGCGGCAGCTGGCGGTGCACCCGGTAGGCCACGGTCAGGCCGCCGTCGCGCGTGGCGACCAGCTTGGGCAGGCCGGACGGCGTGACGTTGAGCCGGTGCGCCAGCTCACCGGGGGGCCGGCGCAGCCCGTCGTCGGCCACGTTGACCACCCGGATCGAGGCCTCCACCTCGGGGAGCAGCTCGGGTGGCACGCTCTCGCCCGCCTCCCGCATGCCGGCGACGTGCTCCGGGTCGGCTCCGACCTCGGCGGCCGGACGCAGCCGAGTCGGCCCGCTGCCGCCGTGGCCTGCCACCGAGACCACGTCGAAGGCGCACCACAGCTGCTGGTCGAGGGTGACCGCGAGATGAGGATGCAGGGCGTAGTCACCGCCCGACGTCAGGTCGCGGGGCGCCCCCAGGGCTCCGGTCGCGCTGCGCTGACGGACCACGACGCGGTAGGAACCCGCGCGGTACTCCGACCAGGCATAGGCGGAGCGCCCGTCGGCGAACGCGGCGACCGAGGGGTCCCAGACGTTGACGTCCACGTCGGCGGTGACCAGCTCGGGCTCGCCCCAGGCCCGCCCGTCGTGGGTGCGGGTGAAGACCCCGAAGCGGGCCGAGCAGCGGCCCTGCCACACCACCTCGACCCGGCCGTCGGCATGAGCCACGACCTCCTGGTTGAACGCCGGCGCCTCGGACCCGCTGACCAGGACCGGCTCGCTCCAGGCACGCTCCTGCCACGAGGTGGCCCAGAGCGCGACCTCCTGGCCGGACCGGGCGCCGTACAAGACCCACGGGACCCCAGCGGCAGAGACGACAGCCGTCGGCCGGAAGACGTCGGTGACGCCGGCCGAGACCGTCACTGCGTCGGAGCTGTCGCCGGTGAGACTGGCGCGAACCACGTCCCCCTCGCCCGGCACCCATTCCAGCCAGGCGACCAGGCGCAGTCCTCCGGGACCGGTCGCGACGGTCGGCCGGGCGGCGTTGCAGGAGCCGTCGACCACGCTCACCCCGATTCGCGCGTGGCCCTCGATGGGCGGCGCCTCGGCCAGGAGCGCGTCGGCCTCGGCGACCACCCGCACGATCTGCCCCTGGCCCTCGTCGACCCACATGTAGCGCAGCGGGTCGGGGTCGAGCAGGGCCACTGCGTCGGCGGTGTCGCGCCCGTCGTTGATCGCGTCGGCCAGCCGTCGGTTCAGGTCCAGGACGCGGTCGAGGTCGGCGCGCTGCGCGGCGGTGTACTCACCCGTGTGGTGGTCGAGACCCCCGCAGCTCCCCGCATGGCTGTGCCCGCCGTGATGGTCCCCGTGGTCGTCCATCAGAGTTCCTTCCTCATCCGTGGACCCTCATACGTGGACCCTCATACGTGGACCCTCATACGTGGACGCTGCGTCCCGAGTCCGGAGGGGCCGGCACGCACAGGGCGGTGACCCGCTCCATCACGTCGTCAGGGAACGGCGTGGACCGTCCGGTCGTGGTGTCGACGTGGACGCCGAGCACCTCCTCGGTCGCCCGCACCCGTCCGCCTGCCCACATCTCGTGCCACAGATGGAGCACCTTGGCGCCCGTGCCGACGATGCTGGAGCGCACCTCGAGCTCCTCGCCGTCGGCGACCTGGTCGAGGTAGCGCACGTGCGCCTCGACGGTGAACAGCGACGTCGAGGCGGCGGCGCGGGCGAGCTCGCCGAGGCCGAGCTGCTCCATCACCGCGTCGGTCGCGTGGCCGAAGACCAGCACGTAGTAGGGCTCGCTGAGGTGGTTGTTGTAGTCGATCCACTCCGGGCGGACGCGGTCGCGCCAGGGGGTCAACATCAGGACCTGCCCAGCGCCCGCTGAATGGCGATGATGCCCGCGTCGCGCTCAGCGACGAGGTCGTCGATCGTCCGCCCGGCGGCCTCGCGGTCGACCCCGGCCACCACGGCGTCTCGGAGCTCGGGGGTGAGCTCTGCGGCCAGGAGCCTCGTCCAGGGCGAATCCAGCGATGGCCCGAAGTGGTCGAGCATGTGCGCCATCCCGCCCTGCCCGCCGGCGAGGTGGAAGGTCAGCATCGGGCCGTGGATCGGCCAGCGCAGGCCGGGCCCGTCGGTGATGGACAGGTCGATCTGCTCCACGGTCGCCTCGCCGGCGGCCACCATGTGCAGTGCCTCGCGCCACATGGCCTCTTGGAGCCGGTTGGCGATGAAGCCCGGCACCTCGCGGTCCATGGTGATCACCGACTTGCCGATGTGACGGTAGAAGTCGGAGGCCCACGCCACCGTCGCGGCAGCGGTCTGCGAGCCGCCCACGACCTCGACCAGGGGGATGAGGTACGGCGGGTTGAACGGGTGCCCGACCACCGTCCGCTCCGGGTGCTCGCACTCGACCTGCATCTCGCTCATCAGGTAGCCGGACGTCGACGACGCCACCACGATGTTGGGTGGGGTCACCCGGTCGAGGTCGGCCAGCAGCCGCACCTTGAGGTCGAGGTCCTCGGGCGCGCTCTCCTGCACGAACTGCGCCTGCGCCATCGCTGTCGCCAGGTCGGGCTCGACGCGCAGCCTGGCCCGGTCGGCACCCGGCGACAGCCCCAGCTCGGTCAGCGCCGGCCAGGCGCTGTCGACGATCGCGCGGAGCCTCGTCTCGTACTCGGGTGCCGGGTCCCAGACGGTGACGTCGAAGCCGCGGGCGAGGAAGTAGGCAGCCCAGCCGCCGCCGATGACTCCGGCCCCCACGCAGGCGACGTGGCGGACGTCGCCGGGAGGCATCAGGTCCACGGCTCAGCCCCGTGGCTTCAGGCTGAGGATCTGGCGGGCATCGTCGGGCGTGGCGACGCTCGCACCGAGCGTCTCGATGAGGCTCACGGCACGCTCCACCAGCTGCGCGTTGGTGGCCTTCACGCCGCGGCTGAGGTAGAGGTTGTCCTCCAGCCCCACCCGCACGTGCCCGCCGAGCAGCACTGACTGGGCTGCCCAGGGCATCTGCATCCGGCCCAGGGCGAACGACGCCCACACCGATCCCGGCGGGATCTGGTTGACCATCGCCGACAGCAGGGCCGGGTCGGCCGGCGCGCCGTACGGGATGTCCATGCAGAGCTGGAACATCGCCGGCGCATCGATCAGACCCTCCTCGACGAGCTGCCGCGCGAACCACAGGTGCCCGGTGTCGAAGATCTCCATCTCGCAGCGCACGCCGAGCTCCTGGATGTGCCGGGCGCCGGCCCTCAGCATGTCGGGAGTGCTGACGTAGACCAGGCTGCCCTCGCCGAAGTTGAGGCTGCCGCAGTCGAGGGTGCAGATGTCCGGGCGCACCTCCGCCACGTGTGCGAGGCGCTCGACACCACTGACCAGGTCGGTGCCCTCGAGGAAGCGGGTCGGGTCGTCAGGGTCGAGGACCAGGTCTCCGCCCATGCCCGCGGTGGTGTTGATGACGACATCGACCCCGCTGTCGCGGATCCGCTCGACGGTCTCGCGGTAGAGCGCCACCTCGCGGGAGCCCTTCCCGGTCGCGGGGTCGCGGACGTGCACGTGCACGATCGCCGCCCCTGCCCGCGCGGCCTCGATGGCAGACTCGGCGATCTGTGCGGGCGTCACCGGCACGTGCTCGGACCGGCCGGTCGTGTCGCCGGCTCCGGTCAGGGCGCAGGTGATCATCACTGTGCGGTTCATCATCGGTCGATCTCCTCCTCAGGGTTGCCCGAGGTCGCCGCGTGTGGCGACACCCTCACCCGCTGCCACGACCCGGGAGATCTCGCCCAGCGCGAGATAGCTCAGGTCGCGAAGCTGCCGGTCGACCAGCCAGTCGTCGTAGGGCCAGGCGCTGGTCTTGACGACCACCAGGTCGTGGTCGCGGTCGACGTAGGCGAACTGGCCACGACTCCCGTCGGCCGTCACCCGCCGGCCGTCGTCGTCCAGCGGCCACCAGGCGTAGCCGAAGCCGGCATGCGTGGTGATGCTGCTGGGCAGCCGCCCCGGGCGCAGATACGCCGCGGAGGGCCGGCTGGCGCTGTTGACCCAATCGGCGTCGAGCAGCCGCACACCGGGGCCGCGGGCCGTGCCGTCGAGGCCGCGGGCCGTGCCGTCGAGGCCGCGGGCCGTGCCGTCGAGGCCGCGGGCCGTGCCGATCGACCTGCAGGCGGGCCACGCGGGCCCAGTCGCGCGCCGTCGCGGCCACTCCGCCGCCGGCGAGGGCAACGCCGTCGGCCGCGTCCAGCGCGACCACCGCGTCCTGCTCGGCACCCAGCTCGGCCCACAGAGCGGTGAGGGCGGCTGCGTAGTCGATGCCAGTCGCCGACTCCCGCACCCAGTCGAGCACCTGCGAGTCGGCGGTGTTGTACGCGAACCGGGTCCCGGGCCCCACGCCTGCGGGCACGTCGAGGAGCAGTTCGCGCGAGCCGCCGGCGCCGGACAGGAAGCACGCCAACAGGCTGGACGCTGGGCTGGCGGGGTCACGGTGGTCCTCCACCCAGTCGACGCCGGTGGTCATCGTGAGCAGCTCGCGCACCCGGCAGTCGGCATAGCCGCTGGACGCCAGCTCCGGCACGTGGTCGAGGGCCCGGTCGTCGACGCTCAACTGCCCAGCGTGGACGGCCCGGCCGACCAGATGGGTGAGCACCGACTTGGTCATCGACGCGCCCAGGAAGAGGGTCTGCGGGCCGAGCCCCTCGGCGTACCACTCGTGGGTCACCACGCCGTGGTCGACGATCATCAGCGACGTGCCGTGCGTGGCCTGTTGCCACTCCGCCAGCGTCCAGGTCCGCCCGGCACCCGCAAACTCGAGGTCGAACGGCGCCGGCTCTGCCGGCCACGCGGAAGGGTCGGCGGCGGGAATGCGGGCGTGGTGTCCCGGGCCGCCGTCGTGCGGGTCGACGAGCCGCAGCGCAGCGAGCCGCGAATCGGACGAGGTGGCCATCAATCGACGCGCGGGGTGTTGGCCAGCAGCCCCCGCGTGTACTCCTCCCGAGGCGAGTCCATGACCTGCACGACCGGGCCCGACTCGACGAGCCGGCCAGCCTGGAGGATCTGTACGCGCGCTGCGATGGAGCGCACCAGGGCGAGGTTGTGGGTCACGAACAGCATGCTGATGCCGCGCGAGAGCCGCAGCTCCTCCAGCAGCGCCACGATAGAGCCCTGCACCGACACGTCGAGCGCGGAGGTGATCTCGTCGCACACCAGCACATCGGGCTCCGCGGCCAGCGCGCGGGCGATGGCCACCCGCTGGCGCTCACCGCCGGAGAGCCGCTCGGCATGGAGCTTGAGCACCGCAGGTCCCAGTGCCACCTGGTCGAGGAGGTCGACCACCCGCTCCGTGGCGGCCTTGCCGGACGCGATGCCGAACAGCTCCATGGGGCGCTTGACGATCTGCTCGATGGTCAGTCGAGGGTTCAGCGAGAGGTAGGGGTTCTGGAAGATGTACTGGATGCGCTTGCGGTCGGCGACGCTGCGCCGGCGAGACCCCTTGCCGAGCTCGGCGCCGTCGAAGGCGATGCTGCCGGTCCAGTCCTTGTGCAGGCCGCCGACACAACGGGAGATGGTGGTCTTGCCGCTGCCCGACTCGCCGACCAGGGCGACCACCTCGGCCTTGGCCAGGTCGAAGGTGACGCCGTGGACGACCTGGCTGCGGCCGTAGAACACGGTGAGGTCGTCGATGGACAGGATCACGTCGCGCGCCCTGTCGGGCGGCGCGTCAGGCACCTCGCCCCGCGAGATGTCCCAGCGCCCGATCTCGCCCACGCGCAGGCAGCGCACCTCGTGCCCCGGGGTGACATCGACCAGGTCGGGGTCGGTCGTTCCGCAGGCGTCGACGGCGAACTCGCAGCGGTCGTGGAAGCGGCAGGCATCCGGTCGTGCACCCGGCGCGGGGGTCCGACCCGGGATGCCGGACAAGGCACGGGCATGGCTGAGGTGGGGGATCGAGTCGAGGAGGGCCCGCGTGTAGGGATGGGTCGGGTCGCGGAACAGGTCATCGCGGCTGCCGAGCTCGACGATCTGGCCGGCGTACATCACCGCGACCCGGTCGGCGATGTTGGCGATCACGGCCAGGTCGTGGGTGACATACAGGGCGGCGACGCCGTGGGAGCGACACAAAGCGCTCATCGTGTCGAGCACCAGCCCCTGGGTCGTCACGTCCAGGCCGGTCGTGGGCTCGTCCAGCACGAGCACCTTGGGCTTGGGCAGGAACGCCATCGCCAGGGCCACCCGCTGCACCTGCCCCCCGGAGAGCTGATGGGAGTAGCGGCGCAGGAACGCGTCGTCATCGGGCAGCCCGACCTCGCGGAGCCCCTCGCGGGCGCCCTCGAGACGCGAGGCCGCTGTCCCGATGCCGCGCAGCTCGAGCAGCTCGACGATCTGCTTGCCGATGCGGATGCTGGGGTTGAGGGCGGCAGCAGGGTCCTGGGGCACGTAGGCGATCTCCTCGCCCCGCAGCTCACGCACCCGCCGCCACGGCAGGGCCAGCACGTCCTCGTCCCCGAACCGCACCGCGCCTCGGTCGATCCGCGCCCCCGCCCGGGCATAGCCCAGGAGTGCGGTGCCGACGGTGGTCTTGCCGGATCCGGACTCCCCGACCAGCCCCACCACCTCACCGGGTGCGAGAACGAGGTCGATGCCCTCGACCACGTCGACGCCGGGCAGGCCGACCAGGGTGACGCGGAGGTCCTCGACGGTGATCCCGCGCGCGTCCGCCCCGGCATCGTGGGCCTCGGTAGCCTGCGGGGCGCTCATCGCTCGCCGCCGCGCTGGGTGAGGCGGGCGATGCCGTCGGCCATCAGGTTGGTGCCGACGGTGAAGATCGCGATGATCAGCACCGGGGCGAGCACGGCCCAGGCCTGGGTCGACATCGCCAGCCGGTTCTCGTTGATCATCTGGCCCCAGTTCGCAGCGTCCGGGTCGGTGCTGAAGCCCAGGAAGCCCAGGGCGGCCACCAGCCCGATCGAGTAGGTCAGCCGCAACCCTGCCTCGGCGAGCAGCGGGGCGGTCATGTTGGGCAGCACCTCCGCGAAGATGATCCGGCCACGGCTCTCGCCGAGCGCCTCCGCGGAGTACACGAAGTCCCGCGAAACCACCCCCAGGGCCACCCCGCGGGCCACCCGGGCAACGCGTGGCGCATGGGAGACCCCGACCAACACGATGATCATCCAGGCTCTGGGCTGGTTGACGGCGGTCAACACCAAGAGCGCGAGCAGGATCTGCGGGAACGCCAAGGTCACGTCGTTGACCCGCATGATGACCTCGTCCCACCAGCCACCGGAGTACGCCGCAACCACGCCGATCGCGACGCCGATGACGATGCCGAGCACGGTGCCCAGCAACGAGATCATCAGGATCGCGCGACCGCCGAACATGAGCCGGCTCAGGATGTCCTGGCCGAGGTAGTCGGTGCCGAAGAAGCCCTGCTGGGCGAACGGGGGGCCGACCACCTCGTTCTGGCCGTGCGGCGCCAGCAGGGGGCCGACCACGGCGAAGAGGACCACCAGGGCCGTGAGCACGCCCCCGACGACGAAGCTGCGCTGCCGGCCGGCGCTGCGCAGGCCCGACATCGAGAGGACACTCATGAGCTGATCGCCGTCCGCGCGCGGGGACTGAGCAGGATCGAGATGACGTCGGCGACGAGGTTCACGAGGACGTAGACGGCAGCGATGATCATGCTCAGCGCCTGGACCATGGGCACGTCGTGGTTGCGGACCGAGTCGACGAGCTGGGCACCGACCCCGGGGTAGGAGAACAGGAACTCGACCACCACGACGCCGCCGGCCAGCCAGGCCAGCTGGAGGGCGATCACCTGGATGCCCGGGACGATGGCGTTGAGGAGCGCGTGCTTGCGCATCACCACCTTCTCGGGGATCCCCTTGAGGCGGGCCAGCTCGACGTAGTCGCTGTCGAGCACCTCCAGCAGCGTCGCCCGCACGATCCGGGAGACGTACGGCGCGACAGCGAGCACGAGCGTCAGCACCGGCAGCACCATCACCTTGGGGGTGTCCCACGGGTGGCCGTCCTGCGAGGAGATGGTGACCGCGGGGAGAACGTGAAACACGGTCGTGGAGAGCAGCGCCACCAGCAGGATCCCGATCACGAACTCCGGCAGGCCTGCCAAGGTGAGCAGCAGCGTCTGGATGATCGAGTCGGGGCGACGACGGCGATAGTTGGCCGAGACCATGGCGATGCCGAAGGCAACCGGGATCATCACGACCGCGGACAGCAGCACCAGCACCAGCGTGTTGACCACGTTGGTGCCGATGAGCTCGCCCACCGGCTGCTGGGCGGCCAGCGACGTGCCGGGGTCACCGGTGAGGATGCCTCCGAGCCAGCTGAAGTAGCGCGTGGTGAGCGGTTCGTCGAGGTTGAGCTGGGCGCTCAGGGTCTTGACGCGCCCGGGGCTGGCCCCGTAGTCCTTGCCGAGGATCGCCCGCACCGGGTCGCCGAGCGCGGACGTGGCGAGGAAGACCAGGATCGAGACCAGCCACAGGGTGAGCGCGGCGAGGCCGAGCCGACGCGCCAGCCACAGCGCCCAGGACGCCGACCCGGATCGGCCGCGTGGCGGTACGACGTCCTGGAGCGGCTCGGGCGGCGCCGTCCGGGTCATCGATCAGACCGAGGCGTACTGGAACTTGTAGTTGCCGAGCGGGAGGTACTTGCTCGGCTCGATCCCCTGGACGGCGCTGCCGTAGCCGTCGACCTGCTGGCGGAAGCCCCAGATGATGTAGCCACCCTCGTCGTACTCGATCTGCTGCGCGTCCTGGAGCAGGGCGTTGCGCTTGGTCTCGTCGACCTCGCGCGAGGCGGCGTTGACCAGGTCCGTGAACTTGGCGTTGTCCCAGTGCGTCTCGTTGTACGGCGCGCTCGGCATCGCACAGGCCGCGGCCTGGGGGATGTAGAGGCGGGTGTTCCAGAAGTCCTGGGCGAAGGGGTAGGACAGGTAGTCGTCGCCGTAGAACGGGCTCTTCTTGGTGACCCGCACCTCGACGCCGGCCAGCTTGGCCTGCTGGACGAACAGGGACGCCGTCGCCGGCGCCACCGAGCCGATGTCGTCGCCGGTGAAGAGCTCGATCTGGAGGCCTTCCTGGCCCGCCGACTTGAGCAGCGACTTCGCCTGCTCGATGTCCTGCTCGCGCTGGGGGAGATCCTTGGCGTACGCCGGGTCGAACGGCGCGTAGAGGTCGTTGCCGAGCGAGCCGTAGCCGCTGAGCGCCTGGTCGATCATCTGCTGGCGGTCGCAGATGAGCCGGAGCGCCTGGCGCACCCGGTTGTCGGAGAACGGCTTGGCGTCGACCCGCATCGTGAACGGAACCCACGCACCGGTGTCCGCGATCAGCGCGTTGCCACCTTGGCTCTTCACCGAGTCGATGAGGTTGTAGGGAAGGTTGTCGACGGTCTGCACCTGGCCGGCCAGCAGCGCGTTGACCTTGGCCTGGTCTTCGGAGAAGTCCTGGATCTGGAGGGTGTCGATGAACGCGGGGTCGCCCCAGTAGTCGGCGTACTTGTTGAAGGTGCTGGTCTTGCCGGGTGTGAACGACTCGTAGGAGAACGCTCCCGTCCCGACGGGGTTCTTGAGGTCGAAGTCGGCCGGGACGATGCCGAAGGTGTATTCCGCCATGAAGTAGTCGAGGATCGCCAGCGGCTCCTTGAGGGCGATGATCACGCCGTCGGCCCCGTCGGCCTTCGTGGCGTCGAAGTCGATGACCTGGCTCAGCTTGGCGCCGGCGTTGAGCGGCGCCTCCGGGTCCGCGACCCGGCGGAGGGTGGCCAGCACGTCGTCAGGGGTGACCGGCTTCCCGTTGTGGAACGTGACGCCCTGGCGCAGGGTCACCTTCCAGGTCTTGGCGTCCGCGGACGGCTCGATCGACTCGGCCAGGGCCGGAGCGAGCTCGTAGTCCTTGTTGAAGAACAGCAACGGCTCGTAGAGGTTGTTGACGCGCGCGATGTCGGCGTTGTTGGTCGGGATGTGCGGGTCGAGGGTGTCCTTGGTGCCGCCGCCCGTCGCTCCGTGGGTGAGCACGCCGCCGCTCTTCTGGGCGCCGCCACCCGTGGTTGCCGGTCCCGTGTCGCTGCCTCCGCACGCCGTGAGCGCGCTCAGCCCGGCGACTCCGGCCGCGGCGAGACCGCTGTAGCGGAGCACCTGTCGGCGTGACAGCTGGGCAGGCCCAGTTTGGCTATCAGATTGGTTGGTCATGCGACACCCCCTGTGGGATTGCGAACGTAGCGTCGCTGGTCTGACCGGTCAAGGGTGCGCCAGGGCTACGGCGCAGGGATCAACCGCGCGACACCGGTCGTGAACTCCTAGCATTCGCAGGTGAGCACCAGCGAGTCCCCCAGCGCGTCATCCGAGCCGCGCGGACCGCGTGAGCGCGCAGGCCGAGGCATCCTCAGGCGTCCCTACGCCGTGACGACGGTGGGCATGTTCGCCCTGGTGTTCTTCTCGGCCTTCGAGGCGCTCGCGGTGACCACGGTGATGCCCGGCATCGCCCGGGAGCTGGACGGGGTGCGGCTGTACGCCCTGAGCTTCGCCGCGCCGCTGGCCAGCGGCGTCGTCGGCATGGTCCTCACCGGCTGGTGGAGCGACCGGCGCGGGCCTGCCATGCCGGTGCTCGCGTCGGTGGCCGTGTTCGCGGCGGGGCTGCTCGTCTGCGGACTCGCTTCCAGCATGCCGGTGCTGGTGGCCGGTCGACTGCTCCAAGGTCTGGGCGGCGGAGGGCTCACGGTCGGGCTGTACGTCGTGACCGGCCTGGTCTTCCCCGCCACCCTGCAGCCGGCGGTCTTCGCCAGCTTCGCAGCGGCCTGGGTGCTGCCGTCCCTGGTCGGACCGTTGGCAGCGGCCTGGGTGGCGGAGGCCTTCGGCTGGCGGTGGGTGTTCCTCGGGGTGCTGGCGCTGGTGGCCGCCGCGACCGCGCTGGTGTTGCCAGCCGTCCGGTCGCTCCCGCCTCCCACCCGGGCTGGACCCGGGGGCGGAACACGTGCATCCGGCGCCCGGCGGCTCGCCTGGGCCGGGGTGGCGGCGATCACTGTTCTGTCGCTCGATGTCATCGGCGACCGGAGCTGGGCGGGCTCGGCGCTGGCGGCCGCGGTCGTCCTGGTGGCGGTGCGCCCCCTGGTCCCGCGCCACACGTTGCTGGCCGGACGGGGGCTGCCCAGCGTCACGTTGGCCCGCGGCGCCCTGAGCGCCGGGTTCTTCACCTCCGAGGCCTACCTCCCCTTCGTGCTCCAGGAGCGATGGGGCTGGTCGCCGGGCGCTGCCGGAGCGGCGCTGGCGGCCGCCGGGCTGACCTGGGCCGCTGCGAGCCAGGCCCAGGCCGGGCTTCGCGACCGCCTGAGCGACCAGACGGCGATGGTCGCCGGTGCCGGCCTTCTCGCACTCGGCGTCGCCGGCGCGTTCTGCGTCGTCCTCGTTCACGCTCCGGCGGCCGCGCTGGTGGCGTCGTACGGCGTCGCCGCCGCCGGGATGGGCACCGGCTACCCGCGCACGAGCGTGGCCACCCTGGCTGCATCCACCGACCGCAACCGCGGCTTCAACTCCTCGGCGCTCTCGGTGGCCGACTCGCTCGGCGGTGCTCTCGCCCTGGCGGTGAGCGGGGTCCTCTTCGCCGCGAACGGCTCGTTCGCCGCGGTGTTCGCAAGCTCGGCCTGCTGGGGCCTGCTGGCGCTGTACGCCGCCACGCGGACGGGGGGTGTCGAGCGAGATCCCGGTGGTCACGATGCGGACGCCGCTGCGGCGTGGGGTGACCGCAACGGCGTCCGAGGGGTCTCGTGACAGACCCGGTCGAGACCTCGTGCGGACTCGATGGAGAGTTTGTATCCCGACACCCACACCGCAGGTCGGGAAAGCCGTCGTTCTTTACCGCGACGCTGCCTTCTCACTAGACCACTGAGCCGCGACCGCACGGACAGCGGCCACGCGGACGACCTCGTGGGCCCGTCTCCTAGGCTGGGCCCGTGGCAACCAGCGCGACCGACACCGCTGCCGACTGGGCCGGAGTCCGGCTCCACGTCGTCACCGGCAAGGGCGGCACCGGCAAGTCGACGGTGGCCGCCGCCCTGGCCCTGGCCCTGGCGTCGCACGGTCGACGAGTGCTGCTCTGCGAGGTCGAGGGGCGCCAGGGCATTGCCCGGATGTTCGACGTCGACCCGCTGCCCTACGCCGAGCGCCGGATCGCCACCGGGCTGGCCGGGCCGGACGGTCGAGCGGGCGCCGTGCACGCACTGCACATCGACTCCGAGTCGGCGCTGATGGACTACCTGTCGATGTACTACAAGCTCGGCCGCGCCGGCCGGGCGCTCGATCGCTTCGGCGTGGTCGAGTTCGCGACCACGATCGCGCCGGGAGTTCGCGACGTCCTGCTCACCGGCAAGGTCTACGAGGCCGTGAATCGCAACAGCCGCAACCGCGGTGCCACCCAGTACGACGCGGTGGTGCTCGACTCCCCGCCGACCGGCCGCATCGCTGCGTTCCTCGGGGTCAACCGCGAGGTCGCGGGTTTGGCCCGGGTGGGCCCGATCAAGAACCAGGCCGACACCGTGATGACCCTGCTGCAGTCCCCCCAGACCGTGGTCCACCTGGTCACGCTGCTGGAGGAGATGCCGGTGCAGGAGACGGCGGACGCGATCGAGGAGCTTCGTGGCCACGACCTGCCGGTGGGCGGAATCGTCATCAACCAGGTGCGCCCCGACGAGCTCGACGAGCCGGATCGCGAGCAGGCCCTCTCCGGCAGCCTCGATACCGGGCAGGTCGCAGCGGACCTCAAGCAGGCGGGGATCGAGGAATCCGGCTCCCTGGTCGAGGACCTGCTCGCCGAGGCCCACGACCACGCTGCGCGCCGCGCGCTGGAGGACGAACAGCGGGGGCAGGTCGCCGCCCTGGAGCTGCCGACGTACGAGCTGCCGCGGCTTGCTGCGGGCGTCGACCTCGGCGGTCTCTACGAGCTCGCCGCCGCTCTGCGCGAGCAGGGGATGGCATGAACGCCCGCGCGGATCGCGGCCGGCTGCGGGTCGGACCTCTGGCGTCCTCGACCCGGCAGGCGCCGGCGCTGGACATCGATGAGCTGCTGGACGATCCGGCCACCCGCATCATCGTGTGCTGTGGTTCGGGAGGGGTCGGCAAGACCACCACCTCGGCGGCGCTGGCACTACGCGCTGCCGAGCGCGGCCGCCAGGTCGTCGTGCTCACCATCGACCCGGCCCGGCGGCTCGCGCAGTCGATGGGCATGGAGCGGCTCGACAACACACCCCGGGCGGTGCCGGGGCTGACCTGGCCCAAGGGCACCCGCAAGCGGCCCTCGAAGACCCCGCGGATGGACGCGATGATGCTCGATATGAAGCGCACGTTCGATGAGGTGGTCGAGAGCCAGGCCTCGCCGGAGAAGGCGCAGCAGATCCTCGAGAACCCCTTCTACATCGCGCTGTCGAGCTCGTTCGCCGGCACCCAGGAGTACATGGCGATGGAGAAGCTGGGCCAGCTCTCGCGGGACGCCGAGCGGGACGGCACCTACGACCTGATCGTGGTGGACACGCCGCCATCGCGGTCGGCGTTGGACTTCCTGGACGCACCGGAGCGACTGTCGAGCTTCCTGGACGGTCGCTTCATCCGCTTGCTGCTGGCCCCGGCTCGGGGACCGGCTCGACTGATGACCCTGGGCCTGAGCCTGTTCACCAGCACCTTGAGCAAGGTGCTCGGGGGTCAGCTGCTGAAGGACGTGCAGACGTTCGTGGCGGCGTTCGACACCCTGTTCGGTGGCTTCCGGCAGCGGGCCGAGCGCACCTACCAGCTGCTGCAGACCGGTGGGACGGCGTTCCTGGTGGTGGCCGCTCCGGAGCCGGATGCGCTGCGCGAGGCGGCGTACTTCGTCGAGCGACTGCGCGAGGACCAGATGCCCCTTGCGGGGCTCGTGGTGAACCGTGCCACGACGACGTCGCCTGAGGAGCTGGGAGCAGATGAGGCTCTCGCGGCTGCGACCCGTCTCGACCGGCGCCGACAGGGCCAGCTGACGTCCGGCCTGTTGCGCCTGCACGCCGACCGGATGCGTCTCTCCGAGCGCGAGGTCCGGGAGCGGGAGCGGTTCACCGCCGCTCATCCCGATGTGCCCACCGTGGTCGTCGCAGCCCTCTCCACCGACGTGCACGACCTTGACGGCCTGCGCGCCGTGGGCGCACTACTGGCCGGCGGCTGAGCTGGAGCGACGGGCGTCCTGTCCCTGGCTCCGACTCAGCATCACCGGCCAGCAGGCAGATGGGAGACGTCGATGGTCAGAGAACTGTTGGGATCTTGCCGTGCTCGTTCTTCGCCGACTCCAGCACCGTGCGCCACGACGCGGTCGGACGACGGCGCAACAGGGCACGGCGCTCGCGCTCGGTCATGCCACCCCAGACTCCCCACTCGATCTGGTTGTCCAGTGCCTCGGCCAGGCACTCGGTGCGGACCGGGCAACCCCGGCAGACCATCTTGGCCTGGTTCTGCTCGGCGCCCCGCACGAAGAGCGCATCCGGCTTCTGCTCGCGGCACTTGGCCGCCGAAGCCCAGTCTTCAACCCACATGTTGATGTCCCCACATCTGTCTGGGAGGGCGACCGCCCCGATGGCGGCCACTCCTTGATCTCAGGGGACTAAGTTAAGAAAATAGTGGACTGGACACCAGGCCCGATGATGTCAATTGACATAGTCCAATGGGACTACCCCCACATGGCCCGCGAAATGGGTGGTGACTAGTCCCCTCCCGTACTCTGGGGCGCATGACTCGACCGCCCGAGGAACGCCTGCCCCCGGCCCGCGTGCTCTCGCACCTGGGCGTGATGGGCGTTGTCGCCGTGATCATGGGTGTGATCGCGGCGGGATTGGCGATCCCCTTCGCGGGCGCCTTGGGCATCGGCGCGCAGAACGTCGCCAAGACCATGGCCAAGCTGCCGCAGGCCCTGGAGACCGAGCCACTGGCCCAGCGGACCAAGATTCTCGACGCCGAAGGCAACGACCTCGCGGTGATCTTCGACCAGAACCGCGTCAACGTCCCCGTCTCCAAGGTCTCGCGCAAGATGGTCGAGGCGATTGTCGCCATCGAGGACTACCGCTTCTACCAACACGGCGCGATCGACCTCAAGGGCACGATGCGCGCGCTGGTCAAGAACAAGGCGACCGGCGCACAGGTGCAGGGTGGCTCTTCGATCACCCAGCAGATGGTCAAGTTGACCCTGGTGCAGCAGGCCAAGGACGAGGAAGAGCGCGCCGCTGCCACCGACGACACCTACGCCCGCAAGCTCCGCGAGCTGCGCTACGCCATCGCGATCGAGGAGCAGCACTCCAAGGACTGGATCCTCGAGCGCTACCTCAACATCGCGTTCTTCGGCGACGGCGCCTATGGCATCCAGGCCGCCGCTCGGCACTTCTTCAGCAAGGACGCTCGCCGGCTGAGCCTGCGCCAGTCGGCCCTCCTGGCCGGCCTGGTCCGCAGTCCATCGGGCTACGACCCGACGGTCTACCCCGACAAGGCCCTGGAGCGCCGCAACACCGTGCTGCAGCGGATGGCCGACCTGCGGGTGATCACGCAGTCCGAAGCAGACCGGGTCAAGGGGATGAAGCTCGGCCTCAAGCTCGAGGCGCAGAACAACGGCTGCCTGGACTCCAGCGCGCAGTTCTTCTGTGACTACGTCCTCGCCTACCTCTACCAGGACAAGGACCTCGGCAAGACGGTCAAGGAGCGTAAGCAGCTGCTGAAGACCGGCGGCCTCACCATCCACACGACCATGGTCCCGAAGTACGAAGCGGCCGCGCAGCGTTCGGTGAACAACACTGTCAATCCCACCGACCAGGCCGTCGGCGGCCTCGCGCTGGTGCGACCCGGCACCGGCGAGGTGATGGCGCTGGCCCAGTCGCGGCCGATGGGCTTCAACGTCAAGAAGGGCGAGACCTTCGTCAACTTCGCCATCCCGAAGGAGTACGGCGGCTCCGCCGGCTTCCAGCCGGGGTCGACGTTCAAGGCGTTCACGCTGGCCACCGCGCTCTCCGAGGGCGTGCCCCTGAACTACACCATTGAGGCGCCCTCGAAGATCTCGACAGACAAGTCGGAGTTCAAGAACTGCCGCAACAAACCGACCGACTACGGTCCCTACCCGGTGGGGAACTCCACCAGCAGCGGCGCGATGGACCTCTACACCGGCACTCGGCTGTCGGTGAACACGTTCTTCGTCCAGCTCGAGGCGGCGGTCGGGCTCTGCGCACCCTTCAAGCTCGCCCGCAAGCTGGGCGTCAACCTGACCCACCCCCGGCCGACGAAGGACAACCCGAACCCTGAGATGGCACCCAGCTTCACTCTCGGCGTGACCGACGCCAGCCCCTTGGAGATGGCCGAGGCCTACGCCACCTTCGCAGCGCGCGGCAAGCACTGCGATAGCCGACCGGTGTCGCTGATCGAAGACAGCGACGGCAACATCGTCAAGGAGTACTCCTCGGACTGCAAGCAGATCCTGGATGCCGGCGTCGCCGACGCCGTCGCCACGGTCATGGAGGGCGTCATCGACGGCGGCTTCGCCTCGGCCCAGCGGCTGAGTGTGCCGGCGGCCGGCAAGACGGGCACCACGCAGGACCAGAAGGCCGTGTGGTTCGTGGGCTTCACCCCCCAGGCCGCCGCCGCCTCCATGGTGGCCGGCATCAACGCGAAGGGGCAGCCGGCCACCTTGCAGTACAAGACCGTCGGCGGGCTCTACGTCAGTGAGGCCACCGGCTCCGGCTGGGCGGCGCCGCAGTGGGGCAACATGATGAAGGTCGTCGACGACGATCTCGACTACGTCGACTTCAAGACGCCCGACCTGTCCGGCGTCAAACCGCACGCCATGACCACGGTGCCGTCGGTGACCGGGCTGAGCGTCTCTGCCGCCATCTCGGCTCTGCACTCGGCCGGTCTCAAGGCCGCCATCGACATCCACGTGACCGAGAGCTTCTCCGCGTCCGAGTCGGTGCGGATCGCCTACCCCTCCCCCGGGAGCTCGGTCCTGCAGGGCGGCATGGTGCTGCTCGTTCCGTCGTCCAACGCCCCCGCACCGCCCAAGAAGAGCCCCCCCAAGAAGAACGACGGCGGCGGCAACGGGGGCGGCAACGGCGGGGGACGCGGCGGCGGCCGGGGCTGACCAGCAACGCCTCTGACCTGAAGCTCAGCCCAGCTGGCGGCGTACCTCCGCCGCGACAGTGGCGCCATCGGCGCGGCCCTTGGTCTGCGGGGTGACCACGCCCATCACCTTGCCCATCGCGCGCATCCCCTCCTCAGCCGCGCCGACCTGAGCAATGGCCGAGGTGACCAGGCCGGAGATCTCGGCCTCGGACAGCTGGGCAGGCAGGTAGTCCGCGATCACGGCGGACTCCGCCTGCTCCTTCTCGGCCATCGACGCGCGGCCGGCGTCGGCGAAGGCGGTCGCGGCCTCGCGCCGCTTCTTCGCCTCGGTCGAGAGCACCCCGATGATGTCGTCGTCGGACAGCTCGCGTGCCTCCTTGCCGGCCACTTCGGCGTTGGTGATGGCGGTCAGGATCATCCGGAGCGTGGACGACCGGACCTCGTCGCGCGCCTTGATTGCGGCAGTGAGGTCGGTGCGTAGGCGGTCCTTCAGGGCACTCATGCGGGCCATTGTGGCAGCCTTGCCGCGTGGGACTCCTCCGGATTGCGGCACGCTCGCTGGGCGCGGGGGCGACCGCGGGCGCCGCGCTGACGGCGTACGCCGCCTGGGAGGCGCGGCAGTACACCCTGCGCCGCGTCACCGTGCCACTGCTGCCGGCAGGTGCCGACCCGCTGCGCGTCCTGCACTTGAGCGACCTCCACCTGACGCCGGGGCAGCGGCGCAAGCAGGAGTGGGTGCGGGGGCTGGCGGCGCTGGAGCCGGACCTGGTGATCACGACGGGCGACTTCCTGGCGCACCCGGACGCGGTGGACCCGGTGCTCCGCGCCTACGACGAGCTGTTGGAGCGACCGGGGGTCTTCGTCTTCGGCTCCAACGACTACTTCGCGCCGGTGCTGAAGAACCCGCTCCGCTATCTCCTCCCCGACGACGGGAGGCGTGCGACCGACGCGCCGGCGTTGCCCTGGCCGGATCTCCAACAGGGGCTCACCAAGCGTGGCTGGCTCGAGCTCACCAACGAGCGGGGCGACCTGGTGGTCGAGGGGCTGCGGATCGCGTTCGCGGGCGTCGACGACCCGCACCTGGGTTACGACCGGCTCGACCTGGTCGCGGGCGCCGCCGACCCCACGGCCGACCTGCGGCTGGCGGTGACCCACGCGCCGTACCTCCGGGTGCTGGACCGGTTCGCCACCGACGGGTACGACGCGATCATCGCCGGCCACACCCACGGCGGCCAGGTGTGCCTGCCGTTCGTGGGCGCCCTCACGACCAACAGTGACCTCGACAACGCCCGTGCCAAGGGCTTGCACCGGCACCCCGCCGACTCCTCAGCCGGCGACCCCGGCTCGGCGTGGCTCCACGTCTCCGCGGGCCTCGGCACGTCGCCGTACGCCCGGGTCCGGGTCGCCTGCCGCCCCGAGGCCACCCTGCTCACCCTCACCCCCCGCTGACGAAACGGCGCCCGCGGCTCCACGAAACGGCGCCCGCGGCTCCACGAAACGGCGCCCGCGGCTCCACGAAACGGCGCCCGCGGCTCCACGAAACGGCGCCCGCGGCGCGGGATCTCCGACCTGATGCCTCCGGTCCGGATAACCGATTTCAGGGCACTCCCGACGCTCCGGTATGCTCGCCCAGGTTGCGGGGGCCCCGGTCACCGCAGGCGGGCTGTGGCGCAGCTTGGTAGCGCGCTTCGTTCGGGACGAAGAGGCCGCAGGTTCAAATCCTGTCAGCCCGACTCGATGCCGACCCGGCAGGGTCCTCCAACTGTGGAGACTTCTGCCGGGTCGCTCCGGTTTCCAGCCAGGTCAAAGACGGGCAGCGACCAACTCCGCGATCTGCACGGTGTTGAGCGCGGCTCCCTTGCGCAGGTTGTCGTTGCTGAGGAACAGCGCCAGTCCGCGGTCGTCGTCGACGCCGGCGTCCTGCCGGATCCGGCCGACGTACGACGGGTCCTTGCCGGCTGCCTGGAGCGGGTTCGGGATCTCGCTCAGCTCGACGCCGGGCGCACCCGCGAGCAGCTCCCTCGCCCGAGCCGCGAGGAGCGGCCGGGCGAACTCCGCGTTGATCGCCAGTGAGTGTCCGGTGAAGACGGGCACCCGCACGCACAACCCGGACACCCGGAGGTCGGGGATCCCGAGGATCTTGCGCGACTCGTTGCGGAGCTTCTGCTCCTCATCGGTCTCGCCGAGACCATCGTCGACGATGGAGCCGGCGAGCGGCAGCACGTTGTAGGCGATCGTGCGGGCGTACTTCACCGGCTCGGGGAAGGCCACCGCCGCGCCGTCGTAGGCCAGCTCGCGCCCCTTGTCGCCGGCAGCTTCGACCTGCGAGGCCAGCTCTTCGACGCCGGCGACTCCCGAGCCGGACACCGCCTGATAGGTCGACGCGATCAGCCGCACCAGCCCGGCCTCGTCGTGGAGCGGCTTGAGCACCGGCATGGCGGCCATCGTCGTGCAGTTGGGGTTGGCGATGATGCCCTTGCGGGCCTCCCCGATCGCCTCCGGGTTGACCTCGGAGACCACCAGGGGCACGTCGGGGTCCATCCGCCAGGCCGAGGAATTGTCCACGACGGTGACGCCGGCGGCGGCGAAGACCGGGGCCAGGGCGCGCGAGGTGGTGGCACCGGCCGAGAAGACCGCGATGTCGAGTCCGCTCGGGTCGGCCGTGGCGGCGTCCTCGACGAGGATCTCGCGGTCACCGAACGGCAGCACCATGCCCGCCGAGCGGGCCGAGGCGAAGAAGCGCACCTCGTGGGCCGGGAACCCCCGCTCCAAGAGGATCTGCCGCATCGCCACGCCCACCTGGCCGGTGGCGCCGACCACTCCCAGGCGCACGCCCGCGGTCATCGGCCGCTCCCGCCGTAGACGACTGCCTCGACCTCGTCGGCGTCGAGGTCGAAGGCCGTGTGAGCGGCCAGGACGGCGCCGTCCACCTGCGCCTCGTCGACGATCACCGAGATCCGGATCTCGGAGGTCGAGATCATCTCGATGTTGACGCCCGCCGCGGCCAGCGCGGAGAAGAACTTGGCGGTGATGCCCGGGTGCGAGCGCATCCCGGCGCCGATCAACGACACCTTGCCGATCTGGTCGTCGTACAGGAGCTTGTCGTAGCCGACCTCGTCCTGGATGCGGGCGAGCGCGCTCATCGCGGTCTGGCCGTCGTCACGCGGGAGCGTGAACGAGATGTCGGTCAGACCGGTGGCGGCGGCCGACACGTTCTGCACGACCATGTCCAGGTTGACCTCGACGGACGCGAGCGCCTCGAAGATCCGGGCCGCCTCACCCACCTTGTCCGGGACCCCGACGACGGTGATCTTGGCCTCGCTTCGGTCGTGAGCTACGCCGGCGATGATGGCCTGTTCCATGACTTCTCCCTTGGACGGGCTGTTGGGGACGATCCAGGTCCCCTCCTTCTGCGAGAAGGAGGAGCGGACATGGACCGGGACGTCGTAGCGGCGGGCGTACTCGACGCACCGCAGGTGGAGGACCTTGGAGCCGCACGCGGCCATCTCCAGCATCTCCTCGTGGGAGATCCGGTCCAGCTTGCGAGCAAGGGGTACAACGCGCGGGTCGGCGGTGAACACCCCGTCGACGTCGGTGTAGATCTCGCACACCTCAGCACCGAGCGCCGCGGCCAGCGCGACCGCGGTCGTGTCGGTGCCACCGCGACCCAGCGTGGTGATCTCCTTGGTCTGCTGGCTGACCCCTTGGAAGCCCGCCACGATCACGATGTGACCGTCGGCGATGGCCGAGGAGATCCGCCCGGGCGTGATGTCGATGATCTTGGCCTTGCCGTGGACGGCATCGGTGATGACGCCCGCCTGCGAGCCGGTGAACGAGCGCGCCGTGAACCCGAGATCGGAGATCGCCATCGCCAGCAGCGCCATCGAGATCCGCTCGCCTGCGGTCATCAGCATGTCGAGCTCACGCGGGGGCGGCAGCGGGCTGACCTCGCGGGCCAGATCGAGGAGCTTGTCAGTGTCGTCGCCCATCGCCGAGACGGCCACCACCACGTCGTGGCCGGCCCGCTTGACGTCGGTGATCCGGCGGGCCACTCGCTTGACGCTCTCGGCGTCGGCCACGGAGGAGCCGCCGTACTTCTGCACGACAATGCCCACGGTTGATCCTCGAGGTCGATCGGATGCGGCCGCCTGCCCCAATTCCGGGCGCGCCACGCTGCGCTGCGGCCGTCCCGAGTCTATCCGGGGCTGCCCGACCCGCCTTCCAATATCTCATTGGCGACGGCGAGGTCGCCGTCGTCCAGGGTGAAGTCGGCGTCGAGACGGTCGTGCGCGACCACGGACAGGAAGGCGTTCAGCATCGCGCCGGCGAGGTTGCCCCACGACGAGACGTAGGAGAACTGCCACCACCACAGCGCCTCGGCGACATCGCCGGAGCGGTAGTGCCGCAAGCCGTTCTCGAGATCGGACGCGATGCTCGTCAGGTCGTCGGAGAGCTGGCTGTCGACCTGCTCGGGGGCGTAGGGGTCGAACACGAAGCTATAGGTGTCGACGGCGTCGAACATGTCGGCGAACCTCAGCCGCATCTGGTCAAGGTCCGACTCGGGTCCGACGTCGGGTTGGTACTCCGTCGGCGGCTCGAAGTCCTGCTGGGCGCCGAGCCGAGCGCCGGCCAACAGCAGCTGGCTCACCTCCAGCAGCAAGAGCGGGATCGCGGCGCCGGCCTCCTCGTCGCGTGAGATCGCCCGCAGTGCGATCAGGAAGCTCTCCACCTGGTCGGCGATCTGTTGGGCGAAGTCCTCGAAGTCGCTGTCGACCCGCCCACTGAGGTCCTCCACGGACTCCAGTCGACCGGTCTCCGGTCCCCCGTCTTGATCAGTCATCGGCCGATCTCCTTCCAGCGAATGCTCGTCCGAGGGTGACCTCGTCGGCGTACTCGAGGTCTCCCCCGACTGGCAGTCCACTCGCCAGGCGCGTCACGCGCAAGTCCATCGGCCTCAGCATGCGCGTGAGATAGGTCGCCGTGGCCTCGCCCTCCAGGTTGGGATCGGTGGCCAGGATGACCTCGGTCAGCGCGCCGTCGGCGAGGCGAACCATCAACTCGCGGATCCGCAACTGCTCGGGGCCGATCCCGTCGATGGGCGAGATCGCGCCGCCCAACACGTGGTAACGCCCGCGGAATTCGCGGGTGCGCTCGATCGCCACGACGTCCTTGTACTCCTCCACCACGCACAGCAGCGACTGATCCCGACGCGGGTCACGGCAGATCCGGCACTGGTCGTCCTCGGACACGTTGAAGCAGGTGGTGCAGAACTTCACCTTCGCCTTCACCTCGACCAGCACGTCGGCGAGCCGGCGTACGTCGACCGGGTCGGCCTGCAGCAGGTGGAACGCGATCCGCTGCGCCCCCTTCGGACCGACCCCGGGCAGGCGGCCGAGCTCGTCGATGAGGTCCTGGACGACACCTTCGTACAACGGAGCTCCTCAGCCCAGCCCAGGCAGGCCGCCGCCGCCGGCGAGCGGGCCGAGGGTGCTGCTCGCCAGGGCGTTGGCCTGGGCCTTGCCGTCACGGAACGCCGCGACGAGCAGGTCAGCCAGGTCGGCGAGGTCCTCCGCGCTGTCGCCGTCGACGGTGCCGGGACGGATGGTCGCGCCGACCATCTCACCGACTCCATTGACGGTCACGGTGACGGCCCCGCCGGCCACCGAGCCTTCGACCGTCTGCTCTGCCAGCTGGGCCTGGGCCTGGGTGAACTGCTCCTGCATCTGCTGGGCCTGCTCCAGCAGGGAGTTCATGTCGAAGCCGCCGCCAAGGGCGTCGAAGGGGTTCTCGCTCATGGGATCACCTTGTCTCGTGGGGGCCGGATCGGGCAGCGGGCGCGCCGAGGCTCGCCGCGTGGTTACTGGTGAGGGATCTCCTCGATGATCTCGGCGCCGAGCGTGCGCTGCAGGAGCTCAGCGCCGTCGACGCTGGTCACCTCGAGATCGTCGGGATGTGCGTCGGCATCGGCTTCGACTGACCTCTCGGGGGCCGGTGCGCTCTGACCGGCGGGGCGCGTCTCACGGATCGCCTGACGAGCAGCGTCCACGGCGCCCGGGTCAGAGGGAACTGGCGACGGGTCAGCCGGAACTGGCGACGGGTCGGCCGGAACTGGCGACGGGTCAGCGGGTGGGGGCTCCCCGGGCGCCTGGGCGCCTGGGTCCACGATCGCCTCGATCGCCCAGTCGGCGCCGACGACGTCGATCGCGGCCTGGCGGACGATGTCGCCGCTGCCGCCCTTGAGGAACGACTCGCGGGCCCCGGCGTTGGCGAAGCCCAGCGTCAGCGTGGTGCCATCCACGGCCACGACCTGGGCGTGCTGCGTCAGGTGGATCCAGGTGAGCCTGCGCCGCCCCTTGGTGGCCTCGACGATGTCGGGCCAGAGCCGGCGTACCTCGACCAGGGTGAGGCCTCCCGACGGTCCGCCCGCGGGCGGCTCGGCGGCAGGCGCGGCGACCGGCTGGGCGGCGAGCTCGGGTGCGGGAGGCTCGGGTGCGAGCCCTGCCAGCGCAGGCTCGGGCTGCGCCTGCCGGCCGACACTCGGATCCGGCTCCATCGGGACGGGTGCCGGGGCCGCGGCCGGCGACGGGGCCGGGTCCGGAGCGAGGGTCGGCTCGCTTGTCTCGACCACCGGAGTCGCAGCAGGGGTCGCCGCCGGTGGAGCCGCCCGAGGAGCCCCAGGAGCCGAGCCGGAGATCGCCATCCGCTTCTCGATCCGGTCGAGCCGGGCCATGACCCCCTCGGCGGAGTGGTCGGCGCCCGGCAGCAGCACCCGCGCGCAGATCAGCTCGAGGAGCATCCGCGGCGCGGTCGCGCCTCGCATCTCGGTGAGACCGGTCGCGGCCAGGTCCGCAGCCCGCGACAGCTCGGACCGGCCGAACCGCGCCGCCTGCGCGACGAGCCGCTCCGCCTGGTCCTCCGAGACGTCGATCAGCCCGGTCGCGGGCGCGTCGGGCACGGCCGCCACGATCACCAGGTCGCGGAGCCGGCCCAGCAGGTCCTCGGTGAACCGGCGCGGGTCCTGCCCGGTCTCGATCACCTTGTCGACCACCCCGAAGACGGCCTGCCCGTCGTCGGCGGCGAACGCGTCGACGACCTCGTCGAGCAGCGTGTCGGGCGTGAACCCCAGCAGCCCCGTGGCCAGCTGGTGCGTCACGCCCTCGGGGCCGGCGCCGCCGAGGAGCTGGTCGAGCACCGACAGGGTGTCGCGCGCGGACCCCGCGCCGGCCCGCACGACGAGGGGGACGGCTGCCGGCTCGATGGCGACGTTCTCGCGTCCGCAGAGGTCGGAGAGGTACGCCGACAGCAGCCGCGGCGGGATCAGCCGGAACGGATAGTGATGCGTACGCGACCGGATGGTCGGGATCACCTTGTCCGGTTCGGTCGTGGCGAAGATGAACCGCAGGTGGGGCGGCGGCTCCTCGACCAGCTTCAGCAGGGCGTTGAACGCCTGCGTCGTGACCATGTGGGCCTCGTCGATGATGTAGACCTTGTAGCGGTCGCGCACCGGCGCGAAGAATGCCTTCTCCCGCAGGTCGCGGGCGTCGTCGACACCGTTGTGCGACGCGGCGTCGATCTCGATCACGTCGATCGACCCGGGTCCGCCGCGCGCCAGCTCTCGGCACGAGTCGCACTCGCCGCAGGGGTCGGCCACCGGCGCCTGCGCGCAGTTGAGCGACCGGGCGAGGATGCGGGCGGAGGTGGTCTTGCCGCAGCCGCGCGGCCCGGAGAAGAGGTAGGCGTGGTTCACCCGGTTGTTGGCCAGCGCCGCCCGCAGCGGCTCGGTCACGTGGTCCTGCCCGATCACCTCGGCAAACGTCTCAGGCCGATAGCGGCGGTAGAGCGCGAGGGGTGAGTCCACCACTGAACCCTAACGACCCGGGCCGACGGCCGGTAGGCGGCGTCAGGCCGACGTCCGCACGGCTCAGGATGCGGGCAGGCTGCGCCAGTGAGTGACGATCCGGGACCGACTGTCGGGGCTGGCCTCCGGGACATCGCTGACGAAGTGGACGGCGTACGTCGGCGGCAGGTCGGTGGTGATCTGCTTCAGCGGTTCGGCGTCCAGGGTGACCGTCGAGGCGATCCCGCCGGGGATCAGCACCGGCAGCGGCCGGCGCATCTGGTGGTACGCCGTCGCACAGGCCGAGTGGGCGTGGCCCACGAGCACCGCGACCACGTCGTCGTGCCGATCCAGGATCGATGCGAGAGCCTCGGTGTTGCGCAGCCGGATCGGGTCCATCAGGCCGATCTGGATCTCCACGGGCGGGTGATGCAGGCACACGAAGGCGCGCTGACCCGGCGGGCGCCCGGCCAGCTCGGCATCGAGCCAGGCGAGCGTCTCGTCGGCCAGCCAGCCGTGGTCGATCCGCTCCCCCGGAGGCGCCGGCACCATCGAGTCGGCCATCACGAACAGCGCCCCGGCGACGACGTGGGCCTGGTTGGCCGGTCGGTCGGTGGGGAGGCCGCGCATGGCGGCGTACCCCTCCCGGACGTCGTGGTTGCCGATGCACCACAGCACCGGGGCCGGACCCGGCCACTCCGCCACGATTCCGGCCGCTTCGGCGTACTCCTCGGCCGTGCCGTGGTCGGCGATGTCGCCGGTGATCAAGACGACGTCCACGGGCGGCTCGTGGGCTGCGAGGTGCCCCAACACGCGGCGGAGCCGAGCGGGCGGGTCGCCCTTGCCGCCGAGGTGAAGGTCGCTGAGATGAGCGATGACCAGCATCCGCTCATCGTGCCACCGGGGTCACGGGAGGGGACGAAAAGGCCCCCCGCGCACCCGACAGAGCTCGCTTACCCTTGCTGCCTTCCGGCCCTGGGGGAGTTCGGCAAGATGTCGCCACACGGGGGGTTGCAGCGAGTGTAGGTGAGCGGCGCCCGGCTTCGCCAACCGACGGCGGAACCCGAACGATGCCGGGTGGTCGAGGAGATTTCGCAGCCCACCACCGAGCCAGGTAGCCTCCTCTGCGGAGGATTCGCCTAGTGGCCTATGGCGCTCGCTTGGAAAGCGGGTTGGGTTAATAGCCCTCAGGGGTTCGAATCCCCTATCCTCCGC